>NZ_JAMSLX010000021.1 GCF_023806085.1 Hephaestia sp. MAHUQ-44
GCCGAACGATCCCACGAAACAACATGGCGACGCATCGGCACCTTGCTCGACGCCTTCCCGCCAGCAGAATGCCGCAACTATCTGCTCAACGCAGGATACGGGTCAGCATGAGGTCATCTGACTCTAAGGTCGCCTCCCGCGCTGTTCGCGCCGTGCTGGGTGCTGCGATAGCCGCCCTTACCGCCGGTGATCTTGATGCCATCGATGGCGATCGTCGTGATGAGCGCTTGCGACGTAAGGAAATAGGTATCGTCATCGAGAAGGATTTCGACGGTGCCGGGTACCTGTGCGGCAACGAGGATATTGGTGCCCGGCATCGTGATCGTCGAGGCGATGCGATATCTGCCGGGCGGTATCAGGACGCCCGCCTGAAATTCGCCCTTGATTGTATAGGTGTTGCTACGGCGCGTCCGCGTGGAATTGGTGAAAGCTCGCTGGAACGCGGCACTGTCGTCGGTCTTGCCGTCGCCAACCGCGCCGAGATCTCGCGGATTGCAATTGAGGTCCGGTGACAGGCTAGCCACCATGCTCGCGCCGACGCCGCCGGGGTCTCTGATACCCGGTGTCGCCACGGTGAGCGCGGCGAAAATGTCGGTGAGAACCGAACGGCGCGTCTCGCCGCCGCCGATCGCCCCGGCCGGGGCCAGTTCATGATTGTCGGCCATTATTCTCTTCATCAGCAGAGGGGTTCGGGAGACTTGGTTCCGATCAGCGCCGTCATCATATCTACCATCGAGCGCAAGCGGGTGTCGATTCAATGGCGATGCGTGCGTGCATTGGTACGGCAGCCGCGTCGGGCCCGTACAGCGCGTTGCACGACGCAAGGTGCTTCACGTCTTGCGTGCCGGCTCCACCAGCACCTTGTCGATCCGCCGCCCGTCGAGGTCGACGATCTCGAAGCGCCAGCCTTGCTTGACGAAGCTCTCGCCTTCGGAGGGCAGGTGGCGGAAGGCTGCGAGCGCGAAGCCCGCTACGGTCGCGTAGTCGCGATCCTCGGGCAGGATGATGTCGATCCGGTCGGCCAGCGTATCGGCGGCCATGTTGCCCGAGACGAGCAGCGAGCCGTCGTCGCGCTCGACCAGCGAGGGCGGGTCCTCCGGATCGGCGTCGGACACGAATTCGCCCGCGATCGCGATCAGCAGGTCGGCGGGGGTCACGACGCCTTCGAAATGGCCGTATTCGTCGTGGACCAGTGCCATCGGCACCTCGGCCTGGCGCAGCGCGCCGAGCGCATCCATCGCGTCGAGCTGGTCGGGGATGACGGGGGCGGTGCGCATCATCGCGCGCAGATCGATCGGGGCACCGTCGAGCAGCGCGGCGACGATATCGCGCGCCGCGACCACGCCGATCACCGAATCGACCGATCCTTCGGCGACCGGCAGCCGGGTATGCCCGCTTTCGAGCAGCGCGACCTTGACCGCGTCGGCATCGAGATCGACGTCGAGCCAGTCGACTTCGGTGCGCGGAGTCATCACCTCGCGCACCGGCCGGTCGGCGAGCCGCACCACGCCCGAAATAATCGAGCGCTCATATTCTTCGAGCACCCCCGAACGCGAGGCTTCGGCGACGATCATGTGCAGTTCTTCGGCGGTGACTTGCGCTTCCGAATCGCGCGACATGCCGAGCAGACGGAAGAAAAATCCACTCGTCGAATCGAGCAGCCAGACGAGCGGGGCGGCGATCCGCGCGAGCCAGTGCATCGGCTGCGCGATCACCGCAGCGATCGGTTCGGGGGAGCGCAGCGCGATCTGTTTGGGTACCAGTTCACCGATCACCAGCGAGGCGTAGGTGGTCAGCCCGATGACGGTGGCGAACCCCAGCGTGCCCGCGATGTCGGGGGACATCCCGAGCCGCACCAGCCGCGCGGCCACCGGCCCGCCCAGGCTCGCGCCCGAATAGGCACCGGCGATGATCCCGATCAGGGTGATCCCGATCTGGGTCGTCGACAGGAAGCGACCGGGGTCGCTGGCCAGCGCCAACGCCGCCCGCGCGCCGCGCTTGCCCGCGCGCGCCATCGCCTCGAGCCGCGCTTTGCGTGCCGACACGACCGCCAGTTCGGCCATCGCGAACACACCGTTCAGCATGACCAGCGCGACGATGATCGCAACGTCGATCCAGGGGAAGGGAGGAAGGGCTGGCATGGCGCGCAACTGCCTCCTTGGCGTGTTTCTGTCGTTCGCACAACCGCGCGATCATCATTGGTTCAAATCGCAGGCGGAACAATCAGCCTTGGGGTAGAGTTACCTCGACGACCGTCCGCGTAGGGGCGAGCGGCGTGATATTTGAGAAGGACACAGGGACATGGGCATTTCGACCAAGCTGATGGTCGCGGCCGCGATGGGCGCGCTCGTCTTTACTTCAGCCTGCACCACCGATCCGGTGACTGGCGAGAAGCGGATTTCCAAGGCCGCGATCGGCGGTATCGGCGGCGCGCTGGGCGGCTATCTGCTCGGCGATCTCGTCGGCGGCCGGCACGATCGCACCGAAAAGATCATCGGCGCCGGGATCGGCGGCCTCGCGGGCGCGGGCGTCGGCGCCTATATGGACAAGCAGGAGCGCGATCTGCGCGCCAAGACCGCGGGTACCGACGTGCAGGTCATCCGCCAGGGCGACGATCTGTTGCTCAACATGCCGTCGGGTATCACCTTCGGCTACGACAGCGCCAATGTGCAGCCGCAGTTCCGCCCGACGCTCGATCAGGTCTCGGACGTGCTTTCGCAGTACAACCAGACCTATATCGACGTGTACGGCCACACCGATTCGACCGGCAGCGATGCCTATAACCAGGGGCTGTCCGAGCGGCGTGCCGCGGCGGTTTCGAGCTATCTCCAGTCGCGCGGCGTGCAGGCAGCGCGGATCGGCACGCGCGGGTTCGGCGAAAGCCAGCCGATCGCCTCGAACGCGACCGAGGATGGCCGCGCCGCGAACCGTCGCGTCGAGATCAAGATCGTTCCGATCACGCAGAACGATCTCCAGTAAGCGCGTGCCGGCCGGCGGCTTGCGCTGCCGGCCGGCTATTGGTTTGGTCCCCTTATGTGGGCCGGGGCCGCAACCGATTCGACTATGACTCCACTGCCAGCGCGCCTTCCAGCCAGGCGGGGCGCAGCGCATCGCCCAGATCCTCCACCCGGCGATGCGCGACCATCAGCCCGAAGTCGGGGTAGGTCGCGCGCGTGCGCTTGTCGGGCTTGGCCAGTGGCGCCACTACCAGCCGCCGGTTGACCGTGCTGCGATAATGCATTCGCGCGGTATTCTCCTGCCCGACATAGCAGCCCTTGGTGAAGCTGACGCCGTTCAACTCGGCCGCATTGCATTCGAGCCACAGCGTTTCGCCCGCGCCCAACTCGGCGACGCCTTCGGTCACCCCGAGCCGCAACCGGTGCTCGGTCCACCCCTCGGCCGCCGCGCCCGGCGCACCCAGCCAGCGTCGCCCAAGCTCGGCCAGCCGCGGATCGGCAACGCCCCGATCGCCGTCGCGCGCCCAATGCACCGCGCCCGCCGCGGGCTCGATCGTGATCGGACGCCGCAAGCGATAGAGCGTCAGCCGCCGGGAAAGCGTTTCGGCCTGCGCCGCTTCGCAGTCGATCAGCAACGCGTCGCCATCGGCCCAGATCAGGAAATCGAACAACGCCTTGCCCTGCGGGGTCAGCAACGCCGCCCAGCGCGGGGCCGAGTCGTCGAGCGTGGCGACGTCGTTGGTGACGAGGCCCTGGAGGAATCCGCGCACATCCTCGCCGGCAAGCCGGATCAGCGCGCGATCGGTGAGACAGGTGGACATGCCCCTCAGGTAGGCGCGTTCGGCCCCGAACCCAAGAGGCAGGCTGGCACCCGGCGCGTCGCGCGGATAGAGGGGGCGGCATGATCGATCGCCTCACCCTGCGCCGCCCCGACGATTGGCACGTTCACCTGCGCGACGGGCCGATGCTCGCCGCGGTCGCGAACGATACCGCGCGCCAGTTCGCGCGCGCGATCGTGATGCCCAATCTCAGCCCGCCGATCACGACGGTCGCGGCGGCGACGGCGTATCGCACGCGTATCCTCGCCGCGTTGCCCGAGGGCCATGGCTTCACCCCGCTGATGACCTGCTACCTCACCGACGATGCCGATCCCGCGGAGATTGTCCGCGGGTTCGAGGCGGGCGTGTTCGCCGCGTGCAAGCTCTATCCTGCCAACGCGACGACCAATTCGGCGCACGGCGTCACCGATCTCCACGCGATCCGCCCGGTGTTCGAGGCGATGCAGCGCGCGGGGATGCCGCTGTTGATCCACGGCGAGGTCACCGATGCCGATGTCGACATCTTCGATCGCGAGGCGGTGTTCATCGATCGCACGCTGGGCGATCTGGTCCGCGATTTTCCCGCGCTCAAGATCGTGCTCGAACATATCACCACGGCCGAGGCGGCGGCGTTCGTCGGCGCGGCTGGCCCCAATGTCGCGGCAACGATCACCCCGCAGCACCTCCATCTCAACCGCAACGCGCTGTTCGCGGGCGGCCTGCGCCCGCACGCTTATTGCCTGCCGGTCGTCAAGCGCGAACGCCACCGGCGCGCGGTGCGCGCGGCCGCAGTGTCGGGCTCGCCCAAATTCTTCCTCGGCACCGATAGCGCGCCGCACGCGGTCGCGGCCAAGGAGGCGGCCTGCGGCTGCGCGGGGATCTTCAACGCGCCGTTCGCGCTCGAAAGCTATGCGACGGTATTCGACGAGGAAGATGCGCTCGATCGGTTCGAGGCGTTCGCGTCGCTCAACGGCCCCGCTTTTTACGGCCTGCCGGTCAATGAGACGACGATCACGCTCGAACGCGCGCCCATCGACGTGCCCGACCGGATCGGTACGGGCGACACCAGCCTGGTCCCGTTCCACGCGGGTGAGCGGCTGGGGTGGCGGCTCGTCGATCGGCCCTAGATGTTCAGCGGCACCAGCCCGCTCCCCCACCCGGCCTCCCACAGCGTATAATCGATGGGAGGCCGGGTGGGGGAGCGGGCTGGTGCCGCCTCAGGTCAGAAGGGCAGCCACTTCTGCTTGTGCGAGAATTTCATATAGCCGACGTTGACGCCCGCGCGCACGCCGACGCCGAGCCGCACCGGGATCAACACGACATTGCCCGAGCGCAGGTACGAGGCCGAGAAGCCACCGACGAAATAGAGGTGCCCCTCGCCCGCCGGGAAGCGCTTGAACAAATCCTCGCTGTCGTAAAGGTTGTAGACCAGCACGAACACCTTGTTGGCGTCACCGCCGACGTCGAAGCCCACCGACGGGCCGGTCCAATAGACCGGCATCTGGCCCTCGACCTTGTGGCTGAGCATCCCCGATCCATAGCGCAGGCCGACGACGAACGCGCCCGATGCCTCGCGCCCGGCGATATAACCGTTGGGCTCGCCCTGATCCTTGAGGATGCCCTCGATGATCCCGGCCAGTCCTTCGGCGCCCTTGCCGAACACGCCCTCGGCCGCGCCGATCAGATCGTCGCGTTTATAGGTCTGGTCGGCCTGGGTGGTCGCGGTCGCTGCGGCGGGGTTGCCGACCTGTTGCCCCGCAGGCGGCGCCGGGATCTCGGGATAATTAGTATTCGGGACTGTCTGGCTGCCCTGATCGACCGGCTGATAGGCGTCGGGATCGGGGTAGGGCTGCGTGTTCGAAAGCGTGGCGGTGGGCGCTTCCTGCGTCACGGCGGGTGTGCCCAGATCGCTGTCGATGGCGGCGTTGGGGTCGATCGTGCGCACCTGCGCCGCCGCAGGCGCGGTTCCCAGCGCGATCGCCGCGGCGGCAAGCCACGACATCCAGAACCGTCCGCGCATCGTCATTCTATCCCCCGAGGATCAAATTGGGTGCGACGTTAATCATTCCTGCGATGACCGCGCAATGAACGGGCGATGACCTGAGTCGATTTCGCGGTCGATGGCGACATAATGCGCCATTGATCGTGTGCGACAGCGCGGCTATAGCCCCGCGTTCGGCGCATCCGGAGACGTGGGTGAGTGGCTGAAACCAACGGTTTGCTAAACCGTCGTACTGGTAAATCCGGTACCGAGGGTTCGAATCCCTCCGTCTCCGCCAGGCCCCTGTTTTCAGCGGTTCGCCCCAGTCCACCGGACTTGACAAAACTCCCAGAAAACTGACGTTTATTCGCGATACCGGGCCGCACACGTTCATATGCCTCCGCTCCAGCGCATGGTCGGAAACGTGGTATCGATCCGGAAAAACGTGGTATCTGGAGAGACACCGTGCTGAACGATGCGAAGCTGCGAGCCGCCCGCCCAAAGGATAAGGCCTACAAGCTGACGGACAGCAATCGGCTCTATCTCTACGTGACCCCGGCAGGTGGTAAGCTCTGGCGCTGGAATTATTCGTACGATGGCCGGCAGAAGAGCCTCTCTTTCGGTTCATACCCCTCAACTAGCCTGCTTGAGGCGCGAGAGAAGCGCGATGCGGCGCGTAAGCAGCTCAATGAGGGCATTGATCCAGCAATTGCCAAGAAGCTGCACATACAGGCGAATATCGAAGCAGCGCGGGTCACGTTCGAGAAGGTCGCTCGGGAATGGCATGAGGCAAATGCGCCTCAATGGGCCAAGGTGCACGCCGCCGAAGTGATTCGTACGCTCGAGCGCGATGTTTTCCCTGCGATCGGCAGTTTGCCGATCGGCGCGTTGACTCCTCCCAAGATTCTGGAAGTGCTGCGAGCGATCGAGGCGCGGTCGGCGATCGAGACGGCGAAGCGTATCCGGCAACGCATTTCCGCAATCTACGCCTATGCGATCGCGAGCGGTCACACGGAGACGGACCCGGCCGAGAAGGTGGGCGCGGCACTCAAACCATTGCCCAGGAAGGGTCGGCAGCCAGCGATCACGGACATAAGCGAGCTTCGACGAATGCTGGCGACGGTGGACGGCGATTTCGCGCGTCCGGTCACGCGATTGGCTTTGCGGCTGATCGCGTTGACTGCGGTGCGGCCGGGTGAACTGCGCGGTGCGCTGTGGTCCGAATTCGAAGACCTCGACGGCTCCGAGCCCCTCTGGCGGATTCCCGCTTCGCGGATGAAGGGCGATCGTGATCGCAAGGACGAGCTCGGCGGCGATCATCTCGTCCCCCTGGCGCCGGAAAGTGTGGCGGTGCTGCGGACAGCCTGGAAACTGAGTGGTACCGGAAAGCTGGTGTTCCCGAGCAACCGCCATCTGCATCGCCCGATGAGCGAGAATGCGCTTGGCTATCTGCTCAACCGCGCCGGGTACCACGGTCGGCACGTGCCACACGGTTTTCGCGCGGCGTTCTCGACCATCATGAACGAGTGGGCGAAGGTTCACGGACGACCCGACGACCGCGAAGTGATCGATCTCATGCTCGCCCATGTTCCAACCAATAAGGTCGAAGGTGCCTACAATCGTGCGGCGTACATGGACCGCCGTCGTGAATTGGCGGTCGTTTGGGCTGAAATGGTCTCGCAAAGCTTGTTGAAGCCAGCAGACCTCCTCCCGCTGCCGGTCAAGGCCAACCCCTTCAAGGGCGTGAAGCGTCGGACCGATCCCACGCCGCGACCGCGCTTGGTCGAGTAGCGTCGGGGACGGACCGCCGTTCGTCTTCACCCGTGACTTGCAAATCGCGCCGCTGGGCTTAGGCTGACCCGGCGCCCACAGCAGGGCGCAGAGGCGTGAGAACCTCTCTTGAGTCTGAAGACATCAACGCGGCGCCGCGGCCGGGTGGCCGACGCACATGTCCAGGCCGCGTGCGGCTAAAAGCGTCGGCGCAAGTCTCAAGCTTGTTCTCAACACCCGGCTCTTCGCCGGTCCCGCCTCGATATCGAGGCGGGAGGCGAAGCTGTCCGATCCAAGCTCATTTGCAAGTAGCGATGGCGACCTCATTCCAGGTCGTCGGGCCAGGCGATCGCTGTCATGAGCAGTCCGCGCGCCAGCGGGGCGGCGCTGGACGCCGTCCGCGCGTGCGATCCACTGCCCCCGGAGGACCGGAAAGGCTGCGCCGCGCAGCCCTCGCTTGACGATCTGTATCGCGATGAGCGGCCCAGATTGTTCCGCCTTTTCCGGCGTCGGGTCGGTGCCGGTGAGGCGCAGGATCTGGTCCAGGAGGCGTTTGCCCGCTTCGCCGGGCGAAAAGCCCAGCCCGTGGAAGCGATCGCCGAACCTGAAGCCTATCTGACCCGGCTGGCCACCAACCTGCTGCGCGACCGGGCCAAGTTTGCCGTTCGCCGCGCCGCTGCCTATCATCAGTCTTTCAATGACGACGTCGCGGCGGGGCCCGATCCCGCCGATCAGCTCGAGCGTCGCGATCTGCTACGGCGCCTAGACGCCGCCGTTAAGCGACTGCGGCCAAGAACACGCGAGGTGTTTCTATTGCAGCGCGTCGAGGGGCTCACCTATGCCGAGATCGCGGGGAGGACTGGCATGAGCGTCAAGGCCGTCAAGAAGCAGATCGCGAAGGCGCTGTTCGACCTGCGTCGAGACCTCGGTAATCAGTGATGCCGTGGCGGATTTGGGAAAGTCGCGCTGAGCGGATCGATCGTCAGGCCGCGGCGTGGGCGGTCGAAATGGAATCGCCCCAATCGGAGCGCCAGGTCCAAGATTTTGAAGCCTGGCTCCGCAAGAGCCCTGCTCATCTGCGCGCCTATCAGGAAACCGCTGGTGTCGCGACGCTGAGCGAGGACCTGCGCCTTGGGGCGCAGGAGGTCTCTGAACCGGAGCGCGGTACAGCTGGGCGGCATCGCTCGCTACTGGCGTTCGCTGCGGCGCTTATACTCGCGATCACTGGATCGTTTTGGTTCGCGCGCGACACCAGTCCGGCCTTCGCTGCTGTGTCCAATCACGGCGATGCGATCAGGCCCGTCGCGCTACGCGATGGGTCGCAGGTATTGCTCGACATCGGCACCGACCTGAAGATTGCGATCCCGCTCGACGAGCATCAGCTCAGCGTAGACCGTGGCCGCGCGCGCTTTGCGATACCGCAGTCACACGATCTTGAGATCGTGACATCGGAAGGCCGGGTGATCGCGTCGGGCGGTTTGATCGACGTTGCCGCGAGTCAGTCCGAGGTTCGCGTGCTCCTGTTGCGGGGTAAAGCGACCTTGGTCGTCTCAGCCGGCGCTAAGGAGCTCGACCGGATCGACCTTCGGCTCGGTCAGGTCGTTCGTCTGCGTGACGGCAAGATCGCCGCGACGCCGCAGAGCGAAGCGGACGCTTCCTGGGTCGCCTCGCGGGTAAATTTCGCCGATGCGCCGCTGGCAACGGTGCTTGCCCAGGCCAATCGTTTCGGCCGGCCGCTACTCCGGGTCGCCGACAACGCGACCGGCAAGCTACGCGTCACCGGCGTGCTCGACCTGCGCGACACCCGCGCCCTCGCGCGCAAGCTTGCCGCGGCGCTCGACCTGCGGGTTGTCGAGACCGGAGAGACCCTGGTGCTCGCTCCCGCCGACCAAGCTCCCCGGTAGGGGGCCATTTCCGGGCTCGTGTCGTCAAGCCCCTCGAAGCCAGCCGAACAACGGCAAGGCGGGGAGGAAGCATATGAGAGCGACACGACATTTTTACACGGGAGCCCTCGCACTGGCCTTGGCGGCCCTCTGCCAGGCGCCGGCTGCGGCGCAGACGATGCAGCGCTACGATCTGCCAGCGCAGGATCTGGGCCTCGCGCTTCAGACCTTCGGGAAGGTCGCCGGGCGCGAGGTGGTGGTCGCCGGCAGCCTTGTCGCCGGCAAGCGCAGCAACGCGGCGGTCGGTATCTATACGGCGGAGCAGGCGCTCGCGATCCTGCTCGCCCGGACCGGTCTGCATGCCGAGCTAGTCGACGGCGCGTTCGTCATCCGTGCCGAAGCGGACGACATCGTCGCGGATGCCTCGAACGGTGGTGGCGCGTCGGCTATCACCGTGACGGGCAGCCGCATTCGCGGAGCTGAGATCGCATCGCCGGTGATCACCGTGTCGCGTGAGGACGCGCGCAAAGCGGGTCAGGCAACGCTTGGCGACATCGTGCGGAGCATTCCGCAGAGCTTCGGCGGCGGCCAGAATCCCGAGGTTGGCCTCAACGTACCCTATGCGAGCGGAAGCAATGTCGGCGGGGGCTCGTCGCTCAACCTTCGGGGACTCGGCAGCGACGCCACCCTCACGCTGCTCAATGGGCATCGACTGTCGTACAGCGGATCGCGCCAGAGCATTGACGTATCGACGATCCCGCTGGGTGTGGTCGACCGGATCGAGATCGTCCCCGATGGTGCGTCGGCGATCTACGGTTCGGACGCGATCGGCGGCGTCGCTAACATCATCCTGCGGCGCGACATGTCGGGGCTCGAGATGCGAGCCAGGATCGGTGGCTCGACCGAAGGCGGCAACTTCAGCCAGCAATATGGGGTAACCGGCGGCGCGCGATGGACGGACGGCGGGTTCATCGCCGCCTACGAGTTCAACCGCACCACCGCGATCGATTATGACGACCGCGATTACGCCGTTTCCCGTTCACCAGGGCTGCGCCTCCTTCCTTCCGCCCGCAGCCACAACGCGCTGCTCAGCGCGCACCAGACGCTGGCGAGCAGTCTCGAATTCTCGATCGACGGCCTCTACAACCGGCGTCGGACGCTGACTGTCTATTCCTATGATCCGAGCGGCGATCTCGCCGTGGATCGGATCGACACCCTGTTCAAGGATCGCGCCTTCGCGATTGCGCCGGCGCTGTCGCTCGAACTCGCGAACAATTTCAACGTCACGCTTTCGGGATCATATGCCGAGGATCGCGTCGACTATCGCGCCGACGACATCCGGCCGACGGGGCGCACGACGCTCACGGCCGGGTGCTATTGCAATCGCGCCCGATCGGTCGAGCTGGCGGCGGATGGCGGCATTCTTCGCCTGCCCGGCGGCCTGGCCAAGGCCGCGATCGGCGCCGGGTATCGCAGCACGTATCTCAAGAATGATCGCGGCGCGGGCTATGCCCTCAATTTCGCGCACACGCAGGATTCGGTCTACGCCTACGGCGAACTCAGCCTCCCGATCGTGGGCCCGGACAATGCACGCCCCGGGATCGCGCGCCTCGATCTCAGCGCGGCCGCGCGCTACGAGGATTATGATGCGATCGGCGATATCGCGACGCCGAAGTTCGGTCTGATCTACTCGCCTGTTGATGCGGTCGATCTGAAAGCGAGTTGGGGCAAGTCGTTCCGGGCGCCGACGTTGTATCAGCAATATCAGCCGCCCTCGGTCACCGTCGTGCGCGCGGCGCCAAATTACGGGGACTTCCCCGTAGGAGCGACGTTGCTATTTCGTGGCGGCGGCCGGGCCGATCTGCGGCCGGAGCGGGCCACGACCTGGTCGGTGTCGGCAGCCTTTCACCCGCGGTCAATCGAGGGACTGTCGGTCGAGGCCGCGTATTTCTCGACGCGCTATGTCGATCGGACGGCGACGCCGATCACCTATTCGCGGGAGGCGCTGAGCAATCCCATCTACGCCGATCTGATCACCCGCGCGCCCACCCTGGCGCAAGTCACCGACGTCGTCGACGCCGCGGCGCTCTTCTCGAATCCGAACGGCCTGGCGTTCGACCCGGCGACGGTCGTCGCGATCATCGACAACCGGAATCTGAACGTCGGTCGTCAATCCGTGCACGGCGTCGATGGGTTGATCGGCTATCGGACCGACCTGGGTGCGTCGGGTGACAGCCTCTCGTTTTCCGGGAATGCGACCTATTTCGTGAGCCGGCGACAGCTTGCCATCGACACGCCAACCGACCGGCTCGCGGGGACGATCTTCAATCCGTCGCACTGGCGCGGACGCGCGACCGCCAGTTGGAATCACGATGGCCTGACCGTGACGGGCGTCGCGAACTACACGGGCGCGCTCGTTGATCCGCGCACGAGTTCGGCCGTGTCGATTTCGCCGCAGGCGACCTTCGACCTGGCGCTCCATTACGTGCTGCCCGCCCCCGCAGGTTCCGCATTGCACGGCATCGACATCACGCTCGCGGCGCAGAACATCCTCGACCGACCGCCACCCGTTATCGCAACAACGCTCCCGAACGAGACGCCGTACGATTCGACGAACTACTCGGCGATCGGGCGGTTCATCAGCCTGACGGTGGCGAAGGCATGGTGAGCGCGTTCCTGGCTCGGCATCCGCTTTGCCTCACCGCAGCGACGCTCACCATCAATCTGGCCGCGCCGGCGACGGCGAAGGCGGATTGCGCCGACTGGCAGCCGACCAACAATGTCATTGCCGATCGTGCGAGGCCGATCGCGGCGGCGGATATGATCGAGCTCGCCAATTTCGGCGGGCCCGACAGCGAACCGTCGGGCGGCGCGCCGCTCGCCTTGTCTCCCGATGGCATACGGGTCGCGTTCGTCCTGCAGCGCGCTGACCTCGACACGAATGGCTATTGTCAGGCGCTGGTCGTGGTGGACCTCAGCGGCGAGGAAAGGCCGCGCGTCCTCGATCGGGGCGGCGACTTTATCTTCAACGAATTCCCCTTCCGCGGCATTGCCGTCAAGGTCGGCGCCGCGAAGGTCAACACGCCCGCCTGGTCCGCTGACGGACGGTCGATCGGCTATTTCCGTCGCGACCGGGACAGTACCCAGGTTTGGGTCGCCAGGCTTGACGGATCGCCGGCACGGCAGGTCACCCATGCGCCCGTCGACGTCGAAGATTGGCGTTGGGAAGAGGATGGCCATGCGCTTCGCTATCGAACCTCCCCCGGGCGGGTCGATGCCGAACGGGCGATCGAGCAAGAGGGCCTTCAGGGCTGGCATTACGACGCTCGGTTTGAACCGATGTATGGCATTCGGCCGCAAACCCCGGCCCCGCAACCCGCGCGATGGACGTCCGTCAATGTGACGACCGGCGCCGCAACGCCGGTCAGCGATGACACGGAAAATTCGCCCGGCGATGAGGCCAGGCCGGTCGGCCGGGACGCGACAAACCCGCGAGGCGATACGGCAACGCTCGAGCCAAACAGCGCATCGCCGCTTGCCCGGCAGCGGCTGGTCGTCTCCGATCGGCGCGGGGAGCCCTATCGGTGCGGCGATGTCTGTGACAGCGGGTTATCGAGCGTCTGGTGGGAGCCGTCAGGCGGCGCCCTCACGTTCATCAAACATGAGGGTTGGCATGACCGCTTCACCGCGATCTACCGCTGGGTTCCAGGCAGCGGCGCGCCGTCGCGGATCCTGCAGACAGATGATGTCATCGACGGCTGTCTGCCAGCCGAGAGGCGGCTGGTCTGTACGCGCGAAGGAGCGATGCAGTCGCCTCGATTGGTGGTCATCGACCGTATCGATGGGTCGCAACAGATCCTGTTCGATCCGAATCCCGGATTTGGTCTCCTGGACAAGGGCAGGGTCACGCGCCTCGAATGGCGCAACGATATCGGCCGCGAGGTCTATGGCGACCTCGTCGTGCCGTCAGGCTATCGGGGCGATCGCAAGCTGTCGACGGTGATCGTTCAGTATCGGTCGCGGGGCTTGCCGCGCGGCGGCACGGGCAACGAATACCCCATCTTTCTACTGGCGCAGCAGGGGTTTGCGGTGCTCAGCATTCAGTCTCCCCGCTGGGTCGCCGAGTCCGACCCAACCATCCGGAGCAATGAGGACGTCGCGCGCGCCGATACCAAGAACTGGGCAGAACGAAACAACACGTTGTCGGCGGTGGAGAGCGGCGTCCGGCTCCTGATCGAGCGCGGCGTGGCAGACCCTGCGCGGATTGGCATCACCGGATTGAGCGATGGCGCATCGACGGTCCGCTACGCGCTCATCAACTCCGACCTCTTCGCCGCTGCGGCAGTGAGCACGTGTTGCGTCGACGAATCATCGGACACGCTCGTGGGTCCGGCCTGGGCCGACTTCAGCGAACGTATCGGATACCCGCCGGCCTATCCGATCGATGTCGATTTCTGGCGTCATTATTCGCTGGTCCTCAACGCCGCGCGTATCGACACGCCGCTCCTGCTACAGCTTGCCGACGAGGAGACATTGTACGGCCTGCCGACCTACACCGCGCTCAAGGCCTATGATCAGCCGGTCGATCTCTATGTTTTTCCGGACGAACATCATATCAAATGGCAGCCCAACCATCGCGCCGCCGTCTTCGAGCGCAGTATCGACTGGTTCTCGTTCTGGCTTCAGGGTCGCGAGGATCCAGCACCGGCCAAGAGCGAGCAATATCAGCGGTGGCGGGCGCTTCGGGCCGCGCGTGGGCACACCAAAGCGCAGACCGGATCGCGCGCGTTACAGCCATGATTGGAGCCATGCCTCGACATCGGCGAACTGCAGGATGCGGCCATATTGTCTGTCTCTCGTGGGTCCGCGACGCGCGAGCTCGCGCGCCACAGCATCGCGATCGATCAAGCCGCTGGCGGCAAGTCGCCCCTCCAGCACGAAGTCGCGAAGAAGATCGCGGTTCGCTTCATAGAGGTCGACCGTGAAGCTGTCGGGCGCGCCCTTCGATCGGCGCCATGCGATCGCGTTGGGAAGCATGTCGGCAAAGGCATGCCGTCCGACCGCCCGGTTATGACCGCGGTCGACCCAATACCAACTTGGGATCGCGAGACAGGCTTCGACGATCGGTTGGGCCATTAGTACCGCGATCGATGGCAGTGGCGCACGAGCGTCGGGGCTCTGGACGATGCCGATCGCCCGCAGGATGTTCGCGATATGCGTCGCCGATCCCGGCAATGCGCCCGGCGGAGAGTCGAGCCAGGGGTGGCGGACAGCCTCGTCCGCACGCGCGTTGCCGTCATCTGACAGAAGCTCGCATGACGGCTGCCAGCGATAGGCGGGTCCCCGGCGTGCAAGCCGTGTGATGGCCTGCCCGATGACGGCCGCATGGGTCGCATGGGCGAGTGTCGCGATACTGGCGGTGGTTCGCCACAGACGTGGTCCGATATGGCCTCGCCGGATGAGGTCGGTGACCGGTGCGGCGGATTGCACCGACGCGAAGACGTTGTCGCCGCCGCCGCCATGCAGGATCGCCGATGCGCCGGTCGCTGCGGCAAGCGCCTCTGCCGCTGCGCTCGTGGCTTGGGTGAAACTTCGCTCAGACGGATAGGGCAAGCCGGCGGCGCGTGACCGGGTGACGTCGACCGCGCCCAGGTCCCGGTAGATTTCATGGAGCGGCAGCGACAAATGCGTGGCGGTGGCGGACGCGTAGCTACGTTCGTCACCCGACAGGTCGCGCGTGACCATGGTGAGTCCGGTCGCCGCGCATTGCCAGCGGGCGAGCGCGGCGGCGATGATCGACGAATCGAGACCGCCGGAGAGCAGCAGCACGGAATGGGCGTGCGGGGAGACGCGCGCCGCGACGCTGAGGCAGATCGTCCTGCGCAACGTCTCCGCCGCTTCGCCGGGATCGAGCGCCGACTGCCTGTCTGGCACATAGCGCCACGGGGACCACATCGCTGTCGCATCGGCGTCACCGATGGACAGGCGTTCGCCCCCGCCGACTTCGATGATGCCCGACAGGCATGTCCGTGGTTGGCGTAGTTCTCGCGTGATCAGCGCATCGGCAACCGCCGTCCAGTCGATCGACGGTCGATAGCCCGCAAATCGCGTGAGCAAGTCGATGTCGGAGGCAATGAAGGTGCCACCCGCGCCCCCCAGGCGATAGCATGCCAGGTCGCCAATCGGCGCGCGGAGCACATCGACGCTCCCAAGCCCGGCGAGGATCGCGACATAGCTGCCCCAGAATTGGTCGATGAGATGCGCGCCGCGGCTCCGTTGAATGGCGTTGATATCCGGCGGCGGCAGGTCGATAGTCGGTCTGCTGGTACCGCGATGAAAGAGATCGCCCACGATCGCGCCAGTTTCCCCAAGCGTAACGACTGGACGTTCGGCGAACAGCAGGCAGGCGGAATTTTCGAGGCGTACCTGCATCCTGGGCAAGCCGCATACACTGGCGATCAGCGCCTCGCGCCAGCGGTCATACGCGGCCGCGTCATCTGGGAAGAAAGCCAGATAGCGACGCCCGCTCACAACGCGAGGATCGGTGTATAAGGCTGAACCGCGTCAAGTCGGTCGCTCAGCACCGTGCCCTCCGATTGCACCCAGGCATGCGCTTCGAAGGGGCGCAGTTTGACGCCGATCAGCATGTCCACCGGCAGGCGATGCTGCAGCGCGCGGTGCGCAAGCGCAAAGGACAAGGGCAGGCATTGATCGAGCGCATCCACCAGCCGGGCGGCGGCTTGGAACGCGGTTGCCAGGCGCAGGGCGGTGTCGATCGTGGCCGAGCGTTCGGCGGTAGCGAGCCTCGCTTTGGCGAGACGGAAGCGGCGAACCATCTGTGCGAGAGACGTGTGCCGCAGCATTGCCTTGGCCCGGCGGAGGCGCATGGCGGCGTGGAGCGTCGCGAGGAGCGGAGGCGACGGCAGATCGTCGCGGTCGAGGATCGACGACATAGTGGCGGGTGCCGCACAGCATGCCGGCCGGGGGGCGTCGGCCGTGGCGATCAAGATGTCGGCTGCCGCCATCGCCGTCAAATGCGAGACGTCCTGATCGTCGAGGGACTCTCCGGCGATCAAGCGCGTCATCGACAAGTCGCTGGCGGCGCCAAACGCAAAGTAGCGATCGTTGCGAACGTCCAGAAAAATGCGCTGTCCGCCAGGGTCGCAAAAGCTGATATCGGGGGCGAGCCTATAGCCCATCGCGGGTAAGCACTGACGGTGGCGCGCGGCGGCGTCGCCGCCGCGCGCGTCGCCGTCAGTCGCGCGACAGGCCGAACGGATCACGGCCCAGGACCTCGTCGGTATCGCCGATCGCGTTGCCGTGCGTCTCGGCGCTCGCGGCACCGAGATCGATCACCTCATGGATGAGTTTCATCGCTGGTTCCTTTCGATAGGCTGCGTCATTGCAGCGTGTCGAAAGTACGAGGCGCGGCGCCTTATAAGAAGCTTATAGCACTGATATATTGCGATTGTTTTCGGGTGGCCGATCAGGCGTTGCGGTAGAGCGACCGCACTATCTCGGCGGCGGCGCGAATGCGGCGGCGGTGATAGCGGACGATCAGCTGGGACAGATCCTTGTCGTCGGCGGCGAAGGCGCGCGCCATGGCATGCAGTTCCTCGGTCAGGTCGTCGAGCAGGCCGGGCTCGACCGATCGCGCCAGCGCCAGCCTCGCATTGAGGGTGCTGATCGCGGCAGCGTGCTCGACGTTGCGTGATTGGGCGGCGATCCTCTCGAAGAGCCTTGGCGTGGTGATGTCCGTCTGGGCAGTCGGGTCGCGCGGTCCCGAATGCCGCACCGCCAGGGTCAGAATCTGGCCGCTCCATTCGTAGAGGTCGCGCAGGTCCGCATCGGTGACGTGCGGCACGCTGAACCCGGTGCCCGGATGCGTCTCGACCAGCCGCTCGCCGGTGAGCCGATGCAAGGCGTCGCGCACCGGCGTGACGCTGCTGATCAGGGTCTCGGCGAGCGTCGTCGGGTCGAGCCGCTCGCCGGGACGATAGGACCCGCCCGTCAGCCGCCGCTTGAGCGCGTCATAGACGCGCTCGGTGATCGACCCCGCGTTCACGGCATCGGCTGTTCGGCACGGTAGGTTGCCATCGCCGCTTCCTGGTCCGGGCGCAGCGCATCAATCGCGGCGAGATGCTCGGGCACCGTATCGCGTAGCAATACCGACGGGCATTGACCTTCGTAATTGCCAAGATTGGGCCGGTGCTGACGATAGCCGACCAGTGCCGCGAGCTCCGGCGGGAAGCGCCGCGCGACCGGGGGTGGATAGGCGAGCCACTGATTCTCATAGGGCTTGAGCCATCCCAACGCATAGCCGACGACCACCCCGCGGCGCACGCGGTCGGTGCGGTTGGCGCCGGCGCCGTGGAGCGTCGAACCCAGGAACAGGAGTGCCGATCCCGGCCGCATCGCGGCGGCGACGGGATCGGTATCGGATGCGTCGTCGAGCGCGCTGGCGCCGTGGCTGCGCGGCCAGACCAGTGTCGCGCCATTATCGGTGGTGAAGTCGGTAAGCGGCCAGATGACGTTGATGAGGTAGTCGAGCTCGCCCTTGGGTGCCGCCCACATATCCTGATCGCGATGCGGTAGCTGCGCGGGCGCGCCGGGATGGACGGCGATCGCCTGGGTGACGTTGAGCTGGAGCGTATCGCACCAGGGCGACAACAGGCGTTCGGCGATCTCGAGGATGACGCGGTGCTGGACCAGCGCCGCAGCATGATCCGAGCGGGCGAGAAGGCGCCCGAAGCGTTTCGTCGTCTCGCCGTAGAACCCGCCCTGACAAAATGGCGTGCGCGCGAAGGTCGGCTCGAGGTCGCGGTCGAGCGCGGCGATGGTCGCCGGCGGCAGGGCATCGGGAATGATGCACCAGCCGTCGCGGCGCAGCGCAGTCGCGTAGGGCGCGACCGGATCGTTCGGCGTCGTCATGGTCATCACTCCCGACTCAGGCCGCGATCGGCCGGACGTCGTCCAGCATCGCCGCGTGGGTGTTGATGCCCGCGCTTGCGAGTAGGGCAGGTGTCTCAGCCGTGATCGCTATCCGGAGCGCAGCAAGCGTCGCACCGTCGATCTCCTGCGGTATGCCGAGCGGCAAACAGTCCCAGCCAAAGGCGAGGATCTGCTGGAACCAGTCCAGCTCGGCGATCGCGGTGTAAGTGCTGATACCATGCGCGCGCGCGTGCTCGGCGAGCGCGACGACGAGCGTGTCGCGCACCAGGCGGCGCTGGGCGGCGCGCAGCCGACGGTCGAGGCAGAACCGCGTGATCTCGAACACCGCAGGACCGCGGGGCGGGGGCACGTCGCACAGGCCAGGGTAGAGAGTGCCGAGAATATGCGGCCGCGTGGTGGGCAATAATCGCGTTGAGCCGAGATGCGCGCCGTCGACGTCGGTCAGGACGAGGTAGCGGGCATGCTCGTCGTCGAACTGGTCGATCTCGTAGCGGCCGCCGACGACGGGCACGTCCCAGCGCAGCAGATCTACGAAGACTGATTTGCGCGCGGCGAACATCGCGCGCGTCACGTCGGTGGGCGCGGCGCGTCCGAACTGGACAAGATGCAGCATGATCGTCTCCCTGGCTGACGCGCCAGGGTCGATCCAAAACGGTGCCGGCCGCTATCCCGGAAAAGGGTGATATCAGCGCTGGACGATATCGCCGAACGTGAGCGTCCCGTCGAATAGGGTCCGGATCATCAGCAATGTCCGCTTGTTCACGTCATAGCGCTCGCAGGCATGCTTGATATGGCAGGCGACCGTCTCCTCGCTCACCCCCAGGATACGGCTGGTCTCCCAGTCGCCCTTGCCGCGCGCCACCCACAACACGCAGTCGCGCTGGCGATCTGTCAGCACGGCGCGCGGCGTCACGGCGAACGGGCGCACCGCGGCAAGGCGGCGCGCGCGTTCGAAGGCAAAGGCGCCGACCAGTTGCGCGACGGGCAGATGCTCGCGCGTCATCTCCCGATCGGCGGGGTTGGCGAACGAGCACGAGCCGCGCGCCTCGCCGGGAACATGCGCCGGCACCGTGAAGCCGTCGCCAATGCCTTCATCGCGCCCGCGCGCGAGCATCTGCCGGTCGCGCGCCGTGAGCGGGATCAGCTCGGGAATGCGCGACCAGCGGAAACCGATGCTGGTGACGTGGCTGGCGCGATGTACCGGATCGGTGACGCCGAGTGCATTGGTCTCGTAATAAGCCGCCCAGCGTTCGGGGTAATTGTGCAAGCGGATCGCACGGCCGCCCGCGCGCGCCAGGTCGACATGGTGCGAGAGCGCGAAATGGGCGAACCCCAATTGCGTCGCGACCGCGCCCAGCGTGTCGGTCAGATCGCCAAGCGTGTCCGCGGCGATGATCCGCGGCACGACGTCCGCGACCAGTTTGTACATGTGCATCGAGCGTCGACCCGATCGCGGGCAACGTCTCAAGCCGCCGGCCCCCCCCGCGAACGCCCTTTCCCTGTCATCGCGCGCGTCGCCGGGTTCTCGTGCCGGCGACCGGCGCAGGTCGGAACCAGGTTCCGTATCAATCACTTACGGCCTCGGATGCTACCACGCTGCGCGGTCCCGGTCGACTATATTGCTAATATATCGGTCGGGGTCGCCGCCCGGAGATCGATCCATTCTGGAGATAATTCCGTCGGGTTGCGGACGGTGACTAGGTCGTCCGGGCCATCTGGCTTGCCCGACTGGCGTGTCGCGGACGGCTATGACCGGCTGCGGGGGATCGATCGCGCGGGGCTGATGTGGGAATGGCTGCGGCGAGATCCCGAGTATATCGCGTGGCATGCCCAGGCGAGCCGCGCCACCCGCGGCGCGCCGACGCGGTGGGGGCTCCACTTTCGCCGAGCGTCCCGAGGTCGAGGCCCCGGACGCCCGGATCATCTGGCATGCCGATCTCGACCCCGGCGCGCTGGGCGTCGACGCCGACCGCGCCGATCCTGACGACCCCGACGGGATCGATCCCGCGCGCCTCGCGCGCTGGCTGACCCTGGTGACCGACAGCACCGGCCGGCAACATGCCGTGCTGTCGGACGGTCTGCGCCATATCCGCCTCGACATCGACGCCGGCCGGCTGGCCCCCGGCATTCCCGTCCGGCTCCATTACCGTCTGGAGGGTCTGGCAAGCGCCGTGCCCCGGATCCTGACGCTGCGACGCTTTCTCCATCTGTGTCGCCACCATCGGTTCGCCGCCTCGCTGTTCACCGCGGACCGGGCGGTGCCGCGCGGCCTTCTGGTGCTGCGTGTGCGTGATGCGCTGGCGGCGGGTGCCAGCCAGCGCGACATCGCCAGAGCGTTGTTCGGCGAGGCGCGGACCGCACGCGACTGGAATCACGTGTCCGACGCGCTGCGCTCGCGCGTGCGGCGTCTTGTCGTCGAATCCCGTGCGATGATGCGCGGCGGCTATCGTCAGTTGCTGGCGCGGCGCCCGCGCGACGGGTAACTGGGGGTGATCAAAGAGGTTCCGGCGGCCGATGATGATTCAAAGTGGCTGGGCGTTGCAAACTCGGATGCCGGTCCGACCTGTGATCGAAGCGTATCGCTAGCGTCGCCCGGGTTGCGGTCGTCATTCCGGGTGGCGGGCGTCATCTGTCCATAGCTCGATAGGTCTTGCCGCCTCGCGCGCTGGTCGCGCGCGATTGCGCTCTATCACGCGGCGTGCCGCGCCACCGAGCCCCGCATGGCGCGTCTCGGCCTGGCGGTGACGATCGGCTGGCGGGGCCGGCAGGGCCGGGGGGCAGATGGAGCGGGGCTGTAGACGCACGCTGCCGGGCGCTGCCCGGCCAGAGTGCGGCGCTCGATTGCGGCCCCGCGGGCACTCCGGCTTGCGGGCGGGGCGGTGCGCCCGGGGGCCTGCGGCACGCGCGGCGGTTCGCCACGGCGCGCCTGCGCCCCCCGACCCAGCACCACCTGTCCGCCCGCGCCGCCGGGGTGCCGGTTTTCGCTGCGTGGCGACAATGCCGCCATTGGCTGCGGGCGCCGCGCTGACGCGCGACGGCGTGGTTTGGGGCCTTCCCGTCAGGCGATGCGGCGCGGCTGCCTCTCGACCGCCCGTAGCGAAGATGGCCTGATCGAACGGCACCGTGTTCGCTCCACCCTCTACAAGAGCCGGTTGAGCACCGGAGAGGTCGCGAGCTGGGTGACGATCGAGCCGGTCGCGGATGCGATTGCGGTGCTCGAACGCCTGTCGGATAGCGCGGCGCGGGCGACGGGCAACGACACGCTCTGGCCGGTCTTGCGGCGCAGCGCCGTTACCACGGCCCATCTGTCGAGCGAAGTCGTGCGCCAGCTAAACGCCTTCCGGGATCATCTGAACGCCGCCTTCGGAGAGGCCGATATCCCGGTCGTCCCGTCCGGACCTGACGGTAAGCCGTGGCGCATCACGACACGGCAGTTCCGCCGCACGATCGCATGGCATATCGCCAACCGTCCGTTCGGCACCGTTGCCGGCATGATCCACTATAAGCACGCCTCGGTCGCCGCTTTCGAGGGCTATGCCGGCACGAGCGCTTCAGGATTCCGCGCCGAGGTGGAAGCGCAGCGACGCCTCGGTCAGCTCGATGACCTGCTGGATTATTTCGACCGGCGGCAGGGCGGCGCGTCGCTCTCGGGACCGGCGGGTCCGCGCATTGAGCGGGCCCTCGACGATGCGGCGGCGCGGCTCGGGCCATTGCCTGCCATGATCGCCGACCGCGCCCGACTTCGCGTCATGCTCGCCAGCGTCGCGCGCACTCTCCATGTCGGCCCGCTCGCGGACGGCTTCTTCGATCCGGCCACCGCGCTTTGCCTCAAGCGGGTGACGCCCCCTGATCCCCGGCACCCGCTCACCACCCTGTGCGAGCCGACCCGCTGCCCCAACGCCTGCATCGCCGCCCGCCACAGGCCGGCATGGGAGAAGGCCGCCGCCGATGCCCGCGCGCTGATCGCGGCGATCGATCCTCCCGCGCCGTAGCCCACCCCGGCTTTGGACGGAGTCCTGCGCCGGTCGGTGACCGCGCGCAACGGCTTCGCCGTCCTCCGCTCCGCTGCGGCCCTGCGGGTGCGCGCTACCGCCTGTGCCCGGCGCTGATCGGTCTCCGCCGCCGGGGATGGCCCCCGGCGCGGAAGCGGAGGATCGGATCATGTCATCACCAGCACGTTCAGACGTCTATGCCCGTGTCACCGACGCGATCGTCGCGGCGATCGAAGCCGGAACCGGCACCTGGCGTATGCCGTGGCATCACAGCGGCGCCGACGTCACCCGTCCGACCAACGTCGCCAGCGGCAAGCCCTATCGCGGCATCAACACCGTCTCGCTCTGGGCAGCCGCCTATGGCAGCGGCTATGCGAGCGGGGTCTGGGGCACCTATCGCCAGTGGCAGGCGCTCGGCTCTCAGGTCCGCAAGGGCGAACACGCCAGCCTCGGCGTCCTCTGGAAGGAGGTTCGCGCCAAGGGCGACGACGACCGCGACGAGGACGGCGATCATAGGCGGCTCTTCGCCCGCGCCTTCAGCCTGTTCAACGCCGATCAGGTCGACGGCTATGCCCCCGAGACGGGGCCGGTTCTGCCCGAGAGCGAACGCCTCGCCGCCGCCGAAGCCTTCATCGCCGCGCTCGGCATCGATACCGTCTATGGGTCGGGAAGCGCTTATTATCATATCGCCGAAGACCGCATCCATATGCCGGATTTCAGTGCCTTCCACGACGCGCACGGCTTCTACGCGACCCATGTCCACGAGGCAGCCCATGCCAGCGGCGCAGCCCATCGGCTCGACCGGGATTTCAGCGCCAAGTGGACCAAGCATGCTCTCGCGATGGAGGAGGCGACCGCCGAGCTGACCGCCTCGTTCATCCTCGCCGATCTCGGGATCGCGCACGAACCGCGGCCCGATCACGCCGCCTATATCGCCTCCTGGCTCCAGCTCCTGAAGGACGAGCCGCGCGCGATCTTCACTGCGGCGAGCAAGGCGCAAGCCGCCGCCGACTGGATGCACGCCCAGCAGCCATAAGCAGCGTGCCCGATTGACTCGATGATATTACGGATATACCCGTAATATCATCGAGTCGTTATCAGGAGCCATCCCATGAAGCGCATCCATCTGCACGTCAGCGTGCCCGATCTGGGCGCATCGATTCAGTTCTACGAGACGCTGTTCGGCGCCGCGCCGGTCGTGGTGAAGGACGATTACGCCAAGTGGATGCTCGACGATCCTAAGGTCAACTTCGCGATCTCCGAGCGCGCGCGGGCGACCGGCATCGACCATATCGGCATCCAGGTCGACAGCGCCGACGAGCTCGGGGAGCTCGCGGGGCGCCTCAAGGCTGCCGGCGCCGATACCTTCGATCAGGAAGCGACCACCTGCTGTTACGCGCAGTCGGACAAGAGCTGGGTCCGCGACCCCGCGGGCGTGCGCTGGGAGACGTTCTTCACCTTCGGCGAAGCGACCAGCTATGGCGAGGACGAGGTGCTGCCCGAGCCCGGCGCGGCCGCCTGCTTCGGCGCCGCCGCCGCGCCCGCGCCGAAGCAGGCGTGCTGCTGATGGACGCGCACGCCGCCGTTTCCTCGCTGTCCGCGCTCGCGCATCCGGGCCGCCTCGAGGTGTTCCGCCTGCTCGTTCGCGCCGGCGCCGAAGGCATGGCCTCCGGCGACATCGCGCGCGCGACGGGCCATGTGCCGCAGACCCTTTCGGGCAACCTGAACATCCTCGGCCACGCCGGGCTCGTGTCGTCGCGGCGCGAGGGCCGCTCGATCATCTACACCGCCGACTATGCCGCCATGACCGACCTGCTCGGCTTCCTGATGGAAGATTGCTGCGGCGGCGCCCCGGAGATCTGCGCGCCGCTCGCTGATGTCGTCACCAGGGCCGCATGCTGCCAACCCGGAGCCGTTCAATGACCGACCGCGTCTTCAACATCCTGTTCCTCTGCACCGGCAACTCCGCCCGCTCGATCCTCGCCGAGAGCGCGATGAACAAGCTCGGCGAAGGCCGTTTCCGTGGCTATTCCGCGGGCAGTTTCCCCAAGGGCGCAGTCAACCCCGACGCGCTGCAGCTCCTCACCCGCATCGGCTATCCGACCGAAGACTTGCGTTCGAAGAGCTGGGAGGAGTTCTCGAAGCCCGACGCGCCGACGATGGATTTCGTGTTCACCGTCTGCGACGATGCCGCTGGCGAGACGTGTCCGATCTGGCCCGGACACCCGATGACCGCGCATTGGGGCATCGAAGACCCGAGCCATGTCGAGGGCAACGATATCGAGCGCGAACGCGCTTTCGTGACCGCGTTGCACTATCTCGAGAACCGCATCAAGCTGTTCCTGGCGCTGCCGTTCGACCAGCTCGACCCGATGGCCTTGAGGGCGCATGTCCGCGAGATCGGCCAGACCGAAGGCGCGAGCAGCCGGCGCGGGGACGCCGCGTGAGCGATGCGGCCGCGGCGCCGAAGCCCGCGATCGGCACCTTCGAACGCTATCTCAGCCTCTGGGTAGCGGCGTGCATCGCCGTCGGTATCGCGCTCGGCTATGCGCTTCCCGGCCTGTTCGCGGTCATCGCCTCGGCCGAGATCGCGCGCGTCAACATCGTCGTCGCGCTGCTCATCTGGCTGATGATCGTACCGATGCTGCTCAAGATCGACCTCGGTGCGCTGGGATCGGTCCGCCGGCACTGGAAGGGCGTCGGCGTCACGCTCTTCATCAACTGGGCGGTGAAGCCGTTTTCGATGGCGCTGCTCGGCACCTTCTTCCTCGGCTATCTGTTCCGCCCCTGGCTGCCCGAGGCTGAGATCGGCTCCTATATCGCCGGCCTCATCCTGCTCGCCGCGGCACCCTGCACGGCGATGGTGTTCGTATGGTCCAACCTGTGCGACGGCGAGCCCAACTACACACTCAGCCAGGTCGCGCTGAACGACGTCATCATGGTGTTCGCCTTCGCGCCGCTCGTCGCGCTGCTGCTCGGGGTCGCGTCGATCACGGTGCCGTGGGACACGCTGCTCATCTCGGTCCTGCTCTACATCGTCGTGCCGGTGATCGCCGCGCAGCTCATCCGCCGCGCGCTGCTTGGCCGAGGCGGACAGCCTGCGCTCGCTCGGCTGCTCGCCGCGCTTGGTCCTGTGTCGCTGCTCGCGCTCCTCACCACGCTCGTCCTGTTGTTCGGATTTCAGGGCGAGGCGATCATCGCGCATCCCTTGGTCATCGCGCTCATTGCCGTGCCGATCCTCATCCAGGTCTATTTCAATGCGGGGCTCGCCTATTGGCTGAGCCGCCGGTTCGGCGTCGCGTGGTGCGTCGCCGCGCCTGCCGCACTGATCGGCGCTTCCAACTTCTTCGAGCTGGCCGTCGCCGCCGCGATCAGCCTGTTCGGCCTCGGCTCCGGCGCCGCGCTCGCCACAGTGGTCGGCGTGCTGGTCGAGGTGCCGGTGATGCTCTCGGTCGTCGGACTCGTGAAGAAAACCCGACCCTGGTATGAGCGGTCGTTGCCCGCATAATCCTGCGCAGCGCCTTCGCGAACATCACCGATAGAAGGTCAGGGCGGCCGCTCCCTTACGGGATCGGCCGCCCCGTCGCATAAGCGATTGGCACGGGGTTCGCCCGCGCCCAGCGGACGCCGCTGACGCGGCGGCGCTGATGTTCGGCCCCCTCGAGGCGAGGGTGGTCGGCGCTCCCTGCTAGGCCCGCCACGGCGCGCCGCAAGTTCGGCTGCGCCGAACTGCTCCATTGCATTCCGCCCCTGCGGGTGCGGCCCGCCGCTTCTGCGGGCCTCTCCGGTCGCTCTCGCCGCCCACCCCCGCCTCGCGGGGGGCCTGTGGGTTTTTGGGCAGTGCTGGAGGCACCGATGGTTTTCACCTTCCAACCGCCGTTTTTCACTGGACTGTCAGGATATATCGCCGAAATGGGTTCGGCGTTCCTGTGTGCGGCGCTCGGCATCGTGCCGACCGTGCGCCACGCCGATTATCTCGCGGCGTGGCTGGACGTGCTGCGCGCCGACAATCGGGCGATTTTCCGCGCCGCCTCGGCGGTGAGCAAGGCGGCGGACTGGTTGCTGGCGCGGCATGCAGAGGCGGCGGCGATGTGCCCGCATGATAACGCGGGGCCGGGCACGGACCCCGCCCCGGCCCCCGTTGCCGCGACGGCGGGCGCGTCATGACCCGCCCGGAGCCGCCGCCGCCCGACGCATTCGCGGTCGAGGCGACGCCGATTGGGCCGCAAAGCCTCGTCCCCGGCGTCGTCCCGATCACCCCGCGCGATCGCCTCGCCGCGCGCGCCGCCGCGCTGCTCGAACCCAACCGGCCGCAGCGCCCCTGCGACCTCGGCCAGTTCGACCTCAACGCGCGCAACCAGTTCGACCTCTTCCAGCCAAAGGAGCCCTGACCATGCACCTCCTCACCCCCGACCTGCGCGCCGCGCTGGTCGCCAACCATATGGCGCGCTGCGCGGCCACCGACGCCGAGGTTCGCGAGCCCGACCCCGCCCCGGTGGTCAAATTCTTCAACCCCGTCGGCGCGGCGACATGGCTCGCGACCGAACTCGACGCCGATGGCGACACCCTGTTCGGCCTAGCCGATCTCGGGTTCGGTTGTCCCGAACTCGGCAGTTTCAGCCTTGCTGAGATCGCCGCGCTCCGGCTTCCGTTGGGGCTCGCGATCGAGCGCGACCTGTCGTTCGCCAGCCTCATCCCGCTGTCGCTGTGGGCCGATGCGGCCCGCCAAGCCGGATCGATCAGCCAGGCCGAGGCGGCGCTGGCGGACACCGATGCCCGGCTGCGCGCCGCGCTCGACCATCTCGCGACGCAAGAGCTTCCGCCCGGAGAATCCGAGGGCGGCTGACGCGCGGGCGCGTCTCGCCCGCACCCCGATGCCGGTCCCGTCCGACGGTCACGGACCCGACGCGACCGGCGCTGACAAGGAGCATGACGATGAAACTCGACTTCATTCCGCTCGACCGGCTGTCGGTCGGCAAGACCAACATGCGCACCGCCAGAAAGGCGCCTGACGTGGCCGATCTGCTGCCGACCGTGCGTAAGCGCGGGGTCCTGCAGCCGATCATCGTTCGCCCCGACGGTGCCGATCGCTACGAGATCGTCGCCGGATTGCGGCGCTTCACCGCCGCGACCCTCGTCGCGGACGAACGTCGCGAGAGCGACGAGGACGCGGCTTGCGAGATCGCGATGATGCCGTGCGCGATCCTCGATGCGGGCGACGACGTCGACGCGATCGAGGCGTCGCTGATCGAGAATGTGGCGCGGCGCGACGCCGACGAAGTCACGCTATGGGAAACGTTCACGCGCTTGGTGAAGGAGGGCCGCAGCGTCGACGACATCGCGGGCACGTTCGGCCTGCCCGAGCTGGCGGTCAAACGCGTGCTCGCGCTCGGCAATCTGTTGCCCGCGATCCGCCGGATGTACGCGCGCGAAGAGATCGACCGCGCCGCCGTGCGGCACCTCACGCTCGCCAGCAAGCGCCAGCAACAGGCATGGCTGGCGCTCGCCAAGGACGACAACGCCGATTGTCCGACCGGCCACCAACTGAAGGCGTGGCTGTTCGGCGGGCAGTCGATCGCGGTCGAACATGCCTTGTTCGACGTGGCGGCGAGCGGGCTCGTGGTCATCGCCGACCTGTTCGGCGACGAGCGCTATTTCGCCGATGCCGAGGCGTTCTGGAGCGCGCAGGACGCCGCGATCGAGGCGAAGCGCGCCGGCTATATCGATGTGGGCTGGGCCGATGCGATCGTGGTAGGCCCGTCGGATCATTTTGCGTCGTGGGACTACGAGAAGACTCCCAAGCGCAAGGGCGGGCGCGTCTATCTCGACGTCCGCGCGAGCGGCGAGGTCGTGGTCCACGAAGGCTATGTCGGCCGCAAGGAAGCCGCGCGGCTCGCGCGCGGCGAGGCAGAAGGTGCGCGCGAGAAACCGGCGCGCCCCGAATGCACGAGCAAGATGCAGACCTATATCGACCTGCATCGCCACGCCGCCGTGCGCGCCGCGCTGACCGGTCACCCCGGCGTCGCGTTCCGGTTGATGGTCGCGCATGCCATCGCGGGGTCGCTGCTGTGGAGCGTCCGCTGCGAGCCGCAGACCGCGCGCTCGGACGCCATCGGCGAGAGCGTCGAGAGTGGCCGCGCCGAGGCGGCGTTCGACGAGCGCCGTCGCGCGGTGCTCGCCTTGCTCGACGTTGATCCCGACACGCCCACTGTCACGCGCGGTAATGCCGATCCGTACAAGCTGGTCGCCCTGTTCCTGCGCTTGCTCGATCTGCCAGACGCGGCCGTGATGGAGGTGGTCGCCATCGTGATGGGCGAGACGCTCGCCAGCGGCAGCGCCGCCGTCGAGGCGGTCGGGCTGCATATCGGGGTCGACATGGCGCGCTATTGGCAGGCCGATGAGGCCTTCTTCGCACTGATCCGCGACAGGAAGGTGATGACCCGGATCGTCGCCGAGGTCGCGGGCGAGGCGGTCGCCGAGGCCAACGCCAAGGAGAAGATCGCGACGATGAAGACGATCGTCCGCGATCATCTCGACGGCACCAACGGGCGCGCGCAGGCCGTCCCCTGGGTGCCGCGCTGGATGGCGTTCCCGCCATCGGCCTATACCGTGCGCGGCGGGGTCGGCACGGTCGGGGCCAATGCTTTGGTTGCGGCGGCGAAATTGCCCGAGCCCGATGGCGAGGGCGGCCCCGATGCCTTCCCGCCTGCCGCGCCAGCAATCCGGCCGCCCACGGACGCGAATGGCGAGCCGGTGTTGCTCGCGGCGTGAGGCGGCGGTCTGGCGCGATGTTCCAGCGGCGCGCGTGCGTCGCTGGAATGGCCGCGAGGCCGGGCGTCATCGTTCGCGACGCACCCATCGAGACGCTTGAGCATCAATCGTGCGCCCTCGTCCGGCCCTGACGGCGCCGGCCTCGGGCGCGCGGCAAACAGGAGAAAGATCATGGCCGACCGTGTTTCGGTGACCATCACCATCGGCGGAATGCTGCGCTTGTGCGACCGCGATCATCTGGTCGAGACCATCATCGGCGAAGGACTATCGACCGAATGGAACGGGCTCGCGTTCGACGCGACGCAGATCGCGGTCGATGCGCCGCTGCGGCTGGTTGCGCACGATGTGGCCTGGGGCAGGCTCGACGCGCTCGAAGCGTTTTGTTGTGACAAGGCGCTGCCGTTCGTCCGCTGGTCAGGCGGCTATGGCGGCGAATGGTCGCCCGAGCGCGTCGTGTTCACCGGGACCGGCGAACCGGCTAGTTATATCGCCGACGAAAACGAGCGCATCGTAATCGATCGGCCGACGATCGACCGGCTCGGTAGCTTCCAGGCGATCCTCGCCTATTTCGATGCCGCCGATCTCGCGGTGCCGCCGCTGATCGTCATCCCCTGACCAAGGAGCGCGCGCCCGAGCCGGACCCTGACGGGGCGCGGTCGGGATGCGCGCGGCGCCGGACGAGGCGCGCGACGTACGACGAAACCGCGCCCGTCGGTTGCGCGCACAATTATGATCGCCGACGGTCCCGAGCGCCAGTTCGGCACGGCACTTGGCCTGGTCGGCGTGGGTTTCGGGCGCATCGATCCCGGCGATGCGGATGCGTTCGCCGCTCGTCAGGCGGAACGTATCACCGTCGGGCACATAGCGAATCCGGGCCTCGTCCGCTGGCGTGGCGGCGATCAGCAGCAGCGCTGAAAGGGCCGTCAGTCGCGGAATCGGGCGTGTCGTGTTGGGCATGTCGACGCGCATCGTGGCGCTTCTCGACGCCTGGCGCCAGCCCCGAAGCCGCGCCCGTCGTCGAGCGCCGGCGGTCGGCGGTTGGTGTCATCGCGGAGCGCGAGAGGCGCGGTCCTGTCCGCCGATCCCCTCGCGGGTCGTGCCACCTGCGCCACCTGTTCGTCCTATTCTCGAACCGCGCCTGACGCGTTCCGGCTCCTCAAGCGCATGACCTGGACGACCATATCCCGCGCGAAACCATCGCCGGCGGACCGATTTCCCCGCCCGCCTGACGGCGGTCTCCTCGCGGTCGCTGCGCTTCAAATCGCTGCCTTGCTCCGGTCCTCCGCTGCGCTCCGGCTGCCGGTTCGCGCGCGCCACGTGGCCGTCCTCACGGTCGCGCCATCGTCCGGAAACGGTCCGGGCGACCTTCAAGGAGACGAACAATGCCAGCCATCGGACATGTCAGCCGCGACGGAAACGGCTTCAAGGGACAGCTCAATACGCTCTCGATCCGCGCCGATATCGCGATCTTGCCGACCACCCGCAAGACCAACGACCGGCAGCCCGACTATCGGGTGATGGCGGGCGGGGTCGAGGTCGGCGCCGGCTGGAACCGGGTCGGCGAATCCTCGGGCAACGACTATGTGTCGCTGAGCCTCGCCGCCCCCGAATTCGGACCGCGCCGGCTCTACGCCAATCTCGGCCGCGCCGCCGGCCAGGATGACGACGATTCCTACGCGATCATCTGGAATCCGGCCGACTGACCGCCGACGGCTCCCGCGCTGCTTCCGGCGCGGGAGCCGATGCGCTTCGGCGTGAGCGGCAGGGGGGCGGAATCGACCATAGCCGATTGCGACCCTGCCGAAGGCGGTGCCCGGCGTGCATGCCGAGCGCGACGCGGCGCCATCACGCGCCGCCAAGCCGGAGGGATCTTTGCATGGACGACACCGCCAAGCGCGCCCAGGCCGCGCGCGAGACCTGTCCTTTTCTGACCGCCCCGCAGGCCGCGTTCCATCTCGGGATCGCCTACAGCACGCTGCGCGCGCTGCGCGCGGCCGGGCGCGCGCCGCTGGGGCGCAAGCACGGCAGGACCTGGCGCTATCATATCGACGATCTCGAGGCCTGGTCGCAGGCGCGCAGCGGCGGTTCGGGCCGTGACTGAGCCGCGCGATCTGCCGTTGTTCGCGCATGCCGATTGTCTGGCGCGCGCGGGCGCGCCGCCGCGCGGCACAGGTCGATATCGCGCCCGGTACTGCCTAGCCTGCGCGGTCGGCGCCGCCGGGCTCGTGCTGATCCTCGTGACGGTCGTCGCGCCGTCGCCACCGCGCCTGGTGTGGAACGCGAGCGCCAGCGCGCCGCGCGGCCTCTACGCCGTGCAGGCCGGCGCCGCGCTTCACCGCGGTGACATGGTGATCGCGCGGATGCCCGAACGTGTTCGATCGCTGGCGGCCGAGCGGCGATATCTGCCCAGCGATGTGCCGCTGGTGAAGCGCGTCGCGGCGCTGTCGGGAGATCGTGTTTGCGCGGTCGGCGACAGAATATCGGTCGACCGCCGGGTCATCGCGCGCCGCCTCGCGCGCGACGCGGCCGGCCGTACCATGCCCTGGTGGCGTGGCTGCGGGACGCTTCGCGGCGGCGCGATCCTGCTGCTGAACCCGGCGCCGGCGTCGTTCGACGGGCGCTATTTCGGGCCGACGCAGGTCAGCGACGTGATCGGGAAGGCGGTGCCCTTATGGGTCCGCTGAAGGCGCTCGCAGGTGCCGTGGTCGTGCTCACGACACCGCTCGAGGCCTCGACGCACGCCGCCGACGTCACCGCAGACTGGCGGCCCTATGTTGCCGAAGCCTCGGCGCGGTTCGGTATCCCGGTCGCGTGGATCGAGCGTGTGATCGTGGCCGAGAGCGGCGGACGCACGCGCTGGCAGGGACGGCCAACGACCTCGCGCGCGGGCGCGATGGGGCTGATGCAGTTGATGCCGGCGACCTGGGCCGCGCTGCGCGTTCGGTATCGGCTCGGCGCTGACGCCTATGATCCGCACGACAATATCATCGCCGGCACCGCCTATCTGCGCGCGATGTACGACCGGTTCGGGTATCCTGGGCTGTTCGCCGCCTATAACGCCGGGCCGGGCCGTTACGTCGCGCATCTGGCGAACGGCACGCCGCTCCCGCGCGAGACGCGCGCGTACCTTGCCGCCGTCACCGGGACCGCCAACGCGGACGCAATGCAATCCGCGACGCCGGCGCGCGACCTCCTCTTCGCGGTCGCGCCTGCGTCGGACCACAACGCAAATTCCATCGATCGCGATGAGAGGATGCCGGGCTTGTTCGTGCCGCTGTCGTCTCGCTGAGCATCGTCGCGCGCGTGGCTGCGGATGCTGCCAGGCTCGTGGCGCGAGCGCTGCGCGCCCTCTCCTCGGTGGGAGGGGCTCGTCTCGGATCGGCCGAGCATGGCGGCTGCCGGGGCGTCTGTGCAAGGCCGGCGGCCCCTCCAATTTTGCCGCGATAAGGACGGCTGCTGCGCAGCCGGGTTCATTTGTTCGCGCGCGACAAAATCGGCTCCTCCGCCGCCGCTGCGCGGTGCCTGCGCTGCCGCTCCGGCAGCCCTGACAGACGCCCCGCCAACCGCCGGACAAGAGCTGTCCTCGATCAGGAGGACGTCAAGCGGATGGAGGTTCACAATGACCATGATGCAACCAGGGTCGACCGGCGCGGATCGCGTGATGACGGCATTGATCGCAGGACTCGAGATCGAATTCGGACGCGGCGCGGGCGAGGGTCTGGCGCGGCGTTTCCTGAGCGCGGAGGATGCGGAATTCCGGTGGGATGCGCGCATCTCGGAGCGCTGGCTGGGCAGTTACGAGAGCGGCGACGAGGAGAATTCGGTGCTCGATCGGGTCGTGATCTGCGGGTGGCTCGACGCGACATGGTTCGCAGCGACGATGATCGTGGACGACGACGGTGCGGCGCACGGGATGCTCGGATGTCGCGCTTTCGACAACGAAGAGGCGGCGCGCAGGGCGATGGCCGACGCGCATTGAGGATGAGTTTTCGGCGTGGTTGGGGCGCGGTGCAGGCAGCGTCGCGTCCCGGCTCTGGTGTGCCTCGGCTCGGGGCGGGCGATCGCGGACGAGACGGAGGTACAGGGCCGATTTGGGGGAGCGGAGCGGTGAGGACAGAGGGTCGATGGGAACGGCCTTTGGCGGGGTGGGGCGTAAGGCAAGATAAAGCTGCGGCACCGGTGGCCCCACAAGCCATTGTCTGCACATCGTTTTTTGTAGATCTCGTCGGCACTGTCGGGATGCGACTAGTGCCGTGGTGCCAAGAAACGGCAGATTTCCGCAGGGCGCGCCGGCACCGGTTTTCGCGCGCGCTGGCGCGCGCCATGATTGGTCGATCGCAGGAGTGACAGCGTTCCATGGCAGACGACACCGACTTCGAGCCACGGCTCGGCCGCCAGAAGGCGCGCGGGAGCAAGCGCGCGCATACCTATCTCGGCCGCGTGCTGGCGGCGACCAATCTGGCGCGCGGCGGCGCGCTGGCGATGGGGCGATCGGCACGCTTCAACGGCGGCCGGATCGGACGCGGCGCCGGCGTGGGCCGAATGCTTGCATCACGCGGCGGTCGGAGCGCGCTCGGACGCCGCCGCGTCATCGTCAAGGCAAGCCTCGTCAAGCTGGCCGGCAAGGGGGCCGGCGCGGCGGCGGCGCATCTGCGCTATCTGCAGCGCGACGGGACGACGCGCGAGGGCGGGCGCGGCGCGCTCTACGGCCCCGACGCCGATGTCGCGGATGGAGCGTCGTTTCGCACGCGCGGGAGCGGCGATCGGCATCAGTTCCGGTTCATCGTGTCGCCCGAGGACGGCGCCGAATATGACGACCTCAAACCGCTTACTCGGCGACTGATGGAACGGGTCGAACACGATCTCGGCACCAGGCTCGACTGGATCGCGATCGATCACTTCAACACCGGCCATCCACACACGCATATCGTTGTACGCGGCGTCGATGATCGAGGGTGCGACCTGATCATCGCGCGCGACTATCTGACCCGCGGCATGCGCGAGCGCGCCGCCGAGCTCGTCGACCTCGATCTGGGGCCGCGATCGACGCGTGAGATCGAGGGGGCTTTGCGCGCCGAGATCGGGCAGGAGCGATTGACTGGTATCGACCGCGCGCTGCTGCGCGACGCCGGACTTGATCGCATCGTCGCGGCGACCGGCAACACCGGCTTCGATCAGACCATTCGTGCCGGACGCCTTGCGACGCTGGCGAGGATGGGGCTGGCCACGTCGATCGGTGCGGGCCGCTACCGCTTGGCGGAGGATCTCGCCGACACGCTGCGCCGGTTGGGCGAACGCGGTGATATCATCCGCACGATGCAGCGCGCCATCGAGCGCGCCGCGCTCGAGCGGTCGGTCGCGGGCCAGATCATCTACGAGCCGGGCGCCGAGGGGGCTCGGCAGTTGACCGGTCGGGTCGTCGCGCGCGGCCTCGCCGACGAGCATCAGGATCGGCATTATCTGATCGTCGATGCGACCGACGGGCGGACCCATTATGTGGCGATCGGCCGAGGCCGCAATTTCGAGGCGCTACCGACCGGGGCGATTGTGCGCATCGACCCGGTCCGCCCATCGATCCGCGAGGCCGACCGCACGATCGCTGCGGTCGCGGCGGCGAATGGCGGCCACTATGATATCGACGCACATCTGCGGCTCGATCCGAGCGCGACCGAAGCCTTCGCCGAAACGCATGTGCGCCGCCTGGAGGCGATGCGGCGCGGCGGAGGCGGCGTCGAGCTTGAGGCATCGGGCCGCTGGACGATCACGCCCGATCATCTCGAGCGCGTAGCTGCGTGGGAGCGCGCCAAGCTGCGCGACCGCCCGGTGACGGTCACGTTGCTCTCCGCGCGACCGCTCGATCGCCTGGCCGATGCCGATGCCGTGACCTGGCTCGACCGGGAGGCTGTCGCGACGGCGCCCGAGCCGCTGCGCGACGCCGGATTCGGACGCGAGGTCTGCACCGCGCAGGCGAGGCGACGGCAATGGCTGGTCGAGCAGGGATTGGCCGCGGAAGCGAACGGCGTGGTGACCTTTCGGAAGGACTTGCTCGCGGCGTTGCAGCGGCGCGAGCTGTTGGCGACCGCACGGCAGCTTTCCGAAGAACTGGATTTGCCTTTCGTCGAAGCCCGGGAGGGCGCGCGCGTCGACGGGATTTATCGACGCTCGGTCGAACTGGTCAGCGGCCGGTTCGCTCTGGTGGAGCGATCGCGGGACTTCACGCTGGTGCCGTGGCGGCAGGCGCTCGAACGGCAGTTCGGCAGACCGGTATCCGGCATCATGCGCGAAAGCGGGATTAATTGGGCGATCGGACGCGGGCGCGGTGGGCCATCGATTTCGTGACGGAGCGCGGCGTCTGATAGCGGGCTGGTGAAATGACACGAGGCGATGAACGGAATTTTGGCGGGCGCCAGCGAGCTGGACACACCAACGCCGGAAACCGAATATGGGCCGACTACGGCCCGGCAGTTTGGAATAGCGAAAGTTAAATAGCTGATCTTCCCTCGGGCAGCGCGGCGGTGTCGGCAGGCGCCGACATAGCGGTCGTTCGAGCTGGTGAGCAGCATCTTTAAAAGTAGCCCTACAGTCACGGGTGAATCGAGAGTGACGGTCGGCCAGCGTTGGGATATTCGGGGCGGTCCGCGGCTGGAACTGTCGTTCGTTCATGCACTCCAGAAATGGCAGCAAGGCGCCCCATTTCGGCCGCTCACGCGCAACGGTGTCGACGCCAAAGCCAGCCGTTCATTACGGGCAGTCGGCGAATGCCCGACAATAGTCGTTATCTGACGTGGAACGGCATCAACAAGTTGGACCAATCAGGTGCCCACCGCCACCGACGGCTGCTCACCAAGAAGCTGAGCCGAAATTCCACGAAGCTGGCGCGCGAACTCGTCGGGCGGCTGGCCGCCGGAAATGAGGTAGCGGTCGTCAACGACGACCGCGGGCACGCTGCTGATACCCCGCTGGCGCCAAAGCATCTCCTCGGCACGGACCTGGTCCGTGTATCGATCCGAAGCGAGGATTTCACGCGCTTCGGCTCCGTCCAGTCCGACTGTCTCCGCCGCGGCGGCGAGCGCATCGCGATTGCCGGTGTCCTGTTGGTTAGTGAAATAGAGCGTGAATAGCTGCCGCTTCATCTCGAGCTGGTGCCCCTTCTCGCCAGCCCATGCGATCAGCCGGTGCGCGTCGAACGTGTTGTAGACCCGGCTCGAGTCCGACGTGTTCATGGTGAAGCCGATATCAGCGGCTCGATCCCTAATCCGCGCGCGGTTCTCGCGCACCTGATCGGGCGACATGCCGTATTTCGTGGAGATGTGCTCAAACCCGTTCTCGCCGCCTGCCGGCATGTCTGGGTTGAGCTCAAATGGATGGAACGTAATGTCCGCCTCGATCTCACCCTTGAGGCTGTCGAGCGCTTTCTCCAATCCAAGCAGGCCAATGACGCACCACGGGCAAGCGATGTCGGAGATGAAGTCGATCTTGAGCTTCTGGGGCATGGCCTGGGCCTCGTGGTCGAATGGATCTTACTGTTTTGAAGGTTGGCGTTGCCACGCCCGTTCGCAAGGCCTCCCCCACCGGCGCACGATCTGGTGGGACGGCGGCAATCAACCGTCAGCCATGCGCCCAAATTTCACCGTTGAATGTCGGATTGATGCACCCCGAAGCTGCCATCCAAACAGGAGTCCCGGTGGCCATCTGCACACAATCGCTATTGGAATTATATAATCATTCCGCTTGGCGAGGATGATGGGCTGCGGGTTAGGCTGACACAGCCGTTCGCAATCGTATGCCGCGACCAGTACCGGTACTTTGCGCATTTTCGCCGATCAGCTCGATCCCAGCGCCTTCCAGAGCGGCGATCACTTTCATCAATGTGTCGACGACGCCCCGAACCTGACCGTCAGAGGCCTCCATGCGTTGGATGGTCGGAAGAGATACGCCGGCAAGCGCGGCGAGTTCGCGTTGATCGATACCAAGGAGCGCCCGTGCCGCCCGCATCTGTTGCGACGTGATCATCGACGCCGGGATGATGTATAGACCATCAGATTACAAGGGTGGGAATGTAAGACGCTCATCGTCCTTGGCGCGAGCCTTGATCGTTACCTCGGTCTTCGCATTCTGCCTCCCTCTGCCACAGTCGCGATTCTGCCTGCTATGCTCGGAACATCTAACCAAGGATATTCGTGGTTTTCCGCAGGAGTGGGGTACGCAGCGGCGTAAGGCAGAAAATCTGGCGTGCTGCCGGCAATCGCGATCCGATTGCGGTGTGCGACATCGGGCACCACCAGTACCCGACCATCGAAATATGCACATAGCCTTGCAGCGGGACGCGATGATCGGAACCGGCGGCCGATGAGATCGACGACCAACATCCGTCCTCGCCGAGCCGCTTTCGGCATCGATCATAGACGCTCTGGAATGCAATGGTCGCAGCCATCGATGATCAGGACGTCGAGGCGACCGGGATCCGCGTCGGCAAAAGTCGTCGCCGTCCGCACAGGCCACGCGTAGACGGGTATCGTTTTCGGGGATCTCAAGGGGCCTGTGGAGGGTGAGTACCTCGGGATTGGTCTCAACGGCGCTCATCGCGCAACCGTAGGCGACGCCCACAGCCGCGACGCTCGATCCTCAGTCGCGCTTGTGATCGCCGGCTTCGACGATTGCGCTCTCCAGGGTCCGCCGGAAACGCACGCGCGGCGGCCTCAGGCCATGGAGGAAGAGCGTGCGGCGGACGGTGGCGGTCGCACCCACGATATAGACGGCCGTGTCGCGATGGATGGCCTTGCGTACGAAACCTTCGATCGTCGCGGCCCCCGTCGAATCCAGCATGGTCACCGCCGATAGATCGAAGACATAGGCCTTCGGCCGTTCGCCAATCCGGTCCAGCGCGGCCCCGACTGCCGCCGCAGCGCCGAAGAAGAAGGCGCCCGATACGCGCACTACGGCGACATCCGGGTCGGTCGCGAGCCCCACCTGATAGGGCGTGCGGCCATTGCCGTTGGTGCTGTCGGCCTTGTCCTCCTCCGCGAGGGGGTGAATATTCTCGACCTCGGCCGCTTGTGCCATGCGGTGCAGAAACAGCATCACGCTGAGTGCGAAACCAACCAGTATGCCCTCGGTGAGATCGCGGAAGATGACGAGCAGGACGGTTGCGAGCAACACTACCGCATCACCCCGCGATGCGCGTATCAGCGTGGCGAACTCATGCTTCTCGGTCATGTTCCACGCGACCAGGGCAAGAACGCCGGCCAACGCTGCCAGAGGAATGTAGGAGGCGAGCGGGGCAGCAACGAGAATGAACAGCAACAGAAACGCCGAGTGCATCATCCCCGAGACGGGGCTGCGCGCGCCCGAGCGGACATTGGTCGCGGTGCGCGCGATATTGCCGGTGACGCAGATGCCACCGAACAGGGGCGAGAGGATGTTGGCCACGCCCTGCGCCAGCAACTCGCAATTCGATCGATGCCGGCGCCCCGTCATCGAATCGGCGACCACCGCCGACAACAGGCTTTCGATACAGCCGAGCAACGTGAACGACAGCGCATTGGGCAGCACCGCCATCACTCGCGCATAGGATACCGTCGGCAGGTGTGGTGCCAGAAGCCCTTGCGGAATACCGCCGAACCGTGTGCCGATCGTCTCGACCGGCAACCCTGCAAGTGCTGCACCCGCAGCAACGATTCCCACCGCGATGATGAAGGACGGCCAGTGCGGGCGGTAGCGGCGGATAGCGGCGATGATCCCGATCGTGCCCAGCGCGACGAACACAGCAGCAGGATTGACACTCGGTAGGGCGCCGCCGATCGCCGCCAGTTTGGGCAGGAGCGGCCCCGGCTCCTTCTCGAGCGTCAGGCCGAGCAGGTCCTTGATCTGGCTGGCGAAGATGATGATTGCGATGCCGGCGGTGAAGCCGACTGTGACCGGATAAGGAATATACTTAATGAAGGCGCCCAGCCGCAGTAACCCGACCGCCGCAAGCATGATCCCCGACAGGAATGTCGCCAGCAGCAGACCGTCAACGCCATGCTGGGCGACGGTAGCCGACACCAGCACGATGAACGCGCCCGCCGGCCCGCCGATCTGGAAACGACTGCCGCCAAACGCCGAGACGACGAAGCCGCCGACGATCGAGGTGTAGAGGCCTCTATCCGGCGTCACTCCCGAGGCGATCGCGATCGCCATCGACAATGGCAGGGCCACGATGGCGACCGTGAGGCCGGACATGGCGTCGGCTTTCAGGCTCGCCAGTCCGTATCCTTCCTTCAGGACCGTGAAGAGTTTGGGAGTGTATAGGTCGCGAAATCCTGGCTTCATGGTCGTGGCCGACATGACGATCCCTTCTTCTGCCACCTGTCGGGCGGGATCGTCGGCCGGAAGCGATGGTCGGCGCCGCTCTGTTCGTTTTCGTTGCAATCGAGAGATGCAGGCGACGCGTTTGAGCGCCCGTAGTCACATTCGACTCACATCTAGACCGCCATTTGCATGTATGAAACATGATAGATCATGTCTAGGAGATCAGTCCAATGACTGTCTTTGCAGGGCAGCGGACGCGTCTCCGGCGCACGGATCGTATTGAGATTTTCTGCCTTTTGAACGGCCTGTTCGCAATCCGACCGGTTCGTTCAAAGGATGGGCGACAACGCGGTGCATCTCAGTCGTTGAAGCTTTTCCGTCGACCGCCGGAAAGCGAACGCCGAATGAGCTTTCCGCTGATGGCTGCAATGTTCGACTATTCGGAACAGCGGGTTCCAACTTAAGATCAGGACTCATTGATTGAGCCAGAAGATGACGGTGGCGGCAATGCAGATGGCGGACATGAAGGTGTGGGCGCATCGGTCGTAGCGAGTATGGATGCGCCGCCAATCCTTGAGCCGGCCGAAC
>NZ_JAMSLX010000031.1 GCF_023806085.1 Hephaestia sp. MAHUQ-44
ACGCAGGTCCATCGAATAAGGTCGCGCCATGCTCGCTGGCCTCCATGCCCAGCCAGCATCTTGAATCACATCTATACGCCCTCGTGAATCCCCTATCGATTCAATCCCACGTCATCCCGCTCTAGCCCTTCGGGCGGGAAACGCTCCGGCAGCGCGGCTCACTCGTCAGCTCTTGCTGCTGTGCTCCGACATTCCCTTGCGCTTGGTATGGGCCATTTTTTCGAGTTCCTTCTCGCTCATGGATTCCTCCATGCTCTTCGCCGCGCCATTGAGCTTCGATTTGGGCTGATCGCCGCGTTTCGCGGACAGCGCGGCGCCGGCCGCCTTCTGCTGTGCTGCTGACTTGGCTGGCATGACATCGTCTCCTTCGTGGGGAAGCGATCAACGCGCGTATGGCATCCTGGTGCCGCGGCCCTAACCCATGTGAACGAGTTCGTCGGCACCGGGGGGCGTTGGATGGATCAGAGGAACGCTCGTCCGGAGACGAAATCGCGGATCGGCCCTTGGTCGTCGCATAAGGCAACATATGTGGGCTCGGCTGGCCCGAATTATCGAGGCGGTGGCAATGATCGATCCGCCGGCCGTCATATGAGGCAGCGCCGCCTTGGGGAGATGCAAAGCGGATCGACATTTGTCGCCAAGGTCTTGCGCCATTCTTCGGCGGAAATGTCCTCACACTTATCAAAAGTCACCTGATGGGCGGCGTTGCTGATCAGCACGTCGATTGAACCCTGCGCCGCAATCCCCTTGTTCACGACCTCGCGGCAATGCGCCGGGTCGCTCAGGTCACCAGAGACAAACACCGCCTTGCGGCCGGCTGCTTCGACCAGCCGCGCCGTTTCCTTCGTATCCTCGTCATCGCAAAGATAGAGAATCAGAACATCGGCGCCTTCTCGCGCGAAGGCCACGGCCTTCGCGCGGCCAATCCCACTGTCCGCGCCGCGGATGACTGGTTCCGCCGGTCTGCCGGGAATACCCATTGTGAAAACTTTGGCGCGGGTGGGAGAGCTTTGAGCAGCAGACCGCCGTTCCCAAAAGACGCTCAGGAGATCGCGGGAGTTTCCCCGACCCGCACAAGAAACTCGGCAACCTCTATGACCGATCAATGTTTCGTTGGGCGGCGGAACCTTGGCCCCCGCCGCTCGTAGCATGTCGATCGACTTGTTTAGGATCGCAATGAACGGAGGAGTGCGATGCCCGCCAAAACCAAGGAAGATACGGCGTTCCTGACCGACGTCAAAACTCTGCGAGCGCGCGCAAAGAAGTCGCTGGATGACGGTGCGGTGATGCCGAGCTACAGGGGGGATGCTGACCGGACGATCGCCCTGCTTCAAACCGTGGTCGCGACCGAGTTGGTCTGTTTTCTTCGTTACCGCATGCACTCCATCGCGGCCGAGGGGATCACGAGTAAGAGCGTCGCCAAGGAATTCGCCGAACATGCCGAGAGCGAGCATGACCACATGCTGATGGCGGCCGAGCGGATCGACCAGCTCGGCGGCGTGCCCGACCTCGATCCCGAGGGCCTCGCGAGCCGTGCCGCGACCGAATACGGCCAGGGCGGCGATCTCGTGCAGATGATCAAGGACGATCTGGTCGCCGAGCGTCTGGTGATCGAGCATTATCAGGAACTGATCCGCTATTTCGGCGACGACGATCCAACCACGCGGATCATGCTCGAACATATCCTCGCCGAGGAGGAGGATCATGCCTCGGACATGCACGATCTTCTCGTTGCTCATGAAGGCAAGCCCTTCCTGAAATAGTATCGCGGGGCTCGCTCCCGCGCCCGACTCTCAATCGGAGACCGCGTTTGGAACTGACCGAGAGCAGGGATTTGCGCGGCGGCCACCCCTGTTGGATCGCCGACGACAGCAGCCACGTGACGAGCGACGACTTGCCCGATGGCACGGTCGATATCGCCATCGTCGGCGCGGGCGTGATGGGGGCGATGCTGGCCGACCGGCTTGCCGCTGCCGGACGCGGGGTTGCGCTGTTCGACCGCCGTCCGCCCGCGCATGGCAGCACGGCGGCTTCCACCGCGCTCGTCATGTGGGGCGCCGACGTGCCCTTGTCGCACCTCGCGCAGCGGATTGGCGAGCAGGAGGCGGCGCGGTGCTGGCGGCGCGTCCATGCTGCAGTCCGCAGGCTGGCCGAGCATATCGACGATGCCGGTATCGACTGCGACCGGATCGACCGCCCGGAGCTTTATCTCGCCGGCGTCCTGCTCGACGACGACGCGTTGCGGGTGGAAGGCGATGTGCGGCGCCGGGCCGGGCTGCCGTCAGACGATCTCGATGGCGATACGGTCGCGCTACGCTTCGGGATCGCGCCCCGCGCCGCCTTGCTGTCGCGCGACAGCTATGAAGTCGACCCCGTCAGGTTGACGCTGGCGCTGCTCGCCCGCGCGCGAAAGAACGGCGCGACAGCCTGCTTTCCCGTTGACGTGACGCGGCTTGAACCACAAGGTGTCGCCACGTTGCTGTGGACCGGCGACGGCCGTCGCATCGCCGCCCGCGAAGTGATCCTCGCGACCGGCTATGAACGAGCCGTCTGGTTCCTACCGCCAGCCTTCGCGATAGGCTGCAGCTATGCGATCGCGACGCCGCCGCGTTGCGCTCCGCTGTGGCGAGAGAATGCGATGATATGGGAAGCGTCCTCTCCCTATCTCTATGCGCGCGCCACCGCGGACGGGAGAATCATTGCCGGCGGCGAGGATGAGAATTTCGCTGATGCGCGCCAGCGCGATGCGCTGATCGGCGGCAAGAGCGGCACGATCCAGGCAAAGCTGGCCGCGATGATCGCGATAGACGAGATCGAAGTGGATTGCGCTTGGTCAGCGGCTTTCGGGACGTCCCCCGATGGCCTGCCGGCAATCGGGCGCGCCCTCGGTCACGAGCGCCTCTGGTTGGCCAGCGGATTCGGTGGCAACGGCGTCAGCTTCGCCGCACTCGGCGCCGAATTGATCGCGGCAGCCCTCGTCGGGAGGCCCGATCCGGCTGCCGATTGCTTTGATCCCTATCGCTTTGTGTAGATTTCGAGGGACGCATCATATTTGGCGAAACGACATCGGCTTACCTCCAACGGTCTTTCAGGCGTCAAGACGGCCACTTTTAAAGCTGTTCCGGCCTGAGCGGAATATTTGGAGTGTGTCGTTGACCAGCAGCTCACGCCGAGAGCGGTACAGCGGCTCTTGGGCCGCCTCGGGGCTATCTGGTTCAAGGTACGAAAACGAAGCTCCCGTTCGTTTGAACCAACGCCGCGGTCAGCAGACGCCAACATAGCCGCCATTCGCGTCCTTATATTCGTCCATCGATACCTGCCGTTTATTCAGCCGCTTGCTGAGGCAGGAACTGGCCGAAACCGGACCACCCGCTTCTTGGCCAAATCGTATAAAGGCAGGCCTTCGTTTAGATAATCGTCGAGCGACATCATATGCGTGCGCTGGCGGTCTAATGAAAATCCCGCGAGCGCGGCAGGATGCGGACGTCGCGGGGATGACCGTGCCTGCGGACGGGCGGGTGTGGGGCCTCGTCAGCGCGAGGACTTTCGGACAGG
>NZ_JAMSLX010000009.1 GCF_023806085.1 Hephaestia sp. MAHUQ-44
GCCGAACGATCCCACGAAACAACATGGCGACGCATCGGCACCTTGCTCGACGCCTTCCCGCCAGCAGAATGCCGCAACTATCTGCTCAACGCAGGATACGGGTCAGCATGAGGTCATCTGACTCTAATCGAACCGGATCGACGCTAGATTATCCTTTGTTTGCCGTTATTTCCGAGTCGCCAGATGATTTCATCCGGCTCGAAATCACTCCAGGGCGCATGTGGGGGGACGATGACCGCCGGGACTCAGGATCGCGTGTTTTTCGGCCATCCGCGCGGGCTTGCCTATCTCGCCTTCACCGAGGCGTGGGAGCGTTTCTCTTATTACGGCATGACCTCGCTGGTCGTGCTCTACATGGTCCAGCAATTGTTGCTGCCGGGGCATGTCGAGCATGTCATGGGGCTGGCGGCGGTGCGCGGATTGCTCGGGCTCGGGCCGGGCACCTCCGATCAGGCGCTCGCGTCGATCATCTTCGGCTGGTATTCGGGGCTGGTCTATTTCACGCCCATCGTCGGCGGATTCGTCGCCGATCGCTGGCTGGGCACGCGCAATACCGTGATCCTGGGCGCGGCGCTGATGAGCGCGGGGCATATCGCGATGGCGTTCGACAGCAGCTTCTTTGTCGCGCTGCTGCTGCTGATCCTCGGGTCGGGCGCGCTCAAGGGCAATATCTCGGCGCAGGTCGGGCGGCTTTACCCGGCGGCCGAGGAATCGCGGCGGACGCAAGGGTACACGATCTTTTCCGCCGGCATCAACGCCGGCGCGGTCGCCGGGCCGCTGGTCTGCGGGCTGCTCGCGGCGCGGTTCGGCTGGCATATCGGCTTCGGCACCGCGGGCGCGTTCATGCTGATCGCGATGCTGACCTATCTCGCCGGGGTGCGGCATCTGCCCGCCGATCGCGGCCCGGCGACGCGCAGCGTCCACCCGCCGATGACCGCGGCCGAGGTGCGGCGTACCTGGGTGTTGATCGCGGTGATCGCGCTGACGGTGCTGCCCAATATCGCCTATCCGATGATCTGGAACGTCGGCATCCTGTGGGCCGCCGAGCACGCTTCGTTGGCGACCCCGATCGGGGCGATCCCGGCATCGTGGTTCAATTCGATCGATGCGCTGGTCAGCATCGTCGCGGTGCCGCCGCTGGTCGCGTACTGGCGCTGGCAGGCGCAGCGCGGGCGCGAGCCGGGCGATCTCGGCAAGATCGCGATCGGCTCGGCGCTCGCGGGGGTATCGGCGGCGCTGTTCGCGCTCGGTTCGGCGGTGTATCTGCCGGGGAAGGTGCCCGCCTGGTTCGCGGTGTTGCCGTTTGCGGGGATGGGGGTGGCGTTCCTCTATTTCTGGCCGACGCTGCTCGCGCTGATTTCGCAGGCGGCGCCCGCCAGGGTGAACGCGACGCTGATGGGCGGCGCCTTCCTGTCGCTGTTCGTCGGCTCGGTCGCGATGGGGTGGGTCGGGAGCTATTACGAAGTGCTGGGGCCGACCGCTTTCTGGCTGCTCGATGCCGCGATCGGCGTTGCCGGCGCGCTGATCATCGCGCTCGTCCACCGGCCGCTGGCGCGGGCGCTCGCGCCGGGCCAGTGAACCACCGCAGGCCCGCTGAATCGGCCCATTTTGCTTTCGTTCGGGCGCGTTAATCCCTATATGACCGGCATGACGGACACCCCTGAGCATAAAGATTACGACGCCGAATCCATCAAGGTGCTGAAGGGCCTCGACGCCGTTCGCAAACGGCCGGGCATGTATATCGGCGATACCGACGATGGATCGGGCCTCCACCACATGGTGTTCGAGGTTTCCGACAATGCGATCGACGAGGCGCTGGCCGGGCATTGCGACCGGATTCTGATCACGCTCAACCCCGATGGATCGGTCTCGGTCGAGGATAACGGCCGCGGGATTCCGACCGGAATCCACAAGGAAGAAGGCGTCTCGGCGGCCGAGGTCATCATGACCCAGCTCCATGCCGGCGGCAAATTCGACAATGCGGGCAACGACAATGCCTATAAGGTCTCGGGCGGGTTGCACGGCGTCGGTGTGTCGGTGGTCAACGCGCTGAGTGATTTTCTCGACCTGACGATCTGGCGCCATGACCAGGAGCATTTCATGCGCTTCCGGCACGGCGAGCCGGAGGCGCCGCTTGAGGTCGTGGGGCCTGCCAACGGCAAGAAGGGCACGCGCGTCACCTTTCTGCCGAGCCACGAGACCTTCAAGATCACCGAATTCGATTTCGACAAACTCGAGCACCGCTTTCGCGAACTGGCGTTCCTCAATTCGGGGGTGCGCATCGTGCTTGCCGACGAACGGCGCGAGGAGCGCCGGGAAGTCGAACTGCATTACGAGGGCGGCATCGCCGCGTTCGTGAAATGGCTCGATCGCACCAAGGCGCCGCTGTTCCCCGATCCGATCGCGATCACCGGCCAGCGCGACGATATCGGCATCGAGATCGCGCTCGAATGGAACGACAGCTATTACGAGAACGTCCTCGCCTTCACCAACAACATCCCGCAGCGCGACGGCGGCACGCACATGGCCGCATTCCGCGCCGCGCTGACGCGGACGATCAACAATTACGCCGATAAATCAGGGCTGCTGAAAAAGGAAAAGGTCACGCTGACCGGCGACGACATGCGCGAGGGGTTGTCGGCGATCGTCTCGGTCAAGCTGCCCGATCCCAAGTTCAGCTCGCAGACCAAGGACAAGCTCGTCTCGTCCGAGGTCCGCCAGCCGATGGAAAGCCTGATGGCGGACAAGCTCGCCGAATGGCTCGAGGAGAATCCGGCGCTGGCCAAGGCGGTGGTGGGCAAGGTGATCGATGCCGCCGCCGCGCGCGAGGCCGCCCGCAAGGCGCGCGATCTTACCCGGCGCAAGGGGGTGATGGATATCGCCTCGCTGCCCGGCAAGCTCGCCGACTGCCAGGAGCGCGATCCCGCCAAGTCCGAACTGTTCCTCGTCGAGGGCGATTCGGCCGGGGGCTCGGCCAAGCAGGGCCGCGACCGCCATTTTCAGGCGATCCTTCCGCTGCGCGGCAAGATCCTCAACGTCGAGCGCGCGCGCTTCGATCGGATGCTGTCGTCGCGCGAGATCGGCACGCTGATCCAGGCGATGGGCACCGGGATCGGCCGCGACGATTTCAACATCGAGAAGCTGCGCTATCACAAGGTCGTGATCATGACCGACGCCGATGTCGACGGCGCGCATATCCGCACCCTGCTGCTGACCTTCTTCTATCGCCAGATGCCCGAGATCATCGAGCGCGGGCACCTCTATATCGCCCAGCCGCCGCTCTATAAGGCGACGCGCGGGCGCAGCGAAGTCTATCTCAAGGACGATGCCGCGCTCGACGATTATCTGGTCGAGAACGGCGTTGCGGGATCGATGCTCGAGACGACGGGCGGCGCGCGCTCGGGTGCCGATCTGCACGATCTGGTCAACCATGCGCGGCGGATGCGCACGCTGATGCATTATGTGCCGCGGCGCTACGATCCCGTCATCGTCGAGGCGCTGGCGCTGACCGGGGCGCTCGATCCGCTGGCGTCGCGCGAGGACCGGCTGGAGCGTGCCGCGGCGGTCACCCGGCGGCTCGACCGCGGCGACGAGGGTGCGCGCTGGACGGTGTCGGCGACCGAATTGGGCGGCTATCATTTCGAGCGTTTCTGGCGCGGCGTGACCGACCATCACATCGTCGAGGCAAGCTTCATCGCCTCGGCCGAGGCGCGCAAGCTGCACGCGCTCGCCGCTGAACAGGCCGACAGCTACACCGCCGTGGCCAAGCTGGTCCGCGCCGGCGCCGCGACCGACGCGACCGAGGATGAGGACGAGGTAGAGGCGGTTACCGTCGGCAAGGGCGAGAGCCTGGTGGCGCGACCGAGCCAGTTGCTCGACGCGATCCTCGCGGCCGGGCGCAAGGGGCTGTCGATCCAGCGCTACAAGGGGCTGGGCGAGATGAACGCCGAACAATTGTGGGAAACCACGCTCGATCCCTCCAACCGCTCGATGCTGCGGGTCGAAATCGAGCAAGCCGATATCGCCGACGAGATTTTCACTCGGCTGATGGGCGATGTCGTCGAGCCGCGCCGCGACTTCATCCAGGAGAACGCGCTCAGCGTCGCCAATCTGGACGTGTAACCACGACAAACAGGAGAGGCCCCATGAAGCTGCCGACCATCGTTGCCGCCACCGCTTGCGCGATCTTCGCGCTCGGCGCGTGTACCGGACAGGCCGTCGACGTCGCGAACGCGCAGACCAGCGATCAGGGGGAGAGTGCGGCGACCGAGGCCATCGCTGCGGCGCTCGCCGATCCTGCCCGCGCCGATCAGGCGGGCGACGATGCGCGCCGGCAGGCCGCCGCGGCGCTCGCTTTTTCGGGCGTCAAGGCCGGCGACACGGTGATCGATTACATCCCCGGCGCCGGTTATTGGTCGCGGATTTTCACGGGCATCGTGGGGCCTGAGGGCAAGGTCTATGCGATCTGGCCCGGTGCCGGCGACAAGATCCCGCAGGGGTTGGCCGACCTCAAGGCGAAGAACCTCGCCAACGTCACCGCCGAAACGCTGGCGCCCGATCAGCCGCTGCCGGGCAATGCCGATCTGTTCTGGACCGTCCAGAACTACCACGACATCGCCAACAAGGGCGGCGCCGACGCGCTGATGGCGTTCGACAAGCGCGTGTTCGCGGCGCTCAAGCCCGGTGGCATCTATGTCGTGATCGATCACGCCGCCGAGGCCGGATCGGGGCTGCGCGACACCGATACGCTGCACCGGATCGATCCCGCGATCGTCAAGACTCAGGTGGTGGCCGCCGGGTTCGAGTTCGTCGGCGACAGCGCGGTGCTGGCGCATCCGGCGGACGATCACACGCTCAAGGTGTTCGATCCCAAGGTGCGCGGTGTGACCGACGAGTTCATCTACAAATTCCGCAAGCCGGCGCCGTAGGGCAGCGCCGCTGTCGCCGTCATGCCGGACTGGTTCCGGCATCCAACTCTCCGCGAGCGGCAGCGCTTGCGGTCCGTTGGCCCCCGGAGCAAGTCCGGGGCGACGCGGTGAGATGAGGTGCGGTGGCGGGTACCCGCGCTCGGTTAAAGCAGCGCGCCCTGCAAGGCCTGGCGGCCGACCGGGCCGCCGCCGTGGCGCCGCGCGAGTTCCTGTTCGGCGGTGTAGCGCACGTCCACGTCGCGGTCATAGGTGAAGCCCACCACCACCTCCTCGTCGATCTCACGCCAATCCTTGCCGCGATCGGGGCCGGTGCGCACGCGCGGCAAGAGCCCCGGCAGGCGCGACCATTCGAGCAATTGCGCGAGGCTCGCCTCGCCCAGCATGTCGCGCAGATGGTGCGCGGTCACATAAGCGTCGGGGAAGGCGCGGTGTATGGGCAGGCCGCGTTCGTGCACCAGCCCCTCGGGCTTGCGCCAGTAGCGCAGCACCTGGTTCGAGAAGCTCGGTGAATCGGGCCACAGCCGCATCGCGCATTTCCACGTGCAGATCCAATCGGCGCCGTGGGTGAGCGGCGGGGTGCAGAATTGCTGCTCGAAATCGGCGCGATGCGCGGCGAGCGCGATCCGGCGCGGCCACGGATCGAGCACCTGGCGGGCGACATCGTGCCACCAAGGGGCGTCGGCGACCTGTTCTTCGAGGATATGGTGGATCGCCTGGGTGATCGGCGGAATCGGGCAGCCGGGATTGACGAGGATCGATCCGCCGTCGCCTTCGAGCGCCCAGCGCCCGTCCTCGCCCAGCGCGACATCCTGCCAGCCGATCTCGCACACGCCGTGCGCCGGGGGCGCCGCACCGGTGGTTTCAAGGTCGATAACGCGGATGATCTGACGCGAGGACATGCCCCTAAATGGGCGCCTCGGCGGGCGATTGCCACCCCATTCGCGGCAGGGGCGTTTTTAATGCCCGGCTTGCGGCCCGCGTTCGACGCCCGAGCGTGCGAGTTGATCGTCGATCTGCGCCACCAGCCGGTCGAGCCCTTCCTGGCTGTGCGATTCGGCGCGCGCGACCAGCACGTCCTGCGTGTTCGACGCGCGCAGCAGCCACCAGCCGTCGGGGGTGTTGACGCGGGCGCCGTCGGTGCGGTTGACCTCGGCCCCCGCAGCCTCGAGCCGATCGAGCACGTCGTCGACGATCGCGAACTTGCGCGATTCGTCGACCTGAAAGCGCAGCTCGGGGGTGTTGACCAGTTCGGGCATCTCGCCGCGGATCTGCGTCAGCGGCTTGCCGATCATATGCACCGCGCGGATCAGCCGGACGGCGGCATATTGCGCATCGTCGAAGCCGTAATAATCGTGCGCGAAAAAGATGTGGCCGCTCATCTCGCCCGCCAGCGGCGCGTGCGTCTCGCGCATCTTGGTCTTGATCAGGCTGTGGCCGGTTTTCCACATCAGCGGCTTGCCGCCGAGCTGGGCGATGCGATCGTAGAGCATCTGCGATGCCTTCACATCGGCGATGATCGTCGCGCCGGGCATTTCGCGCAGCACGGGTTCCGCCAGAATGGAGAGAAGCTGATCGCCCCAGATCACGCGGCCTTCGCCGTCGATCGCGCCGATCCGGTCGCCGTCACCATCGAAAGCCAGTCCGAAATCGAGCTTTTTGTCCGCGACGAGCCGCTTCAGATCGGCCAGATTCTTCTCGTCGGTAGGATCGGGATGATGATTGGGGAAATGACCGTCCACCTGGGTGAAGAGCGTATGGTGCTCACCCGGGAGCAATTTTACGAGCTTCTCGATCACCGGGCCGGCGGCGCCGTTGCCCGTGTCCCAGCCGATCCGATAGCTGCCGCCGGCATAGCCGACCATCAGCCGATCGACATAGGCGTCGATGATATCGACGCTCGATACCGTGCCTTCGCCTTCGTCCCAATCGCCCTCGGCGGCCATCCGGCCGAGCTTCTGGATATCCTCGCCGAAAAAGGGCTTGTGCTGAAGCACCATCTTGAAGCCGTTATACTCGGCGGGATTATGGCTGCCGGTTATCTGGATGCCGCCATCCACCTCTAGCGTCGCTTCGGCGTAATAGAGCATCGGCGTGGGGCCCATGCCGATACGGATGACGTCCACGCCCGAGGCCGTCAGCCCGTCGATCAGCGCCCGTTCGAGCTCGGGCGACGAGATGCGCCCGTCATAGCCCACCGCGACACGGCGTCCACCGGCGCGGCGTATGCAGGTGCCGAAGCCGCGCCCGATCGCGGTCGCGTCGGCGGCGCCGAGCGTGGTGCCGACGATGCCGCGAATGTCATATTCGCGCAGGCTGGTGGGATCGAAACGGTGCGTCATGACAACTCCTTGATCAGTCCCCTCGCCAAATCGGCCAGCGCCGGAAAAGTTCAATCGCGGCGTGCCAGCAAGGTATCACGCGCCACATTGATGCGGCGCGCAAGCTCGGTCGACCCGCCGCGATCGGGATGCACCGCAACCATCAGCCGGCGGTGCGCGGCGCGGATCGCCTCCTCATCGGCATCGGCATCGACCCCCAATATCGCGCGTGCCTCGGCCTCGTCGAGGGTGATGGCGAACGTCTGTTGCGCGGGCTTGCGGGGGCGCAGGCCCTTCCACCAGCGCCAGCCGAGATAGCCGATGGCGAGCGCGATGAGGAGCTTGACGATCATTCCCACGCGGCTCAGGCGGTCGCGAACATCGGGATGGTCGGCTCGGGCAGTGCGAGCCCCGCCATCATCTCGCGCAATTCCTGCCGGGCGGCGACGTGGCTCAGCCCCATGTCGCCGAAATCCTTGGCATCGAGCATCGTCAGCCCCTTGGGGAACAATTCGCGATAGATCACGCGCTCGCCGAGCCCGGGAATGATGCGGAAGCCGACCCGTTTGGCGAGCTGGCCCAGCGCCTCTGATACGCGGCGCATGTTGCGCGCCTCGATATGCTGGAGACGGTTCCTGAGCACGACCCAGTCGATCGTCGAGCCGTCCGATTTCGCGCGGACCTTGCGCGCATCCCAGATCAGCTCCGAATAGAAGCTCGGGCGCGTCACCTTGTAGGTATCGGGGTCGACCTGCCCGATCAGATCGAAATCGACGAAACTGTCGTTCATCGGGGTGACCAGCGTGTCGGCGCGCGTGGCGGCGACGCGCGCGAAGCGATCGTCGCGCCCCGGCGTGTCGATCACCAGATAATCGGCATCGGCGGCAAGCCGGGCATAGGCCTCCTCGAACCGTTCCTCGCTCACGCCGTCGTGCGTTTCGTGGATCGGCATCGGCAGCGCGCGGCCGGTGCGGGCCATCGTCGCCGCGCGATTATCCAGATAGCGCCCGGTGGTGCGCTGGCGATGATCGAGATCGAACGCCGCGACGCGCGCGCCCTTGGCCGCCAGCGCGATCGCGACATGGACCGCGGTGGTCGATTTTCCCGTGCCGCCTTTTTCGTTTGCGAACACGATGATGTGCGTTTTTTCCCGCCCCTCAGACAAAACCTGTCGTCGCTCCATGTTGCTCGAACCGCTCGCTCCCCATAGATGGCGCGCTCGACCTTGTCGAAGGATAGTGACGCTTGCTGACGATCCGTGACCTCCCCGCGCTGCGCGAAACGCTCGCCGCCTATGTTTCGGCGGGTGAGCGGATCGCGCTCGTCCCGACGATGGGCGCGCTCCACGCCGGGCATATGGCGCTGATCGAGGCGGCCAAGCCGCTGGCGAACCGGATCGTGGTGTCGATCTTCGTTAACCCCAAGCAATTCGGCGCGGGCGAGGATCTCGATCGCTATCCACGCCGCGAAGGCGCCGACGTGCGGATGCTCAAGGCGGCGGGGGTCGATCTGTTGTGGATGCCCGAGGCCGAGACGATGTACCCGGCGGGGTTCGCCAGCAATATCAGCGTCTCGGGGGTGAGCGAGGTGCTCGACGGCGCCGCGCGGCCGGGCCATTTCGACGGCGTTGCCACCGTCGTCGCCAAATTGTTCAATCAGGTGCGCCCGCAGGTCGCGCTGTTCGGCGAGAAGGATTTCCAGCAGCTCGCGGTGGTGCGCCGGATGGCGAGCGATCTCGACATGGCGGTCGAGATCGTCGGCGTGCCGACCCAGCGCGACGATGACGGTTTGGCGCTGTCCTCACGCAACGTCTATCTCGACGATGAGGATCGGGTGCGCGCGGTGGCGTTGCCGCGCGCGCTCGGGGTTGCGGCGCGCGCGATCGGGCGCGGGGTCGATCCCGTAGACGCGCTCACCGCCGCGCGCGAGATGATGCTTGCGGCGGGTTACGAGGCGATCGATTATGTGACCGTGGTCGATGCCGAGACGTTGCAGCCGTCGGCCGATCTCACACGCCCGCTGCGCGTGCTCGCCGCCGCGCGGATCGGCGGTACGCGGCTGATCGATAATGTGCCCGTCGAGCCGCCCGAACAGGGTTAACCGCGTTAACCATTTGTTGAAACCATCCCGCCAGATTGACGATCAATGTCAATTTTTTGGGGGAGGTTTCTTATGGCCAACCGCCTGAAGACCGCACAATTGCCGATCGAAACCCGGCTGCACAAGGCCGCACATGGCGACAGCAACGCCTGTTTCGATCTCGGCATTTTCTATTCGACTGGCTCGGGCGGCGAGGTGATCGATCTCGTCGAGGCGCACAAATGGTTCAACCTCGCCGCGGTTCACGGCAGCGAGGAAGCGCAGATGTGCCGCGCCGAAATCGCCGAGGACATGAGCGCGCGCGAGATCGCCGAAGCCCAGCGCCAGGCCCGCGCCTGGCTGAGCGCGACCGAGTGCCGCGCGGCCTGAGAAACTTTTTGAGAAATCGCGGAAAGGGCGATTTCCGAGGCGGCACCGGCCCGCTCCCCCACCCGGCCACCCATAGGATAATCGCATTGGGTGGCCGGGTGGGGGAGCGGGCCGGTGCCGCCATGCGCCGAAGGCCGCATTCTCAAACGGGCTCCCAGCCCAACACCAATCGTCATGCCGGACTCGTTCCGGCATCCGACGTGCCGCAGAACATAACCGTCGCGGTGCGCGGCACCTTGGACCCCGGAACAAGTCCGGGGTGACGGATATGGCGCTGATGTCTCTCTTTATTCCGCCGCGACCTTTTTGGGGGCGGCCTTCTTCTTCGCCGGGGCCTTTTTGGCCGCGGGTTTCTTGGCCGCGGGCTTCTTCGCCGCCTTACGGCCCTTCTTTGCCGGCGCCGCGGCCGCGCGCGCATCGATCAGTTGCGCCGCTTCCTCGAGCGTCAGCGCGTCCTTTTCGATCGATTTGGGCAAGGTCGCGTTGGTCGTGCCGTCGGTGACATAGGCGCCGTAGCGGCCCTCCATCAGCTTGATCTCAAGCTCGGTGCGCGGATGGTTGCCGAGCACCTTGAGCGGCTCGCGACCGCCGCGTGCGCGCGGCCCCTTTTCGGCGGCTTCGGCGAGCTTGACGACCGCGGCGTTCATGCCGGTTTCGAACACCTCGGCGGTGCTGCCGAGCCGGGCATATTTGCCGTCATGCTTCAGATACGGCCCATAACGCCCGATCGCCGCTTCGATCGGCAGCCCGGTTTCGGGATGATTGCCGATCACGCGCGGCAGGCTGAGCAGCTTGAGCGCGCTCTCGAGATCGAGCTCGCCGAGATCCTTGGGGATCGAGGCGCGCTTGGCCTCCTTGCCCTCACCGATCTGGAGATAGGGCCCGAACCGGCCGACCTTGCGTTCGACGGGCAGCCCGGTCTCGGGATCGGTGCCGAGCGCCTCGGGGGTGCTGTCTTCCCCCGTCGCGCCGCCGGGCTGGGCGAAAGCGCGGGTGAATTTGCACTCGGGGTAGTTCGAGCAGGCGACGAACGCGCCGTAGCGGCCGCCGCGCAGCGCGAGGCGTCCCTCGCCGCAATTGGGGCACAGCCGCGGATCGCTGCCGTCGGCATTGGCCGGGAACAGATAGTTTTCGAGGAATGTGTCGAGCTCGGCGGTCACTTCGGACGGCTTGAACTCCATGACCTCGGCGGTGCGCGGCTTGAAATCGCGCCAGAACGATTCGAGCACCGCCTGCCACGCCGCGCGCCCGCCCGACACATCGTCGAGCTCGTCCTCGAGATCGGCGGTGAAATCGTATGCGACATATTTCTCGAAGAAGCGTTCGAGAAACGCGGTCAGCAGCCGGCCCGATTCCTCGGCGAAGAAGCGGTTCTTCTCGATCCGCACATAGCTACGGTCCTTGAGCACCTGGATGATCGAGGCATAGGTCGACGGGCGACCGATCCCCAGTTCCTCGAGCCGCTTGACGAGGCTCGCCTCGGAGAAACGCGGCGGCGGCTGGGTGAAATGCTGCTCGGCATCGACGCCCTTTTTGGCCGGTTTGTCGCCCTCGCGCAGCCGCGGCAGGCGCTTGCTGTCTTCGTCCTGACTGTCGTCGCTGCCTTCTTCGTAGAGCGCGAGATAGCCGGGGAAGAGCACAACCTGCCCGGTCGCGCGCAACGCGGTGCGCCCGGTGCCGTCGGTGAGTTCGACACTGGTGCGCTCCATCCGTGCCGAGGCCATCTGGCTCGCCAGCGCGCGCTTCCAGATCAGATCATAGAGTCGCGCGTGATCGCCCGAACCAGCGCGATCCTTGCCGAAATCGGTGGGACGGATCGCCTCGTGCGCTTCCTGCGCATTCTTGGCCTTGGTCTGATATTGGCGTGGCTTGTCGGGCACATAGCTCGCGTCATAGCGATTGGTGACCGCGACGCGCGCTGCCGAGATCGCGCTGCCGTCCATCTGGACGCCGTCGGTGCGCATATAGGTGATCGCGCCGTCCTCGTAGAGGCCTTGCGCGATCCGCATCGTGTGGCTGGCGGAGAAACCGAGCTTGCGCGCGGCTTCCTGCTGGAGCGTCGAGGTGGTGAAGGGCGGCGGCGGGTTGCGCGTCGCGGGCTTGGTCTCGACGCTCTGAACCGTGAAATTGCCGTCCTCGACCGCCTTTTTGGCGGCCATGGCCTGCGCTTCGGCGCCGATCGTCAGCCGATCGATCTTGTCGCCGTTCCAGCGCACCAGTCGCGCGTCGAAGCCCTGCCCGTCGGCCTCGAGATGCGCGGTGATCGACCAATATTCCTGGGGCTTGAAGCCCTCGATCTCGCGTTCGCGCTCGACGATCAGCCGGAGCGCGACCGACTGGACGCGCCCCGCCGATTTGGCGCCCGGCAGCTTGCGCCACAACACTGGCGAGAGCGTGAAGCCGACCAGATAATCGAGCGCGCGGCGCGCGCGATAGGCGTCGATCAGATCGGTATCGAGCGCGCGCGGTGCCTTCATCGCCTCGGTCACCGCCTGTTTGGTGATCGCGTTGAAAGTGACGCGATCGACCGTCTTGGGCAGCGCCCTGCGCTTGGCGAGCACTTCCTGGACGTGCCACGAAATCGCCTCGCCCTCGCGATCGGGGTCGGTCGCGAGGATCAGGCGATCGGCCTTTTTGGCCTCATCGGTGATCGCCTTCAATTGCTTCGCCTTGTCGGCGTAATTTTCCCAATCCATCGCGAACCCGTCGTCGGGGTTCACCGAGCCGTCCTTGGCAGGAAGGTCGCGGACATGGCCGTAGGAGGCGAGGACGCGATAATCGCCGCCCAGGTATTTTTCGATCGTTTTGGCCTTGGCGGGCGATTCGACGATGACAAGCTGCATACAGGCTGGTTTTTCTCTCTCGTGTGTACGCGTGAAGATGGGGGCTGGCGCGACTCGTCGTCAAGCCGTGCCGGTCAGGCGAGGCTGACGCGGCCGCCGGCATGGCGTTCGAGCCGCCCGGCAAGTTCGAGTTCGAGCAGCACCGTCTGCACCGCCGCGGGCGCGAGCCCGGCCTGGCGGATGATCTCGTCGACCGCCACCGGCACCGGCCCGAGCAGCTTTTCCACGCCTCGGCGCGCGGCATCGTCGGCATCGACCGGTGGCGCGGGGGCGTAATCGCTGCCGGGCGCGCGGACCATGCGCGCGTCGATCGGCCGGATCGTCTCGAGCACGTCGGCGGCCGATTGCACCAATGTCGCGCCGTCGCGGATCAGCGTGTTGCAGCCTTGCGCGCGCGGATCGAGCGGGCTGCCGGGCACCGCCATCACCTCGCGCCCGGCCTCGCCCGCCAATCGTGCGGTGATGAGCGAGCCCGAGCGCGGCGCCGCCTCGACCACGACGGTGCCGAGCGCGAGCCCGGCGATGATCCGGTTGCGATAGGGAAAGTGGCGCGCGCGCGGCTCGATGCCGGGCGGCTGTTCGGCGATCAGCAGCCCTTCCTGCGCGATGCGTTCCTGCAAGGCGGCGTTTTCGGGCGGATAGGCGACGTCGATCCCGCCCGCGACGATCGCGATCGTGCCGCCAGCGAGCGCGCCGACATGCGCGGCGGTGTCGATCCCGCGCGCCAGCCCCGAGACCACCGCCACCTCCTCGCGCCCCAATTCGCTGGCGAGCTGCCGTGCGAACCGGCACGCCGCGGCCGAGGCGTTGCGCGCACCGACCATCGCCACCGTGGTGCGCGCCGCCAGCGCCAGATCGCCGCGCCACGTAAGCGCCGCGGGGGCATCGTCGAGCGTGGCGAGCAGCGGTGGATAGGCGGGATCGTCGATAAAGAGATACGCCGCGCCCGCCTTGTCGGTGCGCGCCATCTCGCGTTCGATCGTGCGCGCGTCGGGGATCGCGGGGCCGGCGCCGCCGCCGCGCCGAGCGAGGTCGGGAAGCGCGGCGAGCGCCGATGCCGCGTCGCCGAATCGTGCGATCAACTGGCGATAGGAGACCGGGCCGATCCGGGGCGTGCGGAGAAGGCGGAGCCGCGCGACGTGCGCGGCGTCAGCCACGCGCCCGGCCGAGGCGCGGTTCGGTGCCGTCGAGCAGGCGCCCGATATTGGCGCGGTGCTTCCACACCACGAGCAGCGCGAGCGCGAGCAGCAGCAGCACGAGGTCGAACCGCCCGAGCAGCGCCGCGCTGACCGGCGCGCTGATCGCCGCGACGATCCCGGCGACCGAGGAAATGCGCAGCAGCGCGAGCAATCCCAGCCACACCAGCGCGTAGACAAGCGCGCACGGCCAGTGCAGCGCGAGTACGATCCCCATCAGCGTCGCGACGCCCTTGCCACCGCGAAAGCCGAGCCAGATCGGATAGCAATGGCCGAGGAATGCGGCGGCGGCGGCGAGCAGGCTGTCGCCCGGAAACAGCGCGGCGGCGATCGCGACCGCGGCCCAACCCTTGGCGAGATCGAGCAGCAAGGTCGCGGCTGCCAGCCCCTTGCGGCCGGTGCGCAGCACGTTGGTGGCGCCGATATTGCCCGATCCGATCGCGCGAAGGTCCCCCGCTCCGGCCAGCCGCGTCAGCAGCAGCCCGAACGGAATCGACCCCAGCACATAGCCGAGCAACAGCGCACAAGCGGGTGCGACCCAGAGCATGTCGGTTGCCAAAAGGCCCCCCTTCCTGATCGGGATCATAACCGAAGGTTGGCGTGGCGCAACAATCCACGGGAGACGGTGGGTAAAAGTCGCTATTGCGCGCCGGTCGCTTTGGCTGGCGCCGCCACCATGGCTGCGGTAGGAGCGCGAAGATGGGCGATGAGCGGCCGATACTGGTGTTCGACTCAGGGGTCGGCGGACTTTCGGTGCTCGATTCCGCGCGCGCGCTGCTGCCGCAGGCGTCCTTTGTCTACGCCGCCGACTCGGCGGGTTTTCCTTATGGCACGCGCAGCGAGCGCGAGATCGAGGCGCGCGTGCCCGCGTTGCTGGGGCGGCTCGCCGAACGCTACCAGCCGCGGCTGATCGTGATCGCGTGCAACACCGCCTCGACGATCGCGCTGGCAAGCGTGCGCGCCGCGCTCGACGTGCCGATCGTCGGCACGGTGCCCGCGATCAAGCCCGCCGCCGCGCTCAGCAAGACGCGCACGATCGGCGTGCTCGGCACCAATGCGACGGTGCGTCAGCCCTATGTCGATGATCTTGCGGCGCGATTCGCGGGCGATTGCACGGTGCTGCGCCACGGATCGGCCGCGCTGGTCGAACTGGCCGAGGCCAAATTGCACGGGGTGGCGCTCGATCCGGCGGCGGTGCGCGCCGCGCTGGACGGCTTGTTCGGCCAGCCTGGGGGTGAGGCGATCGACGTGGTCGTCAATGCGTGCACCCATTTTCCGCTGCTCGAACCGGAGCTTGTCGCGGCGGTGCCGCATCGGGTGCGCTTCATCGACGGCAGCGACGGGATCGCGCGACGCATCGCCGCGCTCACCGAGGGTCAGGAATGGCCCGAGTCGCGCGGCGGGATCGCGGTGTTCACGCGGCGCGATCCGTCGCTCCAGGCATTGGCGCCCGCGCTGGAAAGCCGCGGGCTCGACAGAATCGTGTCGCTTTGAAGCGGCCGGTCGAGGTTGGGCGTCGCCAGTGCGAGATCGGCATAGCGGCGCGCCATCACGCGGTGCGCGTGGCGCGCGGTGCAATCGGCCGCGGCGTCGGCAAGCCGCCGTTCCTGCGCCGCGCGGCGCGAGAAATAGGCGTGCTGGTCGATCATTTCAGGGGCGCTCCTCCACAAACGGTGCGCCGCGACTCGGAACCTTGGAGCCGTGGCAACCATCTATACCAGATCGCGCACCGGCCGTCAGCGACGGCATGGGGCAAGATGTCCACTGGAATTCCGCCGTCCGTGGCGGTAGGGGAAGCCGCATGAGCCAGGAGTCGAGCCCGCCCGCCGTCGATTATTCCCGCGTGTTCACGCAGGCCATCGATCGCTTGCACACCGAGGGGCGCTATCGCGTCTTTATCGAGATTCTGCGCAACAAGGGTTCCTATCCCAACGCGCGCTGCTTTGCCGGGCATAACGGGCCCAAGCCGATCACGGTCTGGTGCTCGAACGATTATCTGTCGATGGGCCAGCATCCCGATGTGATCGCGGCGATGGAAGAGGCGCTGCACGATGTCGGCGCCGGGTCGGGCGGCACGCGCAACATCGGCGGCAACACACATTATCACGTCGGGCTTGAACGCGAACTGGCCGATCTCCACGGCAAGGAAGCCGCGCTGCTGTTTACCTCGGGCTATGTCTCGAACGAGGCGACGCTGTCGACGCTGGCACGGTTGTTCCCCGGCATGATCGTCTTCTCGGACGAGATGAATCACGCCTCGATGATCGCCGGGATGCGCCACGCGGGGTGCGAGAAGCGTATTTTCCGCCACAACGATCTCGCGCATCTCGAAGAATTGCTCAGCCAGGCCGATCCCACCGCGCCCAAGATGATCGCGTTCGAGAGCGTCTATTCGATGGATGCCGATATCGCGCCGATCGCGGCGATCTGCGATCTGGCCGACAAATATAACGCGCTCACCTATCTCGACGAAGTCCATGCCGTCGGCATGTACGGCCCGCGCGGTGGCGGCGTTTCGGAGCGTGAGGGGCAGGCACACCGGCTGACCGTGATCGAGGGGACGCTCGGCAAGGCGTTCGGCGTGATGGGCGGCTATATTGCCGCCGACCGCACCGTGATCGACGTGATCCGCAGCTATGCGCCGGGCTTCATCTTCACGACCTCGCTGTCGCCGGTGCTGGTCGCGGGCGCGCTGGCGAGCGTCAAGCACCTCAAGGCCTCGTCGGTCGAGCGCGAGGGCCAGCACGCTGCCGCCGCGATGCTCAAGGCGATGATGCGCGATGCCGGGCTGCCGGTGATGGGATCGACCACGCACATCGTGCCGCTGATGGTCGGCGATCCGGTCAAGGCCAAGAAGATCAGCGACATCCTGCTCGCCGAATACGGCGTCTATGTGCAGCCGATCAATTATCCCACGGTGCCCCGCGGCACCGAGCGGCTGCGCTTCACGCCCGGGCCGACGCATGACGAGACAATGATGCGCGATCTGGTGCACGCGCTCTGTGAGATCTGGAGCCGGCTGGAGCTGCGCGTCGCGGCCTGATTGCGCGGCCGTGCCGGCCGGTTGCTCCCGGCTCGCGCGCCGATGGAGGAGATTGCCGCACCGATAGCGCTTCTGGTGTGGCGTTTGCCGGCGGGCTCTTCTAAAGAGCCGCCATCTCTGTTTTCGTCCTCGAAAGGGCCGCCATGCGCCTTGCCATCGCGTCCGATCACGGCGCCGTCGCGCTCAAGGAAATGCTCGTGCCGTGGCTGCGCGAGAATCACGAGGTCGTCGACCTCGGCACCCATGGCCCCGCGAGCGTCGACTATCCCGATTACGGCTATCGGCTGGCCCGCGCGATCGCCGCGGGGGAGGCCGATCGCGGGATCGTCCTGTGCGGTTCGGGCATCGGCATTTCGATCGCGGTCAACCGCAACCCCGCGTGCCGGTGCGCGCTCGTCAGCGAACCGCTGTCGGCGGCGCTGGCGCGCGAGCATAATGACGCCAATGTGATCGCGCTCGGCGCGCGGCTCATCGGCGAGGAAATGGCGCGCGCGTGCATTACACGCTTCCTCACCACCGATTTCGCCGGCGGCCGCCATCAGGCCCGTGTCGCCAAGCTCGCTTCCCCCGATACCGCCAAGGAATCCGCATGAGCACCAACCCGACCTCGTTCGCCGACGTTCAGCCCGACGGCTTCTTCACCCGCACGCTCGCCGAGGCGGACCCTGCGGTGTTCGCGGGCGTCGAGCATGAACTGCGGCGCGAACGCCACCAGATCGAGCTGATCGCGAGCGAGAATATCGTCTCCAGGGCGGTGCTTGAGGCGCAGGGCTCGGTGTTCACCAACAAATATGCCGAAGGTTATCCCGGCAAGCGTTACTATCAGGGCTGTGCGCCCTCGGACGAGGTCGAGCAGCTCGCGATCGATCGCGCCAAGGCGCTGTTCGGTTGCGGCTTCGCCAACGTCCAGCCGCATTCGGGCGCGCAGGCCAATGGTGCGGTGATGCTCGCGCTCACCAAGCCCGGCGACACGATCATGGGGCTGAGCCTCGATTCGGGCGGTCATCTGACGCACGGCGCGCGCGCGGCGATGTCGGGCAAATGGTTCAACGCGATTTCCTATGGCGTCACCCCCGACACGCACCGGATCGATTTCGATCAGGTCGAGCAACTGGCGAAGGAGCAGCGCCCCAAGCTGATCATCGCCGGCGGGTCGGCCTATCCGCGCCATATCGATTTCGCCCGTTTCCGTGAGATCGCCGACGCGGTGGGCGCCTATTTCATGGTCGATATGGCGCATTTCGCGGGGCTGGTTGCGGGCGGCGTCCATCCCACGCCGTTCGGCCACGCGCACATCGTCACCACGACCACGCACAAGACGCTGCGCGGCCCGCGCGGCGGCGCGATCTTCACCGATGACGAGGGCATCGCGAAGAAGATCAATTCGGCGGTGTTTCCGGGGCTTCAGGGCGGCCCGCTGATGCACGTCATCGCCGCCAAGGCGGTCGCGTTCGGCGAAGCGCTGCGCCCCGAATTCAAGGGCTATGCCGCCGCCGTGGTCGAGAATGCCAAGGTGCTGGCATCGACGCTCAAGGAGCGCGGCGCCAACCTCGTCTCGGGCGGCACTGATACGCATCTCGCGTTGGTCGATCTGACCCCGCTCGGCGTTACCGGCCGCGATGCCGACGAGGCGCTCGAGCGTTCGGCGATCACCTGCAACAAGAACGGCATCCCCAACGATCCGCTGCCTCCGGTCAAGACCAGCGGCATCCGGGTCGGCAGCCCGGCGGGCACGACGCGCGGCTTCGGCGTCGCCGAATTCCGCGAGATCGGCAACATGGTGGCCGATGTGCTCGAAGGCCTGCGTACCAAGGGTGAGGCCGGTGACCCGCAGGTCGAGGCCGAGGTTCGCGCGCGCGTGCACGCGCTGTGCGAACGCTTCCCGATCTATGTGTGAAGCCGGGCGTTCACGCGCCGGCGGCACCGGCCCGCTCCCCCACCCGGCCTCCCAACGGCAGTATATCCTATGGGAGGCCGGGTGGGGGAGCGGGCCGGTGCCGCTCGTCCGGCAGGACGCATAAATGCGCTGTCCGTTTTGCGGCCATGAGGCGAGCCAGGTGAAGGACAGCCGCCCCACCGAGGATGGGGCGGCGATCCGGCGCCGGCGACAGTGCGAGGCGTGTGCGGCGCGCTTCACCACGTTCGAGCGTATCCAGTTGCGCGATCTCATCGTCTTCAAAAGCGACGATCGCCGCGAGCCGTTCGAGCGCGACAAGCTGGTCCGCTCGGTTTCGACGGCGTGCCGCAAGCGCCCGATCGGCGCGGTCCAGATCGAGAAGCTCGTGTCGGGGATTCAGCGCCAGCTCGAAACCTCGGGCGAATCGGAAGTCACCGCGCGGCGCATCGGCGAATTGGTGATGGAAGGGCTCAAGCACCTCGATTCGGTTGCCTATATCCGCTTCGCCAGCGTCTATAAGGATTTCCGCGAAGCCAGGGATTTCGAGGAATTCGCCGGCAGCGTGACCGAGGTCGGCAAGGGTTAGGGCTAGGGGCAGGGCACGGGTGCTCCTACGCAGGCCTCTCCAGGAATTTCGTCACCCCGGCCTTGTTCCGGGGGCCAACCCACAACAAGGCGCTATCGCTGGCGGCTCGTTGGATGCCGGAACAAGTCCGGCATGACGGGCGTGTCTTAGAGCGAAGAGCGTTAAACCTGGCCCGTTCGTCCTGAGCGTGTCGAAGGGCCGCTCTTTCTCTCGACGACACCGCAAGCAGGATGGTACTTCGACAAGCTCAGCACGAACGGACCGTGGTGATACTGATCTACGGCACAATGCCTAAATCCGCCGATCCCCCGGATAAGCGAACAGCACGTCGCCACCCTCGGCGATCTCGATCGCGGCGCTGCCGGTTACTGTCACGCATTCGCCTGCGCTGAACGCGATGCCCTCGGCGACGCCCGTGCCGGTTACCGGCACCAGCCAGCCGGTGAGCCCGTCGGGCAGCGTTATGATGCGCTTGCCCGCGGGCCAGCGTTCGAGCACGAATTTGGGCCCTTCGGCGAGGATCGTGCGGTCGTGCGCGATCCGGCCAGGCGCGGCCTGCGCGATGAAGGGGGTGCCCTCGCTCACCGCGACCCCGGCATCGAGGTGCAATTCGCGCGGGCGACCGTAATCATAGAGCCGATAGGTCAGATCGACATTCTGCTGGATCTCGATCAGCGTGATCCCCGCGCCGATCGCGTGGACGGTGCCCGCGGGCGAATAATAGAAATCGCCCTGCTTGACCGGTTTCCAGTCGAGCAATTGCTCGATCGAGCCGTCGAGCGCGGCCTCGCGTAATTCCTCGCGACCCACCGGGCGCCGGGTGCCCAGCGCGATCGTCGAATCGGGTTCGGCCGCGAGCACCAGCCAGGCCTCGTCCTTGCCGCGCGGATAGCCCGCCTTGCGCGCCGCCTGATCGTCGGGATGGACCTGCACCGACAATTTCTCGCTGGTGAACAGATATTTGACGAGCAGATCGGGATTGGCGTCGCCCGGGGTCTGGAACCATATTTCGCCTACCGGTTCGCCGTCGCGCGCGGGATCGGCGAAACCCGGCCACAACGTGTGGCGGCCCCACGGCTTTTCGACGCGGCGGGTGGCGAGCAGGGTGGCGGGCATCGGCGACTCCTCGAACTGGCAAGGCGTGGCAGGCGATACTGCCATATGCCTTGTCCCGCCAACATTGGGCGGGTGCCGGCGTCCATCAAGCGAAAAACCGTTGTTCGCCCGGCTAAGGCTCGGCTAAGACCGCAACCATGCGTATCCCCCCGTATCGCCGGGCGCTTGCCCGCCCGCTCGCGTTGACGCTGATTGTGGCGCTGGCCCTGCCCATCGCGGGCTGCGCACGCAACCGCACCAAGGCCGACATTCCCTATGTCGCGCGCGACGTGGGCACGCTTTACACCACCGCCCGCGAACGGCTCGATCGCGATCAGTACAAGCAGGCGGCGCAATTGTTCGCCGAGGTCGAGCGCCAGCATCCCTATTCGGTCTGGGCGCGGCGCGCGCAGTTGATGAGCGCGTTCAGTTATTATCTCGATCGCGATTACACCAATTCGCTGCAGGCGGCGCAGCGCTTCCTCTCGATCCATCCCGGCAGCCCCGATGCGCCTTATGCTTATTATCTGATCGCGCTCGATTATTATGAGCAGATCTCGGATGTGACGCGCGATCAGAAGATCACCCAGCAGGCGCTCGACGCGCTGGGCGAGCTCACGCGCCGCTATCCCAATACGCGCTATGCCGCTGACGCGCGGCTCAAGATCGATCTCGTGCGCGATCACCTCGCGGGCAAGGAAATGGAGATCGGCCGTTTCTACCAGACGCGCGGTCAGTGGCTGGCGGCGACGCTTCGCTTCCGCCGCGTGGTCGACGACTATCAGCAGACGACGCACGTCCCCGAGGCGCTGATGCGGCTGACCGAATCGTACCTGGCGCTCGGGATGCCGACCGAGGCCGAGCGTGCCGCCGCGGTGCTCGGCGCCAATTATGTCGGCACGCCGTGGTACGAACACGCTTACGATCTGATGCAGAAGCACCCGCCCAGGGCGATTGCCGCGGCGACGCCGGGGCAGGTGCTCGCGCCCGGCGCGCCCGGTACCTCGCCGACGGCGGAGGAAGCGTTGTTGCCCGATGCGCGCAAAACCGCGCCGGCTGCCGACACGCCCGATCCGGCAGGCATTTCCGATACCACCGGCTGATCCGATGGCCGATCGTCGGCGCGCGCGATGCTGAGTGCGCTTTCGATCCGCGACGTCGTGCTGATCGAGGCGCTCGATCTCGATTTCGAGAACGGTCTGGGCGTGCTCACCGGCGAGACCGGGGCGGGCAAATCGATCCTGCTCGACGCGCTTGGGCTTGCGCTGGGCGCACGCGCCGATTCGGGGCTGGTGCGCGCGGGAGCTGCGCAGGCGGTCGTCACCGCGAGCTTCAATGCGCCCGCGGGCATCGGCGCGACGCTCGCCAATAACGGGATCGCGATCGAACCGGGCGAGCCGCTGCTGATCCGTCGCATCGTCAAGGCCGACGGCGGCAGCCGGGGTTTCGTCAACGACCAGCCCGCCTCGGCGGGGCTGCTGCGCGAACTGGGCGCGCAACTGGTCGAAATCCATGGCCAGCATGACGAGCGCGGATTGCTCAATCCGCGCGGGCATCGCGCGCTGCTCGATGCGTTCGGCCGGCTCGATACCGCGCCGGTCGCCGATGCCTGGCGTGGCTGGCGCGCGGCCGAGGAAGCGCTGGCCGCGGCGCGCGCCGATCAGGAGGCGGCGACGCGCGACCACGATTTCCTCAGCCACGCGGTCGCCGAACTGCGCGCGCTTGCCCCCGAACCGGGTGAGGAGGAAACGCTCGCTGCACGCCGCGCAACGATGCAGCGCGGCGAGAAGATCGCGGGCGACTTGCAGGCGGTGGCCGATCTGCTCGACGGCGCCGAGGGCGGACTGGCCCGGTTGCGGCAGGCGGCGCGCATCCTTGAGCGCGTCGCGGACGATCACGACGCGCTCGCCGACGCGCTGGCGGCGGTGGATCGCGCGATCATCGAAGGCGCGGCCACGCAAGACAAGGTCGATGAGGCGGCGAACGCGCTGGCGTTCGATCCCGCCCGGCTCGACGCCGACGAGACGCGGCTGTTCGAGCTGCGGGCGGTCGCGCGCAAGCACCGCGTCCAGCCCGACGATCTGGCGGCACTGGCCGAGGAGATGGCCGCGCGACTCGAACGGATCGAAAGCGGTGATGAGAGCGTCGCCGGGCTCGAACGGGCCGCTGCCGCGGCGGCGCGGGATTATGAAGCGGCGGCCGAGGCGCTGTCGGCGGTGCGGCTCGACGCGGCGCGGCGGCTCGACGCGGCGGTGACCGCCGAACTCGCGCCGCTCAAGCTCGATGCCGCGCGCTTTCGTACCGCGGTCGCGCCGCTGCCGCGCGAGCAATGGGCGGCGGCCGGGCGCGACCGCGTCGAATTCGAGGTGTCGACCAACCCCGGCGCGCCGTTCGGGGCACTGATCCGGATCGCATCAGGGGGCGAGTTGTCGCGCTTCATCCTTGCGCTCAAGGTCGCGCTCGCCGAGCAGGGCGCGGCCGCGACGATGGTGTTCGACGAGATCGACCGCGGCGTCGGCGGCGCGGTGGCGAGCGCGATCGGCGAGCGGCTGGCGCGGCTGGCCGATGGCGCGCAGGTGCTCGTCGTCACCCACAGCCCGCAGGTTGCCGCGCGCGGGCGCCAGCATCTGCTGATCGCCAAAAGCCATGACGGCTTCGTCACGCGCACCGATGTGCGCACGCTCGACGATGGCGCCCGCCGCGAGGAGATCGCGCGGATGCTCTCGGGTGCAGATATCACCCCCGAAGCACGCGCGCAGGCCGAGCGGCTGATCGCGCCGGCGATGTCCTAGTATCTCGTGGGCGGGCGATGATAGCGATGGCGCGATGAACCACGATCACGCGCACGATCACGTCCATGGGCATCACCCGCCGGCGAGCTTCGACCGCGCGTTCGCGATCGGCATCGCGCTCAATATCGGCTTTGTCGCGATCGAGGCGGGTTATGGCTTCGCGGTCGATTCGGTCGCGCTGCTTGCCGATGCCGGGCACAATCTGTCCGACGTGCTCGGGCTCGCGCTGGCGTGGGGCGGGGCGACGCTCGCCAAGACGCCGCCCTCGAAGCGTTTCACTTATGGGTTGCGCGGGTCGTCGATCCTTGCCGCGCTCGGCAACGCGGTGCTGCTGCTCGTCGCGCTGGGCGCGATCGTGCTCGAAGCGGTGCAGCGGATCGGCGACCCGCCCGTTATCGCGGGCCTGACCGTCTCGATCGTCGCGGGCGTCGGCATCGTGGTCAACGGCGCCACCGCGTGGCTGTTCGCGCGCGGGCGCAAGGGCGACATCAACATTCGCGGCGCGTTCCTCCACATGGTCGCCGATGCCGCGATTTCGGCGGGGGTGGTGATCGCCGGGCTGGTCATCTGGCACACCGGGATCGGCTGGATCGATCCTGTCGTCAGTCTCGCGATCGCGGCGGTGATCTTCTGGCAGACCTGGGGGCTGTTGCGCGAATCGGTCGAGATGTCGCTGGCAGCGGTGCCGCGCGGGGTCGATTATGATGCGGTGGGCGCGGCGCTGGGGGCGTTGCCCGGGGTGGCGGCGACGCACGATCTCCATATCTGGTCGATGAGCACCACCGAGACCGTGCTGACCGCGCATCTCGTGATGCCGGGCGGCCATCCCGGCGACGCTTTTCTCGCGCATGCGCAGGCGATGCTCCACGAGCGGTTCGGGATTGCGCGGACGACCTTCCAGATCGAGGTCGATCCAGCCCCCGATCGCGATCGTTATTGTGCGCACGCTGCCGAGCCGGCGGTTTAGGGTTCATTGAACCGGACCGACTCAGGATGATCTTTTGTTGGCCGTGATTGCCGAGTCGCCAGATGATCTCATCCGGCGCGAAATCACCCTAAGGCGCGGCGGGCGGCGTGTCGGGTTCGGCGACCGGCAAGGCGGAAGGCGTTGGGGGGGGCGCCTCGACGGTGGGCATCGCGGGGCCGCCCTGGCCGAGGATCGCGGCGGTCTCGATCACGTCGAGCGCGCGGCGCGCATCGACATAACGCTGCGCGGCGGCGATCCAGCGGTCGGCGCGCGGGGCGCCCGGCAGCCGGTTGACTTCGGCCAGCGCCGATTCGACCTGTCCGGCCTCGATCAGATAGCGCGCGCGCGCCAGCCGATCCGACGGCCGCGACGACAGCGTGCCTTCCTTGTGGATCACGATGAGGCTCGACAGTTCGTCGCGCACGCGATCGAACCATCCCGTGGCGTCGCCGCCGCTGACCAGATCGTTGCCGATCGACGCCAGCCCGAGGCGCAGATCGTCGGCGGTCACCGGGTTGCGCGATGCCTGGATGATCGTTGCGACCGCGCGCGGCTGGGTCGCGCCGAAGCGCTGGCGAAGCTGGCCCTCGACATAGCCGAGCCCGAGCCCGCGATCGAGCGCGCGGCGCGCGGCGAAGGCGACGAGCATCCCCTCGGCGCGCGTGGCGTTGCCGCCCGCCTGTTCGGCCTTGGTATCGATCGTCGCGGTGCGTGCCTCCAGATCGGCGAGCCGCGCGGCGAGCGCGGCCTCGCGCGCACTCAGCGAATCGAGATCGGTGCTGGTCGGGGCGATCGGTGTGCGTGCGCCGTCATCGGCGGGCGGCGCGGACTGCAGCGGTACCGGGCGGGTCTTGACGGGGGCCGGCTGCCCCTCGAACCAATGGCCGTAATTCTTGATCGCATAGCCGATCGCGATCGCGCCGATCAGAAAGGCGACGACGCCCACGATTCCCAGCGTGCGCAGCCCGATCCGGCGCTCGGGTTTCCCGTCGAGAGGCACATAGTCTCGGCTCATGGCGTGCCTTATCCCCGTGGTTGTCGGCGCGGTCAATCGGCGAGCGTGCGGGCGAGGGCCAGCAGTTCGGCATCGATCGGGATCGCGACCGCCTCGATTCGCCCCCAGCCGGTGCCGAGTGCATCCGCCACCGCCGGGCTCAGCGCCGCGATTCGCACCGATTCGCGGTCGATGTGCCCGGTCAGCCGATCGAGCCGTCGCGCGGCATTGGGCGAATGGACCAGCGTCACCGTGCCTTCGAGTCGCGTCAGGGCCTCGGCCGCGATCGCCAGCGGATCGCTGGCATAGACGGTGATCGCGGTCGCGATCGGCCCGCCCGCCTGCAGCTTGCGCTCGCGCCCGCCGAGATGGAGCGCGCGTGCCACCCCGGCGCGCGCGGCATCGGCGATCAGCGTCACGCCGTCGCTATCGCCCACGGCGACGACCGAAAAACCCGCCTGCGCGGCGGCGGCAGCGGTCGCGGCGCCGACGGCGTGCACCGGCAGCGCCTTGAAGCGGTCGAGATCGGTGCCGCCCAGCCGCACGGCATTGGCGCTGGTCAGTACCAGCGCGTCGAACGCGTGCGGGTCGGGCGCGGTCCAGCCGATCGCGCGGACCTCGAACAAGGGCAATCGAAGCGCCGCCAGCCCCAGCGCCTCGATCGCGGCGGCGGTCGTCGCATTGGCCGGCTCGGGCCGCAGCACGGCAATCTTCCGCGTCATCCGGTGAACAGCGCGCAGATGGCGGGGGGCGCGCGATCGAGCAGGTCGCGCGCCAGCCGAGCGCCGATCGTGACGTCGTCGGCTGCGCCCTCGATATGGCCCGTCACGCAATCGCGACCATCGTTCGAGAACAGCGCCGCCTCGATTCGCAGCCCGGTGCCCAAGGTCGCCAGCGCCGCGACCGGCGAGTGGCAGTCTGCCTCCAGCGCCGCGAGCAGGGCACGTTCGGCCATCACGCAGGTCGATGTCGCCGCATCGTCGATCGCCGCGATCAGCCGCCGCGTCGTTTCCTCCGCGGTCAGCACTTCGATCCCGATCGCGCCCTGCGCCGGCGCGGGCAGCATCGTCTCGATCTCGATCGGGGTGCCGAGATCGTGCCGGCCGAGCCGCTCGAGCCCTGCCGCCGCGAGCAGCGTCGCATCGGCCTCGCCCGCTGCCAGCCGGCCCAGCCGCGTGTCGACATTGCCGCGAAACAGCGTGATTTTGAGATCGGGCCGCAGGTTGCGCAGTTGCGCGGCGCGGCGCGGCGAGCTGGTGCCGATGGTGGCGCCGTCGGGCAGCGCGGCCACGCTGTCGGCGCCGATCAGCCGATCGCGGACATCGGCGCGCGGCAGCATCGCGGCGATCGCGATGCTCGCCGGGCGGATCGTCTCGACATCCTTCATCGAATGGACCGCGCAATCGATCTCGCGATCGAGCAGCGCGCGATCGAGCTCCTTGGTCCACAGCGCCTTGCCGCCGATCTCGGCGAGCGGGCGATCCTGCACCCGGTCACCCGTGGTCTTGACGGGCACGATCGCGACCTGATCCGCCGCCCAGCCGTGCGCGGCCAACAGCGCGTCGCGCACCATATGCGCCTGTGCGAGCGCCAGCGGTGAGCCGCGCGTGCCGATGCGGAACAGTCCGCCCAATTCGTTTCTCCGTTCGTACCGCGCCATCGACGCCCGGCCCTTGTTGCGCCCGCCATGCAGAAACGCCAGCCCTGCGACAAGCCCAGCCCTTCGACAAGTTCCGTGCGGCACGATAAGGACGGCCGATGTTGATCCTCGGCCTCGAATCCTCGTGTGACGAAACCGCGGCGGCGCTGGTTCGGGGCGATCGCACGATCGTCGCGCACCGCCTGGCCGGGCAGGAAAGCGCGCATCGGCCCTATGGCGGCGTGGTGCCCGAAATCGCGGCGCGTGCGCATGTCGAGATCCTCGCACCGTTGATCGAGCAGGCCTTGGCCGAGGCGCAGGTTTCGCTCGATGACGTCGATGCAATCGCGGCCACCGCCGGGCCGGGGCTGATCGGCGGGGTGATGGTGGGGCTCGTCACGGGCAAGGCGCTGGCGCATGCGGCGGGCAAACCACTGATCGCGGTCAACCATCTCGAAGGCCATGCGCTGTCGCCGCGGCTCGCCGATCCCGGCCTCGCGTTTCCCTATCTGCTGGTGCTGGTTTCGGGCGGGCATTGCCAATTGCTGTTCGTCGAGGGCGTCGGCCGGTATCGCCGACTCGCGACGACGATCGACGACGCCGCGGGCGAGGCGTTCGACAAGACCGCCAAGATCCTCGGGCTCGGTTTTCCCGGCGGCCCCGCGGTCGAGCGTGCCGCCGTCGAAGGCGATGCGACGGCGGTGCCGCTGCCGCGGCCGCTGAAAGGATCGGCCGAGCCGCATTTCTCGTTCGCCGGGCTCAAGAGCGCGGTGGTGCGCGCGCATGCGGCAGGGCGCTGGTCGGCCGAGGATATTGCCGCATCGTTTCAGGCGGCGGTGGTCGATTGCCTGATCGACCGCACCCGGCGCGCGCTGGGGGCGATCGACGGCGCGACCGCCTTGGTGGTGGCGGGCGGGGTCGCCGCGAATACAGCAGTGCGCGGTGCGCTCGAAGCCCTCGCGGCCGACCATGGGCTGCGTTTTGTCGCGCCGCCGGGCTGGCTGTGCACCGATAATGCGGCGATGATCGCCTGGGCGGGGGCCGAACGCTTCGCGGCCGGGCTCACCGACCCGCTCGATACGCCGGCGCGCGCGCGCTGGCCGCTCGATCCGAATGCGGAAAAAGCGCGCGGAGCAGGAGTGAAGGCATGAAGATCGGGGTGATCGGCGCGGGCGCCTGGGGCACCGCGCTCGCGCAGGTCGCGGCGCAGGGCGACCGCGAGGTGATCTTGTGGGCGCGCGAGCCCGAGGTGGTGACGGCGGTCGACGCGCATCATGAGAATCGCGTGTTCCTCCCCGGCGTGCCGCTGTCGCCCGCGATCCGCGCCACCAACGCGCTCGCCGATCTGGCGGCGGCGGACGCGCTGCTGGTCGTGGTGCCCGCGCAGCATGTGCGGGCGGTGCTGGCCGAGGCGCCGGTCGGCGCGACCCCACTGGTGCTGTGCGCCAAGGGAATCGAGGCGGGCACACGGCTGCTGATCAGCGAAGTGGCGCGCACGGTGGCGCCCAAGGCGCCGATCGCGGTGATTTCCGGCCCCACCTTCGCGCATGAGGTCGCTGCGGGGCTGCCCGCGGCGGTGACGCTCGCCTGCGAGGACTCGGCGCTGCGCGCCCGGATCGCCGAGCGGCTCGCGAGCCCGGCATTCCGGCCCTATGCCTCATCCGACGTGATCGGTGCCGAGATCGGCGGCGCGGTCAAGAACGTGCTCGCGATCGCGTGCGGCGTGGTCGAGGGCGCGGGGCTGGGGCAGAACGCCCGCGCCGCGTTGATCGCGCGCGGTTTCGCCGAGATGACGCGCTTCGGCCTCGCACGCGGCGCGCGCGCGGAAACGCTCGCCGGGCTGTCGGGGCTGGGCGATCTCGTCCTCACCTGTTCGTCGGTCAGCTCGCGCAACTTCTCGCTCGGGATCGGGCTCGGGCAGGGCAAGGCAGCGGCCGATCTGCTCGCCGATCGCAAGACGGTGGCCGAAGGCGCCTTCACCGCGCCGGTGCTGCGCGAGGCGGCGGCGGACGTCGGCGTCGACATGCCCGTCGCGGGGGCGGTGTGCGCGCTGCTGGAGGGGGCAAGCGTGCGCGATGTGATCGAGGATCTGCTCGCGCGGCCCTTGCGCGACGAATATGCCTGACGATCTGCGGCGCGGGTAGGCGCGCAGCACGGTCCCGCTTCGCACCCGCGATGAAGTGCGATATGCATCATCAAACAGCGGGAGAGGATGATGCGGCGGACCATGATGCTGGCGCTGGCCGGCGGTTTGATGCTCGCGGGGTGCCATCAGGCGCCCAGGACCGATGCTGAAGGCTTCGTCATCGATCCGGGCTTCGAACAGAAGCTCCAGCAGCAATTGCTCGATGCCAAACCTGGTGATGTGGTCGCGATCCCCGCGGGCAAATATGCGCTCACCCGCAGTCTTTCGCTCACGGCCGATGGCGTCACCATCAAGGGCGCTGGCATGGACAAGACCGTGCTGTCGTTCGCGAAGCAGAATTCGGGCGCCGAGGGGCTGCTCGTCACCGGCGACGATTTCACGCTTCAGGATATCGCGCTGGAAGACACCAAGGGCGATGCGCTCAAGATCAACGGCACCAGGAACGCGGTGATGCGCCGCGTGCGCGCCGAATGGACCAGGGGGCCGAGCACCGACAACGGCGCCTATGGCCTCTATCCGGTGCAGGTCGAAAACGTGTTGATCGAGGAAAGCGTGGTGAAGGGCGCATCGGATGCCGGCATTTATGTCGGCCAGTCGACCAATATCATCGTCCGGAACAACCGCGCCGAGGGCAATGTCGCGGGGATCGAGATCGAGAATTCCACGGGGGCCGACGTCTACGGCAACACCGCCACGGGCAATACCGGCGGCATCCTGGTGTTCAACATGCCCGATCTGCCGGTGCCGGGCAGCAAGACGCGCGTCTACAGGAACACGATCACCGCCAACAACCACGCCAATTTCGGTGCCAGGGGATCGGCGGTGTCCTCGGTGCCGGCGGGGTCGGGCGTGGTCATCAACGCCAATGACGATGTCGAGATTTTCGATAACGAGATCGCCGACAACAAGACCGCGAACATCATCCTGTCGAGCTATTTTTCGACCGGCTTCGACACCCAGCGGGGGCGCAGCGCCGCCTATGATCCCTATCCGCAGAACATCTATATCGCGAACAATCGCTTTGCGGGCGGCGGCGACGATCCCGCCGATCAGTTCAAGCCGCTGATGGCGCTGGGCGGCGGCAAATTGCCCGATGTGGTGTGGGACGGGTTTGTCGATCCCAAGGTCGCCGATGCGAAGATCTGCGTGCAGAATGGCGCGGCGAAGCTGCTCAACGTCGATGGCCCGCACCGCTTCAAGGGCGCGGCGATCGTCACGGCCGATTGCGCGCCCGCGCAACGGCTCGGCGCGGTCACGCTGCCGGCGGAGATGACGATCACCAAGTGACGCGCCTGTTCGTCCTTCTGTTCGGGCTGCTGCTCGTCGCGGGGTGCGCGCGTGCCCCCGATGCGGTGACCTTCCACGCCACCGACAATCCCGAAGACCTCGCCGATTGGGGGCTGTTCACGATTGAGGACAGGCGGATCACGCCGCACGCAGGCATGGTCACCTACGAACTGGCGACGCCGCTGTTCAGCGATTACGCGCAGAAATGGCGCACCGTGTTCGTCCCCCAGGGCGCCAGCGCGACCTACGATCCCACCGGGCCGTTCGACTTTCCCATCGGCTCGATCATCACCAAGACTTTCTATTTCTCGGTGCCCGCCGCGGCCGATCGGCCCGGCGCGAGCACCGAGGTGCTCAAGGTGACGCCCGCGACCTATCAGAATGGCGTTGCGGGGCTCGATCTGGCGCACGTCCGGCTGATCGAGACGCGGCTGCTGGTGCGCCGCGCCGAGGGCTGGGTGGGGCTGCCCTATGTCTGGAACGCCGATCAGACCAAGGCGACGCTCCAGCGCGCCGGGGCTGATGTGCCGCTGGCCTTGCGCGACGACGGTACGCGTACCGATTTCGTCTATTCGGTGCCCAACGCCAATCAATGCGCGGGCTGCCATACGCTCGATCATCGTACCCGCGCGGTCGAGCCGATCGGGCTTCAGGCGCGCCACCTCAACCGGACGTTTCCCGGTGCAGGCGGTACGATCAACCAGCTCGAACGACTGGTCGCGCTGCATTATCTGACCGGGGTTCCCGCCGCGGGTATTCCGCGCGGCGCCGATTGGAGCGACACGGCCGCGCCGCTTGATGCGCGCGCGCGCGCCTATCTCGATATCAATTGCGCGCATTGCCATTCGCGGACCGGCCCGGCGCGCGTGTCGGGGCTATGGCTCGACAGCGCCAATGCCGATCCGCGCGCGCTGGGGGTGTGCAAGCCGCCGGTCGCCGCGGGCAAGGGCGCCGAAGGCCGCGCGTTCGATATCGTCCCCGGCGATGCGCGCGGTTCGATCCTGTCGCACCGCATGGCGATCACCGATCCCGGCGCGATGATGCCCGAAACCGGCCGCAGCCTCACCCATAAGGAGGGCGTCGCGCTGATTGACGCGTGGATCGACGCGCTTACCGGCGTGTGCCGCGTTGCCGACGCTCCCAAATTCGCGATGCGTTGAAAGGCGGGCGTCGCGGCGGCTTTCGACGCCAGCCCGCGACCGATGTTTCGTCATCTTGGAGGAAAAATGCTGAAATCCCCCCTTTCGTCATGCCTGTAAAAGCTGGCATCGTGCCGCCACCGCGAGACCCCCGCCTTCGCCGGGGTGACGGTTTTTGGGGGGCGTAACGATGCGCTCGACGCCGCTCCGTGCCCCACCTTCCCGCAGGCTCGTGCTCGCGATGCTGCTGCTGGTCTACACCTTCAATTTCCTCGACCGGCAGTTGCTCGGCATCCTCGCGCAGCCGATCAAGGCCGATCTCGGGCTCAGCGACGCCCAGTTCGGCGCGATCGGCGGACTGGCCTTTGCGATCCTCTATTCGGTGCTCGGCGTGCCGCTGGCGCTGCTCGCCGACAAGACCAGCCGGTCGTGGGTGATCGCGGGCGCGCTCACGGTGTGGAGCGGCTTCACCGCCTTGTGCGGGGTCGCGAACCATTTCTGGTCCTTCTTCGTCTTCCGGCTGGGCGTCGGCGTCGGCGAGGCGGGCGGCGTCGCGCCGTCTTATGCGCTGATCGCCGATTATTTCCCGCCCGAACGACGCTCGCGCGCCTTGGCGATCTATTCACTCGGTATCCCGATCGGGCTCGCGGGCGGGGTGTTGCTCGGCGCGTATATCGCTGCGCTGGTCGAATGGCGCGCGGCCTTCGTCACGATGGGGATCGCCGGCATCGTGCTCGCGCCGATCTTCATTCTGGTGGTGCGCGATCTGCCGCGCCCGGCCAAGGCCGCCGCGCCGGAGGCGGTGCCGCTCAGCGCGGTGTTTCCGATGCTCGCGAAAAAGCCGAGCTTCTGGCTGATGTCGTTCGCCGCGGGGTGCAGTTCGCTGTGCGGTTACGGCCTCGCGCTGTGGACCCCGGCGGTGCTGATGCGCAGCTTTGGTTTCGATCTCATCACCACCGGCCAGTTCATGGGGTCGCTGCTGCTCGTCGGCGGAACGGCGGGAGTGTTCGCGGGCGGCTGGCTTGCCGACCGGCTCGGCGCGGCCGACAAGCGCTGGTATGCGCGGTTGCCGGCGATCGCCTGGCTGATCACCGCCCCCACCTTCGCCGCCGGGTTGCTGGTGCCGATGCCGGCCGCGTCGTGGGTGTTGCTGCTGATCCCCAACGCGCTCAACATCCTGTGGCTGGGGCCGGTGACCAACGCGGTCCAGCATCTGGTGCCGCAACGGATGCACGCGACCGCGAGCGCGAGCTTCCTGATGATCAACAATCTGATCGGGCTCGGCATCGGGCCGATGCTGATGGGCGGGCTATCGGACTATTTCACCGCGAGCTACGGCGTGGATTCGCTGCGCAATGCCGTGATCCTGTGCCTCGGTTTCTATCTGATCGCGGCGTTGTTGATGATGCTGGCGATCCGGCCGCTTCAACGCGATTGGGTCGATTGAGCGCGGTCAATCGGCAGGCGAATCGATGCGGTCGTCGGCGGCAGCGGGGCGGTCGCCGGCGCGTTCTTCCCGCGCGCGTCCCTTGCGGCGGCGCAGGTTCTCGCGCAACTGCCGGGCCAGCCGCGCGGCGCGATCGTCCTTTTTGGTCATGGCCGATGATTATGTCGCGGTGCGCACCTTGACAATCCCGGGGGCACGCGGCCATAGGCGCCGCTTCCCGACCGGGCCCCGTGCTGCCGTAGCTCAGTGGTAGAGCGCATCCTTGGTAAGGCTGAGGTCGTGAGTTCAATCCTCACCGGCAGCACCATTTTTCGAAGTAAGTTCAAGGGGTTACCACCGCCAATTTGGCGGAAGGTCCCCCGAAATGCCTCTGCGGAATCACTGCGGAATCACCGCGACGGAAGTTCTGGGGCGCGCCGGGGTACAATTTCCTTTTCAGTGATGCCTTGGGGAGACGCGAATGTTGCTAATTCGGCGGACACGGCCCGCCGAATCGCTCAGCGAACGGCGCCGCAGACGGTCACGCCAACTGGGGCGGACGTTGCTGCTTCAACTCAGCGTCAAATCGTCGCGCATAAACGAAGGCGATTTCCTCGGCGGGAATTTCATCGCCGCCACTCCATACGGCAGCGCCGGAAGGCGGGGACAGCGGCGGGCTGAAGGTGCCTCAAACCGAAGAGCCGAACTATTGGGAGTTTGCATATTTCGCCGCTGCGTCGGCATGACCTTCAGACCGCGGACATCGACGTCCTGTCGCGGTCGATGCGGCGAACGCTGCTGTTCCGCGCGATCGCAGCGTTCGTTTTCAACATCGGCGTCATCGCTTTCGCGATCAATGTCATGTGCAGTAGCTGATCGGGCCACTCCAAAAGAGAAGCTTTGTGCGGCACAACGTATCGCCCTGCTGCCAATTAGGCCGGCAGCCGATGCGATTTCACCATGTCCATTTATGATTGCGTCATTCCGAATTCCATTATCAGGCAGCGAGCTGATGTTCGGGATCGTCGAAGCGCCTCAACCCGGCGCGCACTTCGGCTTCGAGAGGATGCGGGACGCCTTGCCATCGCCCCCAGTCGAATATCGCGGCAAGCACCGAGAGTTGCACCATCGAGTCCGGATATTCGCTCGCCGTAAGGGGAGGACATAACGATGGCCGTAATGGCGAATGGTCGCTTCGGGGGCCTGTCGAGATCGATCAGGGTCTTTTCGGCGCGCGATCCAATCGGGCATTCGATCGCCCATGTCCGCGTCAGACCGTCGCCTCGGTGAAGGTGGTCGTTTCCGGTCCAGCCAGACCGTTCTTCTTGTATTCAGCGACCAGTTCTTCCTTGCGGGCACGGAGCTGGTCGCCGAGCGTATCCATGTCGAGTCCGGCATGACGGGCCTGGCTGAACATGCCTTCCATGCGCTGCTCTTCTTCCTGGACATGGTGCTCGATCTGCTCGGACAGCACCTTGACCTTGGCGTCATAGAATTCGTCGCTCGGCGTACCGGCCTCGATCTCGGCGATGAGCACCTTGGCGCCGTCATGCTCGACATAGGCTTCCTTGAGCAGATCTTCCTCGACCTTGCCCTCGCAGGCCGGATAGAAGATCTCCTCCTCGATCTTCGCGTGGACGGTGAGTTCCTGACAGATCGTCAGCGCGATCTTCTGCTTGCGGCCGTCGCCGCTCGCCTTCTCGAATTGCTCGAATAACCCCTCGACCTTGCGGTGATCGGATTTCAGAAGGGCGATCGCGTCTTGCTTGTCGGCCATGTCAACTCTCCTCGATCGAGCCTGAACCTTCCGGGAAGCCGGTTCGTTCCGATCGCGGCACTGTTGCGAGTCGTTAGCGGCGCCGGAGAAACGCATGTCCGACCATTTCTCCCAGCTCCCCCGTCGCGTGGACGTCTAGATGGGAGCGGCCGCAACCTGGATCGCCCCCGTCGCGACGATGATCGCGGCGATGATGACCGCCGCCAACCTCGGCGTGCGCATCACCGGCTGGGGCTTCGTCGTCTTTGCCATCGGATCGGTCTGCTGGTCGATCGTCGGGATCGTCTCTCACCAGCCCCATCTGCTGGTGGCCAATGCGTTTCTGACCCTTGTGAACCTGATCGGCATCTGGCGCTGGCTCGGACGCCAGGCGCAGTATGAGAAGGGCGGCCGAAAGGCGGCCGCCAAAAGCATTAACGCCGCCGGTCCGGACTTGCTGCCGGTAGGCCAGCTCGCAGGAGCGAAGCTGATCGGGCGCGATGGGGAAGCGATCGGTGAAGTGATCGATGCGATGATGTCGAGGGACGGTCGCCTGACCTATCTGGTCGTCAGCGAAGGTGGTCTCGGCGGCGTCGGCGAGCGATTGCACGCCATCGACGTCAACGAAGTATCGTTCGAGGAAGCCGGGGTCGCCTGCGGTTTCGACGAACATGCGCTGTCGAGGCGGCAGCAGCTCACCTCCGATACCTGGCCGACCCGTACTAGGCTCGGCCGGGCGGCTGGCCAGGGCCCACCCATCGGCAAAGCATGATGTCGATCAGTCAGATATATCTCCCGACGCAGGAACAGGGGTCTCTGCTGCTTTGTTTATACCAGACCCTCGAGGAGCAATTCCCATGTTCATGCATAACAAGACGCTGCAATATACCGTGCGCGTCGCCGATCCGAACCCGGCGCTCGCGTCGCTGATCCTCGAGCAGTTCGGCGGCGCCGACGGCGAGCTGGCCGCCGCGATGCGCTATTTCACGCAAGGGCTGGCCGAGGAGGATGCCGGGCGCAAGGATATGCTGCTCGACATCGCGACCGAGGAATTGAGCCACCTCGAAATCGTCGGCTCGATCGTCGCGATGCTCAACAAGGGCGCCAAGGCGCAGCTTGCCGAGGCGGCGATGGAAGAGGCCGAGCTTTACATTTCGATGACCGCTGGCGGCAACAGCCATACCCAATCGCTGCTGTTCGGCGGCGGTCCGTCGCTCACCAATTCGTCGGGCGTGCCGTTCAGCGGCGCCTATGTCGACAGCCGCGGTGATCCCAGCGCCGATCTGCGGTCGAACATCGCGGCGGAAGGGCGGGCCAAGATCATCTACGAGCGCCTGATCAATATCACCGACGATCCCGGCATCAAGGATGCGCTGGGCTTCCTGATGACGCGCGAGGTCGCGCACCAGAAGAGCTTCGAGAAGGCGCTCTATTCGATCAACGACAATTTCCCGACCGGCAAGCTGCCCGGTCTCGCGCCGTTTGCGAGCCTGTACGTCAACACCTCGCAAGGCGACGGCGATGTCGACGGCCCATGGAACAGCGGCGAGCAATGGGACCGCATCGACGATGTCGCGGCGGCCATTCCGCTTGATGGCGGCAATGGCCTCGCGACGGTCAAGCTGGGCAAGGACGACAAGGCGGTCGTCGCTGCGCTGGCGGCACGCACAGCCTCCGACGCTTCGGCCAATCCGACCACCGGCGCGGACCTGGGCGCGGGCCCCGGCGCCGGCCGAATGTCGGACGAAGACATGGGCGGTGCGAAAGACATGCCGGAAGCCGCTGCGATGGCCGATGCCGAGACGGACCATGGTTAAGCGATCAGGTGCGAGCGCCTGGAGCGCGCTTGCCTTGGACAGTTGGGCGCTGGGTTGGGAAGCGTCGACCGTCATCGGACTGCGCATGGCGAAAATCGGCCGTGGTGACGGCAGTGCGCTTGGGGAGGCATCGCTCATGGTATCCGAGAAGGTGTCGGCCGCGATCGAGTTGAACGCGGCACTACTGCGCAGGACTGCCGGGATGACGCCGCTGGCCGGTGCCCAGCACGCCGTTGGGCTGTATCGTAGAAAAGTGCGAGCAAACCGTCGACGTCTCGGCTTGCCCGTCGAGGGCAGACGATGAAAGAAAGCCGCGCCGAACGAGCATAACGGCTGCGGACGGATCGATTCGAAACCGTCGCCTGCATCGCCTTGCTCCTAATTTCTAACCTATGTCGCTCGCGCGGCACGACAATGGGATATAAAGTGGATCACGGGCAACGCTTGACCGACGCGGTTTCGGAAGAAGGTCGCTATCGGCTGCTAGTCGACGCGATCAGCGATTATGCGATCTACATGCTCGATCCCGACGGCATCGTGACCAACTGGAACGCGGGCGCGCAGCGCTTCAAGGGCTATGCGGCCGAGGAGATCGTCGGGCAGCATTTCTCGCGCTTCCATACGCCGGAGGACCAGCGCGCCGGGGTGCCGGAACGCGCGCTGGCGACAGCGCAGCGCGAGGGCAAGTTCGAGCGCGAAGGATGGCGGGTCCGCAAGGATGGCGAACGCTTCTGGGCGCATGTCATCATCGACCCGGTTTGGGGAAGGGACGGCGAGCTGGTCGGCTTCGCCCAGATCACGCGGGACCTGACGGAGCGGCAGGCGGCCGCGGAAATCCTTCGTCAAAGTGAGGAGCAGTTCCGGCTGCTCGTCCAGAGCGTCACCGATTATGCGATCTATCGGCTCGATCCCCAGGGCAATGTCGCCAGCTGGAACGCGGGCGCGGAGCGGATCAAGGGCTATTCGCCGGCCGAGATCATCGGCTCGCATTTCTCGCGCTTCTATACCGAGGAAGACCGCGCCGCGGGCGAACCGGCCCGAGCCCTGGGCATTGCGCGCGAGCAAGGGCGCTTCTCGGCGGAAGGCTGGCGCGTCCGCAAGGACGGAAGCCGGTTCCGCGCCAGCGTGGTGATCGATTCCATCCTGGACGAGAAAGGACAGTTGCAAGGCTTCGCCAAGATCACCCGCGACGTGACCGAACGCGAAGAGACGCAGCACAAGCTCGATATCGCGCGCGAGGCGCTGTTCCAGTCACAGAAGATGGAAGCGATCGGGCAGCTCACCGGCGGGGTGGCGCACGATTTCAACAATCTTCTCATGGCCATTCTCAGCAGCCTGTCGCTGCTTGAAAAGCAGCTGCCGGACAATGCTTCCGCCCGGCGATTGATCGGCAATGCCCGGCAAGGCGCCGAACGCGGTGCCGCGCTCACGCAGCGGATGCTGGCCTTCGCCCGGCGCCAGCACCTCAATCCGGAACCGGTCGACGTGCCGCAGCTGGTTCGCGGGATGAGGGATTTGCTGCAACGCACGCTCGGCCCGTCGCACCCGATCCGACTCCAGTTTCCGCTGTCCTTGCCCCATGTGCTCGCCGATGCCAATCAGCTCGAAATGGCGCTGCTCAATCTGGCGGTGAATGCCCGCGATGCGATGCCGGAAGGCGGCCCGATCTCGATCGCGGCGGACGAGGGATCGGTCGAGGATGGCGAGGTCGATGGGCTCGGCGGTGGCCGGTATGTCAAGCTCGCCGTCATCGATACCGGCAGCGGCATGGACGCAGCTACCCTGGCGCGCGCGACCGAGCCCTTTTTCACGACCAAAGGGGTGGGCAAGGGCACGGGTCTCGGCCTGTCGATGATCCACGGGCTCGCCGACCAGATGAAGGGCGCGCTGGTGCTGCGAAGCGTGGTCGGGGAAGGCACGACGGCCGAGCTCTGGCTGCCGGTCACGGAGGTGCGCGAAACCGCTGAAGCCGAGACCGGGCAAGCTGCGCCGGCCGCCATTCCGCCGCAACGTCAGCTACGCATCATGACCGTGGACGATGACGCCCTCGTGCTCATGAACACGGCTGCCCTGCTGGAGGACCTTGGCCATATCGTGACCGAAGCCGGTTCGGCCCACGAAGCGATGGCCCGTCTTGACGAGGGCGTGACAATCGACTTGCTCATCACCGACCAGGCAATGCCGGAAATGACGGGTGCCGAACTGATCGAGGAGGCGCGCCAGCGCATCCCCGGCCTGGGGGTCATCCTGGCCACCGGCTATGGCGAAATTCCCGCCACCATGCCCCGCGACATCGTCAAGCTCGGCAAACCGTTTGGCCAGCCGCAATTGGCCGCCGCGATCCGGGAAATCGACGCCCGGTAGCCGGTCCGGGTCCGCTAATCGATCCGGTACTGGATCGGCTTGAACGTCCCGCCGTTCGAGGCCGGGGCCGAGCACGCGGTCAGCCCGATGATAAGATCCATGTCGGCGCGGAAGGTGATGCTGTCGCCCGCCTTGCTCATCGGCGGCAGCACCTGGAGCTTGCCGGTATCGGCGTCGACCGGCACGTTCATGAAGCAGTTGAACGCGGTCGGGATGCGATCGGACGTCACGCCATAGGGCGCCAGCGCCTCGGCGAGATTGCCGAAGCATCCGCGATGCGGCGGCAGGTCCGGATAGAAATGCAGGAAAGTATCGATCGAACAGGGCGTCAGCAGGAAATCATGCCGGCCCACGGTATCGCCGATGATCTCCAGCATCACCCGGCTGCGGTTCGAATAGAGCTTGTGCCCCGCCGTCAGGCAGATCGTTTCGGCATAATCGAGCGTGCGGCCTGACGACATCACCTCGTCGATATCGTCCGCATTGAAGGCGAGGAGATCGGCGACCTGCTCACCTTTGGGGTCGATCACGGCCAGCGTGGCGCCGCGCGGCAGCGCAAAGGCGGTGCCGCTGCGCTCGGGGATGGTGACGACGTCGCTCATTTCGATCCCGAATAGCGGAAGGGGCATTGCCAGGATTCATCGACCTGCCGGCCTGAATATTGCCGCGCCTCGCTCGCCTCGCCATGACGCGCCAGCATTGGGTTGCGCGATCCGGCCAGCGCCTCGTCGCGAACCATGATCTTCTCGCGCATGCCTTCGTACTTGCCCGCCTCGCGCAACTGCTCGAACTGGTCGTGAAGATTGAAGATCAGCGCCGGCTTGGCGAAACGCCGCGCCGGCCGGCTCGCATGGGGATGCAGCCCGACGACGAAGAACGCCTCTCCGCCGAAGCTCAGCGAGAAGTGCGAGTCTTCCGGGTTGGCGCTGACGCGTTCGTCATATTCCTGCCCGCGCCATACGTCCTTGTCCGAGAGCGACTGGACGCGATCCCACAATGCGCGTTCGAACGCCTGTTCGCCGAGATCCTCCGGCCCATCGAAAATGACCGCAAAGCTCCGAAACAACCCCGGCGCCTCGCGATAGGTCTCGGACCAGTCCAGCAGGGCGTCATGGATCCGCAGATCGTCCCACGCGCTGTCGATCGTGTCGCAGGCCAGCACCTGAAGCGTGCCGTTGGACAGGGCCGCCTTGGCACCGACGCACGGGAAGTCCGGGTCGCGGACATGATCCTCGATCAGCGATTGAAGTTCTTCCTGCGCCGGATGGCGCCAGGCGAATAGTGAAGTGCTCGGTTTTTTCATGCGTGATCATTACGCTTCGCCAGCCGTAACCGTTCCGCTTTATCGTCCTGATCCAGGTCAGCTTTTGGATTTGGCCGGGATCGCCCACTGGGCTATGCCGCCTTTTTCGGCGGTGTCGGGTCGGGGCCGTCGGCCTCCGTCGCTGCAACGTGAACGATCGAGACCGTCGTGCCGGGATACCCGCCCTCGGTTTCGATTCTCGCGTCGAGCTGGTTGGCCAGCGCTTCGACGATGCCGGTGCCGAGACCCGGCTTGGCGTCAGCCATCTTTTCGGGTGTGCCGACGCCGTCGTCGCTGACCGACAATTTCCAGCCCTTTCCGCGTGACCGATAATCGACGAGGATCTTGCCGCTGCGATCGTCGGGAAAGGCGTGCTTGAGCGCATTGATCACCAGCTCGGTGACGATCAGCCCGAGACCGACCGAGATATCCGCTTTCACCTGGCTGTCATCGGCGGTCACCATAAGCGACAATTGGTCGTGATCGTGGATCATCGAGGCGCCGAGGCTCTGGCACAGCTGAGTGAAATAGCCCCGTAGCTCGACATCGCCAAGGCGCGAGGCCGCGAGCTGCTGCTGGACAGTGGCGATCGACATCACCCGGTGATGCGCGTCCCGAAGATGGCTGCGCGTTTCGTCGGATTGCACGCGCCGCGCGCTCTGCAGCAGAACGCTGGCGATGATCTGCAGGCTGTTGGCGACGCGATGCTGGATTTCCTGGAGCAGGATCGCCTTCTCGCGGAGCAGATCGTCCTTGAGCTTCTCGCTGATGCGCGCCTCGGTGACATCGGAAATCGTCAGGAGCAGGCGCCCCTGTTCGGCATCGCCATACTCGAGCTTCTGCGCATTGAGGACGAGCCGGCGTGGTCCGGCGTCGCCCTTGAGGTCCATTTCATAAGCCTCGATCCTGGCATGACCCGACAGCGTGGCGGCGAGGAGCGAGCGGAGTTGCGGCACGTCCCATTCGCCGCTGCCCAGCTTGAAGAACGGCTGTGCGGTGACATGCTGCGGGTCAGGGGCGAACGCCCGGTAGAACGACGTGCTGGCGGCGATCACTGTCAAATTTTCGTCGAGCAGCAGTGCAGGCGCATTGGAAGATGCGAGGATGGCCAGCGCCAGATTGTGTGCGACGTCGGGATGGGTTGTTCGGTTCATGACAAAACCCCCTTTCGGGGAAAACCGGAAAGCTCGCGGGGTGAAAGCCCGATCCGGGCGATCTGCGCTCCTTGTAGCGAAAGCACGGACTCGCAACGGCATCCTACCATGAATCGTCCTGGTAACCGGCGTTTATTCGGCGCCGACGCATATTTCAGGTCAATAAGCCGCTTTGAGATAGAGCATCGACAGCAGTCGATCAGGTCGCGGATGGTCAGCGCGAGGGATAATTTTCGTATTCAAAATGGCCCGCCGTGTCGCCATGACGACCGCGAAGCCGATCAGCATATGCCATCAATGGCGTGGACAGGACGCCGTGGATTATGATCGATGCCAGAATCGCCATCCCTGCGATTGCCCAGAGTTGTCCTCGTTCGGTAAATTCACCGCGCCCCAGCGCGTAAAGCAGATAGTAGATGGTGCCGATCCCGCGGATGCCGAAGATAGCTATCAGACGCTTGGACGTTCGGGGCGCCGACGATCCGATGAACCCGATCCAGCAAGCGACCGGGCGAAAGAGCAGGATAAGGGCGAGAGCAAGCACGCCGCCTTGCCAGGTCAGCGAAGCGAGCAAGCCATGGCCAAGCGCCCATCCAAACAGGACCAGCACGAGCATCACCAGCACGCGTTCGACCTGGTTGGTCAATTCGGCCATCTTGGCGTGGAACTCGTCCTCGGGCCGGGCCGAGCGGATCGCCAATGCGGCGACGAACACGGCGATGAAGCCGTTGCCATGAAGCAACACGGCTGCGGCATAGGTCAGCAACGTCGCACCGACCGCCACAAGTCCGTCCCCGGTATCGGATAGCTTCATGTGGATCGGCTGGAACATCGCAAAGCCCATGAGACGTCCAAGTGCGAAACCGAGCCCGATCCCGATCAGCATTTCGCCGATCAAGTCGATCGCCAGCCAATGCTCCCATGTCGCCGTCCCCGCTTGAAGAGCGAGAGCGAGCAGAACGAAAGGAAAGGCGAAGCCGTCGTTCATGCCGGCCTCCGACGTCAAGCCGAAGCGCGTCTCGCCGTCGTCGCCTTTGCCGGGCGCGCCGGTTTGAACATCGCCGGCGAGAACCGGATCGGTCGGGACGAGGACCGCCGCCAGGAGCAACGCTGCCGGTGCGCCAAAGCCCAGTCCCCAATGCGCCGCGGCGAGGACGGCCAACATGGTGATCGGCATTGCCACGAGGAGAAGACGCCAGGACGTGCCCCACGCTCGCCAACCGAACTTGCGATCGATCCGGAGACCTGCACCCATCAGCGCCAACAGCATCACGATCTCGCTGATCGTCTCGGCGGCACGCGTCGCCGCCGGGTCGGCTGCGGAAGCGACGCTGAGGATAGAGGTGAACGAGGAAGCGTAGCCGATCGCCACGCACATGATCGGCAGCGACAGCGGCACGCGCCTGAGCAGCATCGGCAGCCATGAAATCAGCAAGATGAGGCCGCCGCCGATCAGGAGCGCGAAGAGGTGGTCATTGTGTTCCATCACATCCCCTTCGCAAAAAATCCCCATCGGCTATGCCCGCAATACGGCCTGCGGGGTGATAACGCCTCAGGATGCAATGTGTCCGATCGCGCCCTTCTCCGAAAACCCGGCCGTCGAGCGGTTGGCGGAGCATGGAAAATGGCTCGCGATTTCCTATGTCGGACGCATTGAAAGGAGTGGCCCGATGGCAAATGGATGGGCGCCTGACGGTGCCGTTCAGGACCAGATCGATGATACGGTAGCCGACGCTGTGAAGCGAGCGCGGGTGATGATGCCTGCCGGCGAAAGTGCCGATTATTGCGAGGATTGCGGAGAGCCGATTCCCCAGGCGCGCCGCGACGCGCTGCCTGGCACGCGGACCTGTGTTTCCTGCCAGACGGCCCGTGATACCAGAATCCGCAGCGTGGGGATCAACCGGCGCGGCAGCAAGGATAGTCAGCTTCGCTAGGACGGGTAGGTTGCGGCCAGAAGGTTAAGGCGACTCCCGGGTCCAGGGAACGAGATCAAGAATCCATGATGGTCTCACCTCCTTCCGGGCTGGAATAGGTGAGACCTGCCGGCCCGTCCGATGGGGGCGGAACCGGCAAGCCGTTGGGATTGCGCAATCAGGCGGCTTCGAGCGCCGGATCGTTGCGCGGTTCGATCCGCTCGGGTGCGGAGATTCCGCTTCCGATCGCGATCTTGCGGGGCTTCATCGCCTCGGGGATGACGCGCCTCAGTTCGATCGACAGCAGGCCGTTGTCGAAACCCGCAGCGCCGACCTCGATGAAGTCGGCAAGCTGGAAACGCCGTTCGAAGTCACGCGTGGCGATGCCGCGGTGCAGATATTCGCGCTGACCGTCCTCCTCGGCGCGCTTGCCGGTAACGGTGAGCTGGTTCTGCTGCGCGACCACCTCGATCTCGTCGGGGCGGAAACCCGCGACCGCGAGCGTGATGCGATAGCTGTCCTCGCTATCCTTGACGATGTCGAAGGGCGGATAGCCATCGGACGCATCGCCGCGCATGCCGGTTTCGAGCAGATCGAAAAGGCGGTCGAAGCCGACCGTCGAACGCCGATAGGGCGTAAAGTCGAAGTTGCTTCTCATCTCCAAATCCTCCTTTGCGAAGCAATTCGGGCATGAGATGCGCCGGTGATAAAAGAGCCGACGCTCTCCATGTCCAACCGGACCCGAACATGGCGTCCGGCATAAAAAAAGCTAGGAAGCGCGATTCCGGTTTCAAGAGGTTTCGTGAAGGGGCCAAAAGGCGGAGCCGATTCCACGGCTCCGCCCGGCTGTCAGGCGACCTCATTCTCGCCGAGATCGCGGTACCAGGCAGCGATCTGGTCCTTGATCGCGAGCTTGAGCTTCTTGAGCCGTGCGATCGCGACCTCGTCGGGACGCGGCTCGCGTGCCGCAAGCTCGATCTCGTTTCCGAGACGGGCATGCTCGCGCTTGAGATAGTCAAGGTGCTTATCGGACATCATCATCTCCGTGCCAAAGTTGAGGATGTTCACGCCCCAAGGGCGCAATACCAAGATGATCCTCGATCGCGAATTTTCAACTCGCTACCGCACGCAGATCATACGGGTGATCACGGTGCCCATAGATCGCGGAGCGGCCCTGATTTTCCAGCGACCGGATCTTGCTCAGGCACCGGAAGCTCATGCATTCGCCGGCGCATTTCATCGGGCGGCGCCGCGCGACAGATGTCCCAATCCTGTCCTTGCGGGTAAGCGCCGACAACGAGGAAATCGCTGCTGACCTCCAGCCGGCGATGGCCGGTGCCGACCGGCAGCACCAAAGCATCGCCGGCGCCGACTTCAAGCTCGCGACCGCCGGGGCCGCCGAGCAACAGCGTGCCGTAGCCTGTCGCCACGCCAAGTGCTTCGTGCGCGGTCGAGTGATAATGGTGATAATCGTAGATCGTATCGCGCCAGTGGGACGGCCAGCCATGATCGCCGAACAACTCCTCGAAGCGCTCTGCAGCTTTTTTGCCCTCGGCTTTGCCCTCGGCTTTGACCGCATCGCGATAGCAGGACCGGGAGCCGCTCGTTGTTCGGCACCAGTCATTTTCGTGCAGGACGAACTGTTCGCTTTCCATCGTCATGTCTTCTTTGATGTCGGCGATCGGCGCTGCCGGGGCGTGTCGGCCAGCTCGATCCAGAGCGGCGCATGGTCGCTGGTCTTTTCCCAGCCGCGCGGGCGGATATCGACTTCGGCCGCGACCAGGAGGGATGCTGCGGCCGGATTGAGCAGGAAATGGTCGATCCTGAGCCCCGCGTTTCGCTCGAAGGCGCCGCGCCAATATTTCCAGAAGGTGTAGATCTTGTCGTGCGGATGGAGATGTCGGAGGGCATCGGTCCAACCCTGGTCAAGCAGGCGCTGGTAGGCCGCCCCGACCGAACCTCGATGAAGCTCCCGCTCGTCCTGCGGCCGGAGCTTGCCCAGGCGCTTACCGAGTACAGAGACATATATAATGAGCGCTATTCCGCCGGTGAGCCCCTTTCGGAATTGGCTATTCACATGCTCGCTACATTCCTCGTAGGTGACAGCGGCTTTGACGTCCTCCCTGTTTTTTCATCCAGATTGAAGGTTAGGTTTCCGGCCTTGTGACGACGCCCGAGGAAGGAGCTGACGATGAAGAAGACGAGGCACAGCGACGAGCAGATCGCGTACGCGTTGAAGCAGGCGGAGACGGGCACGCCAGTGGCCGAGGAGATCCGGCGGATGGGGATTTCCGAACAGACGTTCTATCGCTGGAAGAAGGTATATGGCGGGCTCGGTGTCGGCGAACTGCAGCGACTGAAGCTACTCGAGGAGGAGAACCGCAAGCTCAAGCAGTTGGTCGCGGACCCGAGTCTGGACAAGCACATTCTGCAGGACGTTCTGTCAAAAAAGCTCTGACGCCTGGGCGGCGGCGCGAGATCGTTGCGCACGTCCAGGCGTCCCAGGGCGTCAGCGAACGGCGCAGTTGCAAGGCGCTCGGCGTCGATCGCTCGTCGGTGCGCTACGTATCGCATCGACCAGATCAGGCGCCGCTCATGCTACGCATTCGTGATCTTGCCGCGACGCGGACGCGATACGGCTACTTCAGGATCTATATCCTGCTTCGCAGGGAAGGATGGTTCGTGAACCACAAGCGTGTCTACCGGCTTTATCGTGACGATGGACTGAGCCTTCGGCTCAAGAGGCCCCGCCGCATCGTCAGCGCTGCCAACCGCGAGCGGCAACCTGCGGCATTGGCGGCGAACGATATGCGGTCGATGGATTTCTTCTCGGACGCGCTGTTCGACGGTCGGCGGCTGCGAGCGCTGACGGTGGTCGACGCGTTCACCCGGGAGGCGCTGGCGATCGATGTCGACCAGGGCATCAAGGGCGAGCAGGTGGTCGCGACGATGACGCGGATCGCGCCGTCCCGCGGGGCTCCCAGGACTATCCGGGTAGACAATGGGCCGGAGTTCATCTCGAAGGCGCTCGATCGCTGGGCGTACGAGAACGGTGTCACACTCGACTTCAGTCGGCCGGGCAAGCCGACGGACACAGATGTTGTAGAAAAGCCTTTTATGCCGGTTGCGCCAATTTTCTTCCCGATCGAGGCTTCGCGCGCCATCGTGACGTGAAATCCCTGTACGCTTTCTCGGCGTCTTCGGTGCGCTGCCGCTCCCGCGCGCGAAGCTCGGGTTTGTTGTAGTCATATGCTGCGCCACGCTTCGCCGGCGTGGCGGGCAGGCCTGCTTTCAGCTGGATGCTCCGAAACTTCCGCGCCAGGAGGGCGGGTCGCACCCAGATGTAATCCGTGCCCTTGGTGAGCATGTGCCAGATGATCATGGCCAACTTGCGGGCTACGGCGACCGCGGCGATGTGTTGGCCGCGCTTTGCAGCGACCCTCTGGAAAAAGGCTCTCATCGGCCCTGGTGAGCGAGCTGCCGCCCAGGCTGCCTCGACCAGCATGCCACGCGCTTGCCCGCGGCCTTGCTTCGTGATGCGCCCATGATGAGCCGGCCCCTCGCCAGACTGGCGAACGCTGGGGTTCAGACCAAGGTAGCTGACCAGCTTGGTAGGGTCGGGAAAGCGTTCGATATCGCCGATCGCAGCGGCTACGCCGCAGACCACGGTCATATCCACGCCCGGCAATGTCATAAGCCGCCGGATCGTCGGGTCAGACATTGCTTCGCCGGCGATGCCGGCTTCAACCTCCTTGAGTGATGCTTCGACTACGTCGATCTGCGCCAGATGCCGTGACACGGCAGCTCGCTCATCATCGGGAAGATATTGCTGGCTCATCCATTTGCGACCGCTGATCCCGACCAGGTTACTGTGCGGGCAAGGCGGTATTAGATATGCATGCAAAATGGACTGGATGAGGTTCTTCAGGCGCACAGGTCCGCTAGCACTGCGCAACATCCGCGCGCGTCCAATGCTCGAACGGCTGCATGTGGGCGACAGCACGGTCGAGCACAGTTCGGCCGATGTCGGGACGTCCCCAATCACGCGCGTGAGAAGGAACTGGGACTTGGTATAAATAGTACGCTCGTAGGAAAAGGGTTCCCACACTCGGGGCGCAACTCGTCGGACCGCTCCTGCATTACTGCGTGAGGAAGGGAGACAGGTCACGAGTATCACCCTCCTTCCTGCGACCGTGCCAGGCTGGAGGCGCAAAAGTCATAATCTGAATGGCATGTTCGAAGTCCGCGAAAACATTAGACAGTACATATTCGCCGCAGATCGGCGTATGATGTAGAACTTATGTTCCGATATATCAGGATGTTGAAATAAACCGTAACCGACTCGATCGCGCCGCACTGCCGGCATGCGGCGTCCGCGATCTTCGCGTGTCCGATGTCCGCGTCAACGACAAACCGCTCCGGGTGGTTGCCTGATTCCGATCGGCAGGAAAACGGGCACGAAAAGCGGTTATTACCGAAGCGTGGTCATTCCGCGCAACAAGCCCTTGAGAGGAAGGAGTCGGCCGCCTGCGCACTCGCGACGATCGAGGCGAAGCTGCGGGCATCCCGGCTTGCGGCGCCGACGAGAACACCGGCGACACCGTCAATACCGAGAATGGCGGCGGCATTCGCGGGATCGACCGAACCGCCATAGAGCACCGGTATCTGATAGCCTTGCGCACCATATATGCGGTGCAGAAATGCCCGGATCGTCGCGTGCATCGCTGCGATCTCGCACGGCTCGGCCGCACGACCGGCACCGATCGCCCAAATGGGCTCATAAGCGATCGCGAGCTTGCCCCCCCCCGGATCGTCATCGAGCGCCTCGGCCAATTGACGACACACATAATCGGCGGCGCGGTCGCGTTCTTCGGCCGGTTCGCCGATGCACAGGATCGGTCGGAGGCCGCCGGCCCGAACACCGCGCAGCTTGGCGCGTACATCGGCGTCCCGCTCACCGCAGAGCCGGCGCCGCTCGCTATGCCCCACCAGCACGATCGACGCCCCCGCCTCGCGCAACAGGCTCGCCGATACGCAGCCGGTATACGCACCCTCGCGCTCGGCGTGGCAATCCTGGGCGCCGATCATCAGATCTGGCGCACGCGCCACCGCCACATCGATCAGCGTCGCGGGAAGACACAAGGCAAGCTGCACTTCGGGATGCGCGCGCGCGACCGTGGCAATGGCGTCGATTTCGGGCAACGCGCTGCGCGGGCCCCACATCTTCCAGTTGCCGACGACCAGCGGCGGCATCGTATCAGCCATCGGTGTTCGCTGCCTTGGTACCAACGTCGCCGGCAGCGAGCTTGGCCGCGACGATCGCCTCAAAACGATCGAGCGGGCACAACACCGGCGCATCGGCGGGGCCGGTGCAGCCGGGGATCGTAATCTCCTGGCGGAAAGGCTGCTCGGCGCCGGTGAGCGGCACTTGGTTGCGGAGTTGATCCATCGTCTGCGCGCGGAAGAAGGCGCGGACATAGTGCTTACCCGCGCCATCGCGCAGCAGCTCGAACCCCAGCGCGCCGCCCGGCGGCACATCGCCCGTCGGATAGCTCTCCACTTTCCAGTCGATATCGAGCAGCGCGCGAAGATCGGCGAGATTGGTATCGTGCCCGAAAAACAGCGCGAAACGCGGGCCGTCCGAGCCGGCATTGAGCGTCTCGACGATCCGGCGCATCAGCGGCCCGGCGGCGGTCGCATTCACATAGTCGGACCCATTCTCGTAATGGAATTTGATCGGGTGGAAACGCAGTAGCGTCTCGATCTGATCGCGCGTCACTCTGCCCCAGCCGACCTTATCCATCGGCATGCCTTCAAGATATTCGAGCAGGAAGGTCTGGCTTGCGGTCGAGCCGATGTCGAGCGGACCGATCAGGTCGGGGCGGTCATGCTTCTTCTCGACGAGGGCGGTCGGAAGATCGGGGAGCGTGCAGCCGGCCCGCGCGCCATCTTCTTGGCAGCGTGGCGGCGCGCAACAATTGAGCACATTCTGGAGCAGGGCAACCAGATCCGCGTCCTGCGCCACTTCCGCCGCAATCCCGCCGGCAGGCGCCAGTCCAAGTGCCTGACTGTAGGCGAGATGCCCGTCGAAACTATTTTTGCCGAGCGTGGGCGGGTGGAACAGGATATCTCCCTCCTCGACCGCGGGATGCGTCACCGCGATTGAGCAGCCGGGTACGAACTGCGCGACATAGGATTCGCCGGTTTTATAGGCTCGCTGCTTCCAGCTTGCCTCGGCCGTGATCGCACCGGTTGGCGGGCAACCGCTGCCGGGCAACAATCCCGCCTCGACATAGCGTGCCCGATCGGCAGCGCCGAGCAGGCCCACGCCCTGCGCGCCGCGCGGCGTCAACAACCCTATATCGACCGGCCACTCGGGCCACGGATCGGCGGCATAGCCCTCGGGGATCGCCGGGGCCTTGGTCGGCGGGCGGATGCCATGGCGCATCACGAAAGTGACACGTTCGATCGTGTATTGCCCTGCTGGATTATCCTGTGCCGATCCCAACGAACAGGCGGAGAGCGCCAATACCGCCGCCGACGCACCGACGCACAGAAAACGGGAAAAGGGGGCGAAACTGGTCATCACGCTGTTCCTTCGTTCAGAGTGGTCGTCACCGTTGCTCGAGCTTGAGCGCGGCGGCGATGTCGCTCCAGCGCACGATCTTGAAATTCTGCGTGTCGCCGGGAAGCACGTTGCGGCCGTCCTGCGCGACCATCGCTCCGTGTTCGAAGCCGGGCCCGAGATTGGCGCTGCTGACGTCGAGCCCGTCGGTTTCCGAGATGCCGTCGATCCCCGCCGCGCCGTCAGCGACGACCGCGAACGAGCCGCGATAGGTGTTGGCGCCCTGCCGATCGTAGACGGCATAGCTGTTATTGCCCTGGCTCGAGATGACCAGATAGCCCTTGCCGCCGCCGAGATCGTAGAGCGAAATGCCCTCGAGATCGTCCTTGAGCGCGGGATTACGCTCGACCGAATCGACCAGCCGCGGCGTTGCCGCACCGCCGGGCTCGGCATCGAAACGCCACAATGCGACATCCTCTTCGGCGATATAGACCACGCCTGCCGCATCATCGGCGACGCAGCCTTCGGTCTGCGACCCGAGCTTGAGATCGCGGACCTGGCGCAACGCAGCCTTGCCGCCGGGGCGTGCGACGACCTCCCACTGGCGGTTGAGCCCGTCGGGATCGCTCGCAAAGACGAAGGTGCGCCCATTCCTGGCGCTGCGATACATGCACAACCCATAGGGATCGGAAAGACCGGATGGCTGGACGCCATCGGCGATATCGACGAGCTTGCGCGCCTTGGTGTCGAGCATGAAGATCCCGATCGCCTTGCGCGTGCGATCGGTCGCGGTCACCAGCACGATCGGCTTGCCGTCGCGCATGAAACCGGTGCGCAGATCGACATTGTTCATCTTGCCGACCGGCGCAAAGTCCACGACAGCGCCCTTCATGTCGTAAAGATAGAGCCCGGCCTTCTTGTCGGTCGCGACGATCAGGCTTGCGGCGGGATCGTCGGGATTGGCCCAGATCGCGGGATCGTCGGCGGCGTCACCCGGGCTTTTGACCGGGACGGTTTCGACGCGCGCGGAAACGACAGGAAAGCGCGGCTCAAGCGGCGTCGGCGCGGGCTCCGTGCCGGGATCGCGGCCAAGCGCGCTCGCGACATCGGCCATCGAGACGAGTTGATAGGTCGATCCGCCGGGCGCATCCTCGTCGGCCGCGACCAGCACGCCGTTCGGGAAACGCGCCCCGAGCGGCGCGGCGGTGGCGAACAGGCCACCCGGCTCCGCGACCGGCGCGCCGCCCGCACCGGTGAGCGACACCGCGCCCAGCCAGCGATCATCCTGCGCGCGATCGTAGAGGAAAACGCGCCCGGCGCTCGCGTCGGATGCGATCAGCCAGTTGGCGCTTGGCCCGCCATCATAGAGCGCGACGCCCCCCACCTCCTCGCTGATCTGGCCGAGCCGGGCCGCGTCGACCAGCGTCGGCGCGATCTCGGCTTCGGGATCGGCGTCGAACCGCCAGATGCCGACCGCCTCCTCCGCGATGTAAAGAGCGCCATTGCGATCGTCGGCGACGCAATGCTTGGCTTCGGAGGCGAGGTTGAACTGCCGTGCCTGGCGGGCGTCGACCTCGCCGTCGGCGGTCGTAAAGACGAGTTGCTGGTCGATCCGGCCGCCCTCACCCACCGCGACAGCGTAAAAATTGCCGTCCTGTGCGCTGCGCCAAAGGCACACGTCCTCGACCGCGAAGCCCAGCGGGACCGCGCGCGCGCCAATCTCGGTGAGCGCACCGTCTCGATACGCAAAGAAGCGCAGGCTGTTGTTCGTGGTTTCGGCCACGACCGCAAGCGTGATCGCCTGCCCGCCGAGCATGAAGCCGGCACGCGTATCGATCCCCGTGGCTTCACCGGCCGGCGCGACGCCGGTTCGCACCCCATCGAGCCGATACGCCTCGATGCCCGCCAGTTCCGCCGTGCCGAGCACGCGGGCGCGCGCCGCATCGTCGGCATCGGCGATCACCGCGATATTAGCGCCGCCCTGCGCCGTCGGCTGAGTCGCGCCGACCGCCGCGACGCTCGGCACCGGCGCCGCCGTGGCCTGCCCCGACGCCGATACCGGCAGTGCCATCAATGCCAGCGCCGAGCTTGCCTGAAACCAGATGGATATCCGCACGACTCGTCTCCCTTATGGCCTGTCTGGCAGCCGTTTCGGCCGCTCAATGTCTTGCAACTCTATCCGCCGACGACATAAATGCAAGGTCAATTCTATTTAGCTTGTAATTTAGAAAATTCCATCCATACTGAATCGCGATCGAATAATGCCGCGAGTCGAAAACCGGCCGCGCCATCAAAGAGGGAGGGGGGAAGGATGATCACTTCCACGCTGAGACTGACGTTTCGTATGTGCCTGCTGAGTTCGACGCTGCTCGGCGTCCAGCCGGCGCTGGCCCAGGCCCAGATCGACGACCAGAATGTGGACGGTGAGATCGTCGTCACCGGCCGGAGAGCCGCCGATCGCGCTGCGCTCGAGGCCAAGCGCGAGGCGTCGGGGCAGATCAGCCAGGTGCGCGCGGATGACGTCGGGCGCCTTCCCGACCAGAACGTGGCGGAAACGCTGCGTCGCTTGCCCGGCCTCAGTGTTGCCAACGATCAGGGTGAGGGGCGCTATCTCACCGTGCGCGGCGTGTCGCCCGATCTGCTCAACGTCACGCTCAACGGCCAGACCGCCGCGGCGCCCGAACCCGACTCGCGCCAGGTGAAGCTCGACGACATTCCCTCGGGATTGATCGGCGCGGTGACGGTGGTGAAGACTCTCACGCCCGATCTCGACGCGAACGCGATCGCCGGCAGCGCGAATATCGAAACGGTGAATGCGTTCGATCGCCGAAAGACGTTCGTCACCGCAACCGGGGCCGTCGGTTACAATCGTCTGGGGAAAACGCACCCGGTCGAGGGCGACATATCGTTCGGCACACTGTTCGGGCCGGACAAGCAGTTCGGCATCGTCCTTGCGGCGAATTATTCGAAGCGCACGATCGAATCGCAAAACGCGCAATCGGGCGGTCATTGGGATGTGGTCAACGGCGTCGACGTTCCGCTTGAGAACACGCTGCGCCAATACCATATCGTCCGCGAGCGCACCGGGCTGGTCGCCAATCTCGATTGGCGTCCTACTGATGCTGTGCGCACTTATGTCCGAATGCTCTATTCCAAATTTTCCGATCGGGAGGACCGGTTTGGTTTCAGCGTCGAGCCGGACGACGACACGATCTTCGATCAGACGGCGACCACCGGCAGGTTCGGCGATGCCGAAGCCGCGCGCGATCTGAAGTTCCGGCGCGAGGACACCTCGTCGTTCAGTACCACGGTGGGCGGCGAGTTCGATATCGGGGAAAGCCTGCTCAGCGTCGAGGCGGGCTATACCCGCGCGACCAAGCGTGACCCGCATCGCACCGAATGGAGCTTCGAGACCGACGGGTTCGACGGTTCCTATGACACGACCGGCATTTTCCCCCGATATGCGGTAGGCGATGCCGCATACGATGCGGCCAATTACGAATTCGACGAGGTCGATTACGAGAACCGCCACGCCGTCGAGCAACTCTATCAGGGTCGGATCGACTATCGCGCGCCGATCAGAATCGGCGATGATTCGACCATCAAATTCGGTGTCAAGGCAACGCAACGCAACAAGACCAACGATGAGGATGTCGACGTCTACGACGGTTTCGACGGCGATCTGGTCCTCGCCGAGGTTCAAGGTACGCCGGTAGGCAGTATCTTCAGCGGTCGTTACGTCGTCGGCCCCCGGATCGACCCCGCGACCGCAGACGGGTTCTTCGACCAGAATTCGGACCGGTTCGAGATGGATGCCGAGGGAACGATCGGCGACAGCCTCGCCGCGGACTACCGCATCAAGGAGCGCATTCTCGCTGCCTATGCGATGACCACGCTCAAATTCGGAAACTTCACCGCGATCCCCGGCATCCGCGTCGAGAACACCAAAAGCAAATATGCGGCCAAGGCAGTGCTTGACACGCTTGTGCTCGGTGACCTCGGCAAGGATTACGACAGCTTCGGCAAGCAGCAATACACCGACTGGTTCCCTGGGCTCAACCTCCGTTATGATGTCGGGAGCAATCTCGTGCTGCGCGGCGCGATCACCCGCGCGATCGGCCGTCCGAACTACGAGCAGCTTGCGCCGACCGTCGTCGTCAACGTTAGCGACAACGAGGTCGAGATGGGCAATCCTGATCTCAGCCCGCTAATGTCCACCAACTACGATGTGGCCGCCGAATATTATATCGGCCGTGGCGGAGTGCTGAGCATCGCCGCGTTCTACAAGTCTATCTCCAATCCGATCTATTCGACCACGGTGGTCGAATCGGGCACCTTCGGAGGCCGCAATCTGACCGACGCGCAGGTCACCACCCCGGTCAACGCCGACAGCGCCAAGGTTAAAGGCATCGAGCTCAACGCCCAGATCGAGCTGGACTTCCTGCCCTCCCCGGTCGACGGCTTCACGCTCGGCGGCAGCATGACCTTCGTCGATTCGGAAGCGAAGGGCGTTCCCGGCCGTGCTGGCGAACGCCTGCCGCTCGCCAGCCAGTCGGATCGGGTCGGCTCGGCGTTCCTTTCCTATGAGAAGCACGGCTTTTCGGCGCGGGTCGCCTACACCTACCGCTCGGCCTATCTGCTCGAGCCCGGCGAAAGCACGTATGACGATATTTATGTCGACAGCTTCAACCAGTGGGATGCGAAGATCGGCTATGAGGTTTCGAAGAACATCAAGGTCTTCTTCGAAGGCTCCAACCTCAACGACGAACCGAACCGGATGTATCAGGGAATCCGGCAGCGCGTGGACGAGATCGAGCGCTATGGTTACTCGTTTCGTGCTGGGATGCAGCTCAGCTTCTAATCCATCCCCTGCCCCGGCGCGTGCGTTCCACGCCGGGGCGTCTTTTCCAGTCGCGCGCGGGGTATGACGATGAGCGGGTTGCTGAGCTTCTTCGCTGCCGGGGCAGAGACCCCACCGATCACCGATCAGGCAGAGATCGACCGGCTCTACCGTCGCCACCGCTTTCGCGTGATGATCGCGATCACGCTTGGCTACGGGCTCATCTATACCTGTCGCCTCGCGCTCGGCGTGGTCAAGAAGCCGCTGATCGATCAGGGTATCTTCACCCCCGTCGAACTCGGCGCGATCGGTTCGGCGCTGTTCTACACCTATGCGCTCGGCAAGCTCACCAACGGCTTCCTCGCCGATCACGCCAACGTCCGGCGCTTCCTGACGGTGACTTTTCTCGCGACGGCGCTGTGCAATATCGCGATGGGTTTCGCGACGACCGTCTGGGTTGCGGCGTTGATCTGGGGCCTGAACGGCTGGTTCCAGAGCGCAGGCGCGCCGGGCGGCGTGGTTGCGATGACGGCGTGGTTCTCGAACCGCGAGCGCGGCCGCATCTACGGCATCTGGAGCACCGCGCATTCGATCGGCGAAGGGCTGACCTTCCTCGTCGTCGGCACGCTGGCCGCGCTGCTCGGCTGGCGGTTCGGTTTCTGGGGGCCGGGCGTGATCGGGGTCGTGACCGCCGCGGGCTGTTGGTGGCTGCTGCGCGACCGACCCGAGACGCTTGGCCTGCCCACCGTCGCCAAGTGGCGCAACGATCATTACGGCGCGGCGACCGAAACCAAGCCGGGCCCGCGCGGCGTACTCTCGATGCAGCTCTCGATCCTCAAGATCCCCGCCATCTGGGTACTCGCGGTCTCGAGCGCGCTCACCTACGTCACGCGCTACGCGATCAACTCGTGGGGTGTCCTCTATCTTCAGGAGGCACGCGGCTTCACGCTCCCCGAGGCGGGATTCATGCTGATGCTCAGCACCCTCGCGGGCATGGTCGGCGCGATCGCGTTCGGCTTCGTCTCGGACAAGGTGTTCGACGCGCGCCGCCCGCCCGCCAATCTGATCTTCGCATTGCTCGAATTGATCGGTCTCGTCATCATCTTCTTCGGACCGCACAACGTGCCCGTGCTGATTGCGGGCATGCTGCTGTTCGGGATGGGGCTGACCGGACTCGTCACCTCGCTCGGCGGGCTGTTCGCCGTCGACATCGCGCCCAAAAAGGTTGCGGGCGCGGCGATGGGGGTGATCGGCATCTTCAGCTATATCGGCGCCGCCATCCAGGAACAGGTATCGGGCGTGCTCGTCAATGCGGGGATGACGATGGTGAACGGCCACCGCGTCTACGATTTCGGCCCCGCGATCTGGTTCTGGATTGGCGCGTCGGTGGCCTCGATGCTGCTGGCGGCGACGCTGTGGCGCGCGCAGCTCCATGATTGAAGCCTCGCGCTGGCTCATCGCGCGACGCCCTGGCCGAAGCTGCGCCGGATGCTCAACGCTATCGTCGGGATCGTGGCGGTGCGGCGGATTTCGATCTCGTCGGGCGCCCCCGGATCACGCAGCCCCTCATATTTATCGCGCCTGTCGCGATGCGTGAGCGCAGTGATGTTGGCCGCCTCGAGTCGGATCGTCCAGGGCGGCGCCGGGCGGTATTCGACATGCGCGCCGACACGCGCACCGTAACTTTCGGTGCGCACCTCATCGAGCCGATATTCGCGCTCGCGCTGCCCCAGCGCGACCTCGACACCCCAACTCCAGGCGCCGCCGGGCAGATCATGGAGCAAGCTGACGGCGCCTTCGACCGGCTTGTCTTCCGAAATCCAGCGCCGCGCGCCGGTGGTCGGATCGGTGACGCGGCTGCGGATCAGATCGACATTGGCCTCGATCCGCGCGCCTTCGATCCCGAGGATCGGCGCCAGCGGCAGCGTCGCATCGACCGAAAGCGTATCACGCGTACCGTGGCCGATATTGCCGACGACATCGAATATCTGCCCGCTTTCATCACGCAGGATCGTGTGATCGACAACGTCGGCGATGCTTTCGTGACGCGCTTCGACGACGATCGCGCCGCCCTTGCCAAAATGATGCTCATACGCGATCGAGGCGCGCCAGGTGCGCGACGGCCTGAGATCGACCGCGCCCGCGCTCACCTGATCGCGGTCGAGCGAGGCCGAGGCGACAAAATCCTCGAAATCGAGCTGGCCGACGGTGCGCTCGATGCTCGCACGAAGCTGATCGTCACCACCGAGCCCGCGACTGAGCGCAAGCCGGGGCTTCCAATAGGTGAAGCGACGCTGCAACGCGGTGTCGCCGCGCTGCCGGATCGCCGACCGCTCGACCGCGAGCGAGGGTTCGATCACCAATGCGGACGTCGCGTGCCAGGTGGCGTTGAGCGCCACTTCCGCGCGCGCCTCACGCACATGCGCATTCCCGCCCGGCAGCACGACGGGCACATCGTTCTCGGAAAGCGCCGCGGCACTATCGAGCCGGTTGATCGCGCCTTCACCCGCAAGTTCGAGCACGAGCTGTCCGCGCTCGCGCCGGAGCACGATCCGGCCGATGCTTTCGGCGGTGTCGCTGGTTTCGGCAAACCGCTCGCGATCGTCTCCTTCGACCGAGTTGGAGACTGCGCGCAATTCCCCGCGTCGCTGGAGCCCGATCACGTCGAGCCGCACGCCGGCGCCGAGGCTGCGCCGCCACTGCGCGCCGAGTTCACCCTGAAGATCGGTTTTGCGCTCGTGCACCGTCTCGCCATCGGCCCCGAACAGTGCGACGTCCTCGTCCTTGGCCTCGCGCGCGACGCTCGCATTGGCAGAAAGCGTCCCGCCCGCAACCGGGGCTTCCCAACTGCCGCGCCCCGAAAGCGTCTGCGCGACCTCCCATTGTCGTCGGTCGGCGCTATCGACGAGCGCGCCGTCCCGCGCGTAGGTGGCGACGCCTCCGGTGCCGGTATCATCGTCGAATTCGGTCTTTATATCGAGCGCGGCATCGAGCCGGTGATCGCCCGAACGCCGCGACCATTCGACGCTGGCGTTGGGCCGCAGGATGTGGTCGCGGGCGATGATGCCGCCGGCCTCGACCGCCAGACTACGCGTCGCTTGTGCGGTGCGGACGACATTGGCGACCACGTCATGACCGCCCATGTCGATCCCCGGCGCGCCCCCACGGATCACCTCGATCCGCGCGACCGACGCCGCCGGAATACGCCGCAACACGGCCTCCAGCGATTCGGATTTGGACGACGGCGGCTTGCCATCGATCAGGACATTGCCTGTCGCTCCCGCGAAGCCGCGCACGGCGCCGTCCGAATCGACGAGCACGAAACCGGGGAGGCGCTTCACCATGTCGTAGGCGTGCTGCGGATGTGCACTTTCAAAGAAGGGCGGTTCATAAACCAGCACATTGTCCTGCATCGGCGCCGCGAGGACGGCAACCGGCAGCAGCACCGCCGCTCCCCCCATGCAGCCCATCAACGCCATCAGGCGCAGCGAGCGTTTCGCTTCTTTGCTGTTCATGGCGCCAAGCATAGGACGGCGCCGCTGACAGACAGCCTGCGGCGAGTGTCAGCCTGCTATCAGCAAGCCGCGTTTATGGGTGTCGGCATGACACAGAATTTCCCCCGCCGAACCGCGATCGCCGCCCTTATGCTGGCCGCGATCATCCCCGTAACCGCGCTCGGGCGCGACCAGAACGACAAGGGCGAACATCGCCACCTGCGCGAGGCCGTGCTCAGCGGCAAGCTGCTGCCGCTCAATCGGATTATGGCCATCGCGCAAGCCAGGGCGCCCGGCGAGATCGTCAAAATCGAGCTCGATGATGACGATGACGATTATCGCGGCCAGATCATCTATGAGGTAAAGACCTTGTCGCGCACCGGTCGCGTGATGAAGGTGGAGATCGACGCGGCGACAGGCCATGTGCTCAAGGTCAAGGAGGACTGATGCGGGCGCTGGTCGTCGAGGATGAGCCTGATGTCGCCGAGGATTTGCGCATCGCGCTCGCGGCGATCGGCTTCCTCGTGGATCTGTCGCCCGACGGCCGCGACGCCTGGTTTCAGGGCGATGTCGAGGATTACGACATCGCCATCCTCGATCTCGGCCTGCCGCAACTCGATGGACTCTCGGTGCTGCGCCGCTGGCGCGCCGCGGGGCGGCTGTTCCCGGTCATCATCGTCTCGGCGCGCGACAATTGGACCGAGCGCGTCGAAGGGATCGACGCGGGCGCCGACGATTATCTCGGCAAGCCCTTCGAGATGGGCGAACTGATCGCACGCGTGCGCGGCGTGCTGCGCCGCGCGGCCGGGCGCGGCTCGAACGTGGTGACGGCGGGTCGTCTGCGTGTCGATATGCAGCGGATGACGGTCGATCTGAACGGTGTCCCAATCCGCCTCTCCCCGCTTGAATTCCGCTTGCTCGATTATCTCGTCCATCAAGGCGACCGCGCGGTGCCCGCGCACGAAATCGCCGACCATCTCTACGGCGCTGCCGACGGCGGCGATTCGAACGCGATCGAGGCGCTGATCGCGCGGCTCCGGCGCAAGGTGGGGGCCGATGTGATCGTCACCCGCCGCGGCTTCGGCTATTGCATCGACGGCGCGGCATGAATTTAAAATCGCTCCGGTTCCGCCTGCTTGCCGGCGGCGCGGTGGCCGTGGCGGTGGCGCTGGTTGCGGCGTGGTTCTTCCTCACATTACTGTTCGAACATCATCTCGAACGCCGGCTTGCAGACGAACTTCAGCGCGATGGCGTGCGGCTCGTCTCAGGGCTTACGGTGGGGCCGGGCGGCAGCCTTGCCGTCGCCGAAGGCCCCCGCGACGAACGCTTCACCGTGCCCGCGAGCGGCCTTTACTGGCAGGCGTCGAGTGCCCGCACGATGCTGCGCTCGCGCTCGCTATGGGATCAGGCGCTGCCGACCTCATCGCGTGCGCAGGCGGACGATTGGAGCGAACGGATCGATGCGGGGCCGTTCGAGCCGCGCCTGATGCTGCTCGAACGGCGTATTCTGCTCGGCGGCGGCAGTGTGCCGGTGCTGGTCCAGATCGGGCAGGACGCGCAGATGGTGACAAGCGCCGCCCGCGAATTCGGGCGCGAATTGGCGATTTTCCTCGCCATCCTTTGGCTCGCCTTATCGCTCGCCGCCTGGGCGCAGGTCGCGCTGGGGCTGCGGCCGCTCGCGCGGATTCAAACCGCGCTCGATCGGCTGCGACGGAGCCCGAGCGAACGCCTTGCCGCCGAAGGCCCGGCCGAAGTCCAGCCGTTGATCGACGCGATCAACGCGCTCGCCGATGTGCGCGAGGCCGATCTCGATCGTGCCCGCCGCCGCGCCGCCGATCTCGCGCATGGGCTCAAGACCCCGCTCGCCGCGCTCGCCGCGCAGAGCCGTCGCGCACGGGCGGCGGGCGCGATCGAGGCCGCCGACGGGCTCGACCGCGCTATCGCCGCGGTGCGCGGCGCGATCGAGGCCGAACTTGCCCGCACGCGCATCGCCTCGGTGCGCCGCGACGCCGGGTTGAGCTGCCCCGCGCGCGCGGTCGCCGAGCAGGTCGTCGCGGTGCTCGAACGCACCGAACATGGCGAGACGCTCGCGTTCGAGGTCGATCTCGATGATGCACTGCGGCTGCCGCTCAGTGCCGAAGACCTGACCGAATTGCTGGGGGCGGCGGCCGAAAATGCCGCGCGCTACGCCCGCCGTCGCGTGCGCCTTTGGGGCGCGGCCGAAGGCGCGCGCATCATGCTGGCCATTGATGACGACGGGCCCGGCCTCACGCCTGACGACGCCGATGCCGCGCTCGAACGCGGGGCGCGTCTCGATCGCGGCGGCGGCCAGGGGCTGGGGCTCGCGATCGTGCGCGACGTGGCGGAAGCGACCGGTGGGTCGGTCACGCTGGCGCGCGCGGAGATGGGCGGGCTGCGCGTCGCGATCAGCTGGCCGCGCTGACGGACGCGATCGCGGCAAGCAAGTCGGCCTGGATCGCCGGCGTGGTCGCGAGCACGGTACCGTTGTGCACATCGAGTTTGCGTCCCAGCGTATCGGTGACGATCCCACCCGCTTCTTCGACAAGGATCACCCCGGCCGCGATATCCCAGGCGCTGACGCTCTGTTCCCAATAAGCGTCGAAACGCCCGCAGGCGACATAGGCCATATCCACCGCGCCCGCGCCCAGCCGCCGGATGCCGCTGACGCGCGGGGTCAACCGCGTCATTTCGGCCACGAACTGCTCATGGCGCGGCTTGCCCGCAAACGGGATGCCGACCGCGAGCACGGCCTCAACCATCGTCGCGCGCGGCGATACATGGATCGGGCGATCGTTGAGAAAGGCGCCCGCGCCGCGCTCGGCACGAAAGGTCTCGCCGAGTGCCGGAACATGCGTCACCCCCGCGATCACCTCCCCATCACGCGCGAGCGCGATATTGACCGCGAAGACCGGCAACCCGATCAGGAAGTTGGCGGTGCCATCAAGCGGGTCAACGATCCAGACGTGACGCTTGTCGCGGCCTTCGACGAGCCCGCCTTCTTCGCCCAGGAACCCGTAATCGGGCGCCACGCGCGCCAGCATCGCGCGCACCGTTTCCTCGGCGCGCAGATCGGCCTCGCTGAACGGATCGGCGGGCCCGTTCTTGTGGCGAACATCGAGTCGATCGATCGCAGCGAAATCGCGCATCAAGCCGTCGCCGGCAACGCGCGCCGCCTCGATCATCGCGGCGAGAAGGTCGGAAGGAGCGTTCATAATTATGCCGTTGGAATGAGGAAGGCGTTTTCGCCGGAAGCCGCCCCATCGGGCCAGCGCTGGGTGACGGTCTTGATCTTGGTCCAGAAGCGCACCCCTTCGGTGCCGTACTGGTTGGTGTCGCCGAACGCGCTGCGCTTCCAGCCGCCGAAGGTGTGATAGGCGACCGGCACCGGGATCGGCACGTTGATCCCCACCATGCCAACGTTCACCCGCTGCGCGAATTCGCGCGCGGCATGGCCGTTGCGCGTGAAGATCGCGACGCCATTGCCATATTGGTGGGTCGACGGGAGCGCCAAGGCTTCCTCGAAATCCCTGGCGCGCACGATCTGGAGCACGGGGCCGAAAATTTCCTCGCGATAGCTCGTCATGTCGGTGGTGACATGATCGAACAGCGTCGGGCCGACAAAGAAGCCTTGCTCATGCCCTTGCAGTTCGAACCCGCGGCCATCGACCACCAGTTCGGCGCCTTCGTCGACGCCCGTCTGAATCCACCCCTCGATCCGGGCCTTATGTGCGGCGGTCACCACCGGGCCGTATTGGGCCTGTGGGTCGCTCGAGACACCCACGCGTAAACCGGCGATCGCGGGGAGCAGCTTTTCGCGCAGCCGATCAGCGGTCTCGTCGCCGACCGGCACGACGATGGGAAGCGCCATGCAGCGCTCGCCAGCCGACCCGAACGCGGCGCCCGCGAGATCATTGACCACGGAATCGAGATCGGCGTCGGGCATGACGATGCCGTGGTTCTTGGCGCCGCCCATCGCCTGCACACGCTTGCCGTTCTCGACTCCGCGTCGATAGACATAATGCGCGATGTCCGAACTGCCGACGAAGCTGATCGCTGCGATTCCGGGATGATCGAGGATCGCGTCGACCATTTCCTTATCGCCATGGACCACCTGAAGGATGCCCTCGGGCAACCCAGCCTCGAGCATCAGCTCGGCAAGACGCAGCGGCACGCTCGGATCGCGCTCCGACGGCTTGAGGATGAAGGCGTTGCCCACCGCGATCGCCGGGCCGAACATCCACATCGGGATCATCGCCGGGAAGTTGAACGGGGTGATCCCCGCCCCCACACCGAGCGGCTGGCGCATCGAATAGACGTCGATTCCCGGCCCGGCGCCATAGGTATATTCGCCCTTTTGCGAATGGGGGATGCCGCACGAAAATTCAATCACGTCCAGCCCGCGCTGCACGTCACCGCGCGCATCCGCCACCACCTTGCCATGCTCGGACGCCAGCAAGTGCGCCAGCGCCTCCAGCTCGCGCTCAACCAGCTCCTTGAAGCGGAACAGTACGCGCGCGCGGCGTTGCGGATTGGTCGCCGCCCAGCCCGGCTGCGCGGCCTCTGCCGCGGCGACGGCACGATTGAGCAGCGCACGATCGCCCATCGGCACCTGCCGCGCGACCTGGCCGGTATTGGGATCGAAAATATCGGCGCGGCGGCTCCCGCCGGCAACGCGTGCGCCGGCGACATGGTGTGCGACTAAGGTCATTTCATTCGTCCTCGAAGGCTGGTTCAGACAGTGGCGGCGATCCAGGCGTGCGCGGGATCGTTCTTGAAGATCCACTGGCGTTTGGGGCCGGCCATGACGTTGAGATAATAGAGATTATAGCCATGCGGCGCCGCAACTGGATGATAACCGCGCGGCACCATCACCACCTCGCCGTCGCCGACGGTGATCGTCTCGTCGAGATCGCGCGCATCGGTATAGACGCGCTGGAAGGCGAACCCCTGTGGGGGATCGAGCCGATGGTAATAGGTCTCCTCGAGCGCGGTTTCCTCGCCTGGCGCATCGCGGTCGTGCTTGTGCGGCGGATAGCTCGACCAATTCCCGCCCGGCGTGATGACCTCGACGACGAGCAGGCTCTCGGCGGGCTCGCTCTCGGGCAGGATGTTGCGCACAAAGCGCTGGTTGGTACCGCTGCCGCGCACCTCGCGCGACATGGTGGCGGGATCGATCAGCCGCGGTGGCAGGGTGGCATCACCGGGCGCGGTGCAGACCGCAAGCTCGACATCGCTTATGGCGGCGACCGTGAAGGAGGTTCCCGCTGGCACATAGACCGCCGCGGGCGGCGCATCCACGAACACGCCCGCGCGGCCGCCGATCCCCGCACAATGGAGCGCCCCCGCGCGCACGTCGGCCGTGCCGCTGAGCAGCACCAGACACGCTTCGCGGCCCGGCTCGCCGCCGACGTGCGCCTGCCCCGCGACAAGCCGGACGGCGCGAAAACCGACATGCCCCCAGCCCGCACTTTCAGGTGTGACGTCGAGCAGGGTGCCGTCATCGGCAGGCGGATGCGGTTTGACGAGGAGGCTCATGCCGCGATCCTTTCGAGGCCGGCACGCGCCGCCATCCGCTCGAGCGTCCTGAGGCCGACCTCGCCGTAATGTCGAGGATCGGCGATCTTCGGATCCTGTTCGGCCTCAATGATGATCCAGCCCGAATAGCCGATGGCGGCAAGCGCACGCATCACGTCGCCATAATCGATCGCGCCGTCGCCTGGCACCGTGAACATCCCCTCGATCACGCCATCGAGGAAACTGCCGTCGCGACGCGCGAGGGCGCCGAACACTTCGGGGCGGATATCCTTGCAATGGACGTGCGTGACGCGCGCAGGGTGATGGTGGATCACCTCGATCGGATCGATCCCGCCCAACCGCGCATGGCCGGTATCGACGGTCAGTCCCACATTCGGCCCGGTCACGGCAAGGAAGCGATCGAGATCCTCCTGCCGCTCGACGACCGTTCCCAAATGGTGGTGATACGCGCAGCGCATCCCCTCACCCACCAGATAATCGGCCACTTCGGTCAATCGCCTACCGAACTGCTGCCACGTCGCGTCGTCGAGCCTGGGTGTTCTCGACAGCGGCTGCGATCGATCGCTGTGGATCGCATTGCTCGTCTCGGCGATCACGAACACATCGGTGCCCATCGCCTGAAGCAAGCGAAGATGCGGCTGCATCGCGGCGATCTCGGCCTCGGCAGTGCGATCGAGCAGCGCCGATCCGTACCAGCCACCGACTAGCGCGAGTCTGAAGCGATCGAGCAACGCCTGTAACGCGGGCGCCTCGCGCGGGAATTTCCCGCCCAGTTCGATCCCTTTGAAGCCGATCGCCTGCGCATCGCCGAGCACGGTTTCGAGCGGCGTGTCGCCACCCAGCTCGGGCATGTCATCGTTGATCCACGCAATCGGGCTGACCCCGAACCGGATCGTCATATCGCTTCCCCTTTCGATCGTGCGCGGCGGACCTGTGTTTCGTAATCGGCGCGCGCGGCGGATACCGCGGCGCGGTCGGAGATTTCGGGCACCGCGACATCCCACCAGGCGCCGCCCGCCTCGGTGCTCACGCCAGGATCGGTATCGATCACGATCACAGTGCTGCGCTCGCCGGCCCTGGCGCGGTCGAGTGCAGCCTCCAGCGCGGTGATCGATCCCACCTTCTCGGCCTGGGCGCCAAGGCTGCGCGCATGGGCCACGAAATCGATCTCGGGCAGCACCTCGTGGCGCGCGTCGGCGAGCAGATTGTTGAAGGGGGCGCCGCCCGTCGCAGCCTGAAGGCGGTTGATGCAACCGAAGCCACGATTGTCGAGCAACACGAGGATCAGTTTGACGCCCATCGCAACCGAGGTAGCCAGCTCCGAATTGAGCATCAGATAGCTGCCGTCGCCTACCATGACATAGACATCGCGCGCGGGCTCGGCGAGCTTGACGCCGATCCCACCGGCGATCTCATAGCCCATGCACGAATAGCCGTATTCGACATGATACCCGCCGCTGGCTCCCGTCGGCCATAATTTGTGCAATTCGCCGGGCAGTCCGCCCGCCGCGCAGACGACGATCGCCTCGCGTGCCGCGCGGCGCGCGACCGCACCGATCACCTGCGCATCGCTGGGTCGCACATCACCCGAAGGGGCCGCGAGCACCGCTGCCGCTTCGCCTGCCCAGGTCTCGCCGAGCGCGGTGAGGCGGTCGCTCCAGGCCGAGGCGACGCGATGTCCCGTGATTGCCTCGCCGAGCGCTTCCAGCGCCAGCCGCGCATCTGCCACCACTGGTTCGGCGCCGTGCTTGACCGCATCGAAAGCGGCGACATTGATCTGCACCAGCCGATGGCCGCCGGGAATCAGCATCCGCGAACCGGTCGTGAAATCCTGAAGCCGGGTGCCGATCGCAATAACCAGATCGGCCTCGGCAGTCGCCGCGTTGGCAGCGCTGGTGCCGGTGACGCCGACGCTGCCCAGATTGTGCGGATGATCGTGCGGTAGCGCGCCCTTGCCCGCCTGCGTTTCGGCAAAGGGCAGCCCCGCCCTCATCACCAGTTCCGACAGCGTTTGTTCGGCTCCGGCATAGCGCACACCGCCGCCGACGATCAGCATCGGTCGCGCCGCACGCGCGAGCCGATCGGCAAGCGCGGCGATGTCGGCCGGATCGGGGATGACACGCCGCGGCCGCCACAGCCGGGGGGCGAAGAAATGTTCGGGCCAGTCGAACGCCTCGGCCTGCACATCCTGGCAGAAAGCGAGCGTCACCGACCCGCAATCGGCGGGATCGAGCAGCGTCGCGATCGCGTGGGGCAAGGTGTCGAGCAATTGCTCGGGCCGCGTGATCCGGTCGAAATAGCGCGAGACCGGACGGAAGCAGTCGTTGGCGGAAACCGCGCGGTCGCCGAAATCCTCGATCTGCTGGAGCACCGGATCGGGCCGGCGGCTGGCATAGACGTCGCCGGGGACGAACAGCACCGGCAGCCGGTTGGCATGCGCCAGCGCGGCCGCCGTCACCATATTGGTCGCACCCGGCCCGATCGAACTCGTGCAGAGCATCGCCCGGCGGCGGCGCATCTGCTTGGCATAAGCGATCGCGGCATGCGCCATCGCCTGCTCGTTATGCGCCCGCCAGGTCGGCAACCGATCGCCCGCCGCATAGAGCGCCTCGCCCAGCCCCGCGACATTGCCGTGGCCGAAAATCGCCCAGGCGCCAGCAAAGAACGGCGTCTCGCCCTCACCGAAATCGACCGATTGCGCCGCCAGATAAGCGACCATCGCCTGCGCTGCCGTCTTGCGCACCATCGTCATGCCGCAACCTCCGGTCGGGCGCATTCGCGCGCCTTCCGCCAAGCCTCGACGAGAGTCGAGAGACGGCGCGCGAGCGCATCGATCGCGGCGTCGTCATCGATCGTACCCGCCATCCATTCGCGGGCGACATCGTAGAAGATCGTGCGCCCGACCGCGAATCCCTTGACCAGCGGCGATCGCGCGGCGGCGGGGAACGAGTCGATCAGTTCATCCATCGGCGAGGACAGGCCGAGCAACAGGATGCCACGGCATTCGGGATCGCCCTCGCGCACCGCCGCCTCGATATGGCGCCACGCGGCGGGATCGCGCTGGGGCTCGAGCTTCCACCAATCGGGTCGGATGCCGATCGCGTAGAAGCGGCGGATGGCGCGCGCCACCGTGTGCGAATCCGATGGCATCCCTTCGGGCAGAATGATTTCGATCAGCAATTCATGCCGCGTCCGCCGGGCAGCATCGAACAAGCGAAGAAGCTCGCGCTCCTGCGCCTCGCGCAGTTCCAATTCGTCATCGGGATGGTAGAAAACGAGGCATTTGATGACGTGATTGAGCGGCCAATCGCGCAGCTCGGCCGCGAGCGAGGCACCGCCCTCGAAATCGAGGGGACGCGAGCGCGGCAGTTCGATCGGGCGGCCGATCCAATAGGGCCGATCGGCGGCGGCAGCGAGCGCGTCGGCGCCGAACCGGCCGTCAAGCAGAATGCCGAATTCGTCGCTATCACCGGCAACGCGATCGAGCGCGTCGAGCGCAAGCCGCTTGAAGCGTGCGACCCGATCGAGCCCGACCCCCAGTTCGGCTGCCAGATCCTCGAACTGGCTGCGATGGTCGACCGCGAGCACCGTCAGATTTTGATGCACCCGCCGCCGCGTCGTTGACCAATGCAGGTTTTCGAGCGCCGCGGCATCACGCAGGCGGAACGGCCAATCGCGCTTCGACAGGAAAAGCTGCAACTCGGGCCAGGTCGGCATCGCCGGCGCGCAGCCGTGGCGCGATACCACGATCGCACCACATGCATTGCCCCAGGTGCAGCACGTCGCCAGCGCCTCGCCGCGCAGCCAGCCGCGCACGAACCCCGCCATGAAGGCATCGCCCGCGCCGAGCACGTTGAACACCTCGATCTCGAAACTCTCGCCGCGCTCGCCGTCGTCGAGGCTGTCGGGGATCGGCCCTGCCAAGGCCGAACAGCCGAGCGCCCCGCGCTTGCACACGATTGTCGCGTCGCTGCGATCGCGGATTGCACGCAATGCGGCGATCGTATCGATATCGCCGCCGAGGATGTGGATCTCTTCCTCGGTGCCGACAATCAGATCGCACAGCGGCAGCACCTGCTGGAGCCGCTCGGTCACCGCATCGTGCGCGACGAAGCGATTCTCGCCCATGTCGCGCTCGGTCAGCCCCCAGAGAACCGGACGATAATCGATATCGAAAATGACGCGTCCGCCGGCCGCCTTGCACCAGCGCGCCGCGGTCATGCTCGCCTCGAACGTACCGGTCGTCGACAGGTGCGTGCCGTTAATGAGCACCGCCCCCGCGCGCTCGATCCAAGCGCGGTCGAGATCGCCGGCGTCGAGCGCCATGTCGGCGCAATTCTCGCGGTAGAAGATCAGAGGGAAGCTCTCACGATCCCGGATGCCGAGGATGACGAGTGCGGTCAGGCGCTCGGGGTCGGCGATGACGCTATGCGTATCGACCCCTTCCCAAACCAGTTCTTCGGCAATGAAGCGCCCCATGTGATCGGCGCCGACGCGCGTCACCAACCCGGCATTGAGCCCCAGCCGCGCCGCGCCCACCGCGGTATTGGTGGGGCTGCCCCCGACATATTTGGCGAAGGAACCCGTCGCCTCCAGCCGACCCCCGACCTGCTCGCCGTATAGATCGACGCTCGATCGTCCCACCGTGATCAGCTCAAGTCGTTGTGTCGACGGCCCCATTTTCGCCTCTGTCCGCCACCCGCTCAGTCGGGCCCGGCAACACTTCTAGGCGACCCCAGTTCGTATTGCAACATATATTCTATCATTATCTATTTTTAGAAAATTCAGTCGATATCTTTGGTCCGGCCAGCGATTGCGAACGCGAACTGGATGACCAGCGCCTGCGCAAGGCACATCGACGCGGCGAGCGAGCGGAAGCTGCGAACCTCGGATTCGTGGACGGTGAGCACGAGATTCGCCGATTTGGCGATTGGGCTGAGCAGGCTATCGCTGAGCGAAAGGATGCGCGCGCCGCGCTCGACCGCGGCGTCGACCAGATGGACGGTTTCCTCCGCATAAGGGTGATAGCTGACCGCAATCAGCAGGTCGTTGGCCCCGATCGACGGGCCATGCCCCAACGCGAGGCCGGCGACGCCGTCGATGAACTGCATCCGCTTGCCCGCCTGCTGAAGCGAATAGGCCAGATAGGCGGCAACCGGGAACGAGCGACGGAAGCCTGCGACGTGCACGGTCTCGGCATCGGCGATCATCCGCACCGCCCTGGCGATATCGGCCTTGGCGATGCTGTCCGCCATGTTGTGGAGCGCAAGCACGTTGCCTTCCACGAACTCGGCGAGCACGTCGATCCCCTCGTTCTTGCTGTTGACCGTCTCGTGGAACTGGCGGACACGCTCACCATAACCGAGCGCCGCATTCTCCGAGAGGAGCCCGTCGCGGAACAGGCGCTGCATCTGCGACGCACCGGCAAAGCCGAAACCCTTGGCGAACCGTACGATCGCGGAGGGCTGCACGTCGGCCCGCTGCGCGATCACCGCGAGCGTCTCGAGCGCCACCTCATTGGGGTGATCGAGCACATAGCGCGCAATCTGCTGCAATCGCCGGCTGAGCCCATCATAGCGCGCGAGCACGAGCGCGCGGAATTCCTCCGCCGTCGCAGGCACGTCGTTCGTGTCGGTCATGGGTCCTCCTGAACTCCGATAATGCGCGATATTCGTCCACCCGCGTGGAAAAGTCATCATGGCATATAAATTCTATTCCATCTGTGTTCAGAATGTGCATTCTGTAGATGCAGGGTCTGTAAATGCAGGGGCGGTGTCGGGAGCATGAGGGTGGGTATGACGAGCGACAGGACGCCGATTCGGGTCGGTCAGATCGGCGCAGGCCGGATGGGCACGCTGCACGCGCGCAATGTCGCCGCGAATGCGCGTTTCCAGCTTGCGCTCATCGCCGATCCACACGCGCCCTCGGCCGAACGGCTCGCGGCCGAAACAGGCGCCGAGATCGACACGGTGGACGCCATGCTCAACGATCCAACGATCGCCGGCATCATTGTCGTGAGTTCGACCGACGCCCACCTCGATCACGTTCGCGCCGCGCTCGCCGCAGGCAAGGCGGTGTTCTGCGAAAAACCGCTCGATCTGTCGCTCGACCGCCTCGATGCGGCGGCGACATCATTCGCCCAGCCCGGCCTGCCGCCGCTGTTCGTCGCGTTCAACCGACGCTTCGATCCGCATTACCGCGCGCTCACCGATCGGATCGCGGCGGGTGAAATCGGTCGGCTTGAAACGCTCCATATCGTCAACCATGACCCCGAGACGCCATCGCTCGATTTCATTCCCGGCAGCGGCGGGTTGTTCAAGGATTTCACGATCCACGATTTCGATCTGGTCGCCTGGCTGATGTACGAGCCGATCGTCGAGGTCTTCGCATCGACCTCGTGCCTGATCGATCCGCGCATCGCCGATCTGGGCGATGTCGATACCGCCAAGACGGTGCTGCGCACCCGATCGGGGCGCCTGTGCACGATCTCCAACAGCCGCCGCACCGGCTATGGCTATGACCAGCGGATCGAGGCTTTCGGCAGCAGCGGCGCGCTCAGCGTCGACAACATCCCGCGCACCGCGGTGCGGCTTGCCGCCGAGAAGGGGATTCGCGCCGATCGCATTCCCTACGCCTTTCCCGAACGCTATGAGGTGGCCTATCGCGCCGAGCTCGACCATTTCGCCGACATGATCGACGGCATCGCGGCGCCGTTGACGGGCTTTGCCGAAAGCCGCGCCGCACTCGCGCTCGCGGAGGCCGCCGCACGCTCGGTGCGTGAAGGCCGCCCCGTGCACCTTACCGACCAGGGAGCTTCATCATGCTGAATATCGCGCTGATCGGCGCCGGCCGCATCGGCCGCATCCACGCCGCCAATCTTGTCAACGAACCGCGGCTGCGGCTGAGCCATGTTGTCGACGCAATGCCCGACGCCGCCGCGGAAGTCGCCGCCGCGACAGGTGCAACGGTGGCAACGCTCGAAACGGTGCTTGCGGATCCCGACATCGCCGGTGTCGTCATCGCGAGCGCGACCGACACGCACCTCGATTACAGCGTCCGCGCGATCGGCGCGGGCAAGGCCGTGTTCTGCGAAAAGCCGATCGACATGGATCTCGCCCGTGCGCGATCGGCCGCCGCCACGCTGGGCGCGCCCGGCGCCCGGATGCTGCTCGGCTTCAACCGGCGTTTCGATCCGAATTTCCGCGCGCTACGCGACAGGTTGGCTGGCGGCACGATGGGTGCTGTCGAGACGATCCATATCATCAGTCACGATCCCGCGCCTCCGCCGATCGATTATGTCCGCGTCTCGGGCGGGCTGTTCAAGGACATGGCGATCCACGATTTCGACATGGCACGCTGGCTGCTTGGCGAGGAGCCGGTCGAGATCTATGCGGCGGGCGCGTGCCTGATCGACCCCGCAATCGCCGCCGCGGGCGATATCGATACCGCCAAAACCGTGCTCCGCACCGCCTCGGGCAAACTCTGCCTGATCAGCAACAGCCGCCGTTCGGGCTATGGCTACGATCAGCGAATCGAGGTGTTTTGCGCGCGCGGGCTCATTCGCGCGGGCAACGTCCACGAAACCACGATCGAGACCTGGGGTGAGGGCGGCGCGGCGAGTGCCCCGCTCCAGAATTTCTTCCTCGATCGCTATGCGCAGGCCTATCGCGCCGAAATCGCGCATTTCGCCGATATCGTCGAAGGCCACACCGTGCCGCTGGCGGGCTATGACGACGGCGTGCGCGCACTGGCGCTCGCAGAGGCTGCCGCAGAAGGCACGAGAACCGCGCTCGTTGTCCGGCTCGACGGATAGCTCCTTGCGCGCCGACCCACCCGTTGAAGACCATTGTGGAGCCTTGCATCCGCATTGCTGTGCCCGCACGAGGCGGGCGCACAGTAGAGACAGGCATGAATCGGATCGGGATCGTGACGGGTGTGCATATGGAACTCGCGGCGCTGCTGCCAGCGGCGCCGCGCACGGTCATGGCGGCACGCCGCTTCCCATCGAACGGATCGCGCACAGCCCACGCTCTTTCTGGCCTGTGCCGGCATCGGCAAAGTGGCCGGGCGCCACGCTCGTCCTCGGTCATGGTGTCGATTGCTGCTCGTGACCGGCACCGCCGGCGGCCCGGGCGCGATAGGGCGCGGTGCTTTTCTCATCAGTGAGGCACAACACCGATTTCGGCGCGATGCGCGACGAACGACTGACCCACCATACTGCAGGCGATTGCCAAGATCAACGAGCCCGATGGCGCCAGCGCGGCGACTTCACCGCCAATCTTGCGGCCAATGCCCGCGCTGCCGCGCAGGCGGCCGAACGCCTGGACGCTGCAAGGAATTGGTGATGTACTGCCCGTTTCCTGGACCGTTTTGAGCTGGAAGATTCCAGTTATGATCGGAGGGTCAGAAAACGCAGCGAGTGATGAAGAGATCGAAATTCAGCGAGGCGCCGATCGCGCTCGTGTTGAAACCGGTCGAGGACGGGGCGGCCGTGGTCGATGAATCCTGGCGCCACCGCCAGCGGGCACTCAGAGCGCGTCTTGTTCATCCTGCTGGGCAGACGGATCGTTGTCATCCTGCTTGATGAAGCTGATCTTGCCTTGCGGCTCCAATATCGCCCAGGCAACGTCTCCGATCGTAGCGATACCGGCCAGCCGCATTTCCATTTCCAGCTCCGCTCGGGTCAACCGATCGCGCCGCAAGTTTGGCTCGATTATCTTTCCATCGCGGACGATAACGCGCGGCTCGCCATCAAGGAGCTTTCGCGCAAGCGGCGACAGATAGCTCGCCCAGCTCAGAATCAACGCCCAAAAGGCAAAAGGTCGCAATGGCCAGGGCGGCGCCCGTCACGCTGGAATCATTGTGCGTGACACCCTGTTGGATGAGGTCGCCCATCACGATGAGAACGACCAGTTCGAACGGTGTCACCTGGCTCAACTCGCGCTTGCCGAGCAGGCGAAGCAGCCCGAACAGCACGAAAAACATCGCAGTGGCGCGCAGGACGATATCCATCAGGGGCGAACTCGCACGCGCGTCTCGAGACTGTCCGCCGTCAGCACCAATGGCACAGATTTGAGGTTGTGATTTAAGGAGGATCTGGGCTTCGTCGTAGTGACGAAGGAACGAAGATGAAGCCCAGATCCTCCAATGTAAAATCGCCCGCCAAGGCCCAGCAGAGCGGGTAGTGAAGGACATCCGCCGACAGACCCGGCGCCACTTTTCGGCCGAGGACAAGATCCGCATCGTGCTGGATGGCCTGCGCGGGGAAGACAGCATCGCCGAGCTATGCCGCAAGGAAGGCATTGCTCAGAGCCTGTATTACACCTGGTCGAAGGAGTTCATGGAGGCTGGCAAGCGCCGCCTGGCCGGCGACACCGCCCGTGCCGCGACCACCGGAGAGGTCCAGGACCTGCGCCGCGAAGCCCGGGCCCTGAAGGAATGCGTGGCCGATCTGACACTGGAAAACCGTCTGCTCAAAAAAAGCATGGTCGCGGATGGGGGCAACGACGAATGAGGTATCCCGCATCCGAGAAGCTCGAGATCATCAGAACCGTCGAGCAGTCGCACCTGTCGGCCAAGCGCACGCTGGACCAACTCGGCATCCCTCGTCGGACATTCTACCGCTGGTATGATCGCTACCTCGAAGGCGGGCCGGAGGCGTTGGAAGATCGGCCATCGGCGCCGAGCCGGGTGTGGAACCGCATCCCGGCGGGCATCCACGACCAGATCATCGAGCTGGCGCTGGAACAGTCTGAGCTGAGCCCCCGGGAACTGGCCGTGCGCTTCACCGATGGGCAGCGCTACTTCGTGTCGGAATCCACGGTTTACCGCCTGTTGAAGGCCCACGACCTGATCACCAGCCCGGCCTATGTCGTGATCAAGGCTGCCGATCAGTTCCACACGAAAACCACGCGGCCGAACGAGATGTGGCAGACCGACTTCACCTACTTCAAGATCATCGGGTGGGGCTGGATGTATCTGTCGACCGTGCTCGACGACTTCTCGCGCTACATCATCGCCTGGAAGCTGTGCACCAACATGCGAGCCGAGGACGTCACCGACACGCTGGACCTCGCCCTGGCGGCTTCTGGTTGCGACAGCGCCACGGTGCTGCACAAACCCCGGCTACTCAGCGATAATGGCCCCAGCTACATCGCGGGTGAGCTGGCGGAATACATCGAGGCCCGGAAGATGAGCCATGTCCGCGGCGCCCCGTGTCATCCCCAAACCCAGGGCAAGATCGAGCGCTGGCACCAGACCCTGAAAAACCGCATCTTGCTGGAAAACTACTTCTTGCCCGGCGACCTCGAAGCCCACATCGAGGCCTTCGTCGAGCACTACAATCACCAGCGATACCACGAAAGCCTGGCCAACGTGACGCCTGCCGACGCCTACTTCGGCAGGGCTCCGGCAATCATCAAACTGCGCGAAAGGATCAAGCAACAGACCATCGAACATCGGCGCTTGCAGCACCGCAAGTTCGCCGCCTAACATCAACCCCCTGACGAGGTCCGCACTCCGCTAATCTACGCCGCGAGTTGTGCCGAATGTTCTGACGACGGACAGTCTCGAGACCAACCAGCCGGACATCACCGTCATAAACCACGATATCGCCCACAGTACCGAGGAACAGGGGCGGGTTAATCTGGCCGTCCAGCTTCGCCTCGAACGATTGACCGGCCTCGACCGGACCGTAGCTGAAGCGAAAGAAGCCATCGCGCGATTCTTCCTGCGTTGCGGCCGGGATCAGGCTATTGATGGTCACGTCGCGCCATAGCGACGTTGATATAGCAAGCGTCAAATCCTTGATTGGCCGCTTCGGCGTCGCGCGGATGACGGTTTCAAAGACCAGGCCGTTGCGCAGCGTCACGGGGGTCGTGACTTCGAGACGGGCCGCGTCGGATTCGGCAACCTGGGTTGGGCTCGCACGGCCGCCGAACAGTCCGACGAAACCGAGGATCAGAAATACCGTCAGAATGACCAGGGGGGCGACGCGCGCGCGGCGGCGATAACCGCTGCGTGGGCACGCATCGTCTTCGGATATCCCATCCGAGCACGGGGTTGCCATGCCATCTTAACGGCCCGCATTTGTCGTCGTTCCACAGGCTCAATCAACGTTCGTCCGAATTCGTATCGAACGACAGCGATTGTCCAAAGCGCGTCGCTTGATTGGGCTCGCGCGGCAGCATCGAACCCACGGCACGTCCACTCTACATCACTGTTGTGGCGACAACTCGGTGCCGCGATGGTTTTGCGTGATCTGGCATCGCTCTTCATGATCGCGATCGCGCCGGCAGCTTGATCCTGATCGATGCCGACGACCGCATTTTCGGGCACCCAGAGCGCATAATCACGCATATGCGCATCCGCCGTAAACAGAATGCAGATTTCGGTCGCGATCCCGGTGAGAATCAGCTTTCGAACCCCCAGTTTCGGAAGAAGTACGCTAAGATTGGTTGAATAAAATCCCGAGAATTGCGGCTTGATGATGAAGAAATCGCTGTCTCGGGGCTCGATCAGTCCGCCCGCGAGGCTCGGTCGCGCATGTCGATCAACCGCGACTTCTCCGAATGCCACAGGCCGAATTATCGTTCACGTAGATGGTCGGCACATCGCAAGAATCGGCCTGGTTACGCAGGTCAACGAGCGTCTGCGCGACACGCGTCGCGGCGCGACGTGCTTCACGACCTCCTTTGAAATCAAACGGATTGATCATGTCGAGGACGATAAGGGCGGTGCGATCGCCGGGCTGATCCGTGTCGGGCGTTGGTGTTTTGCCGTGCCTGTCACTCATCGCAGCACCCCATATCGTCAAAGCCCACCGCGGTGGCGATGCTGAACAAACACGGGCACGACGGAAAGATGAGCGGCGCACCCGGGGTAACGCCGCTCGCATCCTTCCGTCACGCTGCGACTTCAGCTTTTTCATTGGCCCTGGTTTCCGCCAGTTGGGTCGGCTTGTCATCGGTCGCCTTTTCCTCTTGGAGCGTTTCAGCGAGCACCGAGGCACAGTCATCGTGGTCGAGTTGCTTGGCCCAGGCAATCAGCGTGCCGTAGCGCGTGATTTCGTAATGCTCGACCGCCTGTGCGGCCGCAATCAGTGCCGCGTCGAGCACCGCCTTGTCAGCGACTTCACCGGCAATCTCATTGGCTTCCTTGATGATGCCATCGATCGCGGAGCAATCGACCTGTTTGGGTTTTTCGCCGTGCATCAGCGCGTGGCCGATCGGAAAGGGCGTATTCCGCGGGCATCGGTCAACAACATCGACTCATTTGTTCCTATTATGCTCCATTGAGTCTTCGTTCCCGTCAAGCGGATTGACCGTCGGCAGCGGAAACGGACGGGGCAAGTCCCAGAAGCCGTAGCGTCATCTCGTCGCGGATTCCGCCGAACCAGCGGTCGAGCGCTGCCGCGACGAGCGAATCGCGCCGCGCCGACTCGAAGAGGGTGAGCGAGGATCGCAGCTTCATCGCGTCGACTTCGCCGAACACGGCGACCGGATCGCTGATCGTCAAATCCTGCAAGGCGGCGACGCATTCGCGGTAGCGGGCCCCAAGCACGGGATGATCGAGATAGGCGCGCGCTTCCTCGATCGACTGGATCGCGAAGTGCCGCGCCGTCGAACTGCGGCCGAGGCCGGCAAGCTGCGGGAAGACGAACCACATCCAATGCGTGCGCTTGGCGCCGCGGCGGATCTCGGCGAGCGCGGTCGCATAGACGAGCGTCTGCGCCTCCACGAAGCGGTCGAGCGATTCCGCGGTCACCGCAACGCACCTTGCGGCGGATAGACCTGGGTCGCGGTGAGGCTGCCCTTGGGAAGCACGCGCAACACGTCAGCGGCAGGCACGTCGGGGTCGAGCCAATCGGCCCACTGATCGCGCATCAACGGAATGACCTGGCGCTTGTGGTAAGGCGCAATATCCTCACCGGGTTCGGTGGTCAGCATCGTGAAGGCTTCGCCGACGTCCGCGTGCGCACGCCAGATGCCGGCGATGCAGAACCAGCCGTGATCCTTCAGCGTGAACAGCCACTTGGTCTTGCGCTTTTCGCCGGGCTGCGGGTCGGTGAACTCGTAAAGACCATCAGCGAGGATCAAACAGCGCCCCGATGGAAACTCGCGGCCTTCCGACCGAAAATTATAGACCGGCCGCCCATTCTGGCCCGGCCAGCTCCACCGCCGGTTGACCAACTCGCCGGCGCCACGCGCGCCCTCGACGCTGCGCACGATCGGCGCCACGTCGGTTATGTTGATATCTTCGCGCGCCGGCACGTTCGGCGTGCCCTCGGGCATGCTGATCTTGATCTTGAGGTCGTCGAAATCCTCGACGATCGAGGCGATGTCCACCTCCAGACGATAATCGTTGCACACGCGCCTATCCGCCTTCCTTGCGATTCATCTTCGTTCCTATTATGTTCTCAATTATGGACTCGCCAACCCCCTTCGATTCGGACGCGCCGCTCGGCACTCGCCGCGCCATCATCCGGCGAAACCCGGACGATGCCAGCGAAATCGAGATGGTCGAGGCGACCTGGGGTTCCAATCCGCGGTTCAGCGACGGCATTTCCTACCGGTTCGTGCGCTCGGAAGGGCAAGCGTTTCCGACGAACCGCTGCCTGATCCCGGCCTCGGAATTCCAGCTCAGCGTCGGCGACAAGCGCTACCGGGTCACGCTCGACGGCGGCAATCACTTCTACCTCGCGGGTGTATGGGAGCCCGCGATCGGCGACTGGCCGCTGAGCTACCGGGTCGTCACCGTGGCAGCGAACCCCGAGGTCGCGCAGCATCAGGAACGCCACGGTGCGATCATCCATCGCCGGCAGGTCATGCAGTGGCTCGACCGCACCGTGCCCGCGATCGATCTCCTCGACACGTCGCCGGCGCGCACCTTCATCGTCGAGGAAATCGTCGATGCGCCGCGGCAGAGCGCGCTCGCGCTCTGACATCGGAGCGCATGGTGGGATTTTCCGTTCCGATATCGCGCGCGATCGTCGTCGGTCTCGCGCTTTGCTTGTGGGCGTCGCCCGCCTTCGCCGATCCCTGCGAAGGATCGCTGCCCGCCAAGGGAACGACGTTCAGCGGTGTCGTGCGCTATGTCGGCGACGGCGACGGCCTATGCGTCGGACCGGCAGGGCGTCCCGATCGCTGGATCGAGGTCCGGCTCGGCGATTTCTATGCACCCGAGCTTCACGAGCGCGGCGGGGTCGAAGCCAAGCGCCGCCTCGGGCAGCTCGTAATGGGCCAGCGGCTCGTCTGCCGCGCCGGTCGCCGCAGCTACGATCGCGTCATCGGCTATTGCACGCTCGGCGGTCGTCCGCTCGGGGAGCTGCTGCGCCGCAAGGGGGGACGCGAGGGCGGACGGGGATGGAAGCGATGAACGCGATGTCCGACCTGTTCGGCGCTGCGGTTCTGCCCGGTTTGCGGTCGGCTGACGCGGTCGTCACGCCCGACGAGGAATGCGCGCTGATCGCGCATATCGACCAAGCAAGCCTCAGCCCCTTCAAATTCCGGCAATGGACGGGCAAGCGGCTGACCCGGTCGTTCGGCTGGACCTATGATTTCGCGACGGGTGCCTTCGCGCCGACCGACCCGATCCCGGAATGGCTGTTGCCGCTGAGCGCCCGCGCCGAGGAGTTCGCCGGGCTACGCCATGGCGAAATCGTGCAGGCGCTGGTCATCCGTTACGATCCCGGCGCCGGCATCGGCTGGCACAAGGACCGCCCGGTATTCGAGCATGTCGTCGGCATCTCGCTCGGCGCGCCCGCGGCGCTGCGCCTTCGCCGCCGCTCGGGCGGCAGGTTCGAGCGTACGAGCGCGCCGCTGACGCCGCGCGGCATGTATCATCTCAGCGGCGAGGCCAGGCACGAGTGGGAGCACAGCATCGCCGCGATGGACGCGGCGCGCTGGTCGATCACCTTTCGCAGCCTGGCTCGCCGCTAGGTTCGACTAGAACGGATAGTTCACCCCGTAATAGCCATAGACCTCGCGACCGTAATCTCGGTCGAAGGTCGGCTCGGCGTCGGCGCCGTAGCGCGGCGCCTTTTCGAGAACCTCCTTGTCGAGATCGACGACATAGCCGCCCTGCTCGGTATCATAGGTCAGCACGTCCCAAGGCAGCGGATAATAGTCGCTGCCGAGGCCGAACAGGCCGCCGAACTGGAGGACGGCATATTCGACGCGGCCTTCGCGCTTATCGACCATGAAATTGTAGATCGAGCCGAGCTTCTCACGGTCGCGGTTATAGACGTTCGTGCCTTCGACCTTGTTCGAGGCGATCAGGCGGTTGGTTTCGTCCGTGGCGATATCGGTGTCGGCCATGACACATCTCCTTTTACGCGAACCCCTCTCTCCTTCAGCTACGCGCCGCACGCGTGATCTTTCCATCGGTCAGCCAAGTGCCCGGCGAAATTCGCCCAGGCGCCGGACTCGCATGACGAGCTGAGCGGCAGCCTTCCTTCACACTCGCGCGTTGCTCGGTGGGGACACGCGACAGGCAGGAGATTTCGACATGGCCGACCTCACGGAAATCAAGGAGCATATGGAGATCATCGGCGCCGATGGCGTCCACATCGGCACGGTCGACAAGGTCGAGGGCGACCGGATCAAGATGACCAAGGCCGACAGCGGATCGCACCAGGACCATCACCACTATATTTCAGGCGGGCTCGTCGCCGACGTCGAAGGCAACCAGGTGCGGCTGTCGGCCAATGGCGATGCCGCGGTGCTGCTCGAAGAGGAGAAGGGCGGCGAGGCGCTCGCCGATAAGCGCGAATAAGCTTCAGTCCGCACGCCACGCGCGCATCGCGCGGTCATATTTCTCGCGCGCCGCCGCGACCCGGCGCTCGACGCTATCGTGCTCGCGTGCCTGATCGCGTTCGAGCGCGCGGCGCTCGCGATCGAGTTCGGCCTGTTTGCGGCCAAGCGCGGAACGCTCACGCTCGTGCCGCTTTTCGATCTCTGCCAGTTCGGCCTCGATCCGCGTTAGCGACTGCCGATCTGGGCGCGGCTTGGGTTTCGGCGGCGGCTTTCGGATTGCCGGCTTCGCCTTTCGCGACTGAGGGGCGCTCGTTTCGGTCGAGCGACCTTTCGACTTCTTGCGCGAGCGCGCCTTGTCCTTCGGCAACGCCGCCATATGCTCGGCCACCGTGCCGCGCAGGCGCCTGATCACCTTGCCCGGATCGGCGAGCGGCTCGCGCATCAGCTCGGGATCATCGATACGCTCGGCAGCACCGCTCGCGAACAGATTGGTGTCGCTGCCCCAAGCCTCGAGTGCGGCCTTCTGGCTCGGCGCCGCCACATAGGCGTCGTGAAAGCCGATCGGCGTGCGGAACACTTTCAGTTTTTGCGTGCGCGCCACGAATGTCCCCTGGATTCCGCGTCAGGCCCACGTTGTCCCGATGCAGTGAACCAAACATGCGACGCGCCAGTCCGGTGATCGATCCCAAATTGACAAAATCGCTTGCTGAATGAAGAGTTGCCAGCGGCTCCGAGCGGACTTCGACCAACCCGCACGATCGGTCATTCCGGGGTGGGCATGATTGGAGGCTAGCATGGACCACGTCGCGCCCGACCAGGACTATGAGCCGTTGCTCGGTCAACTCAATCGCTGGTCCACAAGCACGGATGCCGCAGCCGCGCCGACAATGCGCGAGCGCGTCATGGCGTTCGACTGGTCGACGACACCGCTCGGGCCGAGATCGACCTGGCCCAGCGAGCTTCGCATCAGCGTCCGGCAGATGCTCGACTCGGGTTTTCCCAAGGCGATCGCATGGGGCGAGGAACTGACCACCATCTACAATGATGCCTTTCGAACGATCCTCGGCGGAAAGCCCGAAGCACTGGGGCGCTCGTTCCGCGACGTGTGGGCCGAAGCCTGGGACGAGGTCGGTCCGATCGCCGAGCGCGCGCTGGCCGGGACGTCGACCTATATCGAGGACTTTCCGCTCACTATCGACCGCACGGGTCAAACCGAACAGGCGTGGTTTACCTTCTGCTACAGTCCCTTGCGCCTCGCTGACGGCTCTGTTGGCGGCATGCTCGACACGGTGGTCGAAACGACGGGCAAGATTCGCGCGCAGGCCGACCTTGCCGTGATCAATCACGAGCTCGGTCATCGGCTCAAGAACACGCTCGCCCTCGTTCAGGCGATCGCGTCGCAGACGCTCGGCGATGCGACGGAGCCGGACGCGTTCGAAGCCTTTGCGGATCGCCTGAGCACACTCGGGCATGCCCATGACATCCTGCTCCGCCGAGAATGGGTCAGCGCTCCGCTGACCGACGTAATCCTGGCATCACTCGAACCGCACGATGCCGGCGGCCGCATCCTGACACGTGGTCCCGATCGGCAGATCGGATCGCGCACCGCCATTGTCCTCTCGCTGATGCTCCACGAGCTTGCGACCAATGCGATCAAATATGGCGCGCTGTCCGCGGCCGAAGGTCAAGTGCATCTTACCTGGTCGATCGACGACGAGCGGTTTCGGCTGCAATGGGAGGAAAAGGGCGGCCCGAAGCCGGAGCCGTGCACGCATCGGGGGTTCGGCTCGCGTCTTCTCGGCCTCGGCCTCGGCGGCAAAAGTCAGGTCGAGCAACATTTTACTGACGGCGGGCTTGTGTTCGAAATGACGGCTCCGATCGGAGAACTCGCCACTTGAGGATAGGCGGGCGAACGCTTCTTGGCGCTGTCACCCTTCCGAACCGCCAAAGTCCGCCGACAGCTTTTGCCGGGTTTTTCGGGCCTTGTCCCTGAGTTCGATCCAGACCGGCGTATGATCGCTGGTCTTTTCCCACCCGCGCGGGCGCGTATCGACCTCCGCGGCGACTAGCCTTGCGGTTGCGGCCGGATTGAGCAGAAAATGGTCGATCCTGAGCCCCGCGTTTCGCTCGAAGGCGCCGCGCCAATATTTCCAGAAGGTGTAGATGGTGTCGTGCGGGTGGAGATGCCGGATGGCATCGGTCCAACCCTGGTCAAGCAGGCGCTGGTAGGCCGCCTTCACCTCGGGCGCGAACAGCGCATCGTCGCGCCAGCGCTCGGGAGCATAGACGTCCATGTCAGTCGGCATGACGTTGAAATCTCCCGCCACGATCACCGGCGCGTCCAGCCCGATCATCGAGGCGAGATGGTCGCGCAACCGATCGAACCATCTCAGCTTGAAGTCGAACTTGGGTCCGGGTCGCGGATTGCCGTTGGGAAGGTAGAGTCCGGCGATCAGTACGCCGTTCACTGCTGCCTCGATATACCGGCTCTGCACATCGTCCGGGTCGCCTGGCAGGCCGCGCCGCGTCTCGTGAATCTCACCAATGCGGCTGAGGATCGCGACGCCGTTCCAGCGGCTCTGCCCATGCCAGATCGCCTTGTACCCTGCGTCCCTGATCGCCGATTCGGGGAAATTCTCCTGCGGCGCCTTCAACTCCTGAAGGCAGACGATGTCGGGCTCGGCCAAATCCAGCCAGCGCAGCAGCACAGGCAGCCGGCCATTGACGCCGTTCACATTGTAGGTGGCGATCTTCACAGGTCCGGGAGTTCCTGATCGGCGCGGCCCCAGCCCGACAGCGCCTTCGATGCGGCCCGCTTCAACAGCTCCTTCGCGTCGCCGACATGGAAATGGGACGGCTTGGAAATCGTCTCCATTTCCTTCCAGGTGATCGGCGCCGCCACCGGCGCTTGCTCGCGCGCCCGCGCGCTGTAGGGCATCACCGCGGTCGCGCCGCGCTGGTTGCGCAGATAGTCGACGAAGATGCGGCCCTTGCGTTGAACCTTGGGCAGCGCAGCCGTAAAATGCTCAGGGTCCGATTGCGCGACGGCTTGCGCGAGACGGTGCGCGAAATCCTTGACCTCCGGCCATTCGGCGCGTGGCGTGAGCGGCGCGATCACGTGAACACCCTTGCCGCCCGTCAGCATCGGGAAGGTCTCGAGGCCAATCGACTTCAGGATGTCGCGGAACTGGAACGCGGCGGTGCGGACATTCTCGAAATCGAGACCGACATCGGGGTCAAGATCGAACACCAGCCGGTCGGCCTTCTCGACATCCTCGATCCGCGCGCCCCAGCCATGAAACTCGATCGTGCCCATCTGGACGCAGGTCATCAGCCCGTCGGGCGTGTCGATATAGAGATAGGGCTCCTCGTGCCCGTCCTTCTCGCGGATGCCGACATGATGAACTGTGTCGCCGAAACTGCCGGCGTCGTGCTTCTGGAAGAAGCACTTTTTTGCACGGCCCTGTGGACAGCGCACAAGGCTGATCGGTCGCGAGCCGGCCCAGGGAAGCATGATCGGCGCGACCGCCTCGTAATAGTCGGCGAGTGCGCCCTTCGTGATGTTGCTCTCGGGATAGATGACGCGGTCACGATTGCTGATCTTGACGGCGGACGCCGCCGGCGCGGTCGCCTGGGCGATTGGCTCCTCGGTCTCCAGCACGACCGCCTCGGGCTTCTTGTCTTCGCGGAGGCCAAGATAGCTCGGATGACGAAGCGTGCCCTCGTTGGTCATTTCAGTGTAAGCGATCTCCGCGACCAGCCTGGGTTTGAGCCAATGCGCGCCGCGGACCTCGGCACGCGGCGCCTTCACGGTCGGCGCCTTCTGCTCGAGCGGCTTCATGATCTCCATCAAGCGGAACAGCTCTTTGGTATCGAATCCGGTGCCGACCTTGCCGGCATAGCGAAGCTCGCCTCCGTCGTGGACGCCGAGGATCAGCGAACGGAACGAGCGGGATTTGTCCGACGGCGTCCAGCCGACGACCACGAATTCTTGGCGCTTGATGCACTTGGTCTTGAGCCAGCCGCCCGAGCGCGAGCCGACATATTTGCCGGTTGCAAGCTTGGAAATCACGCCTTCGAGACCGGCCGCGCAGAACTGGTTGAACAGCTTCTCGCCGATGCCGACGATATGGTCGGAATAGCGCAGCCGATCGCTCTTCTTCGGCAGAATCAGGGCGAGCTTCTTCTTGCGTTCGATCAGCGGCAAGCCGGTCAGATCCTCGCCGTCGAGTTCGAGCAGGTCGAACGCGAAATAGTCGATCTGGTCGGGCGCGCCCTTGAGCGCGCCTTGCAGCGCCTGGAAGCTCGTCCGGCCATTGGTATCGAGCACGACCGCTTCGCCGTCGATCAGCGCCGAGCGCACCTTCAGCTTGGAGGCTTCGTTGAGGATGCCGGTGAAGCGATCCGACCAGTCGAGGCCGGAGCGCGTATAAGCGCGCGCTTCGCCGCCACCGACCGCGAGAAGCGTCCTGTAGCCGTCATATTTCATTTCATGGAGCCAGCGATCGCCGCCGGGGACGGCATCGACCAGCTTCGCGAGTTGGACCGGCCGGAAAGGAGGCGGGCCGGTGATCGTGGCGGCTGCGCCGCCCGATCGGACCGCCCGCGATCGGGATGTGCCGGCTCGGCTCGGGGCCAGTGTGGAGGAGGTGGATCGCGCCATCCCCAATAGACTCGATTCAGCCACCGATCGTTCCGCCTCGACGACAATGCGGCAACGCTTCGGAATCACGAGCGTTGGTCGGGCATCGGAGAAATGGAGGCCGACATGGCAGATGACAAGACGAAACGCGCGCCCCAGGACAGCTCGCGCATCGCGATGGGCGAGGATTATGAGGTCGACTATTGGACCAACAAATTCGGCGTCAGCCGCGAGACATTGCAGCAGGCGGTGAACGCGGTCGGCAACAGCGCCGCTGCCGTCGAGCAGCATCTGAAGCGATAGCAGATCCGCTTTCGCCTGCCGATCCTGATAGCCTCGCGACGTATGCAATCTCTACACCGTGAGGAAGAGTGCCGCCGAGGTCGCGGCACATTTCGGGGTCGCGAACCCGGTTACGTCCAATGCGCCCGAGGAAGTCTGTCCGGGAACGCCTGGCATGGTCGTGCGCGAGGAAGCCGGGATCATACAGTCGATGGCCCGGGGATTTCGCTGCGCCTCAAGGGCATGAAGCCCGAGTCCAAGCCCAAGCCCGTCAATAACATCGCCGATATGCGTAAAGGCATGTGGAGCGGCCTCGCACGCAAGCCGCAATGGCGCTGCCTGATCCCCGTCACTGCCTTTGCTGAAGCCGAAGGCGCGAAAGGGCCAAAGACGCGGACGTAGTTCAATGTGAAGGATCAGCCGATCTTCGCCTGGCCGGCTCTGGCGGGTCAGCGATGAGTGGGGGCCGGTCTATTCCGGCGTGATGACCGACTGCAACGAGGCCATCCGCCCGGTCCATGATCGCATGCCTGTGCTGCTGATGCCGGATGAATATGAGCGATGGCTGCACGGTAGCTTCACCACGCGCTTGGCTTTCAGGAGCGATGCTTTCCAGACGAGTATATCGAAATGACGCGCACCATCGAACCGTGGAACCAGCCGCGACCGGCTGGACTGACGTCCACCCCGTAAGCGGCGTCAGCCCGGCATAGCGATCCCGGGGGTCCAGACCCCGCGCAATCCGATCGTGAGCGAAGCGAAGCGACCGGCTGCACGATGCTGGATGACATAGCTGCGCTTCTCCCGCTGCCGTCGGGCAGGCTGAACGAAAGGCGTTACCCGATACGGTGGCCAGCAATCGGCAGGGGAATGCCTTCCCCTGACGACCAGCCCAAGGTCTGGCCGTACCCCTTCGAGCAGGACTGCCGGCCCGAGGGCGCCCCGCGAGAGCGAGAGGATGGCCGGCTGGCCGTGACGGGTTGAGCGCGGAGAGAGAGGCTCGCCGCGGCCCGTCGCGAAAGGCAGCACAATGGGACATGCACGCGCCAACCGCCCGGCCGGCGACCGGGCGAACCTCTACCAGCAGATCACCGACCGGATCATCGCCGAACTCGAAGCCGGACGTGTTCCGTGGGTCCAGCCCTGGGGCACCGCCAGGGCCACCATCGGTCTTCCGCACAATGCCGTCAGCGACCGGCGCTATGGCGGGATCAACATCCTCACGCTCTGGGATGCGATGGTGTCGCGCGGCTATGCGAGCCACGCCTTCCTGACCTTCCGGCAGGCGATCGCGCTCGGCGGCTCGGTCCGCAAGGGCGAGCGCGGCATCGGCGTGATCTACACCCGGCGCTTCATCCCGCGCGAGGAACGCCGCCGCGCCGATCTCGAAGGCCGCGAACCGAGCGGCGGCATCCCGTTCCTCAAATGGTTCACCGTCTTCTCGGTCGAGCAATGCGACGGGCTGCCAGCGCATATCTGCGAACCGCCGCCACCAATCCCCGACGGCCTGATCCTCCCGCAAGCCGACGCGCTCATCAAGGCGACCAAAGCCGACTTCCGCATCGGCGGCCCCTCGGCCTTCTATTCGCCGACGCACGACTACGTGCAGGTGCCACGTCCCGACGACTTCCACGATCCGGTGAACTGGCACCGCACGGCATTCCACGAACTCGGTCATTGGGTCGGCGGCGCCTCGCGGCTCAACCGCGATCAGACCGGTGCGTTCGGCTCGATCTCCTACGGGAAGGAGGAGCTGGTAGCCGAAATGGCCGGCGCGTTCGTCTGCGCGGCGCTCGGCATCAGCCCCACCGTGCGGCACGCGGACTATCTCGGCTCCTGGCTGGAGATCATCCGCGAGGACAATCGCGCGATCCTGCGCGCGGCGAGCGCCGCATCGAAGGCGGCCGACTATCTGCTCGCCTTCCGTTCGCAGGCCGGCATCACCGCCAATGACGACGACCCCGACCCTAACCCCGACGGCGCCATGGCTCTCGAAGGGAGGATCGCGGCATGATCCTCGTCTCTCCCGAAATCCGCGAGGCGCTGCGCGCCAACGATCGCGCCCGCCAAGCGGCACAGGCGACAGGCCAGCGTGAACCCGACCCCGTTCCCGTCGTCCGTTTCTTCAACCCCATCGGCTACGCCACCTGGCTCGCCACCGAGATCGATGAGGACGGGATCATGTTCGGGCTTGCCGACCTCGGGTTCGGCTCGCCGAGCTGGGCAGCTTTGCGCTCGAGGAGATGGAGTCGATCCGGCTTCCGTTCGGGCTCGGCATCGAGCGCGATATCCTGTTCAGGGGCGCCTTCCCCTTGTCGGTCTATGCCGAAGCCGCGCGCCGCGTCGGCTCGCTCGTCCTCGCCGAGCGTCGCCTCCGCAAGGCAGCCGCCACCTTGAAGGGAGGCTGGTGATGCGCTTCTGCACCGACGCCGATATCGCGCTGATCGGCCGTCTTGCCGACGCCGGGAAGCGCGCGGTCAAGGTCGTGCGCGTTGATGTGCCGCAGACCTGCGCGGCGGGCTTCTCGCATCGCCTGCTGATCCTTCCGTGCTCAGCGACCAAGCGGCATGACCCCGGCTGGATGCCGGCGTGGGCGCGGTATGACGGGCCGCTCTGGCAGACGTGGCGCACGGTCGATCCCGAGCGGCGGCTGGCGCGTCGGCTTCCTCTCAGCGCGCTACGGCTTCCGCACCGCCGACAGCCCGATCGAGGACTATGATGCGCGGCTGACCCCCGATCTCGCCGAGCGGATGATCGCCGGCGGCATGACGACGCGGTGGCCCCGGCCGCCCTCGCCGAACAAGCCCGACAATTACGGCTCGCATCCCGGCTGCGAGATCGCATCGCTCGCGTATCACGGGACACGGCCCTTCACTCATGTCGCGCTGGTTGGCGGCGGGCTCTACCTGAAGGTAATGCGCGCCTTCCTCGACGGCTTTCGCGAGATGCGCTGCGTCACCCCCGACGCCGAGATCACCGAGATTAACGCCGGGATCGGCGTGATGCGGCAGCGCCTGCGCGCGTGGCTCGAACAGGGGCCGGGGCAGTGACCGGCCCCTTCCCGTCCGGCCATAATGGCGGACCGCCGCTCGTCGATGACGAGGGGCCGCCGGTACCGCGTTACTGCAAATATTGCCGCCATTGGTCGCCGCCGTCCGATGGGGAGGTCCAGGCGTATGAATCGTTCCGGCTCGGCCTGTCGCGTCGTCGGGCGAAGCGGCCGAGCGGCACGTGCGGTTGCGTGCTGTTGCAGCCGGGCAAGCCGATCGCCTTCGCGGCCACGGTCGACACGTTCGGCTGCCTCAATTTCTCCGCCAAGCCGCCGTCGCCGGTTCAGCGCGGGCGCAGTTTCGTCAGTCTATGAAGGCGATCGCGTCGTCTGGCAGGGGCATGAAGAGGATGTGCCCGAGGAATATCGATGAAGCCTGCAATCAGGCCCCGTCGTCCTCGCGGAAGCGATCGAGCTGGTGCATGCGTTCATGCAAGATCGTGACGATGCCGATCCTTCCGTCACCCATCTGTCGCCAATAGATATAATGGTGCTGGTAGCGACAATAATAGCCGCTGACCCCGAACGCAGCCGAGATCGCGCGCGAGACGATGTCGCGGCGCGCGATCCGCCCGAAACAGGCGAACAGCCCGCGGATATAGGTTTCGGCCTGATCCTGTGCCCAGGTATCGCGGGTATGGAATATCTCGTCGAGCCGCTGGCTGGCGGCCGGGGAAACCCGGAATGCCGCCATAGTCAAGGCCGGCTGTTACGCGCGATCACACCATCGGCGTCGAGCGTCGCATAGCTTGCCTCGGGCTCGGCAAACGCCTGGGTCAGCTCCGCCTTCAGCCGCTCGAACGTCGCCGCCTCGCTACGCTCCCTGTCGCGACGGATCAGGTCGCGGACATATTCGCTGACATTCTCGTAGGCGCCATCGTCGCCGACATGCGCCGCGACGAAATCGCTCAGCACCCCGCTGATCCGGACATTCAACGTCATCGGCTTGTTCACGGCTCATCACCTTTCTGTCCTTATATTATGGAATATTGTGGACAAGACAAGGTTGGGCCGGTGTTCGGCGCCGGTGTAGGCCTAGGCGGCGCTCCCCGCCTTGTCGATCAGCTTCTGGACAGCGCCGATCGGCGTGTCGTCGATCGGGCGGACCGTCACGCCGCAGCCGGGACAGTCGACGGTTCGCTCAAGGCGCAGCGTGCGATAGCGGACGCTGAATTCGCGACCGCATCGCGGGCATTGCGCCTGTGCGAGGATATCGTCGAGATCGTCGCCCATACCGGCCTGATAGCAGATCACGCCGCACCTGACGATGCGGCTCGACAACCGCGCTACAGCGGCAACCTGAGTTGGTTGACGTCAGGCACGGCCTCACGTTGCAGCTCCTCGATAATCGTCGCCGCCAGCGTTTCCGCCGCACGCTCGCGCAGCCGCGCATCGGGCATCGTCAGCCCGACCCGCGCCCATCCCGGGGCGGCGAGCAAGATGGCGGAGAGTTCCTTTTGTTCGATTCGTTCCATATCCCCTTTGAGAACAAAGATCGAACATCATGGCAAGCCGGTTCGTGTGGGAAAGCCGCTTCTTTGCGACGAACCGCACCGCGTCGCGCGGGCCGCCGGGGGCCGCCCGCCAGAGGAAAAGGAAGGCCGGGGCTTCATGACGGGCTTGGAGCCGGGAGAGAGTCTCGCGGTGGCCTGTCTGGAGAACACCAATGGCCAAAGCGCCCCAGAAGATCGTCCTCAGCGGTTCGAGGGACATTCCCTTCGACCGGCTGATCCTGTCCCAATCCAACGTCCGGCGGGTGAAGGCCGGCGTCTCGATCGGCGAGCTGGCGGACGACATCGTCCGCCGCACGCTGCTTCAGAGCCTGAACGTCCGGCCCATCCTCGATGACGAAGGTCAGGAAACCGACCGATTCGAGGTACCCGCGGGCGGGCGACGGTTCCGCGCGCTCGAACTGCTGGTGAAGCAGAAGCGGCTCGCCAAGAACGCGCCGATCCCCTGCGTGGTCAAAGCCGCCAACGACGATGTCTCGGCCGAGGAAGACAGCTTCGCCGAGAACACCTTCCGCGAGCAGCTTCACCCGCTCGATCAGTTCCGCGCCATGCAGGCGATGATCGACAAGAACGAAGACGTCGAGTCGATCGCGGCGCATTTCCTCGTCACCCCGGCGGTGGTCAACCAGCGGCTGCGGCTGGCCAAGGTATCGCCGAAACTCCTCGACATCTATGCCGACGACGGCATGACGCTCGAGCAGCTCATGGCGTTCTCGGTCTCGGACGACCACAAGCGCCAGGAGCAAGTGTGGGAATTGCTCGCCCACAGCTACAACAAGTCGGCGCAGTTCATCCGTGACAAGCTGACCGAGGACGCCGTCCGCGTCGCCGACAAGCGCGTCCGCTTCGTCGGTATCGAGGCCTATCTCGCCGCCGGCGGCCGCGAGGCGATGCGCGATCTGTTTCAGCCCGACGATGGCGGCTGGCTCACCGATCCGGCGTTGCTCGACCGCCTCGTCACCGAGAAGCTCCAGGCCAAAGGCGAGACAATCGGCGCGGAAGGATGGAAATGGGTGGCGACCGCCGTCGATATGCCCTGGGGCGTCACCAACGGCATGCGCGAACTCGAAGGCGTCGAGACTCCGATGACGCCGGAAGAACGGGATACCCTGGAACGGCTCCAGGGCGAGGCTGATGCGCTCGAAGGCGAATGGATGGACGCCGCCGAAATTCCCGAAGAGGTTCATGCACGGCTTGTCGCGCTAGACGAAGAAATCGGTGCGCTGGTCGATCGACCGATGACCTTCGCCCGGGAAGATATGGCCCGTGCCGGCGTGGTCGTCTCGATCGACGCCGACGGCTCGCTGTGCATCGACCGCGGCTATGTGCGCCCCGAGGACGAGCCGGTCGCTCAAGCCGACGAGGAACAGGACGTCGACGCCGCGCCCGGCCAGCGTGCCGAACCGGACGACCAGGACGCTGGCTCGGCGACCACGGTCGTTCCGCTCGGCAAGTCGTCCGATGAAGAGGATGACGCCGACGAGGAAGTCGTCAAGCCGCTCAGCGATCGGCTGGTGGCGGAACTGACGGCGTGGCGGACGCTCGCGCTTCAGGACGTCTTCGCCCAGAGTCCTACGACTGCGTTCGCCGCCGTGCTGCACGCCTTCGTGCTCGCGAGCTTCTACTTCGCGTCGAGCGAATCGTGCCTTCAGATCTCGCTCAACAAACCGTCTTTCGGCTTCTCCCCGACGGGCCTGCGCGACAGCGCCCCGGCGAAGGCGATCGCCGAGCGGCACAAGCGCTGGGCCGATCGCCTGCCCGATTCCGAAAAGGAATTGTGGGACGCGCTGCTCCAGCTCGATGCCGCCGAGCAGGCCGCGCTGTTCGCGCATTGCGCCTCGCTCACGGTCAACGCGCAGCAGGAGGTTGTCGGCAAATACGGCACGGGTCGCGTCTCGAAGCACATGATCGAGCGTCGCATCGCGCATAGCGACATCCTCGCGCGGGCGGTCGGGCTCGATCTGGTCGGCGCGGGCTGGCGGCCGACGGTCGCGGGCTATTTCTCCTCGATCACCAAGCCGCGCATCCTCGCGGACGTGGCCGAGGCGAAGGGCGCGCGGTTCGCCGAGATGATCGACCATCTCAAGAAAGGCGACATGGCACGCGAGGCCGAGCGCCTACTCGAAGACGCGGGCTGGCTTCCCGAGCCGATGCGGATGCCGGACATTGCCGATGCCTTCTCGGCCGCGGACGCGGTCGAGGAGGAGGAAGCGGCCCCGCTCCCGGCGTTCCTCGACGACGACGCCACCCCTGAGGTTGGCAACGACGACGGCGAGCCGATCGCCACCGCGGCCTGATGTCCAGACGGGGCGGCTTCGGTCGCCCCGTCCTTCCTATTCCCTCATCAGGAGATTGATCGTGAATCCTTCCCAAATTCTGTTCGCCACGGCCGACGAGCTGGCGCCGCTGCTCCTTGCCGCCCTTCAGCGCCTCGGCGAACTCGGTCGCGACGGCGCCGTCGCGCTGGCCCGGATCGTCGACGATGGCGATGCCGATTTCGACGAAGCGGCCGAATGGATCGCGACGATCGCCGATGGCGGCCTGCGAGAATGACGCGACGCCGCCACCGGCATCTATGAAGCCGAGGTCCGCCGGACCATCACAGCGATCGCGCAAGCTGATCTTCCCGCCGGATCCGATGCGTCGAGCGTCACCGACGAGGATATTCGGGCCGCCTGCCTGCAAACGGTCGAGGCGACCGACCTCGCCGTGCAGCACGGAGCCATCGCCGCTGTGGCGGCACGGGCTGCCATCGCGATCGCGCGACACCGCAACGCCTGAACCTTTCTCCTCATCCATCCCGCGAAAGCCCGGCCGTCGTGCCGGGCTTTCGCGTTTCAAGGACTTGAAACATGCTTGCTCAAGACATCTACGATACCGCGCCACTAGGCAGCGTGATCCGTTATTCTAATGGCGAACCGCGTCCGCCAGAGCGCTTCACCCGCAAGCTCAAGGCGTGGAACAACGACAATGGCATCGGCCGCCTCGTGGAACGCACCGCCGAAGAGGTCCGTCCGACATACCTATCCCCTGCGGGCTTCTGTCTCCATCTGGGCAATTATGGCAGCCAGGGCATCATCGCGATCGTCGTGCGCCGCCATTATTCGGTCGAGAGCGCGCTTCATTTCGAGATCGCCGAGACGCCGAAGGCCGGCATGGTCCGTGTGCTCACCAGCCACGCCGGGCGCGACGAGCTACGTTTCCTCGCGCCCGACATGACCTCGGCGCAAGACTGGCTTGATCGCAACCGCTACGCCGATGCCCGGTTCGAGGTCGTGAACGATCCCGACCCGGTCGTGTTGCCCTCTCGTCTGGGGAGGGCGGCGTGACGGTCCGGCGCCATTTCGTGCATGTCTATACGACCATCCGGATCAAGGTCGCGGTTGATGCCGAAGATCATCGCGCCGCGATGCAGGCAGCCGATGCGGTCGTGTTCGCCGACAGACATGCCGTAGAGTTGAGTCCCGTCCATACGGCGGTCATCGACGCCGATTATGCCGAGGAGGTCACCGAATATCTGGTCGATGAGGCCGATGACCCGGACTTCGCTCGCTCACGTAACTATGGTCCCGATTTCATGCCCGCCCGTGTCTCCAGCGACAGGAGGGCGGCATGGGCGCGGTTCTTGTCCATTATGGCAGGACCGCCGGGAACTTGCTCGCGGCCCGGGTCGGCGACTTGGGCTATATCGCCATACCGGCGGGGGACGGGCTTCGCCTCGCGTCGGGCTGGCGCCTCTCCAAACCAATCGGCGAATGGACTGCAGCCGATGTTTTCGGCAGCGAAGGAACGGTCGCCGACGAGGCCGGCTTCCGCGCGCATGTTGAGGCCGTCGCGGTCCATCTTGCCCAGCGCGCCGCGTTCGGACGTCGGGAGAAGCGGATGCCGATCTCGACGCCCTGGGGCATGTCGCAGGGCGCGACGATCTATGCGGAGGGCGTCATCTTCCACTCGACCGCTTCGCACGGCGGGTTCAAGCTCGACCGGGCCCGCAATGCCGCTCTGCATCCTGCGCTTCGGATCAAGGGCGGGTGGTATGAAGAGGATTGCGACTGGGCGCGTGTCGCCGCGGGCTATCCCGACCTGTTTACCGACCGGGAGAAGGCGCAGGCCGATCGCACTTTACGCGACTGGGAACCGGACGCCTGGGAGGCTGTCCATGGTCGCCCCCTGACTGCGCAGGAATCACTCGCCCGCGATCGACAGGGCTTCAAGCGCGAGCATGCCGACGACTGGGTGGTGATCGCGGCTGCAAGATCCGACCGCCATCCCGGCTTCGTCGAGACGGTCGCGACCCTGGGAGGCCGCCGCGATCACGGCGAGCGACGACAATTTCTCGTTGCGAAGGATGAATATGTCATCGGCCGACACGGCTTCGTGATCGATCTCGAACGCCATTCGCGGCTCGCCGCCTGACCTCAGCCCGTTCCGCACGTCGGGACGGGCTTTTTCCATGCCCGCCGACCAGAGGCCCTGATCATCCGGATCTCACGCCCGCACTTCGGCAGCACGAGGTCTGGCGCGACTATGCGCATATGTCCGACGACTATGAGATCGTCAGCTACCTCGACTATGCGCGCTTGAAGGCTCTGGGCGTCGAGCAGGATCCAGATATCGGGCCCGGGTGAGAGGGAGAGGGCTGGCCGGAAGGGGTGAGCCCGGCAGGAGCAGAGGGAGAGATCCGCGGGCTGGCCAACCCACCCTCCCGGAGACTCTCCATGACTCGAACCTTGTCCGACGCGGCGCCCGACGTCGCGCCAGCCGCCGCCGCGTCCGCCTTCGCCGCCTCCGCGGCGGCGATCCTTCTTGCCGCCGCCCGGCTCCTGTCCACGCTCGAAGCCGGCCGACAGGTCGACGCCGCCGAACTGCGCGCCGCCATGTCGCATGCCTTCAACGCCAGCGATGCCGAAGGCGCCTGGGATTGGAAGACCGGCTATGACGCCTGTGAGGCGGCGACGATCCTGTTCCTGCGCAAATATGGCCGCACGATCCTTGCCCGCACGCCCGCCAGTTCACTCGCGCTGATCGAGCGGATCGCCGGACTGCTGCCCAGCCACACGCGCCGATCGGAGACGAGCCAGGCGCTCCAGCAATTCTCCACGCCTCCCGGCCTTGCTTATGTCGCCGCAGTCGCCGCCGCGATCGGCCCGAACGATCGCGTGCTCGAACCGTCCGCCGGGACTGGCATGCTCGCGATCCATGCCGACCTGGCGCGGGCCGATCTCGCGCTCAACGAGCTGGCCGAGGTCCGCGCCGCGCTGCTCGGCCACCTCTTCCCCGGCATCGCGGTGTCGCACCATGATGCCGCGTCGATCGACGATCGGCTGTCGCCGGCGATCTGCCCGACCGTCGTGCTGATGAATCCGCCTTTCTCGGCCACGGCCGACGTCGATCGCGCGATGAAGGACACGGCGCTGCGCCATATCGCATCGGCGCTTGCCCGGCTGGAACCCGGCGGGCGGCTGGTGGCGATCACCGGCGCCAGTTGCGCGCCGGCGGCGCCGGCATGGCGCAGCACCTTCGCGCGGCTTCAGGAGCATGGCCAGGTCCAGTTCACCGCCGCGATCGACGGCAGCGTCTATGCCCGGCACGGGACGTCGGTCGCCACGCGGCTCACCGTCATCGACAAGATCCCGGCCGACGACCCCGACCGCTTCCCCGAAAGCGTGGGCAAGGCGGCCGACATCGCGACGCTGCTCGCATGGGTGCTCGACCAGATGCCGCCGCGCACGCCCACCACGCCCGCGCCGGTCGCGGCGTTGCCGATCAGCGCATCAGCCACGGCGATCCGCGCGAAGCCGTCGACCGCGATTGCCAGGGCAGCGCCGGCCGCGCCCGAGTCCGAAGCGGTCGAACTCGCTTATGAGACGCGGGACTGGACGGCACCCGAAGGGCGTCTCGGCGACAGCATCTACGAGCCCTATGCGCTCCAGTCGCTCGCCATTCCCGGCGCGCTGCCGCACCCTTCGCCTTTGGTCCAGTCGGCGGCGATGGCGTCGGTCGCCCCGCCCAAGCCTTCCTACCGCCCGCATCTGCCACCGTCGCTGGTGACGCTCGGTATCCTGTCCGACGCCCAGCTCGAATCGGTGATCTATGCCGGCGAGGCGCATGCCGGTCATCTCTCGGGCGCCTGGACAGTCGACGCGACATGGGAGATCGTCTCGGCTGCGCCCGACGACGCCGCGGGCGCGATCCGTTTTCGCCGCGGCTGGTTCCTGGGTGACGGCACCGGCGCGGGCAAGGGGCGGCAGGTCGCCGGGATCATCCTCGACAATTGGCTGAAAGGGCGCCGTAAGGCAGTCTGGATCAGCAAGTCCGACAAATTGCTCGAAGACGCGCAGCGCGACTGGTCGGCGCTCGGCCAGGAGCGGTTGCTGGTGACGCCGCTGTCGCGGTTTCGCCAAGGCACCGACATCCGGCTCGAGGAAGGCGTGCTGTTCACCACTTATGCGACGCTGCGCTCGCAGGCGCGCGAGGGCAAGAAGTCGCGCGTCGAGCAGATCGTCGACTGGCTCGGCCGCGACTTCGACGGCGTCCTCGTGTTCGACGAGGCGCACGCCATGGCCAATGCGGTCGGCGGCAAGGGCGAGCGCGGCGCAGTCGCCCCGTCGCAGCAGGGGCGCGCCGGCCTTCGTCTCCAGCACGCGTTGCCCGATGCGTGGATCGTCTATGTCTCGGCGACCGGCGCGACGACGGTCCAGAATCTCGCTTATGCCCAGCGACTTGGCCTGTGGGGCGGCGACGATTTCCCGTTCGAGACGCGCGCGGTGTTCGTCACCGCGATCGAGAATGGCGGGGTCGCGGCGATGGAGGTGCTGGCGCGCGACCTCAAGGCGCTCGGGCTCTATGCCGCGCGGTCGCTGTCGTTCGACGGCGTTGAATATGAGGTGCTCGAACATACGCTGACGCCCGAACAGGTCCGCATCTACGACAGCTATGCGGCCGCGTTCCAGATCATCCACAACAATCTCGATGCCGCGATGCAGGCCTCCGGCATCACCAGCGCGAGCCACGGCACGCTTAACGCCCAGGCCAGGTCCGCCGCGCGATCGGCGTTCGAGCAGACCAAGCAGCGCTTTTTCAACCACGTCATCACCGCGATGCAGACGCCGAGCGTGATCGCCAGCATCGAGCGCGATCTCGCCGCGGGCGAGGCGGCGGTCATCCAGATCGTCTCGACCGGCGAAGCGCTGCAGGAACGCCGCCTCGCCGAGATCCCGACCAACGAATGGGACGACGTCTCGATCGATATCACCCCGCGCGAATATGTGCTGGACTATCTCGAGCACGGCTTCCCGGTGCAATTGTTCGAGCCGTTCACCGACAAGGAAGGCAATCTCGCGTCCCGGCCGGGGCGCGACGACGACGGCAATCCGGTAATCAGCCGCGAGGCGGTCCGGCGGCGCGAAGCGATGATCGAGAAACTGGCCGCTCTGCCGCCGGTGCCCGGCGCGCTCGACCAGGTTATCCAGCATTTCGGGACCGACAAGGTCGCCGAGGTGACCGGACGGTCGCGGCGCATCGTGCCCAAACGCCGGGACGACGGTACGATCCGCTTTGCGGTCGAGAACCGTCCGGCATCGGCGAGCCTGGCCGAGACGCAGGCATTCATGGACGATCTGAAGCCGATCCTGATCTTCTCGGAGGCGGGCGGCACCGGCCGCAGCTATCACGCCGACCTTGCGTGCCGGAACCAGCGCCTGCGCAACCATTACGGCCTCGAATTCGGGTTCAAGGCGGACAGCGCGATCCAGGGCTTCGGCCGCGATCATCGCACCAACCAGAAGCAGCCGCCGCGCTATCGGCCGGTGACGACCGATGTGAAGGGGCAGAAGCGCTTCATCTCGACCATCGCGCGCCGCCTCGATTCGCTCGGCGCGATCACGCGCGGGCAGCGGCAGGCCGGCAGCCAGAACATGTTCCGCCCTGAGGACAACCTCGAATCCGCTTATGCGCGCGACGCGCTCAACCAACTCTATCGGCTGATCGCGCGCGGTGCGGTCGCGGGCTGTTCGCTGGATGATTTCCAGGCAGCGACCGGCCTGTCGATTGTGACCAGCGAAGGCGGCATGCGCGAGGAATTGCCCGGCATCACCACCTTCCTCAACCGGATGCTGGCGCTCACCATCGCGATGCAGGATCTGTTGTTCGGCGTGTTCGAGGGCCTGCTCAGCGCCCGCATCGAAGGCGCGATCGCCAGCGGCACGTTCGAACTCGGGCTGGAAACGCTCCAGGCCGCGAGCTTCCGCGTCGTCGATCGCGCGCCGATCTACAGCCATCCCAGCACCGGCGCGCAGACGGCATTGCTCACGATCGAGCGTAAGGAGAAGCTCGTTCCGCTGTCGCTCGATGAAGCACTGGCGCTTGTCGACGATCGCGGCGCGGGCATGCTGGTCAACGCCCAGACCGGCCGCGCGGCGCTCCGGCGCCGGGCGCGCAGCATCACCGACGATGACGGTGCGGTCCATCCGCGCGTACGGCTGGTCTGGCCGTTGACCGACGCGGTGATGCGCGCCGAGCCGCTAACGGCAAGCGCGTGGCAGCCCGCCGATCGCGCGGCATTCAGCGCGGCATGGTCGGCGGAGTTGGCCGACCTCCCCGCGTTCGAGACATCGACGCTGCATATCGTGTCGGGCCTGCTGCTGCCGATCTGGAAGCGGCTCCCCGACGAGTCGACACGGGTCTATCGGCTCCAGACCGACGAGGGCGAACGGATCATCGGCCGCCGCGTGTCGCCCGCCTGGGCTGCGACGGTCGCCAATGACAACAAGCCCATCCAGCTCTCGGGTGACGAGGCGCTGGCGATGCTGCTCGAAGGCGATACCATGCTGCTCCTGGCCGACGGCCAGGCGCTGAAGCGCGTGCGCGCGATGGGCGTCTGGCGGATCGAGCTGACCGGGTTCAACGACCTCGGCGTCGAGCGGCTCAAGGCGATGGGCTTGATCTCCGAGATCGTCTCGTGGAAGCTGCGCCTCTACGTGCCGACAGGGGCTGTCGGCGCCGACGTGCTGGGGCGTCTACTCGAACGCTATCCGATCGAGCGGGTCTCGGCGCGCAAGGCTGCCTGAGGAGCCCCGTGATGCAAAGCCCCGCCAGTCAGATAGCCGCCGCCCTTGCCGACCGGGCCGAGGCGGTCTGTCGCCGCTATCTGTCCAATGGCCGCAAGGAAGGCCGCTACTGGCTGGTCGGGGACGTCCACAATGCCGCCGGGCGCAGCCTCTACGTTCGGCTGGTCGCGTCGCCCGATGGGCGCGGGCTGGCCGGCAAATGGACCGATGCCCAGAATGGCGATCACGGCGACCTGCTCGATATCATCGCCGCTTCGCGTGGGCATCGAACCTTGCGCGACACGCTCGACGAGGCGCGACGCTTCCTGAGCCTGCCGCAGCCCCCGCCGAGCCTCACGCCGCCGCCGCGGCGCAGCAAGGCTCCGACCGGGACGCCGGAAGCGGCGCGACGGCTGTTGGCCGCATCGGAACCGATCAACGGCACGATTGCCGCTGTCCACCTCGCCGCGCGTGGCATCACCGACCTCACCGGCTGCGACGCGCTGCGCTTTCATCCACGCTGTTGGTATCGGCCGTCCGACGAGGATGAGCCCGGCGTCCACAACGCATGGCCGGCGATGATCGCGGCGGTGACCGATCTCGACGGCACCGTCACCGGCGTCCACCGCACCTGGCTCCGGCGTGACGGCTCGGCCAAGGCGCCGATCGCTTATCCCCGCCGCGCCATGGGCCACCTGCTCGGCAACGGCGTGCGGTTCGGCGCGAGCGGGCCCGTCATGCTCGCCGCGGAAGGCATCGAGACATTGCTGTCGCTGCGCCAGGTCATGCCGACTCTTCCGGCAATCGCCGGCCTATCCGCCGCCCATCTCGCCGCCATCCTGTTCCCAGCCCGTCTGCGCCGCCTCTATGTCGCGCGCGACGACGATCCCGCGGGCGCCACCGCGTTCACGACCCTTGTCCAGCGCGCATTGCCGGTCGGGATCGAGGTCGTGCCGCTCGACCCGCGCCTCGACGATTTCAATAGCGATCTCGTCACTTTCGGGCGTCGACGCATAGCGGAAAGCCTGTCCGCCCAGCTCTGGTCCGACGATGCCGCGCAGTTCCTCGACGCCGGCGATGGATCCGGCCGGTCGCCCCGGATCGACCGGCAGCGCCCATAGCCATGACAGTTCCCGACAGAGGCCGCGCCTTCGGCCTTCGATAGAGGGCGACTGCGGCAACCGTCCCGCGGCAGCAATGGCGCGGCCTGCGGCTATTTTCCGCCGGGGCGCGGGCGCCCCTTTACATCGCGAAACAAAATAGCCTTGGCCGCGCCATCCTCCGCTGGCGCTCCGGCCGCGTCCCTCTCGGGGACGCGGTGCAGCCGCGTGCCGCCCGCCGCCGGTCGTCGCCACGAAGGCCGCGACAGGCGCGGCTCATCCGGAGACTATCCATGGCGATCGATCTCGACCACCCCGAACAGGACGAACCCCAGCCCGGTTCCACCGCTTACGTCCTCCAGGAGATGCAGCTCTACAGCTATCGTCCCTTCGAGGACGAACCCGACGGCCGCCCGCTTCCCGACACCCGCCTGATGGGAGGCGCGATCGCCGACATCTTCGACGCGATGGTGGCCTGCCTGATCGACACGCGGATCGAACCCGACCTCGAAGACCTTGCGTGGAACATCGTCAACGTCTTCCAGCGCGCCGGCGAGAGGATCGAGCGCGGGCTGGACGACAATGAACGCGCCCAGAAGCGATTGGAGCGGCAGCAGGATGGCAGCGAGGTGAAGTCGGTCGAGCTGGAGCGCAAGATCGCCGAAGGCATCACCATGATCGAGCGCCGTGACACGATGGAATTGTTCCGCGACCTGGGCGCCGAACAGTTCCGCGTCCATCTGCGCAAGCCGTGGCTGCCGCGGTCGGGACCGATGGTGAACCGCAAGGCGCTGACCTCGGCGGTGCTCGACAGCCGCAAGCAGATCGACAAGCGGGCATACCAGGACGCCCGCGTCCTCAACCCCGATGGTCCCCGCTTCGTCCTCAGCGCCGGTCCGAACTACCAGGACCACGCGCTCATCTGCGGCACACTCGACAAATTGCTCGCGCAGTTTCCCGACATGGTGTTGGTGCATGGCAAGACGCCGACCGGCGGCGAGCACATTGCCGCGTGCTGGGCGCGCAATCGCAATGTGCCGCAGGATCCGCGAAAGCCCGACTGGGACAAGCACGGCAATGCGGCGCCGTTCAAGCGAAACGACGTCATGCTCCAGATCATGCCCAAAGGCGTCATCGTCTTCCCCGGCTCGGGCATCCAGGCCAATCTCGCCGACAAGGCGCGCAAGCTCGGCATCAAGGTCTGGGACTTCCGCGAGGCCCGGGCACCCTGATCGCCCGCCATGCGCCGCCGCACCGGTTTCCACCGTGCATCCCTCCTTATCTGTTGCTAGGCTGTTCTCAATGCGGACCGATCTCGATCACCTCCCTGCCCAGAAGCGCCGCGAACTCGAGCGGATCGTCCAGATCATCTTCGAGGAATTCGCGGACGCGGTGGCGCTCGCCAAGCACAAATGGAAGAAACAGGGGCGGATCGAGAAGATCATCCTCTATGGTAGCTATGCGCGCGGCGGCTGGGTCGACGAGCCGCACACCACCAAGGGCTATCAGTCGGACTATGACCTGCTGATCATCGTCAACGACAAGCGCCTGACCGATCGGGTCGATTACTGGCTCAAGCTGGAGGAGCGGCTCAACCGGGAGCTGGCGATCACCAAGGCGCTGCGCACGCCGGTCAATTTCATAGTTCATACGCTTCAGGAGGTGAACGACGGGCTCGCGCACGGCCGCTACTTCTTCATGGACGTCAAGCGCGATGGCATCGCGATCTATCAGACGCTGCCGACCGAGCTGCACGAGCCCAAGCCCAAGACCCCGCCCAAGGCGCTCGAGATGGCGCGGGAGTATTTCGACGAGTGGTTTCCAGCGGCCGCCGGACGTCTCGACACCGCAAAATACACAATGTCCCAAGGGCGCTTGAAGGAGGCGGTGTTTGACATGCACCAAGCCTCCGAATTCCTATATCATTGCGTGCTTTTGGTAGTCACCTTCTACACCCCGCATGTCCACAATATCGGTTTCCTGCGCACGCAGGCCGAGCGGCTCGATCGTCGTTTGGTCGATGCCTGGCCGCGCGAGAACCGGTTCGAGCAGCGCACTTGGGAGAAACTCAAGGACGCCTATGTGAAGGCGCGCTACTCGAAACATTATCGGATCTCGGAAGCCGAGCTTGAATGGCTGAAGCGCCACATAGAGGAGCTTGGCCGTGTCGTTCACGAGATCTGTTCGGAGCGGATTGCCGAGCTGGAGGCGAAAGCAAACGCGTCGAGGACGAGCGGTTGACCTGCCGCCCCTTGGGTCGATCGGCATCGCTGGGCAGGCCTTAGGTGTTGAACGCGTGACCGCTGGCGCCGACAAAGCTGCCGATCGGTATCGCCAGCGGCGCCCCTGGGAGCTGCCGTCGTTCTTGTCCAGCATAGCTGCGACAAATGGCTGGCCCTGGGGCCAGGCCGGCTATCTCGCTTTGAGCATGCAGGTCGGGAACCGGGCGCTCGCCCACACGATCGACTCAGGATTTCGATCAGGACAAGCCCGCCAGAAGCGGCGCGTAGGCGCTGAGCCTGCGGGATATGAACTCGGTGAAGAGCCGCACGCGCTTGGTCTTGCGTGTTTCCCCCTGGGTGAGCAGCCAGAGCGTTCCGTATAAGTGCAGGTCGGTGCCCGGCACCCGCGCCAGAAGCGGGTCGGCATCTGCGACGAAACACGGCAGCGTCGTGATGCCGAGTCCTTGTCGCACTGCGACGATCTGCGCCTGGGCATCCGTGACCCTGAACGGAACCTCGGCGGTGCGAACATCACCCTCGTCGGCCCAGTCTGGTTTGCCATGGCTGCTGATGACGATCCACCGGATGGGGTCGGCCGCGCCCGTATGCCACGCGGCCAGAAGGTTACGGGACATATAAACGCTTCCGAACAATTCCGGTCCCTTCAGGCCGTGAAGATTGAGCGGCAAAGTCTTGCGATCGTACACGACACGGATTGCGACGTCGGCCTCGCGGTTCGTCAGATTGGCCAGATCACCGGACGACAGGATTTCCATCTCGATGTCCGGATGCAGTCGCGCGAAATCGGCGAAATCCGGCATGAGCAGGTGTGTCGCGAGTGGCGGCGCCAACGTCACCCGCAGACGACCGCGCACGCTCTGGTCGCGGCCAAAGATCCGCGTCTCGAGCTGGAGCGACGATGCTTCCATCTGGTCCGCGAGCTCGAGAACCTCCTCGCCGGCGGCCGTCAGGCGGTAGCCCGAAGGCAGCTTTTCGAACATCTGCGCGCCGAGGCGTTCCTCGAGTTGCGCGATGCGACGCAGCACGGTCGCGTGATTCACCCCGAGGCGCCCGGCGGCGGCCCGCACGGAGCCTTCGCGCGCCACGGCAAGAAAATAGCGGACGTCATCCCAGTCGATCATGGTGCAATCCCGCACCGCTCGGTGCGCCTCTCCAAAGCCCGGATCCAGCGCGTTGTACATCAGTATCGGTCCTCACCATAGCTCATGTCGCCGAGCGCGACCCAGTTCCGAACGGCAGACACCGCGTTCGCGGCGGTGCCAGTCGCCCAACCGGATCGATTCCGCACCACCGATGTGCGTGCTTTCGCACTGAACGCCCGACCCGGGCGTCGCCATCTCCGCAAGTCTCGGGAGCGTTCCCGAACGATCAACGGCGAAAGCCTGAAAGGAGAAGTCATGGGGAAGCTCGAGGGCAAGGTTGCCGTCATCACGGGTGGTGCCACCGGCATTGGCCGCGCCGCGGCAAAGCGCTTCATCGAGGAGGGTGCTTTCGTGTTCATCTTCGGCCGCCGGCAGGACGCGCTCGATGCCGCTGTCGCAGAACTCGGACCCAATGCCCGGGCGGTGAAGGGCTCGGTCTCTGATGAGACCGACCTCGACAAGCTCTACGCGGCGGTGAAGGCCGAACGCGGAACCCTCGACATCGTCTTCGCCAATGCCGGGACGGGAAGCCTGCTTGCCCTCGGCCAGATCACCGCCGAGCACATCGACGAAACCTTCGACACCAACGTGAAGGGTACGATCTTCACGGTCCAGAAGGCGCTGCCGCTGATGGGCCAGGGCGGTTCGATCATCCTGACCGGATCGAGCGCGGGCACCACGGGAGCGCCGGCATTCAGCGCCTATAGTGCGAGCAAGGCGGCCGTGCGCAACCTCGCGCGGAGCTGGGCGGAGGATCTGAAGGGCACCGGCATCCGGGTCAACGTGCTGTCGCCCGGGCCGACCGCGACCGAACTCGCGAAGGCGGCGGTGGGCGAGGAAGGCATGAAGGTCTTCGCCTCGATGACTCCGCTTCAGCGCATGGCCGATCCGGCGGAGATCGGCGCGGCGACTGCCTTTCTCGCGTCGTCGGACAGCAGCTTCATGACCGCCAGCGAACTCGCCGTCGACGGCGGCATTGCGCAACTCTGACGCGCTACGCCCAGCCGGTCGCTCCATGAGCCGATCATACAAACACCCATGAAGGAAAATGAAATGGAACAGCCTCTTAAAGGAAAAACCGCTCTCGTGACCGGGGCATCGCGGGGCATTGGCCGCGCCATCGCCGAACGTCTTGCAAAGGATGGCGCGACGGTCGCGCTGACCTACAACGCCAGCAAATCCGGCGCGGACGAGGTGGTCGCGGCCATCGAGAAAGCGGGAGGCACTGCGTTCGCGATCCATGCGGACCTTGTCGACCCCGCGACCGTCCCGACCTTGTTCGAGAGACTCGACGCCGAGTTCGCCAGGCGGAACGGAAGCAAAGCCCTCGATATTCTGGTCAACAATGCCGGCAATTTCGGCTTTGTTGGCTTCAAGGACGCGACGCCGGAAAGTTGGGATGCGCTGATCGCGGTTTACGCCCGCGCGCCCTTCTTCATCGTTCAGGCCGCTCTTGATCGTCTCGCCGATGGCGGACGCATCATCAACATCTCTTCCGCTGCCGCCACCAAGCCCGTGACAGCCGCGCCCGTTTACTCGATGGCCAAGGCGGCCATCAACAACCTGACCCATGCGCTCGCGTCCGAGCTGGGGCCGCGCGGCATTACCGCGAACGCCGTGGCGCCGGGCTACACGCGAACCGACGGGAACGCCGCTCTTCGGGAGAATCACGAACTCGTAAAGGCGGTCGAGGCCGAAATCGCGCTGGGACGCTTTGGCGAGCCTTCGGAAATCGCCGCCGTCGTGGCGTTCCTGGCCTCCGATGACGGCCACTGGGTGACCGGCCAGACGATCGAAGCGAGCGGCGGCTACCGGCTCTGACCACCGAAACAAACCGAAGGAGAATATCATGAGCTATGCAATCATTGGATTCGGCGAGATCGGCCGCGCCCTCGCCAGGGCGTTTGCCCGCCAAGGCATCGAAGTATCCGTCGCAACCACGCGCGATCCGGCAAGATTCGCATCCGATGTCGCGGCGATCGGCCCCGAGGTCATTCCCGCGACGCTGGCGGACGCCGTCCGGGCGGACATCATCTTTTTGGCCGTCCGTTTCCAGTCGCATCCGGATGTCGCGAAGGCGCTGCCCACATGGCAGGGGAAGATCATCGTCGACGTGACCAACGCCTACGGCGTGCCCCCCGAGGAGCTGGGAGGGCAGCCTTCCGCCAAGGTCGTCGCGCAGGCCTTCGGTGGCGGGCGCGTGGTCAAGGGGTTCAACCATCTGGCCGCCGCCGCCCTGGCGCAGGACCCGGCCGTGCATGGCGGCAGGAGAGTCGTGTTCCTGTCCAGCGACGATAACGACGCCACAACGGAGATCGCTGCGCTCGCGGAACATCTCGGCTTCGCGCCGGTCAGGCTCGGCGGCCTGTCGGAAGGCGGACTGCTCGTGCACGGGCAGGGAGATCGCTGGGGCCAACTGATCTTCCAGGACCTGGTCAGGTTCGACCGATAAACACGACGTCGCCACCGGGTGTACGTCGATACGCAGGCACTCGCACGAAACCTCGCCGACAGACATGCCTGGGCCCGCGTAGCGCTAACCGTCAAAGGCCACCGGCTCGGGCTGGACGGTGGATCAGGCGGGTACGCGCCCTCACACGCTATGCCCTCATTGCACGTCCAGCTGACCGTTCCCGCCGACATAGCTGTCATTCCCTGCCTTGGATCAGGTTGTCGAAAACTGCCCTTCGTTCAGGCACGCGCCGGCGACGGCAAGGGGCCGCTAGCGGTCCGACGGTATGGGGCTAGAAATTACAGAAGGCGGCCCTCGTTTAACGATGTGTCTGAACATTGATAGCGTTTGTGCGGCTGCCCGGATATACGACAGGGGATGTAGGTGCGGGAGGGGGTCCATTTCCAACATCAAAATACAAAAAGCATTTCGCCCGCGTGCGCGATTGCTCGCGCTTCTGGGGGAGCAGCTGATCGACAATGCACGTCTTGCTGTCTTCGAAATGGTCAAGAACGCCTACGATGCCGACGCCAATATCGTTGTAGTAACGCTGGCTGCACCTGAGCGGAGTGCCGGTACTATCTCCGTCGTCGATGATGGCTCAGGTATGATGCTCGAGACGTTGACAGATGTCTGGCTGGAACCCGGTGCGGACATGCGTGAAATTCAGCGTATCGGCGGCATACGGACGCCAAAGTACAAGCGGCTTCCACTCGGAGAAAAGGGAGTTGGCAGGTTTGCGGCACACAAGCTCGGAAACAGGATCAGACTCTGGACCCGCGCAAAGGGCGAGCCCGAGCTGCATGTCGATATCAACTGGTCGGAGCAGATCGGCCGCCGCTACATGGATGAAACAGAAATCTCGATCGTCGAGACCGACTCGGTCTATTTCAAGAAGGGCAGGACCGGAACGCGGATCGAGATAACCGATCTCAAGTCTGTCTGGACGCGAGGTGATGTTCGCCGGCTGTGGCGCAACGTGACATCCATTTCAGCACCTTTCACCACCGCAGACGATTTCGACGTATCGCTGCTCGTTCCTGGCCACGAGTCCTGGGTGAATGATCTCCTTGACGTCAATGACATCCTCGGCGCAGCGTTGTGGAAGTATGACTTCTGCTTTGACGAGCACGGATTCCGGTGGAATTATTCGTTCCGACCTCCGCCCGGCATGGGTCTGGAGGGACGTTCGGATTCGGCCGCGCGTGAGGGCTTGCCGCTGCCAAAGCGGCTTGCGGAAGACTTCTTCGACGAAAGCCCGCTTCCTGGCAGCATCCCCACATCGTTCGTCGACGGCATCGGCCCCGTAGAGGGGAGCTTCTTCGTGTTCGACCAGGACAGGGAAGTCGCAGCGTTCATTCCCGAACAGAGCCAGATCGCCACATTCCTAGAAGAGAATGGAGGCGTACGCGTCTACCGGGACGACATCAGGGTCTACAGTTATGGCGAGCCGGGCGATGATTGGCTCGGCCTGGATCTCCGCCGGGTGAACCAGCCGACCCGTGCCATCAGCAACAACAACATTGTCGGCCTGATCAGCCTCGATATGGATCTCAGCAGCGAATTGCGCGAAAAAACCAGTCGCGACGGGTTCGATGACAATATCGCCTACCAGAGGCTGCGGGCGATTGTGTTGTCCGCGCTGACGCACCTTGAAGGCATGCGCACAGTCGATAAGGGGCGGATGCGGCGGGTTCTCTCCAAGAATGCTAAGGAATCCCGGATCAGTCCGAACTCAGCGATCGCGGAACTCCGGAAGGAGGTCGAGAAGCGATCGCTCGGCCCCGAGATCACGAAGCTGGTCGATAAGGTAGAATCCCGCGTCCAGGAGATGCAGGATACGCTTCTGCGGCCTGGCGCTACCCAGATGCACGTCGCGACGCTCTTTCATGAGGTGGAACACGGCGTCCGGGCGCTCAATGCGGCGATACGTCGCGGCGAGCCGATCGAGAAGCTGCAGCAGCGTTCGGGATCGCTGATCGAGCTGCTCGACAGTTTCGCTAACTTCTTCCGGAAAACCCCCGAGACCCAGGTCAAGGCTTCCGATCTGGTGCGGACTGTCTGCCAGCTGAATGCCGACCGTTTCGATCGCCACAGGGTCATCCTCTCCACTCCGATTGTGACCAACGAAGCGCGCGACTTCGAGCTGCGTGTGCCGCGCAACATCGTGATGGGTGCGATCTCGAATATCCTCGACAATTCGATCTACTGGCTGGATCAGCGATGGCCGTTCGATGTGCGCAAGAGCCGTCGGGCGATAGTCGTCACCACCAGTGATTATTTTGAAGAGGGACCGGCGCTCATACTGGCGGACAACGGTCCCGGTTATCGGCTCGCGCCAGAAGATGTGCTGCAGCCCTTCATTACACTGAAGCCCGACGGCATGGGCATCGGAATGTATTATGCGCGGCTGGTCATGGAGGCTTGCGGCGGTTTTGTCGCTTTCCCCGCTGCGGAGGATGTCGGACTCTCTAAAGCATATGACGGAGCCGTGACGGCACTCGTCTTTTCGAAGGGGGAATGGTGCAAGTGATCATTGCACCACGGATCATCGCCGTCGATGACAATCCAGAACATCTCAAAGCGCTCGAAGAGGCGTTCGACGGCCTGGGCGGATTTTGTGAATGTATCGAGTTCGGGCGGGCGAGCGATAGAACCGTGCCCTTCACAAGCGGCGTCCGGGTGCTGTTCATGGATATCAATCTTCTTCCCGGCGCCGCGGCCGACTTCGGCCCGCGGACCTTCTCGCCGATCGTCACGATCGTCCGGAAGCTCATCAGCCCGGATAATGGCCCGTATGCGCTGGTCACATGGACCAACAACGTCGCCGCCCATGACGCGCTCACGGACTATCTCGAGCAGCAGCTCTCACAGGATCTTCAACCCTGCGCTACCTATTGCCTGCCAAAGGAGGGGCATCTGGAAGACCCGCCGGCGCTAATGGCCAAGCTCCGCGCACTCCACGGTGACATCCCCGGCCTCGCGATGCTTCTTGACTGGGAACGGGCCGTCACGAACGCCGCAGATCGCAGTGTTCTGCAGATCGCGAGACTTTCCGGCCTTTACGGCCGGCAGCAGGGCAACGCCGTGGCGCAGGCTGTGCGGGCCATCAGCCGGGCGTCCGCAGGGGCTACGGAAGCAGATATTCATCCGTTCCGAGCGTTCACCCAGGGGATGTCGGCAGTGTTAGCCGATCAGCTTGAGCGCAGTTTGCCCGTCACTGAGACCGAAGCAGCATGGAAAGCGGCGTTGACGGTCGCCGCGCCTGCCGATCCTGATGACCGGCAGCGCGCCGCACTCAACACCTTCTTTCACATCGAGAAGGCGCAGGACGTAGGGTTGGCGCTCGGCGCGATCTATGAAGCTCCCTTTTCAGCTATCAGCCGCTACCTCCTTCCGGCGCACAAGACCAAGACGGCAGCTCTGCTTAGCCAGGAGTTCGTCCCGCTTAAGAGCAACCGCCTTCAGGATGACGCGGCGAGGAAGACGTTCGGACGACGGTGCAACTTCCGGCTGATCCAGCTGGGGGCACCGTGTGATCATTCCAACAACAAGGTCAAGGTGCCGGATTTACTCCTTGCCGTAGAAGTTCCGGAGATAGCCTTTGATGACACCGACCTAAGGAACAAGGCTCAGTTCCGCGACACGCCGGCGAAATCCGATTGGCTGTTTCAGACGCCTCCGCTTCTCTCGACAGCAGGCCGATACGTCCTGGTGGTGAACATGCGGTTCCGCATCAGTGTGCCCATGATCGAGCTTGGCGGTCTCAAACGCATCGGTCGGCTTCGCGAGGCACTTGCCAGCGAGATCGCGACGCATTCAGCCAACTTCTCGACCCGGCCTGGGATCATCGAATTCCGTTAGAGGTTTGCGGCGTGACTACGATCAGTTTCTCAGAACTTGCAGGCGCCGACCTCCAGATCGATGCGATCTATGAGGGAGGAAGACGCGGCAACGCTGGTGATGATCCTCTCGGGCCGCTGTTGAAAGTCAGCAACAGCGGCGGCTTCCGCTACCGCGGCAATATGGATTGCTTCAGTCTGATCGTTCTGACGACGGGCATGGCGGATCCGGACTGGCCTGACGAGATGAACCGCGAAACGGGCGTCTTCACTTACTATGGTGACAACAAGCTCGCCGGACAGGTACTCCATGCAACACCCCGGCGGGGCAATGAGATTCTGCGCCGGGTGTTTGAGGACGCTCATGCCGGAACCGAAGGACGTCACCGCATCCCGCCAATTCTGGCATTCGCCAACACCGGCAACTGGCGGGATGTCGAATTCCTCGGCCTGATGGTCCCCGGGACATCGGAGCTCAAGGCGACCGAAGACCTTGTCGCGGTCTGGCACACGGCGGCTGGGAAGCGTTTCCAGAACTACCGTGCCCGCTTCACGGTCCTTGATGCAGGAGTGGTTTCACGCAGCTGGATAGACGACATCATTAGGGGGAACGATCTGCTGGAACGCGCGCCGCCGGCTTGGCGGCTCTGGCGTGATACAGGCCAGCATCGCCCTCTGCGTAGCGCAAGGTCGCTCCCATGGCGGTCAAAAATCGAGCAGCAGCCGGAAGATGATGACGGCAGAGCCATGATCGCGGCGATCCACGCGCACTTCGCGCCATCACCACACCGGTTCGAACATTTTGCCGCGAGGCTCGTTGAACTCCTGCTGCCGAACGCACACGATATCGATGTCACACGCCCGTCGCGTGATGGAGGCAGGGATGCGGTTGGAAAACTACGCGTGGGCCGGGAAGACATCTCAATCAATGTGGATTTTGCGCTTGAGGCGAAATGCTATGGGCAGGGCAATTCGGTCGGCGTGAGAGAAATGTCGCGGCTCATCTCGCGGCTCCGGCATCGTCAGTTTGGCATCATCGTGACGACAAGTCATGTCGATCAGCAGGCGTACCGCGAAATCAAGGAAGATCAGCACCCCATCATCGTCGTTTCGGCCAGGGATATCGTGCGCCTTATCCGGACCGACGGACGCTCCGACCGGAAATCAGTTCAGGCATGGCTTGACATGGAGTTCAGCGACGATGGTTAGGCCGCAGTCAACGTGCTGACTACAGCCTCCATGACAGGCGGGCAGACGCCGTTTCCCAGCAGGCGGATTCTATCCCGACGAGTTCCGTTTCCCAGAAAATAGTCCGCGTCGAAGCCCATAGCGCGCCGAAGCTCCGGAACCTGCAGCATCCTCATCCGTGGTCCATCATCAGTCGGCGTCACAAGTGCAAACCGGTCAACGGTCGTAATTGTCCGCAACGGCCGGACCAGAGGCTGCCACCCACCGCTGCCGTCGGTGCCATAATAGACGATGAGATATGGGGTGTTCTCGCCCAGCACTGCTTCAGCGCGATCTGCTCTCGCGAGCGTATCTGCTGCCCTTCCGGGCTTTCTCAGTAGCGTGGTCGGCCAGACTCCGTCGGAGTCGAGAATGGAAGCCGCGCTACGCTTCCGGCCGCGTCGGCGATGATTGACTAGGGCCGGCTTTCCGGCGAGGTCTCCTACGATGAAAAGGCGACGCCTGCTCTGGGCGACGCCGTAGTCCTTGGAGTCAAGAATCTGCTCACCGATATTGTAGCCGAGTAGTTCCAGCTCCCGCTTTAGTTCGCCATAACGGGACCATGGGCGCATATGCACGACATTCTCGAGCACGAGCCACCTAGGTCGGAAGGTTCGGGCATACTCGACAACGGTCATCGCTGTTGCCCGACTTTCCTCACTCCTTGGTGCCGATCCTTTCGCGCATGTATGGTTGGTACATTCTGGAGACGCCAGAAGTAGATCAATTGTACCGATCTGCCGTCGAAGCGCCGCAAGGTTGATATCTTCAAGACGAGATGTCACGACATGCGCGCTATTGAAATTGTCTGCGTATGTGCGGGTGGCGACGGGATCCATATCGATGCCACCGCGCATCTCTATGCCAGCCGCACGGGCTCCGGCACTGCTGCCTCCGGCACCACAAAATATATCTAGACCCCTGACCACACATCCGCCTGACTTGCCATTTTCGCTAGGCTGCCAGGTCGCGGAGAAAAAGGCCAGGCCCGTCAAGGTCGGACGCAAAATAATTATTGCGTGCGAATGCCGCCCAGGATCGATCGGAGGCGTCCGGCAAGCGCTTGGCGGTCCCTGGTTTCACATTCCCAGATGACCTCCACCTGCCAGCCGAGTTCGCACAATTCTCTTTCGCTTCGCGCGTCTCTCTCCACATTCGCAGCAAATTTCGCGATCCAGAACTCTTGTCTAGTTGAGGGGGTGGTGCAGTTCCGGCAGCCCGTATGCCGGTGCCAGAAACAGCCATGAACGAAAATTGCCAACCGCTGGCGGGGGAAGACGAGATCAGGCGTTCCGGGCAGATCCTTCCTGTGAAGCCGATATCGAAGGCCGAGTGAATGGGCCGTCCGCCGGACAACCATCTCCGGGGCGGTGTCTTTCCGCCCGATCCGGCGCATATTCTCGCTGCGCCGCTCGGGGCTGATCTTATCCATGGCGCATGACCATTCTTCTCCGCAATCCGATCCTGTCGACAGCTTTTCTAAGGTCAATGATCTGCCCGGATGGCTATCCCTTCCGCTGCGTACTTCCTTGCTCAAGCCGTAGAACCGTCACAAATCCGGTCGCCGATCGGCGATGCAGGGCACCACCAAGTTTAGCTTACTGATGGATGAAGCCAACATTCAGCGCCGTGCGCAAAAGGAGCTATCTCAATGACAGCGCTCGCGGAGGGCGGCTTTTAGGATAGATAGATAGATTGACGGCTGAACGACCGAAATTGAAGTGCGAAGCTGCTGGCGGACGTGGCCGCATCGAACGGCGGCTATTCGCAAGTTGCCCCTTCAACCTGCCGTTCCGGTCAGTCGAACATGTTGGTCGATCGCGGTCGCCGATGGTGCCGATGAATATAGGACAGCGTTGTGAATACTCTTTACCTCCTCGAACGGGCGGCTATTGAGTCGCTCGCCGAGAGACAGCTTCATCAGTCAACAGCCTAGTGAACTTGCAAGAAGTCGCCGGGCGTTCTGACGTCGAGCGCCGGAAACAGACCGCGCATATGGCCGATATTCCAGGTGATGATCGTCGCGATGCCATGAGCGACCGCCACCTCACCGATCATCCGGTCATAAAGACGCGGGCCGATCCCGCCGTCCCCGGCATAGCTGCGCACGGTCTCGAACGTCTGCGCGGGCGTGAGGCCGATCAACTGGGTGATGCTCCTAACGCTCTCTAGCGCCGCCCAGGCTTCCTCGGCCGTGAACCGGAACGGCGCGTGCGGGCCGCGCCGGGTCAGGGTACTGTAGGCTTCAGCATAGCTGTGCGCGGCAATGCCCAGCGTCGCGCCGCGCGCGCCATCGAACAGATCGGCCGATGCGGTATGATGCTCATGCTCGCCGGCGAGCGCGGCGATGATCACATTGCTGTCGACCAGCGCGTCAATCTTCAAGGTCGCGCTCGCGGCTGCGTTCGAGAGCGTCGTTGGCTTCCTCGAGGCTGATGCGCTTGCCCCTCGACGGACGAACCAGCAGCGCGCCGCGCCGCACCAGCTTGCCGGTATTGGCGGGAAGCCCGGGCGGGACATAACTGCGCAGCGCATCCTCGACCACTTCGCTGGCGGTCATACCGGTGAGCTTGCTGAGCGTATGGACACGATCGCGCGCGAACGCCGAGCGCACGTTGAGCTGAATATTGTCGGCGGTACGAGCCATGGGGAATCTCCTAGCCCTTCATATAGGTCAGCGCGGCTCGGATTGCTAGCAATATGGAGTTTTTGCTATCACTGCGCTTCATGCGCAGGCATTGCGCCCCTGGAGCCCGGTATCAATCGCCATCGCGTTCGAGCTTGGTGATCCGGCCTGAATGCGGGTTGACGTGGAAATCGAACTTCGCCCCGCGGCGAACCGCCTCACCCTCCCAGTGTCCATCATCGGCCTCGATCTTGATGACCCGATAGCCGTCCGCCTCCAGCATATGGATCACACGGGTGCTGCTGATCCAATTGCGGTCAGGCTGGTCCGCATGGGCGGCCCCGGATACGAGCGCGCCCAGCAACGCTGCGACGGCGACATACCTCATCCGCTCCCTCCTCGATTGCGCTCGCCGCCCACGGTCGCGACGTCCGATCTGCCCAAACCAACGCATGGCTCGCCGTTCGGATCATCGGCACCGGTGCCGGGACAGCTTTTCTGTCCCGATCGCGCGCATTCACCACCTGGGTCCAGACAGTGCCTATCTCCTTCATCGCACGCGCCGAACGTCACGACCCCGCGCATCAGGTGGCGTTGGTGATCGAGAATTCCATTGTCCGGCGGATCACCGGTCGGGCACGATCAGCCGTCTCAGTTCCCCTCTCGCCCACGACCAATCCCCTCCTTGCCGCCTGCCTGCGGGGCTCGCTCCCCTATGCCGTCAACCCCGTTTGGGGTTCGCCCTGCGCTGCGCTCCGGTGACGGCGGGTCACGGCCCCTCCGATGGGCGACACCGGGGAATGGTCTCCGGGCAACCCAAGGAGAATTGACATGGCTATCGTCGCTACCCTCACCGTGAAGCCGGACGGCACGATGGACGGCAATCTGACCACCCTCAACGTCACGGCGCCGATCACGATCGTCCGCAATGCGCGCAAGATGAAGGACAACGACCCCGACTGGCGCGTCCTCAGCCGCAAGAACGGCTTCGAGCTGGGGGCGGGCTGGGATCGCTCGTCCCAGAGCACGGGCGTCGAATACACCTCGCTCTCGCTGTCGGCGCCGGAGTTCGGGACGATCTACGCCAACATCGCCAACGCGCCGGGCGACGACCCGACGAAGAAGGTCGCGATCTGGAATCCGCCGGCCTGACGCGCCGGTTTCGGCCCCATCGCAAGATGGGGCCGCCTTCTTGTCACCCCTTCGTGAAAGGCAACGGCATGAGCCGTCACCCCGTCATCGTCCGGTCGGTCGATCGCACCGACGAGAACGCCATCATCGGCTACGATCCCCCGATGCGGACCTATTTCCTCCAGGCATTCGAGGATCCGGCGACCGAGCAGCCGTGCCTGTGGTTCGGCACGCGGTTCGATCAGTATCCCGACCTCGCCTCGCTCATTGCCGCAGCGAAGGAACGCGGTTTCGACCTCGACACCATCGACGACGAAATCCTCGTCGAGATGGCGCGCGAAGCGGCGCAACCGCGCGGCCGCTCGCTGATGGAGCGCCTCGGCTGGCCGCTTTCCTGACGCGCCGGAACCGTCGGGGCGGCTTTCGCGCCGCCCCGACGGCATGTGTCAGCCGTTCAGCCGGTCCTTGACCGCCTTCGCGGGCGCGAAGGTCAGCTTGTTCGACGCGGCGATCTTGATCGTTTCGCCGGTCGCGGGATTGCGCCCGTCGCGCGCCTCGGTGCGCTTCACCTTGAACTTGCCGAAGCCTGCGAGCGCGATCTCATCGCCCTTGGCCGCGGCGGCGGCGATCGCGGCGAACATGTCGTCGACATATTTGCGGGCATCGGTCTTGGTGATGCCGTTGGACGCGGCAAGCGATTCGGCGAGATCGTTATTGTTCACGCAATATTGCTCCTGTTCGGTGATCCGCGCACGCTGAAACCTGCTCGGCCCCCCGCGCGTGGGGCGTTTCCATATCAGTCTCCCTTGCCGTGTCACGCCTCCATCCCGGTCGGACGCGGGCCGGGGCCGCAGGCGGGCACGATCAACCTCCGTCATCAATCGCGATCGGCCCGGGCATCCGGTGGTCCCGAGCGTCAAGTCAGTACCGGTCGGTGGGACCGGACCACCCGCATCGCAAGCGCTGTTCCCCTGGCGGAAGGCTGACCTCGGCCAATCAACCCGTAAAGGGTCCGCTACGCGAGGCGTGCGGCCGCGCCCCGAGGGGCGCGGTGATTGCGGCCAGCCTTCCGCCCTGGGGGCGCCTGTCGAGCGGGAATGGTCCCGCTCCACCGACAGGAGCCCATCCCATGCCGCTCATCACCGCCCAGAAGCTCGCCTGGAATCTCGCGCGCACGTTGATGAAGGTCATCGTCCTGGTCCGGACCGACGACGGCTATTCCGTAATGCCGTGGGACGAGTTCGACGGCAACGACGCGCAAGTCGTGCATCAATATGATCCCTTTCCCGGCTGATCGGCACGCCAATCCGCCGCCCCGATCGGGCAGAATCCGGTTTCGCTCGATCATCCGCGGCGCTATCCTGCCAAGGCATAGCGCTGTGGAGGAGGTGGCAGGCGCGTCCAACTTTTCGTCAGAGAAGGACGCTCTATGACCATCATTCTCATTCTCGGCGTCTTCGCCGGACTTTACATCCTCTGGCTGGTGTTCAGCTTGGCCATCTATGCGCTCCCGTTATGGGCCGGCGTGACAACCGCCTTTTTCATGCACAATCACGGCCAGGGCCTGATCGCCTCGATCCTCGGCGGCTTCGCCCTCGCCATTCTCGTCCTAGCCGGCGGCCAGGCGCTGTTCTCGACCGTGCACTCGCCGCTCGCGCGCCTTGGACTTGCGCTCCTTTATGCCGTCCCGGCCGGGATTGCCGGCTATCATGCCGTTTACGGCATCGGCATCATGGCAATCGGCGCGGGGGCGATCGTGACGATCCTGAGCTGGATCGGCGCCTTTGTCATCGCCGCCGCCGCGTGGCGGCGGCTCACGACGCTGGACGGCTCGGCATCGCCGGCGCAGCCGGCCGTCGCGCCGTCGATCACCACCTCGATCTAGCATCACGGGGCTTCGGTCGGGTCTCGCCAGCACGAAGGCGGTGAACGTGACGCGCGCCGGAAAACTGCCAAGGAAACCGATATAGACCCGATGGCGCAGCCGACCCATGCCGCTTCCCGGCAGACGGAGCCGCAACGCCGCCCGTATCGTCCTTCATCCCCCCGTTCCGACCTCGTCCCGGACCGATCGTAACTGGCATCCTCGCCACCTGCCGGTCTCATCGCCCGCCGCTCCCATCACGGCCTCGCATCGATGCGCCTGATTCCGGCAGGATCGCTGACGCTCGACCAGCTTGCCGCAACGGCGTGGGACCGAACTTTCTTCCCCCGGCGTGCCGCCGTTCCTCGCGCATCAAGAAAGCCCGGTCCACGCCGTCCTCCGCTTCGCTCCGGGCCTTCGGCTGCAGCGCCGTTCGCCTGCCGGTCCAACAGCGCATCGAGGCCGCAATGGCGCGGCTCGAAGCGAAAGGAATGGCACATGGCGAAGATCGGCACCTTCAAGAAAGTCTCGGGCGAATTCCGGGGCCAGATCACGACGCTGACGCTTCAACTCAAGGCGGTGCGCATCGTCCCCGACGAGGCAGCGACCGGCAACGCTCCGACCCATCGGGTCTATCTCGGCGAGGTCGAGGTTGGCGCCGGATGGCCCAAGCGGGGCAACGACGATCGCCCCTACCTCTCGCTCAAGCTCGACGATCCCAGCTTCGTCGCCCCGATCTACGCGCAACTTCGCGAGGGCGATGAGGGCGAGTTCAACCTCACGTGGAACCGCCCCGCACGCCACAGCGGGGATTGACCCAAATGCTCCGCCGGCCACCCGGTCGGCGGAGCCTCCCCATTTCTGGGGAGGCCACTCCCCAGAACATGGCATGGACCGATACCTGCGCCGCGACCAATCTCATTCCCCACGGGAAGGAGAGGCCGCGGATGCAGCAAGGGGAACAGAGCCGCGCGCCTCCAGGCGCTCTCGACCTTGCCGGGTTCGCCCAGGAGTTTCTCCGCCGCAACGCCGACTACCGGTCACAATATCGCGAGCTGACGCGCCATCCAGCGGAATCCCCTTCCACGTTGGCGCCGGAGGTAATGGCCCGGCGATGGGGCCTTTCGTTTCCCGTGCGACCCCGACATCTTCGCCGCTGATCAACCGGCCTTGTGGCTTGCCGCGATCGCGCCCACCACGATCATCCTCGATGCCGCCCCACCCGGCTTCGCCGCGACGGTGCCGATCGACCTCGCCGACTGGCCGATCATCCTCAACGACCGGACCCTCTCCAGCGGTCGCCATATCGTGTTAGGCGACATTGACGGCCCGCATCGGCTCTGGATCCGGGACATCGTCGCCGGCCAGCCCCTTGCCTATGTCGTCGCGCGGGATGACGCGCTGCCGCTGCGTCTCGCCGCCCTCCAGCGCTTCGACCGGCGACTGGCTGGCGCGCCGCCGGCGAAGACACCGCCGGGCATCCGGCCGACGCCGTTCCAGCGGCGGCGCCTGTCGATGCTCCTCGCCATCCTCGATGCATTGCTCGATTCCGCCGGCACGCCGCCCACCACCCACGATATCGCGCGCTGCTACGTCTATCCGGGGATGACGATCGGGCGCGGCTCCGAATGGAAATCATCCGCCGAACGGCGTCGCACCCAGCGGCTGATCGACGAGGCGCTCGCGCTGATGCGGGGCGGTTACCGCACCTTGCTGCGCGGGTGACGCGCGGTGCGACAAAAAGCCGCGCCTCAAAATAGCCGCTCCGCCTAATCCAGTCCCGTCCGCCACAGCGCTCCAGCACCGTCCGCGCTCCGCGCGCGGCATCTCGTTCACCCTGGAGCATCCCCATGGACACGCCACCGCCCCGGCCGACAGCCCATTATCTGAAAACGCCCGATGCGGCGCTGCATCTCGGCCTCAGCCCCAAGACGTTGGAAAAGCATCGCGTCTATGGAACCGGTCCCGCCTACCACAAGCTGGGCGGGAGCGTCGTCTATACGATGGAAGCGCTCGACGAATGGGCGCAGCTCGGCTTGCGCCGGTCGACCTCCGATCCGGGGACCGGCGTCTGCCTTCCCGCCAAGCCCCGCAATGGTCCGGTCCGGCGTTGACGCGATGCGCAGCGCTCCGTCTCGCTCGTCGCCGACAGATCGCGGCGAACGCGGTCAGCTCGACCGGTTCCGTTCGATCCCCGGCACCGTCGCGGCACGCGACGCGCAGGATCTCATGGCGTGGCCATTCTTCAGCCTCGCCAAGTCCCGCCGCACCGCGCCGATCGATTTCCGGATGGGCGCGACATGGATCTCGGTCGAGGCCGTGCCCGAACATGGCATGGCGACGATCTGGGACGCCGATGTCCTGATCTGGGCGGCGAGCCAGCTCGTCGGCGCGCGCGACGGAGGCGCCCCGACCTCGCGCCTCATGGCGACCACCCCGCACGAAATCCTCACCTTCATCGGACGCGGCACCGGGCGGGACAATTATGACCGCCTGAAGGCCGGGCTCGACCGGCTCCAGTCGACGACCGTGGCGACCTCGATCCGCCAGCAGCATCAGCGCCGCCGCCATCGCTTCTCGTGGATCAACGAATGGCAGGAACGGCTCGATCCCCATGGGCGACCGCAGGGCATCGAGGTGATCCTGCCCGACTGGTTCTATGCCGGCGTCCTCGACCGGTCGCTGATCCTCACCATCGACCGCGCCTATTTCGACCTGACCGGCGGGCTTGAGCGCTGGCTCTACCGCATCGTGCGCAAGCATGGCGGGCGACAGGCAGGCGGCTGGAGCTTCGATTTCGCTCACCTCCACTTGAAGTCCGGCGTGCTCTCCCCGTTCAAGCGGTTCGCGTTCGAGCTGCGCGCGATCGTCCGCCGCCAGCCGCTGCCGGGATACACGCTCTCGATCGAGCACGCCCTCGGACGCGAGCGGCTCAATTTTGCGCCGCTGCCGATCGATACCTTCGCGGCGGCGATGCGGCGCGTGCGGCTTCCAGTCGAGGACGGACGGTCGTGACGGCCGTCCTATCAGGAACCGTCAGAGTCGTCCGATCAGGAACCGCCGGGTCGTCCTATCGGGAACCGACATGCGCTGTAACCTGCGGAAATAGCTGGCCGAATCCGCACCCTTATAACCATGCTAATAGAATAGAATCCTTCGGATTCCTTCTAACGCAGCGCGTCCGGCGTCGCGCGCCGGCGGTCGCCGTCACGCTGCCGTTCGGCGCGGCGTTGCCATCCCGCCAACCATCCGCCGGAGAATCATCGTGACCGTTTCACGACCCGACCGGCGCACGCGCGTCGCCGATTCCCACGCTGTGGGCGGCGCGATGACCGACGTCGAACTGATCTGGATCGCGCAGCGCCTCGAACACCGGATTCGCTTCGGCCGGATCGCCGGCGAGCGGATCGTCACGTCCCGCGCGCGCATCGTCTCGTTCCTGCCGGGCGCGATCTTCGCCTTCACCCGCTGGTCATCGAACGATTACGGCACGGTCCATTCGCGTATCGACATCCTGCGTGCGACGCTTCCCGGCGAAGCCTATACGACCGCGCCCTTCGTGCGGCCGGGCGGCGAACTCCTGCTCTCATTGCTGGGTTCGGCCAAGGTCGCCGCCACGCTCGCCGCGATCGAGGCGATCGAGGCCGCGGGCGTCGATCCCTGCGAGGCAGCGCCGGATCATTGGCGCCACCTCCATAACAGGATCTCGGCGGGTGAAGCGGCGCGGCCCTATACCGCCGAACGCCACGCCGCATGGCTCAAGCGCAAGGCGCTGGACCAATGAGCGCGCGCGCGTCCGCCGCCACGCTGGCGTTGGCCGGCCCCGCAATCGCCTCGCTCTTCGTCGCCACGGCGCTGCTGTCGCCGCGCCCCCGGCTGGTGTGGAATGCCAGCGCGAGCGCGCCGATCGGGCTCTACGCGATCGACGTCGATGGCCCCTTCAAGGGCGGCGATCTCGTCGCGATCGACACGCCTGAGCCCCTGGCGGCGTTTCTCGCGCGCCGCCGCTACCTTCCGAATGGCGTGCCGCTGCTCAAGCATATCGCCGGAATACCAGGGCAAACCGTCTGCCGCGCGGCACGCGCCATCACGCTCGACGGCGTCAAGCTCGGCGATGCGCTGACACGCGATCGCGCCGGCCGCGCGTTGCCGGCCTGGCGCGGCTGCCACCGGATCATCGCCGGCGAATTCTTGCCCATGAACGCGCGTGTCCGCGACAGCTTCGACGGCCGATATTTCGGCGTGCTGCCGTCGGCGCGCATCATCGGTCGCGCTGTCCCCGTGTGGACCGACCCGCACGGCACCGGCCGCTTCGCATGGCGCGCGCCGGCGCGCTGAACGCTCCCCCAGCGGCGGGAGCGGTGCCCGCCAATGGCTTTCTTAACTCCACCGCACAGGAATGATCATGCCAGAAATCGGTCGATTCACGCGCACGGGCGAGACGTTCGCCGGCAGTGTTCAAACCCTCACCTTGTTCCGCCGCATCATCATCGTGCCGGCGCAGCCTTCTGATGCCGAGAACGCGCCCGATTATCGCGTCCACGCCAGCGACGACGGCGACGTCGAGCCGGTTCCGGAGATCGGCGCGGCGTGGAAACGCACGGGCGAACGCGCGGGTGACTATCTCGCGGTGCAGATCGACGACCCGGCATTGCCGCAGCCGATCCGCGCCAATCTGTTCCACGACGAGCATAGCCACGACTGGTCGCTGCGCTGGTCGCGGCCGCGCGATCACGCCGAGAAGGAGTGATCGATGCCCGCTAACCAAACGTCGACGGGCCGGGAATGCGCGCGCGGGCGGTTCCACACCGCCCGCGCGATCGTGCTCCTCTTGCTGGTCGGCGCGGGCGCGATCGGCGTGTCGCCCGCCGCATCCACGCCGCCCGCCGAGCCCAATACGCTTCCCGATCCGCGTCATCCTTACGCCGCCGCGATCAGCGAGGCGACGACACGGTTCGGCATCCCGGCGGCATGGATACGCGCGGTCATCCGCGTCGAGAGCGGCGGCGATCCGCACGCGATCTCGCCGGCTGGCGCCGTCGGGTTGATGCAGGTGATGCCCTCGACATGGGAAGCCCTGACGGCACGCCATTCGCTCGGCCGCGATCCCTTCGACACGCGCGCAAACATTCTCGCCGGCACCGCCTATCTCCGCGAATTGATCGACCGCTATACGGACCTGCCGACCGCGCTCGCCGCCTACAATGCGGGACCGGCTCGGGTCGATGCTTGGCGTACACGCGGGGGCGCATTGCCGACCGAAACGGTCGCCTATGTGGCGCGCCTCGCGCCATTGATCGGCACGTCTGACAGCAGTTCGCTGGCTGCGATGCCGATCGCTGTCGCACCGTCATGGCGCGCAGCCGGCTTGTTCCCGCAACGCAGCGGCGACGCCATTCCAGCATCCATGAACGCGCCGCCATCGCGCGGTGGGACTATCCTCGTCGCGCCCTCAATCGTCGTCGCACACGACCATCGCGATGGTCTGTTCGTCCCGCTTTCCGGCTCGTGATCGTGACATCGCGACACCGCCGCTCCGCCGACAGCGTGCAGCCGGATCGACCGTTGCCGGGAGGTTTCGCGTGGGGAGAGGTTTATGCCTGCTCAGTCGTCCCCAGCATCCGGCGTGGAGCGGCTCGCCTCAAGGACGACGGGGCCCCACCATTTTTTACGGCGATCCGGCCGCAGTCCATCATCACCAACCGCATCGCCGCGCCGGAAAAAATCGTGACCCCCATCGCCGCTGGCGCGGTCGCTTCGCGATCCTTGACCCGACCCGCTCCACACCGGGCAGCATCGTCACCTTTTCATTCATCAGGAGGCGACGATGACGTTCTACGAACATATCAGCGAACTGCGGGCGGAACTCTCGGCGAACACCAGCGCGAAGGAAATCCGTCAAATCCGGCGCGAACTCAACGCCGCGCTGACGAAGCTGGCGCGCGGCCAGGCAGGATTCGATACCGCGATCCGATCGGGCTGACGACGCAATCGACCAGCGGAAGCGGCGCGCATCAAGTGCCGCTTCCGCTCCCTTCCGGCCAGTGCCGTGATCGCATGCACGCTGGCGACCTTCAGCGTCGCGTTCGACAGCCTCTCGGTCGGACACGAGGGCAACCGGACCGACTGCGTTGGGAAACGGTGAGGGGGGAATTTGGCGACAGACGGGACAGGAAAGTCGGGGAGGCAGCACGGCGAGATAAAAGGGGCGCCAGTCACCGGCGTCTATGTGGTTGTATAGATAAGGCAATTTTGTCGGGCACGCAGCTAGGCTGTCTGGCACCTTTTGGCGCAACGCCAGCATTTCCGCCATTTTTGCGTCTGGCACCCCGCGATCGGGGCGGCTTATGAGCCGGAACGACGATGATTTCCGGGTTCGGCCCGGAAAGAGCAGGGACTCGAGTGCCGGCGGCGCACGCAAGGCCCAGAGCCTCGCAGCACAGGTCCGGCGGGCGGCGGCGAAGGCGGGCTACACGCGGCGAGGCCCGGTCACCGGCCGAGGCACCGGTCATCGCGGGCGCGGCCGCATCGCGCGCCTCCGCACGACCGGGCGGAACGCGAACCGGCGTGTCGTCATCAAGGCGCGCGTCGTCCGGCACCAGGGGATGCGGTTTCGCGCCGCCCCGCTTGCTCGTCACATCGCCTATCTGAAGCGCGATGGCGTCACGCGCGATGGGCGCGATGCCGATCTGTTCGATGCGCGGTCCGAGCGCGCCGACGGCGCCGCTTTCGCTGAACGATGCGACGAGGACCGTCACCATTTCCGATTCATCGTCAGCCCCGAGGATGCCGGCGACATGGCGGACCTGCGCGCCTTCACTCGCGAGCTGATGCGCGACATGGCGGCCGATCTCGACACCGAACTCGACTGGGTTGCGGTCGATCATTGGAACACCGACAATCCGCACATCCACGTTCTGGTTCGCGGCGTCGCTGACGACGGCAGCGATCTTGTGATCGATCGCGACTATATCCGCGAGGGGATGCGCGGTCGCGCCGAGGATCGCGTCACCGTCGAACTCGGCCCGCGCAGCGCCCGCGACATCCGCTCGGCACTGGAACGCGAGGTCGATGCCGAGCGCTGGACCAGCCTCGACCGGACGATCCAGCGGCACATTGATGACGTCACCCGCACGATCGACCTGCGGCCGGCGGGCGGGGACGATCACGAGATGCGCCGCCTGCTGCTCGGCCGCACCGCGACGCTCGAGCGGCTTGGCCTCGCGGAGAAATTGGGGCCGGCATTATGGAGCATCCGCCCGGACGCCGATCGCGTGCTGCGCGATCTCTCGATCCGCACCGACATCATCAAGACGATGCACCGCGCCATGTCCGGCCAGGGCCAGGCGCCCGACCCCGCGACCTTCGCGCTCCACGATGGCGCACCGACCGATCCGGTCATAGGCCGGCTGGTCGAACGCGGCCTGCACGACGAGCTTCACGGCACAGCCTATGCGGTGATCGACGGCGCCGACGGCCGGCTGCATCATCTCACCTTCAGCGATCTCGACATGACCGGCGACGAGCCACCCGGTGCGATCGTCGAGCTTCGCTCCTGGCAGGACAGGAATGGTCGTGACCGGCTGTCGCTCGCGACCCGCTCCGACCTCCCCCTCGAAGCGCAGGTCGCAGCACCCGGCGCCACCTGGCTCGATCGGCAACTCGTCGCGCGCGAGCCCGTCGCGACCGGCAATGGCTTCGGCATGACGATCCGTGACGCGATGGACGCTCGCGCGCGGCATCTCGAAGCCGAAGGGCTGGCCCAGCGGCGCGGACGCGGTTTCCTGTTCGCGCAGGATCTGATCGGCACGCTGCGGGGACGCGAGCTGACCGCCGCGGCCGATGCGATCGCCGCGCGCACCGGGCTTGCCCATAAGCCCTCGGCCGCCGGCGAGTATGTGAGCGGGATCTACCGCGAGCGGGTGACGCTCTCCTCGGGCCGCTACGCGATGATCGACAACGGGCTCGGCTTCCAACTCGTGCCCTGGCGACCTGCGCTCGACCAGCATCTCGGCCAGCACATCACCGGCACGATGGGTCACGGCGGCAGCGTCGACTGGACGCTCGGCCGCGGTCGCGGACTCGGCGTGTGATGCCATTCCCTTGCAACCTGGAGCAATTGCGATGAACGCCACCAAGATCCTGTGGGGTCAGGTCATCACCGTCTTCACGATCGTGCTCGGCGCGATCTGGGGAGCGACGCAATGGACCGCCCATGCGCTCGCCTATCAGCCAGAGCTCGGCGCGCCGTGGTTCATGCTGCGCGACTGGCCAATCTATCCGCCACCGGCCTTCTTCTGGTGGTGGTTCGGCTATGATGCCTATGCCCCGAAAATCTTCGTCACCGGCGCGTTCATCGCGGCGTCCGGCGGGATCCTCGCGATCATCATCGCGATCGCCATGTCGGTGTGGCGCGCCCGTGAGGCGAAGAAGGCCGAAACCTATGGCTCGGCGCGCTGGGCGACCGAACAGGAGGTGCGCAAGGCCGGGATGCTCGGCGATCGCGGCGTGGTGCTCGGACGGCTCGAACCGCATTATCTGCGCCATGACGGGCCTGAGCATATCCTGTGCTTTGCCCCGACGCGGTCGGGCAAAGGCGTTGGCCTCGTCGTGCCGACCCTGCTCACCTGGCCGGAAAGCTGCATCGTCCATGATATCAAGGGCGAGAACTGGCAGCTCACCGCCGGCTTCCGCGGGCTCCATGGCCGGGTGCTGTTGTTCGATCCGACCAATCCGGCATCGGCGGCCTACAACCCTCTGCTCGAAATCCGCAAGGGCGAGTGGGAAGTGCGCGACGCGCAGAACGTAGCTGACGTGCTGGTCGACCCCGAAGGCAGCCTCGAGAAGCGCAACCACTGGGAGAAGACCAGTCACGCCTTGCTGGTCGGATCGATCCTCCACGTCCTCTATGCCGAAGCCGACAAGACGTTAGCCGGGGTCGCCGCCTTCCTGTCCGACCCGCGCCGGCCGATCGAGACGACCTTGCGCGCGATGATGACGACGCCACATCTCGGCGACGGCAAGGTCCATCCGGTGGTCGCCTCGGCCGCGCGCGAACTGCTCAACAAGTCGGACAACGAACGGTCGGGCGTGCTGTCGACCGCCATGTCGTTCCTGGGCCTCTATCGCGATCCTGTCATCGCCCACGTTACCCGGCGCTGCGACTGGCGCATCGCCGATCTCGTCAATGGGCCGCAGCCCGTGTCGCTCTATCTCGTCGTCCCGCCGTCCGACATCAGCCGAACCAAGCCGCTGATCCGCCTGATCCTCAACCAGATTGGTCGCCGATTGACCGAGGAACTCAATCCCAAAGGCAATCGGCATCGCGTGCTGATGGTGCTCGACGAATTCGCCGCGCTCGGACGACTCGACTTTTTCGAGGCGGCTCTCGCCTTCATGGCGGGCTATGGCCTCAAGGCGATGCTGATCGCCCAAAGCCTCAACCAGGTCGACAAGGCCTATGGGCAGAACAACTCGATCCTCGACAATTGCCACGTCCGGGTAAGCTTCTCCACCAACGACGAACGCACCGCCAAGCGGCTCTCCGACGCGCTCGGGACCGCGACCGAGCTGCGCGCGATGAAGAATTATGCCGGGCACCGCCTCAGCCCGTGGCTCGGTCACCTCATGGTGTCGCGGACCGAGACGTCGCGGCCGCTGCTCACCCCGGGCGAGGTGATGCAGCTTCCCGCCAATGACGAGATCGTCATGGTGTCGGGCCTCGCGCCGATCCGTGGCACCAAGGCGCGCTATTATGTCGATCCGCAATTCCAGGGGCGCATCCTCCCGCCGCCCAAGGCACCGGCGACGACCATGGCACATCTGCCCAGCGATGATTGGACCAGCCTTGATCCGGTTCCGCCACCGGTGCCGCCCCCGCCCGCGCGGGAAGCGGCCCCGCCGTCGCCGCAGGCGGATGCACCGCAAGCTACCGATGACGCCGATACCAGCGAAGCCACCACGGAGACCGGAACCGACAATACCAATGGCGGGATCCGGCAGGATCCGGCGATTGAACGCCATGAGGATATCGCCCCGCCCGCGAAGGCGCCCGACGGCGAATTCGACTTCGATGCGCCACCCCCCGACGAGGAAGCGAGCCAGCTCCGTCGCGCCGCCGACCGGACCATGTCCGGCAATGCCCGGCGCGCGGCGCTTGATCCAGATGACGGGATCGAGCTGTGAAGAACCCGCGCATCAAATATACGATCCGCCTGCCAGCCGATCTCACGCGCCGGCTCGCGGACCATGCCCGCGCCCGACGAGCCTCGCAGACGGCAGTGGTCGAGGCGGCGCTGGAATCGTTCCTGTCGCCCGATGGCGCCGAGCGGCTCGAAGCCGCGCTCGCCCGGCGCCTCGACCACCTCTCGCGTCAGCTCGACCGGGCAGCGTGGAATCTGGATCTCTCGAACGAGACGCTCGCCTTGTTCATCCGCTTCTGGCTGACCAGCACAGCGCCCTTGCCGAACACGGCAATGAAAGCGGCGCAGGCAGTGGGAAAGGAGCGGTGGGAGCGGTTCATCGATAGCCTCACCAAGCGTATGGAGGTCGGCCCGCGGCTACGACGCGAAGTGGGAATCGATGTTCCGCCTGCCGGTCTTGAGAGTTGAACTCACTGACGGTTCACGCGAGCTTAGCCGCCATTCGCCAAATGGATTGATGCTCTGGGAAGCAGCCGCCCATTCAGCTGTTTCACCAACAAACTTTACGATCGTTGATCTGCTGGAGTCGAAATCCCAGACGACCGCCACAAGGGTAAGGTGAGGTGGTTCCGCCTTCTTGGACAGGTTTGCGGCTGAGTTAAGCTAATCCCGGTTGTCGTTCACGCCGCCTGTTTGATCATCAGATCATGGGGGCATGCCCCCATGATCTGATTGTCCGATCCGCCGATAGGCTTCGACCGGGGTTCTGCCGGCCAGGCCCGAGTGCGGACGCTGGGTGTTGTAATAGGTGATCCACCGGCCAAGGCCAGCCTTCAACTCCGATCCGGTCTCGAAGGCATGGAGATAGACGCACTCGTATTTCAAGGAGCGCCAGAGGCGCTCGATAAAGACGTTGTCCATCCATCGCCCGCGCCCATCCATGCTGATACGGACCTCGGCCTCGCGCAGCACGCCAGTGAAGGCCTGCGACGTGAACTGGCTGCCCTGATCCGTGTTGAAGATTTCCGGCCTGCCAAAGCGGGCCAGAGCTTCCTCCAGAGCGGCGACGCAAAAGCCCGCATCCATCGTATTCGACGCACCTTGCGGGTCGCCCAGTCCATGACCGCCACCAGGTAGAGGAACCCGCGCCGCATCGGGATGTAAGTCACATCGGCACACCACACATGGTTGGGCCGCTCGATCGCCAGTTTGCGCAGCAGATACGGATAGATCCGGTGCTGCGGGTGGGGATCGCTCGTGCGCGGCCGCTGGTAGATCGGCGTTAGTCCCATCTTCGCCATCAGGCGTCGCGCCCGACGGCGACCAATATCCCGACCATTGCGCCGCAGATGCCGCGCCATCTGGCGGCTGCCATACCACGGGCACTCCATGAAGGTCTCGTCGATTACCGTCATCAGCGCCAGCGTCTCGTCCGTTTCCGGCACCGGGGCGTAGTAATAGGACGAACGACTGATCCGCAGCAGGCGGCACTGCGCCGCGATCGACAGGCGATAGTGAGCCGGTTCAACCATCGCCCGCCTCCGGTCCACGCTCATCGACCGAAGGCTTTCGCTAAAAAATCCCGCTCCACCACCAGTTGCCCGATCTTGGCGTGCAGCTTTTCCACCTCGCTCTCACTGGCAGCCTTGGCCGCATCGCCCGCCCCGGAAAACGTGCCTGCCATCCCGTCAACGGCTTGGCGCTTCCACGCGGCGATCATCGTGTGGTGCACGCCGTGCTTGGCTGCCAGCTCCGCCAGCGTCAGGTCGCCCCGGATCGCTTCCAGCGCGACCTTCGCCTTGAAATCCGCGCTGTAGCGCTTTCTCGTCGTCTTCATTCCCGTACCAATCCATCAGGTCGGGATTAGCTTAGCATCCTGTCCAGAAAACCGGCACCACCTCATTCCTCTGGTGGCCGATTTCTGATTCATCATCCTTGCTGGTGAAGGAGGCTGGCATGGATGGGTCACGCACTGTCGATGGATTTGCGCACGCGGCTTCTGGCGGCGATTGACGAAGGGCTGAGTTG
>NZ_JAMSLX010000036.1 GCF_023806085.1 Hephaestia sp. MAHUQ-44
GTCATCGTGTAATTTGTGGCTGCTTCCTCGGGCCGGCTGAGCGGCGCACACTTCTGGTTGTCGAAGCCTGAAGGAAGGAAGCAGCCATGAAGCACTATGCCGGGATCGACCTGTCGATGGAAACGTCGCACGTTTGCGTCGTCGACGCCGATGGGCGCAAGGTCGGGGCGCTCTGCGTTGATAGCACGCCGGAGGCGATCGCCGGGGCGCTGGAACGTCATGGCCCGGTCGATCGCGCGGTGATCGAGACGGGCCGGATGACGCCATCGATCGCGATGGGCCTGCGCGAGTTGGGCGTCGCCATCGTCTGCATCGACGCGCGACAGGCGCATCAGAGCCTGAAGGCGATGAGGGCCAACAAGACCGATCCGCATGATGCGGCAGGGCTCGCGCAGTTGGCGCGCACCGGGTTCTACAAGGAGGTGCACGTCAAGTCGCCGGCGGCGCACGGCGTGCGCTCGGTCATCACCGCTCGCGGGCATCTGGTCGAGGCGCGCGTCCGGCTCGACAACACCATCCGTGGCCTGTGCGCCACCTTCGGGATCAGGCTCGGCATTGGCCAGGGCGAGCGGTTCCTTGCACGGATGCGCGCGGCCGCCGCTGTTCCGGGGCTTGGTGAAGCGGTGGCATCGTTGCTCGGCGTGCGCGAGCGCCTGGTCGAGCAGATCGGACAACTGGATCGCCAGCTCAAGGCGATCAGCGCGACATCCCCGGTGTGTCAGGCGCTGATGAGTATCCCCGGTGTTGGCGTGCAGACCTCGGCCGCGTTCGCCGCCGCCATCGACGATGCGGCCCGGTTCAAACGATCGCGAACGGTGGGCGCCTACTTCGGCCTGGTCCCGCGCCGGCACCAGTCGGGCGAGCTCGACTGGACAGGGCGCATCACCAAACAGGGTGATAGCACGGTGCGCAAGCTCCTCTATGAAGCGGCCAACTCGATCCTGACGCGCACCAAAACCACCTGCGCGCTGAAGAGCTGGGCGCTGAAGATCGCCAGACGGCGCGGCTTGCGAAAGGCGCGCGTCGCGCTCGCCCGCCGCCTCGCCGTCATCATGCACGCCATGCTGCGCGACGGCACTTTGTTCGAGGTATGAGATGAGGTAAACGCAATACGCCAGCGGTGAGGCTCTCAAGCTGACCCGATGGCGGCGTCCCGCGAGGGAACGCAGGGTCGGACGATCTGCGAAGGTAAACGGATGGGCTGCCAAGCCCGCTTCGAGTCAAGGCAACGCCCGACCTTGTGAAACCCGATACAGCACCACCGATCCAGATCGGCGAGTGCGGACAGATCCTTGAAACCCTCAAGGGACCGCTGCCAAGCTACTGCAAATTACAGATCCTGAGCCTA
>NZ_JAMSLX010000012.1 GCF_023806085.1 Hephaestia sp. MAHUQ-44
CCCCCGGCAAGCCGTCGCAACGCGGCGAGATGTTCGATCGACTCGTTCATTTCAAATGTTCTCGCTATGTTCCTTATAGCGCTTTGGACCTGTTTTTTGTCAAGCGATCAGCGCAGGACTGCCAACATAGCGCTCGTTCACGGGGCCGGTTCACCCAATTGATACCTGCCGGTCGTTCATATGGGTGAACCGGCTTCCCAGAGATCTCGGGAAGCCGGAATTTTCAAATTTCGGTCCGCTCGGACAACGTCAAAGCATCATCGACATCTACGCCGAGGTATCTGACGGTATTTTCGATGTTGGCATGGCCGAGCAGGATCTGCACGGCGCGAAGGTTGCCTGTGGCTTTGTAGATCAGCGCCGCCTTGGTCCGTCGCATTGAGTGCGTGCCATATTCCCGCCTGTCGAGACCAATCGTTGACACCCATGGGCGCGCGCCATGCGCGGTCAGCAGTCCGCCCGCCATCACCGCCAGATCGCGATGCACACCCTTCAGCAGGGTGATCGCGGCGGTGCCTCCGCCACCCCCGACATCAAAGAAAGGGACTGATCGATGATCTTCAAACGCGCTGTCCAGCGATACGGACGAACCCCGGAGCCGGAGACGCCCTACCAGCGCGCCGGCCAGGTCTGGGACGAGCGGATCGGGTCCGCCCGTGCGCAGGCGCGAAACTGGCGACTGATGGCGTTCGGCTGCCTGACGCTGACCGGCGGCCTTTCGTCCAGTCTCGTCTGGCAATCGACCCAAAGCCGCGTCACGCCCTATGTCGTCGAGGTCGATCGGCTGGGCGAGGCTCGCGCCGTCACCGAGGTCGAGGCCGGATATCATCCGACCGATCCGCAGATTGCGTGGCACCTGTCCCGCTTCATCGCGAATGTTCGTGGCCGTTCGCTCGATCCGGTGCTGGTTCGCCAGGACTGGCTCGAGGCCTATGATTTCACGACCAAGCGCGGTAGCCAATTCCTAGGCGACTATGCGCGGGATTCCGATCCCTTCGCCAATATCGGCGAGCGGACAGTGTCGGTACAGGTCACCAGCGTGGTGCGGGCGTCCGACCGCTCGTTTCAGGTCAAATGGACCGAGACCGCCTATGAGCATGGCGCCGAGGCGGGAACGTCGCGTTGGACCGCGATCCTCACCGTGATGATCAAACCGCCTGACGATGCCGATACGCTCCGCAGGAATCCGCTCGGCGTCTATGTCGACGCGGTCGACTGGAGCCGCGAACTCGAGACCGCAACGCCGCCGCGACCATCCGCGCCGCCGACCCCGGTCCCGCCGCTAGCCGTCAACGCTGCCTCGGACATGCCCCTCGATCTCACCCTCGCTGCGCCCACGCAGCCCGCCCCGGAGTTACGCCAATGAGATTCATCCTTGCCGTATCGGCCATCGCCCTCGCGACCGCGCCAGCGTCCGCGCAGAGCGTCGCGTCACCGAGGGTGTCGGCACCTGTGGCCGCGCACGCTACCGCACCAACATCGAAGCCCACGGTCCGTCGCGCTCGGGTCAAAAGACAGATCAGCCCTAACGTGGCGCGCGTCGCCGCCGCGAACAAGGCGGCAACGCAGGAACCGGAGCGCCAAGCGTTCATGAACGCCGTGCAAGTCTTTCCCTTTTCGGATGGAGCAATCTACCAGGTCTACACCGCACCGGGCGCGGTGACCGACATAGCCCTCCAGCCCGGCGAAAGCCTCGTGGCGGTTGCCGCCGGCGATACGGTACGCTGGGTGATCGGCGACACGACCAGTGGCAGCGGCGCAGAGAAACGCACCCATATATTGGTGAAGCCGTTCGCGTCAGGCTTGGCCACCAACCTCGTCATCACCACCGATCGGCGAAGCTACTACCTCCAGCTTGCGGCCACCTCCCGAACTGCGATGGCTGCGCTGTCCTGGACCTATCCGGCGGACGAGCTGATCGCACTTCGCCGGACCGCCGAACAGTCTGCCGCGGCCGCCCCGGTTGCGGAAGGCCTGTCGGTCGACAGCCTTCATTTCAACTACACCATCAGCGGTGATCACCCGGCATGGCGACCGCTGCGCGCGTTCGATGACGGCCGGCAGACGTTCGTCGAGTTTCCCGCCAGCATCGCCTTCGGCGAAGCGCCGCCGTTCTTCATCATCGGACCGACGGGCGAGGTCGCACTCGCCAACTATCGCGTCCGTGGTCGATTCTACGTGGTCGATCGTATCTTCGATGTGGCCGAGCTCAGGCTCGGCACCAAAAAGCAGCAGATCGTCCGCATCAGCCGCGTTGTCGAAAGCGGTGCCTCACGCAAGGGCAAGCACTCATGAGCGGGGCCGTCATTTCGCCGGCTCCGAAGGTCGATCCCGAGACCTTGGAAATCCGGACCAATCCTCCTCGGGCAATCCGGTTTCGCCGGGATGTCATCATCGCCATTGCCGCCTTGGGATCGGTCAGCCTGATGACGGTGGCCTGGATCGCGTTGAGGCCGCGCGTGTTCAGCGCCATTACCGACCGCCAGGAATTGTCGGAGCCGCGCAATCGGCCATCAACCGACACGCTGAATGGATTGCCTGCGACCTATGGTGACATCCCGAAGCTTGGGCCGCTATTGCCGGGAGATCTCGGACGGCCGATTCTCGAAAGTCAGCGCAGAATGGCGGCGGAGACCGGCACCCGTAGTGATCCGTCGGCTCAACAGGCAGCGCAGGAAAGGGAGCGCCGGCTTTCGGAATTGAAGGCCGCTCGCGAATCCGCGGTGTTGGTGCAGGGGCGTACTGCTGCGACAACGACCGCCATGCCCGAAATGGCGACAACGCTACCCTCTGCAGCAGCGGAAGTATCTGGTTCGACCCTCTATCCTGGCCGTGACTCCAACGCCAAGGCCAAAGCTGCCGATGCGCTCGATCGCCGCGGCGACGTGAATCCACACACGCTAACGCCGGCGCCGTCGCCCTATCTGCTTTCGGCAGGAAGCATCATTTCGGCGAGTCTGATCACCGGCCTGCGCTCCGATCTGCCGGGGCTGGTGACGGCGCAGGTAATTAGCCAGGTGTTCGACAGCCCCACAGGGCGGATCTTGCTCATACCGCAAGGGGCACGGCTGATCGGCAGCTACGACAACGTCGTGGCATTCGGCCAAAAGCGCGCGCTGATCGTGTGGCAGCGGATCATGATGCCCGATGGCAGCTCACTCAGGATCGACAATGTGCCGGCCACCGACGCATCGGGCTATGCTGGCCTGCAGGACAAGGTCGATTTCCACACCTGGGCACTCCTCAAAGGTGTCGCTCTGTCGACCGTGCTCGGGGTTGGTTCACAGCTGACAGCAACGGGCGAGAGCGACCTCGTCGAGGCCATCCGAGAGTCAACGCAACAGAATGTGTCGCGCGCCGGCGATCAGCTCACTTCGCTAAACCTCAATATCCAGCCAACGCTCACAATTCGTCCCGGCACAATCGTCCTTCTGGTCGTCCAAAAGGATCTCATTCTCGCGCCCTGGCGCGGCTAGGAGCATATCATGCTCGAATTGAAACTGGCGAAGCTGCCGGACAGGACGCCGGTCAAGCTGGCGATCACCGTCACGCCCGATTTGCACCAAATGCTACAGCAGTACGCCACGCTCTATGCCGAAGCATATGGCCGCGAGGAACTCATTGCGGAGCTTATACCCCCCATGCTGGTGGCCTTTCTCGAAAGCGATCGCGCGTTTACGCGCCGTCGTACCGCCAGCAGATGACCGCCATCGACAGACCTGAACGCTTGCTCAAACTCGACGAAGTTCAACGCCGCGTCGGGCTCGGCAAGTCGATGATCTACCGCCTCATCCAGGAGGGAAGGTTTCCGCCCCCCTACAAATTGTCGCCATTCGCATCGCGCTGGAGCGACCGCGAGATTGTCGCATGGATCGACGACGTGAAGGACGGCTTCGAAGGGAAGAAGCGAAAAATCTGACGAACGATCGAGGGCGCGTCCGAAGACGCGGCCGACGAAAGCTGTCCCGCTATCCCTCCCCTGCTTGATCCGGGAACCGAAAATCTGCCGGCACCGGCGTGGGAATCTGTCGGCGCGAATGGCGCGACGCTTCCTTCGATGGCCGGGACAGCAGCGTCTCCGGCGCTGGCAAGCTCAGCGTCAGCATATCCGCCCAGGCACATGCCAACTCACGCCGCCGCGGCATATATGCCGATCGATTATAGGCACCTTCGACCTTTTCCTTCGGGACATGACCGAGCATCAGGTCGATCACCTTGCGATCATGCTTCTTGCCCCGCCGCTCCGCCCATTCGTTCATGATCGTCGAGAAAGCGGCACGGAAGCCGTGCGGAACATGATGTCCATGGTAGCCTGCTCGGTTGAGCAGATATCCGATGGCATTTTCGCTCATCGGTCGATGACAATGGCGGTTATTCGGGAACAGCAGCGGGTAACTGCCAGTAAGCGGCCATAGTGCGCGAAGCACGGCAACGCTTTGCGGCGCGAGCGCGACGAGATGATCGCCGCCGATCTCCTGCTTTCGGTCGAGATCGCCCTTCATACGCGCGGCCGGAATGCGCCAAAGCGGGGCATCACCGTTGAGGTCATGGAACTCAGTCCACAACGCCCCGCGAATCTCGTTCGGACGAACCGCGGTCAGCGCCAGAAGTCGAAGCGCGAGCCGCGTGACGGGTCGCGCATAATCTTCTTCGGCATCGCCGATCATTTTCCTGAGTCTGACGAGATCGACGATTGCAGGCTGCCGCCCTTTGCGCAGCGGCTTGAGCACGGCACCGAGCTTCTCTGCCGGATCCTGCACCGCCGTCCCCTTGGCGATCGCATAGACGAACACGGCGGAAATGCGTTGGCGTACGCGCTTTGCGGTCTCGATGGCGCCGCGACGCTCGATGGCGGTCAGCACCTCCATGACGAGCGGTGGCGTCAGTTCAGCGATGGGCAGCATGCCGATGACGGGAAAGACATCACGCTCGAGGCTGCGCAGCACGTCCTGTGCATGGATGGCGGCCCACTGGCTCTGGCAGACGCCGTACCACTCGCGAGCGACAATTTCGAATGTTGTCCGGGGGGATTGCAGGTTCGCCTCGATCTGCAGCCGCTTGACGATCGCCGGATCGCGTCCCTCCCCAAGCTGGGCACGGACTTCGTTCCTTTTGGCACGGGCATCGAGCAGCCCGACCAACGGGTAGGTGCCAAGGTGCATCGTCTTCTGCTTGCCGTTGTAGGCATAGCTCCACTTCCAGAGCTTCGACCCGCCTGATTTGACCAGCAGGTAGAGGCGATGGCTGTCGGTCAGCTTATAGGCTTTGTCGCGAGGCTTGGCCGCGCGGATTTTGGCGTCGTTCAGCATGGCTGTCTCCAGGACCACGTTTTTCCAATGCCGGGACCACGTTTGAGGACCACGCCCCTGGGTGGAGGCGTGCGAACCGCTGTGGCCGAGTCGAGCCGATAAAGCTTCGATTTCAGGGGAAAATCGTCAATTCTGGTGGACTTCTGCGGCCCCCTATGGAGGGGTCACTGGCGGGCCGCGACCGATAGTGATGATCACTATGAATACGCTGTAGCACTATAATCTGCGCCCGATAGCGATTTCAGCCCTGCGCTCCTTGCAAAAAACGCCATTGTCAATCGAGAGGCGGTGAAGTCTCTTTGAACATATAGAGAACACGTTGCTACGCAGGAAGCGACGGGTTATCGTTGCGTCATTATCGACGAGGGGGAATCCGCCAATATGAGACTAAAGCGCGCCCGCATCACCAACTTCCGCAGCGTTGAGGATACAGGTGAGTTCGAGCTCGACCGGTCAACCTGCCTCGTCGGAAAGAATGAGGCTGGGAAGACGGCCATTCTCCAAGCTCTTGCAGGTCTGAACCCGCATCCCTCCACGCCGATGACGTTCGAGAAGGAGCGGGATTATCCGCGCCGCTTTCTCGCCGATTACGCCGAGCGGCATGGCGATGATGAGGCCGTCGTCGTTACCACGGTATGGGAATTGGACGAGGAGCAGAAGGCCAAGATCATAGAACTCTTCGGCGAAGACTGTTTGAGTTCCGATGAGACGACGATCAGCAAGAGCTACGGGATGGATGGGACGAGCGTTGTCGTCCCCATTGACGAGCAGCGAGCTGTCGCGAATCTGCTCTCGCAGGAGCGGCTGAATGCGGCGGAGGCGTCCGCGATCGGACAGCCGGCAACCGCGCACCGGTTACGCAAAGTGATAGCGGCGATTGAAACCCCGACCGATAAACAGCAGCGCATCGTCACCCGGCTTGATGAGCTTAAAGGAAAGAGCATTGTTGGAGCGGTCGCTGCGATCATTCGCGCCAAGCTCCCAAAATTCATGTATTTCTCGCACTACGATCGGATGGAGGGGCAAATTCAGCTTGCGACCTTCAGCCAGCGCCTCGCGGGCCAGAACGGCAACCCTGTAATGCCTGGAGAGCGGGTGTTCGTGGATTTTCTGGAGTATGCCGGAACATCGCTCGACGAGATCAACGCGGCGACGACTTACGAGGGCTTGAACGCGCAATGCGAATCAGCGTCCAACCGGATCACCGAGCAGCTCCTTGAATATTGGACGCAAAACCCTTTTCTGGAAATCGACGTAAGGGTTACGAAGGGAGAGCCGAACGACCCTGCTCCCTTCAACAACGGAATTGTTGCGCGCGCTCGCGTGCGAAACAACTTGCACAAAGTCACCGTTCCATTTTCCGAAAGGAGCGCGGGATTTATCTGGTTCTTCTCGTTTCTTGTTAAGTTTGCGCAAGTCAGGAAGAGTTGTTCCAACCTGTTCCTACTACTTGATGAACCCGGTCTAACCTTGCATGGCAAGGCGCAGGCAGACTTGCTTCGTTATTTCGATGAAAAGCTGGCACCTCATCACCAAGTGGTCTTTTCGACGCATTCGCCGTTCATGGTTCCATCCGACGATCTGCAATCTGTGCGAACCGTCGAGGATCGATTGGTAACGACCAAGCAGGGCAGAACCGCATCGGAGGGCACCAAGGTCAGCGGGGAGTCTTTGGCCAAAGACCCCGACACTTTGTTTCCTCTCCAGGGTGCGCTCGGTTACGATATCACCCAGACCCTTTTTATCGGCAAGAACACGCTGCTCGTCGAAGGGCCGAGTGACATTCTCTATCTCCAGGTGCTGTCGTCCGAGTTGGAAAGGCGGGGGCGCACGAAACTGGATCTCCGCTGGACTCTTTGTCCGGCTGGTGGGATCGACAAAATTCGATCTTTTGTCGGTCTATTTTCAAGCCAAAATCTGCACGTCGCAGCTATGACGGATTTCGCCAAGGGTGACGGCAACAAGCTGAAAAATCTCGAGCAGAGCGGCCTTTTGGAAAATGGTCGGCTGAAAACCTTTGCATCTACGCTTGGGGTTGAGGAAGCCGACGTCGAGGACATCTTCGCACCTGCGACCTACGCAGCGATCCTCAAATCGGCGTTCGATTTGAAGAAAGCGGAAATCCCAACGGCAGATTCGCTTCTCGCGGCCGATGACAAAACCTCTCGCTTGGTCAAGAAGGCGGAAGCCTACTTCCGTGTGTTGTCGCCGGATACGGCCGAGTTCGATCACTTCACTCCGTCGATGTGGCTGCTTCGCAATCCCAATATGCTGGAGGCCGAGGATGCTGCCACTTCCGAAACTCTCGACCGCGCCGAGAAGGTGATAACGGCGATCAATGAGATGTTACCGGACGGCTGACGCGAGGATCAGACCGCCAACGATTTCATTCAGTGACAAACGCATCGGGCTGACCCGCCATCAGCGCGTTGATCCAGGCGAGGCATAGGTCGCGGCTGCGATAGCTGCCCCAGCGGGCGGTTTCCTCGCGTTCGATGATCGGGAAGGTCGAATAGATGTAGCGGATGTCTTCGCGGCTTTGCGCCGGGTCGGCGGGATCGAACACACCGTAGAGGATGAAATAGAGCGCATCGAGCTTGGCGCGGAGGTGCAGGCGGCGCTCCTCGTCCCAGATGAAGGGTGGCAGCACGTCGCCGTTCGCATCGACATGGCCGAGGTCGTGCGCAAACGGGGCAAGATCGTGCGCCGTATAGCTGAGTTCAAGGACGGTTTCGCGGACGATATCGGCGGCCGATTTGGAGCCGAACAGGCGGGCGTAGGCGGCGGGCGGCACGACGGGAAGTTGCGCCAAAATGTACTTATTCAAATGGCGACTCTGAATCTTCTGACGCGCAACATAATCCGTTGGGATTGATGAAAGGTTTCCCTGCAAGAGCGCGGCATCGCGCAAACTTTCCGAAGTCCAAGTTAATAAGGGAAGGGTGTTTCCATATGCCCCGGAAGGCACGATTGCACTGATAAGGCTGCGCGCGTTGTTCGTGTTGCAAACGTCGTTGAAGCCGATGGCCCACGGAAAGTCCGGAGCCGCATCGCTTTCTAAAATCCAGTACCGGGGGATGGGCAAAAACGAGGGGTCGGCGAGTTGCGCCATGCTGCTATGGATCGGCTGTCCTTGGCCGCTAACAGAGTTTGAACGGTTTTGGACACCTGCATAGCGATGGTTCAAGATCGACACCATCTTGCCTTCGTAAAGGCGGAGCCATCTACCAGCGGGCGAGTCAAACTCGCCGTTTTCTGCGGGCCATGCGCCTTCTTGCTCAGCGAGCATTTGAGCAGTGCGAAAACCCTCACTTCTGCTCGTCATGTTGATCATCTGACGGTATTTGATCGGCCAGACGGGCGTCTCGTTGTGCCCGGTTCCGTCGATCAGGACCGGAGACCCGTCATAGATTTTGGCTACGATCCCCAAGTCGGTCATCGATCGGAAGATTGGCATCGTCCCGGTCGTCGGATTCACCTTAGTTAAAGTCTCCCGAGTCAAAGTAACTGTCCTGGGTGCGTCCGGATCAGTAGGCAATCTGTTAAGTTTTACTCCATATACAAACTTCGAAAATGTTCGCAGCGAGCCTCCAACGCAAAATATAGTGGGCTGATCTTCAGCATGGACGTCGGCGAATAGCCACCTGCGCTTGTTTTCGAAAGCGACAAATGCCTTGAGTCGATCTGCTTGGGTAATTTTGCGCAGAAATGATGCGACGTTATGATCGGTCCCGATACCAATAGGCGTCAGAAGACCAACCATGCCCTCAGACTTGACGAGCGAAATCGCCCGCTCAACGAAGATTTTGTATATGTTGAGCTTCCCGCTATTCAACTCGCTGTAGATTTTTCCGCTTCTGACAATCTTTGCCGCCGCTCTCTGTCGTGCTTGAGCCGTCTCAAATTCCGAAAGGAGCTGAGGGTTGCTGGTTTTCAACGCTGCAATCATGGCTTTGCGTTTTGATTTTAGCGGTTCCGTTGCAATCGCCGCGTCGCGTGCAGCGAACCACGGCAATTCTTCAAACTCAAACCTGTCCCAAGGCGGATTGCCAACGACGGCATCGAACCCGCCTTCGCGGCCCTTGCTCGCCCAATTATCCCACACGCCGGGGAAGCTGATCTGCCAGTTCAGGAAGCCCTCTTCCTCGATAAGCGCGCGAGCGCGTTCCCAGATCGCCGTGAAGGCTTCGACTTCTTGGAGCTTAGCCTTGCCGCCCTCCGGAGCCTTTTTGCCCCGCGCAATCGGAATCGGATCGCCGAACCGTCCATCGAGCCAAAGGCGAACCAGGGCGCGGCCCGCTGTATTGAGATTTAGCCAGTCGAGCGCGTGAATGAAGCTGACGAACCCGTCGAGCTCGCCGGTCATCAGTTCGACGTCCTGATACATCGCCGCCGAGCGATGCGCCTCGGCAATCTCAACATCGGTGAGCGCTTCAATCGTCTTCATCGCTTCCGCCGAACGCTGCGCATTGCGGAGCGCCTCGTTCCACAGCAATTCGCCGCCCAGCGCCCCCGCCTTGTCGATCGCTTCGCGGACCCACAGCCCGAACAGGCTGTCGCCGGCGCGGAGATGATGGTCGATAAAGGAAAGCGGCGCGCCGACGGTGAAGGTATGCAGCCACAGCGCCACCTTGGCGAGTTCGACCGCCATCGGGTTCTTGTCCACGCCATAGACGCAGCGTTTGAGCACCATGCGGCGAACGATGTGGCGATCGTCGAGCTGTGCTTCGTCGATTGTCCAGTTCGCGGCCTTGGCATTCTTCAAGATGGTGGTGCGGATGTCCTCGATCTTGTCGGCCAAGGGCGACGTGTATGCGAGACCGGTGCCCAGCGATGCCGCTTCCGCCATTGCATCGAGAACATGATCGGCAAGCGTATCGACGAGGCTGACGAGGAAATGCCCCGACCCCATCGCCGGGTCGCAAACGCGCAGCGACAGGATCGCGTTGGCGGGATCGGCGTCGCGCAATTCGCGTCGCTGATAGTCTTCGGCATTCTTGGTGTTCAGTTTGCCAAGTGCGGTGCGAAAGGCGTCGAGGCGTTCGGTAATGAGCGGTTCGAGCGTTTCGTCGAGGATCAGCCCGACCAGTTCGTCGGGCGTGTAATAGCTTCCCGTATTCTTGCGCGCGAACAGGTTCGGGCGGACGGCGAGTGTGCCCGAAGCGTCGCGCACAATCTCGAATTCGAGCAGCCGTTCGTAGATTGACCCAAGCTGCTGAACCGAGAGATCGCGGTAATTGATGTAGCGCCGTTCGCCGGTGGAACGCTCGTAGGACAGCGCATCGAGCGCCGGAGCCATGACGTTATCCGCGATGCGGACGCTTTCCAGCAAGGATGCGCCGTCCGCGCCGAACAGGCCGCCATTGTAGGGCGGGATGCCGACCGACACGTCGCCCTTGTCGATGATCCGCGACAGGTCCGCGATATGGCTCCAGATGCGTGACGCGGACGACGAGAGCGCATCGCCTTCCGACACGCGCTTGCCCACGTCGATGCGGAGCGGCCGCAGCGCATAATCGTCATATCGCTTGTCGCTGACCGGCAGTAGGTCGCGGTCCTCGGCGTAGAGCAGGAACAGCAGCCGGTAGAGCAGCACCAGCGACGCTTCGCGTACGTCCTGGAGCGGCGCTTGCGGGGCCGCGTTGGCGATGGCCATGGCAAGGCTGGGGAAAACTTGCTCGAACACCAGCTTTGACAGGCTGGCGGCTACGCGTTCCTCATAGAACGCCGCCGCGGCGCGGGCGCGTTCATGGAACGAGCGATCGTCCGTTCCGTCCTTGATGAACGCATCGCGCGAAAACATGACCGCGAAGACGCGCAGCCAATGGTCGCGATCGGCTTCGCTGGCAAAAAGATCGCCCTCGCCATCGAGCGCAAGGACGCGCCCGAGATCGACTTCCAGAAACTCTTCCGAGACCGACCGCGCACCCGCCCAATAGAGTCGCCATTTCGTCCCGTTGGTAAGGATGCCCCAGCGCAGCTTGCCGCTCGTCAGATCGTCGATCCGGCGGAGGTAGCGGAGCATCTGTGTGGACGGTGCGGTTGCTTCGTCGCGACCCGACGCTCGATCCAGCGGTCGCGCCCACCGCTTGCTTTCTACGACTGCGAGGCCGTGCTGATAGCGCCGCCACTGATCGTTATGAGCGTTCGCGGCTGCCTTCGCCTCAGCATCGGCAAACAGCAGCCCATCCGGCACGTCGTCGCGTCCCGAAACAGTCAGGTTCTGTTGTCTTAGCCATTCCGTCCAGCCGAGCGCAGCAAGCACCGGCCAGATGAAATCATCTTCAGTCTGGCTTTCATTGGTTCGATGGTTCTGCGGAAAAGCGTCCGCGATACCATCGAGCCGCGCACGGAGAGTAGCGACATCAACCGCGACGTAGGCAGGTGTGCCTGTGACCGCCTCGACAAGATAGTCTGTCGTGAATAGCGAACCCGAAATGAACAACGCGGAATCAGACAATAGCGCCCCCTGTGCCTTTCGAGCAGTAACGAGACGCGCCCATTCTGGCAAAGCGAACATCTCTTGGCAGCACTCAATCGACGGCTCGGCTGGCATCGGGACGGACGCAGGTGGCCGATGGATTTAAGGCGCGTAATCAGCAATTTGAGGTCCGGGGTAGTCGAAAAATTACGATGGCGAGATAAAAGGAGCGCCATACAGCGGCTCATATGTGGTTGTGTGTAGGCGATAATTTCGTCTGGCACCTTTGCTATGCGTCTGGCAGCTTTTCCAAAAACTCCCGAACATCTGCGCTTTTCGCGTCTGGCACCCGCTGAAAATCCCCGCCCGATTGCTCTTTGAGCAATGCGGACGAAGAAGGGACCGGAAGGGGGCAGCGGCCGCAGGTGCGGCCGCTGGATATGCCCTCTCGCTCCAAACTTGGCGCTGGGAATCCAGTCTGATACACTTGGGGTGCGCTGCGCAAAGGGCAGCGCCGGGACTGGTAATCCCGCCAGAGAAGCAACTCGGATAATTTCCGGGGTGCCGTCGCGCATGTCCAGACCTTCGGGTTAAAGGCGGCGGCGCATGTCTCTGGCATGTTACCAGCCCCGGCGACTCCCGCGCCCAGCGTGCGGGAGTTCGGGACCGTGCCGCATCCACCCGTCGCTTCCGCCCAACCGCAGGATGCGGGACGGAGGTGCATATGGATAACCTTGCCCCCACTACATCGCGCCGGGCGATGCTCGGCGCGCTGACTGCAACCACCATCGCAACGGTCGCACCGTCCTGGCGTGCGGCGCTGGTGCGCGTTCAGCGCAGCTATGACGACGATCCGGTTACCTTGATCCGAACGGTCGAGGGACGCGCGCTCAGCCGGGCGCGTTACCGCCGGGCGGAAGAGTTTTTCCCAAGTGGTCCAGCTCGACCGAGATCGGAACAGCGAGATCTTCTCTATCACGCCGGGATAACAGCCCAGCTTGGCCTGTCTGCGCATTTGCTGGACGTGGGTTTTCCCGACGCATGGTGCGCGAGACACATCGGCCTGCGGGTCGCCAAGTCGCTTGGCTATGCCAACGCCACCGCGCTTGGCCATAACTGTCCTGACATGGCGCGGCTCGCCGATGTGCTTTCGCCATATCGCAAGTGGAATGAACCGTGTTTGTTCACCGCGCCACCCGACGATGGAGGGTTCACGGCCGAGCAGGTGCGGACGTTGCTCCGCGCGTTACTCGATCGCGTTCGGCTCGTGACCGGCCATGCTCGATTGCGGCTAGGCCGGGAGGCGCGTCATGTCTGAGGAAGACGAAGCGAATCTCGCCGCCTACCACGCGGCGGTGGCTGCGTTACCGGTTCTTGCCCGAACGGTACTTCTGTTCAGACGCCATCAGAGAGCGTCCTACCGGGACATTGCCACCTGGCTGGAACTGGACATCGAAACCGTGAAGCGGATCATGGTTTACGCCAACGCCAACGTCGCGACCATCGTTGAGAAAAAGCCCCCGCTAGAAAGCGGGCTGTTCCTCAAGCCGACACAAGCGATCAGCGACGCAGAGGCAGCGCTGTTCGACCGCTATGCGGATTACCTTTCTCGCAACCGGGTTTTAACCTTCGAAGGTTGGCTACGCCACATCGGACCAACCGCGAAATCGCGCGCGATACGCTGGTGGAAGGCACGATGATCGCCGCCGTGCGTAGTCCGCCATACCCTGCCATTGGCCGCGTCCTGTTTTCCTTTGCCACGATGCGATGGAAAGGCTGGCAAAGGAAAATGCCATTGGTTCTGCACCGGCTGTCGGGGATCATCCCCCGATGGCACGGCCCCGCAAACCACGCGCGCCGACCGCATCCGAGCAGCTTTCCGCGCTGCTGGGCTATCCCTGCCAGATCGGCGGCAGGCCGCCCAAATACGATCTTTCCCGTTGGATCGTCACCGACGACTGGCCCGACTGCGTGCCCGTCACCGAGACCGAAATCGTTACGTTCGAACGCTGGTTTGGCGACCTGTTCGATGAGGTGTTCGGCCCCAATCGATGACCTGACCCCAAGGAGTCTGCCATGACCGTTCCGCTTCGCGCCGCCTTGTATCTGCGCGTCTCGACCGCCCGGCAAGCCGAGCACGATGTTTCGATCCCGGACCAGAAGCGACAGGGCGAGGCGTATTGCCAGTCGCGCGGCCTTACGCTGGTCGACACGTTCATTGAACCGGGCGCGTCCGCCACCAACGATCGACGACCGGAGTTCCAGCGGATGATCGAGGCGGGCACGACCAAGCCCGCGCCGTTCGACATGGTGGTCGTCCACAGCTTTTCGCGTTTCTTCCGCGACCATTTCGAGTTGGAGTTCTACGTCAGGAAGCTCGCCAAGAACGGCGTGAAGCTCGTCTCTATCACGCAGGAGATGGGCGACGATCCGATGCATGTCATGATGCGGCAGATCATGGCACTCTTCGATGAATATCAGTCCAAGGAGAACGCCAAGCACGTCATCCGGGCCTTGAAGGAGAATGCCCGGCAGGGATTCTGGAACGGCTCGTTACCACCGATCGGCTATCGGACGATCGCGGCCGAAACGCGGGGCGCGAAGGTCAAGAAGAAGCTGGAGATCGATCCGCTCCACGCCGACACCGTGCGGCTGATCTACCGCCTCGCGCTGGAGGGCGACGGCACCACCGGCCAGATGGGCGTCAAGAATATCGTCTCCTACCTCAATAGCCATCGCATCTTCACCCGCGATGGCGGGCGCTGGGGGATCGGACAGGTCCACCGCATCCTCACCCGGCGCACCTATATGGGCGAGCATGAGTTCAACAAGCGCACCAAGACCAAGGCGCTGAAACCCGCCCATGAGATCGTCACGGTCGCGGTCCCGCCGCTTATCGATCCCGAGACGTTCCAAGCGGTGCAAGCGCTGCTCAAGGCCCGCAACCCCAAGACCATGCCTTCCCGCGTCATCAGCGGGCCGACCATGCTTACCGGTCTCATCCATTGCGCCAAATGCGGCGGCGCCATGACCATCCGAACCGGCAAGGGTGGGCGCTATCGCTACTATGCCTGTTCGACGAAGGCGCGTCAGGGGCCGACCGCCTGCACAGGGATGGCGGTGCCGATGGAGAAGCTCGACGATCTCGTCGCCGAGCATCTTGAGAAGCGGCTTTTGCGTCCCGAACGGCTGGAAACTATCCTCGCCGCTGTTCTCGATCGTCGGCAGGAGCAGGGCGGACGTCGCCGCGAACATATCGCCGAACTCCGCAAGCGCAGCGCCGAATCGGAACTACGGCTCAAGCGGCTTTATGATGCGATCGAGGCGGGCGTCGCCGACATTGACGACCCGGCGCTCAAGGACCGCATCGACGGCCTCAAGGCTGTGCGCGACCAAGCCAAGGCCGACGCTGGGCGGGCGCAGGCAATGCTCGACAGTTCAGGTAGCAAAGCCGTTACACCCGACATGATCGAGCGGTTCGCCGAGACCGCTCGCCGGCGCATCCGCCTTGAGGGCGGTGGCTATCGCCGCGACCATCTCCGCGCGCTCGCCCAACGTGTTGAGGTCGCAGAGGGTGAGGTCCGTATCATTGGATCGAAGACCCGGCTGCTACAGACGCTTCTCGGAAAAACCGGCGTAAACGCGGTGCCCATTCAGGGACTGAAATGGCGGAGAGGGTGGGATTCGAACCCACGGTACCCGTAAAGGCACAACGGTTTTCGAGACCGTCCCAATCGACCACTCTGGCACCTCTCCGCACGAAAGGTATCCGCGCCAACGCACGGCAGGACGATGTGGGCGGGGCCTCTAACCCAATCGATACCGGCCCGCAAGCACCCGCTTGTGCGCTGCCGAATCGCTATTAGATTAGGCGGCATGGAACGTTCCCGCCTTCTTCTTCCGCACATCGACGCCAACACGCCGCTTCCGGCCGTGGCGCACGCGAATTTCACGATCGGCGATGTCGTGCGGCATCGCGTGTTCGATTTCCGCGGCGTGATCTTCGATGTCGATCCGATCTTCGCCAATACCGACGAATGGTATGACGCGATCCCGCAGGACCTGCGCCCGCGCAAGGATCAGCCCTTTTACCATCTGCTCGCCGAAAACGGCGATTCGAGCTATGTAGCTTATGTCAGCCAGGCCAATCTGGAAGCCGATGACAGCGACGAGCCGATCCACCACCCGGCGCTGGCGGGGATGTTCACCGATTATCAGGACGGCCGCTACACGCTGCGTCGCGAGCATCGGCACTGAAGCACGCCCGGCGCGGCCCGACAAATGTCGCCGCGCACGTCCGAGAGGCGTTGACAGAATCGGCCCGCTGTCATAGGCGGGCCCCCTTTCCCGCCAGGCATGCCCTGCGCGGGCACATGCATTTGGAAAGTGATGAGGGCCATGTTCGCAGTCGTGCGCACTGGCGGCAAACAATATCGTGTTGCCGCGGGAGACAAGATCGTCGTCGAGAAAATCGGCGGCGAAGCCGGTGACAAGATCACGCTGGACGACGTGCTGCTCGCGGGCGAGGGCGCTGAGCTGAAGGCCGTCGACGGGCTCACCGTCGGCGCCGAGATCGTCGCGCAGGCGAAGGCCGACAAGGTCATCGTCTTCAAGAAGCGCCGCCGGCACAATTATCGCCGCCGCAACGGCCATCGTCAGCAGCACACGATCCTGAAGATCGTCGCGATCGGCGAAGAAAAGGCCAAGAAGGCCGAACCCAAGAAGACCGCTGAGGCCAAGCCGGAGTCCGCGGAGCCCAAGGCCGCCGCGCCCAAGAAGGCAGCAGCGAAGGCACCGGCCAAGGCCGCGGCCGACAACGCCTGAGCGCGAAGGAGTTTAGACAATGGCACATAAAAAAGCAGGCGGTTCGTCGCGCAACGGCCGCGATTCGATCGGTCGTCGTCTCGGCGTGAAGAAGTTCGGTGGCGAAATCGCCGTTCCGGGCAACATCCTCGTGCGCCAGCGCGGCACCAAATTCTATCCGGGCCGCAATGTGGGCATCGGCAAGGATCACACGCTGTTCGCGCTCGTCGAAGGCCGCGTGACCTTCCATCAGGGCAAACTCGGCCGAAAGTTCTGCTCGGTAGACGCCATTATGGCGGCAGCCGAATAATATCGGGTGACCATCCGGGTCGCCCACCGTGGCGATCCGGGTTCCACCGCAATCGGAACCAGTAAAGGGAGACGGGTCGCCCCGGCTCCCTTTTTTGTTGCTCCCTCCCCGGCTGTCTCGGGCGCGTCACGGTGGCGCGTCATGGGGCCGCACAACAGCGTGAGGAGAGCGTATGATGTTCGCCCGTACCAAGAGATTGACCCTGCGGCCCGGCTGGCCCGAGGATGCCCATGCCCTGTCGCGCGCGATCGCGCACGACACGGTGGTCACCAGGCTCGCCCGCGCGCCCTGGCCCTATACGCTGGCCGATGCCGAGGCGTTTCTGGGCCAGCCGCGCGGCGCCGCGCAGCCCAGCTTCCTGATCTGCGCGCGCGAAGGCGACACCGCCGAGATCGTCGGCGGGATCGGCATCCACCACGAGACCGACGGCACCCACCAGCTTGGCTACTGGCTGACGCCCACGGTCTGGGGGCGCGGCTACGCGACCGAGGCAGGCCATGCGGTGATCGCCATGGCGCGCCATGCGCTCGGCTACAAGCGGCTCCACGCCTGGCATTTCGTCGACAATCCGGCGTCGGCGCGCGTGCTCGCCAAGCTCGGCTTTCGCCCCACCGGGCGTATCGAGCCGCGCCGCTCGATCGCGCGCGGCGGCGTCGCGCCGGGGGCGAATTATGCGCTCGTGCTCGACGAGGACAACGAAACCGACGATCCGATGCGTATGGCGGCGTGACCCACGCCGCCACCGCCATCGGCCGTCTGCGGGGGCTTGCCTTGATCTTCCACCGGATTCCGCCGACAGAGGCAGGGTAATGGCCACAATCGCCCTCGCCTCCCGTCGCCGGATGACTCCTGAAGAATCGCGCGACGCCGCGCTTGAAGCGGCGCGTGCGCTGCTGCTCGAATCGGGGCCGCAGGCGGTAACACTCAAGGCGGTCGCGGCGCGGATCGGGCGCACCCACGCCAATCTGCTCCACCATTTCGGATCGGCGGCGGGGCTGCAAAAGGCGCTGATCGGTCGCATGGCGGGCGCGATCACGACCACGATCCGCGAGGCCGCGCTGCGCGCGCGCGCCGGCGACCAGAACCCGCGCGAGGTGGTCGACCTTACCTTCGATGCGTTCGACACCGGTGGCGCGGGGGCGCTGGCGAGCTGGATGATCCTGTCGGGCGACGAAGGCGCGCTCGATCCGATCCTCACGGCGATCCACGATCTGGTCGACGAACTTGCCGAAGACCATGACGACGCGACCCATTCGATCCACGAGGAAACGTTGCAACTCGTGCTGATGGCGCTGGGCGACGCGCTGCTCGGCGGGCCGATGGCGCGCGCTCTCGGCCTGCCCCGCGATCGCGCACGCGGGCTCGCTTTCGACATCCTGCTGTCGAACCACAAGGGTGGCTAATCCACGCGATTTCGCTATCTAGCGGCGATGCATTTTCTCGATTCTGCCAAGATCTTCGTGCGCTCGGGCGCCGGCGGGCCCGGCGCGGTCAGCTTTCGACGTGAAAAGTTCATCGAATTCGGCGGGCCCGACGGCGGCAACGGCGGCAAGGGCGGCGACATCATCTTCGAGGCGGTCCACGGCCTCAACACGCTGATCGACTTTCGCTACACCCAGCATTTCCGGGCGCCGCGCGGCAAAGGCGGCGCGGGATCGAACCGCACCGGCGCCGGCGGCGACGATCTGGTCATCAAGGTGCCGGTGGGCACGCAGATCCTGTCCGAAGACAAAGAGCATGTGCTGCTCGATTTCACGCACGAGGGCCAACGCACGGTCTTTCTGCGCGGCGGTGACGGCGGCCGCGGCAATCTGAGCTACAAGACCTCGACCAATCGCGCCCCGCGCCAGCACGGCACCGGCTGGCCCGCCGAAGAAGCCTGGGTGTGGTTGCGGCTCAAGCTGCTCGCCGATGCCGGACTGGTCGGGCTGCCCAATGCCGGCAAATCGACCTTCATCAACGCGGTTACCAACGCGCAGGCCAAGGTGGGCGATTATGCCTTCACCACGACCCGCCCGCAGCTCGGCGTGGTCCGCCACAAGAGCCGCGAATTCGTGCTCGCCGACATTCCGGGACTGATCGAGGGCGCGGCCGAGGGCGCCGGGATCGGCGATCGCTTCCTCGGCCATATCGAGCGCTGCCGCGTGCTGCTCCACCTCGTCGATGCCCATGACGCGGATGTCGCGACCAGTTACGCCATCGTCCGCGACGAACTGGCGGCTTATGGCGCCGGGCTCGACGCCAAGCCGGTCGTCATCGCGCTCAACAAGGTCGACATGCTCGACGACGAACTGATCGAGGCGTTGTCGGGCGAGCTCGAAGACGCCAGCGGCGCGCCGGTGATTCCGGTATCCGCCGTGAGCGGCACCGGGGTCGATTGGGTGCTCGACAAACTGGTCGAAATCCTCGGCACCGCGCCCGATCCGGTGTCGGCGGATGACGACGGGGAGGAGGCGATCGAATGGTCGCCGATCTGACGCGACCGCGGCCTGCAACGACAGGAGATTCGCGTGGAAAATGAAGCCAACCGCTTCTCTCCCGGCACCTGCGCGCGGCTGATCCTCAAGGTCGGTTCGGCGCTGCTCGTCAGCCCCGAAGGCGAGGTCCATACCGATTGGGTCGAGACGCTGGTCGCCGACATCGCCGGGCGCGCGCAAGCCGGCCAGCAGATCGCCATCGTCAGCTCGGGCGCGATCGCGCTCGGCGCGCGGCGGCTCGGGCTGCCCGGCGGCGGGCGCAACAGCCTTGAGGACGCGCAGGCCGCGGCCGCGACCGGCCAGATCGCGCTCGCCCATATGTGGGCGGATCTGCTGTCGGCGCGCGGGATGACCGCCGCGCAGGTGCTGGTGACGCTCGACGATCTCGAGGATCGGCGGCGCTATCTCAATGCCTCGGCGACGTTGAGCCGGCTGCTCGGCCTCGGCGTGATCCCGATCATCAACGAAAACGATACGGTCGCGACCGAGCGCATCCGCTTTGGCGACAACGATCGTCTCGCCGCGCGGATCGGGCAGGCAGCCGATGCGAGCGGGGTGGTCCTGCTGTCGGACATCGACGGGCTGTACGATGCCAACCCGCACAGCAACCCCGACGCGCGCCTGATCCCGGTGGTCGCGCGGATCGATGGCGCAATCGAGGCAATGGCCGATAACAAATCCTCGTCGGGGATGGGATCGGGGGGCATGGTCTCCAAGATCGAGGCGGCGCGGATCGCGACCGGCGCGGGGATCGATCTTGCGATCATCTCGGGCCACGGACCGCACGCGCTCGCGCGCTTCACGCATACCGGGCACGGCACCGTTTTCATCGCCGAAGGCCATCCCAGCGCGCGCAAGGCGTGGATCGCCGGCGGGCTCACCTCGGGCGGAACGATCCGCGTCGACGAAGGCGCGGCCAAGGCATTGCGCGCGGGCAACAGCCTGTTGTCGGCGGGTGCCACCGCGGTCGAGGGCAATTTCGCGCGCGGCGACATCGTCGAGATCGTCTCGGTCAAGGGGCGCCGGATCGCGCGGGGCTTATGCGAATATGATTCGGCCTCGGCGCGCCTCATCATCGGCAAGCGCACCGACGAACTGACCGATATTCTCGGCCACGCCCCGCGCGCCGCGCTCGTCCATCGCAGCCATATGGCGCTGGTGTGAGCAAAATCGCGCTCACCGGCGGCACCGGGTTCGTCGGAGGCTGCCTGATCGACCAGGCGCTCGCCGCAGGCCACGAGGTGCGCGCGCTCACCCGCCGACCGCAGGCCGAACGCGACGGGATCGACTGGATCGAAGGCGCGCTCGACGCCCCCGATGCGCTCGACCGGCTGGTAAGCGGCGCGGAGGCGGTGATCCATGTCGCGGGCGTGGTCAACGCACCCGATCGCGCCGGATTCGTGGCGGGCAATATCGACGGGACGCGGGCGATCGTCGCCGCCGCCGAGCGCGCCGGCGTGCGCCGCTTCATCCACGTTTCGTCGCTTGCCGCGCGCGAACCGCAGCTTTCGGCCTATGGCTGGTCGAAGGCCGAGGCCGAGACGGTGGTCCAGGCCTCCGCGCTCGATTGGGCAATGGTGCGCCCGCCCGCGATCTACGGCCCTGGCGACATGGAAATGCGCGATCTGTTCCGGCTCGCGCGCTGGGGAATCGCGCTGCTGCCGCCGCCGGGCAAGCTCTCGGTGATCGCGGTGTCCGATCTGGCGCGGCTGTTGCTCGCGCTGGTTGCCGCGCCCACCAACCAGCGCGTGCTCGAAGCCGATGACGGCAAGCCCGGCGCCTGGACTCACGACGACTTCGCGCGCGCGATCGGCCGTGCGGTCGGCCAGCGCGTGATGCCGATGGCGCTGCCGCCGCCGCTGCTGCACCTCGCCGCGCGCGCCGATAGGCTGGTGCGCGGCACCCGCGCCAAGCTGACCCCCGATCGGGTCGCGTATTTCTGCCACCCCGATTGGACGATCGACGCCGAAAAGCGTCCCGATCCGGCGCTTTGGCAGCCCGAGGTGCCCACGCCCGAGGGGTTGGCGGCGACCGCACGATGGTATCGGGCGCATTCGCTGCTATAGCGCGCCGAAATCCCGCCCCAATTCCTTGTCAGAGCCGGCGGGAACGATCTCACGAAAGGACTCGCCTTGAGCGACCGCCAGCAGACCTTCGCTACCGTCTCCCGCCTCATCGAGCCCTTCAACAAGAAGGGCGTCGCGCTGAGCGATGCGACCACCTTCCAGACCGATCTCGAATGGGACAGCCTGACGGTGATGGATTTCGTCGCCGCGATCGAGGACGAATTCGACATCCTGATCACGATGAACATGCAGGCCGAGATCGAGACTGTCGGCCAGCTGGTCGACGCGGTCGAGAAATTGAAGGCACAATAATCCCGTTCGCCCTGAGCTTGTCGAAGGGCCGCCCTTTCTTCTCACCGCAGCAAAAGAAGAGCGGTGCTTCGACAAGCTCAGCACGAACGGTTGAGGACATGAGATCATGACAAATTCCACCGCCCCCGACCGCGACCTGATGAGCAAGTTCGACGGCCTGATCGCCGAACGCCAGGCGCTGATCGATTCGGGCGTCACCGATCCGTTCGCGATCGTGATGGAACAGGTAAAATCGCCCACCGAGGCGGTGATCAAGGGCAAGGACACGATCCTGCTCGGCACCTATAATTACATGGGGATGACCTTCGACCCCGACGTGATCCAGGCGGGCAAGGACGCGCTCGACCAGTTCGGTTCGGGCACCAACGGCAGCCGGATGCTCAACGGCACTTTCCGCGACCATATGGGGGTCGAACAGGCGCTGCGCGATTTTTACGGCATGTCGGGCGCGATCGTCTTTTCGACCGGCTATATGGCCAATCTGGGGATGATCTCGACGCTCGCGGGCAAGGGCGATTACGTCATCCTCGATGCCGACAGCCACGCGTCGATCTATGACGGCTGCAAGCAGGGCGTGGCCGAGATCGTCCGCTTCCGCCACAATGACGTGACCGATCTCGACAAAAGGCTCGGCCGCCTGCCCGCCGAGGCGGGCAAGTTGGTGGTGCTCGAAGGCGTCTATTCGATGCTCGGTGACATCGCACCGCTCCGCGAGATGGTTGCGATCGCCAAGAAGCACGGGTGCATGGTGCTCGTCGACGAGGCGCATTCGATGGGCTTTTTCGGCCCCAACGGGCGCGGCGTGTACGAGGATCAGGGGCTGGAGGGCGAGGTCGATTTCGTCGTCGGCACCTTTTCCAAATCGGTCGGCACCGTCGGCGGCTTCTGCGTTTCGAACCACCCCAAGTTCGAGGCGATCCGCCTCGCCTGCCGCCCCTATATCTTTACCGCCAGCCTGCCGCCCTCGGTGGTCGCGACCGCCGAAGTATCGATCCGCAAGCTGATGCACGCCCACAACAAGCGCGCGCATCTGTGGGAAAATGCCCGCACGCTCCACAACGGGTTGACCGACATGGGCTTCAGGCTCGGCACCAAGACGCCCGATTCGGCGGTGATCGCGGTGCTTCTCGAGGATCAGGAACAGGCCGTCGCGATGTGGCAGGCGCTGCTCGACGGCGGCCTTTACGTCAACATGGCCCGCCCACCGGCGACGCCCGCGGGCATCTTCCTGCTGCGCTGCTCGGTGTGCGCCGAACACACCAGCGACCAGATTGACGCGATTCTGAAAATGTTCCACGCTGCCGGGCGGGCCGTGGGCGCGATCGGCTGAGCCGAGACCCCCCTAGGCGCGCGGGCCGCCTTTGGCTAAAATCGATGTCGGATGAGCGATATGGCGAGCGCACAGGCGGGGACTGGGGCTCCGATCGTGCACTGGCGGATCATCTTGCTGGTGGTCGCGGCGGTGTTGGGGATCGGCGTGCTCTCCGGATTGGTCGTCACCATCTCGGGAGCCGACCGCGAGCGCGATCGCGCGTTGCAACTCCAGTCGCACAGCTACGAAGTCATGATCCTGACCGGTGGGCTGGCGAGCACGCTTCGGCAGGCCGAAGCATCGCTTGGCCGCTACGTCATTTCGGGCGACCGCACGCTCGGCCGCCTCTATTACGAGCAATGGCAGAGCGCCGGGCGGCAACTCGACCGGCTCGATCAGGTAACGCGCGACGATAAGGTTCAGCAGGACCGCATCGATCGGTTGCGCAGCGCTTATGAAAAGCGCGGCGACGCGCTGTCGGATACCGCGCTCAGCACCTTCTACAACAAGAACAGCCAGGCGTTGGCGCGTTTCTACAAGGCGCGCGCGAGCGATTCGCTCAACACCGTCAATCGCACGCTCGACGAGATCGTCACCCATGAGCGGACGTTGCTCGGCAAGCGCACGCGGGCGGCGGCCGAAACGGTCGCGCGCGCCAACCGCGTGGTCAAAATCCTGGTCGCGTTCGGCGTGCTGATCGTGCTCGCGATGATCGTGCTCGGCTGGCTGGCCGTCCGTGCGATCGGCGAACGTGCCCTGGCGCGCGCCGAGGCCCAGGCCGAACGCCTGCGCGTCGAGGGGCTCGAAGAACTGATCGCCGAAGCGACCGCCGAACTGAAACAGCAGGAAGCCAAGCTGCGCCAGATCCAGAAGATGGAAGCGGTAGGCCAGCTTACCGGCGGCATCGCGCATGATTTCAACAATATGCTCGCGGTCGTCCTGGGCGGACTCGAACTTGCCCGGCGCAATGTCTCCGTCGATCCCGATAGCGCGGTCCGCTATATCGACAATGCCACCGAAGGCGCCAACCGCGCCACAACGCTCACCCGCCGCCTGCTGGCCTTTTCGCGCGCCGAGGCGCTGCTGCCCGAAGCGATCGAGGTCAGCGCGCTGATCGCGGGCATGACCGACCTGCTCGACCGCACGATCGGCGACGCGATCACCGTCGAAACGCACACCAGCGGTACCGATTGGCGGATCTGGGCCGATCGCCACCAGCTCGAAAACGCCCTGCTCAACCTCGCGGTCAATGCGCGCGACGCGATGGAAAGTCGCGGCACGCTGACGATCGCGGTCGATAGCGCAACGCTCGCGGCCGAGGAGGTCGGGCGGTGCGCCGCCGGCGATTACGTCCGGATCGCGGTGTCGGACACCGGCTGCGGCATGGCGCCCGACGTGCTCGAGCACGTGTTCGAGCCGTTTTTCACCACCAAGCCGGTCGGCAAGGGCACCGGACTCGGGCTCAGCCAGATTTTCGGCTTCCTGCGCCAGTCGGAGGGCGAGATCGCGATCGCCTCGACCCCCGGCAAGGGCACCACCGTCACCGTCTATCTGCCGCGCTATCTCGGCGAGGCCGCCGCCAGCACCGCCGACCGTGGCGAACCGGCCGCACCCGCGGCGGTCGAGGCGATCGACGTGCTCGTCGTCGAGGACGATCCGCGCGTGCTGGCCGCCACCGTCGGCGCGCTCAAGGAACTGGGCCATCGCCCGATCCCCTGCAGCGACCCCTTACGCGCGCCCGAATTGCTTGGACAGCATCCGCACGTCGAGCTGATCGTCTCCGACGTCCTGATGCCCACCCAGACGGGGCCCGAGATGATCGCCGCGCTCGCCCCGCTCCACCGCCATGTCGCGGTGCTGTTCGTCACCGGCTATTCGGGCGAGGCGACGGGCGAGGCGTTCCACGGCCACACCGTCTTGCGCAAGCCGTTCACGCTCGCGGGGCTTGAGACCGCGATCGGCGCCGCGCTCGCAACCGAGCGCTCCGTCGCACCGCACCGCGTGGCCGCCGAATAAGGCTGACGGGTGGCGTTCGCGCCGATATAGCGGGCATTCCACGCATTATCGGGACCACCGGCGCGACCGCCATGAAATCGATCGATCGCTATCTGGCCCGACTGATTGCGGTGCCGCTGATTTCGACATTGCTGATCGCGGCGATGCTGCTCGTACTCGATCGGATGCTGAGGTTGTTCGAATTCGTCGCGACCGAGGGTGGGCCGATCAGCGTCGTGTGGCGGATGCTCGCCAATCTGCTGCCCGAATATCTGGGGCTGGGCATCCCGATCGGATTGCTGCTCGGGATCATGCTCGCCTTCCGGCGGCTCGCCACCTCGTCCGAACTCGACGTGATGCGCGGCCTCGGCATGAGCTATGGGCGGCTGTTGCGCGTGCCGATGCTCTACGCGCTGGTGCTGGCGGCGCTCAACCTCGCGATCGTCGGCTATATTCAACCCTATGCGCGCTTCCAGTACGAGCGGCTGCGCTTCGAGCTGCGTTCAGGCGCGCTCGGCGCATCGATCAAGGTCGGCGAGTTCACCCATTTCGGCAAGGACATGACGCTGCGTATCGAGCGCAGCCGCGACGAAGGCCGGCAACTTTCGGGCATCTTCGTCCATGCCGACACCAAATCGGGCAGTTCCTATTCGGCCAATGCCGAACGCGGGCAATTCCTCGGCACCGATGATCCCGATGTCATCATCTTCCGCCTCACCAACGGCACGCTGGTCAACGATGCGCCGGGCTATCGCACGCCGCGGGTGCTCACTTTCACGTCGCACGACCTGCCGATCAACCTGCCCAAGTTCGAGACTTTCCGCGCGCGCGGTGGCCGCAACCTCGAACGCACGCTACCCGAGCTGGTGCGTTTCGGCCGTGATCGGGACGCATCCGAAGAGGTGCGTGCCACCTCGCGCGCCGAATTCCATTTCCGCATCGCCGAGGTCGCGACGATGCTGCTGCTGCCGTTGCTCGCGGTCTCGCTCGGGGTACCGCCCAAGCGATCGACCTCGGCGCTTGGCGTGTTCCTGGGCATCGTGATGATCGTGAGCTACCACAAGGTGAACCAATATGCCGCCGACATCGGCGGTCTCGGCCGGATCGATCCGGTCATCGCCTTGTGGACGCCGTTCGTGATCTTCGCGGCGCTGATCCTGTGGATGTACCACACGATCGCCTACGTCCCCGGCGGCCAGCCGATCGGTGCACTCGAACGCGGCTTCGCCAAGCTCGCCAAAGCGGTGACGCGATTGCTGCCCGGCCGGCGCAAGGCGCGCGCATGAGCCAGGCGAGCTTCTTTCCGTCGCGCACCGTGGCCTTCTACATGGTGCGGATGTTCCTGGTGCGGACGTTCGTGATCGTCGCGGCGCTGGTGCTGGTGCTCCAGATGCTCGACCTGCTGAGCGAATCGGGCGACATCCTTGCAGTGCCGGGCAACGACCAAAGCGAGGTGTGGCGCTATGTATCGTTGCGCGCGCCCCAGATCATCGCCTTCGTGCTACCCTTCTCGGTGCTGCTCGGGACGATCGTCACGCTCGCGACGATGAACCAGAACAGCGAGGTGATCGCGCTCAAGGCAGCCGGGCTGTCGGCGCATCAGGTGCTCGCGCCGCTGATCCTCGCAGGGCTCGCGGTATCGGCGATCTCGTTCACGTTCAACGACCGCATCCTCGCGCGCGCCAGCGCGACGCTCGATCAGTGGAAGGCGGTCGAATATGGGCCGTTGCCGATCGACCGGGGCGACCGCTCGAACGTCTGGGTGCGCGACGGCGACGATCTGATCCGCGTCGGCCAGATCCGTGGCCGCGGCGATGCGGCGCAACTCGGCACCATCACCGTCTACGATCGCACCGACGGGCGGTTGACGCGTGTGCTCTCGGCACCCCGCGGCACGCGCGACGGCGACGGCTGGCGGATCGGCCCGGTCAGGAGTTTCGAGGTCGCGAACGGGGCGCTGACCCATCACGACAGCCTGGTGATCGGCCACGGCGTCCGGCCCGATCAGTTCACCCTGTCGAACATCAATACCGACGGGCTCTCGTTCGGTGCGCTCAAGGAAGCGATCGACGATCTCAACGCGGCGGGGCGGCCCACCAAGGCGCTCGAGGGCGCGCTGTGGCATAAATTGTCGGGCCCGCTCTCGTCGATGCTGATGCCGATCCTCGGTGCAGTGGCGGCGTTCGGGCTGGCGCGATCGGGCAAATTGTTCGTCCGCGCGGTGATCGGCATGGGGCTGGGCTTCGCCTATTTCGTCGCCGACAATTTCGCGCTCGCGATGGGCAGCCTCGGGGCCTACCCACCCTTCCTCGCCGCCTGGGCGCCGTTCCTGCTGTTCCTGATGATCGGCGAAGCCGTGCTGATCAGGACGGAGGAATAGGTTTATCTGCTGATGTGGCCCGCTCCCGCCCGATCTGGAGGTGGGGGAGCGGCCGGGGCCGCCAATCAGCCAAGCCGCATCGTGCTCCGGGCGATCTTGGCGATCAGCCCCGGCATCCCCTTGTAGCTCGCCTTGTGATAGGGCGATCCCTCGTCCACCGCGGCAGTGATGCGGCGGTGCGCCTCGCCCAGCGCGTGATACGGCACCCCCGGCAGCAGATGGTGCAACGCGTGGTAACGCAGCCCCACCGGCGCCCACAGCACCGGCAGCGTCGCCGGCGGCGGCACGTTGACCGAATCGAGATATTGCGCGGTCACGCTCATCGGTTCGCCGTCATTCTCCCACAGATGCGCGACCAGCGTCCGTACCTGATTGAGCAAGGCGACCCCCGACGAGACCACAAGAATGATCGCAAACGCCTTGAGCGGGATCACCCCCGTCGCGACCAAGGCGATCAGCGCGATCGCCCACACGCTCGCCGCCGCCTCGGTGCGGTGCCACAGCCGCTTGGCCTCGCCTTCGGGCGCGCGGCGGCGGAAGTGCGGGTTGATCGCCAGCGCCGAATAACGCTCGACCACCAGCGTGCGCAGCCCCGGCACGATCGCCGAGATCGGTGCCAGGATCGCATAACGGATCAGCAGCCCCACCGGCGCCAGCGCCGCGATCACGATGAACGCCGGCAGCGTCCATGGCTTCATCAGCGCGAGCGGCAGATATTCGGGATCGTCGACCGTGCCGTAGCGCGTCTTGGCGTGGTGCAGATTGTGGACGCCCTCGTACATGAACGACGGCGTCAGCATCGGCACGCCGACCAACGCGTTCCAGCCGAGCCGGAAGCCGGGCATCACACTGTGCTTCAGATGCGTCAGTTCGTGGATGAAGCTGAGCGCGCGATACAATGCGATCACCGCCACCACACCCGCCGCAACCGCCCAGCCGCCCGTCAGCATGAGCGCACCGGCAAGCGCGATATAACCGACCGTCACCGATGCCAGCAGATCGGCCCAATAGAGGCGCGGACGCGGTGCATGGAGATCACGCGTCAACTCCGCCGCGGCGCGCAGCATCGCCTTGTCGTCGGCGATCCGCAGCCGCGGCGTCGGCGCAGCCTCGGCCGTCGCGCGCCGCGCGTTCAGGGGAAGCGTCGTGTTCATAAGCGATTCCATTGGCGGGAAATAGTGGCGCGAGCGTGGCGTTGCCAGTGCCAGATCGCCACAGTTCGCCGACTTTGATCGATCAAGGCGATTACCGGCGTCGATCAGTGATTGCCGCACGTCGGCTGGAGGGGATGGCGAACCGGTGCGGCGTAAACATCAAGCGAGGCCTCGTCTTCGCCATCTTCGCCCGCTAAAGCGCGGCGATCCAGCATCGAAAGGCAGCCCGTGGCCAGCACCCCGACGATCCGTCCCGTCCTCACCCAGGCCGATCGCAAGGCGTTCGTCGACCTGCCCTTCCGGCTCTATCGGGACGATCCGAACTGGGTGCCGCCACTCAAGAGCGAGGCGCTGGGGCTGATCACGCCCGCCAAGAACGGCTGGTTCAGCCATGCCGACGCGCAACTCTTCCTCGCCGAGCGCGACGGGCAGGTGGTCGGACGCATTTCGGCGCATATCGACACGCTGGCGCAGACCATGCCCGCCGATCAGGGCTTCGGCCCCGGCTGCGGCCAGTTCGGGCTGATGGAGGCCGAAAGCGAAGCGATCTTCACCGCGCTGCTCGCCACCGCCGAAGCCTGGCTGCGCGACCGCGCGATCACGCGCGTGATCGGGCCGATCAGCATGTCGATCTGGGAAGAGCCGGGACTGCTGATCGAGGGCTATGATCACCCGCCGACGATCATGATGGGGCACGCCAAGCCCGCCTATCGCGGCTGGATCGAGCGCGCCGGCTTCACCCCCGCCAAGCAATTGATGACCTACGATCTGGATATCACCCAGGAATTTCCGCCGATCGTCAAACGCATCATCCAATCGGGTGAGCGCAACGATCGCATCGTCGTCCGCAAGGTCGACAAATCCCGGTTCGAGCACGAGGCCGCGATCATCCTCGCGATCCTCAACGATGCCTGGTCGCACAATTGGGGGTTCGTGCCACTGACCCAGCCCGAGATCGACGATGTCGGCAAGAAGCTGAAGCCGATCGTCTTCAACGATCTGATCCGCATCGCCGAACTCGATGGTCGGCCGGTGGCGTTCATGATCACGCTGCCCGATCTCAACGAAGCGATCAAACCGCTGGGAGGCAGCCTGCTGCCGTTCGGCTGGGCCAAATTGCTCTGGTGGCTGCGCAAGCCCCGCGTGCGCACGATGCGCGTCCCGCTGATGGGCGTGGTCAAGGACCTGCAATCGTCGCGGATCGCGAGCCAGCTTGCTTTCATGATGATCGAATATATCCGCCGCGCGTCGCTTGCCCATTACGGCGCGACGCGTGGGGAGATCGGCTGGATTCTCGACGACAATCAGGGCATGCGCGCGATCGCCGAGACGATCGATAGCCGCGTCAACAAAGTGTATCAGATCTACGAGAAAGCGCTGTGACGCGCCTTTCGCCCATCAAGCCGGAGACGAAGTGAATGTCGATCATGTCCGACCGCTGGATTCGCGACGCCGCGCTCAACCGCGCCATGATCGAGCCGTTCGTGGACGGCCAGCGCAATGCGGGCACGATCAGCTACGGCTTGTCGTCCTACGGCTATGACGCGCGCGTCGCCGACGAATTCAAGATCTTCACCAATGTCGACAGCGCCGTCGTCGACCCCAAGGATTTCGCCGCGAACAGCTTCGTCGACCGCAAGACCGACGTGTGCGTCATCCCGCCCAACAGTTTCGCGCTCGCCCGCACGGTGGAATATTTCCGCGTGCCTGACGATATCCTCGTCATCTGCCTCGGCAAATCGACCTATGCGCGCTGTGGGATCATCGTCAACGTGACCCCGCTCGAGCCGGGCTGGGAAGGCCATGTCACGCTCGAATTCTCGAACACGACGCCGCTGCCCGCCAGGATCTACGCCAATGAAGGCGCGTGCCAGTTCCTGTTCCTGCAAGGCAACGAACCCTGCGAGACCACCTATGCCGATCGCGCGGGCAAATATATGCGCCAGCGCGGCGTTACGCTGCCCAAGCTGTAGCGCGGGTGCAGGCTGAGCCGAGCCGCTTTGCCCGATCAATCCTTACAACCACCCGGACCGCGCCGACACGCGCCTGCCGGCCTTGGCCGCGGAGCGTATGACGCCCGCGCGAGACGATATAAAAAAAAGGGCGGCCCGAGGGCCGCCCTGCTTCGTGCCGTCGCTGGCGCGAAAAGAGGTTAGAAATCGCGAGCATATTGCTCGTTGCCGATAAAGCCAAGCTTCGTCACGCCCGAGCGCTTGATGATCGCCAGCACGGCATCGACCTTCGCGTATTGCGCGTTACGATCGGGCTGAAAATGAAGCTCGGGTTCGGGATTCATCGTCGTCGTCTGGTCGAGATACTGACGCAACGTCACCTCGTCGACCGGCGATCCGTTCCACGCCACCACGCCCGCAGGATCGATCGAGATCTTGTTCTTGTCGGGCTCGATCGGGTTCTGCTGCTGGTTGGGGTCGTTCTGCGGCAGATCGACCTTCACGGCGTGGGTTTGAACCGGGATGGTGATGATGAACATGATGAGGAGCACGAGCATGACGTCGATCAACGGCGTCGTGTTCATTTCCATCATCGGTTCGCCGTCATCGCGGCCACCACTCATTGCCATTTCGTCTTAACTCCTGTCCCTCGGGCTCACATGCGCACCGTGACACCACCCGGGGGCGGCTCAGAAATGAAGCCCACGCGCGCGAAGCCGGCCATCTGCATGGTGTAGATCGCGCCGCCGATGCAATGATACGGCGTGTTCACGTCACCCCTGATATGGGCCTCGGGAAGCTCGAGGTCGGGCGCATTGACGCCACCCTGACGGTCGATCTCCAGCTTGAGCTTGTCGACCGCCATCTTGAGCAGATCCTCGCTCGTGACCTTGGTCATGTTCCAATAGACTTCGCAATCCCCCGCGGCCCCGGCCTTGATCGAGAGCGACACGTTCTCGGGCTTGGTCGTGGTCGGATCGAAGCGAACATCGGGCAGCTTGACCGGCACCGACTGAATCACGACCGGAATCGCGATCAGGAACACGATGAGCAACACCAACATGACGTCCGTTAGCGGAACGACGTTGATTTCCGACATTGGGGTTTCGGTGGCATCCCCACCAACGCTCACTGCCATTGAGAGCTATCCTCTGCAATCTTGGTCGCCGCAGGACGATCCTGCGACGCATGCGGCCGGTATCGTCGAGCGATACCGGCCTTTATCGTCTTACGAACGCTTCTGCGCAGCAGCGCCCGCAGCCGCCGGCTTCGCGGCAGGAGCAGCGGCCGCCTTGACCGTCGGCTTCACCGAACCGGCCGACGACAGATAGCCGAGCACGTCGTTGGAGAAGGACGACAGATCTTCCGCGATCGTCTTGTTGCGGCGCTGCAGCCAGTTGTACGCCAGCACCGCCGGCACCGCGACGACGAGGCCGAGCGCGGTCATGATGAGCGCTTCACCCACCGGACCGGCAACCGCGTCGATCGACGCCTGACCGGCCGCACCGATCTTGATCAGCGCGCGATAAATGCCGACCACGGTCCCGAACAGACCGATGAACGGCGCGGTGGCGCCGACGGTGGCGAGAAACGGAAGGCCCGAGCTGAGCTTCGAGTTGATCGAGGCTTCCGAGCGCGACAGCGAATTGTGCACCCACTCATGGGCTTCGATCGGATCGGTCAGCTGGCCATGCTGGTCCTGCGCGGCGAGGCCGTCATCGACGATCTGCTTGAACGCGGAGTTCTTCTCGAGCTTGGCAGCCGCCTCGCGCAGGTTGGGCGAGTTCCAGAAGGTCTGGCGGACGCGCTTGGCCTGGTTGATGATCTTCTGCTGCTCGAACAGCTTGGTGAACAGGATGTAAAACGACACGATCGACATCAGAACGAGGACCGCGAAGGTCGACTGCGCGATGATACCACCCTGCTGAAGGGCGGGGATGAGACCGTACGGGTTTTCGCCCTGGGGGGCCGCGGCGCCCGCGGCAAGAATGGTCGTGAGCATTTGGCGTTCTTCCTTGTTAGATCAATATTTCGAGCTGGAGATCGGGTCGCAGGGGGGCAGCGCGATCGCCATCCCCCCGCTCCCGAAACCGGTGATCAGCCAGTCAACTTCCACGTGACCGATTGGGTGAGCGAATCCGAAATCGGATTGCCGTTGTGGTCCTTCGCCGGCGTGAACCGCACCCGCGAACGGAAGATGCGACACGTTGTATCGTCGAGCGAATCGTTGCCGCTCGATGACGTCACCGTACAGTCGGTAACCTTACCATCGGTCCCCACCGTAAGGCGGACGCGCGTGGTGCCTTCGGCATTCTCGCGCTTCGCCTGCGACGGATAGTTGTCCGGCCCGAAGAATCGGCCCGCATTTCCTCGAATCTTTGCAGATTCATCGACTCGCGGCGGCGGCGGCGCTGGCGGCGCTGGCGGCACGGCGATCGGCGTTGGCACGTACACCTTGGGGGGTGTCGGCACAGTGTTCATAATAACCGTCGGCGCGCGCGGCGTCATCACGATCGGCGGCGGCGACACCACGGGCGGTGGCGTCATCGGCTGGTCCGGCGGTGGCGGGGGCGGCGGTTCATCCGGCGGTGGCGGGGGCGGGGGCTCGACGTCGAACGTATTCAACTTCTCCGAAACCTTTTTGACGTACTGGTACGCCAGGCCGGTTACGAAGGCATAGCCGAGCGCAACGTGGAGCAGGCCAACGATCACCAGCGCCACCACGCGACTTCCGCTCGCATTCCTATCAGCGTAGGCCATTCAGAAACGACACTCCTCAATCCCAATGACAGGTCCGGCTGTACTTTTGTGCGATCCCGTCAGGCCGACCATTCTCAATCGAGGCTAAACCAGCCCGTCAGAGATCGCGAGTCTCTATCGACACCAATCGCCGGACGCAACGCCTTGTCTGACGTAATAAACGTTCAAACCGCGTCCCGTAGAATTATTTCTGTATAGAGTGATTGGTATCGCGTAACGTTCCAGGCATGTTTTACGCTTCTCGAACGCTCCTCGCGGCGACCGCCGCAGCCACCCTTCTCGTCACCCCCGCCGTTGGACAAAATGCTGTTCAGCCGGGAGGATACGCGGTTTCCATGCCACGTTATGCGGACTTCGCCGATCTCGTGCTGGCGGCACCGATGATCGTCGATGCCGCGATCGACAGCGCGGTTCGAATCAAAGGTGACGAAGCGATCGGCGTCGCCCCCGGAATGATGAGATTTTATATCAATGCCCAGGTCCAGACCTTGATCCGGGGATCGCAAGGCATCCCCAAAAAGGTCGGCTACATCGTCGACGTTCCGCTCGATTCGCTGGGTAAAGCCCCCAAATTGAAGAAGTTGCGAGTACTGCTGTTCGCCCGGCCGGTCGCGAATCGCCCCGATCAGCTTCAATTGGTCGCCCCCGACGCCCAGCGCCGCTGGTCGCCCGCCGCCGATGGGCTGGTACGCCAGATCGTCCGCGAATCCGTCGCGGCCGACGCGCCACCGGTCATCACCGGCGTCGGCAACGCTTTCTATGTACCCGGATCGCTGCCCGGCGAAGGCGAGACCCAGATCTTCCTCGGGACCGCCGACGGCAGCCCGGTGTCGCTCAACGTGCTGAGCCGCCCGGGCGAACAGAAACAATGGGCCGTGGCGCTGAGCGAGATCGTCGACGACGCCGCGGCCCCGCCCGCGCCAAACACCTTGCTATGGTATCGCCTCGCCTGCGCGCTGCCGCCCGAACTACCCCAATCCAGCGTTGATTCGGCCGATCCTGCCAATGCGCGGCAGGCCCGCGCCGATTATCGGTATGTGCTGCGCGCGCTCGGCGCGTGCGATCGAACCCCGTCTTACTGAGCGCATTACCGGGCGCGCGGCCGGGACTGGCCCGGCCGCGCCGAATCAGCCCCGGTGGCGAATCAGCGTGATTCCGATCGATTCGCCCGCCTCGGCGATCGCAAGCTTGACGATCTTAACCGCGACACGCGCGACGCGCTTGTCCTGGAGAAACAGCGTCTCGGCGATATAATCGGCCACGCCTTCGATCAGGGTGAAATGCCGCCCCTGCGGCAGATCGGTCGCCGCCCGCTTCAGATCGAGATAGTTCTTCGATTCGCTCAGCGGCGTATCGGGGGTGTAACGATCGGGGCAATCGAGATCGACCGTCAACGAAATCCTGAGCGGCTGCGGCAGATGCGTCTCCTCCGAATAGATACCGGTGAGCACCGGCACTTCGAGATCGTGCACTTCGAGCTGGAGACGGTCACGCTGCATGGCGCGGCCCTTAGGCCTGCGATCGGCAAACGGCAACGGGCGTGACGCATGTTCGGACAAGCCCCCCGGCGCCGCGTTCCCGAACAGGCCTTTCAGGCCGCTGCGCTCGGCCGTGCCGAGGCGGCCGCGTGCCAGCGGGCGATATTGCCATAGGCGTCGGGCACCGCGAGCCGAACGGCGCGGGCGAAGTCGATCGTCACCAATGCCGTGATGTCCGCAAAGCTATAGGTGCCGCCCGCGATCCAGTCGGTCTCGCCAAGCCGCGCCTCGAGCCCCTCGACAAACGCGTTCCACATGATCGCCCCGCGTGTCGCCAGTTCGGGAATCTGGGGAATCGGCGGCCATTTGCCAGAGGCGGCGCGATCCTTGAACGCCTCGCGGCTGTTGCGGAACGCATAGACCACGGCGGTATAGCCATCATTCTCGATCCGGCGCGTCCAGGATTCGATCCGCGCGATTTCGACCGGCGTGGCCCCGAAGAGCGATGGTTCGGGTTGGAGCGCTTCGAAATAGCGGCAGATTGCCGCCGATTCGCAGATCACCTCGCCATCATCGAGTTCCAGCGCGGGCACCGCGCCGCGCGCATTGATTGCCAGATAGGCATCGCCGCGCTGCTCGTCACTACGCAGATCGACCATCACGCGCTCGATCTCGATTCCCTTTTCGGCGAGAAAGATGCGCACCCGGCGCGGGCTGGGCGCCCATTCGGCATCGTAAAGCTTCATCCCGATCACCGCCCTTTCGCGATTCGCGCTTGCCAGAACGTCCTGTAGAGCTAAAGCGCGCCGCCCCGGCCGTCCATTGCGCCGGCTCTGAAGGACATGCCCGGTGCCGCAGTTCGTGCCCCTTGCCGAGATCGATGATGCCGCCGTCGAGCATTTGCTCGACCGCGCCTTCGGCAGCGATCGGCACACACGAACCGCCTATAAGGTCCGCGAGCACACCGCTCCGATCGCGGCGCTCAGCCTCGCGCTGGTCGACGGCGACGCGCTGATCGGCACGATCCAGTGCTGGCCGGTGGCGCTCACCGACGACGATGGCCGCGTCTGGCCGATGGTCATGGTCGGGCCGGTTGCCATCGATCCGCCGCGACAGCAACGCGGGCTCGGCCATAGGCTGATGGAACAGATGCTCACCGCGGCCACCGCGATCGGTGCGAGCGAGCGGCTGATGCTGGTCGGCGACCCCGAATATTACGGCCGCTTTTTTGGTTTTACCGCCGATCGGACGAGCGCCTGGCGCCTGCCGGGGCCGGTCGATCGCCACCGCCTGCTCGCGCGCGGCGCCGAGATCCCCGATCGGCCCGGCCTGCTCGGCCCACACACCGAAAACTGAGGGGCGTTTCGGGAAAGCCGGCAATTGTGCGCGCTGCCGGACCGTCCCTGAGCTTTACGCATCCGCGCGGCTCGCCTACCCAGCGGCCGATGCCGATGCCCGCCCCACCTGCGTTCGCCGCCTTGTCGCTCGATGCGATCGGTGCGTTTGCGCGCGATCGCCGGTTACCCCCGGTCGATCAATGGCACCCCACGCATTGCGGCGACAGCGAGATGCGTATCGCCGCCGACGGTACCTGGTTCCACCAGGGGAGCCCGATCGCCCGCCCCGAAATGGTGCGGCTGTTCGCGACCATCCTGCGGCGTGAGCCCGATGGCAGCTATGTGCTGGTGACCCCCACCGAAATGCTGACGATCGCCGTCGACGACGCCCCCTTCGTCGCCGTCGAGATGAAGGCCGAGGGCGACGGCGCACAGGCCCGGCTCGCCTTCCGGCTCAACACCGATGACATGATAACCGCCGGGCCCGACAACCCGCTGCGTCTCGTCCACGGCGCCGACGGGCCCCGCCCCTATCTCCATGTGCGCGGCGGCCTCGATGCGCTGATCGCGCGGCCGGTGTTCTACGATCTCGCCGAGCGCGCGCTGGCCGGCAGCGACACCCCCGCCGGGGTATGGAGCAACGGCGCTTTCTTCGCCCTGGATGCCCCATGATGCTGGTCGATCGTCTACGCAGCGCGCTCCACCACCCCGCCGAGGACATCGTGCTGCTCGCGGGCGACGAGCGTGACGATGATCGGCGCGGTCGCGGCGGCTCGATCATGCCCGCCGCGGTGCTCGTGCCGGTCACCGATCGCACCGAACCCGGCGTGATCCTGACCCGCCGCACCGACACGCTGAGCCACCACGCCGGGCAGATCGCCTTCCCCGGCGGGCGGATCGATTCCGACGATGCCAACGCGACCGCCGCCGCGTTGCGCGAGGCCGAAGAGGAAATCGCGCTGCCCCGCGACCTGGTGACGGTGATCGGCGCGGCCGACCGTTATCGGACGATCACCGGCTTCGAGGTGACGCCGATCGTCGGCGTGGTGCCGACCGATCTGGTGCTGATCCCGCACGAGGCCGAGGTCGCCGAAGTGTTCGAAGTGCCGCTCGCGTTTCTGCTCGACGGTGCCAACCACATCGAGGCGACGGTCGAATGGCAGGGCCGCGACCGGCATTATTACGAGATCAACTGGGACGACCACCGCATCTGGGGCGCGACCGCGGCAATGATCGTCAACCTGTCGCGGCGGCTGCGATGGACCTCGTGACGCTCCCCGACGCCGATTGGCGGCAGCGCGCGGACATGGTGGCGCTGGCCGATGTTCTCGGCGCCGGCGCGGGCGAGACGCGCGTCGTCGGCGGCGCGGTGCGCGATACCTTGCTCGGGCTCGTCGTCGCCGATGTCGATCTGGCGACCCGCCACCCGCCGCAGACGGTGCTCGATCGGCTGCGCAAAGCGGGCATCAAGGCAGTGCCCACCGGCCTTGCGCACGGCACGGTCACCGCGGTGCTCGCCAGCGGACCGGTCGAGGTGACGACGCTGCGCCGCGACGTCGCGACCGACGGCCGCCACGCGATCGTCGATTATACCGACGATTGGCGCGAGGATGCGGCCCGGCGCGATTTCACGATCAACGCGCTCTACGCCGATCCGTCGACGGGCAAGCTGTTCGATTATTTCGACGGGCTCGCCGATCTCGTGGCACGGCGCGTGCGCTTCATCGGCGATCCGCTGGAACGCATCGCCGAGGATCATTTGCGCATCCTGCGTTATTTCCGCTTCCACGCCCGGTTCGGCGACACGCCCGATACCGCCGGGCTCGATGCCTGCACCGCGCGCGCCAACGACCTGATGGCGCTGTCACGCGAGCGGATCGCGATGGAATTGAGCAAGCTGCTGGTCGCGCGGGGGGCAGTCCCGGTGGTGCGGCTGATGCTGACGCGCGGCATTTTCGCGCCGATCGTGCCCGAAATCGATGCCGACGGCGTCGACCGGCTCGCGCGGCTCGCCGATGCCGAGGCGGCCGCCGCGATTGCCCCCGATCCGGTCCGGCGGCTCGCGGCGCTCTTGCCGCCGACGCCCGAGACCGCCGACCCGATCGCCGCGCGGCTCAAGCTCTCCAACGCCGATCGCAAACGGCTCTCCGCCGCCCTGACGCCGATCGACGAGGCGACCGGCGTCGCGCTCGCCTATCGCCGCGGCACGAGCGGCGCGATCGATGCGCTATTGCTCGCGGACAGCCCGGCGGCGGCAGCGCGGCTTGTCGGCCGGGAACCGCCGCGCCTGCCCGTCGGCGGCGGCGCGCTGGTACGACGCGGCATCAAGGCCGGGCCCGATGTGGCGCGGCTGTTGCGGCAGATCGAACGCCAGTGGATCGACGAGAGCTTCCCGCCCGCCGATCGCGTCGAACAACTCGCCGATCAGGCCGCCGAGGAATGGTTGCGCGCGATCAGGTGAGCGTACGCCGCGTCGGGATCGAGCGCGCGCGCAAAAGCATAGCCCTGACCGTAAGTGCAGCCCAGCGCGGTGAGCGTCTGCGCGAGTTCGAGCGTCTCGACGCCCTCGGCGGTGGTCTTCATGCCCAGCGCCTGCGCGAGGCTGAGGATCGCGCGCACGATCGCCACCTTGTCGCGATCGGCGAGCAGCCCGATGACGAAGCTCTGGTCGATCTTGAGCGCATCGATCGGGAGTTTTTGCAGATAGGCCAGGTTCGAATAGCCGGTGCCGAAATCGTCCATCGCCAGCGTGCAGCCGATTTCCTTGAGCGCGTGCATCGCGCGCGCGATCCGATCGGGATCGGTGATGAACGCGCTCTCGGTGAGTTCGAGTGTCAGGCGTTCGCCGGTCAGCCCGCTCGATTCGACCACGCGCTCGACCACCGACGCGATATCGTCGCGCTGGAGCTGGATCGCCGACAGATTGACCGCGACGCGCACCCCGCAATCGCCGCCCGAGCGCGCATCCCATTCGGCCAGCGTCGCCGCCGCTTTGTCGAGCGCCCAGCGCCCCAGCGGCACGATCAGCCCCGATTCCTCGGCAACGGGAATGAAATCGGCCGGCGGATGCGCAATCCCCCGCTCGTCGATCCAGCGCGACAGCGCTTCGAACCCCATCACCCGGCCGGTGCCGAGATCGCAGATCGGCTGGAAGCTGAGCCGCAGATCGCCATTGTCGAGCGCGCGGCGCAGCGCGGTTTCCATCTCGAATTGTTCGTGGACCAGCGTGAGCGCGCGCGGGTGATAGGCCTCGACCAGCCCACTCGTCTTGGATCGTTTCACCGCGAATTGCGCGTGGCGAATCAGCACATCGGGATCGTCGAGACACGCCGTGCCGAACGCCACCCCGATCGCGCAGTCGATATGGAATTCAAGATCGGACAGGCGGAACGGCGTCGCCAGCGCGCCGCGAATACGTTCGGCGACACGATCGGCTTCGGCCGCTTCCTCGTCGATCGTCATCAGGATGCCGAATTCGTCGCCGCCGAGCCGCGCCAGCGTATCGCGGGCGCGCAGCGCGCCCTTGATCCGGCGGGCAACGGTAATCAGCAATTCGTCACCAGCCAGCGCGCCCAGGCAGGCATTGACGCGGCTGAACCGGTCAAGATCGACCACCAGCACCGCGCACGATGCCGCGCGCCCCGCCTCGATCATCGATTCGAGCCGGTCGGAAAAGCCGGCGCGATTGGGCAGGCCGGTCAGGCTGTCGGTCAGCATCTCGCGGCGCAAATGCTGCTCGGTGCGCACCTCGGCGGTCCGATCGATCAACGTCGCGAGGCAGCGTGTCCGCCCGAAATGGTGCGCCCGCGCCAGCGTAACGTTGTAATGGCGGCATTCGACCGGGTCGCCCGCCTGCCAGGCGATGTCGTGCAGATCGCCGTCCGATGCGAGGAAACCCTCGATCTCGGCGCCCAGCGTGCCGACCAGCGCCGATGGGCCACGCTCAAGCGCGAAGCCGGCATCGTGAAACGCCCGGTTGGAAGCCTCGATCGTCAGACGGCCATCGACAAGGGCAAACAACGCGACCGGAACCGGCAGCATATTGAGCCTGCGCGCGCTCTCCGCCGGCTCCAGAATCGTTCCCGATTCCGTCCGGCTGGTTGCGCCCCCCGCGCAATCGAGCTTTTCGAGCGCCATCAGATCAGCGCTTAGGGCGATTGGGTTAATAGCGTGCTAAACCGAACGCCCGATCAGGTCACTTTTTGACGAATTGCATAACGCGGCGACCGAAACGTTCCGCTGCCCATGATGTCGGTGAAAATCGCACCGGCACGCACGATATCCTCGAAACCGAGATAGAGCGGGGTCAAGCCGAAGCGCACGATATCGGGATCGCGGAAATCGCCGATCACCCCGCGCTCGATCAAAGCCTGGCAGATCGCATACGCATCAGCGTGACGGAAACTGATATGGCTGCCACGCGCGGCGGGATCGCGCGGCGTGACGCAGTCCAGCGCCATCGCATCGCCCACCGCGGCAAGCGTTTCGAACAAGGCCGCGCTCTTGGCCTCGATCAGCGCCATATCGGCCTCGAGCGCGAGATCGACCCCGGTTTCGAGTCCGGCCAGCCCAAGGATCGGCGGCGTCCCCGCGAGCCAGCGATCGATCCCCGGCGCCGGGCGATAACCATCCTCGAACGCGAACGGTGCGGCATGCCCCATCCAGCCCGACAGCGGGTTGGCGAGCGTGCTTTGCCAGCGCTCGGCGACATAGAGAAACGCCGGTGCGCCCGGCCCGCCGTTCAAATATTTATACCCGCAACCAACCGCGAGATCGGCACCCGCGCCAGCCAGATCGATCGCGACCGCGCCGGTCGAATGGCTGAGATCCCACAACACCAGCGCCCCGGCGTCGTGCGCGCGCGCGCTCCACGCCGCCATGTCGAAACGGTCGGCGGTCTTGTAGTGGACATGCGTCAGCAGCAGCACCGCGGTATCGTCGCCAAGCGCGTCGGCGAGCGCATCGCGCGGCACCGCGTTCAGACGCGCACCGGGAACGCACCCGACCGCGCCCTCGGCGATGTGAAGATCGGTGTGGAAATTGCCGGTCTCGCTGACGATCGTGCTGCGCGCCGGATCATGGCGCAGCGCGGCGACGAGTAGCTTGAACAGGTTCGCCGAGGTCGAATCGGCCACGATCACCTCGCCCGGCCTGGCGCCGATCAGCCGCGCGATCTTGGCACCGACGCGGCGCGGGGCCTCGATCCAGCCCTCGTTCCAGCTCCGGATCAGCCGCTCGCCCCATTGGCGCCGGACGAGATCGTCGAGCACCGCCGGGGTTGCGCGCGGCAGCGGCCCCAGCGAATTGCCGTCGAGATAGAGCATGCCGTCGGGCAGCAGAAAGCGATCCCGAAAGCGCCGCAGCGGATCGGCGGCGTCGCGCGCCCGCGCTTCGTCGAGCGTCATCATCATGCGAATGCCCCCGCGATCAGTGCCTTGGCTGTCGCCCATGCCGCGCTGCCGGGTGCGATCAATTCGACATGCCCGGTCGCCGCAATTTCATGGAGCGCCACCGGATCGCCCGCTGCCCGCGCCTGATCGGCATAAGCGGTGCCAAAGCGGAACGGGACGATCCTGTCCTCGCGGCCATTGATCAGATCCTGCGGCACCCCGAGCGGCAACAGCCGGGGCACCGAGGTATCGGCATAGCGATCGGGCCGCGCGTCGGTCGCCGCACCAACCAGGTCCGCCACCACATCGGTGCCGCACCCATTGTCCGGGCTCGCCGCAACCGCCTCGAGATCGGGCATCCCGCCGAGCGCGACGACATGATCGATCCGCAATGGATCGCCCCCCGCGAGCACGCTTCCCGCCGGCAGGTTGCGCCGTGCCGCAAGCCACAAGGCCAGATGCGCGCCCGCCGAATGCCCGACCGCAACGATCCGGCGCAGGTCGAACGCGAAGGGCACAGCATGATCGCGCAGGGCATCCGCCGCGCGCGCCGCATCAAGGAAAATGCCCGGATAAGCGCCCCCGGCACGATCGACACCACGATAATCGATGTTCCACACCGCATAGCCCGCATCGCGCAGGTCGGCGGCGACCCAATCCATCAGTGACCGATCGGCGATCGCGGTCTGCCAGCACCCGCCATGCACCATCAGCACGGTCCTGAACGGGCCGGCGCCGGCGGGACGCCACACGTCGACCACCTGCAGCCGATCGTCGCCATAAGCGATCGTCGCATCGGCGCGCGATCGGGGGCGGCGGGTGAGATCGTCCCACGTCATCGACGCGGGCACCGGGCGTGCGCGGCCCGGCGGTGTCATCGGGCAGCCCGTCGCCACGAAAGGAACAGCACGATCGATCGGATCATGCCCTTCCCTACCCCGCCACCGGCGGTGCGCCAATCCTCCGCGGTGTTTAGCGGAAGGCAGAAAAGCGGGTGTCACGCACGTGCTGCCGCTCCCACGGCGCCGCGAAGCGCCGCGCGGTGAGGCGCGCGAAACCATGGTCGAGCACCGTGAGCGAGTCACGCACCAGCGTCGCGATATTCGCGGCAAACCGGCCGCGATACTGGGTCCAGATCGGACTGTTGAAATCGTTATTCATCACAATGATCCTTTGTTTTGTCTTCAGATCATCCTTCCGACCTCATCCATATCGGGCCGAGCGTCCTGCAATGCCAACAAATCGTTGGACGCAGATGACAAGCCAGGCTTATGAATATTCGATCATGCGCTCGCTGCCGCCTCTCGCCGCCGTCCGGGTCTTCGAAGCCGCGGCGCGGCACGAGAATTTCACCGCCGCCGCGGCCGAACTCGGGATGACGCAGGCCGCGGTCAGCTATCAGGTCAAGTTGTTGGAGGAGCGGCTGGGCGTGCCGCTGTTTCACCGCGAGAAGCGCCGCGTAGTGCTGACCGAGGCGGGCCGTCGGGCGGCCGCCCCCGTCAGCCGCGCACTCGACGCGATCGACGGCGCGTTCGCGGGGCTGCGCGCCGAAGACCAGGGCCTGCTGACAATCTCGACCTCGAATACCTTCGCCAACACCTGGCTGGCGTGGCGGCTGGGCAGTTTTCAGGTCGCACATCCCGAAATGGCGGTGCGGCTCGAGACCACCGACGCGCTTACCGATTTCGCGATCGACGCGGTCGATGTCGCGATCCGCGCCGGGCGCGGCGGGTGGCCCGATCTTGTCGAGGAGAAGCTGGTCGCGATCGAGTTCACCCCGATGTGCAGCCCGCATTTCCTCGATCGGCACAAAATCGCCACCCCCGCCGATCTGCTTGGCGTGCCCCAGATCAGCCCGCACGATCCGTGGTGGCCGCACTGGCTGCGCGAAGCGGGGGTGGACGTGCCCCCCGGCCCGCCGCGCGCGGGCGTGCGGCTCGATTCGCAGGCGCATGAGGGCCATGCCGCAATGGCGGGCCAGGGCGTCGCAATGCTGACCCCGTTTTTCTGGCGTAACGACCTTGCTGAGCGCCGCCTCGTGCGCCCGTTCGAGCAGCTTTCGACGCGCGGCTACGCCTATTGGCTCGTCTTTCCCGAGCACCGCCGCAACGTGCCCAAGATCAAGCGCTTCCGCGAATGGCTGATCGCCGAACTCGCGCGCGACCTGCCCAGCCCGGTGTAACGCCCGCCCCATCCACCCCACCGCATCCGCGCGCGCTGCTTTCGTCGCCGGGATGAAAAGGCTATCGCCCCCGCATGGCATCAGACGTCACCGACCTTCCGCCCGATAATCCGCCGATCGGCATTCTCGACGCCCCGTTCGATTCGGCGCTGTCGGAACGCTATCTCGTCTACGCGCTGTCGACGATCACTGCGCGCTCGCTGCCCGATGTGCGCGACGGGATGAAGCCGGTGCACCGGCGGTTGCTGTGGGCGATGCGGCTGCTCAAGCTCGATCCGAGCCAGGGCTACAAGAAATGCGCGCGCGTCGTCGGCGATGTGATCGGCAAATATCACCCGCACGGCGATCAGTCGGTCTATGACGCGATGGTCCGCCTCGCGCAGAGTTTTGCGCTGCGCTATCCGCTCGTCGACGGACAGGGCAATTTCGGCAATATCGACGGCGATAACGCCGCCGCCTATCGCTACACCGAGGCCCGGCTGACGCAGGTCGCGATCGACCTGATGGACGGGCTCGACGAGAACGCCACCGATTTTCGCCCGACCTATAATGGCGAGGACCACGAGCCCGAGCTGTTTCCAGGGCTGTTCCCCAATCTGCTCGCCAATGGCGCCGCGGGAATCGCGGTGGGCATGGCGACCTCCATCCCCCCGCACAACGCCGCCGAGCTGCTCGATGCCGCGATCATGCTGATCGACCGGCCGCAGGCGGACGACGCCGCAGTGCTCGAACACGTCAAAGGCCCGGATTTCCCCACCGGCGGCCAACTCGTCGACAGCCCGCAGGCGATCGCCGAGGCCTATGCCACCGGGCGCGGCACCTTCCACACCCGCGCGCGCTGGCACGTCGAGGATCAGGGCCGCGGCACCTGGATCGCGGTGGTCGATCAGATCCCCTACGGCGTCCAGAAGGGCAAGCTGATCGAGCATATCGCGGCGCTCATCAACGACAAGAAGCTGCCGATCCTCGCCGATATCCGCGACGAATCGGATGCCGAGATCCGCATCGTGCTCGAACCGCGTGCCCGCACCGTCGATGCCGATATGCTGATGGACTCGCTGTTCCGCCTGAGCGATCTCGAAAGCCGCTTCTCGCTCAACCTCAACGTGCTCGACGCCACCCGCACGCCGCGTGTGATGAGCCTGCGCGAGGCCCTGCTCGCGTGGGTCGACCACCAGTTCGTCGTGCTCCAGCGCCGCTCGCAGCACCGGCTCGACAAGATCGCCGACCGGCTCGAACTGGTCGGGGGCTATATCATCGCCTTCCTCAACCTCGATCGGGTGATCGAGATCATCCGCACCGAGGACGAGCCCAAGCCGGTGATGATCGCCGAGTTCACGCTGACCGACCGTCAGGCCGAAGCGATCCTCAACATGCGGCTGCGCTCCTTGCGCAAGCTCGAGGAAATGGAATTGCGCCGCGAGAAGGAGGCGCTCGAAAAGGAACGCGCCGACCTCGAACTGCTGCTCGGCAGCGAGCAACGCCAGCGCACCCGGCTCAAGCGTGATCTGGGCAAAATCCGCGACCGCTACGGCCCCGAAACCGACCTGGGCAAACGCCGCACCCTGATTGAACAGGCCGGACCAGCACGCGAGATTCCGCTGGAAGCGATGATCGAGCGCGAACCGATCACCGTCATCATGTCGCAGCGCGGCTGGATTCGCGCGATGAAGGGCCACGCCGATCTCGCCGCCGCCGACGCCCTCAAGTTCAAGGAAGGCGACGGGCCCGCCTTCGCCTTCCACGCGCAGACCACCGACAAAATCCTGCTCGCGGTCGAATCGGGGCGTTTCTACACGCTTGGCGCCGACAAGCTGCCCGGCGGCCGCGGCTTCGGCGAGCCGGTGCGCTCGATGATCGACATCGAGGGGGATCACGACATCGTCGGGCTGCTGCCCGCGAGCGCGGCCGAAAAACTGCTCGTCGTCGCCAGCGACGGCCGCGGCTTCGCGGTCCGCACCACCGATGTCACCGCCGAAACGCGCAAGGGCAAGACCGTGGTGACGCCGCGAAAAGGCGCCAGACTCGCGCTCGTCAAGCCGATCGATCCCAGCCATGATTATGTCGCCGCGGTCGGCGACAACCGCAAGCTGCTCGTCTTTCCCCTGTCCGAACTCGCCGAACTCGCGCGCGGCCAGGGCGTCCAGCTCCAGCGTTACCGCGACGGCGGGCTTTCCGATGCCACCACCTTCACTTTCACAGAAGGGCTAAGCTGGGCGATGGGGGGGGAAACCGGCCGCACGCGCACCGAACCCGACATGAGCGGCTGGCGCACCGCGCGCGGTGCCGCCGGCCGGATGCCACCGACCGGCTTTCCGAGGGACAATCGCTTCTGACGGTCACGCTCCGCTGACGAGCGCGTGGATCGCCCGGCCCAGGGCCTCGCCGGTATAGGGTTTGGCGATCAGCGCGAAATCGGCCGCCGCGCCTTCGATGACCTCGAGGCTGTACCCGCTCGCGAGCAAAATCGGCAGGCCGGGATGGCGCGCGCGCACCATGCCCGCAAGCGCGATTCCGCTCATGCCCGGCATCACGACATCGGAAAACAGCACGTCGACATCCTCGGTCGTCGCCAACATCGCCAGCGCCTCGTCCGCCGAGGCCGCGGTGCGAGCCCGGTAACCCAGCGTATCGAGCAGGTCGCGCGCGAATTCGCGGACATGATCGTTGTCGTCGACCACCAGCACGCGCTGCCCTGCCCCCGTTGCCGCAGCGGTCGTCGGGCTGGAAGCGGGGCTGGCGGCTTCGACCGCACGCGGCAGCACGATCCGCACGACCGTGCCCTGCGCCGACGATTCGATCGTACCGCGCCCACCCGACTGCGCAGCAAAACCATGAAGCTGCGGCAGCCCCAGCCCGGTCCCCTGCCCCACCGGCTTGGTCGTGAAAAAGGGCTCGAACGCGCGCGCCAAGACCTCCTCGGGCATGCCGGGGCCGTCATCGCTCACCGCGATGCACACCATGTCGCGCTCGGGCTCGGGACTATTGCTGGCCGAAATCGTGATCGTGCCCCCTTGGGGCATCGCATCGCGCGCGTTGATCGCGGCGTTGAGCAATGCGGCTTCGAGCTGGGTCGAATCGGTGCGCACGCGCCAGAGATCGGCCGGCGTCTCAAGCCGGATCGCGATCCCGGCGCCGATCGTGCGCTCCAGCATCTCGGCAAAGGCATCGAGCCGCAATTGCAGATCGACGACCTCGAATTTGAGCGCCTGCCGACGCCCGAACGACAGCAGCCGACTGGTCAGATCGGCCGCGCGATCCGCCGTTTCGAGGATATTGTCGGCATAGCGACGACGCTTTTCCTCCGGCATGTCATGGTTGCGCAGCAATTCGGCCGCGCCGCGCATCACCGTCAGCAGATTGTTGAAATCGTGCGCGATGCCACCGGTCAGTTCCCCCAGTGCCTGGAGCTTCTGCGCCTGAAACAGCGCCAGCCGCGCTTCTTCGAGATCGTGCTGCGCGCGCCATCGATCGGTGATGTCGCGCGTGATCTTGGCGAAACCGATATGCGTGCCATTGTCGTCATAGATCGGATCGAGCACGGCATGCGCCCAGAAGCGCGTGCCGTCCTTGCGCACGCGCCAGGCTTCGTCCTCATATTTGCCGTCGCGCAGCGCCGTTGCCAGCGCCAGCTCCGGCACACCGTTCGCGCGATCTTCGGGCGTGTAGAAGCGCGAGAAATGCTCGCCCACGATCTCGGCCTCGCTATAGCCCTTGATCGCTTCGGCACCGACATTCCAGTTGCGGACATAGCCGCCGGTATCGAGCATATAGATCGCGTATTCGGTGACCGAATTGACGAGCCGCTGGAACCGTCGTTCACCCAGATGGGCGTCGAAGCTCGCTTGGTTGGTCATCGGCACCCTTGCAACAGAACCTGGCCTTGAAACCGTATCGGGCCACTGAATGCGATCCAAAACCGATCACCGCGCCAAGCGTTCCCCACACCCCGGCCGCCCGTGCCCGCGAGCCCCAGTCTCGCGACCACAACGGGTTCACTTGCGGGCGATATGAATCCCCTCTTTTTCCCATTCAGCCGCGGTCTTGCAGACCTTGTGCGGCAGGATCGTTCCGGTCGTCGTGCCGATCTGGGCGCAATATTTTATCACGCCATCGGCCGAGGTCTGCACCTCCATATGCGGCGGCGGCGCCTTGGGATCGTCGGCGCCATGGGACGCGGCAAAAGCGGCCGGCCCGGTGACCGCGATGAGCCCCAGAGCAGCGCCGCCGAGCAGCACATGAGGAATAAAATTCGGCATGGTACGCATGATCAACCTCCAACAAACCGCCGCTTCGCCGGCGGCGGATATTGCGGTGCGTTCGGCGTGCCAGAAATCTAAGGCACGAAAATGCGGTGAATTTGGTACAAATCCGGTGCCCATCCATGGGATGACGCCCCGAAAATTGGCCGCAATCGCCCATCGTTGGCATCGCCTCTGTGATCGGCCCCGGTCATCGCGCCATAGTGTTCGCAACCGAACGTGATGACGCCCCGGCCAGCGATGCCCGATCGGCTTTCGATTGTCGGGTATGGGAAAACCGCTTGCCGCATCCCGGGATACGCGCCAGTATCAGTTGCAAAGGCGAACCAAATGGAGAACCCGGCATGGCCGAAGCCTATATCGTGGAGGCGGTGCGCACCGCCGGCGGCAAGCGCGGCGGCAGGCTCGCCGGATGGCACCCGGCCGACATGGCGGGCGCGGTGCTCGATAGCGTCGTCGCGCGCACCGGCATCGATCCGGGCCGAATCGAGGACGTCATCATGGGCTGCGTCAGCCAGGGCGGCGAGCAGAGCTTTCAGGTCGGGCGCGGCGCGGTGCTCGCCTCGAGCCTGCCCGAAAGCGTGCCCGCGGTGACGATCGATCGCCAGTGCGGCTCGTCACAACAGGCGATCCAGTTCGCGGCGCAGGCGGTAATGTCGGGCACGCAGGACGTGGTGATCGCCGCGGGGGTCGAGAGCATGACGCGCGTGCCGATGGGATCGACCGGCGCGCTGTTCGCGCAGGCCGGGCTCGGCACCGCCAAGTCGCCGCGGCAGGAGGCGCGCTATCCCGGCATCCACTTCTCGCAATTCACAGGCGCCGAGCGGATCGCGGCAAAATACGGCTTCTCGCGCGACACGCTCGATCAATTCGCGCTCGAAAGCCACGCCCGCGCCGCCGCCGCCACGACACGCGGCGACTTTACCGACGAGATCGTCCCGCTGACGATTCAGACCCCCGAGGGCGAACAGCAGCACCATATCGACGAGGGCATCCGCTTCGACGCGACACTCGACGGCATCGGCGCGGTCAAACTGCTCAAGGAAGGCGGCGTCATCTCGGCGGCGAACGCAAGCCAGATCTGCGACGGGGCGAGCGCGGTGCTGGTCGTATCCGAACGCGCGCTCAAAGAGCATGGCTTGACGCCGCTTGCGCGCATCCACAATCTCACCGTCACCGGTGGCGATCCGGTGGTGATGCTCGAAGAACCGCTGTTCGCGACCGACCGGGCGCTCAAACGCGCGGGGCTCTCGATCGACGATATCGATCTCTACGAGGTCAACGAGGCATTCGCGCCGGTGCCGCTGGCGTGGCTGCGGCACGTCGGCGCCGATCCGGCGAAGATGAACGTCAACGGCGGCGCGATCGCGCTTGGCCACCCGCTGGGCGCCAGCGGCACCAAGCTGATGGCGACGCTGATCCACGCGCTTCACAAACGCGGCGGGCGCTATGGCTTGCAGACGATGTGCGAGGGCGGCGGCATCGCCAACGTCACGATCGTCGAGCGGCTGTAACACCCCCCGTCACCCCGGACTTGTTCCGGGGTCCAACGCGCCGCAAGCGCTGGGCTTCGTGGAGGGTTGGATGCCGGAACAGGTCCGGCATGACGAAAAGCGGACGACAAGAGGGAGAGGCTTGATGAAACTCGACACCAATACCGCAGCGGTCGTCACCGGTGGCGCATCTGGGCTCGGCGCCGCGACCGCGCGGGCGTTGGCGGCGAAGGGCGTCAAGGTCGCACTCTTCGATCTCCAGGCCGAAAAGGGGCAGCAAATCGCCAACGAGATCGGCGGCACCTTCTGCGAGGTCAATGTCACCTCGGACGAATCGGTCGATGCCGGTTTCGCCAGGGCGCGCGCGGCCAACGGGCAGGAAACGATCCTCGTGTGCTGCGCGGGCACGGGCAATGCGATGAAAACCGCGAGCCGATCGAAGGAAGACGGGTCGATCAAGCATTTCCCCGCCGAGGCGTTCAACTGGCTGATCCAAATCAACCTCGTCGGCACCTTCCGCTGCGTCGCCAAATCGGCCGCCGGGATGCTGACGCTCGATCCCCGCGAGGACGGCGAGCGTGGCGCGATCGTGATGACCGCGAGCGTCGCTGCCGAGGACGGGCAGATCGGCCAGGCGGCTTATTCGGCGTCGAAGGGCGGCGTGGTCGGCATGACGCTCCCGATCGCGCGCGACCTGATGAACGAGGGCATCCGCGTCAACACGATCCTGCCGGGCATTTTCGACACCCCCCTGCTCGCCGCCGCGCCGCAACCGGTGAAAGACGCACTGGCCGCCTCGGTGCCCTTTCCCAAGCGGCTGGGCCGCCCCGAAGAATACGCCCGCCTCGCGCTCGCGATGATCGAAAATCCCTACTTCAACGGCGAGGACGTCCGCCTCGACGGCGCGATCCGCATGGCGCCGCGATAACGGCGCTTACCGACGGATTGCGGACATCCCCTCCCTGCAAGGGAGGGGGCAGGGGGTGGGTTGGCGAGCGTAGCGAGCCATTCTACGCTCGCAGCATGCGCCACCGCATCGATCCGGAACTGACGCGACGCGCGCGTGCGCTCCGCAACAACCCCACGCCGGCCGAGCAGGCGGTATGGCAACGGATCGCGCGATATCGGCCGGCCTTCACCCGCCAACTCGTGGTGTCGCCCTTCATCATCGATCTGGCGTGTCGCAAGGCGAGGCTCGGCGTCGAGTTCGATGGCAGCCAGCATGCCGAACAGGTCGAGGCCGATGCGCGCAGAACAGCATTCCTGAGCCGAAAGGGATGGCGGATTATCCGGTTGTGGAATTCGGACGTGCTCGGCAATCCCGACGGCGCCGTCCTGCACATCCTAGCGGAAGCCGCCGAGTGCCTCGGCGGCACCCACCCCCAACCCCTCCCTTCCAGGGAGGGGAGATCGAGGGGGGCATGTCGGAGATAAGCGTCCGCTTTCCACCAACTCCAGCCCCTCAATCCTCGAACACCGCCGCGCGCTTCGCCATATTCGCCGCCACCGCTTCCATCATATTGGGCTGGCCGATCACCTTCACCTGTTCCTCGGTCTCCGCGGCCAGCATCGCGCGCGGATCGGCGTCGTGCGCCATGTTGAGCAGCCGCTTGGCGCCGCGGATCGCGTGCGGGCTGCGGCCGGCGATCGCACGCGCGAGCGCCATCGCCTCGGCGTGCGGATCGTCCGCCAGCCGCGTGACGAAGCCGTGCGCCAGCGCCTCGGCCGCATCGAACTCACGCGCGGTGTAAACCAATTCGCGCAGCACATCGTCGCGCACCAGAGTGCGCCAGACGGGAAAGCCCGCCATGTCGGGCACCAGCCCCCAATGCGTCTCGCGGATCGCAAAGCGCGTATCGGGCGCGGCAATGCGGATATCGGCCCCCGACATGATCTGGAAACCGCCGCCGAAGGCAACGCCGTGAACCGCCGCGATCACCGGCATCGGCAGCATCCGCCACCCCCAGGTCACATGCTGCGGCAGGATCGCGCCATCGGCATTGCGCCCGCGCGCCGACAGCCCCGATCCGCCCGCGGCCATGCTCGCCATGTCGAGCCCCGCGCAAAACCCCCTGCCCTCCCCCGACAGCACCACGCAGCGCACGTCGCGCCGCTGGGCAAGCGCGTCGATCGTGGCGCCGATCGCGTCGAACATCGCCGGATCGAGCGCGTTCATCTTGTCGGGCCGGGCGAGGCGGACGTCGGCGATCTGACCGACGACGGAAAGGGTGACTCGGTCGTTCATGGACGAAGGCTATCCGGATGACAGCGCCGCTTCAATCCGCGACCGCGCGCGGGTGGGCCGGGGCGCTTGGCGAACACCATGCGGCGCGTGTAACAGGCGCGACGATGACCGCCTTTCCATCCTTCGATCCCGAACGCTTCCTCGCCCCCGGTCTGGGCGGGCACAGCGGGTTGCTGGGGATCACGCACCACGCGCACGGCGACGATTGGGTCGAGCTTGCGCTGCCTTATAGTGAAGCCCTGATCGGCGATGTCGACTCCGGGGTACTCGCCTCGGGGCCGATCCTGTCGATGATGGATATGGCGACCAGCATGGCGATCTGGCTCAAGCGCGGCCAGTTCCGTCCGCAGGCCACGCTCGATCTGCGGATCGATTATCTCCGCCCCGCGACCCCCGGCAAGACGGTGATCGGCCGCGGCGAATGCTATCGCATCACGCGCAACATCGCCTTCATCCGCGGCCAGGCGCACGACGGCGACGCGCATGATCCGCTCGCACATGTCGCCGGCACCTATATGTTCCTCGACCTGCCCGGCGCGGAGATCAAAGCGTGACGCTGCCGCCTTATGCTCAACTGCTCGGCCTTTCGGTCGAACCCGGCGATGGCAGCGCCCCGGTGCTGGTCATGCCCTTTTCCGACGACGTGCTCGGCCGCCCCGGCTTCCTCCACGGCGGCGCGATCGGCGGGCTGCTCGAAATGGCGGCGATCGTCGCGCTCCACACCGCGCTCGAAGAGGAGGGCGGCGGCCGGATCAAGCCGATCAACGTCACCGTCGATTACATGCGCGGCGGCCGCGAAAAGGAAACGCGCGCGCAGGGGATCGTCACCCGGCTGGGTACGCGCGTCGCCAATGTCGAGGCGAGCGCCTGGCAGGACGATCCCGCCAGGCCGATCGCCTCGGCACGGATGAACTATCTGATCGTCCGCGGGTAGGCGGGCCGGACCTTTCAGCCCTTCGGCGTCAGTCGTTCGAGCGCCCCGTCATCCTGAAGCAGCCAGATCGCCCCGTCGGGCGCCTGGATCACGTCGCGGATGCGCGCGCCCATATCCCATTGTTCGGCGGGTCTTGGTGCGTCGCCGCTCAAGTCGACGCGGACCAGCGCCTGTGCCGAAAGCGCGGCGAGGAACGCCGACCCCTTATATTGCGGGAACATGTCACCGGTATAGATGATCATCCCGCCCGGCGAGATCGACGGGTTCCACCACAGTTTCGGCGCCTCGAATTCGGGCTTGCTCGGATGATCGGGGATCGGCTGGTCGCTGTAATTGTCGCCGTTCGACACCACCGGCCAGCCGTAATTCTTCCCCGGTTCGATCAGATTGAGTTCGTCGCCCCCCTTCGGCCCCATTTCGGTTTCCCACAGCCGCCCGTCGGGGGCGAAGGCGAGGCCGTAGGGATTGCGGTGCCCCATGCTCCACGTCATCGCGCGGACGCCGCCCGCGGCGTACATCGGATTGCCCGGCGCGGCCTTGCCGTCGAGCGTCAGCCGCAGGATCTTGCCGAGCAATTGGTCGGGGTCCTGCGCGGGTGAGAAACGCTGCCGCTCGCCCGCGCTCAGGAACAGATGTTGACCATCAGGCGAAAAGGCGATGCGCGCGCCGAAATGCCCGCCCGGCCCGTTCGAACCCGACCGCCAGATCACCGACACATGGCGCAGCGCGGCGTGCGCGGGGTTGGGGGCAACCAACGTGCCCCGGGCAAGCGCCAGCGCACTCCCCTTCTCGCCGGGTTCGGAATAGGTGAGATAGACGTGCTTGCTGTCGGCGAAATCGGGCGCGATCGCGACGTCGAGCAACCCGCCCTGTCCGCCGGCCTCGACCTTGGGCACCCCGCTCACCGTCACCACCGATCCATCGGCGTGGCGCAGCTTCAACGTCCCCGCCTTTTCGGTGACAAGCAGACTACCGCCGGGGAGGAACTCCATCCCGAACGGCTCCTCGAACTGGCCGATTTTCTCGACCGTAAAGGGCCCCGCGGTCGCGGGCAGGTTCGCCTTGCCATCGGTTGCGGGCACGTTGACGATCGCGGTATCCAGCGGTGCGTTGCGGGGCACCGGCTGGCTCGCCGAGGCGGGCTGGGGCGGCACGAAAGCCTGCCCGGCCGCACCCGACGCGGCGTCGGTCGCGGACTGGCCCTGCGGCTGGGCGGAACAGGCGGTGCCGAGGAACAATGTGGCAAGCGCGAGGCGACGAATCATGGCGGGCCTTTCGAAAACGGGGCGGGCGAACCCGCGACTCGACGGCAACCAACCATGGTTGCGGCCGGTGCGCAACGTGCTTGCCAGCGCGCAGCGAGGCGCCTATATCCCGACTGTTCTCTTACATCGTCAGGTGAGGAGGTCGGAGCCACCCGGTTCCGGCGCCGACGCCTCACGCCCATTGGAGCAAGCATGGCGGACATCGCCCGATTGACGCAGATGATCGAACCCGAAGCGCAGGCTCTCGGTTTCGCGCTCGTGCGCGTCAAGATGTATGGCGGCGTCTCCGATCCCACGCTTCAGGTGATGGCCGAGCGCCCCGATACCCGCCAGCTCACGATCGACGATTGCGCGGCGCTGTCGCGCGGCATTTCGGATCGGCTCGACGAGGCCGAGGCGGCGGGCAAGGACCCGATCGACGGGGCCTATCGGCTCGAGGTCAGCTCGCCGGGCATCGATCGCCCGCTCACGCGCGTGCAGGATTATGACGATTGGAAGGGCCATGACGCGCGGCTGCACCTCGCCCGGCCGATTGACGGGCGCAAGCAGCTCACCGGTATCCTGCTCGGGCTCGACGCCGGGCGCGTCGTGATCGACGTGAAGAAATTTCAGACAATGACGGTCGATTTTGCCGACATCGCGGACGCCAAGCTGCTGATGACCGACAAATTGATCGCCGCAACCCAACCCCTGTCCGCCGAAGGTGCGGACAAGGTTATCGAAGTGGAAGGATAAGTCCCGATGGCCACCGCCGTTTCCGCCAACAAGGCCGAGCTGCTCGCGATCGCCGATTCGGTTGCGCGCGAAAAGCTGATCGACAAGGCGATCGTCGTCGAAGCGCTCGAGGAAGCGATCCAGCGCGCCGCCAAGACGCGCTACGGCGCCGAGAACGACATTCGCGCCAAGCTCGATCCCAATTCGGGCGACCTGCGCTTGTGGCGCGTCGTCGAAGTGGTCGAGGCGGTCGATGATTATTTCAAACAGGTCTCGGTCAAGGATGCGCAGAAGCTCCAGCCGGGCGCGGTCGTCGGCGATTATATCGTCGATCCGCTGCCCCCGATCGAGTTCGGCCGCATCCAGGCGCAGGCCTCGAAGCAGATCATCTTCCAGAAGGTCCGCGACGCCGAGCGCGAGCGCCAGTTCGAGGAATTCAAGGATCGCGTCGGCGAGATCATCACCGGCGTCGTCAAGCGCGTCGAATTCGGCCATGTCGTCGTCGATCTCGGCCGCGCCGAGGGCGTCATCCGCCGCGACGCGCAGATCCCGCGCGAGGTGGTGCGCGTCAACGATCGCATCCGCAGCCTGATCTTCAAGGTCGTGCGCGAGAATCGCGGGCCGCAGATCTTCCTTTCCCGCGCGCACCCCGACTTCATGAAGAAGCTGTTCGCGCAGGAAGTCCCCGAGATCTACGACGGCATCATCGAGATCAAGGCGGCGGCGCGCGATCCGGGCAGCCGCGCGAAGATCGGCGTCATCAGCCACGATTCGTCGATCGATCCGGTCGGCGCGTGCGTCGGCATGAAGGGCAGCCGCGTTCAGGCGGTGGTCCAGGAGATGCAGGGCGAGAAGATCGACATCATCCCCTGGTCGCCCGATACCGCGACCTTCATCGTCAACGCGCTCCAGCCCGCGAGCGTCAGCCGCGTCGTGCTCGACGAAGAGGAAGACCGCATCGAAGTCGTGGTGCCCGACGATCAGCTCAGCCTGGCGATCGGCCGTCGCGGCCAGAATGTGCGCCTCGCCTCGCAGCTCACTGGCAAGGCGATCGACATCCTGACCGAGGATGACGCGAGCGAGAAGCGCCAGCGCGAGTTCCTCGAACGCTCCGAGCTGTTCCAGCGCGAGCTCGACGTCGACGAGACGCTCGCCCAGCTCCTCGTCGCCGAGGGCTTCGGCGCGCTCGAGGAAGTCGCTTATGTCGAGCCCGGCGAAATCGCGAGCATCGAAGGCTTCGACGAGGAACTCGCCGCCGAGCTGCAGAGCCGCGCGGCCGAGGCGCTCGAACGCCGCGAGGCCGCCGCACGCGAGGAACGCAAAAGCCTCGGCGTCGAGGATGCGCTGATCGACATGCCGTATCTGACCGAGCCGATGCTCGTCACGCTCGGCAAGGCGGGCATCCGCACGCTCGACGACCTCGCCGATCTCGCGACCGACGAACTCGTCCAGAAAAAGCGCGTCGAGCCGCGCCGCCGCCAGGAAACGCGCGAGCGTACCGAGGACAAGGGCGGCGTGCTCGCCGAATACGGCCTGAGCGACGAGCAGGGCAACGAGATCATCATGGCCGCCCGCGCGCACTGGTTCGAGGACGAAGCCCCCGCCGCCGAGGCGGATGCACCGGCTGGCCCGGCATCCGACAATGGGGAGGACGCGAATGCGGAACCTTCCCAATGAGACGCTAAGGCGTAACGCGACCGCAATCGGGCCGTTTCCTACGCCTCCCTGCATCGGGAGGCGTGGATGAACGCCCCTGTCCGCAAGTGCATCCTCTCCGGCGATCGCGAGCCGCGCGGCGAGCTGATCCGACTAGCGCTCGGCCCTGACGGCCGGATATTGCCCGACGTCCGCGCCAAGGCGCCGGGGCGCGGCGCGTGGATCGGGGTGACCCGGCGCGAGCTTGAGCAAGCGATGGCCAAGGGGCGTCTGCGTGGCGCGCTGGCGCGCGCGTTCAAGACCGGCGCCCTCACCATCCCCGACGATCTGCCCGCGCGGATCGCCGATGCCCTGCACAAGACCACGCTCGATCGGCTGGGGCTCGAGGCACGCGCCGGCCATCTCGTGATCGGCAGCGAGCGGATCGAGGCCGCCGCCCGATCGGGCAAGCTCCACCTGCTGTTCCACGCCGCCGATGCGAGTGTCGACGGCAACCGCAAACTCGATTCCGCATGGCGGGTCGGCCGCGATGCCGAAGGAAGTGATTTGCGGGGGTTGGTTCTTCCGCTTGGACGCGCCATATTGTCTTTGGCCCTTGGCCGCGAAAATGTGGTACATGGCGGCCTGACCGACCCCGATGCCGCCCGGCGATTGCGCGCAACGCTCGACCGCTGGCTGTATTTTATCGGACCCGACGAACACGCGGTAACTTGCGAAACGATCTCGCAAGAGCCATCGGCGTTTGAAACAGGCGGGTCCGCACCGGCCGACGATACGACACGAGGATTTTGAGTGAGCGATACGGACAACGACAAGCCGAAACTGGGCGCCCGCGCGCCGCTGGGCCTCAAGCGCACGGTCGAGACAGGCAAGGTGAAGCAGAGCTTCAGCCATGGCCGCTCGAACACCGTGGTGGTTGAGGTCAAGCGTCGTCGCATCCTGGGCAAGCCCGGCGAGGCAGAGGCGCCGCGGGTCGAGGCCGAGGCCGAGGTCGCCCCACCGCCGCCGCCCGCTCCCAGGCCCGTACCGGTACGCCCCGCGCCATCGAACGAGACGCCGCGCGAGCGCCAGGAGCGGATGCTGCGCGAGGCCGAAGAACAGCGCATGACCGCGCTCGAGGAAGCCCGTCGTCGCGAAGATCGCGAAAAGGCCGAGGCGGCCGAGGAAGAGCAGCGCCGCATCGAGCGCAACAAGCGCGAGGCCGAAGCCAAATCGGCAGAACCCGAAGCGCCGGCCGAGCCGACGCCGCTGGCCGCGCCGGTCGCTGAAACGCCCAAGCCGACCCCCGCCCCCGCGCCGGCGCCCACCCCGGCGCCTGTCGTGCGGCGCGAGTTGCAGCTCGACGATTCGCTGCCGGCCCCGCGTCGGTTCACGCCCGTTCAGCGCCCCGAGCGCCCGCAGCCGGCCCCCGCGCGCCGGGCCGAACCCGACGTTTCGGGGCCGCCCTCGGCGAGCAAGCGGCAGGAACAACCCGCCAGCAAGCCTGCGCGGGATCAGCGCAAGGAACGTGACGATCAGCGTCGCTCCGGCAAGCTCACCGTCAACCGCGCGCTCGGTGGTGACGACGGCGCGCGCGCGCGCAGTCTCGCCGCGCTCAAGCGCGCGCGAGAGAAGGAACGCCGCAGCCATTCCGGCCCGCGCGAGGCGCAGGCCAAGCAGGTCCGCGACGTCGTCGTGCCCGAAGCGATCACCGTTCAGGAACTCGCCAATCGCATGGCCGAGAAGGGCGCCGACCTGGTGAAGGCGCTGTTCAAGATGGGCATGCCCGTCACGGTCAACCAGTCGATCGATCAGGACACCGCCGAACTGCTGGTGACCGAATTCGGCCACAACGTGAAGCGCGTGTCCGAATCGGATATCGATCTGTCGCTCGACACCGTCGATGACGCCGACGAGGCGCTCGAGCCGCGTGCCCCGGTCGTCACGATCATGGGCCATGTCGATCACGGCAAGACGAGCCTGCTCGATGCGCTGCGCGGCACCGGCGTCGCCTCGGGCGAGGCCGGCGGCATCACGCAGCATATCGGCGCCTATCAGGTGACGCTGAAGGACAAGTCGAAGATCACCTTCCTCGACACGCCGGGCCACGAGGCCTTTACCGAGATGCGCGCCCGCGGCGCGGGCATCACCGATATCGTCATCCTGGTGGTGGCGGCCGATGACGGGCTGATGCCGCAGACGATCGAGGCGATCAACCACACCAAGGCGGCCGGCGTGCCGATGATCGTGGCGATCAACAAGATCGACAAGGAAGAAGCCAATCCGCAGCGCGTGCGCGAACGTCTGCTCGAACACGAAGTGATCGTCGAGGCCATGTCGGGCGACGTGCAGGATGTCGAGGTTTCGGCGCTCAAGAAGACCGGGCTCGATCAGTTGATCGAGAAGATCCAGCTTCAGGCCGAATTGCTCGAACTCAAGGCCAATCCGAACCGCGACGCCGAAGGCACCGTGATCGAGGCCAAGCTCGACAAGGGCCGCGGGCCGGTGGCGACCGTGCTCGTCAACCGCGGCACGCTCAGGGTCGGCGACGTGTTCGTGGTCGGCGCCGAAAGCGGCAAGGTTCGCGCGCTGATCGACGACAAGGGGCGTCAGGTGAAGGAAGCCGGCCCCTCGGTGCCGGTCGAAGTGCTCGGGCTGTCGGGCGTGCCGTCGGCCGGCGATCCGCTCCAGGTCGTCGAAAACGAAGCGCGTGCCCGCGAGGTCGCCGAATATCGCCAGAGCGTGCTGCTGCAAAAGCGGACCGCGCAGGCGCCGGCGAGCCTCGAGACCATGTTCAGTGCGCTCAAGGACAAGAAGGCGATCGAATATCCGCTCGTCATCAAGGGCGATACGCAAGGCACGGTCGAGGCGATCGTGAGCAGCCTCAACAAGCTGTCGACCGACGATATCAAGGTGCGCATCCTGCACTCGGGTGTCGGCGGCATCACCGAGAGCGACGTGACGCTGGCCGGGGCCTCGGGCGCACCGATCATCGGCTTCAACGTCCGTGCCAACGCCAAGGCGCGCGAGATCGCCACGCGGCAAGGCGTCGCGCTCAAATATTACGACATCATCTACGATCTGATCGACGAGATCAGGGCCGGGATGGCGGGCGAACTCGGCCCCGAAGCGTTCGAGACGGTGGTCGGTCGCGCCGAAATCCGCGAGGTGTTCTCGGCCGGCAAGCACGGCAAGGCGGCGGGTCTGCTGGTCACCGAAGGCGCGATCCGCAAGGCCTTGAAGGCACGCATCACCCGTGAGGATGTCATCATCTATCAGGGCGAGATCGCGTCGCTCCGGCGCTTCAAGGATGATGTCGCCGAAGTCCGCGCCGGGCTCGAATGCGGTGTCACCTTCACGCAGAACTTCACCGACATCAAACCGGGCGACTTCCTCGAAACGTTCGAAGTCGAGCTGCGCGAACGGACGCTGTAGCAAACCATCGTCATGCCGGCGAACGCCGGCATCTCGCGCCGCGGGAGCGCTTTCACCATCGCTCCCGCGGCCTGAGGCTCCGGCCCGCGCCGGGGTGATGCCGTCTTGGAGGGCGCGCCATGCGAAACGAAACCCCCGAAACCCAATCGATCCGCACGCTGCGCGTCGGCGAACAGGTGCGCCACGTGCTGTCGGACATCCTCCAGCGCGGCGACGTGCATGACGAGACGCTGGCGAAGCATCTGGTGAGCATCACCGAGGTGCGCATGTCGCCCGATCTGCGCCATGCAACGGTGTTCGTAAAACCGCTGCTCGGCAAGGACGAAGCGATAGTGCTCAAGGCGCTGCGCACCAACACCGCCTATCTCCAGCGCGAGGTTGCCCACCGCGTGCAGCAGAAATACGCCGCCAGACTCAAATTCCTCGTCGACGACAGTTTCGACGAGGGCAGCCATATCGACGCGCTGCTGCGCTCGCCCAACATCGCCCGCGACCTCGGCGAGGACTGACACCCCCTCCCCCGGCGGCAATTGACCGGGGCGCGGCGCAGCGCCATGCCGATGCGCATGGCCAAGCTCTATTTCTACTACGCCTCGATGAACGCAGGGAAATCGACCACCTTGCTCCAGGCCGATTTCAACTATCGCGAGCGCGGCATGGCGACGATGCTGTTCACCGCCGCGGTCCACGATCGCGGTGGCGCAGGCGTGATCGATTCACGGATCGGCCTGTCGACTCCGGCCACGCCCTTCGCTCCCGATACCGACATCGCCGGGCTCGTCGCCGATCGTCACGCGCACGAGCGCATCGCCTGCGTGCTGATCGACGAGGCACAATTCCTCACCGCCGCGCAGGTCGCCCAGCTCGCGCACATCGCCGACGTGATGGGCATCCCCGTGCTCGCCTACGGCCTGCGCACCGATTTTCAGGGCGAGCTGTTCGAAGGCGCCGCCCGCCTGCTCGCGATCGCCGACGCGCTCATCGAACTCAAATCGGTGTGCGCGTGCGGACGCAAGGCGACGATGAACCTGCGCGTCGATGCCGAAGGGCGCGCGGTGCGCCAGGGCGCGCAGACCGAGATCGGCGGCAACGACCGGTACGTCGCGATGTGCCGGCGGCATTTCACCGAAGCGCTGGGCGCGGCCACAGCGCTCAGCACAGGTTCAGCCGAGCCCTGCTAAGAGGTGGCGCAAGGAGACCGGCAATGCGCATCCCTGCCATCGTCATCACACTCGCGGCCACCGTCGCCGCCGCCAGCGCGCTTGCTGCGCCGACGCCTGCGGAGCGCAAGATCGGCGTCGAGACCCGGATCACCTTCGCGAGCGGCGGCGGCATCCGCAACTGGCAGGCGGGCCCGCCCGAAAGCGGCATCCTCTACATGCAGGATCGCACGCTCAAATGGTACAAGGTCACGCTGTCGGGCCCGTGCATCGAGACGCGCGTCGGCCCGATGACGGTGGTCTACACCACCGACAGTACGGGCACGTTCGATACCTTTTCCCGGCTCACCTTCCCCGATTATCCCGGCCGCGTCTGCGGGGTGAAAAGCATCCGGACCAGCCTGCCCCCTGCCGGACAGCCCGGGGCCCCCAAGCCGGCGAAGTGATCGCGCTTGGGTTCGCAGGCGCGCGCCGCTAAGCCCCGCGCGATGCATGGCTGGATCATTCTCGACAAACCCGTGGGGCTGGGCTCCACCCAGGCGGTCGCCGCGGTCAAACGCGCGCTGCGCACGGGCGGCTACCCCAAGCGCAAGGTGGGGCACGGCGGCACGCTCGATCCGCTGGCGTCGGGGGTGCTCCCGATCGCGGTCGGCGAGGCCACCAAACTGGCCGGACGGATGCTCGTCAGCGACAAGATCTATGCCTTCACGATCACCTTCGGCGAAGAGACCGACTCGCTCGACGCCGAGGGCACGGTAGTCGAGACCAGTTCAATACGCCCCACGACCGCCGCGATCGAGCAGATCCTGCCGCGCTTCACCGGCGCGATCGAACAAGTGCCGCCCGCTTTCTCCGCGCTCAAGGTCGACGGCAAGCGGGCCTATGATCTGGCGCGCGCGGGCGAGGACGTGACGCTCGCGACGCGGGCGGTCACGATCCATGCCCTCACGCGCGAGGACGCCCCCGCGAGCGCGCCCGACGCGCCGGTCGATACCGTGACGCTGACCGCGCATGTCTCCAAGGGCACCTATATCCGCAGCCTCGCGCGTGACATCGCCCATGCGCTCGGAACGGTGGGTCATGTCACCATGTTGCGGCGCCTGAAGGCCGGCCCGTTCGCACTCGAACCGGCGATTTCGCTGGACAAATTGGACCAGGTCGCTATGGCCCGCGCGCTTGAGGACATCCTCCTGCCATTGAGCACGGCGCTGGACGACATCCCGGCTCTCGCGCTCACCCCCGACCAGGCAGGGTCGCTCCGTCAGGGGCGAGTCCTGGTCGGGATCGCCGCTCACGATGGCCAACACCTTGCGATTGAAGGCGGAATGCCGGTCGCTTTGGTCGAGGTTCTGAACCGCGAGGTTCGCGTCGTGCGCGGGTTCAACCTTACCCCCGATGTCGAAGGAAAGTGAATGTCGATCACGCAGGAGCGCAAGGATGCGCTCGTCAAGGAACATGGCCGCGCCGAAGGCGACACCGGCTCGACCGAAGTGCAGGTTGCGATCCTCACCGAGCGCATCCGCAACCTGACCGAGCATTTCAAGACCCATGCGAAGGACAACCATTCGCGCCGCGGCCTGCTGATGCTCGTCAACAAGCGCCGGTCGCTGCTGGATTACCTCCGTCACAAGGACGGCCAGCGCTACCTCGATCTGATCGCGAAGCTCGGGCTTCGCAAGTAACCGGGACGGCCCCTTTGAGGGGCCGTTTCATTTTTCGGGAGCGGGCAATTCGGCACCGCGCCCGATCAAAAGCTCTCCCGTTCGCCCTGAGCTTGTCGAAGGGCTGCACTTCTTCATTCGGAAGCAAGGAAGCGAGAACGGGGCTTCGACAAGCTCAGCCCGAACGGGTGTGGAGAGCATTTCGCAAGAGCCGTCAGGGCTCACACAGGCCCCGGTGGGATAGGCCCGCCGGTGTAAAGGAAATCAGATGTTCGATACGAAAACTGTAAGCATCGAGTGGGGCGGCAAGACCCTCACGCTCGAAACGGGCCGCGTTGCCCGCCAGGCCAACGGCGCGGTGCTCGCGACGCTCGGTGAAACCGTGGTGCTGTGCGCCGTCACGGCCGCCAAGTCGGTGAAGGAAGGCCAGGATTTCTTCCCGCTGACCGTGCACTATCAGGAAAAATTCTCGTCGGCCGGGCGCATCCCGGGCGGCTTCTTCAAGCGCGAGCGTGGGGCGACCGAAAAGGAGACGCTGACCAGCCGTCTGATCGACCGCCCGGTCCGCCCGCTCTTTCCCGAGGGCTTCTACAACGAGATCAACGTCATCGCCCAGGTGATGAGCTATGACGGCGAGAACGAGCCCGACATCCTGGCGATGATCGCCGCGTCGGCCGCGCTCACCATCTCGGGCGTGCCCTTCATGGGCCCGATCGCCGGCGCGCGCGTCGGCTATGTCGATGGCGAGTTCGTCCTCAACCCGACGATCGAAGAGACCAAAAGCGGCGATCTCGACCTCGTCGTCGCGGGCACCTCGAACGCCGTGATGATGGTCGAATCCGAAGCCGCCGAACTGTCGGAAGACACGATGCTCGGCGCCGTGATGTTCGCGCACCGCGCGTGCCAGCCGGTGATCGACGCGATCATCGATCTCGCCGAGCAGGCCGCCAAGGAGCCTTGGGAACTCGCGCCGCAAGCCGATGTGTCGGCGACGAAGAAGAAGCTGAAGAGCCTGATCGGCAAGGATATCGCCGCAGCCTATAAGCTGACCAACAAGTCGGCCCGTTCGGACGCGCTCAACGCGGCACGCGCCAAGGCGAAGGAGGCGTTCGCCGACGCCAGCCCGCAGGACCAGATGGCCGCGATCAAGCTCGTCAAGAAGCTCGAAGCGGAAATCGTGCGCGGCGCGATCCTCAAGGACGGCCACCGGATCGACGGGCGCAACACCAAGCAGATCCGCCCGATCGAAGGCATGGTCCGCTTCCTGCCGCGCACCCATGGTTCGGCGCTGTTCACCCGCGGCGAAACGCAGGCGATCTGCACCACCACGCTGGGCACCAAGGACAGCGAGCAGATGATCGACGGGCTGACCGGCCTGTCGTACGAGCGCTTCATGCTGCACTATAACTTCCCGCCCTATTCGGTCGGTGAAGTGGGCCGCTTCGGCGCGCCCGGCCGTCGCGAAATCGGCCATGGCAAGCTGGCGTGGCGCGCGCTGCACCGCGTGCTGCCGACGGTGGAAGAATTCCCGTATACGATCCGCGTCCTCTCCGACATCACCGAATCGAACGGCTCGTCGTCGATGGCGACGGTGTGCGGCGGTTCGCTGGCGATGATGGATGCCGGCGTGCCGCTCAAGCGGCCGGTGTCGGGCATTGCGATGGGCCTCATCCTCGAAGGCAAGGACTTTGCGGTCCTCTCCGACATCCTCGGCGACGAGGATCACCTCGGCGACATGGATTTCAAGGTCGCGGGCACCAGCGAGGGCATCACGTCCTTGCAGATGGACATCAAGATCGCCGGGATCACCGAGGAGATCATGAAGGTCGCGCTGGCGCAGGCGCATGAGGGCCGCGCGCACATCCTCGGCGAAATGGCCAAGGCGCTCGATCACACGCGCGAAGAACTCTCGGCGCACGCCCCGCGCATCGAGACGATGCAGATCGACAAGTCGAAGATTCGCGACGTCATCGGCACCGGCGGCAAGGTGATCCGCGAGATCGTCGCCACCACCGGCGCCAAGGTCGACATCGATGACGAGGGCGTGATCAAGATCTCGTCGTCCGACGTCAGCCAGATCGAGGCCGCGCGCGTCTGGATTCAGGGCATCGTCGAAGAGGCCGAAGTCGGCAAGATCTACACCGGCAAGGTCGTCAACATCGTCGATTTCGGCGCGTTCGTGAACTTCATGGGCGGCAAGGACGGCCTCGTCCACGTCTCCGAGATGAAGAACGAGCGGGTCGAAAAGCCCACCGATGTCGTCTCCGAAGGCCAGGAAGTGAAGGTCAAGGTGCTCGAGATCGATCCGCGCGGCAAGGTTCGCCTGTCGATGCGCGTCGTCGATCAGGAAACCGGCGCCGAGCTGGAAGACACCCGCCCGCCGCGCGAGCCGCGTGAGCGTGGTGACCGCGGCGATCGCGGTGGCCGGGGCGGTGATCGCGGCCCGCGCCGTGATCGCGGCCCGCGCCGCGACGACGATCGCGGCCCGCGTCGCGGTGGCGGCGGCGGACACAGCGACGGCGCCAAGGATGAGGGCGATGCCCCCGCCTTCGCGCCCGCTTTCCTGACCGGCGATCGCGACTGAGCGATCCCGACCAACCGATGAAACGGGGCCCGGCGAGCGATTGCCGGGCCCTTTTTCGTTACCCGGACCCCGCATGCTGACGGCTCGGGCAGGCGCGCTCGTGCCGCGAGCACCGGGGCGCCGACGCCGGCGTCCGGGGCTGTCCTACAGGCCGTGTTCTGGGATAGAATGCTGCCGCTCTTTCTCATCGGCAGCCGACAGTGGATCGATTCCGGCGTACCGGGCGGGACCGGCCGCGACAGGTGCCAGACTGTCAACTTTGTCAACTTCGCGGTCGGCAAGACCATGTTTTGCGGCGCGGCCTCGGGAATGGAGATGCCACGCTCTCTCGGGGTCCCGGCGCGCGATCATGTCATAAGTCCAGGGGGTTCTGTTGCCCGGCCCCCCTGGCGGCCGCTGGAATCGCTTCTGTTGCCCGGTGCGGTCCAACCGCGCTTTCGTCGTTCTAACCTAGACCGTGAGGTCTTGGGTTAGGCCGCAATTGCGAGCGCCTCGTTATCGTTGGCACTTGTGTTATGGGCCGTCGCGGTGGTCCCATTCCGGGTGAAAACAGCGCTTTTCAACACACGTCGATCCTGGTTCGGCCCCGTCAGGTGGCTCCGCGAGCAGGAGGAGCCATCTGGTGGAGCCGCCGGGTACTGCCCCCGGGTCCGCTGCGCCTATTGTACGCCGCAGTTTATCACCATAGCCGACCCGAAAGCCGACACGGCTCATATAGGCGGCCGACGCGCGAAAGAAAAGGCGTCCCGACTGGGCGTCACGCCCTTGAAGCGCCATAATGCGGGCGCATAGCCCGATCATGTTGACGCAGCGTTCCCGTTATGCGCTCCGCGCGATGCTCTATCTTGCCCAAGCACCCGTAGGCGGCCCACCGATCGCGATGCACCGCATCGCCACCCACGCCAATGTGCCGCGCAAGTTTCTCGAACTGATCCTTGCCGACCTGCGCGACGCCGGGCTGCTCGTCAGCCGGCGCGGCAAATTGGGCGGCTATTACCTGTCCAAGCCCACCCATCTGGTGTCGCTGGGCGAGATCATCCGCGTGATCGAAGGCCCGCTCGCGCTGGTACCGTGCGTCAGCCGCACCGCGTACAAGCGCTGCAAGGATTGCGAGGACGAAGCCACGTGCGCGATCCGCCATGCGATGATGCGCGTACGCGACGAAACCGCGCGCATCCTCGACGGCACCAGCCTTGCGGATGCCACCGCCGAGGATCTGGCGGCGGCCTGACGCGCAGGCCGTCGGCCACCCCCCTTATTTTTCCCCGCGCTGGGCCTTCAGCTCATCGCGGATTTCGCGCAACAGCACGATATCGGCGGCTTCCGCCTCGGGTGCGGGGTTCTGCGCGTCGAAGCGCGCCATCATCTTGTTCGCCGACCGGACGAGCATGAAGATGATGAACGCCAGGATCAGGAAGTTGATCACCACGGTGATGAACTCGCCATAACCGAGCAACGGCACCCCCGCTTCCTTGAGCGCGGCATAATTGGTGGCCGAACCGGCATAATTCTCGGGGATCGGCCCGAGGCGGATGAAATAGCTCGAAAAGTCGAACCCGCCGAACAACCAGCCGACCACCGGCATGATCAGATCGTCGGTCAACGACTTGGTGATGGTCGCAAAAGCGCCGCCGATAATCACCGCGATGGCGAGATCAAGCACGTTGCCGCGCATGACGAAGGCTTTGAATTCGTTAAACATCCCTGAAATCTCCCTGGGCGCGCACCGATTTCGGTTTCGCCTTCTATCCTGCTTCGCCTAGAATGAGGAGACAAGGGACTAGAGGAACAAAACGCATGAAATACCGTGCCCCGATCATGATCGCCGCCGCGATGACCGTGAGCGCCTGCGGAATCAATTCGGTCCCCACCGCCGAAGAGAATGTCAACGCGCGCTGGGCCGACGTCCAGGCCGATTACCAGCGCCGCGCCAACCTGATCCCCAACCTCGTCAACACGGTGAAAGCCTCGGTCGCCGCCGAGGACAAGATCCTGACCGACGTGATCAGCGCGCGCGCCAAGGCGACCGCAATCCAGGTCAATGCCGACGATCTCTCCGACCCCGCCAAGATGCAGCAATTCGCGGCCGCACAGGGCCAGTTGGGTGGCACGCTGAGCCGCCTGCTCGCGACCGTCGAGGCCTATCCCGAGATCAAGAGCCAGACCAATTTCCCGACGCTGATGAGCCAGCTCGAAGGCACCGAGAACCGCATCACGATCGCGATCCGCGACTATAACAGCGCGGTGCAGGAGTATAACACCCGCATCCGCACCTTCCCCGACGCGGTCGGCGCCAAGATCTTCTACGGCGCCAAGGCCAAGGTGCCCTATCAGGCGACGACGCCGGGCGCCGAAAACGCACCGACGGTCGATTTCGGGAACATGAACTGATCGCTATCGCGCCTTTCCTCGTTTCGGAGGCTCGTTGATGATCGCCCGCGAAATGAACCGCTTCAACCGCGCATGGATGCCCGCTTTGCTGCTGTTGCTGGCGATGGCGCTGGCGGTGCCCGCGTTCGCCCAGACCTTCCCCGCGCTCTCGGGCCGGGTGGTCGATGCCGCCGATCTGCTCGATCCCGCGCAGGAAGCGCAACTCACCCAGCTTTCCGAACAGATCGAACAGGCCTCGTCGCGGCAGTTCGTGGTCGCGACGGTGCTCGATCTCCAAGGCTATCCGATCGAGGATTACGGCTACAAGCTCGGCCGCGACTGGAAGATCGGGCAGGCGGGCGCCAATAACGGCATTCTCCTGCTGGTCGCGCCCAACGAGCGCAAGGTGCGGATCGAGGTCGGCTATGGGCTCGAACCGATCATGACCGACGCGCTGTCGAGCATCATCATCAACCAGACGATCCTGCCCCGATTCCGCGACGGCGACATGGCAGGGGGGATCATCGCCGGCGCCGGTGCGATCGGCGAACAGATGAAGCTGCCGCTCGAAGCCGCCGAGCAGCGTGCGCAGCAAGTGGCGAGCGAGAACAAGCAAAGCGATGACGGCGGCCTGTTCGTTGGAATCTTCTGGTTGTGCGTGCTGGGCTTCGTCATCCTGCGCCTGGTCGCGCGCCGTGGCCACGGACGGCGCTATCGCCGCGGGCTCGGCCCCGTGGTGCTGTGGGGGTCGGGATCGGGCGGCGACTGGGGCGGCGGCTCGAGTGGCGGGTCAGGCTGGGGCGGCTTTTCCGGTGGCGGCGGTGGCTTTTCGGGCGGCGGCGGCTCGTTTGGGGGCGGTGGCGCCTCGGGGGGCTGGTAGATGCGCATCTCCCGCCTGACCGAGGCCGAGCATAGCCGCGTCACCGATGCGGTACGCGACGCCGAACACGGTACCGATGGTGAGATCGTGACGATCGTGACCGCGCGGTCGGACGAGTATCACGATATCGCGCTCCATTATGCGGTCGGCGCCATGTTGCTGGTGGTCGCGGGCACGGCCTTGTGCCCCGGCGCGATCGACGCCGCCATCGCCCGGCTTTCGGGCGGCTGGGCGGGCGATCCCGTGCCGTGGCGCAGCTTCGTTGCGCTGATGGTGGCCGAGGCGATCGTTTTCCTCGTCGTGCGCTCTGCGCTGGTCTGGATGCCGCTGCGGATGGCGCTGACCCCCAAGGCCGTGCGCGCGCGGCGGGTGCGGCGGCGCGCGATCGACTATTTCAGGGTCGGTGCCGAGCGGCGGACGACCGCACGAGTCGGCATCCTGCTCTATCTGTCGCTCGACGAGCACAATGCCGAGATCATCGCCGACGAGGCGATCCACCGCCAAGTCCCCGCCGAGCGCTGGGGCGACGCGATGGCAGCGCTGGTCGATGAGGTCCGTGCCGGGCGGCCCGGCGAGGGCATGGCGGCAGCGGTAACCCAGATCGGCATGCTCCTCGCCGAGACCTTCCCCAAGACCGAGGCCGACACCAACGAACTTCCCGACCGGCTGATCGAATTGTGAGCGGCACGCCGACGGACATGGGGCCGGTCGAGACCGTCTGGCAGGGCCGGTTCATCGCCGCCAGGCGCCAGGGAAAGTGGGAATATGCGGCGCGGGCGCGGGGGATACAGGCGGCGGTGATCCTGGCGATCGACGCGGGCGACGTGATCCTGGTCGAGCAATATCGCGTGCCGCTGGGGCGCCAGTGCCTCGAACTGCCCGCCGGACTGGTGGGCGACGAAACCGCGGGGGAATCGGCTGAAACATCGGCGGCGCGCGAGTTGGAGGAAGAGACCGGTTACCGGGCGGCACGCATCGAGAAGCTCGGCTTCTTCTATGCCTCGCCGGGGATGGTCTCGGAAGGATTCACGCTGGTGCGCGCGCACGGGCTGACCAAGGTCGGCCCCGGCGGCGGCGATGGTGACGAGCAGATCATCGTCCATCGCGTGCCGCTGGCCACAATCGCCGATTTCGTGGCCACGAAGCGCGCCGAGGGGCTGGCGATCGACGTCAAGCTGCTGTTGCTGCTGGCGCCGTCGATCTTGGGATAGTGCCCACACGAACCCGATCCGTTCGCCCTGAGCTTGTCGAAGGGCCGCTCTTTTCTTCGCGACCGGGTGAAGAACGGTGCTTCGACAGGCTCAGCACGAACGGAAAGCCGTGGTCTGCTTACCGGAAATTGTCGGCATAGGCCTGGAGCTTGAGCGTCCTGGTGGGCGCGGGCGTCACCGTGAAGGGCAGCCCCTCGCGATCGGCATAGGCTTTGGCAGCCTCCAGACTCGCGAAGCTCATCAGCACCTGCTCGCGCGTATCGCCCGAGCCGGCCCAGCCGGTGAGCGGATCGGGGCGCTTGGCCTCGGCAGGCTCGAATTCGACCACCCAGCTATCGGTGCGAAATTTGCCCGACTGCATCGCATTCTTGGGACGCTGGTAAATCCGTACGCTCGGCATTGTAGCTCCTTGGTTCGGCCAAAGCCTTAGCGCGGTTGCTTGCCCCTTGCATCCGCCTTTTTGGTCCTGAGGGTTGCCGCAGCGGCGGCAGGGTCGTCGGGCCAGGGGTGCCGGGGGTAGCGCCCGCGCATCTCCTTGGCCACCGCGCCCCAGCTTCCGGCCCAGAAACCGGGCAGATCGCGTGTCGTCTGGATCGGGCGGCCCGCCGGCGAGGTGAGGCTGAGCACCAGCGGCACGCGCCCGCCCCCGACATTCGGATGTGTGGCCAACCCGAACAGCGCCTGCACGCGCAGATCGACGCGCGGGCCACCCTCGGCTCCATAATCGATCGCATGACTGCTGCCCGCGGGCGATTCGAAGCGCGGCGGCGCGAGCCGGTCGATCGCCTGCAACGCCTCCCAGCCGATGACCCCGCGCAGCGCATCGGTGAGCGCACCGGAATCGACCTGATCGAGCCGGCGCTTGCCGGTGAGGAGCGGCGTAAGCCATTGGTCGGCACGATCGAGCAGCGACGCGTCGTCGAGCCGGAGATCGGCGCCCCCGTGCTGCGCGGCGAACTGCGCGCGCGCACGCAACGCCAGCGCGGTATCGCTCCACGGGAGAAGATCGAGGCCGTGAGCGCGGACGCCGTCGAGCAGTGCGGCGGCGATCTCGTCGGATCTGGCGTCCGAATCGGGGCCGCTGGCCAGCCGGATCGCGCCGAGCCGGCGTTCGCGCAGCGCCTTTACCCCGCCTGTCGCCGGATCGAAGGTGACGCTGCGTCGGACCTCGATCCGGGCGCCGAACAACGCCTCGACCGTCGCGGCATCGATCGGTGCGGCCGAGAGAATGCGCGCGCCCGATGCCATCCCCTGCGTCTCGGCGACCGCGAGCCATTCGTGGCGGGCGAGCGATGCGGCGGGATCGAGCCGGAACCCCCGGCCGCCGACCGACGCCCAGGTCTCACCCGACGAATCGCGGCGGCGCGCGACGCGATCGGGGAAGGCGAGGGCAATGCAGGTGGCGACATCATCTCCCCTCCCTCGAAGGGAGGGGCTGGGGGTGGGTTGATCCTTGCGAAGGTCTCGTGGGCGGCCACCCACCCCCAACCCCTCCCTTCCAGGGAGGGGAGCCAGATGTGCCCACCGCTTGGCCAGTGCCCGCCCGGCCTCGGCGCGCTTGCCCTTTTCGGTGCGCCAGCGGCGCAGGCGGGTGTCGAGATCGGGGTCGGGGCCGCCCAACCCGCGCTCACCGAGCAGGACGGCGACCTCGGCGGCGGTACGCGTGAGGCCGAGGTCGGCGGTAGCGACGAGCATATGGCCGAGCCGCGGCGGCAGCGGCAGCGCAGCGATCGCGCGGCCGTGCGCGGTCGGGCGGCCATCGGTGTCGATCGCGCCCAAGCTCGCAAGGCGGGTTCGGGCCTCGGCGATCGCGGCCTCGGGCGGCGGATCGATCCAGTGGAGAACGCGCGGATCGGCGACGCCCCACAAGGCGCAATCGAGCGTCAGCGCCGACAGATCGGCTTCGAGGATCTGCGGCGGATCGAAGCGCGGCAACCCCGCCGTCGCGGCTTCTTCCCACAAGCGGTACGCGATCCCCGGCCCCTGTCGCGCGGCGCGGCCCGCGCGCTGGGTGACCGCGGCCTGGCTCGCGCGTTCGGTGACGAGCCGTGTCATCCCCGCCGCGCGATCGTAGCGCGGGCGCCGCGCGAGCCCCGAATCGACAACGATGCGGATACCGTCGAGCGTCAGGCTGGTCTCGGCGATCGCGGTCGCGAGCACGACCTTGCGGGTGCCGGGGGCGGGCGCGATCGCCGCGCGCTGGGCGGCGGGATCGAGGCTGCCGTGGAGCTTGTGGACGACCACGCCTTGTCCCAGCCCCTCAAGCCGTTCGGCGGTGCGCTCGATCTCGGCGACGCCCGGCAGGAACGCGAGCACCCCGCCCTCCCCCTCGGCCAGCGCGGTGCGCACGGCAGCGGCGACCGATTCCTCGATCCGGGCTTCGGCGCGGCGGCCGAGATAGCGGCATTCCAGCGGGTACGAGCGGCCCTCGCTCTCGACCACCGGACAATCGCCCATCAACGTGGCGAAGCGCGCGCCATCGAGCGTCGCCGACATCGCGACCAGCCGCAGATCGGGGCGCAATGCGGCCTGCGCGTCGAGCGCGAGCGCCAACCCGAAATCGCTGTCGAGGCTGCGTTCATGGACTTCATCGAACAGCACCGCCGAGACCCCGGCCAGTTCGGGATCGGCCTGGATACGGTTGACGAAAATGCCCTCGGTGACGACCGTGACGCGCGTTTTCGCCGAGCGCTTGCTATCCATCCGCGTCGCATAGCCGAAGGTCTCGCCGGCGCGCTCGCCCGCCTGGCCAGCCATCCGTTCGGCAGCGGCGCGCGCGGCGAGGCGGCGCGGGCTGAGCAGGAGGATCTCGCCGGTGCACCAGGGCTGACCGATCAAGACGGGGGCGACCGCGGTGGTCTTGCCCGCGCCCGGCGGCGCGACCAGCACCGCGTTCGCGCGCTGGGCGAGCGTCGCGAGCAGATCGGGCAAGACGGCCTGAATCGGCAGCATCGTCATCGGCTAAGTTGACAAAGTTGACGGTTGCGAAGGGGTAGCGCGGCCCCCGCCGCCAGCTGGCGATCAGGCAAGAGAAAGGGGGCGCACCACATGGACCCGCCTGTGCCACACATGGCCGCTTGTAGGACAGCGCGAATGATCCGGAATCGCACGCGACGACCGGAGAAGCGGCGACAGGATGGTATTTCCCTCGCCCCCATTCCGGTCTAGCGGTTCGCCCATGGCCACGCCCCTGCCCGCAACCGACGACACCGCCACAGCCGAACTCGAACGGCTGGCGATCGAGATCGCGCGTCACAGCGCGCTGTATCATACCGACGACGCGCCCGAGATTTCGGATGCCGATTATGACGCGCTCGTGCGCCGTAACAGCGCGATCGAACAGGCGTTCCCGCACCTGATCCGCGCCGATTCGCCAAGCCGTCTGGTGGGCGCGGCGCCCGCGGGGCATCTGACCAAGGTGGCGCATGCGCGGCCGATGATGAGCCTCGACAACGCCTTTTCCGACGCGGAGGTCGAGGATTTCGTCGCGCGCGTGCGCCGCTTCCTGCGGCTGGCGGACGATGCGACGGTGGCGCTGGTCGCCGAGCCCAAGATCGACGGGCTGTCGTGCTCGCTGCGCTACGAAGGCCGGCGGCTGGTGCAGGCGCTGACGCGCGGCGACGGTCAGGTCGGCGAGGACGTGACCGCCAACGTGCGCACGATCGGCGACATTCCCGCGCAACTTCCTGCCGATGCGCCCGAAACGTTCGAGGTGCGCGGCGAGGTCTATATGGGCAAGGCCGATTTCGCGGCGCTCAACGCGCGGCTGCTGGCCGAGGCCGAAGCAACAGGCGACACCGGCAAGGCGCGGCAATTCGCCAACCCGCGCAACGCCGCCGCCGGATCGCTGCGCCAGAAGGATGCGAGCGTCACCGCGGCACGGCCGCTGCGCTTCCTCGTCCATGGTTGGGGCGAGGCCAGCGCGCTGCCCGGCGACACGCAAGCGCAGGTGATCGGCACGATCGGGCGCTGGGGCTTTCCGATCGCGCAAGGGTTGCGCCGGGTCGAGAGCGTCGCGGACGCGCTGGACGTTTATCGGGCGATCGAGGCAGCGCGCGCCGATTTGCCGTTCGATATCGACGGCGTGGTCTACAAGGTCGATCGGCTCGACTGGCAGGCACGGCTGGGGCAGGTCGCCAAGGCGCCGCGCTGGGCGATCGCGCACAAATTCCCCGCCGAGCGCGCGCAGACCACGCTCGAGCGGATCGACATTCAGGTCGGCCGCACCGGCAAGCTCACCCCGGTCGCGCGGCTCGAGCCCGTCACCGTGGGCGGCGTGGTCGTCACCAACGCGACGCTCCATAATGCTGACGAGATCGGCCGGCTCGGCGTGCGGCCCGGCGACCGCGTCGTCATCCAGCGCGCGGGCGACGTGATCCCGCAGATCGTCGAGAATCTGACGCGCGACATCGCGCGGCCAGCCTGGCATTTCCCGACGCACTGCCCCGAATGCGGATCGGCCGCCGAACGCGAGGTGGACGAGGTCGACTGGCGGTGCTCGGGCGGGTTGATCTGCCCCGCGCAGCGCGTCGAACGGCTGCGGCATTTCGCGTCGCGCAACGCGCTCGATATTCGCGGGCTCGGCGCGCAGCAGATCGAGGATTTCTATCGCGACGGGCTGATCCACAGCCCGGCCGACATCTTCCGCCTGTCCGAGGACGCCTTGCGCGCACGCAAGAAGAGCGGCGAGGTGTGGGCCGAGAATTTGCTCCAGGCGATCGACGAGCGGCGCACCCCGCCACTCGACCGGTTTCTGTTCGCCCTGGGCATTCGCCACGTCGGTGAAGTGACCGCGCGCGATCTCGCCCGACGCTACGGAAGCTGGGGGTCGTTTCGGTCGATGATCGATCGCGCCCTTCGCAAGTGCACAACGATTGTTCCCGCGCTTGGGGAGAGCGACGACAAGCTGGCGGCGCGCCTCGCCAAGGAACTGGTCGCGATCGTCGAAACCCCCGGCGTGGGCCCCGAAGTGGCCCGTGCGCTGGTCGATTTTTTCGCCGAGCCGCACAACGATGCGGTGGTGGCGGATCTGCTCGGCCAACTGACCCCCGCCGATGTTATCCATGAGACTCGCGCATCCGAAGTATCAGGGAAGATTCTAGTTTTTACCGGCAGCCTCGAGTCGCTGAGTCGCGACGAGGCGAAGGCCCAAGCCGAAAAGCTGGGCGCACGCATCGCCGGATCGGTCTCTGCCAGGACCGATCTGGTGATCGCCGGACCGGGCGCCGGATCGAAGCTGAAAAAGGCTGCAGAGCTTGGGATTCGCGTGATCGACGAGGCCGAATGGGCCGCGATCGTGGCCGCTGCACAGTGATGCAATTTTGCAACGCAACATAACTATGGGACGAACCGACCCCGGGGTGGATTGACTGTCACCCAAAGGAAATATTTCGAAGGCAGGGGCTCATCCGTGATGTCGGGTGACGAGGGCCCGCCACGAAAAACAACTCCTTACTCCTCGGGGGATTTGACCAAGATGCGTATGACCTTTCTCACCGGTGTGGCGTTTGCCGCGCTGACCGTTCCGGGCGCGGCCCTGGCCCAGTCGACCGGATCGGTGGATTTCGACAATGAGATCGTCGTGACCGGCGAGCGCGCCAGCGATGTCGGCGGCGTCAAGGTTCCCGACACCACCAAGGCCAAGGCGGTGCTGACGCAGGAATTCATCGAGCGTCAGGTGCCCGGCCAGACCGTCAACGACATCATCAACATGGTGCCCGGCGTCAGCTTCCAGAACAACGATCCGTTCGGATCGGCGGGCGGCAAGATGTACATCCGCGGTTTCGACAACAGCCGCATCAACCAGACGTTCGACGGCGTGCCGCTCAACGATTCGGGCAATTACGCGCTCTATTCGAACCAGCAGCTCGACCCCGAACTGATCGAGCAGGTCAACGTCAATCTGGGCTCGACCGATGTCGACAGCCCGACCGCCGCCGCGTCGGGCTCGACCGTCAACTACCGCACGCGCAACCCGAGCGAGGAATTCGGCGCCAAGCTGGTCGGCTCGGTCGGCGATTTCAGCTTCTTCCGCATTTTCGGCATGGTCGATACCGGCGTCTTCACCCCCTGGGGCACGCGCGCTTTCTTCTCGGCGAGCAGCGCCACCAACGACACGGTTTACGGCAATGTCGATCAGCCGACCTTCAAATCGCGTAAGGGCGGGATCAACAAGCAGCAATATAACGCCAAAATCTATCAGCCGCTGGGCAACAATGGCGACTTCGTGTCGGTGGCGGGCCATTATAACGAGAACCGCAACAATTTCTTCGGTTCGGTATCGCTGCGCACCGATCGTGCCGTGCCCGGCGGCTTCCCGCAGACCCGCGACGCGCGCGATTACGGCATCGCGCGCTGCCAGATCAACAATACCGCCACCCCCGGCGTCGCCGACGCGGCGAATAGCTGCGGCTCGGCGTTCGACGAGCGGTTCAACCCGTCCAACACCGGCAATATCCGCATCAATTCGCGCTTCACGCTGACCGACGGGCTCGTGCTGACGGTCGACCCGAGCTATCAATATACCAAGGCCAATGGCGGCGGCACCGTGGTGGCGCAGGAAGGTTTCCGCGACGTCGATCCGGGCGCCGGCACCTCGCTGCAAACCGGCTATATGAGCGGCGCCCCCTATTTCGGGCGCGACCTCAACCGCGACGGCGATATCCTCGACACGGTGCGTCTGCTCGCGCCGAGCCAGACCCAGACCCACCGTTACGGGCTGATCGCGGGGCTTCGCTACGAGATCAACGCCGATCACACGCTGCGCGCTTTCTACAGCTACGAACGCGCGCGCCACCGGCAGACCGGCCAGGTCGGCCGGCTCAAGGCCGATGGCTCGCCGGTCGATGTCTTCCCGGTCAACGATCCGATGGTTGATGTGAACGGCAACGTCCTGCAGAAGCGCGACCGCAAGTCGATCGCCAGCCTGAACATGTTCGGCGGCGAATATCGCGGCGAATTCGGGGCGCTGACGGTGCAGGTCGGCGGCGCGTACAAGATGTTCAAGCGCGACCTGAACAATTATTGCGCGACCTCGAGTGTGACCGGCTTCGTCGAATGTTTCGGCACCAACGACGCGGGCCTTGCCGCGTGGCTGGCTGCCAACCCGACGGTGACGACCGGCCCCGGCGTCATCTCGCCGGTGCAGGGCCCGCAGCAGCGCATCCGCAAGTACAACAAGTTCACGCCCAACGCCGGCGTGACCTTCGATTTCACCAACGCGCTCAGCATGTTCGCCAATTATTCGAAGGGCGTGCAGGTGCCGGGCACCGACAATCTCTACAACGCCTTCTATTTCCCGGCGAACACACCGTCGGCCAACCCGGTTCCCGAGACGACCGACAATTTCGACGGCGGCCTGCGCTATCGCAGCAGCAAGGTGCAGGCGCAGCTCGGGCTGTGGTACACGATCTTCAAGAACCGGCTGGCGTCGTCCTTCGACCCCGAAACCGAGCGCAACGTCTATCGCAACCTCGGCCGCGTCGACAAATACGGGATCGATGCCAGCATCGCGTATCAGCCGATCCCCGAATTCCAGATCTACGTCTTCGGTTCGTACCTGAAGTCGAAGATCAAGGACGACGTGCTCAACGGGACCGACGCCAATGGCGATCCGATCTTCGCGCTGACCGAGGGCAAGCGTGAATCGGGCTCGCCGGTCTATACGATCGGCGGCCGCGCGCAGGGGCGGCTCGGCCCGATCGAACTGGGCGCGCAGGTCAAGCGCACCGGCCAGCGCTACGTCAACGACCAGAACCTGCCGCTGACGATCGGCGGCGTCGAGGTCTACGGGGCCAAGGCACCGGCCTATACGCTGGTCGATCTCGACGCGCGCGTCGGGCTCGACTGGGCCGGGCTGGGCGACAAGACCTATCTCCAGCTCAACGTCGTCAACCTGTTCGACAAATTGTACGTCGGCGGTTTCGACGGCCAGCTTGCCGTCAATACCGCGCCCAACGTGCAGATCGGGTCGCCGCGGACGTTCATCGGATCGATCGTCGTCAGCTTCTGATCGCCGCGCACCAGCACAAGAGAGCCGCCTCCGGAACCATCTGGGGGCGGCTTTTCTTTTGAGGCGATCAGGCGGCGCCGAGCCCGAGCCAGCGGCGCGGACCGGGGACGCGGCGCAGCAGCGTCCGTTCGACGACCAGCACCGCGATCAGCGTCACGCCGAACAGCGGCAGCGCGATGCCGAGCAGGCCGATGCCGCCCACCAGCGCCCAGCCGAAGCGCGGGCGGGACAGCGGCAGCGGCGCGCCGAGCAGCCCGGCGGGGCGGCGCCGCCACCACATCACCGCGCCCGACACCGCGAGCGTGACGAGCAGCAGCGCGGTGAGCGTGCCCGCGATCTGGTTGGCGATCCCGAAATACGCGCCTTCGTGGATCGCGATGCCATAGCCGACCAGCCGATCGATCCAATGGCGCTCGGCGAAATCCTTGCGCGCGAGCACCGCCCCGGTGGTGCCGTCGACGATCACCTGCGCGCGCAGCGGGCGGTTGGCGGCATCGGACGACACCGTCCAGCCGGGCTTGCCCGCAAGCGGCGGCGCGATCAGCACCGGCGGCGCGAGCGCGAGCGGACGCGCGGTGTGGATGACGCGCGCGAGATCGCCGGGCGCGGGCGCGCGGTGCGCCATCGCCATGCCCATATGCTCGGCATGATCGCCGAGCATCGGATCACTCGCCGGGGTTTCGGGGGCCTTGCCGCCGATCGTCCAGTCGATCGGACCATCGGTGGCGCCCGCCATCGTGCGGATTTCGCCGAGATAGCTGCCCCATGCCTGCGCCCAGGGCAGCCCCGTCACGATCAGGAAGCACGCCGCGACCGCGACCCAGATCCCGGCGACGGCGTGAAGATCGCGCCAGAATACCCGGCCACCGCGCTTGAGCCGCGGATAGACCACCCCGGCGAGCCCGCGCCGTCCGCGCGGCCACCACAGATAGAGGCCGGTGAGCAGCATCACGATCGCCCAGCACGCCGCGATTTCGACCAATACACTCCCGAGCGGCCCTGCAAGCAATTCGCCGTGGAGGTGGAAGACGAGCCTGAGCGGGCGCTGCTCCTCAACCGCGACCTTGAGCACCTGTGCATTGGCGGGGTGCACATAGACGCGGCGCTCGATGCCCTGCTTGCCGACCAATATCTGCACGGCCTGATCGGGGGTGTCGGGAAGCTGGTATTTGTGCAGGCTCGCCCCCGGCACCGCCCCCAATGCGGCGGCGATCTGCGCATCGGGTGTGACCGAGGGCGCACCGGCGGCGACATGCGCATAGGGCCGATCGAGCCACGCCTCGATCTGCGGCCCCCAGGTATAGATCGTGCCCGTCAGCGCGAGCCAGATCACGAACGGAATGCAGAACAGCCCGGCATAGAAATGCCAGCGCCACACCGCATTGTACCAGCGCGTGCCGGGGGCATGGACGCTCATAATTTCACCCCCGCTTCGACGAAGAAGGTGCGCTGCGGATAAGGGTGGAACACCCAGGCACGATCGTTGGTGAGATTGTTGACCCCGCCCGAGAAGCGCAGCCGCTCGGTCACGTCGAGATTGGCCTTGAGATCGAGCGCGAACAGTTCCGAGGTATAGCCATAGGTGTCGCCGCGCAGCAGCCCGTCGAGATCAGTATTGGGGCGGCTCGCATAGCGCGCGCCGACCACGGCCTGCACATTCGGCAGCAGCCGCCAGCGCAGATTGCCGTTCAGCCGCCAGCGCGGGATGCGCGGGAACTGGACCCCGACCGAGGCGGGATCGGCGCGGTTCTTCGCGGTGATCGCATCGATCCACGCCGCATTGGCATCCACATCGAGCCCATCGAGCGGCCAGTTGCGCGCCTCGGCGATCAGTTCGACACCGATCTGGCGGGTGGCGTCGATATTCTTGAAGCTCGCGGTCGAGACGCCGTTCTGGTTGAAGCCGATGAAACTGAAGATCGCATCGCGCACCCGCTGGTAGAACAGGCTCGCGGTCAGCGTGACCGGGCCGATCGGGTGGCGGACGAGCAGATTGGCGTCGCGGCTCTTCTCGGGCTTCAGATCGGGATCGAAGCTGTTCTGGTTGAAGCTGCCGTCGCCGTTGAGCGAGCCCTGAAACAGTTCGCCCACGGTCGGGAAACGGGTCGCGGTCGCAAGGCTCAATTCGGCCACCCAATCGGGCGTAAAAGCGTGGCGCAGCGACAGCTTGGGGCTGAACGCCGATTGCGCGCGCGTGGCATACAGGCGGGTGGCATAATCGGCCCCTGCCCTTCCGGTGAGCCCGCCATCGAAGGCGCGCCACCAATCCACGCGGGCCCCCAGCGTGAGCAGCGTATCCGCGCCGAGTTGGATCGCATCCTCACCGAACATTCCGATCATGCGCGTGCGGCCGAAGGTACGGGTGCGCAGCACGCGCCCGGTCGCGGCGCGCCAATCGTCGGTGGCGAACACGCTCTGGTCGGTTTCGTAGCGATTGGCGTTGAGCCCGACCGCGATATCGTGCGCACCAAGGCGGCGCGCCGCGACCAGATCGCCGGTCAACCAGCCGGTCGGCCCCTGATCGGTGAGTTGCCCCGCGCCGTTGGTGACGCCCGCCTGCCAGCCGTTCGACGTCCGGCTCGACTGGTTGGCAAAACGCAATGTCGAGAGATTGGCGCGCACCGTGAAGCCCGCGACCGGCGCCTCGATCCGCACGCCCGCGAGCCATTCATCCTTGTCGGCAATGCCGAGCCGGAAGGTCGTGGCGGGATCGAACGTCCAGCTATGGCCGCCGGTGCTGACGACACGCACGGCGTCGCCGTAAAAGGGCGCCCCGGTCGCATCGCGCAGATAGGTTTGCGGATCGAGCATGGTTTCGCGGTTCCACCAATAAGCGACCAGCGCCTCGGCATGGAAGCCGCCGCGATCGTAACGCAGTTGCGCACGCGCCTGATCGTGCCGTGCCGTGACGGGCGAATAATCGCCCGCGACAGGCGCGACGATGGCCCCCGTGCCGCTGATCGGCACGCCCGCGGGATCAGCGATCGCGCCGGTGATCGGGGTGCCCGCAGCGGGATCGCCGTAGAGCGCCGCCGCATAGCCGAGCTGATAGAATTGCTGCGGCTGGCCGGTATTCTCTAGCTGGCGCACCGACACGCGCAGCCCCCACGGGCTGTCCGCCGGTTTGAGCACGAACCCCGCCTCGGCCGCATAACCGTAATAGGTGTCGCGGGTGGCATATTGGCGATAGGGCTGTGCGAAGCCCTGCACCGTGCCGAAGGCCGAGGTTTCGGTGGGCGCGCGGGTGGTGATGTTGACGATGCCGCCCATCGAATTGCCCGCATAGCGCGCCGAATAGGGGCCGTAGACGACATCGAACTGCGCGACCTCGGTGGGCGAGACGATTCCCCAGGCCGGCGGATAGCTGAACGAATTGCCGAGGAAGTTCGACACTACGAAACCGTCGACCATCACCAGGCTGCGCGCCGATTGGGTCGAATGCGTGCCGCGAAAGCCCGGCACCGCATTGTTGTCGCCAATGAAGCGCGTGCGCACGAAGAAATCGGGCGCGTATTTGATCAGATCCTCGGTGTTGGCGGCGTTGACTCCGGCGAACTGGGCGTCGCCAAGGCTGACCGACAGCCCACGCGGGACAATCGTGATCGGCATGTTCTTCTGCCCGACGACGAGGATGTCGCGGCCGGGATCGGCGGGCGCATCCTGCGCGTGGACGGGTGCCGCGGCGAGCGCCGACAGCAGGACGAGCGCGCTGAAGTGCGCGCGGTAACGAATATTCATGAGGACTCCTTGCTCAACCAGCAACGGACGCGCGGGAGGCGCGCCCGGACGGTCAGGCGAGAAGCGGTGGCCCGGTGGGCGGCGGGGGCGGCGCGGCGAGCCCGTGGCCAACGGTCGTGACCGCCCGCACCGGCGCGCGGGGTTGTACCATCGCCGGGACAACAGCGGGAGCAAGCACCAGATCGGGGAGCGACGCGGCAAGCCCAAGCCCGGCAAAGGTGCACGGATGGCTGCCGTGATCGTAGAGCGATGCGTGATCGTGCGATGCGTCGACGGTGGCGGCGCCAGCGTGATCGCCATGCGTCACCGCCGGTTCGGTGTGGGCGGTCGCGTGATCGCCATGGCCGGTGGCATGGTGTGCGCCATCATGATCGTGCCCGGCCGGCGCGGCGACCGGATCGAGCGGCCCGGTGCCCGAGCAGAGCGTGAGCCGCACCGTGCCCGCGGTATCGGTGATCGGCATCCAGCCTTCGGGCACGCCCATGCGCACCAGCACCGCGCAGGCGAACAGCACGATCATCAGGTGGCGCTGGAACGCCGTTACGGGCCGAAACGCCTGCATGTCCGCGCCATGCCATTGTGGCGGCGCCACCGCAATCGGCCCGATTGTCCCGCCCCGCGCGGCGCGTGCCCCTTCCCGCCGCGCGGCGAGCCGTTATATGCAAGCGTTACCATGCGCGCGCCCCGCCCCATCCTTCCCGAGTTGAAGCCCGGCACGACGCCGGGGATCTTCTCGCGGCCGTTCTTCGAGGACAAGAACCGCGCGTTTTGGATCCTCCAGGGCGCGGGGTGGCTGGGCTATCTGCTGCTGCGCACCGTCGTGAGCATTTCCAACGGCTTCGACCTCAAGATCATCGTCAATGCGGTGATCGAGGCGATCATCGGTTATTGCATCACATTGCTGCTTTCGACGCTGTTCGGTTTCTATCGTCGTCGGCTGCCGCAGATCACGGGCATTTTGCTCTCGCTGGCGACGCTGGCGGCGGCGACAATGCTGTTCGCGGTGCTCGACGCGTTCAATTTCTCGCTGTCGAGCGACCAGCCCGGCGTGACGCTGACGCGCGCGATCGGGGCAACCTATATCGCCTTCATTTCGCTGACCGGCTGGTCGGCACTCTATTTCGGGATCAATTACTATCTGATCGTCGAGGATCAGATCGACCAGCTTTCCAAGCTCGAGACGCAGGCCTCGACCGCGCAGCTCGCGATGTTGCGCTATCAGCTCAACCCGCATTTCCTGTTCAACACGCTCAATTCGATCTCGACGCTGGTGCTGCTCAAGCAGACCGAGCGGGCGAACGCGATGCTGAGCCGGTTATCGTCGTTCCTGCGTTATACCCTGGCCAACGAACCGACCGCGAACGTGACGCTGGCGCAGGAGGTGGAGACGCTCAAACTCTATCTCGAGATCGAAAAGATGCGGTTCGAGGAACGATTGCGCCCGCAATTCGATATCGACCCCAAGGTAGAGAAAGCACGGCTGCCGTCGCTGCTGCTCCAGCCGCTGGTGGAGAATGCGATCAAATATGCGGTAACCCCCAAGGAAGAAGGCGCCGAAATCGTCGTCAAGGCGCGGCTGGCCGGAGACAGAGTGCAGATCACCGTGACCGACACCGGTCCGGGGTTGCGCGAAACGAAAACACGCCCAAGCCTTTCGACCGGGGTTGGGCTGACCAATATCAGGGACAGGCTGGCGCAGGCATTCGGGCCTGACCACCGATTTGAGACGAGATCGAACCGCGGGGGAGGGTTCGGGGTGGACATTGAAATTCCGTTCCAGCTCGAGGAACCGACAAGAGAGGCCGCATGACGATCAGAACGATTTTAGTGGATGACGAGTCACTGGCGATCCAGGGGCTGCAATTACGGCTTGAGAGCCACGATGATGTCGACATCATCGACACCTGCACCAACGGCCGCGAAGCGATCCGGTCGATCAAGACCAACAAGCCCGACCTCGTCTTTCTCGACATCCAGATGCCCGGTTTCGACGGCTTTTCGGTGGTCCAGGGGTTGATGGAGATCGAACCGCCGCTGTTCGTGTTCGTGACCGCTTATTCGGATCACGCGATCCGCGCCTTCGAAGCGCAGGCGGTCGATTACCTGATGAAGCCGGTCGAGGAAGCGCGGCTAGCCGATACGCTCGACCGCGTCCGGCTGCGGCTGGCCGAGAAGCGCAACGTCGAGGAAATCGAGAAGCTCAAGGAAGTGCTCGCCGAGGTCGCCCCCGAGGCAGCCGAGCATATGGGCGACGGCGGCGAACTCGCGGCAAACCGGTTCGAGAAACTGATCAACATCAAGGATCGCGGCCAGATTTTCCGCGTCGACGTCGATACGATCGAAAGCGTCGAGGCGGCGGGCGATTATATGTGCATCAAGACCGGCGACAATACGCTGATCCTGCGCGAAACGATGAAGGATCTGGAAAAGCGCCTCGATCCGCGCCGCTTCCAGCGCGTCCACCGCTCGACGATCGTCAATCTCGACCTCGTCCGGCAGGTCAAGCCGCACACCAATGGCGAATGCTTCCTGGTGCTCGATTCGGGCGCGCAGGTGAAAGTCAGCCGCTCGTATCGCGACGTGGTCGCACGGTTCGTTCACTAAGTCGGTCTGGCTCTAACAAAACCGGACCGACTCTGGATGATCTTTCGTTTGCCGCGATTTCCGAGTCGCCAGATGATTCCATCTGGCTCGACATCACTCTAGGCACCGGCCCCCAACGCCAAAAGAATGCCGCGCCCGCCCGCCGGATAAAGGGGGCGACGGGCGCGGCAGGTTGGGGGTTCCGCCACGGCGCGGCACATGGCGCCGATGGCGGAAATCTGACGGACGAAGCGCAAGGGGGCCGCGCCCGCCTCCCGGTTATTTCCTGGCGACGATCTTCACACCGTGTTCAGCCCATTCCGCCTGAGTCAGGCATGGATCCTTGGGCAGATCGGCACGCTTGTCCTTGGGCGCGGTGCTGCGCGGAAGGCAGACTTTGGTTATTTCGGGCGTGAAATACTTGGCCGATACCTCGATGATGCGGTCCTTCGCCATCGCCGTGGCGGGCAGCAGGCCGGTGCCGAGCAGGGTTGCAGCGCCGGCGAGGACGATCAGGCGGGCGGGAACCGAAAGCTTGGACATCAGAATTCTCCTTGGACGCGGTGACATCTGAGACAGGCCAGGGCCCGCCTACAGCCGTGGCACTGCATTAATGATGCCAAACACCAAAAGCCGCGGACAAGCACCACCACGCCGTCACGAAAGCACAAGAAAACGCCGAATTGTGGGACCAGGTGCGAAAATCTGGCCATGTGGCCAATCGCCAGTGTCGGCGCCACCGTTCGGAACCGGACACAATCGCGCGCTTATGGTCAATCGCGTCGCCCGCCCCTCCCGATCATGACTTTAGCAACCGGGCCGATCGCGAATCCTGTATCGTCGCACGGGCACGACTCGACGCGGAGGCTGCATGACCGACCTTTTCCAGCGCTTCGCGGCGCTCCACCTTCCCGGAACGCCGCTGATCCTGTTCAACATCTGGGATGCCGGCAGCGCCGCGGCGGCCGAGCGCGCAGGTGCCAAAGCCATCGCCACCGGCAGCGTCTCGGTGGCGACCGCGCAAGGCTTCAGCGATGGCGAGAATTTGCCGATCGACGCGGCGCTCGCCAATGCGCACCGGATCGTCGAGACCGTGACGCTACCGGTCACGGTCGATTTCGAGGGCGGCTACGCGGCCGATCCCGAGGGCGTGGGGAGAAACCTCGCCCGGCTCGCCGCGACCGGGGCGATCGGCGCCAATGTCGAGGATCAAATGGTCGGCGGCGTTGGCCTGTACACCGTGGCCGCGCAGGCCAAGCGGATCGCCGCCGCCCGCGCGGCTGTGGGGGCCAGTTTCTTCATCAACGCGCGCACCGACATTTTCCTCAAGGCCAAGCGCGAAACGCACGACGCGGCGATGGTCGATAGCGCGATCGAACGCGCGCATGCCTATGCCGGAGCGGGTGCGAGCGGTTTCTTCGTACCGGGGCTCGGCGATCTCGCGCTGCTCGAACGCGTCTGCCGCGAATCGCCGCTGCCGGTGAATTTCATGGCCTATCCCGGCGCGCCCTCAGCAGCCGAGGTCGCGCGGACGGGCGTCGCGCGGATCAGCCACGGGCCGTTTCCTTATTATCTGGCGATCGAAGCGTTCGAAACCGCTGCCCGCACCGCGCTGACCCCGTGAAAGCCGTTTGCGCAGCGCGGGCAAGGCGGCCTCGTCAGATCGCCATGCCGAGCCGGTCGATATTCCGGCGCAGGCGCATCAACGCCGCCACCGAGGCGGTGGGGATCAGCCCGTGGCGATCGGGCGGCACATCGAGCAACAGATTGGTGCCGCGCGAGCGCGCCGTCAGATACATGCCGAGCAGTTCGGGGTCGCTGCGCGGCATATCGCCATCGACGAAAAACCATTGCTTGCCGATCGGATCGCACACCTCACCCGGCATGTAATAGCGCCTGTTTTCAATGCTCTGCCACGCGACATGGCCGGTGTGGCTATTGGGCAGAAAGCGTTCGATCGCGATCAGATCCGACGGCCAGGCATAGCTGATATTATAGTTCGACCCATCGCCGACGCCGCTGTTCATCATGACCACGGCATCGGGCTGAAGCTCGGCGATCCGGCCGTAGAGTTGATTGCGGAAACCGCGCGGCAGGACGCCCGGAATATCGATCCAGACCTCACCGATCCGGCCGTATTGCGTCAACAATTCCTCGATCTGGCGCATCTGGAAATCCTGATACGCCCGCGTGGTATGCGCGCGCAGATACCAAGCGTCATATTGGCCTTGGGCCGCCTTGAATTCCTTGCCGTCCGACGGCGTGATCGAACCGAAGCGGTTGTGATTGTCCCACGAGCAATAATAGAAGCCGGGCATCACCCCGCGGCGATCGCACGCACGCACGAACGCCTCGACCACATCGGTCCGGTTACCGCTGGTCGCGACGCTGTAATCGGTGTGTTTGCTCGGCCACAGGCAGTGGCCGGCGACGTGTTTTACGGTCAGCACCGCATATTTCATGCCCGCATCGCGCGCGACGCCGACCCATTGATCGACATCGAGGCGATCCGGTGCGTAGCGCGCCGAAGGGGTATTGCCGCTCGACAATTCGGCACCATCGAAGGTGCTCATCCCGAAGTGGATGAACATGCCGTAGCCGAGCTTTTCCCAGGCGCGCAGTTTCTCGATCGGCAGCCGCTGCGCACCGCGCTCATCCACCGTGCCGGGAGCGGGCGATGCGCCGGGACCGGCCAGCGCCGGTACCGTCTGCTGGGTCGCCAGTGCCGCGCGCGGCGCCGAGGCCGCGACACCGCCGAGCGCCCCCGCGCCCAGCACAGATCGTCTCGAAAACCCCTCGGTCACCAACCCCTCCCCAATAATCATATTTTATGAATTATCAGTCAGGCGCTGGGGAACAAGCCAGATTCGGCGATCCCGACGATCGGGCGATCGCAAATCCGGCGAACGCAGATGGCAAGGCGACGCACCGAGCAGGCGCATGCGTCGCCACACTTCGGCACGGGCTCCGTCCCGAGCGCGTTACGCCGGCGAGGTCTCGCTCGCCTTGTCGGCATCGAGGAACCACGCCTCGACCGCGCCGGTCAGCTTGATCGTCAGCGGCCGGCCGTGACGATCGACCTTCTTGCCCAGCGCGACGCGGACCCAGCCTTCGGACATCGAATATTCCTCGACATCGGTGCGCTCGACACCCTTGAAGCGGATGCCGATGCCGCGCTCAAGCACGGCCTGGTCGAAATGCGGGCTGGCGGGATCGATCGCGAGCCGGTCGGGGGGCGAATCAGTGGTCATGACTGCGCTTTTGACGCGAAAACGCCGCCGATACCAGAGCCCGTATCGGCGGCGCGCGCGTGACGCGGGATGCGCTTCACCCCCACATCCCCGATCGGATGCTTAGAGTCGGCCCGGTTCTCATGGACCGGGCCAACTCTGAATTATCTTTTGTTTGCCGTAACTTCCGATTTGCCAGATGATGATTCCATCTGGCTCGAAATCACTCTAGCGGCAGACACGCACCCGGACGTGGCGGCCGTAATAGGGATCCCAGCGGCGCTGCGTGTAGCAACGCGGACGATAATCACGGTAGCGATACGAATAATAACGCGGCGGCGGCGCGTAATAATCGCGGTCATAATAACCGCGATCGTCGTAATAGCGGTCGTCATAGTAACGATTGTCGTAGCGATCATTGTCGCTCGACGCGATCGCGGCGCCGACGCCGAGACCGATGATGCCGCCAACGATGGCCGCTGCGGCGGCGTCGCCGCCATGATGATGGCGATCGCGATGCCAACGCTGCGCCTCGGCAGGGGCCGCCACCGTCAACGCGGTGGCGCCGAGCGCGATGGCAAGACCGGCCTTCTTCAAAAAGGATTGCATGGATGACCTCCGGGTAACGCTGCCAAGCGGGGAATATGCAAAAACAACGCGCATTCCCGTTCGGTGTTTCCTTCTGTATCGAGTGGCTGCTGAACTCGCGCGGAACGCGCCGTTAAGCGCCGGTTTAACCGGCCCCACCCCGAATTGAGGCACGAATGGCGTATTGGCTGATGAAATCCGAACCCGACGCATATAGTTGGGACGATCTGGTGCGCGATCATGGCACCGAATGGGACGGCGTGCGCAACAACGCCGCCGCGCTCAACCTGCGCAAGATGGCCATCGGCGATCGCGCCTTTTTCTACCACAGCATGACCGACAAGGCCGCCGTCGGCGTGATGGAAATCGCGCGCACCGCGCAGCCGGATGGCGATGAAGGCCGGTGGGTGTCGGTCGCGGTCAAGCCCGTCGCGCCGCTCGCGCGGCCGGTGACGCTCGCCGAGATGAAGGCGACGCCCGCGCTCAAGGACATGGCGACGATCCGCCAGTCGCGGCTGTCGGTATCGCCCGTGACCGACGCCGAATGGGCGACGATCATGGCGCTGGCGGCGCGGGCCGCGCCGCTCAGGAAATAGGTTCAGGCCGCGCCGAAAGGGGTGGTTTCTCGCGATCCGGAGCGCAGCGTGCATCAGTACGCGCGCACCGGAAGCGCAAGAAACGGTCATTTGCAGGCGCGCATGGCCTGAAGATCGGTCGTCCCTGGAGTGATTCCGAGCCAGATCACATCATCTGGCGACTCGGAAACCACGGCACACAAAAGCTATTCCAGGGTCGGTCCGGTTCAATCAGAACCGGCCCCGCCGCTAGGCAGCGTCCTTCTGGCGCGACGCCTTCTTGCGCTCGTGCGGATCGAGGTGGCGCTTGCGCAGGCGGATCGACTTGGGGGTCACCTCGACCAGTTCGTCGTCGTCGATATAGGCGATCGCCTGTTCGAGCGTCATCCGCCAGGGCGGGGTCAGCCGGATCGCATCGTCCTTGCCGCCCGAGGCGCGGAAGTTGGTAAGCTGCTTGGCCTTCATCGGGTTGACTTCGAGATCGTCGGTCTTGGCGTTCTCGCCGATGATCATGCCTTCGTAGAGCGGGTCACCCGGCGCGACCATCAGCACGCCGCGTTCTTCAAGGAAACCAAGCGCATAGGCATTGGCCTCACCGCTGCCGTTGGAGATCAGCACGCCGTTCTTGCGGCCGATGATATTGCCCTTGTACGGCCCGTATTTCTCGAACAGCCGGTTCATGATCCCGGTGCCGCGCGTGTCGGACAGAAATTCGCCATGATAGCCGATCAGGCCGCGCGAGGGCGCGGAGAAGGTGATCCGGATCTTGCCGCCGCCCGAGGGCCGCATGTCGGTCATCTCGGCCTTGCGGGTCGCCATCTTCTCGACGACGGTGCCCGAATATTCGTCATCGACGTCGATCACGACGGTCTCATACGGCTCCTCGCGGCCGGCCTCGCCATCGCGGAACAGCACGCGCGGGCGGCTGATGCCGAGTTCGAAGCCTTCGCGGCGCATCGTTTCGATCAGCACGCCCAACTGAAGCTCGCCGCGCCCGGCGACCTCGAACGAATCCTTGTCGGCGGCCTCGGTGATATGGATCGCGACGTTCGATTCGGCTTCGCGGAACAGGCGGTCGCGGATCATGCGCGACGTGACCTTGGTGCCCTCGCGCCCGGCCATCGGCGAATCGTTAACCGCAAAGCGCATCGACAGCGTCGGCGGGTCGATCGGCTGCGCGTGGAGCGGCTCGCTGACGCTGACGTCGGCGATCGTGTTCGCCACGGTGGCCACCGTCAGCCCGGCGAGGCTGATGATGTCGCCGGCCCTGGCTTCCTCGACGGGAACGCGATCGAGCCCGCGAAAGCTCATCAGCTTCGAGGCGCGGCCGGTCTCGATGATCTTGCCGTCATTATCGAGCGCGTGGATCGGCTGGTTGAGCTTCACCGTCCCGGTCGCGACGCGGCCGGTCAGGATGCGGCCGAGGAAATTGTCGCGATCGAGCAGCGTCACCAGAAAGGTGAACGGCGCATCGGGATCAACTTCGGGCGCGGGCACATGCTCGACGATCTTGTCGAACAGCGGCGCCAGCGTGCCTTCGCGCACACTGGCATCGGTGCCCGCATAGCCGTTGCGGCCCGATGCAAAGAGCACAGGAAAATCAAGCTGCTCGTCGGTCGCATCGAGGCTGACGAACAGGTCGAATACCTCGTCGAGCACTTCCTGCGCGCGCCCGTCGGCACGATCGATCTTGTTGACGACGACGATCGGCTTGAGCCCGAGCGCCAGCGCCTTGCCGGTGACGAACTTGGTCTGCGGCATCGCGCCTTCGGCCGAATCGACGAGCAGGATTACGCCATCGACCATCGACAGAATCCGTTCGACCTCACCACCGAAATCGGCGTGGCCCGGAGTATCGACGATGTTGATGCGAGTGGTGCCGTGCGCCCCTTCCCATTCGATCGAGGTGCATTTGGCGAGGATCGTGATCCCGCGTTCGCGTTCGAGATCGCCCGAATCCATCACGCGCTCGTCGACGCGCTGGTTGTCACGGAAGGTGCCGGACTGGCGAAAGAGTTGATCGACGAGCGTGGTCTTGCCGTGATCGACGTGGGCAATGATCGCCACGTTGCGTAGGGGCATGGGCATTTCCTGGAAAGAGGTGCGTGCGCCATATCGCAATTGCTGCGTTGCGGGAAGTGCGCATGAAAAGCTGGCGTCTCATCGCCCGCGGCGCTAGCTAATACCCAAGAAAACAAGAAAATATTCTGCCCGGGGGCAACATGAGGGGACGAACGACAGGCGAATTGTGCCTGGGCGCGGTGATAGCGATGATCGCGGCCCTGCCCGCGACGGCGCAAAACCGTTCGGGCGACAACGCCGTAACGCAAGCCGAGGACGCCTTTGGCGTGTCGATCGGCCGCGAGACGCTGGGTATCTATTCGGCCGGCAATGCGCGCGGCTTCTCGCCCTCTGCGGCCGGAAACGTGCGGATCGAGGGGCTTTATTTCGACCCGGTCTATCTGCCCACCAGCCTGCTGGCCGAATCGGCGAGCGTCAAAGTGGGGCTTTCCGCGCAAAGCTATCCGTTCGCCGCGCCGAGCGGGATCGTCGATTTCTCGCTGCGGCGCCCGGCGGCGAAAGCGGGGCAATCGTTCCTGGTCGATAGCGACAGTTTCGGCAGTTACGGGCTTGAACTCGATGGGTCGCTGCCGGTATCCACCACGCTCGGCATCGGTTACGGCGCCAATTTCGGCCGCAGCGAATATCCCGACGGCACCGACGGGCAGCACGTATCGGCCGCGCTCTACGCGCGCTGGCGCCCGTCCGACGCCATCGAACTGGTGCCGTTCTGGACCGCCTCAAAATCGTACCACGACGAAGCGGGACCTTATTACATCCCGGCGGGCAATTATCTGCCGCCGCAACCCGAGCAGCGCCGCTTCGACGGGCCCGGTTGGGCCGACACCCGCTTTGTCGCGGGCAATCACGGGCTGATCGCACGCTACACCCCCGCGCAGGATTGGGAGATCCGCGCGGGCGCGTTCCGATCGGTTTACGATGCGCAGGCGGGTTACACCAATTTGCTGCTCGACGTGACGCCCGAGGGCGCGGCCGACCGGCTGATCATCGTCGATCCGCGCGCGCGCCAGGAGTCGGTGAGCGGCGAACTGCGCGTCACGCGGCTGATCGCTGATGGACCGCGGCTGCACACGATCCATCTCAGCGTGCGCGGGCGCCGATCGAGCGGGGAATATGGCGGATCGGACGAGATCGACCTCGGGCCAACGCGGATCGGCGTGCCGGTGATCGCCGACAAGCCCGATTTCGCCTTTGGCGACGTGAGCACCGACAAGGTGCGCCAGCTCAATTACGGTATTTCCTACGAAGGGCGCTGGAAGGGCGTGGGCGAACTGGGCTTCGGCATGTCGAAGGCAGATTACCGCAAGCGCACGCTTTACCCCGCGACCGCGCCGATCGTCGCACAATCGCATCCGTGGATCTACAACGCCACCGCCGCGGGCTATCTGACGGGCAAGCTCGCGCTTTATGCGGGCTATGCGCGCGGGCTCGAGGAAAGCGGCGTCGCGCCGCCCAACGCGACCAACCGCAACCAGCCATTGCCCGCGATCCTGACCACCCAGCGCGACGCGGGGCTGCGCTATGCGCTGACCGAACGCATCAAGCTGGTGGCGGGCGTGTTCGATCTGCGCCGCCCCTATTTCGGCTATGACGCCAGCGGCCGCTATGCGCGGATCGGGACCACGCGCAATCAGGGCATCGAAATGTCGGTTTCGGGCGCGATCACGCCGCGGCTGAACATGGTCGCGGGCGGCGTGTTCCTCAAACCGCGCGTGATCGAGGACGCCACCGCCGCGGCGGCGGTCGGCAAGCGGCCGGTGGGGCTGCCCGACCATTTCATCAATTTCAACCTCAACTGGCGGACGCCGATCGCCAAGGGGCTGTCGTTCGATCTGGCGGGCGTGCATCGCGGCAAAACCCCGGCCACCACCGACAATGCGCTCTATGTGCCGCCGCGCGCGACGGTGAACCTCGGCGCGCGTTATCTGTTCAAGCTCGACGGCAAGGACGCGCTGTTCCGGGTGCAGATCGTCAACCTGTTCGACGAACAGGGGTTCAGCATCGCCGGGCCGGGCATCTATGCCGCCAATGCGGGGCGCTATCTCAGCGGCTATTTCGCGATGGACTTTTGACGCGGAACTGCGCCTGTACATGGTTGAATTGCACCGGTGCTATAGATAGATGATACACTTGCGGCGCGGTGCAAAGCGGATCATCTATCGAACCGCGCGAGCATGGAGACGATGATGGCGACGACTGCGACCGAAACGGCCGAACAGGATCTGAAGCTGACCCCGCCCGATCCGGTGCCCGTGGTGGCGCCCGAAAAGGCCGTGGGGCTGGTGCCCGTCGACGATGCGACCAAGACCAAGCTCGAGGAACGCGTCGACGCGTTCGTCAACGATCTGGTCGCGCAGGATGCCAACAGCCCCGAATTCGGCAAGCGCGTCGATGCGATCAGCGCGATGGGGCAGCGCGAGATCCGCGAGGCGGCGGGGCAATCGAACCGCTTCCTCGACCGGCCCGTGCGCGCGATGGACAAGGACAACGGCGTCGGCGCCGATCTCGCGCAGCTCCGCCGCACGATCGAGGAACTCGATCCCGGCCGGCAGGGCAGCCTGACGGGGCCGCGCAAGCTGCTGGGGATCATCCCCTTCGGCAACAAGATGAAGAATTATTTCGACAGCTATCGCTCGTCGCAGACGCATATCGCGGCGATCCTCAAGAGCCTCGGCTCGGGCAAGGACGAGCTGTTGATGGACAATGCCGCGATCGATACCGAGCGCGCCAATCTGTGGACCGCGATGGGACGGCTCGAACAGATGATCGTGCTGTCCAAGACGATGGACCAGCGCCTTGAGGACAAGGCCAACGACCTCGATCATAGCGACCCCGCCAAGGCCAAGGCGATCCGCGAGACGGCGCTCTTCTATGCCCGCCAGCGCACGCAGGACCTGCTGACGCAGATGGCGGTGACGGTGCAGGGCTATCTCGCGCTCGATCTGGTCAAGAAGAACAATGTCGAACTGGTGAAGGGCGTCGATCGCGCCTCGACCACCACGGTCGCGGCGCTGCGTACCGCGGTTACCGTCGCGCAGGCGCTGACCAGCCAGAAACTGGTGCTCGACCAGATCACCGCGCTCAACACGACGACCGCGGGGATCATCGATTCGACCGGCAAGCTGCTCAAAAGCCAGACCGCGACGATCCATGAACAGGCCGCCGCCTCGACGATTCCGGTCGAGACGCTCCAGCGCGCGTTCCAGAATATCTACGATACGATGGACGCGATCGACACCTTCAAGCTCAAGGCGCTCGATTCGATGAAGACGACAGTCGATACGCTGTCGAGCGAGGTCGAGAAATCGCGCGGCTATATCGCGCGGGCCGAAGGGGCGGCGCAGAATGCGGGCGCGTCGGCCAACGAGCAGTTCAAGCTCGAGGCGCTGTGAGGATGAGCGAGGTCGACGAGCAGATCGCACGCTCGAACGAGCTGCTCAACCGCACCTCGGAGCGTTACCGCTCGCTCTCGACGCGGCGGCGCGACCGGCAGAAACAGACGCTGGTGAGCCGGTTGGGGCGGATCGCGGCGGCGGACATCGCGATCCTGCTGGGCGCGATGGTGCTCGGCTGGTTCGTGCCGCTGGGGATCGGCGGCGCGATGCTGGTGATGCTGTTGCTGCTCGTCGCCACGGTGGGCTTCGCGATCTTCCCGAGCGAGCCGATGATCACGACCGAGAAGCTCGACCAGACGCCGCTCAAATATCTGCCGATGCGCACCGAACAATGGCTCGAACGCCAGCGCAGCACGCTCCCGCCCTCGGCACAGCGGCTGCTCGACGGGATCGGCCAGCGGCTCGAGACGCTGGGGCCGCAGCTCGTCAACCTCGACGACAACAGCCCGGCGGCGTCCGAGGTCCGCAAGCTGGTGGGCGACAACCTGCCCGAACTGGTCAAGGGCTATGGCCGCGTTCCCGAGCCGCTGCGCCGCGTCGAGCGCAACGGCAAGACCCCCGACCAGCAATTGCTCGACGGGCTCGACGTCATCGACCGCGAGATCGCGCAGATGACGCGGCAACTGGCCGAAGGCGATCTCGATCTGCTCGCGACGCGCGGACGCTATCTCGAAATCAAATATCAGGGCGACGGCACGATCGAGGGGTAATCTTCCTCAGAGCCCGTTGGGAAATGCGCCTTTCGGCGCATTGCGGGCCGGGGCCGCTTCGGAAATCGCTCTTTCGCGATTTCTCAAACAGCCTCTCAGCACCGGGGAGGATCAGCGCTCGGCGTATTTTGCGGCACGGTCGCGCAGCCGCGCGACCGCGGCGGCGTGCAGGCCCGTCGCGGTCGCCAGCACGCCGAACGCCTCGGCGCTGGGGGTGTTGAACGCAAGCGGCTGGCCGAATGCATCCGACATCTCCGCACCCGCCTCACGCGCGATCAGCGTGGCGGCGGCGATGTCCCATTCATGGCCCCAGCGCAGCGTCGCGACGAGATCGGCCTCGGCGGCGGCGACCATCGCGATGCGAAGCGCGATCGAATTGGGGCGATAGACCGCGACCAGATCGCGATCGACCTTGGGCAGCGCCTCGGTCGGCACGCGCGCACCGGCAAGCCTTGTGCGGCGCGCAGCGCGGATCGGCGCGCCGTTGAGTGTGGCGCCTTGCCCCGCTTCGGCGCGGAACACCGCGGCACGCGGCGGACAATCGAGCAAGCCGATCACCGGCTGGCCTTGTTCGACCAAGGCAATCGACACCGCCCAGCCCTCGCGCCCGCGAATGTAATCGCGCGTGCCGTCGATCGGATCGACCACCCACAGGCGGTCCTTCGCCAGACGATCCTGATTGTCGACGGTCTCTTCGGAGAGCCAGCCCGCATCGGGGAGCAGCGCGGTCAACCGCGCGCGCAGCAGTGCATCGACCTCCAGATCGACCTCGCAGACCGGGTTGCCGGGGCTCTTTTCCCAGCGGCGGAAATCGGTGCGCCAGCGGGTGAAGGCACGCTGCCCCGCCTCACGCGCGATCGCCGCGACGGCATCGGCGAGGTCACGGTTCACCATCGCTGAACCGACCGCCGGCACCGCTCAGCAAACGCGTCAGCCACTCGCCACCGTCATCCCCTCAAGCCTGACCGTCGGTGCATCCACGCCGTACCGATACGCGAGATCGCTGGCGGGCGTAAGGCTGGCGAACATATCCTTCAGATTGCCCGCGATGGTGAATTCGGCGACCGGCGCGACGATCTCGCCGCCCTCGATCAGAAAGCCCGAGGCGCCGCGGCTATAATCGCCCGTCGTCAGATTGACCCCCTGCCCGATCAGCTCGGTGACGAGCACGCCGTGCTCGATCTCGCCGATCAGCGTGTCGCGAGGGATCTTGCCCGCCGCCATCGCGAGGTTGCTCGCCGCCACCCCGCCGCCGCGCACGGCATGGCCGGTGGCCTCTAGCCCCAATTGCCGCGCGGCGGCGCTATCGAGCAGCCATGTTTCGAGCATCCCGTCGGCAACGATCACCGTCGGCGAGACGGGGAGGCCCTCGCCGTCATACGGACGCGAGCGCAGCCCACGCGGGCGGTGCGGATCGTCGGCGATATCGACGCCGCGCGCGAACACCCGGCTGCCGAGGCGATCGAGCAGGAAGCTCGTCCTGCGGGTGATCGCGCCCCCCGAAATCGCGCCGAGCAAATGGCCGAGCAGGTTACCGCTGATCCGCCTATCGAACACCACCGGCATCGCCCCGCTCTTGAGACGCCCCGGATTGAGGCGCGCGACCGCGCGTTCGCCCGCGCGCGCACCGATCGCGGCCGGACTTTCCAGCGCGGCGGCATGGCGCGCCGAATGGTGTGCCGAATCGCGTTCCATCGCACCGCTGGTGCCCGCGAGCACGCTCGCATGGAGGCCGTAGCGCGTCAGTTCATACGCGCCCGAAAAGCCGTGACTGGTCGCAATCGCCGAGACAGCGCGTGCGGCACCCGCCCCCGCGCCCTCGCTGTTGGTGACACCCGCGACCGCGCGCGCGGCATCCTCGGCCTCGAGCGCGAGCGCCTTGAGCGCTTCGGGGGTCGGATCGACCCGATCGGCGAGGTCGAGCTGCGGGGGCGCGCCGCGGAGCAGCCGGTCGGCGGGCGCGAGACCGGCCCACTGGTCCTCGGGCGCCTCGCGTGCCATGCGGATCGCGCGATCGACCAGAGCGTCGAGCGCGGCGCTGGCGAGATCCGAACTCGAGACGCTGGCGTTGCGACGCCCGCAAAACACGCGCAGCCCCAGATCCGACGTTTCCGACCGGCCGACATCCTCTAACGCGCCGAGGCGCACCGATACATCGAGCGCGGCATGGGTCGAGAAACCGGCATCGGCGGCATCGGCGCCGGCACGGTGCGCGCGGGCGACAACATCTTCGACGAGCGCACGGGCTTGATCAGCTGATTTCATGCGTTGCCACTTAGGTGCGGCAGCGGCGGAATCAAAGCGGTGCGCTATGCTGTTTCAGTGTGACTGAAACAGAGGCGGCACCGGCCCGCTCCCCACGGGGCTGATCTGCCCCCCGCTGAGTGGCCCAGAGACTATGATAGTCTGGACCACGAAAGGGACGACGAATGCCGAGCAAGAAGCATAAGCCGGAAGAGATTATCGGCAAGCTGCGTGAAGTTGAGATTGTGCTGG
>NZ_JAMSLX010000019.1 GCF_023806085.1 Hephaestia sp. MAHUQ-44
ATGGCTCGATCCGCCGCATCTGCGCATCCGAAAGCCAGATCAGATCATTCATGGCAACGCCTCCTCACGCCGCCATTGAATCAACCAATCGCCTTCCCGGCAAGAGATTTAATAGGTCCTGATCCTAGCTGACATTCGAATGCGTCGGTGTTGGATTCCGGGTCCGCCAGCATTGCTACCGTTTCCAAGCCCTGACGAACTCGTCAAAAGCGGTCCTCCATTCATCGAACGGTCGACGCATCGAAGTGACGTGGCCTGGGACAAAGCCGTCATTCCCGTCGCATCGCCAAATGTCGGCTTTTCGCGAGACCTGGCATCTGCGCGATCGGCTAGCCTTCAATATCCGATAGTCGCAAACCCTTTGCGATGGTCCGCCCGCCGACCGGATGGCTCGAGTCCGCCACGGAGAACCTCTGAGACAACCAATCGTTTCGGGCGCGGGCGAAACAGTATAGAAACGCGGCGTCTGTTGGGGGATGATCGAACACCGTGAAATTCTTTGTCGGAACTCAGCAACCTGCTTACCAGGGCATACCGACCTTCCAGTTGATCAAGGACAATTGGAACGACTGGTTCAAATGGTACACGCTCTACGCGATGCGCGCGATCCTGCCCGACGGCTCGATTGTCGAATTGGGAAGCGTGAAAATCGCGCGCCAAGGCATGACTGAGGACCAAGGCAGCACCGACTTGCCGCCGGTCTTCGACGCCTTGGACGCAACCTATTTCTCGGTCGGCCAGGGCGAGAATTATTACGAGACGCTGATCTCGCTCGGCGATGACGTGCGCACCGGCTTTCTGACCGCAATGCGCGACTGCGCGTTCACGCCGGCCATCCTCGACGCCAACGCCAACGAGCCCGTACTTCAAAGTTCGCTTCTGCGCGATATCGAAATGTCGCGGGTTCGCGAGCGCTTCAATCGCCTTGCCCACGGCCAGGTCGCGCTGTCGCCCTACAGCTTCGACTATCTTTTTCCGCCCGATCCTCAGGCGCTAACGCCGCCGCCCGTCCTTAGCTTTGCGGTGACGCCGAACTCGCTGCCGGCGACCAACATCCATGTGCTGATCGGCCGCAACGGCGTCGGCAAGACCCGCTGCTTCGACTTCCTGGCTCGCGCATTCCTGGGAATGCCGGCGGACGATCCGCAACAGTCCGTCGGGCAGCTGCGCAACCGCGCCGCCAATCCCTGGGGGATCGAAGACCTGGACGCCGATCCCGGCTTCGCAGGTTTGGTCACGGTGTCGTTCAGCGCTTTCGATTCCACCGGCCCGCTGGGCGGCGCCAGCAGTGGCGAAAAGCGTTACGCTTATGTCGGACTGGTCACGCACGAAGCCCCGCAGACCGGCTTGCCGGTCGCGATGCCGCGCGGTCCGCGCGTTAAGGACGGCCACGAACTGGCGTACGAATTTGCCAAGAGCATGCTCGCCTGCCGCGAAGGCGTCCGGCGACGCCGCTGGGAAAACGCCCTGCGGACGCTGGAAGCCGATCCTCTGTTTGCCGAGGCGAACGTCTCTGCGCTCGCCGATTATCAGGGGCCAGATCTCGAACAGCTGGCACGCAGCCTGTTTCGGCGGATGAGCTCGGGCCATGCCGTTGTGCTCCTTTCGATGACCCGCCTAGTTGAGCTGGTCGAAGAGAAATCGCTCGTCTTGATTGATGAGCCCGAGAGCCATCTTCACCCGCCATTGCTGTCGGCGTTCGTACGCGCGTTGTCGGACTTGCTGATCAACCGCAATGGCGTCGCGATCATCGCCACGCATTCGCCGGTCGTGCTGCAAGAGGTCCCGAAATCCTGTGCCTGGAAGCTGAGCCGCGTCGGCCGCGAAGCTCGCGCCGATCGCCCCGAGCACGAAACCTTCGGCGAAAATGCCGGCACGCTGACCCGCGAGGTGTTCGGGCTGGAGGTGACGCAGACCGGATTTCATAAGCTGATCGCCGATCGAGCCGAGGGCCGCACCTACGAGCAGATCTTGGCGCTGTTCGACGGCCAGCTCGGAGCCGAGGGCCGGGCGCTCGCGCGGGCACTCAGTCTCGTCCTACCCGACCAGCCCCCGCCCGAGGGCGACGAATAGGATGCGCACGCTCCCGATGCCGCCGCAGTCGGCGGCCGATGTGCTGGCAACCTGTATCGGCGGCGTTGCCGATCCGGCCCTGCGGCTTCGTCTGCAAGCGATCACGGCACAGCTCGTTGCGGACGCCGCCAGTTACGACCAACTCGCCCGTGTTCAAAGCCTGCATCAGGTTGTGCGCGCGCCGAATGTCGGCGCCGTCACCCGGCCTGAGCTCGAAGCGCTCTATTCAAAACAGATGAGCGCTACGAACGGCGCGGCGCGCGTGATCTACAGCGCGCTTCGTAACGCCGCGCCCAATGGCAAATGCCCGCTTTGCGGCATCGGCACGGTCACAGTGCTCGACCACCATCTCCCAAAGGCGCGCTATCCCAATCTGTCAGTCTGCCCCTTCAACCTCGTTCCGGCTTGCGACTTCTGCAACAACGCCAAGCGGGCGCGCTTCCCGACCTGCGCGGAAGAGCAGACCCTCCACCCATATTATGACGACTACACACAGCAGCAGTGGATATTCGCCCAGCTCGATGTCGCTGGGCCGCCCGTTCTCGTGTATCACGTCAATGCGCCGGCGCACTGGCCGCAGGTCGCGCGGCTCCGTGCAAAACAGCACTTCGATGTCGTCAAACTCGGCGTGAGCTACACCTCGAACGCGAATGATGATCTCATTCCCTTGCGCGATCATCTCACCAGGATCGCGGCAACCAAGGGAGCAGCCGGCGTGCAGGCCTATCTCGCCGAAGAGCAGGCGCGATACGCCTCTCGGCTAAATTGCTGGCAACACGTCATGTTTCAGACGCTGGCTGCCAACCCGTGGTTCATCGGTGGCGGGTATCTTCAAATCCCGCAATGATATCAGGTGGCCACCACAAATGTTAGGAGCCGACAATCGGCGGTTGCGTATCTAATATGCTGAGTTAAATCTGTGTTCGGGGGAAGGCTTCATTGGATAACCGAGTATTCTGGATCGTCGAACAGCGCCTGCTGGACCACGCATTTTCATGGGGCGGGGACTACTAGGGGTTTGGCTGGCGAATCCGACATATGGGGCGGCGACGAGTGGGAAGGCCATGTCCTTCACCTCCTTCAGGCGGAACACGGCGCGCACAACGTTCAGAAGGTGCCTGCAAAGCATCTCGGTGATTGCGGACTCGACTTCATCTGCCTGCACGAGCAGCTCGTGTATCAGTGCTACGCCGTCCAGGAGCCGGTCGACGTTGCGGTCCGTGCGGACAAGCAGAAGTCGAAGATCACGACCGACATCAAGAAATTCTGCGATCCGAACGGCGGTGCGGCCGCAATCCTGACGGGCCAGAAAATCAAGCGCTGGATACTAGCCGTGCCGCTGCACGACAGCAAAGCGGTAGTCGAGCACGCGGCGAAGAAGGCGGCTGAGGTCAGGGCGAAGAATCTGCCGTATGTCGATGGTGACTTCCAGATCATCATTCAAGATCGGGAGACCTTCGACGCCGAAACCTGGAATCACAGGATGCTTCTGCGGAAGCGCATCCGCCCAATAGTGCCGGAGCCCACCGACGAAGACGTTGCGACAGTATCCGACGGGGATCAGAGGCTCGCTGACAATCTTCGCACTAAAATGGTGAAGCGTGTGTCGGACTCCGGCGAGTTGGAGGACGTCGTCGATGATCTGCTCCGCGTGTTTGTTCAATCGGAGAATGCGAAGGACGCGCTGCGTTCCATGGCACCGGACGCCTATGAGAACGTTGTGCGCCTGATCTCGGAAAGGTTGAGGCGACTGCGGCTCGGATCGCGCAGGCTTGTCGGTGACCCCTTGGACGCCGAGATTGACTCGCTGAAGACCGCGATACTGGCTGCAGTTCCAAACCTCGATCCCGGCACGGCCGACACGATCGCGCTCGGGGCCGTGAGCGATTGGCTCATGCGCTGCCCGTTGAAGCTCGACTGATATGGAAGAGGCCAATCGCATCCGGTCGAAGCTGACCGGCGAGTTCTCGGTGACACAGCGTCCCGAGCCGATCCCAGGCGACCTGCGCCTTGGTTGGGGCATCTCGCTGCTGCTGCTCGTTCTCGCGTCATCACGCGGGCAGCGTTGCAGTCTGCAGAAGGTTCATTTCCTCGCCCATTTGAGCCGCACGGCTGAATCGCGACAGCAGATGCGTGAGGTCCTTGCGAGGCGTAGGGGGCCGGTTGACCTTTCGGTCCGCATCGAGCCTTGGGTAAACCGGGCAGCGGCGTTCGCCGCCGCCACCGGGCTGGTGCACGTTCGAGACGGCAAGGCCCTAGCGCTGTCCGACGAAGGCAAGAAGGCGGTGGCGGCGATCCGGAAGGAGAAGCTGCTCGAGGATGAAGCTTCGTTTCTCGATGACGTCGGCAAGCTGACGACGGAGCAGGTGGTGGAGCGGATAATGAAGATGGAAGCGTTCTGATGCTCCGCATTAGGCATATCAGGTTGCGCGCTGAAACGACTGGCGGTCTATACGGAACTGACGTCAGGCTCGACGGCGGACTGACCGTTCTCCACGCGCCGAACACGTCCGGCAAATCGACCGTCCTCCACGCGTTTCTCTATGCTTTAGGTCTTGAGCAAATGCTCAGCCCGAGGCGGGAGATCCCTCTCTCCTACGCGATGCGGGAATACGTCCAGAATCCGGCCAACGGGGTCGAGCATAAAATTCTCGAGTCATACGTCGCCGTAGAAATTGAGAACGCCAGTGGTCAGATAATGACGGTGCGGCGCAACGTAATCGCCGAAGGTGACCGGCGGCTGATAAGTGTCATTGGTGGCCCGGAGCTAACCGAAGGCCCCGGCGACTATGCCCGCCGCGATTGCTTCGTGATGGATGCTGGCGGCGCTCAGCGGGAGGCTGGCTTCCACCGGCTCCTGGCTGAGTTCATGAGCTGGAACCTGCCGACGGTGAAGAGGTTCGATGGCGGCGACTGCCCGCTCTACGTCGAAACCCTGTTCCCACTGTTCTTCGTCGAGCAGAAGGTGGGTTGGACCGCGATACCCGGCGCGATACCGACTCAGTTCAGGATACGAGAAGTCCACCGGCGAAGCGTCGAGTTCCTGATGGATTTCGATACCCACGACATGGAGCTTAGGCGACAGGACCTCGAACTGCGCATGGGCGCGGCAAGGACCGATTGGGCCAAATCTGTGGATGCAATCGTTGCGCTTGCCACGGCATCGGGCTTCAGAACCGCACGCCTGCCGATGGCGCCGACCGCGTTGGGAAGCGATGTCGAAAACGCCTATCTGGAATACCAGAAGAACGGCGAATGGCTGCGCTTGCAGACGCGCATCGCGGCTCTGGCAGAGCAGCTTGAGAGGCTCGAGAAGGAATCCATCCCCGAGGTGGAAGGTGTCGTCGAAGGCGCGGCGGCGGAGGCCGAGGCACTCAGCGCTGAGATCATGTCGTTGAACACGGAACGGTCGACGATTTTCCGGGATCGACAGGCCGAACTCGTCCAGCAGGCATCGACCGCACAGCGGATTGCCCAGCTCGAGGAGGACCTTCAGAAGAACAAGGACGCGCTAAAGCTCCAGAATTTCGGCTCCACGCTTTCACGCGAGCTCGACCCCAACCACTGTCCGACGTGTGAGCAGGCGATCGATCAGTCGCTTCTGCCACAGGGGACGTTGGAGTCGGTGATGTCTATTGAGGGCAACATTGAATACCTCAGCGCCCAGAGGAAGGTGTTCAAGCGGCTCACCGATCGCTCGGTCGCCATGATCCGCGAACTAGATCTGGAACTGGTATCGACGGGCGAAGAAGTCAGAAGTAAGTCGGCACGTCTCCGCGCGCTAAAGTCCGATCTGATCGCTCCGTCACATGCCGCGTCTGCGGCGTTCATCGAAGAACGACTTCGTCTCGAACAAGAACTGGTTCGCATCGGCGACACTATGGGGCGGTTCGAGCAGCAGCTTGATGCGTTGAACGAGCAGGCACGAGCCTGGCGGGATATGCTGGCCGAACGCGCCGACCTTCCGGAAGCGAGGCTGAGCGACGAGGACGTCGGCAAGCTGTCAAAGCTGGAGACGTCGATCCGCTCCCAGCTCGTCAGGTATGGGTTCGGTACTTTCCCGGCGAAGGATCTCACTGTGTCGCACGACAGCTACCGGCCGGAGAAGGAGGGCTTCGAGATCGGGTTCGAGCTTTCCGCCAGCGATAGCGTTCGACTCAAGTGGGCCTATCAGCTCGGGCTGCTGGACGTTTCCCATGGCAGCAAGACTAATCATCCGGGGCTTGTGGTTTTCGACGAACCCCGACAGCAGGAGGCGGCAGAGGCTAGTGTCGCTGGGCTGCTGTCGGAGGCGTTCAGGATAGCGAATGGGCGCTCTCAGATTCTGATCGCCACTAGTGAGGATCTATCGAAAGTGAAGGGGTTCCTGGATGGAATCGAATGCCAACTGCTGGTGTTCGATGGAAAGATGATCGCACCGATATCGGACGACGCCAGTTCCTGACGGGTATTCGGCGTCTGTCCCAAACCGCCACGCGAGCAGTCGGCCATTCCGCGTCCAGACGTTGAATAATCGGATTCGGCGTGAACGGACGTTCGCGACACCGCGTCGGAACGGCGACTATTGGTCGAGAACAGCCGCTTCGATCGAAGCTTACATTCTGTCTGGAGCCGCCAACAAAGCTGCCATCCTCAGCGTTAAATCACCTTGTCAAAAGTCGTCGTACATTCATGTTAGGCGAACATGTCCCTATCTACAGACCAACTCGCATATTTTGCGCAAACTACCCGTCGCTCGGCGATCGATTTCTTGTTCGAGCAGTCCTGGGTGAGGCTCTATCGCTGTGATGGCGACGAAGCGTGGTTCAGTGGCCTTCTAGCGCCCGATCAGGTTGGCAAGGCGCTGGGCGATATCACGTGGGATCTCCACTGGCACAACATGCGTCCATCGATCGTGACCTATACGTCGGGCCCAGATGCGCGCGTCGAATATGAGCGGTTTCAAGACGAAGGCGTCGAACCCATCGTGATCGTGCGTGAGTGTGGGGAAGGGCTATTTTTCGTCGAGTTGGCTGAGGATATTCGTCTTTATCTCAACCTCTATCCGGGCGAAGATGGCGCGCTCATCCAGCATGGTGCTAGCGGCGAGATCGAGGTGGTCGCCAAGATCGATGCACATGAGGTGCGCATCCGCAAAGGGCCGTTGCTCCAATATCTTTCGGCGCGCCAGATTTATCTCGCCATCTATTTCGACCACGTTGCGACGCTCAAAGGAGAGGCTTCCAATCCGCTGCCGGAAGCTGAGCGCTATGCTGACGTTCGCGAGCATGACCGCTGCTGGAGCTTTGGATCGCTCGACGATATGCGGGAGCCTCTTTCGCGGCTCTGCGGCAAGCGGCTGCTCGCTCCACCCCCAAGATCTCACGCAGACGATCGAAATGAGAAAGATGATCGCTGCACTTCGTTTATCATCCACGAGGACGATCTCGGTTGTCCGGTCGAACATTCGGCCGATCCGAAAGCGCTGGCGAATCTGTTCGGCGCCAATCCCGAGGCACCGGACTATCTGACACCGGTCTATTTCCGGCGGGACGTGCTCGACCGCTATTTCCACAATCCAGGCCGCTACGAGGTGAGCGATGGCGTCGTGCGCTGCGACCCGCATTGGATACTGCGCATGGACGATGATCATCGGGAACGCGTGGTCGTATTCCTGGGCGATCTGGGACGCGACCTGCCCTATACCGAACAGCTCCATTGGCGCGCGCATAATGTTCTACCCGATGGCAGTTTGAGTGTGACTGCGCGGACGCGAAGCTTCGACGCGCAGTTTGCCGATGGTGAGCAGCCCGAGCATCGTTTCAAATTCGCCTATCGACGCTTCTGCAATCGCTGGCTCGATGTGCATGGCTGGCCGCTGTTCAGGCCGCTTGCGACCGGAGACGAGCATCTTTTGACAAAGCTGCATGTGCCGACCAGCGACAATCCCGCCGAACTCGATGCCCAGTTGCTGGGCCTTGCCAAGATTCTTGTCGACAGCCTCAACGATGGCGCACTCGATGCTCAGTTAGGCGAGGCCGAGGCGTGTGAACGCAGCCTCGGAAAGCTCCAGCGCTTTCTCGACGGACGCGGCTATCTCCATGCTGCACGCGATCTCGCAACGCTCCGGGCAATCCAGTCCCTGCGCTCGACCGGTGCGGCGCATGGACGTGGATCAGGCTATACAAAGGCCCTGAAGCGCTTGAAGCTCTATGGTAAACCAGCCCAGACAATCGTGACCGCGTTGATCGAAGATGCAATCCTCATGCTAGATGGGCTCACCGATGCTGCTACCGATCTGGCGGCCTTACCGACAGCATAGGCACTGGCCCAGTATAGGCTTGGGTCATTTTGTGACGTTGTGCGAGTAGTGACGACACATGAGGATGATCGCCAACAGAGCGGTCGTTGGGAAACTCGTGCAGCCTTCCTGAAATCTGCCGCTCATTCATGCCGGTCCTGGCGTCGGCAATGGGACTTACCCGCCATTCACGAGTGCACGAAGAACGGCGGCTTTCGCCAGGAGCGGACGTGCGACAATTTGCCGATGCCATCCCCGAAACAAGCAAAACTGGTTGATTGCTGTCCAGTAGCCAGCGGCAGAAAAACGTGAGAAGCTGATGCCTATCTTTCAATATTCATTCGGAAATGCGCCTCTCGCCCAGGTCGAACTTCACCTCAACCCATTTTCCAAAAGAGAAAGAACGGACTGAACCCGGGTAATGCCCTCAGCGTGCACCAGATGCACCAATCCTTCAATTTCATATCAGTCATGCGGAGCGTGCTACATGCGAAATCACTCTTTACACGGACAAAAATCGGCATCAATCCGGCTGGCGTAGCTGGAGATACTGTCGATGCGCGTTTTGCCATGGTCGATGCTCTGCACTGTGGCTTTTGCCTCGCCAGCGTCCGCGCAGGACGCGCTGCCGCTCCCGCTTGATTATGGTGCTGCGCAAGAGCGGTTGCTCCATCGCTCCGACGCAATCGAGGCTTCTGCTGCAAATCTGCGCGGCAAGGAGGCACAGGAGGGGGCGACGCGGACGCTCGGCCGCCCCGATGTCGATGTCGAGGCGCAACTGCTGCAATATCAGAAAACGCTCTATCTGCCGCTCGGCTCGCTGGCGCCCGTCGCCGAATCCTTCGGCATCCGCGATCCGCTGAAGTTCCGCCAGGAACGCACCAGCACGCGGCCGATCATCACGGCCACGATGCCGCTCTACGCTGGCGGGCAGATCAGCGGCACGCAGGCCGGTGCCCGCGCCCAGGTCGCGCAGGCGAAAGCGGATCGGGACATCGCAATCGACAATGCGCTCGTCCAGCTTGTCCATGCCTATTATGGGCAACAGCTTGCCGAGCGCGCGCTTGGCATTCGCCGCGATGTGCTCGAAGGCCTAGACCGCCATGTCGCCGATGCGGTTAAGCTCGAACAGGCGCGCTTCATCAGCCGCGCGCAACGCTTGCAGGCAGAGGTCGCCCGCGACGATGCGGCGCGCGCCTATGAACAGGCGATCGCTGACCTTGCCACCGCCAATGCCGCGCTCGCAGGATTGCTGCGAGCGCCGGCGGGGGTGCGCCCGATCAGCCCGCTCGGCGTCGATTCGCGCCCGCTGGCGCCGCTCGCCACATTCAAGGCCGCCGCCGAGATGCACCCCCAGATCGCCCGAATGCAGGCGCTGGAGGATCAGGCGGCCGCCGGGGTGAATATCCAGCAATCGAAGCTCCGGCCGACCCTCTACGGCTTCGGGCAATATAATTTCGACCGCCGCAATTCACTGCTCACCGACCCCGACTGGTCGATTGGCATCGGCTTGAAATACAAGCTCATCTCCGGTGCGGGCCGGCAGCAGCAGGTGGAGGCCGCGCGCGCGACGGTGGCGCAGGCCGATGCCGGGCTGCGCGAGGCGCGCACCCAACTCGATATTGGCGTGACCAAGGCGTGGAACGACGTGGAGGCGGCGCGTAAGCGTTTCCTGCTGCTTGACAGCGCGCAGGTCGCTGCGGACGAGAATGTGCGCCTCCAGACCTTGTCCTATCGCGAGCAGCAGGCGACGTCGCTCGACGTGATCGACGCGCAGCTCGGACGCGGCCGGGCCCGCATTCAGCGCGCGCAGGCGGCAAATGACTATGTTCAGGCGCTCGCCCAGTTGCTCAGCCTGAGCGGACAGATCGACCAGATGCCGGACTATCTCGCACGCGCCGACAAGGTGATCCCATGACTGACACCACGCGCGAAGACGCGCCGCTGCCTACTGACGCACCGGCACCATCGGACGCGCAAGACTCCGCTGACCCGCCCCCGCCCGCGCCCACCACGCGCCGCCCGCCAATGGCGATCATCGCAGTGCTCGTCGTTGCGGCACTGCTCGCGCTTGGCCTGTGGCTCAGCTATCGCCCCGTGCCCGATCAGCTTCAAGGCATGGTCGATGCGCGTACACTTCGGATCAGCAGCAAGGTAACCGGCCGGATCGCCGCCTTCCATGTCGAGGAGGGCCAGCCGGTGAAGGCGGGGCAGTTGCTCTACACGATCGCCAGCCCCGAAGTGGCCGCCAAGTCCGAACAGGCGGGCGGCGCGCTCGCGGCGGCACAGGCGGTGGAAAACAAGGCAGACGAGGGTGCGCGGCCGGAGGATATCCGTGCGGCGGAGGCACAGTGGCGCCGTGCACAGGCCGCCGCCGAGCTTGCCCAGACCACCTATGCGCGGACCCAGCGGCTCTATGAACAGGGTGTGCTTGCGGGTCAGAAGGCGGACGAGGCGCGCACCAATGCCGTGGCCTCCGCCGAACAGGCCAAGGCGGCGCGCGCGCAATATGATCTCGCGCTTGCCGGCGCGCGGTTGCAGGACAAAAGGGCGGCGAGCGGCCAGGTGCAGCAGGCGCGCGGCGCGGTGGCGGAGGTGCAAGCAGCCGCCGACGAAACCCGCGTCATTGCGCCGGCGGATGGCGAAATCGGCAAGCGGCTTGCCCAGCCCGGCGAACTGGTGCCGCAGGGTTTCCCGGTGTTCACGCTCACCGATACCGCGCACCCATGGGTGACGTTGAACGTGCGCGAGGATCAGCTCCACGGTCTCGCGCGCGGCAAGGAATTGGACGGCACGATCCCCGCGCTCGGTAATCGGCGAGCCCGCTTCCGCGTGATCTATACGGCGCCGGCAGGTGACTTTGCGACCTGGCGGGCGACGCGGCAATCGAGCGGTTTCGATATCAAGAGCTTTGAGGTTCGCGTTGTGCCCGTCGCGCCCATCGCGACGCTGCGGCCGGGGATGACCGTGCTGTTCGACTGGCCGGCATAGCAAGGTGGGGAGGGCCTTCGGCAGCGCACTGCGCCGGGAAGGGTGTTTCCTTGCCGCCAGTTTCTGGGATCGCGCGCTGCTGACCTGGATCCCGTTGCTGTTGATGGCGTTGGTGGCCATCCAGTTTTCCGCAGGTGTGATGCGCGACCTGCCGATCGCGGTGGTCGATCAGGACGGCACGGCCATCGCGCGCGAATTGACCCGCCGGCTCGATGCGGCACCGGGGCTGCGCGTCGTGGCGCAAGTCCCGGACATGCGGGCGGCTGAACGGCTCGTGCGCTCCAACCGCGCCTATGCGGTCGTACTGATCCCGGCGGATACCGAACGCGCGGTGCTGCGCGGGACGACGGGCAGCGTCACCAGCTTTTACAACGCCAGCTATTCGACCGCGTCGGGGGCGGCCCTGCGCGAGATCGGCGCGGTCGTGCAAGCCTATACCGCAACGCTCGCCGCCGAGCAGACTGCCGCGCTGGCCGGGCCCGGCCAGGTGCGCCGGCCACCGGTTGCCGCGCAGAGCACCATCCTGTTCAATCCACAGGGCAGCTACGAGCTGCAACTCGTGGCGCTGATCCACCCCGCGCTGCTGCACCTGATCTTCATGGTCGCCGTCACGAGCGCACTGGGCCGCGAATTGCGCGACGGCACGATCGGCGCATGGATCGGCGGTGAGGATCGACGAGGCGCGATCGCAGCGGTGGCGGGCAAATTGACGCCCTATCTAGCCGTCTTCACCGGCTGGGGATTGCTGGCGACCGGCTATCTCGCCGGGCTGCGCGGCTGGCCCGTCGCCGGCAGCGTGACGCTGCTGTTCGGCGGCTATGTCGCGATGTACCTCGCTTATATCGGCGTGACCTTGCTGATCGTCGGGCTCACCTTGTCGATGGGCAGGACGTTATCGATCGCCGGGCTTTACGCGGGCGCTTCCTTCGCCTTTGCGGGCGCGATCTTTCCGATCGAATCCGCCTCCAGCCTCGCCCGGATCTGGAGCGCGATCCTGCCCTATTCCGCCTTTGCCAAGCTGCTGTCCGAACAATGGAGCATGGGGGCGCCCGCGATGCAATCGGCCGGCCAACTGCTTGTCCTGCTCGCCTTTCTGATCGTGGGTACAGGCATCGGGCTGCCGCTTTACCTGGCGGCGTCACGCCGACCGCAGAGCTGGGGGCGGCGATGATCGGCCGCGCCTTTTTCGCCACTTTCCGCGCGATCTTTGCCGATAGCTCGGTACTGGTGCTGCTGATCGGCTCGTGCCTGCTGTATTCCTTCTTCTACCCCACCGCTTATTCGGGCGAGGTGCCCGTGCGGATGCCGGTGGCGGTGGTCGATCTGGATCATAGCGCCACCAGCCGATCGCTGGAGGCGCGGATCGGCGCGTTACAACAGGCCGAAGTGGTCGCGCGGCTGCCGTCCCCCGTCGTCGCGCTGCGCTGGCTGGAGGAACGGCGGGTCAGCGCGATCGTGGTGATTCCGCAGGGCTTTGAACAGCGCATCCTGTCCGGCGATCAGGGGACCGTCGCGCTCTATGGCAACGGCGCCTATCTGCTGCGCAGTTCGACCGCGCTTGCCGGTATCGGTGCGGCGCTGGGGGCGATCGGGCGCGATGCCGCGGTTGCGCAGGCGATGGCCAGCGGCGCGCCGGCCGCTGCCCCGCTGGCGATGATCCCGCGCCCCTTGTTCAACACGCGCGAGGGCTATGGCAGCACGATCTTTCCCGGCGTTGCCTTTCTCATCATCCAGCAGACCTTGCTGATGGGGCTCACCATGCTTGCCGCAACGATGCGTGAGCGCCAGGGGCCACCCAGTTTCGCGCCGCGCACCCTGCTCGGCATCGCGCTCGCCTTTTTTGTCATCGGCTTCGCGGACATCGCCTATTTCACCGGTTTCGTTTTCTGGTTTCAGGATTATCCGCGCGCCGCCGCCGATCCACTGACGCTGGTCGTGTCCGCAGCGCTGTTCCTATCCGCAACGGTCGCCGGCGCACTGGCCCTCGCCAGCTTTTTCCGCACGCGTGAACGCCCGCTCCAGTTGTGGATCGTCACCTCGGTCCCGATCTTCTTCCTGTCCGGTCTGTCCTGGCCAAGCGAAGCGACGCCGCACTGGCTAGCATTGCTGGCGCGCCTCCTGCCGACGACGCCGGGAATCCAACTGATGGTTGGTGTCAATCAGATGGGCGCAACGCTGGTCGAGCAGCGAAGTGCGTTGAGCAATCTCGCGCTGCTCACCATCTTTTACGGTGCGATCGCCGTATCGCGCTATCGACCCCGGCCTTGCGGAGTGACATAGCCCGCCGACTGCGCCTGCCCGCGCGGTCGCCAGCCATTCACATCTCACGACCGATTTTAAACTTCACGGGCGGACGAGGGGCGCCCTACGGCTGTCGGTTCACGGCCTCTTCCCCCCACTTGGGAATTGACGGTCGCTCAGTGGTTTCGGTCCCACCCGTGAGCGCGCAACGCGCAATTCCTCCCCCCTGCATGAATGGTTCCGAGAGCATGCCTTCAGAAATTGAATGTCACCAATTGGACGTTCTGCAACCCGACAATTTTACGAAACCTGGGCGGCCGGTTTTGGCAGGAGCTGACGTTCCCACGCCCCTTGGGGAATGACTTAACCGGGCGCGTTGCTGGCGCTGGCATCGATCAGCGGGAACGGCAGCTTATCGTCCCTCACGTTTCGGAAGCCGCCGTTCCGGACAGTCCAACATTGCGGCCGTACCAAAGTTAGCAAACTGGTGTCAGCTTTCCGCCGATTGAAGAACGTTCTCCAACGACAGGGATCGGCGCGCGAAGCGGTCGCGACAGGCGTCTGACGACACCAAGCGGTGAGAACATGCTTTATAACCCGGGCTGGCATCATGTGACCGAAAGCCCACGTACACATCAGCAGTCCGGCCGCCGAACCTTCTTATAGAGCTGCCGCGATCTATTCCGGAGGGTTTCGCCAGAGAAGCCAAGCCGAAAATCGGGCCATTTCTCCTTGCCAACTCAGAGGCGAGCGGGGAGAATCCAGACCGATGAAGAATGACATCGACCATTTGCCGGAAATTCAACGCGACGAACTGGCTCGCGTCCAGGAGGTGCTTCACGCCGAGTTTGCTAAGGCAATCTCACGCGCGACATCAGCGTCGCGCAAGAACGGCAAGATTTACAAGATCATCCTGTTCGGCAGCTATGCCCGGAGCGATTGGGTGGACGAGCCGGAGAACGGATATCAATCGGATTTCGACCTGCTCGTTATCGTCAGCCATCGCGATCTGACGGACATCGAGCATTACTGGTATGTCGCCGAGGATAAGATTCTTCGTGATGCCTCGATCGACCGTCCGGTCAACATCGTCGTGCATTCGCTCGACGAAGTGAATCAGGCGCTTGGCCGTGGAGAGTATTTCTGGGTCGACATCGCACGTGATGGCATCGTGCTCTATGACCTGCCGTGTCATCCACTCGCTACACCGATGCCGCTCACACCAGTCGATGCTTACGAAATGGCGAACAACTATTTCTCCGATTGGATCGAAAGAGTTGATGACGCGATCGAAATCGCAGAATTCTGTATTGATAAGGGGAAGTGGAAGGATGCCGCATTTACGCTACATCAAGCATCAGAGCGGGCATACGTTTGCTTCTTGTTGATCCGAACGCTCTACTTTCCGCGATCCCATAACATCAAGTTTCTTCGTTCTCTCGCTGAGGATAGCGAGTCGCGCCTGATCGAGGCGTGGCCGCGCGATTTGCGCCTCGATCGTCGCCGTTTCGAACTGCTGAAGCGTGCTTATGTCGAAGCCCGCTACTCCTCATCCTACGAGGTCGGCGCTGATGATCTCGACGCGATCCTGGCGTCGGTTCGTCGTCTTCGCGATATCGTCGAGCAGGTTTCGCGCGAGCGGGTCGAGCAGCTGCGCGAGGCCGCAGGTTTGACGAGCTGATCAGGGCAGCGGCAAGCCGAATTGTTGAAAATTGAAGGTATAGCGTTCGCTCGATGGGAAGGCCGCGAATGCCGTCAGGCGGCCACCTTCGTAGCGAAAATGCCACGTCTGTTCGGATCGCGGCATGGTCGCGGCAAAACAGGCCGGGTCGAGCAGCGCGATGTTTGCGCGGTGATCGGGATCGCGAACCGAGGCGTATCGTATCAACTGGGCGTCGATACCGCGCGCCGCATCGGCGAAACTCTGACACGAGGTGTAGTCATCGGGGTTCGTCCAGGCGGCCGCGTACGCGTCGAAGGGGCGCGCCGTCAGGTCCAAAGCGCGCTCAACGGTAATCGCGATCGTAAATGCGGAATGTTCGACCACTGTCGTCGGCGGCACGAATCCCGGCGAGCGCGAGAAGAATAGCAGCCGCCAGTAAGCGGTTTCCGCGACCGCCGTCGAAACATGCTCCGAGGCATAGAAGATGCCGGGCCGTTCGCTGGCGCGCCGGAACCGGGAGGCCTTTGCGTAACCGTAGCGAAATGGCGTTGCGAGCAGATAGTGAAGGCCGCGTGCCGCGACTGGCACGGCGGGTTTCACCTCGTCGACCAGTTGCTCGAGAATTGCTTGGTCTTCCGCGCTGGCCGCGAGGCGATTGGTCGAGATGCGGTGTTGTGCCTCGACCAGCCGCCAGATCGTGCCGGCGTAGCGGCGAAAGTTGGCAGGTGTCGGGACGGGGTCAGACCTGCGCGCGGAAGTCATCGACGTAATTCGTGACGGCGCCGAGTCCCCGGATTGAGCGGATCAGGTCGATCGGACGCCCGTCGAGATCGAGATTGGGGCTGCGCAGCCACGAACTGGAGGCGACGTCGTCGCTTCCCATCAGCGCGTCGAGGCTGCGGAAGAGTCGGACCAGATACTGGGCCAGTTCGAACGCCTTGCTCGACCGGTCGAGCTCGAACCCGCCCGATTTGAGCCGGGAGGCTGTCGCCGGTGATACGCCGAGGACGGCGCCGAGCTGTTCGTTTGTCAGTCCCCAGCACGCCGCGACCTGGGACACCGCTGCGGTCAGGACCCGATTCTCGTTACTGGATTGCCGTGTCTGCGTTGTCGCCATCATCGCTCTCAGGAATGAAATTACTACAGATCGATTATAGGAACGATTTGAAGATTTGCCAAGACGAGCGTTGTCGATCGTCGGATCGACAAAGCGAGCGAAAGTCGGCGCATTTTCACCCAACAGCACCATTCGAATTTGGACGGCGGGCGGCGATTTTGCGGGCGCCGGGACGATGGACGTGCCCGGCGGGGAGCACGCCATCATGACGCCCACCAAATTGCTCATCGGTCAGATCCTTGTCGTCTTCGCGATCGTGTTCGCGGGCGTATGGGCTGCGACCCAATGGGCCGCCGCCATGCTCGCCTATCAGCCCGAGCTGGGGTCTCCCTGGGTCGTAGTCGGCGGACTGCCGCTCTATCGTCCCTGGGCGCTGTTCGCCTGGTGGTATCATTTCGGCGCCTATGCCGAACACGTCTTCGACAAAGCGGGCGCGCTCGCCGCGGCGAGCGGGTTCGTCGGGTGCGGGGCGGCGATTTTCGGCTCGCTATGGCGCGCGCGCCAGTCGCGCAACGTCACGACCTACGGCTCGGCGCGGTGGGCCACCGAGCGCGAGATCGCGCAGGCCGGGCTCCACGCCGATGCCGGCGTGCTGCTGGGGCGTTTGGGCGGCCGCTATCTGCGCCATGCCGGTCCCGAACACGTGATGGCGTTCGCGCCGACCCGCTCGGGCAAGGGTGTCGGCCTGGTCGTGCCGACCCTGCTGTCCTGGACTGGCTCGGCCGTCATTCACGACATCAAGGGCGAGAACTGGACGCTGACCGCGGGATGGCGGTCGCGCTTCTCGTACTGCCTGCTGTTCAACCCAACCGATCCGCGCTCGGCGCACTACAATCCGCTGCTCGAGGTTCGGCGCGGCGCCAACGAGGTGCGCGACGTCCAGAACATCGCCGATATCCTGGTCGACCCCGAAGGCGCGCTCGAACGCCGCAACCATTGGGAGAAGACCAGCCATTCGCTGCTCGTCGGCGCGATCCTGCATATTCTCTACGCCGAGGAAGAGAAGACGCTGTCGCGGGTCGCGACCTTCCTGTCCGATCCGCAGCGCAGTTTCGTCACGACGCTGCGGCGGATGATGGAGACCAACCATCTCGGCGATCGCGACAACCCTCTCGTCCATCCGGTCGTCGCCTCGGCCGCGCGCGAACTGCTCAACAAGAGCGAGAACGAACGTTCGGGTGTTCTGTCGACCGCGATGTCGTTCCTCGGGCTCTACCGGGACCCGACCGTCGCCGAGGTCACGTCGCGCTGCGACTGGCGGATCGCCGATCTCATCGAGGGCGGCCGGCCCTTGTCGCTCTATCTCGTCATTCCCCCGTCGGACATCAGCCGCACCAAGCCGCTGATCCGTCTGGTCCTCAACCAGGTCGGCCGCCGGCTGACCGAACATCTCGACGCCCCCGGCAGCGCGGCGCGGCGCCACCAGCTGTTGATGATGCTCGACGAATTCCCCGCGCTCGGGCGTCTCGATTTCTTCGAGACGAGCCTCGCCTTCATGGCGGGCTACGGCATCCGCGCCTTCCTGATCGCGCAGAGCCTCAACCAGATCGAGAAGGCGTACGGCGAGCACAATTCGATCCTCGACAATTGTCACGTCCGCGTCGCGTTCGCGACCAACGACGAGCGCACCGCCAAGCGCATCTCCGACGCGCTCGGCACCGCGACCGAGCAGCGCGCGATGCGCAATTATGCCGGGCACCGGCTCGCGCCCTGGCTCGCGCACGTCATGGTCAGCCGGCAGGAAACCGCGCGCGCGCTGTTGACGCCGGGCGAGGTCATGCAATTGCCGGCAACCGACGAGCTGGTGCTGATCTCGGGGCTCGCGCCGATCCGCGCGACCAAGCTGCGCTATTTCGAGGATGGCAATTTCATCGCGCGCAAGGTGCCCGCACCGACGCTGAGCGACGGTCGCTACGCCGACACGCCCAAGGCCCGGTCGGACGACTGGGGCAGCGTCGTCCGGCACCGCGATGCCCGACTCGCCCAGCAAGCCGACATGGCCCGCGAGGACGAGGATGGCGGCCGTCAGCAGGAGCGCCATCCTGCGCTCGCCGAGGAGCGACGCGTCGAGATCGTCGATCCCAATCCGTCGCAGCCGGCCGCGCCGGGCGACGACGAGGGCGATCCCGCTGTCGACCAGCGCGCCATGGATCAGGCGCGCGGGCTGGGATCGCTCGCGCGCGGATACGGTCTCAACGAGAGCAGCGGGCGTGACCTGCTGCCGGGGATCTGAGGCGATGAAGGTCCGGCAGAACCTCTATATCGACCGGTCGATCAGCGACGCGCTCGAGGCGCTCGCCACGGCGCCCGGGGGCAACAAGAGCCGGCTCGTCAACGCCGCGCTCGCCGACTGGCTCGAGCGTCGCGGATCGAAGAAGATCGACGATCTGCTCAAGGTCCGGCTCGACCGCATGTCGCGCGAGCAGGATCGGATCCGCCGCGACATCGAGGTCGTGCTCGAGAGCCTGTCGCTCTTTGTCCGCTACCAGCTGACCGTCACCGCGCCCTTGCCCGACGCCGACAGCGCCGCGCGCGCGATCGGACGCGAGCGCTTCGAGGCGTTCGTCTCGCAGGTCGGCCGCCAGCTCGCCTCGGGGGCACGCACGCTCGGGCCGCCGACAGGCGAGGGGGCCTCGTCATGACCGCGAGCGATCCGATCTCCGCCGATCGCCGCAGGGCGATGTTGCGCACCGCGATGGGGCCGACGATCGCCAAGGCGCTCGCCGACCCGCTGGTCGTCGAGGTGATGGTCAATCCCGATGGCGCGCTGAGACTCGATACGTTGGGCGAGGGCCGCAGCGACACGCTCGTCCGCTTCGACCCCGTGCAGATCGAGCGCATCATTCGCCTGGTCGCGAGCCACGCGCGGATGGAGGTGCATGCCGCCTCGCCGATCATCTCGGCCGAGCTGCCGGCGCATGGCGAGGGGGCAGGCGAACGCTTCGAAGGCGTGCTGCCGCCCGTCTCGCGCGCGCCGTGCTTCTCGATCCGCAAGCCCGCGACACGGCTCTACACGCTCATGGATTATGTGAGCGATGGCATCATGACCGCCGACATGGCGCGGCTGCTGTCGCTCGCGGTGGTCGAGCGGCGCAATATCCTCGTCGCCGGCGGCACCAGCTCGGGCAAGACGACGCTTGCCAACGCGCTGCTCGCCGAGATGGCGCATCTCGATGAGCGCGTGATCCTGATTGAGGATACGCGCGAGCTGCAGTCGCCTGCGGCCGATACGGTCGCGCTGCGCACGCGCGCCGGCGCGGTCACCATGGCCGATCTGGTGCGCTCGACGCTGCGCCTGCGGCCCGACCGCATCATCGTCGGCGAAGTCCGCGGGCGCGAAGCGCTCGACATGCTCAAGGCCTGGAATACCGGCCATCCCGGCGGGATCGCGACCGTCCATGCCAATGGCGCGGTCGCCGCGCTGCATAGGCTCGAGCAACTCGTTCAGGAAGCCGTCGTCACCGTCCCGCGGCAGCTGATCGCCGACGCGATCGACATGGTCGTCTTCATCGCCGGCCGCGGCGCCGGCCGCCGCGTCGACACCGTCGCCCGGGTAACCGGGCTCGACGCTGACGGCGGCTTCGCGGTCGTCGACTTGGTCCCCGCTCCCATCCTCACCTCGCTCGGAGACTGATCATGCGCCTGCCTCATATTTGCCGTCCGACCCCTTCCGCTCTTGCGGCCCTGGCTCTTGGCCTGTCGCTGACCATGCCGACGCGTGCATTGGCGGCGGGCTCGGGCATGCCCTGGGAGGAACCGCTTCAGCAGGTGCTCGAATCGGTCCAGGGCCCGGTCGCCAAGATCGTGGCGGTGATCATCATCATCACGACCGGCCTGACGCTCGCCTTCGGCGAGACCGCCGGCGGCTTCCGCAAGCTCATCCAGATCATCTTCGGGCTGTCGATCGCCTTTGCCGCCTCCTCCTTCTTCCTGTCCTTCTTCAGCTTCGGCGGGGGAGCGCTGATTGCATGACCTCCGCTCCCTCCACTTCCCGCGAGCCGCGCGCCTACGGGCATATCGACGGCTTCGAAGCGCCGATCCATGCCAGCCTGGGCTCGCCTATCCTGCTCGGCGGCGCGCCGCGGATCATCGCCATCGTCAACGGCACCGTCGCCGCCGCGATCGGGCTCGGGCTTCAGCAATGGCTGATCGGGCTGGCGGTCTGGGCGATCGGTCACAGCGTCGCGGTGTTCGCGGCGCGCCGCGATCCCGACTTCGCGCCGGTCCTGCTCCGTCACCTCCGGCAGAAGGCATATCTGGCATGCTGAACCTCGCCGAATATCGGCAGCGCGCCGATCGGCTGGCCGACCATCTGCCCTGGGCGGCGCTGGTCGCGCCGGGCATCGTCCTCAACAAGGACGGCAGTTTCCAGCGCACGCTGCAGTTTCGCGGGCCCGACCTCGACAGCGCGACCGAGGCCGAACTGGTGTCGGCGTGCGCGCGCGCCAACAACGTGCTGCGCCGATTCGGCAGCGGCTGGGCGCTGTTCTTCGAGGCGGAGCGCCGCGAGGCGATCGGCTATCCGGCGAGCGCCTTTCCCGACCCCGCATCGTGGCTGGTCGACCAGGAGCGCCGCGCCGGCTTCGAGGCCGATGGAAGGCATTTCGAGAGCCGCTTTCATCTGACGCTGACCTGGCTGCCGCCCGCCGACCGGAGCGATGCCGCGGGGCGCTCGCTAGTCGATCGTCCCGACGATGCCAAACGGCGCGACTGGCGCGCCGCGCTTGCCGGTTTCGCCGCCGAGACCGACCGCGTCCTCGATCTCTTCGCCGGCTTCATGCCAGACATCCGCGCGCTCGATGACGGCGAGACGCTGACCTATCTGCACGACACCGTCTCGAGCCGGCGCCACCCGGTCGGCGTACCCGAGACGCCGATGTATCTCGACGGCGTCGTCGCCGACACGGCGCTGGTGGGCGGGCTCGAGCCGCGGCTGGGCAAGCTGCATCTGCGGACGCTTACCGTGCTCGGCTTCCCCAATATGAGCCGTCCCGGCCTGCTCGATGCGCTCAACCATCAGGACTTCGGCTATCGCTGGGTCACGCGCTTCATCGCACTCGACAAGACCGACGCGACCAGGGTGCTGACCAGGCTGCGGCGGCAATGGTTCAACAAGCGCAAGTCGGTTGCCGCCCTGCTGCGCGAGGTCATCTACAATCAGCCCACGCAATTGCTCGACAGCGACGCCGACAACAAGGCGGCCGACGCCGATCTGGCGCTACAGGAACTGGGCGGCGATCACGTCGCCTTCGGCTATCTGACCACCACCATCACCGTGGCCGACGCCGATCGTGCCGCCGCCGACGCCAAGGTTCGTGCGGTCGAGCGCATCGTCAACGGCCTCGGCTTCACCGCGAAGCGCGAAAGCATCAACGCGGTCGAGGCCTGGCTGTCGTCGCTGCCGGGGCAGGTCTATGCCAATGTCCGCCAGCCGCTCGTCCACACCCTCAATCTCGCGCATCTGATGCCCTTGTCGGCGGTCTGGGCGGGACCCGTCGGCAACGCGCATCTGGACGGTCCGCCGCTCCTCTACGCGCAGACCGCGGGATCGACCCCGTTTCGCCTGTCGACCCATGTCGGCGATGTCGGGCACATGCTCGTCGTTGGCCCGACGGGCGCGGGCAAGTCGGTGCTGCTGTCGCTCATCGCGCTCCAGTTCCGCCGCTATGCCGGCGCTCAGGTCATCGTGTTCGACATGGGCTTTTCCGCGCGCGCCGCCGTGCTGGCGATGGGCGGCAGCAACCATTCGCTCGGGCCCCAACCCGAATATGGCGATGACGACGGGCTCAGCTTCCAGCCGCTGCGCCTGATCGACGACGCGGCGGAACGCGGCTGGGCGGCCGACTGGATCGCAGCGTTGCTCGCGCACGAGAAGGTCGTGGTCACGCCCGAGATCAAGGACACGATCTGGTCGGCGCTCAACAATCTGGCGACCGCGCCGGTCGAGGAGCGTACCCTTACCGGGTTGAGCATGCTGCTCCAGTCCAATGCACTGCGCGCCGCGATCGCGCCCTATACGCTGGAGGGCGAATACGGTGGCCTGCTCGATGCCGCTGACGAGCAACTGAGCCAGGCCGACGTCCAGTGTTTCGAGACCGAAGCGCTGATGCAGCGCAAGGGCGTCGTCGCGCCGATCCTGACCTATCTCTTCCACCGGATCGAGCAGCGCTTCGACGGCAGGCCGACCTTGTTGCTGCTCGACGAGGCGTGGAGCCTCCTCGACGATCCGCTGTTTGCCGCGCGTATTCGCGAATGGCTCAAGACGCTGCGCAAGAAGAATGTCGCGGTCGTCTTCGCGACGCAGAGTCTGGCCGATATCACCGAGAGCAGTATCGCCCCGGCGATCATCGAAAGCTGCCCGCAGCGCATCCTGCTCGCCAACGACCGCGCGATCGAGCCGCAATCGCGCGCCGCGTATGAGCGGTTCGGTCTCAACGACCGGCAGATCGAGCTGATCAGCCGCGCGACGCCCAAGCGGCATTATTATCTGCAATCGGCCCGCGGCAATCGCCTGTTCGAGCTCGGGCTGGGGCCGGTCGCGCTCGCCTTTTGCGGCGCGTCCGATCCCGCCGCCCAGCAGGCGATCGATCGCCTGCTGGGCGAACACGGGGCGAGCGGTTTCGCCGCCCGGTTTCTTGAGCGGGCCGGGCTCGACTGGGCCGCCGACGTGCTCGCCGATTTCATCCCGCCCGACCCGTCGCCCAGCAACAAAGGAGGTACGTCATGACTCGTCGAATCCGCTCCGCCCGATCGTCGATCGGACGATATCTGACCGCCACGACACTAGGTCTCGCAGCCGTCGGCGCGCTGGGCATGGCATGGTGGACGTCGCCGGCGCACGCCCAGTTCACCGTCTTCGATCCGACCAATTATGCGCAGAACGTGCTCTCCGCCGCGCGGGCGCTCCAGCAGGTCAACAATCAGATCCAGGCGCTCCAGAACCAGGCGAGGATGCTGCTCAACCAGGCGAAGAACCTGCAGGCGATCCGCTTCCCCGAAGTCCAGGCGCTGACGCACCAGCTCCAGCAGATCGATGCGCTCATGAGCGAGGCGCAGGGCATCCAGTTCCGCGTCGCGACCACCGACGCGCAATATCGCCGGTTCTTCCCGACAACCTTCGCCCCGAGCCTGACCGGCAACGAGCAGGTCGCGGCGGCGCGGGGCCGGCTGGACGCCTCGGTCGCCGCGATCGGCCGGACGATGACGGTGCAGTCGCAGATCGCCGAGAATGTGGCGACCGACGCGGAGGCACTCAACGCGCTCGTCGCGCGCAGCCAGGCCGCCGACGGCGCGCTGGCGGTCGGGCAGGCGACCAATCAGCTGCTCGCGCTCACCGCCAAGCAGCAGCTTCAGATCCAGAGCATGATGGCGGCGCAATACCGCGCCGACGCGCTCGAGCAGGCGCGGCGCGTGCAGATGGAAGCCACCGCGCGCGCAGCGACCGCAAGATTTCTCGGTTCCGGTTCGGCCTACACGCCAATGCCCCCTGGCCAATAGGTCCGAACCGGTGCGCGGGCGGCGGCGTGGTCATCGCCGCCGCCGCCGCGGGGTCCGGTCCCGCTCCCTTATCGGGCCCCGCGGCATCTCTCTCTCCCAGAAAGTCAGGATGGCAATGGACGATCTCAACGTCATCGACCGGTTCCTGTCGGCGTTCATCCGCTACATCGACAGCGGCTTCGGGCTGCTCGGCGGCGATGTCGGCTTCCTGACGTCGACGCTGATCGGCATCGACATCACGCTGGCCGGGCTGTTCTGGGCGCTGGGCGGCGAACAGGATGTCGTCGGCCGCTTCGTCAAGAAAATCCTCTATGTCGGCGCGTTCGCCTTCATCATCAGCCGCTTCTCGACGCTCGCCGACATCGTCTTCCGCTCATTCGCCGCGGCCGGTCTGACCGCTGGGGGCGGCGGGATGACGGCCGACCAGTTGCTCCAGCCGGGTCGTCTCGCGGGAACGGGCTTCGCGGCCGCCTGGCCGCTGCTCGAGCAGATCGCCGATCTGACCGGGCCCGTAGCCTTTTTCACCAACTTCGTCACCATCGCGGTGTTGTTCGTGGCCTGGGCGCTGACGATCATCACCTTCTTCGTGCTCGCGGTGCAGGTGTTCGTCACGCTCCTGGAGTTCAAGCTCACGACCCTCGCCGGGTTCGTGCTGGTGCCGTTCGCGCTTTGGAACCGGACCAGCTTTCTGGCCGAGCGCGTGCTCGGCAATGTCGTCAGCTCGGGCATCAAGGTGATGATGCTCGCGGTGATCATCGGGATCAGCTCGACCTTCTTCGCCGACTTTGCCTCGGCCGCGCAGGGCGACCCCGACATCGCCCGCGCGCTCAGCCTCATGCTCGCGTCGCTCACCCTGTTCGGTCTGGGCATCTTCGGCCCCGGCATCGCCTCGGGTCTGGTCGCGGGCGCGCCGCAGCTCGGCGCCGGCGCCGCGCTCGGCACCACGATGGGCGCCGTCGGCATCACCGCCCTGGCCGGTGGCGGCGCGATCGCCGGCGCGCGTGCCTTGGGCGGCGCGGCGATCGGCGCGGTCCGCGCCGGCACCGCTATGGGGTCGGCGGCGCAGGCGTCGTATCAGCTCGGCCAGCAAGCCGCGGGCAGCAAGAGTGTCAGCGCCGGCGTGGGCGGCATGAAGCAGGCCGCGACCGGCGCGCTGCGCCAGAAAGCCTCGAACGTCTTCGGCCTCGGCGACGCCGCCCGATCGGGCCGCGACGCCGCCTGGGCCGGCGTCAATGGTGCGTCCTCGAGCGGTGCGACGTCGGCGTCCGGCGGCGACGGCGCGCCGGGCTGGGCGCGATCGCTGCAACGCCGACAGGATCACCGCCATCACCGCCAGGTCGCCGCGAACACGCTTCGCGAGGGTGATCGCGGCGGCGCCGCCGCCACCCCCGACATCAAGGAAAAGGAAGACTGAGGATGACCTTCAAGCGCGGCGTCCAGCGCTACGGACGCACCGTCGACCCCGAGACGCCGTACCAGCGCGCCGGGCAATTATGGGACGAGCGGATCGGCTCGGCGCGCGTCCAGGCGCGCAACTGGCGGCTGATCGCCTTCGGCACCCTGGCGATATCGACCGCCCTGTCGGGCGCGCTGATCTGGCAATCGCTGCAAAGCCGCGTCGTACCCTATGTGGTCGCCGTCGACCGGCTCGGCGAGGCCCGCGCGGTCACCAAAGCGGAGGTGACCTACCAGCCGACTGACCCGCAGATCGCGTGGCATTTGGCCAGGTTCATCGAGCAGGTGCGCTCGGTGTCGCTCGACCCCGTCCTGATGCGCAAGGACTGGCTGTCGGCCTATGGCGTCGCGACCCCGCGCGGCGCCACCTTTCTCGGCGACTATGCGCGCAGCGCTGAGCCCTTTGCCCGGATCGGCGACAGGACGGTGTCGGTTCAGGTCACCAGCGTCGTGCGCGCGTCCGACCGCTCGTTCCAGGTGAAATGGACCGAGACCGCCTACGAGCGCGGTCACCGCACGGGCGTGTCGCACTGGACCGGGATCCTCACGATCAAGACCAAGCCGCCCGGCTCGGTCGAGACGCTGCGCAAGAACCCGCTCGGCATTTATGTCGATGCGATCGACTGGAGCCGCGAGATCGAGCCCGCCGTGCCGGACACGGCACCGCCGATCGTGTCCGATCGAGCGCCGAGGCCGGCAGCATCGCCGCCCGGCGCCCTGTCGCGCGCGTCGTCGCCTGCGGCGTCACCAGTTCCCCAACCCCCTGCGGAGATTGAGCCATGAAGCGTGTCGCCATCTTGCCGGCCCTGTCGGCGATCGTCCTGTCACTCGCGGCCAATGCCGCGCCGCCCAGGCAGCATCATGGGGCGAGCGCGCATCGCGGCACGCCAGACGACCGCGTTGCCGACGCCAACAAGGCGGCGACGGTCGAGCCGACGCGATCGGGTTTCGTGAATGCCGCGCAGATCTACCCCTTCGGCGACGGTTCGATCTACCGCGTCTACACTGCCCCGGGCCGGGTGACCGATATCGCGCTGGAGCCCGGCGAGCAGCTCGGGTCGGTCGCGAGCGGCGATACCGTGCGATGGGTGATCGGCGACACCAGCAGCGGCACCGGCGCCGCGAAGCGCGCGCACGTCCTGGTGAAACCGTTCAGCGCGGGGCTCGCGACCAACCTCGTCATCACCACCGACCGGCGGACCTACCATCTGGCGCTGTCGAGCAGGGCGGGGGCGGCGATGGCGGCACTGTCCTGGACCTATCCGGCGGACGCGCTGATCGCGGTCAAGCGAGAACAGGAGACAGCGCAAGCCGCTGCACCAGTCGCGACTGGGCTCGCGATCGAGCATCTTCATTTCGGCTATGAGATTGATGGCGATCGGCCGACCTGGCGACCGCTGCGTGCGTTCGACGACGGTCGGCAGACCTTCATCGAATTTCCGGCGACGCTCGCCGTCGGGGAAGCGCCGCCGCTGTTTCTGATCGACAAGAAGGGCACCGCCCAGCTCGTCAATTACCGCGTGCGCGGGCACTATTATGTCGTCGATCGGCTTTTCGAGGCGGCCGAATTGCGGCTAGGTACAAAGCATCCGGACGTCGTCCGTATCATTCGCTCCGCGAGTGCGGGCGCACGACGCGGGACGCGGTGAGCGTCATGGAAAGCGATCAGGACGCGGACGCCGTCTCCCCGCCGCCTAAGGTCGCCCCCGAGAGCCTCGTGCTGCGCGGCACGCCGGCGCGTGCGATCCGCTTCAAGCGCGGCACTGTCATCGCGCTCGCCGCTTTTGCCTCGGTCAGCGTCGTGGCAACGGCATGGGTCGCGCTGAAGCCGGCGACGTTCCATGTCGCCAGCCAGCCCGATGACGCTCCCGTGGCGGCGCATGCCCCCACCGACACCCTGAGCGCTCTGCCTACAAGCTATGGCGATGCGCCGAAACTGGGCCCTGCGCTCCCTGGCGATCTCGGCGGACCGATCCTCAATCACCAGCGCCAGATGGCGACCGAGACCGATCCGGTCGAGGCGACTCAGTCGTCCGCGGTCGACGCCGAACGCGAAGCGCGAGCGGCACAGGCCAAGGCCGCGCGGGAGTCCGGTCTGCTGGTTTTGACGGGCAAACGATCGGCGGTCGACCCGACACCACAGGCGCAGAGCGCGCTGGGATCCGCAACAGCCGATGCGGATCAAAGGACGCCGGAGGCCGGAAGCAATATCCGCGGCGATGCTGGTGCGAAGGTTGCGGAGGCGCGCGACGCAGCGTTACCGGTCGATCCACACCGTCTGACCGTCCGACCGTCGCCTTATACCCTCTCTGCGGGGAGCGTGATTGCGGCAAGCCTGCTGACCGGTCTTCGCTCGGACCTGCCCGGCCTGGTAACGGCGCAGGTTACCGAGCGCGTGTTCGATTCCGCCACCGGCCGCATCGAGCTGATCCCACAGGGCGCGCGCTTGATCGGGACCTACGACAATGTGGTCGCGTTCGGCCAACGCCGCGCGCTGGTGGTCTGGCAGCGCATCATCATGCCGGATGGCAGGTCGATCCGGATCGACGACGTGCCCGCGACCGATCCCTCGGGCTACGCCGGATTGGCCGACAAGGTCGATTTCCACACCTGGACGCTCCTCAAGGGCGCGGCTGTGTCGAGCGTGCTGGGCGTCGGGTCAGGCCTCGCGGTCACCGGCGAAAGCGACCTTGTGCGGGCGATCCGGGAGTCGACGCAACTGAACGCCGCGCGCGCGGGCGATCAGCTTGTCGCGCGGGATCTCAAGATCCAGCCGACGATCACGGTTCGGCCGGGCGCGCGCGTGCGCCTGGTCGTCCACCGCGATCTCGTTCTGGCCCCATGGCAGGAATAGGAGGCAAGCGTGCCCGACATCAAATTGCAGCGACTTCCCGATCGGACGCCGATCAAGCTGACGATCACGATGCTGCCCGATCTCAGTCAGGCGCTGAAGGAGTACAGCGCGTTCTACGCAGCGACCTATGGTCGCGACGAGCAGACGGCCGAGCTCGTGCCGGCGATGCTGGACGCCTTTCTCGAAAGCGACCGCGCCTTCGTTCGCTGGCGGGCTGCGAACCGCAAGGAGGCGACATGAGCCTCGCTCCCGAGACTTGCGACCGGTTCATTCGGATCGACGAGGTCAAGCGACGCGCCGGTCTGGGCAAGACCATGATCTACCGGCTCATCAAGCAGGGCGAGTTTCCGCCGCCCTATAAGCTGTCGCCGTTCGCGGCGCGCTGGAGCGAGCGCGAGATCACCGACTGGATCGATCGCGTCAAGCACGGGTTCGAGGGGAAGAAGCGGCGGGTGTGACCGACGCGATCGGTGGAAACTCGCGGAAATCGTCGCTTGGAGCGAGCCTCCATTTCTGGGGTACGCAACGAGGTACGATCGCGCGTATCGGCCGATCGGCGCGTCAGATCTGAAGGCCTTGGTGCTTTAGTTCGACGGCCTCCGCGTCTTCCGCCAGAGCCCCCTCCATAGGGGGCCGCAGAAGTCCACCAGAATTGACGATTTTCCCTGAAATCGAAGCTTTATCGGCTCGCTCGGCCACAGCGGTTCGCACGCCTCACCGACCGGAGATCCTTGCAGACCGATCATCATGGCTCAATCGTTTCGATTGCGAACCCGAGCGGCACGCGGCTGACGATCAACAGCTATGACGAATACGGTATCTCACGCCCGAACAGGCCGAACAGCGCATGGTCGACTAACCTTGCGTGTCCGTCGAACCGGTGGAAGATCGGGAGGCATCCACCGCATCAGTTCAGTAATCAGAGTTTCGCAACGGTGGGGCGGTCGGGCTGGACGGTATAACGGGCCAGCGTAGCGATCTCGCCGCCCGGCGTGAGCGCCTGGTCGACCACCCGCAAGCTGGCGTCCCAGGATTTGGCGCCGACGTCGCACAACAGATAGCCGCGCTGGTCATGAATCACCGCGATATGGGGATTGGTTGCAGCACGCGGATCGGGGCCGATCGGCAGGCCGTTGCTGCTGTTCGAACTGATCGACGTCGCATGAAGCTCGGCGGCGATCGGGGGGCTTTCGAGGTCGCCGCGCCGAGATGGCACGTGGCCTATGAAAAACATGTGGCTGTCGCCTCCGGTAATGACGACGTTGGTCAGCTTGCGATCAGTGATCATTCCCACGAGCCGCTCGCGAGCGTCGGGATAGCCCGTCCAATTGTCATAGCCCTTGGACGGCACCTTTTGCGCGGAACGATCGAACGGCATGACGATGCCGCCGAGCGCCAGCACGTTCCAGGTTGCGCCGCTGATCAGGCCGTCACCAAGCCAGCGCTCCTGTGCGTCGCCGAGCATCGTATCGGGATGGTCTCGGGTTTCTACGCAGTTGCCGTCGCCTTCCTTCTCGCACAACCGGATGCTGCGATAGGTTCGCTTGTCGAGAATATTGATCCGCATCAGCCGGCCATAATCGAGCCGACGGTACATCCGTTGCGTACCATCGTGCGGAAGCTGGCCGGCGCGGACGGGCATATGTTCATACCAGGCTTGCATCGCGGCGGCGCGGCGCAGCTTGAAGACATCGGGCGGCGTGCGATCCTTGTCCCATTCGCCCGCCCAATTGTCGTCGACTTCGTGATCGTCATAGGATGACAGGAATGCCGCGGCGGCGTGTGCGGCCTTCAGGTCCGGATCGATTTTGTAGAGCGCATAGCGTTGCCGGTAATCGTCGAGGCTGTAGACCTCGTCATGCCGATGACGACGGACGACAGGTGGCCGCCCGGGGGCGGGCGTGGTGGCTGCTTTCCCCTCGTAAATGTAATCGCCGTAATGATAGACGAAATCGAGATCCGGTTCGCGGCTAATGTGGCGCCACGCGGTGAAGAGCCCGGCCTGATAGTTCTGGCAACCCGCCACCGCGATGCGCAGGTTGTCGACCATATCCGCGCGGGCGGGTGCGGTGCGGACAGTGCCGATGTCGCTGGGGATGCCGTCGACCACGAACCGATACCAATAGCGTCGGTGGCTTCGCAGCCCCGATATCTCGACATGGACCGAATGCGCCAGTTCGGGCCGCGCAGGCGCCTGCCCGGCCAGCACGATTTTTCGGAACGCGTCGTCCTCCGCCACTTCCCAGCCGACCGTGACGATCTCTGCGATCATGCCGCCATGCGGCTCCAGCGGTTTGGGTGCGAGGCGCGTCCAGATGACAAAACCATCCGGTACGGGATCGCCTGAAGCAACGCCGAGCGAAAAGGGATAAGCGAGAAACCGCGGCTTGGCCGATGCGGGTGCATGGGCGAGGCCTGCCAGCAAGCCGCTTGCTCCTCCCGCGATCAGGAACGCGCGGCGGTTGAACAGATGGCTGGTCATCGGAGATTCCTCGTGATGGTGTACCGCGTCGTGTCGGTAAGCACATGGCCGCGCGTGATGCGTGCGCGACGCGCCATGGGCATTCCCAAGGCGCGTCGCGTCGCCTGCCTCCGCGCTAGAAGCGCGCCCGGATGCCGACCGTCCCCGTGCGCCCGTTCTGGACATAGATCGCGCTGTAATCGCCGAAGCCGGCGGCGGCGGTGGACGGGTATGCGCTCCCCGGGATCATGACGTTATAGGGGGATCCCAACACGTTGTTGACGGTGAAATAGGTCTCCCAATGCCGGGTGATCTTGAACCGCCCGGAGATGGTCATATCGGTGCGTGCTTCGAACCAGGTCGGCGTGTCGGACCGGTATTTGTCGTCGTTCCACACCAGGTTCATATAAAGCCGAACCGGGCCTTTTTCGTACATCAGGCCGGCCGATCCGATATTCTTGCCGACCCGCGGGATCGGTTGGTTCGGCTCGTTGTGCATGAAGGCACCACGTACCGAAAACCCGTCGAGCGGCGACGGCAGCCATGTGAAACTGTGCTGGAGCGAGGCCTCGATCCCCTTGATGGTCGTCACATTCTGCTGGGCATAGGTGGCAAAGGCATAACCGGCATAGACCGGGTCGGCGGCATAAGGCGCGAGCGCGGGAATATTGGCCGCCTCGCTCGAATCATATTCCTTTCTGACCGCCAGGCCTTCGATGCGGTTGTAATAGACGCCGACGTTGAACATGCCCACGCCCTTGAAATAGCGTGAGAGCCGAAGCGAAGCGTTGTCCGAGATCGCCGGAGTCAGGCTCGGGTTGGGGACGATAAGAAGCGGCCCTCCTACCGAACTGCCGGCGAGATTCTCGATCGGCGCGCTGCCCGCGGCATCGATGCCGGGGCGCAGGATCGTGCGGCTGTACCCGGCCTGGAGGTCGTTGCTCTCGCCGAAGGTGAGTTTGGCCGATGCGCTGGGGAAGAGCGTAAAATAGCCGCCCTTTGCCTTCGAGATGCCACCCGAGAATTGGTAATCGACACAGGGGATCGTGGTGGCGATCCCGGTCGATGCCGAGACGGCGCACGGCGCCGTGGCCCCCGCGGGGGTGTGCGCCCGGACTTGCGCGGCCGGGAGCCGATCGTGAAGGAACGCCGTGTTGTCGGTCCATTCGCCGCGCAGGCCGGCGCGCAACTGTAGCTTCGGGGTGACCGTTGCCGTCACCATGCCGTAGATCGCCTTGATGCTTTCATCGACCTTGGTGGTGCCGGTATAGTTTGCGGTGGCATGGTTGGCCGCGGTGGTCGCACTTTTCCACTGGTCGGGATTCTGACGATACATATCCAGCAGCTTCGCCAGATCCATCGACGGGATATAGGATGAGCCGGACAGCGACGTGATGCTGAAATTGCTCTTGTTGGTGATGCCGCTAGTGTAGGGATTGATTACCTGCTCGAGGAATTGAGCGTTGGTGAGCGGTCCGGTGTAAGTATAATTGTTCACGGCATTGTTGCCGAACTCATACATCGTATCGGTGATTTTGAACCCGGTCCGGAAACTGACCGGCACCGAGCCCAGTTCGGTGTCGTAGCGCGCATTGAGCGCGCCCGAGCGGGCCGAGATCTTGGCGTAGACACCATTGGTCAGCGTGATCGCGGGGGTGCCGGCGAGCGTGTAGGATGCGGGATCGGACCAATCGGGGCCGCTCACCTGGGTGATGGCCCAATCGGTATAAGCGAGATCGGCACTGTGCTTGACGGCTTGGAACGTGCCGTTGGAGGTGATCGCCTGACCGGACTGGACGTGCCCGCCCTTCGGCGAATTGTAGTAGGAATGGCTGTCCGAATACGCAAAATAGCCATCGACGTTCCAATTGCCCGCCGACCAGTCGAAATTCGCGGCGACGATGTTGCCGTTGTTGAACTTATATTGTTCGTTGGACGCGGAACTGATCGACTGCACGGTTGCCGGGGTTTGGGTCTGGAAACCGGAAAGCGCATCCTGCGCGGTGGCGGGCTGCCCCTGGAGGTTCAGCAGGCCATATGCCCCCGCTGTGGTGTCGGCGGTCACCATCGTCACCTGATTGTGCAGATGGATGTTGCCGCGATAACCGAGGCCGAGCAACGAGAGGCTCAGATTGTCACTGGCTTTGAAATCGAGCACGAGCGATCCGGTGCGACGGGTGGTGCGCCGGGCACCGGTCTGGGCCTGCATCCGATAGAATTCCATCGGATAGGGCGCGTTGGCCGATTGCGTATATTGCCGGTCCATGCTGATCTGCTCGCGCTCGATATATTGATCGTTATAGCCGAGCGAGAACATCACCCCGAGGCGCTGGTTGAGGAAGCTTTTCGAGTAGAAGAGCGACGCGTTGGGTAGGAAGCGCCGGCCGCCCCAACCGCCGGAATCTGGGCCAACATGCTTATACCGGTCCCACATATTTTCATGGGTGAAGCCTTCGACAGAGAGGATCAGCAGGGCCTCTTTGCGATCGTAGGCACGCTTGGTCCGCAGGTCGATAATGCCGGCGGGCGCGTCGGCGTTCTGATCGGCGCCGGTAGTCTTGTAGGTCGTGACGGCATCGATCGCCGACATCGAGATCGTTTCGTAATTGAAGATGCGCGCGGCCGCGGCGGCGCTCGCATAGCCGGTTGGCGCCGCACCATTGGCCGAAACGACATCCATGCCGTTTAACTGCGTGCGGGTGAATTCGGCCGGCAGGCCGCGCAGATAGGCGTATACCGAGGTGCCGTTGGAACCATCGACGTCGATGCCGGGCATGTATTTCAGGAATTCGGCCGGATTGCCGCCCGCAATGTCGCCATAGGCTTCGGTGGAAAGCATATCGGCGATCTGCAACTCGTTACGCTGCGACATGAGTTCGCGGGCGCCGGCCTCGCGGATACCGCTGACGACGATGCCGCCGCTCGACGCCTCGCCGTCGCGGCCGCTTTGCTGCAGGTCGAAATCGAGCCTGACCGTACCGTTGGACTGGATCGCCACGTCCTGCGTGCGGGAAAGATAGCCGACGAAACTGACGGTTATCCGGGCCGTGCCAACCGCGACGTCCTGGAAACGAAACGCCCCCGCATCACCCGTCGTGGTCGTCCGCCTCTGCCCATCGGGGCCTTCGATTTCGACCATCGCATCGCGCAGATATACCCCTGACGCCTGATCGATGACCTGGCCGGCGACCGTCCCGCGCTGATGGGCGGCGCCAACCTGCGCCGATGGCAGATCCTGCGCATGGCCGGGCGCCCCGAGCGCCAGCAGCACGCATGCGCTCGATGCCGCGATCAGCAGTTTCGCCTTTGTCTTCATCATATCCCTCCCACTCGTATCACCTTGATGGTCCACATCGTGCTTCGATGACGACCAACCCGCCTGGCGGACGAATGCCGCTTGAAGCGCGTATTCCCTATCCAGGCGGCTTTTTCTCGGCTCCCCATTGACACCGTATCGTCGCCCGGGCATTACCGTGATCCACGGTATGGACTGTGATCCACATTATGGCCAAGAGGTATCTGGTGTCAATCAGCTTTTCGGAATGGACACAGAAGAGGCGCGGGCGCGTCGGTGCACGGAGGTGTCCACAGCGCCTGTCGATGACGCGGGGAGGGCGCGCCTGATGCTCAGGATTGCTTCGGTTGCCGCGGTCGAGATGCGCTTCCCCTTCGCCAAGATTTATGGAGAGGGTCGCGTGCCTCGCGAATTGCTGTCACCGGCCAGCCATTTTCAACGCATCAAACGCACCGGCCAGGCCGCGACGCTGGTTGTCGTCACCGATCGCGATGGCGTGCAGGGGGTTGGCGAATGTTTCGGCCTTCCCAGTCCTGGCCCTAGCCGCTGCATCATTGAAGATGTCGTCGCGCCGGCGCTCGCCGGCGCCGACATTGCGTCGCCCGAAGAGGCGCTGGATGAATTTTATCGCTTCTTCGTCGCGCTGGGGAACGGCCGGGGGGCGGCGATGGAGGCGCTTGCCGGGGTCGATATTGCGCTGTGGGATCTGATCTCGAAACGTGCCGGGCAGCCGCTTGCGACCATGCTCGGCGGCGCGGTCACGCCGGTGCCGGTCTATGCGAGCCCCGTTCCGTTTCTTGCCGCGCCCGCGCAGAGCGCGGCGAAGGCGCTGGCCTTCCTCGATCAGGGCTATACGGCGGTGAAGCTCAAGATCGGGCGCGGTGCCGAGATCGATGCGCAGCACGTCCGCGCGATCCGCGAGGCAATGCCGCCGGGCACGTCGCTGATGCTCGACGCGAACTGCGCTTATGATCTCGACGGCGCGCTCGCGCTCGTCGATCGGATCGCGCCTTACGATATCGCCTGGCTCGAAGAGCCGGTGGCCCCTGAAGCCTTCGAGGCGATGCGCATTCTTTGTGAACGTGCGCCGTTTCCGATTGCCGGTGGCGAGAATGATTTCACCCTCCCGGCCTTCGAGCGGCTGGCCAGCCTTGGGGTCAGCATTCTCCAGCCCAATGTCACGCGCGCTTTGGGGGTGACGGGGATGCAGCACATAAATGCTGTCGCCGAACGTACCGGCGTGGACGTTGCGTTGCACGGCGTGGGAACGAGCATCGGCGTTGCGACGGCGCTGCACTGTTGTGCCGGCCTCCCCAAATTGACGCTGTTCGAACGGAACGATCTGCTCAATCCGCTGCGCGACGACGTGGGCGTCGACGTGGCGATCCGCGGCGACGGATGCATTCTGCCGCCATCGGGCGCGGGCCATGGTGGTACGCCCCGTCGCGCTGAAAGCGAGGTTGTGCATGATGCAGCCGTCCGAATGGCGCTGCATTCCTCGTTCGGCCATGACGCAGTGGAGGCCGCGCGATGACCATTTGGTGGATGGAGGGGGGGAGCGTTGCCGCGAGGGTGGCCGGATCGGTTGTCGCGTGAGGGCGGTCCCCACACTGGATGCGGAGGATGCTGCCCAGCTCGTCGGGTTTGCTATCGGCGCAGCGAAGGCACTTGGCGTTCCGCAGAATGTCGCGGTGGTCGACCCCGCCGGCGCGTTGCTCGCCTTTCATCGGATGGATGGCGCGAAGCCCTATACGGCAGCGTTCGCGATCGCCAAGGCGCGGACCGCCGCCGGGCTTCACGTTGCCACCCAAAGACTGGCTGAGATCGCCACGCCCGGCGAACGCGGTTTCGGCCTCAACAGCCTGAAGGGCGGCGACGTGGCCATCCTGGGTGGTGGTGTTCCCGTGGTCGTCGATGGTGCCGTCGTCGGCGCCATCGGCATCAGTTCGGGCACGGTGCACGAGGATGCTGAAATCGCTGATCGCGCGGTACAGGATTTCGGCGACTATATCACGCGCGCGACCAGACCGGCGGGGTCCTGAGCGATGACCAATTCGCCAGAAGCCGATACCGGTGCGGCGCCGATCGGGCGTATCCCCCGCAAGGTCTGGGTCGTGCTGGGGCTGTTGCTCGCGCTCGGCGTGCTCAACTATTTCGAGCGGCAGACGCTGTCCATCCTGAAGCCGGTGCTCAAGCTGGAGCTGGCCTTCGATGACGCGGCCTATTCGTTCCTGACCTTCGCATTCATGCTGCCGTACATCATCATGTATGCGGTGAGCGGCCGGTTGATTGATCGGTTCGGGACGCGGATCAGCATGACCGTGTTCGCGACCGGTTGGTCGCTGGCAAATATCGCGTCGGGTTTGTCGCGCAGCTTCGCGCATCTCGCGACGGCGCGGGCATTCCTTGGCGTTGCAGAGCCGGGTGCATTTCCCGTCATTCAGCGGGCGATCCTGAATTGGGTGCCGCTCGATCACCGGGCCTTCGCGCTGAGCATCGTCACGCCCGCGGGCAGCCTGGGGGCGATCCTCGCGCCGCCGCTCGTCGCGTTGCTGGCGACCAGTCTCGGCTGGCGTGCCGCCTTCGTGATCCCCGGGGTGATTGGAGTCATCATCGCGATCGTCTGGTGGTGCGTCGACACCAAGGGACCAGCCACGCAACAGCAGGTCGTCGACGACGTGCCCGAGCCACTCTCGACCCTTTTCAGAGATCGGAATTTCTGGGCGATCGTCGCCGCGCGCATGGTCAGCGATCCGGTATGGTTCTTTTATCTGTTCTGGATTCCAGGCTATCTGCAGGAGCGCGTCGGCCTCTCGCTCGGCGAACTGGGGCTCGTCGGCGGACTTCCCTATATCTGCGCGCTCATCGCCTGTGTCGCGATGGGGCGTGCGGTGGATCGCTTCGCCATACGCGGCCATGATCCCGTCACCGTCCAGCTACGCTTCTTTTGTGCCACGGCCGCGCTGATGCCACTGGGGGCGCTGATCACGATGACCGCGAGCCCGGCGCTGGCAATTGTCATCATCTGCGTCGTCATTTCGGTGTGTCAGAGCTGGTTCGTCGGCTTCAATGTGCTCCTTGCGGGGCTGTTCCCGGTCAAGATCAACGGGTCCGCCCTGGGAATTCTCGGTGCCGTGGGGGCCAGTACCGCGCTGGTGCTCAACCTGCTGGCCGGCTCCATCCTCCAGCAGTTCGATTATGTCGCCATTTTCGCTGGTCTGGCGCTTCTGCACCCGATCGCCGCGTTGATCCTGATGGCGGTGATCGCCCGGCGGCGATCGAAACCTACCGCGCCGCGCGATACCTGACCGGTCAACCGTCGCCGCCTGTCACCAGCCGCGTCCAGATGAGGATAGCTACCATCATGTCAGTTCAGTTGAATCAGAATTTTCAGGGTCGGACGGTGATCGTCACCGGTGGCGGTAATGGCATCGGCGGTGCGATCGCGAGCGAATTTGGCGCGCGAGGTGCCAACGTCGTTGTCAACGATATCGACGCCGCGCGTGCTGTGCGCAAGGCGGCGGAAATCGGAAACGGCGCGATCGCGACACCGGGTGATGCCTCGTCATCCGCGGATGTCGCGGCGGTCGTCGGCAAGGCGCTCGCGGCCTTCGGCAAGGTCGACATCCTGATCAACAATGCTGGCATGGACCAGGCGGTATCGATCCTCGATCTGGAGGAGGAGGATTGGGACCGGCTGATAGCGGTCAACCTCAAGAGCGCCTTCCTGTTCTCCAAGGCGGTGCTTCCGGGGATGATCGCGCAATCCTATGGCCGGATCGTCTGCGTCTCCTCCGTCGTCGCGCATCGAGGGGCGATGAACGGCGGTATTCATTACGGCACGACCAAAGGCGGCATGCTCGGGTTCGCGCGTACGCTGGCGCGGCAGATGGCCAAAACCGGGGTCACCGTGAATGCGATTGCCCCCGGCGTGGTCGAGACCGACCTTATCCGGACGCACCTGCCACCAGACGTGCGGGCGGCGGTGGTGCAGGAGATACCGCTTGGCCGGCTCGCCGAGCCTTCTGAAATCGGACGCGCTGTCGCCTTTCTGGCATCCGAAGACGCCGGTTACCTCACCGGCGCGACGCTCGACGTAAACGGCGGGTTCTGGATCGGATGATGACCGATATCGATTATATCATTGTCGGTGCGGGGAGCGCGGGCAGCGTGCTTGCAAGCCGCTTGTCGGAAAATCCCCGACTGAAAATCCTGCTGATCGAAGCAGGGCGCGATCTGGCGCCGGGGCAGGAGCCTGCCGATTTCCTCGACATGTACCCCGGTATTGTCGCGTTCGATCCGGCGAACCATTGGGCGACGATCCGGGGGCGGACGCTACCGCTCAGCGGCAACGATTCCTCGTCGTGGCCGCAGCCCAAACGGTACGATCAACCCCGGATTGTCGGGGGGGGATCGAGCATCAATGGACAGGCTGCCAATCGCGGGACGCCCGACGATTATGACGAATGGTCAGAAAGCGGTGCGACCGGCTGGGATTGGGAGGGGGTTCTCCCGTATTTCCGCAAACTGGAGCGCGATCTGGATTTCGTCGGGCCGCTGCACGGATCGGACGGGCCGATCCCGATTTATCGAATTCCGCGTGCGCAATGGCCGGAATTCACGCTGGCCGCCGAGCGCGCCTTGCTGGCACAGGGCTTTCGGGCAATCGACGATCAGAACGGGTCGTTCGAGGACGGGGTGTTTCCGCTTACGCTGTCGAACGACGGTTGCCATCGCGTCTCGACCGCGCGGGGATATCTGACGGCAGAGGTTCGCCGTCGCCCCAATTTGAGGATCATGCCGAACACCGAAATATCGGGGCTGATCCGCGGGGACCGCTCCGTGCTTGGCGTGACGATCGGCAAAGGCGACAGCGCGACCGAGATCAGAGCGCGCGAAATAATATTGTGTGCGGGCGCCTTGCAGTCGCCGGCGATCCTGATGCGTGCCGGCATCGGTGCTGCGCCCCGGCTGCATGGACTGGGGATCGATATTTTGGCGGACCTGCCCGGCGTTGGGCAGAATTTGCAGGAACATCCGGGGATTTCCTTGTCGGCGTTCATCAAGCCTCACGCGCGGCTCGGTAACAAGACCAGGCGGCATAGCCATATCGGGATGCGGTATTCGTCGCTGGCAGAGGGCTGCGACCCCGCCGATATGTTTCTCATGGTTGCGGCCAAATCGGCCTGGCACCCCCTTGGCGACCAGATCGGGACGTTGCTGTACTGGATCAACAAGCCCTACTCGCGCGGTTTCGTCGATATCGAGAGCCCCGACGTATCGACAGGGCCGATCGCGAATTTCAACTGGTTCTCCGATCCTCGCGACCTTGAACGTCTCGTCGCATCGACGTTAACGATGGCGACGATCGCGGGCTCGCCCGAGATGTCGGATCACGTCGTGACACCCTCGCCCTCGAGCTATAGCGGCTGGGCGAAGCTGCTGGGGCAGCGGAACCTGGCCAATTATCTGATGACGGCACCGATCGCACTGCTGCTCGACGCGATTCCCGCTCTCCGGTCGCCCTTCGTCAGAACCTTCGTCGGCGGGCGTCAAACCCTCGGCGATCTGGTTCGCGACCGTGCTGCGATCGAAGCGTTTGTCCGCGCGGGGGTGTTCGGCCAATGGCACCCTTGCGGGACATGCCGCATGGGGCGCACGGTCGACCGGTACGCGGTAACAAGCCCGGAGGATGGGCGCGTACACGGTGTGTCCGGGCTACGCGTCGTCGATGCGTCGGTCATGCCCACGATCCCGCGCGCCAATTTGAACATCCCCGTTATCATGATCGCCGAGCGCATGGCCGATTCGATCCGCCATACGGACGCGGGTTAGGCGCGCACCAGCCCGACCTTGAGCCACGGCCTGAGCCGAGGGAGGCTGGGCGACGGTGGTGCTACCCCATGCGAACTCAACCTGCGCGATGGCATTGCTGCGGACGTTGGATTAAGTGACCTCGATGCGTACGTCGGACGAAAAGCAGACAGCCGGGGCGAATGCGGTTCGCCGGAGCTTGGCGGTCCTGCGCGCCGTCGGGCAAGCGGGTGGGGATATTACGGTCGCCGAATTGGTGACTCGCCTCGATTTGAAAAAGCCGACGGTACACCGCTTGGTTTCGGCGCTGGTCGAAGAGGAATTCCTGCAAGCCGATTCCGTCCCCCAGCGGTTACGGCTGGGGCCGGTGTTCCTCGAGCTTGCGCATTCGGTGTGGAACCAGTTCGATATTCGCGGCGCCGCTGCCCCCGAACTCGAGCGTCTGGTTCAGGCGACAGGGTTCACCGCGCGTTTGATGACGCGCAACGGGGATCGCATGATCTGCGTCGAGGCTGCGCATCCGGGTGACCGCGTGCGGGTGCTCGATGTCGGCTCGATGGAGCCGCTGCGCAATTCGGCCCCGGGGCGGGCGGTTACCGCTTTCCTGCATGACGGCCTGTGGGAGCCCGATCCCGAGGAGGCGCTGACCAAGGCACGTTATTATGCGCTTGGCAGCATGGATGCCGCGACGGGACAGCGATCGGTGGCGGCACCGGTCTTTGATGAGCGAAGCGAGCCTGTCGCCGCGATCGTGGTGACGGGGCCGATGCACTTGCTCTCGGACGAGCAACTCCACGCATTTGCGCCGCATGTGCTCGAGGCCGCCAGGAACACGTCGCGCGCCGCCGGCGGCTATCCGTTCGCCATTGCGCCGAACGAACCCGGGGCCAAGGGCCGCAGCGCGGTGATCAGGCCGGTCAGTCGTCAGGCCAATCTGATCGGCGATTCACCGCTGTGGGTCGGCGATGCCGGGACGCTCTACTGGATCGATATCCTGGCCCCCGCGATCCTGCGGCTCGCAAGCGATGGCAGCACGGAATCCTTCCCGATGCCCGATGTGATCGGTGCGCTCGTGCCCAATTTGGACGGGAGGTTGGTGGCGGCTTTCTCCGACTCGATCGCCATTTTCGATCCGGCAACCAATGTTCTCGGCAGTCGGATCAATGTCGAAGGGGTACATTTCGGCTATCGCTTCAACGACGGTGCGATCGATCGCCGCGGGCGCCTCTGGCTCGGCTATACCGATCCGTCGCTGGATGGCGCCCACGGTCGCCTGTTGAATATCAACCCCGATGGTTCGGTCGCCGCCGAGCTTTCGGGCCTCGGCCTGCCCAACGGCGTCGTCTGGTCCGGCGATGGCAGCCATGTGTACATCATCGATTCGGCGATGCGGCAGTTGCGCGTCTATCATTATGACGAAGATCGCGGGCAATTCGGCGATTTCGACGTGCTGCACCAATTCCCTTCGGATGGCTCGCGTCCGGCGGGGCTCGCGATGTCCCCGACAGGAAATCTCTGGACAGCGATGTGGGACGGATGGGAACTCATCGAACTGACGCCCCATGGAGAGATCCTTGATCGTATCTCGCTTCCGGTTCCCCGGCCCTCGGGTCTCCGCTTCGCCACGGACGGAAAAAGCCTCATTGTGACTTCAGCCGCGGTGCGGCTCAGCCTGGGGCAACTCCAGAAGGCGCCCCTCTCCGGCAGTGTCTTGGTTTGCGAGTTGTGAATGCGGAAAGCGCCGCCAGCCGTATGGCGCGATCAGCGCCGTGAAGACAGCTATGGGCCCGGACGTTGATGATTATCCGTTGAAAGCGAGCGCGTCTGTAAGGTCGCCGGGCGATGGGCCGCCGGCCGCGATCATCGCCCGCTCGCGTTCGACCAGTCCCGGTAGCTTCTTCAGCCCGAAGCGCCGCGTGATGAAACGCGCGATCGAACCGGTGTCGTAGATCGTGTGGTCGACCTCGCCGTGACGTGCGTGCGGAGAGACGATAATCGCGGGAATGCGTGTGCCAGGGCCCCAGCGGTCGCCTGGAGGCGGCGCGACATGATCCCACCAGCCGCCATTCTCGTCAAAAGTGACGATCACCAGCATTTTGCCCCATTGCGGGCTCTTCTTCAGCGCGTCGACCACGCCGGCGATGTGGCGGTCGCCGGCATCGACGTCCGAATAGCCGGCGTGCATGTTGAGGTTGCCCTGCGGCTTGTAAAACGTAACCGGGGGCAGTTTGCCTGCCTCGACATCGGCGATAAACTTGTTGGTCCGCGCGGTTTCTCCCAGGCCGCCGTCGCGCAGATGCCGTTCGCGCGCTGATGTGCCCGGGGCGAATTGGGCAAAATAGTTGAACGGCTGGTGGTGCGGCTGGAAATTGGGCCGCGAGGGAAATTGGGCATCGTTGGCATGGCCAGCCAGCGCCGCGTCCCAGCCGCCGGCATACCACGCCCAGTCCACCCCGCGCTGCGACAGCATGTCGCCGATCGTCGCGTGATGCTGCGGCACCAGCGTGCGTGAGTCCGACCAGTCGGCATAACCCGGTCTTTTAGGATCGAGATCGTAGGTCGGCGCATAAGGCGGCATCATGGTGTTGACCGCCCAGAAATCCGGGGTGATCGAATTGGGCACCAGCCGCACCGGCCCATCGAGTGCGCTGGCCGGCGATTGCGCGGTCTGTTTTGGGCGGATGCCATGCGGATCGTCACCTTCGAGCACTGTGATGCGTCCCTTGGCTGGGCTCGTGTCCGCGTTCGGATAGAACGGCGGCCGTGCGGCGATCAGATATTGGTGGTTGAGATACGAGCCACCGAATGCGCCCATGAAGAAATTGTCGCACAAGGTGAAGTCACGGGCGATCTGCCACAACCGCAGGTTGGCGGCATTGTCGCCATAATGCCCCATCACCAGCGCGCCGCTGTCACCCCAGGCGACGAAGCCGTCGTTGCGCCCGCCGTTGATCTGCAACTGGTTGTTGTAGAAAGCGTGGATCAGATCACGAGTGATGATGCCGTGCGGCAGTGGATCGCCTTCCGGCGTGCTGAGCGCGAACGGCGCGTTGGCCAGCGGCGCGATCCCCTTCTCGTCGATCAGATAGTCGCGATGCTCGACGACCTGCCGGTGCGGCACCAGCCCTTCCCAGATCGGCGGCAGCCGTTCGAGCACGCTGCCATCGCGGTCGCGCTGGAGCGCACGCTCGGGAGAAACGCTGGAGAGCGGTTGCTCGACCCCGGGAAAATCGCCGAACAGATTGTTGAAGCTGCGGTTCTCCGCATAGATCACGACCACGGTGTCGATGTGGGCGCGCAATGTCGCATCATCGACGGTACGCCTGTCGCGCGTGCGCGCGGGTGCCGCGCTCACGGTCGCAGGAGTCAGCGCCGCGCCGGCGGTAGCGGCGAGGCCGCCGAGGAGCAGGCGGCGCTCGGGTGAAAGAGGGGCGTCCGAACCCGGCGGATTTTCGCTCATGTCGTCTTCCTCGTCTCGGAGCGCAGCGCGCCTGCCGGCTTCCCGTTGAAACGTTTATTGAATGCGCTTGCGCGCGCCCCGTTCCTGCACGGGAGCCCGTTGATTCGATTCCGGAATGAGGGGGTCGGGCAGGATCGCCGCGTTATTCCGGGCGAGCGCCAGCATCTCGTCTGTCCCCGGCAAGACCGGCGGCCTGCTTACAGCATGATCGAAGCGGAAAACCGATGTGAGATCACCGAAGGTCTCGCGGCGCCAGTCGCTGATATTGGGTTCGCGCACACCGGTGATCCGTTCCAGAAATTGCAGGATCGACGTGTGGTCGAACGGCTGGCTCGATACCCAGCCACCGACCGTCCAGGGTGATACGATGATGCACGGCACGCGAAAACCGCCGCCGATCGGCAGGCCGCCCACAAATTCATGCGGCGTTCCGGCCGGGGGCACGGGCGGCGCGACATGATCGAACAGGCCGTCATTCTCGTCATAGTTGAGGATGAAAACCGTCTTGGCCCAGACATCCGGGTTGGCGGCGAGTTCGTTGAGCCGGCGCGCGATGAAATCGGCACCGGCGGCGGGCATGTAATCGGGATGCTCGCACCCCACGGCGGAAGGCATCAGCCACGAAACGGTGGGCAGGCGATCGTGACGCACGTCATGGGCGAAGCGGTCCTCGTCGGTATCCGGCAACCCGCGCATCGCCAGTTGCGAACCGGTCGCGGCGTTCCGGAACTGTGCGACATATTTGAATATGTTGTTGGGGCGTTTCCCCATGTCGCCATATTGATAGAGGCGCCAGTCGATGCCGGCGTCCTGCAATCGTTCGGGGTAGGTTTTCCAGCGAAATCCGCCGGGCGGCATGATATTCTCGATCACCGGCCCGCCGTTCGCCGCCTCCGGATCGAGCATGCCGCTCATATAATAGAACCGGTTCGGCCAGGTCGGTCCCATCACCGAGCAATGATAGGCGTCGCAGATCGTGAACGCCTCAGCCAGCGCATAGTGGAACGGGATATCCTCGCGCTTGAAATAGCCCATCGTATAGGGGCCATTCGTCCCATCGGCGGCGCGGTGCGCCGGCAGCCACTGATCCATCCTGCCGCCGTTCCACGCCTGATGCTGGACGTCCCACGCATGGCTGGTCGAAGGCAGTTTCTGGGCATTGGTCGAGAAGGTGTCGAGGTGGAACGGCAGCAGATAGCCGTCCGGGTTCGCGGCATCGGGCTGATGAAAGACATTCCTGCCGGTGGACAGTATCTGTGCATCGGGATCACCGAAACCGCGCACGCCGGACAACATCCCGAAATAATGATCGAACGACCGATTCTCCTGCATCAGCAGGACGACATGCCTGATGTCCTTCAGCGTGCCGGGGCGCCGGGGCGATTGCGCCATCAGCTTCTGCACATTGGGGGGCATCAGCGTCGCCGCGGCGGCCACCGATGCGGCTTGCGCGGCGTGCGTGAGCAGGCGGCGGCGGGTGAACAGGGGTGTCTTCGGCATCCGCGCTATGTCCTTCGCTGATCCGCTTCGATCGGCCCCGGCCGCGTTCGAGAGGTGAGGGGCTGTCGCGGATGGGGTATGAACGACCCGGGGCGCAGGCGGCGTTGGGGCGCGGTACCTGCGAGCGGGTGGCATTGCGGCGTTATTTCGCCGGCCCGCCCGTCAGTGTCGGCCATTGGACCCCGAGTTGCTCCAGATACGACCCGTATTGCTGCGGATCGTAATAATGCTTCGCGAGCTCGGGCTTGTACCGTGCCATGGTCTCGGCATTCAGCCATGTCGGCGGCGTATCGTCCTTCGCCAGCATCGAAACATAATGCTGATCCTTCGTCTGCACCTCGCGGAAATAGCGCTTCGCCTCCGCGAGCAACTTCGGCTTGGTCAGCAGGTCGACGACCGTCATCGCCATCACCTTGGCGCCCGCCTGCACGCCCTTGTGTGCGATCGGCGTCGCCATCGCGATGGCGTTTGCCCAATTATGCCCGGGGAGCCCCGGGATATTGGCCGGATAGCGGAGGGTGATCGTGGGCACGGTCCAGCTCACGTCGCCGATATCGTCCGATCCGGCCGATTTCGGTTCCTTGGGCGGTGGGCCGAACGCTGCCAGTTTCGTTGGCAGTCCGGTCTTCACCGTCGCCCCAACATTTTCCTGCACCGCGCGCGCGAATGCCTGATCGTCGGCGTCCCACTTGGGCAGACCGACCGCAACGATATTGGCCTGGGCGGCCTCAGCCATCGGCCGGTTGAAATTCTGCGTCGCTGCCGCGCCCAGAATCCGTCGGCTGACCGTCGTGCTCGTCATCTTCGCCGCACCGTCGGCAACCGTGTCGGCGGACGTCAGCATCTTTTCGATCGCGGTGAAATCCATCTCGCGCAGATAGAACCAGATTTTCGCTTCGGAGGGCACCACATTGGGCTGGTCGCCGCCTTCGCTGATGACATAGTGTGAGCGCTGCTCGGGGCGCAGATGCTCGCGCCGCATCTCCCATCCATTGGCCATCGCGATCGCCCCGTCGAGCGCCGATCGCCCTCGCCACGGCGCGGCCGCCGCGTGCGCGCTTTCGCCCTCGAACGTATATTCGACGCTGACCATGCCGGTGCCGTTGGGTTGGCCCCAGGCAGTCGCGAGTTGGCTGCTGACATGGCTGAAGATTGCCGCGTCGACATCCTTGAACACGCCGGCCCGGACGAAACGGGCCTTGCCGCCCAGCAATTCCTCGGCGACGCCGGGCCAGATCACCAGCGTCCCTGCCGTGCGGGTGCGGACCATCCAGTCCTTCACCGCCAGCGCCGCGACGATGTTCATCGCCTGCCCGCTATTGTGTCCCTCGCCATGGCCCGGCGCACCATCGACCATCGGTTGGCGCCACGGGATGCCGGGCGTCTGGCTTGCCTTGGGGATGCCGTCGATGTCGCTGCCCAGTGCGATCACCGGACCGCCGGTGCCGTTCGCCCACCGCGCGGCCCAGCCGGTGGGCAGTCCCGCTATGTTGCGCTCGACCGTGAAGCCTTCCTTCTCAAGCAAGGCAGTCAGATATTGTTCGGTCTCATGTTCCTGAAAGCCGATCTCGGCAAAGCTGAACAGTTCGTCGTTGATGACCTGCGACAGCTTCGCGCGCGCCTCGACACCGCGGACCACCTCGGCCTTCGCGCTACGCGGCGGGGTTTGCGAGGCGGCGGGGACAGCAAGCGCCAGCACCCCCGCGATGACGATGATGGATCGGACCATGATTTCTGCTCCCCTCGTTTGGACGGCAAGCGAGGGTGATCGCCCCCTCGCTTGCGATTCCAGGCTCGATCAGAAATCCATCTTGATCGTCGTGAAGAAGTAGCGGCCGACAACGCCGTAGACCGTTGTATCGCGGAAAATACCCGGCAGGTACTTCGGCATCGTATTGGAGATGTTGTTCACACCGACGCCGAGCTGATATTTGTCCGCAATCCTATATTGCAGCGTCAGATCGTTATAGACCTTGGCCGGAATATGCTGATGCGGGAATGCCTCATCCGAATCGGTGTTCAGTTCGTAGGTTGCCGCACTGATGAAGCGCGTGTTGAGCGCGACGTTGAAATTGTCGATCTTGTATGATGTCAGCAAATTGCCCCGGAACCGTGGATTTCCCCAGGCACCATCATATTTGATGTCGCCTTCCGGGATTCCCGGCGTGGTTTCCGTCACCTTGTCGAGCAGGTAGCTGCCCTTGAACGACAGGTTGAGGGTGCCGGGGCCCAGCGGGCGATGATAGGCCAGCCCGATATCGATGCCGCGCGCGTAGAGCCGGGCGGCGTTGAGCTGGTTCGATTCGACCCGCGTCGCATGACCGGTGACCGGATCCCGGGTGACGCGCGCGCAATAGGGATTATCGATCGTCGGCGCGTCGACGCAAAGCCGGATGAGCGTATCATAAGAGAATTGGGTGATGACATTCTTGATGTCGATATCCCAATAATCCACCGTCACATCGAGACCCGGCACGAAGCTCGGCTGCAGGATGACGCCGAGCGTCAGGCTGTTCGAGGTCTCCGGTTTCAGATCGGGGTTGCCGCCGGTAACGACGACCGGCCCCATCCGGGGCGTTTCGAACGGTGTGTCGATCCCCAGCGCCTTGCAGTTCGCCGCCCGCGTTTCGGAGGCGTAATACAGCGCCAGCGAGCAGGCATCGGTATAGGCGCCGGTCAGCCGCTCGACCTTCGCTTCGTAAAGCTCGCCGAAATTGGGCGTGCGCACGCTGCGTGAACGGACGCCGCGGAAGCTGATCCCGCCGACCGGCGACCACATCGCCCCCGCCTTCCAGGCATGCGTGCTGCCGACGGTGCTGTAGTCCGAATAGCGATACGCGCCCTCGACCTCGAGCCGCCGGGCGAACGGCAGATCGCTGAGAAGCGGAACGACAAGCTCGCCATAGGCTTCGCTCACGGTGAACGATTCATCGAGGTCGGGATGCGTAGCCGGGCCGCCGCCGTAAACCAGTTCACCGATCAGCGCGAGCGGATCGTCCCTGGTCTTCAACGTTTCCTTGCGGTGCTCGGCACCCACGGCGACCGAGACATCGCCATAGGGAAGTGTGAACAGAGGGCCGTTGATATTCGCGCCGAATATCTGCTGCGTGTTGACCCGCCGCTCGTTCCGATCAGCCAGCGCCCATTTGATCTGCGCCTCGTTCACGGGCGTCGTGCTGAAGATATCGAACGGCACACAGCCCTGCGCCCGCGCCGCCGCATCGCGGCAGATGGGCTCGCCGGTGACGGGATCGGCGATGGCGTCGCGCGCGGCGATCCAATGCGACTTCCACGGGACGTTCCCTTCGGTGACATTGTCGGTCACGCGGCCATATTGCCAGAACGCTTCCCATTTGAACCTGGAGCCCAGCTTCCCGCCAAGCGACGAGCCGATGGTATAACTCTCCCGGTCATGATCTTCTTCGATGATGGGGAAGATGCCGTAGGCGCGGTCGATATACAGCGACGTCAGGTTGTTATCGAGCATCACCTGGCGAACCGAATCGGGCAGATAGGGATTGTCCAGCATCGCGCTGGCGCCACGCCCCCCAGGCACCGCGCTGGAAAAATAGGTCGTGCGGCTATCGTCGCGCCAATAATGGTAGGTTCCGTCATATTTCTGGCGCGCATAGGAAAAATACGTGCCGAACTCGATGGCGTCGGTAACCTGATAATCGACCCGCCCCATCAGGGCCAACGACTTCAGGCCGCCCTGGAACTGATCATTATCGCTCAGGTTCCGGCCATCCCCGCCATCACAGACGGCGTACTGCCCCGGGCTATATTCAATGCCGCACTTGCCTTCGCGAACATTGCCGTTCTCGACGATGTAGCGCTTGCCGCCCAGCCAATAGGTCGGGACGTAATCGTAATAGATCTGGCGGGTATGCGGCGAATAGACGCGATCGGGAATCCCGTCGCCGATGCCGGTATTTGCCGGATTGGCCCGATAGGTCGGCCAATCTCGCCAATCGAAGCGATCGGTGTAGATCAACGGATTGGATTGCGAATAGGCGCCGCCGATCGAGAAGGTGCCCCGGCCGTCGGCAAATTTGCCGCCGGTGGCCACCGACACCAGATATTTCGCGGCGTCGCCCTGCTCCGAAATGCCGCTCATCCCGGAAATGTGGAGGCCCTCGATATTGCGCTTGGTGATGACGTTGACCGCGCCCGTCACCGCGTCCGCGCCGTAAATGGCGGCCGCGCCGCCGGTCACCACCTCGATCCGATCGATCATGCTCACCGGGATCATGCCGATGTCGACCGCCGAGGAGCGGGCCGAACCCGACACGCGCCGCTGCCCGTCGATCAGCGTCAGGCTGCGATTGGTGCCGAGATCGCGCAGATTGACCGCCGAGATGCCGGCATCCCATCCCCTGACGCTACTGCTGAGGTTCTGGCTGGTGCCGAGCGCCGGATCCAGTTCGAGTGCCTCGATGGCGCTGATCCGGCCGAGTTCGACCGCCTGCTCCATGTTCGTGACACTGACCGGCATGGGCGATTGGAGTTCGGGCCGGGCGATGCGGGAGCCGGTGACGACAATCGCGTCTCCCGGGCCCGCCTGCGCGCTCTCTTCGCCTGATGGCGATGGCGCCTGTTGGGCAAGTGCGGGCGTGGCGGCCGCCATCAATATCGAAGCAGTCGACGTCGCGAGGAACAAGTTTGCCTTCAATCCCATTATGGCCTCCCAGTAATTTATTGTGATTATTGTATAATTTTATCGATTCTGTTCACGAACAACGCCCTGGCTGCGACGATATCCGCCCTCAGCCCCTTATCGCGTCACGCCGTGTTCAAGGCGTAATAGATATCGTTAATGTATGTCTGCCATATATCGATATATTCGTCAATATGCACATAATATATTGATAAATATTGCATTTATGTGAAAATTTACGGCTTTCACGCCTCTATAGACAGACTCGCTATCGCAATTTACGATAACGATAATGTTACATGGGAGGATTGGGCGCTTGACCTTTGGCACGCGTGATGTGGATGCTGCGGCGCGCCCGGTCCGGCCGCGGCCGCAAGGGCTCACGATATCGCCGTCCGGCCTGGTGCGCTCGCGCTCGCCTATCGCGCTCGCAAGACAGCGCGATGACGGTCGTACGACCGGCGCAAGCGGCCCCGTGGCAAATCCCCGGCGGCGGCGCCCCGTCGGGGGGCGACGCGCTTCCCGGATCGATCGATTCGTGGAAAACGGCGCCGTGCAGAAGTTCGACGCTCCGGTACGCCAACCTCAACCGATTGGATCAGTCAGATGACGCAAGCTCCGCCAGCAGACACCGGCGCCGCGCCGGCCGCGAAGATGCCGCGCAAGGCCTGGCTCATCATCGGGTTGTTGATGGCGTTGCTGGTGCTCAACTATTTCGATCGCCAGACAGTATCCATTCTCAAGCCGATCATGAAGGTGGAGCTGGCGTTCGATGACGAGGCCTATTCGCTGCTGACCTTCGCGTTCATGCTGCCGTACATCGTTATGTACATCGTGAGTGGGCGGCTGATCGATCGGATCGGGACGCGAGTGTGCATGACATTGTTCGCGATCGGCTGGTCGGTTGCGAACATCGCGTCGGGCCTGTCCCACACCTTCGGGCATTTGGTCGCGTCCCGAGTGTTGATGGGGGCTGCGGAACCTGGGGCATTCCCTGTCGTCCAGCGCGCGATTTTGAACTGGGTGCCGGTCGAGCGCCGGGCGCTGGCGATCAGCATCGCGACACCCGCCGGCAATATCGGCGCCATCCTCGCGCCGCCGTTGATCGCCCTGCTCGCGACGAGTTTTAGTTGGCGGGCCGCGTTCGTGATTCCCGGGCTGATCGGGATCGCCATCGCGATTGTGTGGTGGTTCGCGGACGCCAAACGCACCCCGCCCGCCGCCGCGGTGGCGGGTGCCGCATCGCCCTTGTCCGACACCGCCCTGCCCGAAGCCGAAGCCGTCGACGAGGAGCCGGCCGCCGTCGGCACGCTTCTGAAGGACAAGCGATTCTGGTCGATCGTCGCGGTCCGCATGATCAGCGATCCGGTGTGGTATTTCTATCTTTTCTGGATCCCCGGCTATTTGCAGGAGCGCGCCGGGCTGTCGCTCGCCGAGTTGGGGGCGGTCGGCGGCATCCCGTTCATCGTCGCCGTGGTGCTGTGCATGGTGTTCGGCCGCGTCGTCGATCGCTATACCGAGCGCGGCCACGACCCGATCCGCGTCCAGCTTCGCATTTTCGCCTTCAGCGCCGCGCTGATGCCGCTGGGTGCGCTCATCACCATGACCTCGAGCGTGTTCATCGCGATCACGATCATCACCGTCGTCGTCTCGATCTGCCAGATCTGGTTCGTGGGCTACAATGTCCTCCTCGCCGGCCTGTTTCCGATCAAGGTCAACGCGTCCGCGGTGGGAATACTCGGCGCGGTCGGCGCCAGTACGTCGCTGGTGCTCAACCTGCTGGCGGGGTCGATCCTCGCGCAGTTCGACTATATCGCGCTTTTCGCCGGGCTGGCGATCCTGCACCCGCTGTCGGCGGTGATCCTGATCGTGGTGATCGGGCGGAGCAGGGCGCGCGCGGCCGCGATCGCCTGAGTGTCTGATCCGAAATTCCGCCGAAGGCGGATTTTCGGATAGTTCGGTGCCGGCCCGCTCCCCCACCCGGCCACCCATGGAATACCCTGTTGGGTGGCCGGGTGGGGGAGCGGGCCGGCACCGAATGTCGAATCAGACTCTGAGGGTCAGCGCGTGCTCGACGCGCGGATGACGAGTTCGGGGACGATATGGTCGGTCACGATCCGGTTGTCCGCAACGCCCTGAATCCGGTCGAGGAGTCGGCGCGTGGCACGTCGTGCGACCTCCTCGAAGGGCAGGAGCAACGTGGAAAGCGGCGGTTCCATGAAGCGGGTGAACGGGCGGTTGCCCCATCCCATCACCAGCACGTCGTCGGGGATTCTTATGCCGCGTTCGCGCAGCGCGCGGTACAGGCCGAGCGCATAATAATCGTCCCCGACGACGAAGGCATCGGGGCGCCGGCCGCGGTCGAGCAGGTCGCCGGCGACGCGATAGGCGTCATCGGCATGCCATGACTGGGAAACGCGAAACGAGCGCGCCGGCGGGATGAGCGCGAGGTTGTTGCGCGGGTCGAACACCAGCCCGTGCCGCTCGAGCGACCGCCGGAACCCCTCGGTGCGAAGCCGGATGGTGGAAAAGGGCATGTCCTCATCGAGCAGCACGACATCCTTTGCCCCGCGCGCCAGAACGGCACCGGTGGTGAGCTGGATGCCCGCCTCATTGTCGGTGGAATAGAAATCGACACCCAGTTCGGGCAGTTCGCGGCTGACGAGGACCAGCGGAATGCCCGCCTTGATCACCGGCGTCCACGCAGTCGAGCGCTCCTGTACGGGCGCCGCAATCAGGCCATCCAGCCCGGATCGCAACGCTCGGTCGATGGCGTCGCGCTCCCGCTCCGCCGATTCGTAGGAAAGCAGCAGCAGCACGGTGTAGCCTGCGTGTTGCGCCTGCAATTCGACCTCGCTGACCAGATCGGAGAAGAACGGGTTGGAAATGTTGCTGACAATCACCCCGATCGTCTTGCGCGAGCCGAGCACGAGCGAGCGGGCGTGGACGTTCGGGACGTAGCCCAGCCGCTCTGCCTCGGCCTTGATCAACGCACGGGTGGGCGCGCTGACACCCGATTTGTCGTTGAGCGCGCGCGACACCGTATTGGCCGTCAGCCCGACCGCTTTCGCCAGATCCTGAAGAGTGGGCTGACGCCGCCCCTTGGTCACACCCGCCATGCCCGCGCCTCCAATTTCGAGGTTGGAGTCTAGCGCCCGACACGGTATGCGCCAAACTCACATTATCGTTATTCTCATTTCCGAATCTGTAGACGATATACCTAAGATCTACAATGTCGGTTATTGTAGAAATATACATTATATATCAATATATTATCAATTTCATTGACTGTCGCGAGTGCGTATGGCAAAGTCACATTAACGCTATCTAACTTGGCCGTGATTGGCAGATAGCCGCATGGAGGGAGCAAGGTTCGATCATGCCGTCGCCGCGCACTGTCTGCCATTGGCGCCCGTCCGGGCACCGCCAGCCGGTTTGCGTCGCCGGTTGAGGTAGGTCAGGCCACGGCAATTCATCGTTTCTCCTCACCTCCCAACTCCGCTCATAAAAAGAAGCCTGTCCGCGATGTTCAAACAGAATGCGTCGATCCATCTACCCAGCAGCGAGGTGTCCGTCGTCGGCAGTTACGACGTCATCGTCTGTGGTGGCGGGCCGGCGGGCCTGATCGCGGCGGCGGCCGCGGCGCGCAACGGCGCGAAGACGTTGCTGATCGAGCGCTATGGCTTTCTCGGCGGCATGTCGACGAGCGCGCTGGTAACGCCGATCAGCGAATTCCGTCATTTCGGCAAGCAGCATATCGGCGGAATCCCGTTCGAACTCCTGCAGAAAGCGGCCGAGCTTGGCGGTGCCGACATTACGCTCGAAAGCGGCAACTTTCCCGTCAACGACGAAATCATGAAACTCGCCGCGCAGCGCCTTCTGCTCGAAAGCGGGGTGACGCTTCTCTACCATAGCTGGTTTTCGGACTGCGTGATGGAGGGCGATCGCGTGAGCCATGTCATCGTGCAGAACAAGGCGGGCCGCGTGGCCTACGCAGCGGAGATATTCGTCGATTGCACCGGCGATGCAGATCTCGTGCGGGCGGCGGGTTTCCCCACGACGAAGGGCGATGTCCTGCAACCGGCAACGCTGTGGTTCCAGTTGGGTGGCGTCGATACCGACGCGCTCGGCCATCTTTTCCGCGATGCAGTCGATGGGATGCTGCCGGTATCCGACGTGATCCGCAGCCGCCTGCTCGACCTCAACGAACAAGGCGAGATTCCGATTTTTGGCGGGCCGTGGATCAACAAATTCTTCCAGGACGGGATGGTGAGCATCAACGTGCTCCGCGAGGCGACCGATGCGAGCGATCCGGCGTGGTTCACCCGGACCGAATGCAGCCTGCGCGAAAACCTGCACCTCATCATCGAGATATTGCGCCGCGAATTTCCGGAATTTCGGGATTGCTGGCTGGCGAAATCGGGCATCCAGACCGGAGTGCGCGAATCGTACCATATCGTCGGCCTCTACGAGCTGCAAAGAGACGACATCCTCTTTCCGAAGGCGTTTCCCGACACGATCGCGAAAGGCGCGCACGTCATCGACATCCACGCCAGCGACAGCAACGACCAGAACGGCCTCGTCATTCCGCGGCAGGAGTATAACGTCCCCTTCCGCTGTCTCGTACCGCAAGGCAGCGTCAACCTCGTCACGGCGGGGCGCTGTCTCAGCGCGGACGGCCCTGGATTCGGCTCGGTTCGAGTCATGGCGACCTGCATGGCAATGGGCCAGGGCGCCGGAACGGCCGCCGCGCTGAGCGTCCAACACGGGTACAGCATGTCCGACATGAACTTCGAGCATCTGCGGCAGACGTTGATCGAGCAAGGTGCGGTCGTCGATTTCGACAACGTCATCAACCCCGAGGCACCGATCGAATTGTCGGTCTACCCGGCAATCTGATCCCCCGCTGAAGGGAGGAAAGGTTCGTCACATGAGGCTTGAGGGCAAGACCGCTCTGATCACCGGAGCAGCACGCGGCCTCGGCCTGGAATTCGCCCGTGCCTATATCGTGGAGGGCGCGACCGTGGCGCTCGCGGACGTCGACGGCGACGGCGTGCGCAACGCCGCGGCGGCGCTTGGCCCCGGTGCTCTCGCGATCCGGATGGATGTGAGCCGACAGGACGAGATTGATGCGGGCTTCGCCGAGGCGATCGGCAAGCTCGGGCATCTCGACATCGTGATCAACAACGCCGCGCTCTTCACGGCAGCGCCAACCGCCGAGGTCACGCGGGCGGAGTATGACCGGGCCTTCGCCGTGAACGCCGGCGGCACCTTCTTTTGCCTGCAAGCGGCAGCGCGCCACATGATCGCGCGTGGCCGGGGCGGCAAGATCATCAACATGGCAAGCCAGGCCGGCCGCCGCGGGGAGCCTCTGGTCGGCGTCTATTGCGCGACCAAGGCGGCGGTGATCAGCATGACCCAATCCACAGGGCTGGATCTCATCCGCTATGGCATCAATGTAAATGCGATCGCGCCGGGGGTTGTCGATGGCGCGCATTGGGAAGGCGTGGACGCGCATTTCGCAAGGCTCGAGAACCGTCCGCTGGGCGAGAAGAAGCGCATCGTCGGCGCGTCGGTGCCGCTCGGCCGCATGGCCCGGGCCGCGGATTTGACCGGCATGGCGATCTTCCTCGCCAGCGCCGAGGCGGATTACATCGTGGCCCAGACCTACGGCGTCGACGGCGGCAATTGGATGGCATGAGATGAGCGTCGCCCAGCCCCCATATGATCGCAGCCGATTGACACCGGGAATCGTCCATATCGGTCTCGGCAATTTCCATCGCGCGCATATGGCGGTTTATCTCGACGATCTGTTCGCCCGCGGCGAAGGCCACGATTGGGCGATCCTGGGCGCGGGCGTCCGCCCGGCCGACGCAACGATGCGCGATGCGCTGAAGGCACAGGATTGCCTGTCGACAGTGATCGAACTCGATCCCGAGGGGAAACGCGCCCGGCGGGTCGGCGCGATGATCGATTTCATCGCCGTCGATCCGTCGAACGGGCCGCTAATTGCCGCGATGTCGCGGCCCGAAATCCGCATCGTTTCGATGACCGTCACCGAGGGCGGCTATTTCATCGATCCCGCCACCGGCCGGTTCGATCCGTCGGTACCCGAGATCGCTGCCGATGGCGCCGCCCCGGATCGTCCGGCGACGGCTTTCGGCGCGATCATTGCCGCATTGAGGAACCGCCGTGATGCGGAGGTTGCCCCCTTCACGGTGCTGTCGTGCGACAACCTGCCCGACAACGGCGATGCGGCACGGGCGGCGACCATCGGGCTTGCCCGCCTGTCGGATCCCGATCTTGCCGAGTGGATCGATGCCAACGCAACCTTCCCGAACAGCATGGTCGATCGGATCGCGCCAGCGACGGGCCAGCGTGAACGCACAATAGCGACCGGGTTCGGCCTCGACGATCCGGTGCCCGTAACGTGCGAACCGTTCCGCCAATGGGCGTTGGAGGACAAGTTCGCCTCGGGACGCCCGGCGCTCGAGAAGGTGGGCGTTACCTTTACAGCCCACGTCCACGCTTTTGAAACGATGAAGATCCGTATCCTCAATGGCGGCCACGCGATCATCGCCTACCCAGGCGCGATCAAGGGCATCGGCGATGTTCATGAGGTGATGGCCGACGAAACGATCGCCGCATTCCTCGACAGGATCGAAACCGACGAAATCCTGCCGTTCGTGCCGCCCGTTCCGGGTCAGGATCTGGACGAATACAAGCGGCTGATCCTCGATCGCTTTGCCAACCCCGAGATCGCCGACACCGCACAGCGCCTGTGCTTCGACGGATCGAACCGGCAACCGAAGTTTATCATCCCCTCGATCCGCGACAACATCGCCAGCGGCGTCATGCCGGGGGGGCTGATCCTCGCCAGCGCATTGTGGTGCCGCTATTGCTACGGCGTCGATGAGCACGGGCAGACGATCGCCCCGAACGACCCGAACTGGGAGGCGCTGACGGCCACGGCGCGCGAGGCGAAGCAGAACCCCGCCCGGTGGATCGGCATGCGCGCGATCTACGGCGATCTCGCGGACAATCGCGATGTCGTCGCGGCCTTTGCGGAAGCGCTGGATCTCGTCTGGAGCCAGGGGGTGGACGCGGCCCTGTCGCGCTACGTCGCAGACCGGCCCGTGCGAGCACCCCATTCATGACCAGAGCGAGGACCGCAGGATGACCCGATTTGCGTTCGACCGCCGTACTCTCCTTCGCGCCGGGGGGCACGCGGCGCTGTTCGCCGCGCTGGCGCGCACGCCGGCGCTGGCCGCACCCAAATTCCTCGATGATCCCTTTGCGCTGGGGGTCGCCTCGGGCGATCCCGCGCCCGACGGCTTCGTGATCTGGACGCGCCTCGCGCCAAAGCCGCTCGAACCCCACGGCGGCATGGCTGCCACCGCGGTCCAGGTCGACTGGGAAGTGGCCGAGGACGACGCCTTCCGCAGAATCGTGCGCGCGGGCAAGGCGCTCGCCCGGCCCGAACTGGCGCATTCGGTTCATGTCGAGGTCGCGGGCCTCAGCAGCCATCGCCGCTATTGGTATCGCTTCGTCGTCGACGGGATTCGCAGCGACACCGGCACGGTGCGCACCGCGCCCGCCGCCGGCGCAGCACTCGATCGGCTGCGCATCGCGGTCGCGGGCTGCCAGCATTACGAACGCGGGCTCTTTACCGCGTGGCGCCACATCAGCCGCGAAGCCGATCTCGACGCCGTCTATCATTACGGCGATTATATCTACGAGGGGAAGCCCGCCAGCGCGGCGGCGGCCACCAAGGCGCCCGTCGTCCGCCACCATGACAGCGACGAAATCTACAGCCTCGACGATTATCGGCGGCGTTACGCGCTCTACAAGATCGATCCCGATCTGAGGGCCGCGCATGCCGCCGCGGCGTTCGTGTCGTCGTTCGACGATCACGAGGTCGAAAACGATTGGTCGGGCGAACTGGATGCGAGCAGCACGCCGCCTGAAATCTTCCTGCTGCGCCGGGCCGCGGCGATGCAGGCATGGTACGAACATAGTCCCGTGCGGATGCGCCAATTCCCCTATCACGGCGCACCGCAGACGTATCGGCGGCTCGATTTCGGCCGGCTGATGCGCCTTCATGTCCTCGACAAGCGCAGCTATCGCAGCATCCGCCTGTGCGAGAAGCCGGGCGACGGCAATTGCGTCGACACGCGCGAGGCGCCGGATACGATGCTGGGCGATGCGCAGGAACGCTGGCTCGGCGACGGCCTGACCGCCGCCTTCGACTGGAACCTGCTGGGGCTGGGCGGCCTCGTCATGCCTTTCGACCGTTCGTTGCAGAAAGTGCCCTCGAACGGCTACGACAACTGGACGGGCTATCCCGACGCGCGCGAACGGCTGGTCAGGATGATCGGCGAGCGCGGCAAGAACGTCGTCATCACCGGGGGCGACAGCCATATGTTCTTCATCGGCAACGTGCCGTCGCGGCGCGGCGATCTCGAAAGCCCGCCGGTCGCGCCGGAGTTCCACGCGACCTCGATCAGTTCGAGCAGCAGCAACGGGCGCCCCATCGGCCCCGATCCACGCAAGGCGACCAACCCGCACATCTCGATGATCCACGACCAGCGGGGCTATCTGCTGTTCGATGTCGCCCCGAAGGCCTGCACCGTCGATCTCCGCGTCGTCGATCAGGTGTTCACGCCGGGCGGCAACGCCAGCACGCTGGCGCGCTACCTTGTGGAACCCGGCAGGCCGGAGGCTATCAGGCTCTGATTGCCGCCCAAAGTTTTATCGTCACGACAGACCAGAGGGGTACATGGTACGTTCTCCGTTGATTGCCGGTCTCGAACTGGGGGGTACGAAATGCGTGGCCATTCTGGGCACGGGGCCCGACGATGTCCGGGCTTTTGAAACGGTGCCGACCACCGATCCGATGACGACATTGGCAGCGCTGGAGCAAGTGCTCGACGGCTGGCGCTTTGATGCGATCGGCGTCGCGTCGTTCGGTCCGCTCGATCTCGATCCGCACAGCCCCCGCTTTGGCTCCATCAGCGCGACGCCCAAACCCGGCTGGACCGGGACCGACCTCACACGCCGGTTCATGACGCGCTACGACAAGCCCTTGGCCATCCAGACCGACGTGATCGGCGCGGCACTCGCCGAGCAGCATTGGGGCGCCGCGCAGGGGCTGGCGAGTCATTGCTACATCACGATCGGCACGGGGGTAGGCGTCGGGCTGATTTCGGGCGGCCGGCCGGTGCAGGGCGCGGCGCATGGCGAAGCGGGCCATATGCATGTGCGCCGAGCCCCGGGAGATGACTTCGCAGGGACGTGCCCGTTTCATGGCGATTGTGTCGAGGGCCTGGTCTCGGGACCCGCGATCGCCAGGCGGTTCGGCCGGCCAGGGCGTGAGCTTGCAGACGACGGTAGCGAATGGGATTTGTTCGTCCACGATCTAACCGGGCTGTTGCATAATTTGGTCGTCACCGCGGCCCCCGAACGGATCGCGATCGGTGGTGGCGTCATAGCTTCTCGCGAACGGCTGTTTCCGAAGTTACGCTCAGCACTCGTCGCGAGCATCGGCGCCTACGGATCGCTTGCGCTCTACGCCGACCAACTCGACCGTCGCTTGGGTCCACCTGGGCTGGCGGCAATGGCTGGCCCACTGGGAGCGCTCGCGATGGGCCTTCAGGCTGTGGACGCGCGCGGATAACGTTGGCACCGACCCTCGCGACACATCTGCTCATGCCGGACTTCGCCGAATTCTCGCGCCTTCACCCGGACATCGAGATGGAAATTTAATCATCCGGCGATCTCGCTAATCTGATGAACCGCGAGGCCGACGTCGCGATCCGCGTCGTGTACGATCGCAAGACTTTGCCGCTCAACCTTCACGGTCTGAAGGGACCGGAGCTGTTCGGAAACGTCTATATGTCCCGTGATCGGCTCGCCGCGTGGCATACGAGCGCGCCCGATCCTGTCCGGTGGATCGTCATCAGCCGCCATGGCAAACCGGACTGGGCCCACGAGGGTGAGGTCCGCACCGCTGGCGTTCCGTTCAGGGTCACCGATGCCCAGGCGCAGATCGTCGCGGTGCAACAGGGACTCGGCATCACGACGCTGCCATGTTTCGTCGCGGATGCCGACCCGCTGCTGGCGCGGGTGCGGGGCACCGACCTGCACTTATACTGAACCCTCTGGCTGCTCACCCAGGGGGGAACACGCAAGACAAGGCGCGTGCGGCTCTTTACCGAGTTCATCGCTCGCAGGCTCAGCACCTACGCGCCGCTGCTGGCGGGCTTGTCCTCATCGACACCCTAGAGCGTTTTTCGACCGCATTGAATCGAAGGGGATTTCTCTGGTGGCCGATTTCTGATTCATCATCCTTGCTGGTGAAGGAGGCTGGCATGGATGGGTCACGCACTGTCGATGGATTTGCGCACGCGGCTTCTGGCGGCGATTGACGAAGGGCTGAGTTGCCGC
>NZ_JAMSLX010000003.1 GCF_023806085.1 Hephaestia sp. MAHUQ-44
CTCACGCAGGTCCATCGAATAAGGTCGCGCCATGCTCGCTGGCCTCCATGCCCAGCCAGCATCTTGAATCACATCTATACGCCCTCGTGAATCCCCTATCGATTCAATCCCACGTCATCCCGCTCTAAAGGAACCGTTCGTGCCGAGCTTGTCGAAGCACCGTTCTTCTTCGGCTCCGATAGGAAGAAAGAACGGCCATTCGACAAGTTCAGGGCGAACGGAGGAGCGTTATCAAAACGCCGCGTGCAGCCGATCGAGCATCCGCCGCGCGGGGCTGGCGTGGCTTTCGGGCGCAGATTGCGCGGCGTCGAGCCGCGCGACACGACGATAGAGTTCCGCGCTCGCGGTGACGAGTTGCCGCGCCGCCGCCGGCATCGTCGCCAGGGCCTCGTCATCGGAGACCGGCGCGGTGCCGAGCCGCCGCGAGGGATGGAGCGCATCGCACGGCGGCAGTTCGCCCGCTGCAACTGCGCGCTGGGTCAGCAGCCAGGCAATGATATGCATCAGCCGCGTCGTCACCTTGAGCGATTCGCACGAAAAGGCGACGCGCGCGAGCGGATCGAGCGCCTCGCGATCGCTGCGGCCGCCCTCGTCGAAATAGGCCCGCGCCTCATCGGCGAGCAGCATCGCCTCGACATAAAGCGAGTCGATCAGCTTGCGGTGAATCCGCGAATCATCCGGGCGCCCGTGCATCGCGAGAAGGTGCCACATCCGCGCGCGCCGCGACACTCATTGTATCGCGGCCAATGTCTCGTTCCGGTCCAGCCATCAGGCGATGATGTCGGGGATCAGCCCATTCTCGATGCGCGCGATCTCGTCACGCAGCCGCAGCTTGCGCTTCTTGAACCGTGCGAGCCGCAACTGGTCCGGCGCGCTCGCGGCACCCAGGGCGGCAATCGCGGTATCGAGATCGCGATGCTCGATCCGCAGCGCCTCGAGCCGCTGCCGTATCTCCGCCTCGGTGCCCGCCTGATCCGCCACTTCGTACCCCTGCTTCCCGCTGCCTCGTCGTCCATCACGATTCGTGCGTAGCGCCGATCATGCGGCAAATGCCACATGCCGTCGAAATCAACCATCTTCGGTGGCGACATTTGCACGCATTGGTGATCTACTTGGCTGCCCCGTTGGCAAACCAGGAGGATTGCTTCCATGCAAAACGCGCATCTTTCGGCACTTGCGGCCAAGCACGAGGGACTCGAGCGGCAAATCTCCGCCGAGTCGCAGCGCCCCCTTCCGGATACGCGCATGCTGGCCGATCTGAAGAAGCAGAAGCTCAGGCTGAAAGAGGAAATGGCCGCGATCTAGAGTGATTTCGAGCCAGAGGGAATCATCTGGCGACTCGGAAATCACGGCAAGCAAAAGATCATCCAGGGACGGTCCGGTTCAACTAGAACCGGATCGACTCTAGGCGGCATACGGACGGCGGCAGCCCGCGCTGTCGCGGGCTCCCGCCGCACCGCCATCATCTCAAATCTTGATCGGTCGATTGCTGCCAGGTGACGGCGACGCCCCCACCGGCTTGCGTGCCAGCATCGGATCGATCGGCGCGTCGAAGGCGATGCCCGCCCGCCCCGCCGTATTCCAGGCGATGCGCCCGCTCACCCAGCCAATCCCGCGCACGTCGATTTCGACCGCGGTATCGACGGCCACGTCGCGCGGCAATTCGATCATCAACCCACCGGCGGAAAGGTTGCGTACCCGCACCCGATCTTCGCGACGTTTGCCAAGCTCGCGGAACCGCGCCGACAACAGCAAGCTGTCGCGGCTCTCATTGCGCCCGGTGCCGACATCGGTGTCGACCGCGGCGGAAAGGCGATCGTCGGAATAGCGATCCATCTCAAATCCGCTGGTTTACGGTTGCCGTTCTGTGATCCGCTCTATCGTCCATTCGCTATCCAAGCGTTAAAAGGGCGTTCGCGATGTCTCAATCCTCGCGCGACACCTTTTCCTGACGTTCGTGGCGCTCCTGCGCCTCGACCGTCATGGTCGCGATCGGACGTGCCTCGAGCCGCGCGATCGAGATCGGCTCGCCAGTCACCTCACAATACCCATATTCGCCATCGTCGATACGGCGAATCGCGGCATCGATCTTGGCGATCAATTTGCGCTGGCGATCGCGCGTGCGCAGTTCGATCGACCAGTCGGTTTCGCTCGACGCGCGATCGGTAAGATCGGCCTCGCGCAGCGAATCGGACTGAAGCTGGGAGATCGTCCCCTGCGCCTCGCGCAGGATCGCCTCCTTCCATGCCTGGAGCAGCGCGCGGAAATAATCCTGCTGCTGCGGGCTCATGAACGGCTCGTCCTGGCTGGGCCGATACCCGCCGCCGTCATTCACCGGGGGCGGGACAAGTTTCGTAATATCGTCGATGCTTTTCAAAGCGCTGGCCATTCTCAACTCTCCCCCACGGGGCTCCGCGCGCACTTTGGCGTCTCGGTGCCGATCCGCAATGGCGCGCCCTATACCACGCCCGGGACGCACCACAAGCGACTGTTAACATTGCCCGTCACGAACCGGGACGACGCGTTCGTCCGTGCGGTCCGATGCCTCCGTATTTGTCCTGCGACAAACGATGCCACGAGTCGGCACCAGGCGGTATCATCGCGGCCAGAGGGAGGCTCAAATGCCGGTGCGCAGGTTCGGCAGGCCGCGAATCGGCAGCCGTTTCTGTCCCATTGCAGGACATTAACCGCAGCAGCCTTCACGCATCGCACAAAAATCCCGTCGCGGGACGGTGATCCATGGTTAACGCGCTTGCGATTAAGCCTTTATTCCGCACTTTCAGCCATCAAGCGGCGGAGAAATCGTTGCTGCAACACGCGCCGGCGGCATTCCTCGCCGGCAAACGTAGAGAGACACGCTCATGTCCGTGCGGATAGCTTTGGCGAAATTGTGTGCATGCGCCGCTGGCGGTGCCCTCCTCGGCGGTGGCGCGGTCCATCTCGTCGAGCAACAGCACCCAACCGTGCGCCCGACCGACAAGGTCGTGCGGCAGCATGTCGGCAGCGACGCGCTCGACGCTTCGATCGCCGACGCCTCCCCCAGCAAGACCAAGGTTCGCCACCGGGCGGCCGCCGTGCCGACCAAGGACAAGGTGGTCCACCGCTCCAAGACGGTGCCACGGCCGGCCGAGGTCGCCGAATGCCCGCCCGCCACGGTGACGGTGATGAACCAGCCGGCGCCAGTGCCGCTGCCCCCGCTTCCCGAAATGTCGGGCGGCGGCGGCAGTGCGCCGATCATCGTCGGCGGCAGCGGCGGCTTTGGCGGTGGTTTCGGTGGCGGCTTCTTCGGCGGCGGCGGCGGATCGAGCGGCAGCATCGTGATCTCGTCGACCTCGAGCGGCGGATCGACCTCGACGAGCGGTGGTTCTACCTCCACCAGTGGTGGCTCTACCTCGACCTCGTCGTCGACCGGCGGCGTCTCGAGCACCTCGTCGTCATCGGGCAACGTCTCGTCCTCGTCGTCGGGCAACGTCTCGTCGTCGACCTCGTCGTCCACGTCGTCGTCGACCTCGTCCTCCACGTCCTCGTCGTCTTCGACCTCGTCGAGCACCAGCAGTTCGTCGAACGGCTATGGCTCGTCGAGCAAGGGCTGGAGCAGCGGCGGCCACCACGGCAGCAGCGGGCATCACGGATCGAGCGGCTCGACCGGATCGAGCGGCGGCCCGCCCGCCCCCGTTCCCGCACCGCCGATGCTGCTGCTGTTCGGCGCCGCGGCCACGGCGCTGGTCGCGCGCAAGCGGTTGGCGCGCAAGAAGGACGACACCGCGAACTGAGCGACCGTTTGATGCGCCTTTCGGCGCATTGCGGCACCGGCCCGCTCCCCCACCCGGCCACCCATAGGATAATCGCATTGGGTGGCCGGGTGGGGGCGTCACCCCACAAAGTATTACTTTGTGGGGACCCCGTGGGGGAGCGGGCCGGTGCCGCCTCGGAAATCGCTCTTCCGCGATTTCCCAAACACGCTCCGAGACCCGCACGCCTCGGCCACGCAGCGCAAAGTCCTAAACTGCGATCAGCGCCTTTTCGATCTGATCGACCGGATGGCCGGTCAGGTTCTTGCCGACCTCGGCGATCACACGATCGGCGACGTGCTTGTGATAATGTTTGCGCAGCGCGCCCAATGTGCGCGGCGGCGCGATCACGATCAGTTTCTCATAATCGTTGGCGAAGGCGCGCTGTTTGAGCATCGCCGCCGTGTCCACCGCGAAACGCTCCTCCTCGAGCTGGTGGAAATCGGTCTCCTGGTACGCGCTTCGGCCCGGCCCGTTGCTTGAGAAGGCGGTTCCCGGCGCGTCGGTCGATTGGTCGCGATTGGGGGGATTGATCTGCTCGCGCGCGTGCTCGACGACCAGATTGGGCTCGACGGTATCGCCTTCATTGCGGAAGAACAGCGCCTTGCGGCCATCGGCGACCAGGACGAACACGTCGTGCGGCAGCAGCATCTCTCGTCTCCTCTACGAGGTTGGGGTAACGATAGAACGCGGCCACGGCGGCGGGGTTGCGCGGCTCGTCGCGCGCAGCCATAGCGCGGTATATGCACGACATCCGCTTCATCCGAGACCATCCGCACGCCTTTGACGCCGCGCTCGCCCGCCGCGGGCTCGAACCCCGTGCCGCCGATCTGATCGCGCTCGACGAGCGCCACCGCGCGGTCATCACCGAGGTTCAGGCCGGGCAGGCGCGGCGCAACGAGGCGTCGAAGGCGATCGGCGCGGCCAAGGCGCAAAAGGACGAGGCGACCGCGCAGGCGCTGATGGCCGAGGTCGGGGTACTCAAGGAGCGCCTGCCCGCGCTGGACGCCGAAGGCGCGCGGCTCGGTGACGAGCTGCACGGCATCCTCGCGACGATCCCCAATCTCCCGCTCGACGACGTGCCCCAGGGCGCCGACGAGAACGACAATATCGAGGTCGCGCGCCACGGCACGCTGCCCGAATTCGGCTTCACCCCGCGCGCCCATGACGCGATCGCCCCCGCGCTCGGCATGGATTTCGAGACCGGGGTCAAGCTCGCCGGCGCGCGCTTCACCTTGCTGCGCGGCCCCGTGGCGCGGCTTTATCGCGCGCTCGGCCAGTTCATGCTCACCAGCCTTGCACACGATCACGGCTATGAGCAGGTCGTGCCGCCGCTGCTGGTCCGCGACGAAGTGGCGTTCGGCACCGGCCAGCTTCCCAAATTCGCCGATGATCTGTTTCGCACCACCGACGGCCGCTGGCTGATCCCCACCGCCGAAGTCAGCCTGACCAACATCGTCCGCGAGGAAATTCTGGCCGAGGAGGAATTGCCGTTGCGTTTCGCCGCGCTGACACCGTGCTTCCGCTCGGAAGCCGGTGCCGCGGGCCGCGATACGCGCGGTTTCATCCGCCAGCACCAGTTCGACAAGGTCGAGATGGTCTCGATCACCACCCCCGACCAGTCCGAAGCCGAACACGAGCGGATGACGGCGTGCGCCGAAAGCCTGCTTACCCAGCTCGGGCTCGCGTTCCGCCGCGTGAAATTGTGCACCGGCGACATGGGCTTCTCGGCGGCGCGCACCTACGATCTCGAAGTCTGGCTGCCCGGGCAGCAGCGCTATCGCGAGATTTCGAGCTGCTCGACCTGCACCGATTTCCAGGCGCGGCGGATGAACGCGCGCTATCGACCCACCGGCGAGAAGGGCACGCGCTTCGTCCACACGCTCAACGGCTCGGGGCTCGCGGTGGGGCGGACGCTGGTCGCGGTGATCGAGAATTACCAGCAGGAGGACGGGTCGGTGGCGATCCCCGAGCTGCTCAAGCCGCTGCTGCCGGACCTCGACCGGATCGAGCCGGTGCGCTGATGCGCATCCTGATCACCAACGACGACGGCTATCATGCCCCCGGCCTCAAGGTGCTCGAGGACATCGCGGCGCGCTTTTCCGACGATCTCTGGGTGGTCGCCCCTGCCGAGGAGCAATCGGGCGCGGGCCATTCGCTGACGCTGAGCCGGCCGTTGCGCATCCGCAAATTCGCCGAGCGTCGCTATGCCGTCAACGGCACCCCCACCGACGCGGTGATGATGGCGCTCGCCAGGATCATGGCCGACAGCCCGCCCGATCTGATCCTCTCGGGCGTCAATCGCGGCGCCAATCTGGCCGAGGACGTAACCTATTCGGGCACCGTCTCGGCGGCGATGGAAGGCGCGCTCGCGGGCGTCCGCTCGATCGCGCTGAGCCAGGTCTATGCCCGCGAGGGCATGGGCGACACCGTCCCGTTCGCCGCGGCCGCCGCCTGGGGCGAGCGCGTGCTGCGCCCGTTGATCGCGGCCGAGCTCGCCCCGCGCTCGCTGGTCAACGTCAATTTCCCCGCGCTGGCGCCCGATGCGGTCAAGGGCGTCCGTGTCGCCAGCCAGGGGCTGCGCGATTACGGGCGGCTGCAGATCGTCAGCAACACCGATCCGCGCGGCTACGAATATCACTGGTTCGCGCTCGGCCCCACGATCGAGACCCCCGCACATTCGACCGACCTCGAAGCGATCGCCGATGGCTATGTCGCGGTAACCCCCCTCCATCTGGACCTGACGCATCGCGAATCGCTCGCTATGCTGGGTCAGGCGTATCGGTAAGCGGGGCGCAATGAGGATCGCGGGACATCGGCGCACGACCGGCGGGCTGGCCGCGCTCGGGGCGATGGCGGCATTGGCGGGCTGCATCCCCGCCGCCGCGCCACCGGTAGCGCCCGCGCCGCCGCCGCAGCAGGATCGCGGCTATCCCGATTATCGGCCCGATTACCGACAGGACGTAACGACGTCGCCGGCACGTCCCCCGGCCTGGGAAACCAACCCGGTCGCCCCCAATGCGCGCACGATCGCAACGCGCAGCTACACCGTCGAACCCGGCGACACGCTGCGCGGGATCGCGATCAAGACCGGCGGCGGCGAATTGGCGATCGCGCAGGCGAACGGCCTCGCCGAACCCTATGTCATCCGCGCGGGGCAGCGGCTGACGATCCCCGGCGGGCGCTACCACGAGATTACGCGCGGCCAGACCGGCATTGCGATCGCGCGCGCTTACGGCGTCGAATGGTCGCGCATCGTTGCCGCCAATGGCCTCACCGAACCCTATCTGCTGCGCACCGGCTGGCGGCTGCTGATCCCTGGCGGCGATATGCCCGGCCAGAGCAGCGCGGCCGAACGCGCCGCCGCCTTCACGCTCGATATCGACGATCTCGTCACCGGCAGCGAGCCCGCGATCGCCGAGAACCGCGCGCCCGCCGCGGCCGCGACCTCACCCGCGCACGTGCCCGCGCCGACGACGGCGGTCGCGGCACCGACGCGCCTCGTCGGTGGATTCTCCTGGCCCGTGCAGGGGCGCGTCGTCTCCAAATTCGGCTCGATGGGCAGCGGCAAACGCAACGACGGGATCCAGATCGCAACACCGGTGGGCACGCCGATCGCCGCCGCCGCCGATGGCGTCGTTGCTTATGCTGGCACCGGAATTCCATCGCTCGGCGGGCTCGTCATCCTCAAACATGGCGACGGCTGGGTGACGGTATATGGCAACGCCAGTTCGCTGCTCGTCACGCGCGGCCAGTCGATCAAGCGCGGGCAGCGCATCGCACTATCAGGCCAGTCGGGCTCGGCGCCCGAACCGGGGGTGCATTTCGAGGTCCGCAAGGGCCGCGACGCGGTCGATCCGCTGGGGAAATTGCCAGGCTGAACGCCCCCTCCTTCGTCATGCCGGACTCGTTCCGGCATCCAACCCTCCACGAGCGCCAGCGTATGAGGCGCGTTGGCCCCGGAACACGTCCGAGGTGACGATGAAGGTTCGGGGCACGCTATTTACATCGCCGGGATGACGGCCATTCGAGCGCGTGCTAAGCGCCGCGCGCCATGACCGATTATCAATCCGATCTCCTCCGCCTGCTCGCGACGCGCGGCTATATCCACCAGATCACCGACGCCGCCGCGCTCGATGCGCTCGCGGCCAAATCGGTCGTGCCCGGCTATATCGGTTTCGATCCCACCGCGCCCTCGCTCCATGTCGGCAGCCTCGTCCAGATCATGCTGCTGCGGCGGCTCCAGCAGACCGGCCACAAGCCGATCGTGCTGATGGGCGGCGGCACCGGCAAGATCGGCGACCCCAGCTTCAAGGACGAGGCCCGCAAGCTGCTCGCCGAAGACGGCATCAAGGCGAATGTCGCCTCGATCAAGCGCATTTTCGAACGCTTCCTGACCTTTGGCGACGGGCCGTCGGACGCGGTGATGCTCGACAATGCCGAATGGCTCGACGCGCTCGAATACATCCCCTTCCTGCGCGAGGTCGGCCAGCATTTCTCGGTCAACCGGATGCTCAGCTTCGATTCGGTCAAGCTGCGGCTCGATCGCGAGCAATCGCTGTCGTTCCTCGAATTCAACTACATGATCCTCCAGGCCTACGATTTCCGCGAGCTTGCGCAGCGCGCCGGGTGCCGCCTCCAGATGGGCGGATCGGATCAATGGGGAAATATCGTCAACGGCGTCGAGCTGGCGCGGCGGATGGACGGCACCGAGGTGTTCGGCGTCACCACCCCGCTCATCACCACCGCCGACGGCGGCAAGATGGGCAAGACGATGGCCGGCGCGGTGTGGCTCCATGAAGACCAATTGCCGAGCTATGACTATTGGCAGTTCTGGCGGAATACCGACGATCGTGACGTCGGCCGCTTCCTGCGACTGTTCACCGATCTGCCGCTCGACGAGATCGCGCGGCTCGAGGTACTCGAAGGCGCCGAGATCAACGAGGCCAAGAAAGTGCTCGCCGACGCCGCGACGGCGATGTGCCGAGGCGCTGCGGCCGCTGCCGAGGCCGCCGCGACCGCACGCAAGACCTTCGAGGAAGGCGCCGCGGGCGACGCCTTGCCGCGCCATGCCGTGCCGGCCGGCGCGATCGGCGTGGTCGACGCGCTCGTCGCGCTCGGCTTCGCGGCATCGAAGGGCGAGGCGCGCCGCCTGATCAAGGGCGGCGGCGCGCGGATCGAGGGCGAGAAGGTGGCCGACGAAGCCGCGACGATCACCATCGGCGACCAGCCGGTGCGGCTGTCGGCGGGCAAGAAGCACCACGGCTTGCTCACCCGTTGAGCGCTGGGTGAGAAAGCACGGCCGTGCGATCGCCGAAGCCGCACCATGGTCTGGTGCGGCAATCTCCAAACGCCAGCCGAGCGATCGCAAGCTTTTGTAAACCAGCTTCGTTGCGAGACCGTTCATTTCCCGCGCTTAGCCTCGATAGCGTTCACACGAACGGGGGAAGCGTAACACCATGACGGCGGGCGCCCTTGCCTGGAAAGATGGCCGCGCGGTTGGCCGCGACGAAGTCCATTACCGCGCGCGCGCCTTCGGCCCCGACGCGAAGCCGCTCAACCTGTTGATCGTCAACATTTCAGCGATGGGCCTGATGGCGCGCTGCGATACCGATTATGCCGTCGGCGAGCGGTTGCGGATCACGCTGCCGATCGTCGGCGTGGTCGTTGCCGAGATCCGCTGGGCGCTCGGCGGGCGGCTCGGCTGCCAGCTCGATTACCCGATCGCGCTCTCCGATTATTATGATCTGCTGGCGGTGATGGCGCGATAGCGCTTGCGCCGCTTACGGGGGAGCGGCACCGGCCCGCTTCGTTTCGAGTCACCCGCAACGGACTATAGCTCCCAAATCATCGACGCCGCTTGACGGCTCCCGGCGCAATGCCATGAAGGAGGCGATGGCCGCGCCTTCCCTCTCCCCGAGCAATCGCCTGTCGCCGGCGCGTGGTGCCGCGCTGATCGCCGGTGCGGTGGGCATCGCCGCGGCGGCGCTCATTCTGTGGATTCTCGGCGATATCATCGTCGCGACGGCCTTTCTTGCCACCGCGATCGTCGTGGGTGGCTTGCTGATCGTCGCGCGCCGGCTGCTCCCCAGCGCCGAGGCCGAGGTCGCGGTCGATTGGTCGCTGGCGCGCGCTTTGGCACAGGCCAGTTCCGACGCGATCGCGATCACCGATCGCGCCGGCCGGCTGGTGTGCGCCAACGATCGTTACGAGACCTTGTTCGGCGGATTGCCCACGCCCCCCGGCCTGCCGATCAGCGACAATGAAGTCTCGCTCCTGGCCGCGGCGGGCCGGGTCGCGTGGCGTGACGGATCGGGCACGGTAACGCGGCTCGTTTCCAACGGCACACCGCTCACCGCCGATATCGCCCGCGCAGGCGCGCTTGAAGATATGCTGATCTGGCGGTTCCACGGCGCCGAGGGGCTCGATCTCGCCGGCAGCGTCGCGGGGCTGATCGCCGGCCCGACCGGCGATCGTCTGGCCGCGGCGGGTATTATGGTTGCTTTGGTTTCGGCCGAGGGGCGTATCCGCGCCGCCAACCGGGTGTTCCGCGCCCGTGCGCTGGGGCATGAGGAAGGTGCGGTTGCCGGGCGCGATTTCGCGCGCTTCCTGATTACCGACGCACAGGGCGCGGTCCGGTTCGAGCGCGAAGGCCTGGACGGCACGCCGGTGCGCGTGCTCCAGATCCCGTTCCTCCAGGGCGAGGGCGTGCCGATGCTGGTCGCGCTGATCGACGAAGAGGAAAGCGCCACCTCGGCGCTGGGCGTGGACGCCGCCGCAACGCTCGGCAGCCTGGTGGCGATGATGCCGTTCGGTACGGCACTGGTCGATCGCGACGGGCGTTTTCTCCAGATGAACGACGCCTTCGCGCGCGCTGCACACGTCGATAAGACTGCGCTGCCGGTCTATCCCGGCGATCTCGTGGTGCGCGAGGACAAGGCGGTGCTCGCCGATGCGATCCGGCGTTTTGCCGGTGGCGCGGCGCGCGCGAGCGACCTGGCGGTACGGCTCAAGGACGATCCCGACGAACCCGTGGTGCTCTCGATCGCGGGCGCGCGCGGGCTCGGCGAGGCGGCGGTGCTGCTCAGCCTCAAGGACAATAGCGAGGAGGATCGCCTCAAGCGCGAAGTCGCACAGGCAACCAAGATGCAGGCGGTGGGGCAACTCGCGGGCGGCGTCGCGCACGATTTCAACAACATCCTGACCGCGATCATCGGCCATTGCGATCTGATGCTGATGCGTCACGCCCCCGGCGACAGCGATTATGACGATATTCAGCAGGTCAAGGCGAACTCCAATCGCGCGGCCAGCCTGACGCGCCAATTGCTCGCCTTTTCGCGCCAGCAGACCTTGCGGCCGCAGGTGCTCCAGCTTCCCGACGTGATCTCCGAAGTTTCGAACCTGTTGAAGCGGCTGCTCGGCGAAACGGTGACGCTGACGGTGACGCATGGCCGCAATCTCGGCGCGGTGCGGGCCGATCCGGGCCAGCTCGAACAGGTCATCGTCAACCTTGCGGTCAACGCGCGCGATGCGATGCTGGCCAAGAACCCGCTCGGGGGCGGTGCGCTCACCATCCAGACGCTCGCGGTGCGCGCGGCCGAAGTCCGCCGGATGGCCAACGACGTGCTACCGATCGCCGATTATACCGCGCTCAAGGTAAGCGACACTGGCGCTGGCATTCCTCCCGAACATCTCGGCAAGATTTTCGAGCCCTTCTTCACCACCAAGGAGACCGGCAAAGGCACCGGGCTGGGACTCTCGACCGTCTACGGCATCGTCAAGCAATCGGGCGGCTACATCTTCGCCGATTCCACGCCCGGCAAGGGCGCGACCTTCTCGATCTATTTTCCCGTTCACGCCGCCGGCACCGCCGCTGCCGCGGTCGCCAAGCCCGAAAAGAAGGGCGATCTGTGGGGATCGGGCACCGTCCTGCTCGTCGAGGACGAAGACATGGTCCGCGCGGTCGCCGAGCGCGCACTGACGCGGCAGGGCTATACCGTCGTCACCGCCGAGAATGGCGAAGCCGCGCTCGATCGGCTGCACGAGGGCGAGCGCCCCGATCTGCTGGTATCCGATGTCGTGATGCCGCTGATGGACGGCCCGACGATGGTCCGCGCGGCACGCAAATTGTACCCCGATCTGCCGATCCTGTTCATGTCGGGCTATGCCGAGGAACAGCTCCGCCGCTCGATCGACATCGACAATGTCGCCTTCCTCGCCAAACCCTTTTCAGTCCAGCAACTTGCCGAAGCGGCACGCGATGCATTGGCCGAGAGATAGGTCTGGCGACCCGCTCGGCCCACCGCTAAGGCAACACGGATGAGCGACCGCCGTCACATCCTGATCGTCGAGGACGAACCGCTGATCGCGATGATGCTCGAGGATTTCCTCGACGCGCTCGATCATGAGGCGACAGCGACGGTCGATACGGTCGCCGAGGCGCTGGAGAAGATCACCGCGGGCGGGATCGACGGCGCGATCCTCGACATCAATCTGCGCGGTGGCGAGCAATGCTGGCCGATCGCCGACGCGCTGGCCGCCGCCGGGATCGGCTTCGTCCTCGCCAGCGGCGGCAGCGCCGACTCGATCGTCGAGGCCCATCGCAACCGCCCGCTGTTGAGCAAGCCCTTCACGATGGCCGCGGTCTCCAAGGCGCTCGCTGCGCTCTGACGCGCGGCAGACAAATGGTCGGGGAGACAGGATTCGAACCTGCGACCCCCTGGTCCCAAACCAGGTGCGCTACCAGCCTGCGCCACTCCCCGACGGGCTGCGCTTTGCCCGCTCTCGGGCGGCCGCGCAACCATTGGTAAGCTGAAATGAGCCGGCCCCGGAAACCGGCAGGTCCGGGAGCCTCAGTTTTTGACGTCGTTCGCCGTCTTGGCGACCGTGCTGCCCACCGAGGACACGTCCTTGCCGACGCCCTCGATCGTGTTGCAACCCGCCGCCAGCAAGGCGCCCGTCAGGGCCAGAACGGTCAAGGCGCGCATCGTCATCCCTCACTCAACATATCGATCGCCCCCATCTAGCGCCGCCATCCGCAAGCGCAAGGCCGGCAGGGCCGCTGGATCGACGCGTGGTGGGCCCGGCAGGACTCGAACCCGCAACCTAGCCGTTATGAGCGGCCAGCTCTAACCAATTGAGCTACGGGCCCCACCGAGCGCCGGCGTTAAGCAACCGGTGGCGCGCTTGCAAGCACGGACGCAGGCGTGGGCGCACCCGTCGCATCGGCCGCCGCGATGAGCGCTTCGGCAGCGATCGGCGTGGCCCCCAGCCGGTCGAGCAGATCGAGCACCCGATCCCACCAGCCATGGAAGGCGGCAAGATCCGCCGCATCGCGCACATAAGGCGTGTGGCCCGGCACCAGCGAGGGCGAGTGGAAGGCGAAATTGAGCACGCGTACCCCCTCCCCCAATGCCACGCGGATCGCCTCGAGCGCGTCGGCGACAGGCATGTCCTCGGGCGTCAGCGCCACGCGCGCGAGCACGCCGAGCCGCGCGGCGACACCCCGGCCGCGCGGGATCGTCCCCAATCGGCGATAAAGCCCCTCCCCACCGCGCCTGCCGATCCCGGTAAAGACCGTGGTCAGTGGCAGTTCGATCACGCCACGCGCCGCATCGAGCCAGAATGCCTCGTTGCCGACCGCGCCGAAATCGGGCCCGCCGTCACCGCGATAATCGTAGCGCGAGCGCATCGAGCTATCGAGCCGGTACCCGCGCTCGGCAAGCAGCGCCGCCGTCGCCGGGCCGATGCCATAGCGCCCCGCGCGATACACCAGCGGCCGCGTGCCGAACGCGGTGGTGATCGCGGCCGTGAGGATGTCGAGCTTGGCCGCCTCGATCGCGACCGGCAGATTGCCGGGATAGCTGTTGGCAGGGGTCAGTGCCTCGTCGAACGGCGGGTTGACCCAGGGGTGAAGCTGCGTCCCGATCGTGGCGCCGCCTTCGGCCACGATGCCGCGCAATATCTCGATCGCGCGCGCGCTGGTCGCAACCGGGTGATCGATCAGATAGGCCACCGGGATGGCGCGGTCGGCGAAGCGGCGGTGGCGATCGGGAAGTGCGGTGATCGCCGTCGTCGCGCGCGCGTCACGCGATAGTGGCGCGCGCCAGTCGAATTCTTCCTCGGTATCGACGAACAGCGTGAAGCGCGTGCCGAAATCATCGGGCCACGCGATCCGCGCGGCGTGCTCCGCCTGCCCCGCGGCCGCGTCGCCGCTCAATGGTTAGATACCCGCCCCACATCGTCGGTTCGAGCCGCGGGCAGGCGCAAAGTCAAGCGCTCGGCGCCGATCGTCAGCCTGCCCCCCAGTTCTGCCGCGAGGTTGCGCGCAAGCCGCAGCGCGAAGCCGGTGCCGAGCAGCGGCGCCCCTTCGAGCGTGGCTTCCTGTTCGGCGTCGATCGCGAGCAGCGCCTCGCCCGAATAACCGGTAAGGCCATGCGGCCGATCGATCACGACCACGATCTGCCCATCATCCTGATGCGCATCGATGCAGATCCGCTCGTCGCGCGCGCCCGCGGCAACCAGCGCGGCGAGCAACCGGCCGACCAGCCGTTCGAGCGCAAGCGCATCGCCGAGGACCGAGAGGTCGGGCATGTCGGCGGCGAGATCGAGTGTGGTCCCGCGCAATTCGGCGAGTGGCGCCAGATCGGCCGCGACGGTTTTCAGCAACTGCGGCAGCGCCACCGTCGCGGGGCGGAGATCGAGCGCCTGCCCTTCGATCCGCGCCGCGGTGTCGAGATCCTCGATCGCGAGCAACAGATCGCGCGCCTGCCGCCGTATCGCCCCCGCGCGCGCGCGATACGGATCGGCGATCGGGCCAAGCATCTCGGTCTCGATCATCTCGGCGAAACCGGCGATCGCATTGGTCGGGGTGCGCAGTTCATGCACAAGCTGACGCAGCGAATCGGGCACGGCCCCCGTGGTGCGCGGCCCGGCGCTTTCGTCGGCGCGCGGCCGCCGGGCGGTTCCCCGATAGCCCGCGAACCGCCCTGTCAGCGGCTCGAAGATCGGAATCGCCGAAATCCGCCATGCGCCGCCGGCACGGCTATTGCCCTCGATCACCAGTCGCGCATCGCTGAACGAGGCGCGGCGGCGGAAGGCGCCCGCCGCGATGCCATCGACCTGAGAACCCGCCGTCGCCCCGTGGAGCAACGACAGGCCGATGATCGGCGCGCGCTCGACTCCCGATACCCAGCGCACCATGCCGCTTTCGTCGGCTTCGAAATCGAACGCGGCGAGCGGCGTCGACACCGTTTCGTCGGCCACCCCAGTTTCGGCATCGCGCGCCTGTTCGCGGCGCCGCTGAAAGGCATCGATCCGGGCCACCAGTTCGGCGATCTGGAACGCGCCCTCAGGCTCGGCGGCGGGCGTCTCGCTCGTCTGGCGCTGGCGCAACGCTTCGGCCACCACGGGCAACGCCATCGCCGCGGTGCCAAGCGATACGAACGACGACGATGACGGCGGCATGTGCGGCGGTTTCGCCGCGGGCGTGTCGACGTCTTCACTGGCCTGCGGCGCGGCATCGGGTTGCGGCACCTGCTCGGCTGCTGCCACGGCCTCCTCGTCGGCCGACAGCACGAAATCGACGCTGCCGAAACTTTCGAGCGCGCGCACGACCCCGCCGCCGAGATCGCGCCGGTGCCGCAGCAGCGCCCGTCCCGTCGGCGACAGCGCCGGCAGCACCGCGATCCATTCGGCTTCGGAAAGTTGCGCAGACCGGAGCAACGGCGCCACCACCGCGGCATCGTCAGCAGCGAAAAACCGGACGAGCGCCGCCGGCGGCGCCCCATGCGCGATCGCGCGGGCGCTCGCCGTTCGCACCGCGATCGGCACCGCGTCGCGCATCCCCGCGAGTCGCGCCAGGGCCTGTTCGTTCGCAAGCGCGCGGCGACGTCCGATCAGGTCGACGAGCTGGCGCCAGGCCGATTCGATCCCGAACGGGGTCGACATGTCGGCGGAAAGCACTGTGTCGAGGCTGTCATCGAAGCGCAAAACGAAATCCCCGGGCGACGCGCACCGGCACGTCATCGCCCTTCCTACCGTGTTGGCGTCGGTATCGAAACCTCTCAAATCGTGTCGTCGCATTGTGGGACAATTGCGTTCGCTCGCAATTATCTTATGCTGACGGCTAGATTGCCGATCGGAAAGGTCGGTGCAAAGGGGAGCGTGCGAATGGCTTTCGACCGGATCGACCGGCAAATACTCGGGCTGCTCCAGGACGACGGTCGGATGACCAATGTCGATCTCGCCGAACGCGTCGGCCTGACCGCGCCGCCGTGCCTGCGCCGGGTACGCGCGCTTGAGGAAGCGGGTGCGATCAAGGGCTATCACGCCGAACTCGATCCGCCCGCCTTGGGCTATCCGATCACCGTGTTTGCGATGGTCAGCCTGAGAAGCCAGGCTGAACACGATCTCGCCGAGTTCGAGGAGCATATGGCGGGCATTCCCGAGGTCCGCGAATGCCATATGCTCAACGGCGAGATCGACTTCATTCTCAAGATCGTCGCCACCGACCTCAAGGCGTTTCAGGAAATCCTGACCACGCACCTGACGCCGGCGCCCAACGTCGCCAGCGTCAAGACCTCGCTGACGATCCGGACGTCGAAGCTGAAACCGGGCATCCCCGTGTCGTCGGGCTGACGACACGGGGAGAGACGTCCGCTTATTGTGCGGCGGTCGCGGCCGCGGCAGGCGCCGCTTGCGCCCCTACGTTGAGCCACGTCTTCCACAGCGCCGCAATATCGGTGCGCGGTGCGGCCTGCACCGCATCGAACGCGGTCGTCGCGCCAGCCTTGTCGCCGGTCAACGCGAGCGCAATCCCGAGATGCGTATTCACCGCATCGGTATCGACGCTGCCCTTTTCGAGCGCGAGCCGATAGAGTTCGATCGCATGCGTATAATCGCCCCCGCCCAGATAGGCGTCGGCGGTCTGCGCCGCGAGCTTGCCATCGGGTCGCGCCTTCGACTTCGTGGTCAGCGACGCCAGCGATTCGTCACGCGAGATCACGTCCTGCGCGGTCCGGGCAAGCGCCGATGCGTCGGCGCTGCTGCTCGCGATGCGCCCGGTCGCGGTGCCCTCGGCCAGCACGGTCTTGGTTTCGCTCGGCAGGCCGAGATCGAACGTCAGCCCGGCATATTCGAGATAATCGCTCTGATCGGCGAGCGACTTGCTCGCGCGCATCAGGCGAAACAGGTCGACACGCTCGGGCTTGCCCATCCGCGCGGCGGTCGGGCCCTGGAAACCGAACACGATGATCGCGTCGCGCCAGTTCTTCGAGGTCGGATAGGCGCCCAGCCAGCGCTGCACCCACTGGAGCGTGGTCGCGCTGTCATTGGTCTTGTAGAGCTTGCCGATCGCGTAGCGATACCAGGCCTCGGGCACGACCCGTCCGGCGGCCTTCTCCTGCTCGACGAGTTGGCCAAGCTGCACCATCCCGCCCGCGACATCGCCGCTTTCGACCTTGGCCTTGACCATCTGGAGCGGCAGATCCTGGTTGGTGAAGCCTACCGCCTGCGCCTTTTGATAGAAGGTCAGCGCTTCGGCATATTTCTGCTGATTGAAGGCGATCGAGCCACGCATATAGCTGTAATTGCCGACTTCGGTCGCCGGCGTGCTGGGGTTCGAAATCAGCGCTTCGAGCGGCGCGATCAGCGCCTGATCGTGGCGTGCATTGGCGGCGGCATCGGCGGCGCCTTCGATCTGGCCCTGCGTGGCGGTGAGGCTGAGCTTGAGCGCCTGGGCGATATAGCGCTCGTCGTCGTTGGTGGCGGCAGCGATCGCGGCATCGACATTGGTCTGCGCGGTCGCAATATCCTTGGCGGCGATCGCATCGCGCGCGGCAACCGCAGCCTTGCGCACGGCATCGCTGAGCTTGAGTTGCGGCGCCTGCTGTTCCTGCTTCTTCTTGGCGGCAACGGGGGAAGCCACGATCAGACCACCCGCCGTCATCATCATCACCGCGGCCAGGGCGGCCCTTGAAATCTTAACCATCTTGGAATCTCTCCTCATCGGGGCGCCGCACGCTCTAGTGGGCGACCGGCCGTGGTTCAAGCCAACCCTGCCCCGCGCCGGGCTAGCCATCGCGCCGTGAACGACGATTGAACGACACCGCCGGTTCCCGCACCGGGCTCAACCGATTGCCGTCCGCACGATCTCGCAGCCGATCGCGGCATCGGGGTAGATATCGGGCTTCATCGATCGCACGCGCACCGATCGCACCCGCGGGTCGCGCAGACATAGGGCGGCGATCGCTTCGCACAGGGTTTCCTGCAGCGCGAAATGATGTCCGGAAAAATCGTGGATGCCGCGCCGAACGAAATCGTAATCAACCGCTTCATCGATTCTATCGCCCGGCGGGTTCGCGCCGTAATCGACCTCCATCCACACGCTCAGCCGCACGCGTTGCGGCGTCGTCACCTCGTCGGCATGGATGCCGAGCCGCATCGTCACCTCGAGGCCATCTAGGATCGTCGTGAAAACCGCGCTCATCGCCCTTCCCCGTCGCCACGCGTCGAGAACATGACGTCGCCCGCCCGCGGCAGAAAGCGCTGGCCGTTATCGACGAACAGCGTCTGCCCGGTCACGCTCGCTGCATCTAGCAGATAGGCGACGCCATCACCGATCGCCTCGGCCTGGATCGGCCGCCGCAGCAAATTCTCACCCGCGACCGCCGCGAACTCGTCGGCGCTCTGGTCGAGACTCGGCAGCGTGAGGCCGGGCGCCACCGCGTTGACCCGCACGCGCGGCGCCAGCGACTGGGCGAGCATCGTCGTTGCCGCTTCGAGCGCGGCCTTGGTCAGCGTGTAGGAAAAGAAGTCGGGATTGAGGTTGGCGAGCTTCTGATCGAGGATATTGACGACCGCGCCGTCGGCCAGATCATCCTGCCGTGCAAGAAGCGAGGCGAGCAGCACCGGCGCGGTGACATTGACGCGCGCGAGCGTCTCGAACAACGCCCCCGAGGCGATCGGCGGCGCGTCGAACCGGAACAGCGACGCCGAATTGACCAGACCGGAGATCGGCCCGCCCAAAGCGGCGCGCGCGGCGGCGAAAAAGGCGCCAAGGCCGTCATGGTCGGCGAGATCGGCGGCAATCGGCACCGCTGCATCGCCAAGCGCCGCGGCAAGCGCCCGCGCCTCAGCCTCCGAGCGATGATGGTGGATGATCACGCGATGCCCGCCCGCGACCAGCCGGCGCACGATCGCCGCGCCGAGCCGCCTGGCGCCGCCGGTCACGATGACGTTGCGAGATCCCGGCATCGTCGCGGTCAAAAGCCCATCAACGCCAGCACTTCGCGGCGGCTACGTTCATCGTCTCGGAATGCCCCCATCATCCGACTAGTCACCATCGCGACGCCGGGGGTGCGAACGCCGCGCGCGGCCATGCAGGCGTGCGTCGCCTGGATCACCACCGCGACGCCGACCGGATGGAGAGCGTTCCAGATGCAATCCGCGACCTCGGCGGTGAGGCGCTCCTGCACCTGCAACCGACGCGCATAGGCATGGAGCACGCGCGCGAGCTTGGAGATCCCGACGACATGATTGCGGGGTAGATAGGCAATATGCGCGGTGCCGTGGATCGGCGCCATATGATGTTCGCAATGCGACTGGAACGGAATGTCTTTCAACAGCACGATCTCATCATAGCCGCCGACTTCCTCGAACACGCGTGACAGGTGATGCGCCGGATCGTCGTCATAGCCCGCGCAATATTCTTTCCACGCCCGCGCGACGCGGCGCGGCGTATCGAGCAACCCTTCGCGATCGGGGTCGTCGCCAGCCCAGCGGATCAGCGTTTTTACGGCGTCCGCGACATCGTCGGGCACAGGGATTGCTGACGGATCAGCGACGGCCGCGCCGTCATCGAGACTATCGTGTTGTGAGGACATGGCGTCTTCCTTAGGGCCGATTCGTGATTGACGCTACGTCATGCGTCCGATTGCACAACGTAGGTTCGATTTTGAAACTGTCTCATTTCGGCAACACTCGTTCAACCCCCCGGTTTTCCTAGCCGAATGCGATTGACGATCGCTTTTCCAGGCCGCTAGATTTGCATACCTGAATCACGAACACCGTCTAGCCGGCGTTCAAGAGCGGCGGTCGGTGCAGGAGGGGATGTCTGCTATGACGAAGTTCGACCTGCTCGCGGCCTCGGCGATTGTGCTCCTGTCGGCGAGCCCTGCTTTCGCACAGAGCGCCGCCGCCACGCCAGAGACGGCACCTCAGGAAGACGCCAGCGGTATCCAGGATATCGTCGTCACCGCGCAGCGCACCTCGCAGCGGCTTCAGGACGTGCCGATCGCGGTCTCCGCCTTCAGCGCCGAAAATCTGCAACAACAGCAGATTGTCAATCCGTCGGCGCTCCAGTTGACGCTGCCCAATATCACCTTCACCAAAACCAACTTCACGTCGTCGAGCTTCACCATCCGCGGCATCGGCGATCTGTGCGTCGGCGTGACCTGCGACAGTGCGACCGCGATCCATGTGAACGACATGCCGCTGCTCTCCACACGCCTGTTCGAAAGCGAATTTTTCGATCTGGAACGGGTCGAAGTGCTGCGCGGCCCGCAAGGCACGCTGTTCGGGCGCAACGCGACGTCGGGCGTGGTCAATTTCATCACCGCCAAACCCGACATGTCAGGAATCCATGCCGCCGGCGAGTTCGAATACGGCAATTACGATTCGAAGCAGGCCAAGGCGATGTTCAACCTGCCCGTGACCGACACGCTGGGCGTGCGCGTCGCGGGGCTGTGGCTGGACCGCGACGGCTATACGACCAACATCCGCACCGGCAACGATATCGACGGCCGTAAATTGTGGTCGGTTCGCGGCACCGTATCGTGGGAGCCCACCGCCGATACCCGGCTCGACCTGATCGGCTATTATTTCCGCGAGAACGACGATCGTTCGCGCATCCAGAAGCAGCTCTGCCACCGCGATCCGACCGGCGTGCTGGGCTGCTTGCCCGATCGGCTCGCGAACGAGACCACCAACGGCAATTCGCTCCTCAACACTATCTTTACGTCGCAAGAGGTGTTCAGCCTGAACTTCGGGCCGCTGGCGCCGATGTTCCTGCCGCTGGCGACCGGCAGCGTCTATTCGCCCAACGACGCCTATGCGGGGATCATCAATCCCAAGGGCGTGCGCACCGTCGACATCGATTTCGAACCCACCTATTTCGCCAAGGAGCAGCAATATACGGCAAAGCTGTTCCACGATTTCGGTTCGATCGCGCTGAACATGACCGGCGGCTACGCCGAGAACGAAGTGCGTTCGCGCACCGATTATAATCTTGCGGTCAGCGCCTTCTCGCCGGCCGCGCTCGGCGCGCTCAATGCCTATGCGACCACCCCGCCGCCGGGAGTCGCGCCCTTCCAGCCGATCTTCCAGGCGATTCGTAACACCCTCATTCCGAACGGCCCCGCCGGCGGCCTGTGCCAGTCGGCACCCGACCCGAACAACCTCGGCGTGTTCGGCGGCGCCTCGATCGGATGCTTCCCGACCAGCCTCGATTTCGACGAATCGAGCCAGAAGGTGAAGCAATATTCGGCTGAAGCGCATATCGACAGCCATTTCGATGGGAAATTCAACTTCCTGCTCGGGGGCATCTATTTCGATAGCAAGACCTATAACAACAGCTATTACGTCAACAGCTTCGGCCTTGATTATGCGGCTGCGATATTGGGCGCCGGCCAAACGATCGGCGCGATCGCACAGGGCGCGACCAACTATCCGGCAGTCTATCGTGCCAGCCCGTTTTACCGCAACAACACCGATTTCTTCCATCTGAAATCGTGGGGCGCTTTCGGCGAAACCTATTACGATTTCAGCGACAAGATGAAATTGACGCTGGGCCTGCGCTACAACCACGACGAAAAGTACGTTCGGGCCCGCAACACGCTGTTGGTCGATGCGTTGGGCGCCGGTGTTTTCGTGCCATATGGCAGCGACTCATTCACCGATGCGCTCGGCTACGGCACGACGCTCGATTTCGATGCCAACACGCCGGGCGCACAGGATTTCGCGATCAACACGGTCAAGTTCAACCGCCTGACCGGCCGCGCGGTGCTCGATTATCGGATCACCAGCGACAATCTGATCTACGCCTCTTATTCGCGCGGCTATAAATCGGGCGGCTTCAACCCGCCATTGTCGCCGTCGTTCGCGGTGCCGACGGTGTTCAAGCCCGAGAAGGTCGATTCGTTCGAAATCGGCTCGAAGAACACGTTCGACAACGGCCGGCTGCGGCTGAACATCACCGGTTTCTATTATAAGTACAACAGCCTCCAGCTCAGCCGGATCGTGTCGCGCACCGCCGTCAACGACAACGTCAATGCCGACATCTACGGCATCGAGGCGGAAGCGGTGATGAGCCCGATCCGCAATTTCGTCGTCAACGCCAACTTCAGCTACCTGAAAACCAAGGTGTCGCAGGATAAATATCTCGCCGATACGCGCGATCCTTCGGGGGGCCGGTCGGATGCGGTCATCGTCAAGGACATCTCGAACGCCGCCAATTGCGCGATCGTTCCGACGACGCCGGGCAACGCCGGCGGCGTCAATGCCTTCGTCGGCGCGATCAACGGCGCGCTGGGCCTCCAGGCACCGGTCCCCGTCCCCGGCACCAACGCCACCGGCGTGTTTTCGACCTGCTCGACGATCGCGCAGATCGCGGCGGGAACCGTCCCGACGACCAGCCCGCTCTATGCATTGCAGCAAGGGCTGCGTGCCGCCTTCGGCGTGCCAACCGGCGCGTTCCCCTTCGTCATGCTGGGCAGCGGCGTCGAAGTGAACATTCGCGACAACCAGCTTCCGCAGGCGCCTACCTTCAAGGCATCGGTGGGCGCGCAATATACGATCGAGTTCGGCAACGGCATGTCATTGGTACCACGCGCCGATCTCGCCTTTACAGGCAACAGCTACGCGACCGTGTTCAACCGGAACATGGATCGCATCCCCGCATATGAAGTGATCAATGCCCAGATCACGCTCAACGGCGCAAACGATCGGTGGCATCTGCGGGCGTTTGTGCAGAATTTGACCAACAACAATGCCATCACCGGTGAATATACCGGCGACCAGGCCTCAGGCCTCTATACCAACATCTTCACCCTCGAACCGCGCCGTTACGGCATCGCCGTCGGCTTCAATTTCTAACAGGGACAAGGGGGCGGGCTCCCGGCCGCGTGTCGGGAGCCCTTTTTATTTTCGGCGCAACACCACGTGCCGCTCATTTCGGCGTGATTGGCGTCGCCACGCGCAACCCACCGCCATCGCCCGTTCCGCTGACGACGATTCGCGGGTAGCACTCGTGCGCAGCGCCGCTATGGTGCGCCGCCGATAGCCGAGGGAGTGTGGTGGATGACGGTCGATTGCGTGTGGAGCCTCGGTGCGACGCTCGGCGAGGGCCCGCTCTGGGTGCCCGGCGAGGCCGCCTTGTGGTTCGTCGACATCAAGCAGCGCCATATCCACCGGTTCGATCCCGCCAGCGGTAGCCGTGGCCGATGGCAGGCCCCCGATCAGGTCGGCTGGGTGCAGCCGACCGCCGACGGGCGCTGGCTGACAGGGCTCAAGAGCGGGCTGCACTGGTTCGATCCCGAGGCATCGACCTTCACGCCCTATCTCGATCCCGAGCCCGGCACGCCCGACAACCGCCTCAACGATTCCGCCGTCGATCCACACGGGCGACTGTGGTTCGGGACGATGGACGACCTTGAGACCGCACCCTCGGGCCGGCTCTACAGCCTAGGTGACGGCCCCCGTGCAGTGCCGACCGACTCGACCTGCTGCATCACCAACGGCCCTGCGGTCAGCCCCGATGGACGCTTGCTCTATCCGGTCGACACGCTCGGCAAGACGATCTGGCGCCACGAGATCGGCACCGACGGCGCGCTGGGGCGCGGCGACATCCTGATCGAGATCGAGGACGGCGCGGGCCATCCCGATGGCGCGATCTGTGATGCCGAAGGCAATATCTGGATCGGCCTGTTCGGCGGCTGGGGCGCGCGCTGCTACGCGCCCGATGGCACGTTGCTGCGCCATGTCGAATTTCCGGTGAGCAACGTCACCAAGATTGCGCTCGGCGGACCCGATCTCAAGACGGCTTATGCGACCACCGCCGCCAAGGGACTGAGCGAGGACGAACTTGCCAGGCAACCGCTCGCGGGCGGGCTGTTCGCGTTCGAGGTCGCGATACCCGGCGTGCCGGCCAGCCAGATCCGGATCGGGATTTGATCAGGCGGGCCGCAGCATCGACCAGAAACGTGGCCCGCCGCCCGGCACCCGCCACTCGCCGGTGATCGCAAAACCAAGCCCCTGGTAAAATCCGATATTCTTCTCCAGCGGGGTTTCGAGATAGACTGGAAGCCTCGCCCCTGCCGCGCGCGCGATACCCGCACGCACCGCCGCGCCGCCGAAGCCCTGTCCCTGCGCCGCAGGGTCGCATCCGGCAATGTGGAGATACCAGAAGCAGCCATCGGGCTGGTGCGCCTCAATAGCATTCGCGACCCGCAGCGCACGGCCGACCGCACCACCCAGCGCATGGAGCATCGGGATCGCTTCACGAACGAACGTCAGTGAGCCGGTGCGGGCTTGGCCCGGCGCACGCCAGAGCGTGGCGGCTTCACCACCGGCGGTCATCAGCCGCATCCCCACGGGACCATCGCCTTTGTAAAGCAACCCGAACAGGCGCGGCATCCGCCTGGCACGCACCGCGGGATCGGGGAAGATAAAGCGCATCCCCGGATCATCGGCAAAGGCGCGGGCCAGCATCGCCGCGACCTGCTTGCGATCCGCGTCGCGCGCATCCCTCACGCCATGTATCATGATCTACCCCCAAACGCCCCTTATCATGCGGCGATTCGGGGCGCCTGAAACCTAATCGGGCGAAGGTAGACTCAGCATGAAGCGCGCACCCTTGCCCGCTGCGCTGTCGAGCGTGATGTCGCCGCCCATGGCACGCGCAAGGCGGCGGGCGATGTAGAGACCGAGCCCGTTGCCGCCGGGCTCGGACGGATCGACCCGCTCGAATTTCTCGAACACGCGTGCCTGATCTTCCGGGGCGATGCCCTTGCCGCGATCGGCCACGATCACTTCCGCTAGGCCCTTGCGGTGCTGCGCGCGCACCGTCACGGTCGAGCCCGGCGGCGCATAGCGCACGGCGTTGCCGATCAGATTGACGAGGATCTGGAGCACCCGCCGGAATTCGCCAATGGCGGCGATCGCGCCTCCCTCCCCCGGCCGATCGATCGTCACCTCAGCCGCGCTGGCCCGGACCGTGAGCAACCCGGCCGCGCGGCGCGCGAGATCGGCGAGATCGATCGCTTCGCTCGCCACCGCGAAATCGGCGCGCTCGACCGCCTCGAGATCGACGAGATCATCGACCAGCCCGAGCAGATGGCGCCCGGCGGTCGCGATGTCGGCTGCATAGCCCGCATAGGTTGCATTGACCGACCCATCCGGCGCGGCGCCGATACTGTCGGCATTGGCGATGATCCGCCCGAGCGGTGCCCGCAAGACGCCCCCAAGCCGAGCAGTGAAGACATCGACCGTCGCCGGTGATGCCGCCGGTTCGAGCGCGACATCGGTCGCGATCCCGGCAAAGCCGCCGAACGCACCGAGCCGATCGCGGCGCGGTGATCCGGCGAGGATGACCCGCCGCCCCGATGGCCGCACGGTCGCCTGCTGACCCTCGAAACACTGGTTGACGGCCAACGCGGCAAGCAGCGGCAGCGCACCGTCGGGCTGCTCGACCAGACCGAACAAGGCGGTGAGCGGCTGGCCGAGCATGGCAGCGGGATGAAAGCCGTCTCGCGGCCCGGCATCGGGCGCGAGCGCGATCAGCCGCAACGCGGCATCGGTCTCCCAGCGCCAACCACGCCCGGCGCCAGGCGTGCCAACCCCGCCCGAAACCGTGTGTGGCAATGCCATGGGGCGTTCGCGCCAGCCCGTCAGCGTCAGCCGAACGCCGCCGTCATCGGGCTCGGCACGGACCCATAGATCGAGATCATGCTCGCCATCGGCCACCACCGCCCGGCGCGATACGAGCACGCCGAGCCGGCGGACAAGACGCACCGCCGTCGCCAGCGCGGGAATCGCAAGCGGCAGACCGATCGCGCCGCCCGCCGCCTGGTTGAGTGCCGCCAACCGGCGATCAGCCTCGATCAGCCGGTCGTCGCCATCGATCCGGCCGTACACGGGTGGCAGATCACGATCTCTCGCATTCACCGGCAATCGCCCAACGCCGCGCGGGCCTCTCGATAGGCGGCGGGCAATGTCTGATCGGCGAAGGTCGCTCGCGCTGCTACCGGATCGAGATCGGCGATGGCATCGAGATCGTCGGCCAGGACATCGATCGAGCGGCGCTGGTCAGCCGCGACGAGCGCAAGCCCGACGCGCCCCAGTGCGGCGCGCTCCATCCCCATCGCGCGCAGCATCAGCCACAGCCGTGCGCTGTCGCGATCAAGCACGGCATCGCGAACCTGATGATAATCGAGCCCGGTTTCTTCGGCGACGAGCGCGATAAACAACGCGAGCAAGCGATCGCCGATGGCTTCGACCGCGACCTGAGCGCCACCGCGCCGGGCCGATGCCAGCGCCGCGGCAAGCCTGATCGCGCTCGGCTCCAGGCCCGTGCCTTCATCGTGCGCGGCAAGGCTGCGCTCAGCGGCGGCAATCAGCGCCCGATCGAGCGCCGTCCCCTGCGCATCGGTAATCGTGCCCGCCGCATCGCGCAGATCCGCGGCGACGTGCCAGACGAAGCGATGATGCGCCTCTGCCGACAGATCGGTGCTGGCAAGCGCGCCACCGGTCCGCGGAACGGTGCGGCGGCTGAGCGCCAGCAGCATCGTCATCGCCGGCCCCGCGATCATCGGATCGCGCTCGCTTGCCAGCCGCGGCAGCAGGCTGGGCCGCTCGGAATCGTCGCGCTCGTGCGACACCAGCGCCTCGGTGAGCAGATCCTGACGCACGCGACCGTCCAACTCGCGCAGCACCACCGGATCGGCGAGCACGATCGTGGAAAGACGATGATCATGCCCTCGTTCGGTGCGCAGTATATCGGCCAGCGCCGCCTCTCCGCCAGCGCGCAACATCGGCACCGTCTGGGCAACCAGCTCCCCCCGGATCGTCCCGATTAGAGACACGAGCAACAGCCCGAATGCCGCCCGCGTGCGATCGTCGAGGCGATCGTCGTCGTGCGCGCGCAACTCCGCCGCGACGGTCGCGAGGCGACGATGGGTGCGTACACCCCCGTTTTGCGCGCGTCGCAGCAGCGAACGGGCAAAAGGAGGTGATTCCCGGCCAAGATCAGGAACGACCGACATAACCAAAATTTAACGGAATTATGCCGGCAGCGGCACTATCAATCCGCTGTCAGCCGCTCCACGGCGGCGGCCAGCGATGCCAGCGCATAGACGCCCGCGACCGTGAGCCCGATCAGCGCATGACCGGCGGCGGTGAAGCCGAGCAGGATCAGCGGATAGACCGCCGGACTCGCCCACCAGATACTGCGCCGTACCCGCGCGGCGCGTTCGAGCAGTGCCGCCACCGCGACCAGCCCGATCGCCAGCGTCCACCCCGTCGCGGTCATCGCTTCAAGGCTCGCCATCCGCCCGAGCAGCAGCGCCGACAGCGCGACGACGCCGCCGATGATCCTGCCTTGTGCGGCGGCAAGCCGATCCTCGCCACGCAACGACCCGAGCACAGCGGCGAGCGCCATCGCGATGATCCCGCCCTCGGCCAGCGCGAGCCCCGTCATCGGCAGGTCGAAAACCAGCGCCGCGAGCCCGGCGAGCGCGACCACCGCCCCCGCGCCCGCCAGCGCGATGCTGGGTACGGTTTTCGCGACCAGCCGCGGCAGCGTCCAGCGCGCGAGCGGCGCCAGCACGACCCGGTCGAACCAAGCCGGCCGCGCGGTAACGATCGAGGAGAGCACCGCGCGGCTGCGATCGGCAAGCGCGCGTGAATCCCGCTGGATGCCATGGCCTTCGCGCGCCGCCGACCCCGGCAGCGCGATCCGAAGCGTGCGGCCCTGCGCCAGCACACGCAGCAAGGTCGACTGGAAATCGTAATCGCTGGGGAAGCGCGCAACATCGGCGAGTCGCCGTGCCTCGATCCGCGCGAGCCCGGCCCAGGCGGTATCGGCATCGACGCGCTCGAATTGGGGGAGTGCATCGCTCTGGCTGACGACGAGCAACGCATCGTCGCCCTCACCCACCAGCATGTCGACGATCGCGCCGGTGCTCACCAGCCCGTCGGCAACGACGATGATCCGCGCGAGCGGATGGACCTTCTCGGTCGCCTCGCTCGCCGAGCGGATGATATCGACCGGAACGCGTCCACCGATCCGGTTGACCGCACCGATCAATTCAGGGGTCAGCCGCGCGACCGCAACGAGGAGTTGCGCGGCCCCGGCCGCGACCAGCAGCCGCGCCTGATATTCGAGCAGCGTCCCGCCGCCGAACGGCAGCGTCGCGGCAAGCCTATCGGGCCGATCATCGGCATCATCGGTCGCAAAGATAAGCCCAGCTAGCATGGTCGATGCTGTTACGGGCTCGGCGCGCGATTGGCAAAGGAAGCGTGGCTTCCCCCACCGCACAATTACAGCCGCGCCACCGCTTGCCGAACGCGACGCAGATACGCCGGATCGCGCAGCGCCGTCGTCACGCCTTCATCGGCGAGCGCCATGAGACGTACCGCCCCGAAACTCGCCGCAAGACCCTTCAGCCGCCACGCCGCGATGCGCCAGCTTTCGGGATCGGCCGCCGATTCGAGCGCGGCAAGCTCGCGCTTGACGCTATCGAGAAAGGCTTCGCGCAATTCGGCGATCAGCGCGGGCTCGTCCCCCACCGCCGCCGCAAGCGCCGCATCGATTGCTCCGGGATCATAGGCCATCATCTGCGCTCTACCGTGACTTGTTTAAGGCAAGGTTTCCCGATTGGCTTTGACGCGGCTCGTTTCGTGGTAAACAACAGGCCATGACCGGGGGCACGCAGATCGTTGGCCTGCATCGAGATGATGCGGAGGCAGAATTGACCACCATCGACACCATTGAAGGTGACGAGGCGAGCGTTATCGAGCCCGTGCTCGACGGCGATCCCGCCTATCTGAGCGAGGACGACGACACGCCCCTATCGGGGCCCGCGCCGTTATGGGCAGGCGTGGCGATCATCGCCGTGCTTGCGTGGCTTGGCGGGATGCTGTGGCTCGCGCGCGGCATCTTTGCAGCGCCGCCAGCGCCGATCGAACTGGTCCAGTTTCTCGCCGCCTTGTGCGTTCCGCCCGCGCTGATCGGCATCCTGTGGTTGCTGGGGATGCGCACCAGCCGGGCCGAGGCCCGACGGTTCGGCCACACCGCGCAAGCCATGCGTGCCGAGGCTGCGAGTCTTGAGCGCACGATCGCGATCATGGCGCGTCAGATCGAGGACAATCGCGAACGGCTTGCCGAACAGATCGATACGCTGATGGCGATGGGCGACCGCGTCGCGACCCGGCTCGGCACCTTGCGCGGCGATATCGAGCAGGAAGTGGCCAGCGTCAGCCTGCACAGCCGTCAACTCGAAGCCTCGACCGGCGCGGCACAACAGAGCCTCGAAGTGCTGTTCGCGTCGCTGCCGCGCGCGCATGACGAAACGCGCGAGATGAAGGCTACGATCGAAGGGCTCGGGCTCGCCGCGAGCGAACAGGCCGCCGCGCTCGATGCGCAGCTTGCCGCGCTCGCCGATCGTGGGCGCGAGGCGGATAATGTCGCGGGCGGCGCGGCACAGAAGCTCGCCGCGCACATCGCGCGCATGGAAGCGACCAGCGAGACCGCAGGCGCGCGGCTCGAAAGCGTCACCGGCGAAATGTCGAACGCAGTCGACGGGCTGCTCGTCCGCACCGCCGGCGCGGTCGACGAAGCGCGCAAGGGAATCGCGACGCAGGGCGAAGCGATGCTCGCGATGCTCGAAACCAACCAGGCGGCGCTCGATCGCGCGACCCGTGACAGCGTCGAGGCGCTGTCGTCGCGCATCGCAGGGATCGAGACGATGATCGACCGGCTCGCCACCCGGCTGGGCGAACAGCAGGCGACGAGCGAGGCCTTGCTCGGCGGTCTCGACGAGGGGATCGGCCATGTCGAGACCCGGCTTGCCACGCTCCATACCGAAGGGCTGGCGCGCAATCAGGAGCTCGCCGGATCGATCAGCGCACTCAGCAGTTCGGCCGACGCCATGACGGTCTCGCTGCAAGCCGGAGAAGACACCGCACGGCGCGTGATCGGCACCGCCGAAGATCTGCTCACCGCGCTCGACGCCTCGGCACGCGAAATCGACGAGACGCTGCCCGAAGCACTCGCGCGGCTCGACGCACGGATCGGCGAAAGCCGGGGCGTGGTCTCGGGCGCCAAGCCCGAACTGCTCGCGCTCGTCACCGCCGCCGAAAGCACGCACGACGCGATCGAGGCGATCGCGCAGGTCGTCCAGGGCCAGCGCACCACGCTCGACCAGCTCTCGACCAAATTGCTCGAAACGCTCGATGCGGGCCGGACCAAGGCCGATACGCTCGGCAAGATGTTCGACGAGACGATCGGGCGGACCAACAGCTTTGCCGAGGAATCAGCCCCCAAGCTGGTCGAGGCGCTGATCCGCGTGCGCGACACCGCGAGCGCGGCGGCCGAGCGTGCACGCGAAACGCTGGCGACGGTGATCCCCGAAGCGGCGCAATCGCTCGAAACCGCGAGCGCCGAAGCGATGAAGCGCGCCACCGACGCCTCGGTCACGCGTCAGGTCAAGGCGCTCTCCAGTGCCGCTGACGATGCGGTCGCCGCGGCGGGCCGCGCCTCCGACCGGCTCGCCGAGCAGATGGAGGCGCTCGCCGCCGCCACCGTAACGATCAACGCACAGGTCGAGAATGCCCGCGCCGAACGCGAGGATGCCGAACAGAACAGTTTCGCACGCCGCGCCGCGCTGCTGATCGAGGCGATGAACTCGAATTCGATCGACATCGCCAAGACCTTCTCGAACGAAGTGTCCGACAGCGCCTGGGCGGCGTATCTGAAGGGCGATCGCGGCGTGTTCACCCGGCGGGCGGTGCGCCTGCTCGACACTACCGAGGCACGCGAGATCATGTCGGTCTACGATGCCGATCCCGACTTCCGCGAGCAGGTCAACCGCTACATCCACGATTTCGAATCGATGCTGCGCGCGATCCTGAACGAACGCGAGGGATCGCCGCTGGGCGTAACCCTGCTGTCGTCGGATATGGGCAAGCTTTACGTCGCGCTGGCGCAGGCGATCGAGCGGTTGCGGACATGAACCTTCAGCGCGGCGCCGAGGGCTGGACCGGGTCCATCCCCCCGAAAAAGTCGAGCGACCGGGCGGTCACCCAATCATATTCGTAATTGAGCACGAACAGAGCAAACAGGATCGTCGCGACGATCGTGACGCGCAATGCCACCCGCCCCGCGCGGAACCGCACCGGCGCGCTATCCGCCTGCCCCGGCACCCGATCCTCCGCGCGGGCGGTGCCCTGGCGTTCCTCGAACGGCAGCACCAGAAAGGCGCTCAAGGTCCAGATCAGGAAATAGATCGCGAGAAACGACGTCCAGCGCATCGCATCACCCCTCGATAATCATGACATCGACAATCGGCTTCTTGCCCGTCCAGCGCGTCGCGGCACGGCGAACCGCGAGGCGAACCTTTTCGCGAAGATGCTCGCGATCGCGGCCGCCCTCGGCAACCGCCTCGCGGGCTGCACCGACGGCTTCGACGAGGAACCGGTCGCGCTCCTCCTCCACGGGCACGCCCTGGAGGCGAATGTCGGGCACTCCGATCATTCGCCCATCGCGCGCGATCGCGACCGCAACCGAGACATGGCCGTTGATCGCCAGCTTGCGGCGTTCGTTGATCGCGCCGCCATCGGCAGGCAGGATCACATCACCGTCGAGCACAAGGCGACCTATGGCCGCATGGCCGACCTTTTGGGGCTCGCCCGGCGCAAGACGTATAATGTCACCATTGGTCTGAACCAACGCGCGCGGAATGCCTTGCGACAGGCCGAAGCGCGCCTGTTCCATCAGATGACGCATTTCGCCATGGACGGGCATCAGCAGATCGGGCCTGATCCAGCCGTACATCGCGGCCAGTTCAGGCCGGCCGGGATGACCCGAAACGTGAATGTGCGCCTGACGTTCGGTGATCATCTCGATCCCGCGCGCGGCGAGCCGGTTCATGATCCGCCCGATCGCCACCTCGTTGCCCGGAATCTGCTTGGACGAGAAGACCACGCGATCGCCGGCCTCGAGCTGGATCTGGTGCGAGCCATCGGCCACGCGTGCCAGCGCGGCGCGCGGCTCGCCCTGTCCGCCGGTCGCGACGATCATCACCTGCTTGCGCGGCAGCCGCATCGCGGTGTCGAAATCAACGGTTTCGGGGAAATCGCGCAGATAGCCGGTCTGGCGCGCGACCTTGAGGATACGATCGAGCGAGCGGCCGGCGACGCACAGCGTCCGATTGCTCGCCCGCGCGACCTCGCCCAGCGTCTGGAGCCGCGCGGCGTTCGATGCGAAGGTCGTCACCAGCACGCGCCCCGGCGCGCTTGCCACGCATTCGCGCAGCCCGTCGCGAAGCGCGCTTTCCGATCCCGATGCCTCGGGATTGAACACGTTGGTCGAATCGCACACCAACGCGAGCACGCCCTTGTCGCCGATCGCGCTCAGTTCCTCGGCGGTCGAGGGCTTGCCCAGCACGGGCGCATCATCGAGCTTCCAGTCGCCGGTGTGGAACACGCGGCCATAAGGCGTCTCGATCAACACCGCATTGCCTTCGGGGATCGAATGCGAAACGGGCACGAAGGTGCATTTAAACACACCGAGCGTGAATTGCTCACCGGGTTCGATGACGCGCAAGGTAACGTCGCGGTCGATCCCCTCTTCCTCGAGCTTGCCGCGGATCAGCCCGGCGGCGAACGGCGACGCATAGATCGGCACGCCGAGATCGAGCGCGAGATAGGGCAGCGCCCCGATATGGTCTTCATGCCCGTGCGTGACGACGATGCCCTGCAACCCATCGATCTGGTTCTCGATAAAACCGAGATCGGGGAGGATCACGTCGATGCCGGGATAATCGGGATCGGCGAAGGTGATGCCGCAATCGACCATCAGCCACTGGCCGCGGCTGCCGTAGCAATTGACGTTCATACCGATCTCGCCCGAGCCACCGAGGGCAAGAAACAGAAGCTCTTTACCTGGAATCAAGATATTTCCTAACTTCGTCATCCCGGCGTGGGCCGGAATCTCGTGCCACGATCGGCACTGCAACAATCACAGGAGACCCCGGTGCAGAACCGGGGTGACGGATCACGCCATATGGGCGCGTTCCCACAAGATCGCCAGTCCCTGGATCGTCAGATCGGGTTCGATCGCATCGAATACGCGCGTGTGTTGCTCGAACAACACCGCCAGCCCCCCGGTCGAGACGACCTTCACCGGGCGCCCTACCTCGGCCTTGAGCCGTGCAACGAGCCCCTCGATCATCGCGATATAGCCCCAATAGATGCCGATGTTCATCTGCGTCACCGTATCGCGCCCGATCACGCTATCGGTCGGCGGGGCCTCGATCGCGATCCGCGGCAATCTGGCCGCTGCCGTCACCAGCGCGTCGAGTGACAGGTTGATCCCCGGCGCGATGATCCCGCCCTTGTACGCGCCCGAATAATCGATCACGTCGAAGGTGGTCGCGGTACCGAAATCGATCACGATCAGATCGCCGGGATGGCGCGCATGCGCCGCGATCGCATCGAGCACGCGATCCGCCCCCACCGATTGCGGCTCCTCGACATCGAGCGCGATTCCCCAATCGGCGGGCGCTTCCCCGGCGATCAGCGGCTCGCAACCAAAATATTTCTGCGCGAGAACGGTCAGATTGTGCTGCGCCTTAGGCACCACGGTGGCGATGATCGCCGCGGTCACGTCGCTGCGCTGAAAACCTTCGAGCTGGAGCAACTGGCTGAGCCACACCGCATATTCATCAGCGGTGCGACGCGGATCGGTCGCGATCCGCCAGCGCGCAACCACCGCACCTTCCTCTCCCGACCTCGATCCGGGGCGGATCAGCGCGAAGACGACATTGGTATTACCGGCATCGACCGCGAGCAGCATCAGCGATCCCTCAGATCAGGAAAACGTCGCCAGCGTGAATGACACGCGCGGTGCCATCCGCCAAGCGCAGGATGAGTGCGCCATCGGCATCGAGCCGGTCGAACAGCCCGTCCACCGACGACCCATCGGGCAACCGCGCGGTGAGCGCCGTTCCCGGCGGATGCGCGCGGATCATCCAGCGGTCGCGCACCGGCGCGATGCCTTCACCGCGCCACCGGGCCAGCCAGCGTGCAAAGATGTCGGCAAGCGCTTCGAGGACCAGCGCCGCGTCGGGCGCCGGGGCGTGCGCAGCAAGGCTGGTCGCGGGCCGCACAAGATCGTGCGGATGATCGGCCAGATTGATACCCACCCCGATCACCACCGCATCCCCGGCGCGTTCGAGCAGGATGCCGGCCAGCTTGGCCCCGTCGAACAGCAGATCGTTGGGCCATTTGAGTGCCAGCCCCGCGGGTTCCTGCGCCGGGAGGAAAAGCGATACCGCCTCTTCCACGGCTACCGCCACGACCAGCGCCAGCGTCGCCGCTGCGGGATCGGCCGGGCGCAAGCGAACGATCGTGCTGGCGTACAGATTGCCGACCGGTGAGGCCCAGGCCCTGCCCTGTCGCCCGCGCCCGGCGGTCTGCCGCTCGGCCCGCAACCACAACCCTTCGGGCACGCCATCGCGGGCGAGCGCGATCAGATCGGCATTGGTCGATCCGGTCTCGGCAACCGTGCGGATTGTCGCCGTCAGAACAACGCCTGCGCGGCGGCCATCGACCAGCCCGTGAGCGCGGGGATCGCGAGATACGCCACCGGCGAGATCGCAAGCGCGGTCGCCGCAATCAGCCCGTTCTCGACCGTGCTGCCGGCAACCGCAAACGCCGGCGCGGGCTCGTCGAAATACATCGTCTTGACGATCCTGATATAATAATAAGCGCCGATCACCGAACCGATCACCGCGAGCACCGCGAGCGGGAACAGCCCCGCCGCCACCGCCGCGTTGAACACCGCCAGCTTGGGATAGAAACCGAACAGCGGCGGGATTCCAGCTAGCGAGAACATGAACGCCATGAACGCGAGCGCCAGGCCCGGCCGCGTCTTGGACATGCCCGACAGGCTCGCGATCGTCTCGATTTGACGGCCGTCGGCATCGCGCATGCGGATGACGACCATGAAGCTGCCCAGTGTCATCACGATATAGACGGTCATATAGACCAGCACCGACGATACGCCTTCGGTCGTACCCGCGGCGAGGCCTACTAGGGCGAAGCCGATATTATTAATCGATGAATAGGCGAGCAGCCGCTTGATACTGGTCTGCCCGATCGCGGCGACCGAGCCCAGGAAGATCGACGCAAGGCTCGCGAAGATCACGATCTGGCGCCATTCGAGCGTCACCGGCCCCATCGCCTCGACCGCGACGCGCATGATCAGCGCCATCGCCGCGACCTTGGGGGCACTCGCGAAATACGCGGTCACCGGGGTCGGCGCGCCTTCATAGACGTCGGGCGTCCACATATGGAACGGCACCGCGGCGATCTTGAACGCCAGCCCGACGAGCACGAACACCAGCCCGAAGGTGAGTCCGAGCGAATTGGCGGTGGCAAAGGCATCCGCCACGCCATCGAACCCGGTCGTCCCGGCAAAGCCGTAGATCAGCGAGATGCCGTAGAGCAGGATGCCGCTCGCAAGCGAACTCAGCACGAAATATTTGAGCCCCGCTTCGGCCGAACGCGTGTCGCGGCGCATGAAGCTCGCGAGGATATAATGCGCGAGATTCTGCAATTCGAGCCCGACATAGAGGCTCAGCAGATCGCCCGCCGACACCATCATCCCCATGCCGACCGCGGCCAGCAGGATCAGCACCGGATATTCGGGGCGCAGATCGTCGCCGCCGGTGCGCTCGAAGAAACGCGGCGCCATCGCGATCGCGATCCCCGCCGCGACGTAGATCAGCACCTTGGCATAAGCGGCGAACGCGTCACCGCGATAAAGGCCGTCAAACGCCTCGACACCGCTCGAGGACGGGCCGGTCAGCGCGATCCCGGCGCCGATCAGCACCAGCAGCGCCGCCGCTGAGACGGGTCGTGCGGCGGACTGCCCGCCCCACGCGGCGACGAGCAGCAGCGCGAGCGCGCCAAGCGACAACACGATCTCGGGCAGCACGATCGTGAGCTGGACTGCGTAGCTCATCAATGTGCCTCCGCATGGCTGGCAGGTGCGGCAGGGGCGCCCGGCGTTGGTTGTGAATCGCTCGGCGGGGCCGCCGGCGTGACGCGCGCGACAAGCAGCGCGGCATCGTTACGGATCGGGGCGAGGAAGCTCTCGGGATAGACCCCCATCCACAGCACCACCGCCGCCATCGGCGCCAGCAGCCACAATTCGCGCGCCGACAGATCGGGCATCGTGCGGACGTCGTCATGGACGATCTCGCCGAACACGACCCGGCGATAGAGATAGAGCATATAACACGCGCCAAGGATGATCCCGGTGGTGCACAGCACCGCCGCCCAGGTCGACAATTGATAGGTGCCCGCGAGACTCAGGAATTCGCCGACGAAACCGCTCGTCCCCGGCAGCCCGATCGAAGCCATCGTGAACAGCAGGAACAAGGTCGCATAACGCGGCATATTGTTCGCCAGCCCGCCATAGCGGCTGATTTCACGCGTATGCAGCCGATCGTAGATCACGCCCACGCACAGGAACAATGCCGCCGACACCAGCCCGTGGCTGAGCATCACGATCATCGCGCCTTCGATGCCCTGCTGGTTGAAGGCGAATAGCCCGATCGTGACGATCGCCATATGCGCTACGCTCGAATAAGCGATCAGCTTCTTCATGTCCTGCTGCACCAGCGCGACCAGCGAGGTGTAGATCACCGCCACCGCCGACAGGCTGAAGATCAACCAGGTCAGGTCGGCCGACGCCTGTGGGAACATCGGCACCGAGAAACGCAAGAAACCATAGCCACCGAGCTTGAGCAGCACGCCCGCCAGGATCACCGACCCCGCGGTCGGCGCCTGAACGTGCGCGTCGGGCAGCCAGGTGTGGATCGGCCACATCGGCATCTTGACCGCGAACGACGCGAAGAACGCGAGCCATAGCCAGGTCTGCGCCGGCATCGGGAAATCATAGGCCATCAGCGCGGGGATGTAGGTGGTGCCCGCCTCGTTGCTCATCCACAGCATCGCGATCAGCATCAGCACCGATCCGAGCAGCGTGTAGAGGAAGAATTTATACGCCGCATAGACGCGGTTCGCGCCGCCCCACACGCCGATGATGAGATACATCGGGATGAGGCCGCCTTCGAAGAAGATGTAGAACAGGAACAGATCCTGCGCGGCGAAGGTGCCGATCATCAGTACTTCGGTGGCGAGGAAGGCCGCCATATATTCGGGCACGCGCTCGGTGATCGCCCGCCAGCTCGCCCCGATGCAGATCGGCATCAGGAACACCGACAGCATGATGAGCATCAATGCAAAGCCGTCGATCCCGAGCATCCAGCCGAAACCGCCGAACAGCGCGTGATTTTCCTGGAATTGCCACTGCGCGCCGCCAACATCGAAATTGGCCCACAGCACCGCGCCGATCGCGAGATCGAGCAGCGTCGCCCCAAGCGCAAGCCAGCGCGCGCCCCTGGCATCAAGGAACAGACAGACCAACGCCGCGATCGCGGGGATCGCCAGCATGACCGAAAGAATGGGAAAACCTTGCATAGCCCCGCGCTCAGCCCGCGATCGCCCAGGTGACCGCAGCAGTGAGCCCGATCAACATGACGAACGCATAGGTGTAAACATAACCGCTTTGCAGCCGGCCCGTGATGCGACTGCCCCCGGCGATCACCGCCGCCAGCCCGTTGGGGCCGAAGCGATCGATCGTCCCCTCGTCGCCGCGCTTCCAGAACAACCGCCCGATCGCAAAGCCGGGACGGACGAACAGCAGGTCGTAGAGTTCGTCGACATACCATTTGTTGAGCAGGAAGCGGTAGACCGGCTCGAACGCCTTGGCCGTATGCGCCGGAATATCGGTCTTACGGATATAGGCGTACCAGGCGACATACAGCCCGATCAACATCACGATCGTCGGCCCCAGTTTCACCCAGACCGGCACCTCGTGCATCGCGTGCATCAGATGCTCCGAATGGAACAGCGCGCCCTTCCAGAAGGTCTCGCCCGCATCAGCGGCGATGAAATATTGCTGGAAGAAGAACCCGGCCCCTACCGCACCGACCGACAACAGGATGAGTGGAATCAGGATCGACAGCGGGCTTTCGTGCGGCTGGTAGCCGCCGGTGCCCGTCGCCGTGCCATGCGCATCCGCTTCATGATGGGCATCGCCGTGATGCGTGTCGTGGATCGCGTGCTGGATATGCTCCGAACCAACCCAGCGTGGCGTGCCGAAGAAGGTCAGGAAGATCAACCGCCACGAATAGAAGCTCGTGAGCAGGGCGGCGAGCGTGCCGACCCACCAGGCGATCTGGCCGCCATAGCCCGATGCGAAGCTCGCCTCGAGCACCGCATCCTTCGAATGGAAGCCCGCGAAGCCGATCGCCTCGAGCCCGCCCACGCCGGGGATGCCGACACCGGTGATCGCGAGCGTCCCCGCCACCATCGCCCAGAACGTTACCGGGATGCGTTTCCTGAGGCCGCCGTAGAAGCGCATGTCCTGCTCGTGGTGCATCGCCACGATCACCGAGCCGGCGCACAGGAACAACAGTGCCTTGAAGAAAGCGTGCGTGAACAGGTGGAACATCGCCCCACCGAACGCGCCCACGCCCGCGGCAAAAAACATGTAACCGAGCTGGCTACAGGTCGAATAAGCGATCACGCGCTTGATGTCGTTCTGGACGCAGCCGATCGTCGCCGCGAACAGGCAGGTCGCGGCACCGACGAAGGTGACGACGCCCAGCGCAACCGGGCTCGCCTCGAACATCGGCGACAGGCGGCAGACCATGAACACGCCCGCGGTCACCATCGTCGCGGCATGGATCAGCGCCGACACCGGGGTCGGCCCTTCCATCGCGTCGGGCAACCAGGTGTGGAGGCCAAGCTGCGCAGACTTACCCATCGCGCCGACAAACAGCAGCAGGCACAGCACCGTCATCGTATCGGCACGGAACCACAGGAAGCCGATCGTCGAGCCCGCCATGCCGGGGGCGGCAGCGAGAATCTCGGGGATCGAGATCGTGCCGAACACCAGGAAGGTGCCAAAGATGCCGAGCATGAAACCCATGTCACCGACGCGGTTGACGACGAACGCCTTGATCGCGGCGGCATTGGCGCTCGGCTTCTTGAACCAGAAGCCGATCAGCAGATAGCTCGCCAGCCCCACACCTTCCCAGCCGAAGAACATCTGGACCAGATTGTTCGACGTCACCAGCATCAGCATCGCGAAGGTGAACAGCGAGAGATAGGCGAAGAACCGCGGCTGATCCGGGTCTTCGGCCATATAGCCCCAGCTATAGAGGTGGACGAGCGCCGACACGCTGGTGACCACAACGAGCATCACCGCCGTCAGCGCATCGACGCGCAGCGCCCAGCTGATCTGCATCGCGCCCGAATTGATCCACTCGGACACCGGCACGACGGTCGCGCTCGCGGTGCCCGCCATGTACGAAAACAGGATCGGCCACGAGAGCACGCAGGCGATGAACAGCGCGCCCGTGGTCACGGCCTTGGCGGCGACATCGCCGATCAGGCGATTGCCGAGCCCGGCGACGACCGCTGCCAGCAGCGGCAGGAAAACAATGAGATGGATCGAGCTCACGCGGCCACACCCCCACGCGACACCCCGGTCAGCACCGGGGCTTCAAGCGGCTGAAGCGCGAACACAGCATGAGCGATCCCAGCTTGCGCTGGGATGACGGACTTGATCACCATCATCCCTTCATCCGATTGACGTCGTCGACCGCAATCGTGCCGCGGCCACGGAAATAGATCACCAGGATCGCGAGCCCGACCGCCGCCTCACCGGCAGCGACCGTCAGCACGAACATCGCGAACACCTGCCCCACCATATCGCCGAGATACGAGCTGAAGGCGACGAGGTTGATGTTCACCGCGAGCAGGATCAGTTCGATCGCCATCAGGATGACGATGATATTCTTCCGGTTGAGGAAGATGCCGAGCACGCCCATCGTGAATAGGATGGCGGCAACGACGAGATAGTGCGTGAGGCCGATCACAGCTCCACCCCCTGCCCGACGGGCGGTTGGACGTTACGGGTCGCTTCGTGCGGACGGCGGGCGTTCTGGCGCGCGATATTCTGCGGCCGCGTGCCCGCGCGCTGGCGCTGGGTGAGCACGATCGCCCCGATCATCGCGACCAGCAGGACCAGCCCCGCGCCCTCGAACACGAACAGATAGCGCGTGTAGAGCAGCTCGCCGACCGCCTGAACGTTGGGCAGGTGATCGGGCGTGGGCGCAATCCGCCGCGCGAGTTGCAGACTGTCGGTTTTCCATACCGCGACGCCGTAGAACACGAGTTCGACCACGAGCAGCGCCGCTACCGCCAGCCCAACGGGCAGATAGCGGACGAAGCCGGCGCGGAATTCGGCGAAATCGATGTCGAGCATCATCACCACGAACAGGAACAGCACCGCGACCGCGCCCACGTAAACGATGACGAGCAGCATCGCGATAAATTCTGCACCCAACAGCACCATCAGCCCCGCCGCGTTGAAAAACGCGAGGATCAGCCACAGCACCGAATGCACCGGATTGCGTGCCGAAATGGTCATCGCGGCCGCCGCAATCACGACGAACGCGAACAGATAGAAGGCGATTGCTTGAATCACTGAATCACAAGGCCCTTGAAAGTCGGTTGGCGCTTAACGGTAGGGCGCATCGGCGGCAAGGTTCGCGGCGATCGCGCGTTCCCACCGATCGCCATTATCGAGCAGCTTTGCCTTATCGTAGATCAGCTCCTCGCGGGTTTCGGTGGCGAATTCAAAGTTCGGCCCCTCGACGATCGCGTCGACCGGGCACGCTTCCTGACACAAGCCGCAATAGATGCACTTGGTCATGTCGATATCGTAGCGCGTCGTGCGCCTGCTGCCGTCGTCGCGCGGTTCGGCCTCGATCGTGATCGCCTGCGCGGGGCAGACCGCCTCGCACAATTTGCACGCGATGCAGCGCTCCTCGCCATTGGGATAGCGGCGCAGCGCGTGCTCGCCGCGAAAGCGCGGGCTGATCGGGTTCTTCTCGAACGGATAGTTGATCGTCGCCTTGGGCTTGAAGAAATATTTCAGCGTCAGCCAATGCGCGCCGATAAATTCCCACAAGGTGAAAGCTTTGACGATCTGCGCGACGCTCATGACGCAACTCCAACGCGGGTCAACATCAGGAACCCGGAAACCAGGAAGATCCAGAACAGTGACACGGGCAGGAAAACCTTCCAGCCCAGCCGCATGAGCTGGTCGTACCGATAGCGCGGCACCGTGGCCTTCACCCACGAAAAGACGAAGAAGAAGAAGAAGATCTTGGCGAACAGCCAGAGGATGCCGGGCACCCAATAAAGCGGGGCCCAATCGAACGGCGGCAGATAGCCGCCCCAGAACAGCACCGCGTTGAGCGTGCACATCAGCAGCACGTTGGCATATTCGCCGAGCCAGTAGAGCGCGAAACTCATCGACGAATATTCGGTCTGATAGCCCGCAACGAGCTCCGATTCGGCCTCGGTGAGGTCGAACGGGGTGCGTGACGTTTCGGCCATCGACGAGATGAAGAAGATCACCGCCATCGGGAACAGCAGCGGGTTGAACGCGAAGCCGTTGATGAAGCCGTACAGCCCCTTCTGCGCCTCGACGATGCCCGAAAGGTTGAACGTCCCCGCCCACAGCACCACCGCGATCAGGATGAACCCGATCGAGACTTCGTAGCTCACCATCTGCGCGGCCGCGCGCAGCGCCGAGAAGAACGGATATTTGGAGTTCGACGCCCAGCCCGCGATGATCACGCCGTAGACGCCGAGCGACGACGCCGCGAGGATATAGAGCAGCCCGACGTTGATATCGGACAGCACCATGCCCGCCTGGAACGGGATCACCGCCCAGACGATCAGCGCGACCGTGAAGGTGATGATCGGCGCGAGCAGGAACAGCCCGCGGTTCGCCGCCGACGGGATGATCGTTTCCTGCAGGAACACCTTGAGCCCGTCGGCGAAGCTTTGCAGCAGCCCGAGCGGCCCGACGACATTGGGGCCCCGGCGCAGCGCCATCGCCGCCCAGATCTTGCGATCGGCATAGATGATCATCGCCACCGCCAGCATCAGCGGCAGCGCGATCGCGAGGATGCCGATGATCGTGGCGACGAACCACGCCCAATCGTAGGGCATGCCCCAGGTCTGGAACCACGCGGTCATTCCGCGGCCTCCGCAAAGTCCTGATCGTGCAGCAGTTCAGCCGAGCAGCGTTGCATCGTCGGGCTGGCACGGCAGATCGCGTTGGTCAGATAGAAATCCTTGATCGGATAGCCCTCCATCCGGCCCTCGCCCTTGTCGTCGAGCTTGGGCGGGTTCCACGCGAAGGTCTTGAGGCCCTCGCTCGCCAGCGCGGGCACGGCTTCGGCCATATTGGCGCGGAGTTGCTCGAACGTGTCAAACGGCAGGGTATGGCCCAGCACTTCCGACAGCGCGCGCAGGATCGTCCAGTCGTCGCGGGCATCGCCCGGCGGGAACACCGCGCGCTCGCCGCGCTGGACGCGGCCTTCGAGATTGACCCAGGTGCCCGCCTTCTCGGCATAGCTCGCGCCCGGCAGCACGACATCGGCATGATGCGCGCCCTTGTCGCCGTGATGGCCGATGAAGACCTTGAAGCTCTTGGCAAATTTGCCGAAATCCACATCGTCGGCACCGAGGAAGAACACCAGCCTGGGCTCGGCCGCGACCACATCGGCAATCCCGCCGGGCTGCGCATAGCCGAGCATCAGCCCGCCCATCCGCGCCGCCGCCATATGGACGACGTTGAAGCCGTTCCAGCCATCGCGAACGAGGTCGAGCGTCTTGGCGAGCTTGAGCGCGGCGCCGTGGCCGCCCTTGAGCGCACCGCCGCCGACGATCACCATCGGCCGCTCGGCGTCCTTGAATGCGTCCTTCGCCGCCTTGGGCAGCTTGCCGAGCAGGGCCAGATCGTCGCCCAGCCACTCGACCTTGTAGGTGAGATCGGTTTCGGGGCCGATCGCGAACACCTTGGCGCCGCGCTTGATCGCCTTGCGCACACGCGTGTTCACCAGCGGCGCTTCCCAGCGCAGATTGGTACCCACCAGCAGGATCACGTCGGCCTCTTCGGTGCCCGCGATCGTGGTGTTGAAATTGACCGCCGCCATGCTCGACGTGTCGTACGCCATGCCGGTCTGCCGCCCTTCGAGCAGATGCCCGCCCAACGCGTTGACCAGCGCCTTGGCGGCGAACATGGTTTCGCAATCGACCAGATCGCCCGCGATCGCCGCCACGCTCGCGCCGGGCTTTACGGCCGCGATGGCGGCGAAGGCCTCGTCCCAACTCGCAGCGACCAGCGTGCCGTTCTTGCGGATATAGGGCTTGTCGAGCCGGCGGCGAACGAGCCCGTCGACCGCGTGGCGCGTCTTGTCGCTCGCCCATTCCTCGTTGACGTCATCGTTGACCCGCGGCAGCGCGCGCAGCACCTGCCGCCCGCGGCTGTCGAGCCGGATGTTGGTGCCGACCGCATCCATCACGTCGATGGCGAGCGTCTTCTTCAATTCCCACGGCCGCGCTTCGAACGCATAGGGCCGCGAGGTCAGCGCGCCGACCGGGCACAGATCGATCACATTGCCCGAAAGCTCGCTCTTGTAGGCGCGCTCGAGATAGGTCGTGATCTGCATGTCCTCGCCGCGACCGATCGCGCCGATATCCTCGATTCCGGCGACCTCTTCGGCAAAACGGATGCAGCGCGTGCACTGGATGCAGCGCGTCATCACCGTCTTGATGATCGGCCCCATATATTTTTCGGTGACCGCGCGCTTGTTCTCCTCGAAGCGCGACTGGCCACGACCATAGGCCATCGCCTGATCCTGAAGATCGCACTCGCCGCCCTGATCGCAGATCGGGCAATCGAGCGGATGGTTGATCAGCAGGAATTCCATCACGCCTTCGCGCGCGGCCTTGACCATCGGCGTCGAGGTGAAGATTTCCTGATTGTCCGCTGCCGGCAGCGCGCAACTCGCCTGCGGCTTGGGCGGCCCCGGCTTCACCTCGACGAGGCACATCCGGCAATTGCCCGCGATCGACAGCCGCTCATGATAGCAGAAACGCGGGATTTCCTTGCCGGCAAGCTCACACGCCTGCAGCACGGTCGCCCCCTGCGGCACCTCGATCTCGATGCCATCAACTTTAACCTTGGGCATTACTCTGCCGCCTCCTGCAACGGCGTTGCCTCATCGCGGCCGTGCTCGGCGATGCGGCGTTCGAGTTCGGGGCGGAAGTGGCGGATCAGGCCCTGGATCGGCCATGCCGCCGCGTCGCCCAGCGCGCAGATGGTATGGCCTTCGACCTGCTTGGTGACCTGATAGAGCGTGTCGATTTCACCCACCTCGGCATCGCCCGAACGCAGCCGCTCCATCACGCGCCACATCCAGCCGGTGCCCTCGCGGCACGGGGTGCACTGGCCGCAGCTTTCGTGACGGTAGAAATAGCTGATGCGGCTGATCGCGCGGACGATGTCGGTCGACTTGTCCATGACGATGACGGCTGCCGTGCCGAGCCCCGAGCCCAGCGCCTTCAGCCCGTCGAAATCCATCGGCGCGTCGATGATCTCTGCGGCGGGCACCAGCGGCACCGACGACCCGCCGGGGATGACCGCGAGCAGATTGTCCCAGCCGCCGCGAATCCCACCGCCGTGCTTGTCGATCAGTTCGCGGAACGAGATGCCCATCGCTTCTTCGACCACGCACGGCGTGTTCACATGGCCCGAAAGCTGGAACAGCTTGGTGCCCTTGTTGTTCTCACGCCCGATCGAGGCAAACCAATCCGCGCCGCGCCTGAGAATCGTCGGCACGACTGCGATCGATTCGACGTTGTTGACCGTCGTCGGGCAACCATAAAGCCCTGCACCTGCCGGGAACGGCGGCTTGAGGCGCGGCTGGCCCTTCTTGCCTTCGAGGCTTTCGAGCATCGCGGTTTCTTCGCCGCAGATATAGGCGCCCGCGCCACGATGGACGAAGACGTCGAAATCATAGCCCGACCCGCAAGCGTTCTTGCCGAGAAAGCCCTTGGCATAAGCCTCGGCCACGGCGGCGAACAGGTTCTCGGCCTCGCGGATGAACTCGCCGCGAATGTAGATATAGGCGGCGCGCGCGCGCATCGCGTAGCCCGCGATCAGCGCGCCTTCGATCAGCTTGTGCGGATCGTGGCGGATGATCTCGCGATCCTTGCAGGAACCGGGCTCGGATTCGTCGGCGTTGACGACGAGAAAATTGGGCCGGTCCGGGCGCGGCTCCTTGGGCATGAAGCTCCACTTCATGCCGGTCGGGAAGCCCGCACCGCCGCGGCCGCGCAGCCCCGACGCCTTGATCGCGTCGATGATCGCGTCCTGCCCGATGGCCATCAGGGCCTTGGTACCATCCCAATCGCCACGCTTGATCGCGGCATCGACGTGCCACGACTGGAAGCCGTAGAGGTTGGTGAAGATCCGATCCTTGTCGGCGAGCATCTTAGCGCCCCTTCCCGATCAACTTTTCCGCGCCGAAATAGGCGACCACCGCGACCCCGATGCCGAGCGCAAGTACGATCAGCCCGAACGTGATCTTGAGCACCGCGATCAGCACGAGCACGGCGATCACCGCCGCGGCGAGGGCAATGAGCAGGTTCATGCCCATTCGCTCCTGTAATCGTGATTGTCGCCGACCATCTCCTTGAGCGTGGTCGGGCCGCCCTCGGGGCAGCTCGTCTGGCGGCCGTTCTGCGGGCCGGGCCTGGGCGCCTCGCCCTGCGCCAGCGCATCGAGCACGGCGGTCATGCTGTCGTAATCGAGATCCTCGAAATTATCGTCGTTGATCTGGACCATCGGGCCGTTGGTGCACGCGCCGAGGCATTCGACCTCGCTCAGCGTGAACAGCCCGTCGGGCGTGGTCTTGCCCTTGGACAATCCGTGGTTGCGGCACGCCGCGAGCACATCGTCCGAGCCGCGCAACATGCACGGCGTCGTCCCGCACACCTGAACGTGATATCGGCCGACCGGGACGAGATTGAACATCGTGTAGAAGGTCACGACCTCGAACACGCGCATATAGGCGACGCCGATTTCGCGCGCGACGAACTCGATCACCGGCACGGGCAGCCAGCCTTGGGTCTTGGTCTCGGCGCCGACCTGGCGCTGCGCGAGATCGAGCAGCGGCAGCGACGCCGATTGCGCACGCCCCGGTGGATAGCGGGCGATGATTTCCTTCGCTTTGGCCGCGTTTTCTGGCGTCCAGGCGAACGCGCCCCAGCGTGCGCGGACCTCGTCTTCGGGTGGGAGTTGCGGGGTTTCAGCCATTACGAATTCCAAACCACCAGGAAGCGCTCAGACACCATCACCGGTCACACTCCCCGAACACGACGTCGATTGCGGAGAGAATCGCGGTCATGTCGGCGAGCATGTGGCCCTTCGACATGAAATCCATCGCCTGCAAATGGCTGAACGCCGTCGGGCGCAGCTTGCAACGATAGGGCTTGTTGGTGCCGTCGGCGACCAGATAGACGCCGAATTCGCCCTTGGGGCTCTCGGTCGCGACATAGACCTCGCCCGCGGGGACGTGATAGCCCTCGGTGAACAGCTTGAAGTGATGGATCAGCGCTTCCATCGAACGCTTCATCTCGGCGCGCTTCGGCGGCCCGACCTTGCGATCGAGCGTCATCACCGGCCCTTCGGGCATCTCGCGCAGGCATTGCTTGATGATCCGCGCCGACTGGCGGACCTCCTCGACGCGGACCATGAAGCGATCGTAGCAATCGCCGCGCGTGCCCACCGGCACATCGAATTCCATCCGGTCGTAGACATCGTAAGGCTGCGATTTGCGCAGATCCCACGGAATGCCCGCCGCGCGGATCATCGGCCCCGAAAAGCCCCAGGCGATCGCGTCGTCACGGCTCACGATCGCGATATCGACGTTGCGCTGCTTGAAGATGCGGTTGTCGGCAACGAGGCTGATCGCATCCTCGAACAGGCGCGGCAGGCGTGTGTCGAGCCAGTCGCCGATGTCCGCGAGCAGCTTCAAGGGCGCATCCTGATGCACCCCGCCAACGCGGAAATAGTTGGAGTGCATCCGCGCGCCCGACACGCGCTCGAAGAAGTTCATGCAGTCTTCGCGAATCTCGAACAGCCACAGGTTCGGCGTCATCGCGCCGACGTCCATCACATGCGCGCCCAGATTGAGCAGATGGTTCGAGATGCGCGTCAATTCGGCGAACAGCACACGCAGATATTGCGCGCGCAGCGGCACTTCGAGATCGAGCAGTTTCTCGACCGCGAGCACGAAGCTGTGCTCCATGGCCAAGGGCGAGCAATAATCGAGCCGGTCGAGATACGGCAGCGCCTGCGTATAGGTCTTGTACTCGATCAGCTTTTCGGTGCCGCGATGGAGCAGCCCGACGTGCGGATCGACCCGATCGATGATCTCGCCGTCCAATTCCATCACCAGCCGCAACACGCCGTGCGCGGCCGGGTGCTGCGGACCGAAGTTGATCGTGTAATTCTGGATCGCGACGTCCCCGGTGGTAGGGTCGATCGCATCGGTCTCGCCAAGCAGTTCCTGGACGTAATCGCTCATTGGTTCTGCCCCTTGCCGGGCGCCTTCTTCACGCCCGCCTTTTTGGGCGCACGCTTCGCCGCGGGCTTGGTCTCAGCCTTTTCAGGCTTGTCGGCCGCCACCGGCGCGGGCGCGGGCTTCGCTTCGGGAACCGCCGCCTTTTCATCGCCGGGAAGAATATAATCGGCCCCCTCCCACGGACTCATGAAGTCGAAGGTGCGGAAATCCTGCGCAAGCTTGACCGGCTCATAGACGACGCGCTTGGCATCCTCCGAATAGCGCAGCTCGACATAACCCGAGAGCGGGAAATCCTTGCGCTGCGGATGGCCGCGAAAGCCGTAATCGGTGAGGATGCGCCGCAGGTCGGTATTGCCCTCGAACAGCACGCCGTACATGTCGTACACCTCGCGCTCGAGCCAGCCGGCCACCGGCCATACCCCCGTGACCGACGGTACCGGCCTCACGTCGTCCGTGTTGACCCGGACCCGCAAACGCCGGTTCTGCGTCAGCGACAACAGGTGATAGCAGACCTCGAAACGCTCCTCGCGGTCGGGATAATCGACCCCCGCCACTTCCATGAGCTGCTGATATTCGAGGCCCGGCGTGTCGCGCAGCGCGATCATCGCCTCGACCAGCCGCGGGCGGGCGACCGTCAGCGAGATCTCGCCGACCGCATCCAGCGTCTCGACGATCATATCGCCAAGCACGGCCGTGGCCGCGTCGATCACGCCCTCGTTAGAAAGCGTTCGGGGAGCAGGTGCCAACATCGTGGATTATCGCTCGATCGTGCCCGAGCGGCGAATTTTCCGCTGGAGCTGCATGATGCCGTAAAGCAACGCCTCGGCGGTCGGCGGACAGCCGGGAACGTAGATGTCGACCGGCACGATCCGGTCGCAGCCGCGCACCACCGAATAGCTGTAATGATAATAGCCGCCGCCATTGGCACAGCTACCCATCGAGATGACGTATTTGGGCTCCGACATCTGATCGTAGACGCGGCGCAGCGCGGGAGCCATCTTGTTGCAGAGCGTGCCCGCGACGATCATCACGTCGGACTGGCGCGGGCTCGCGCGCGGCGCGGCGCCGAAACGCTCGAGATCGTAGCGCGGCATGTTGACGTGGATCATCTCGACCGCGCAGCACGCGAGCCCGAACGTCATCCACCACAGCGAGCCCGTGCGGGCCCACTGGAACAGATCCTCAGTCGACGTGACGAGAAAGCCCTTGTCGGTCAACTCGCCGTTCAGATCGTTGAAAAACGCCTGATCGGGCGGCACAACCGCGGACGAGCCGGAATTGCGATCCAGCTCGACGGGGCCAGAATGCGGCATCACTCCCAATCGAGTGCTCCCTTCTTCCATGCGTAAACGAGGCCGAGCGCCAGCTCGCCGATGAACACCATCATCGAGATCCACGCCACCCAGCCGAGATCGAACACCGAGACTGCCCAAGGGTAGAGAAACGCCGCCTCGAGATCGAAGATGATGAACAGGATCGCGACCAGATAGAAGCGCACGTCGAACTGGCTGCGCGAATCCTCGAACGCGGGAAAGCCGCACTCATATTCGGTGAGCTTCTCGGGATAGGGCTTATGCGCCCCCGTCAGGCGGCCGACCGCCATCGGCAGGAAGACGAACGCGCTCGACAGCACGATCGCAACGCCGAGAAACAGCAGGATCGGCAGATATAGAGACAGGTCGACCAAGGGGCATTCTCATAGGGGCGGAGGGTGTTGCGGGGCTTTAGGCCGATGGCCCCGAAGGGGCAAGGCCGTAGCCGCTGAGAATCGCTCGCAACTATCCAAATCAGGCCGCCGCGGCGGCGTTCACTCCCCTTGCCGGCGCGCATTCGTAGCGGTTTCGTCCGCCCATCTTGGCACGGTACAGGGCCGCATCGGCGGCACGTACCAGATCGTCGGCCGACAGCCCCGCGGCAGGCTCGAACGAGGCAAGGCCGAGACTGATCGTCACGCCAGCACGCAACATCAGCCCCGACGCCGCGGTTTCACGCGCGACCCGCCGACGCAGGCGTTCGGCGAGCGGCCGCAGATCATCGAGCGTCGCGCCGGGGAGAATCAGCAGGAACTCCTCCCCACCCGGCCGTACCGCGAGATCGGTCGGGCCGCGCGCGCCCTTGGCGATGATCGCTGCCACCGCCTGAAGGCACCGGTCCCCCTCGGCATGACCGTGGGTATCGTTATAGCGTTTGAAGCGATCGACATCGATCGCCACGACACCAAGCGGCCCACCGTAACGCTGCGCACGCGCCCATTCGCGCGCGAGACAGGCATCGCCCGACCGGCGGTTGGCGAGCCCGGTGAGCGGATCGGTGCGGCTGACCGTTTCGAGGATACGGCACGCTTCTTCGAGTTCGTGGCTGCGGCGCGCGAGCGAATCGACGAGTTGCTGGTTATCCACCGCCAGCCGCTGCGCCCGCAGCACGCTACGCGCCAGCCGGTGGCTGACCATCAGCAGGGCGGCGGTCATCGCGAGCGCACCGATCGACAGCAGGACGCTGCCATAGCGATCCGACATCGCGAAACCGACCGCCGCCGAAAGCGATACGGGCGCGGCAAACGCCGCATAAACCGGCCAGTAAGCGATATTGGCGATGCTCAGTGTCAGCGCACTCAGCGCGACGCACATCACGACCATCACCTGATTGTCGCTGCCGGTCGCGACCACCCAGACGATCGCCAGCCCCCACATGATCCCGTCGAAGGCGGCGCCGACGACCAACACCGCGGCCCAGCCCCAAGTGCTGACCGCGGGCAGGCGCCCGGTACGATAGGCGATCGCCGCGCCAGCGCGCAGCAGCATCGCCACCGCGTTGATCGCCAGCCACAGGCCGAGCGCAGGGGCCGCCGCCGGGCTCCAGCAGAAGCTCGCGATCAGCACGCAGCCGAGCGTGTCCATCACGATCAGCGGCAGGTTGAGCCCGTAAACGGCGTCGATCTGCGTTCGCAGGAACGCGTTCCGTTCGGCTCTGACGATCGGCTCGGTGCGCATCACCCGCCCCTAACCCCGGACGGGTTAAGCACGGGTTAGTGGCGGTTTAGTCAGGCCGCCCCGGCCCGCTTCCCCACCCCACCTCCCAACGGCAGTATACTGAATGGGAGGTGGGGTGGGGAAGCGGGCCGGGGCGGCCGGAAAAACGTACCGCGATCAGCGGAGCGCGGCGCCGATCAGCTTGTGCAGCTTCGAATGCAGGACGTCGTTGGCAGCGAGGAATTCGTTGCGCGCAATCGCACGATCGCCGCCGCGGAAATCGGTCACGAAACCGCCGGCTTCCTTGACCAGCAACAGCCCCGCGGCAACATCCCACCGGCTGAGATGCGTTTCCCAATAGCCGTCGAACCGCCCCGCCGCGACCCAGGCGAGGTCGAGCGCCGCCGAGCCAAGCCGGCGAATCCCCGCCACTTCGGGCGCGACTGCACCGAAGATGCGGCTCCATTCGGCGAAATTGCCGTGGCCGAGGAACGGAATCCCCGTCGCGATCAGCGCATCGGAAAGATCGCGCCGCGCCGACACGCGCAGCCGCTGGTCCTGCACCCACGCGCCCCTGCCCTTTTCGGCCCAGAAGCTTTCGTCGGTGAGCGGCTGATAGACCATCGCCGCCATCGCTTCCCATCCGCCGCCCGGACGCGGCTCCTCGACCGCGATCGAGATCGCGAAATGGGGGATGCCGTGGAGAAAATTGGTGGTGCCGTCGAGCGGATCGACGACGAAGCGCGGCTTGGTGGGGTCGCCCTCGATCTCGCCGCGCTCCTCCATGATGAAACCCCAATCGGGGCGCGCGCGCGACAATTCCTCGAACAAGGTCTGCTCGGCGCGCTTATCCGCCATCGAGACGAAATCGGCCGGCCCCTTGCGGCTCACCTGGAGATGCTGGACTTCGTTGAAGTCACGCCGCAGCCGCGGCCCCGCCTTACGCGCGGCACGGTCCATGACGGTGATAAGCCCCGAATGCGATACCATCGCGTCAGCGCCCCGATGGCGCAGCGGGCGCCGCAGGCTTGGCGGGAGCGTCCGACGCCGCCGGCAACGGCGCACCGCAGATCTTGGCGAGCACCATCAACCGGATCGTCGGATTGCTGCCGTCGATGTCCTTATTCTCGTCGAGCGTCTTGGCGAGCCCGTCGCCGAGCTTGCCGAGCGGATTCTGGTAGAGACAGCCGAACAGACCGTTCTTGGTCTCCTGCGGCACCTCCTTGGAATTGAGCGCGCTGACGATCAGGCTCAACGTGTCGCTGGCTTCCTTGATCTGTTCCTGCGTCGGCGGCGCGGGTTCGGCAGCGGGCTTCTTCTGCGCGATCGCCGGCGTCGCCGCGACGAACGCGGCTGCCATCAGGAGGAGGACGGTGCGCATGATCAATCGGCCCGCTTCACATAGGTCTGTTCGTAGACGTCGACGATGATCCGGGTGCCCGCGCTGATATGCGGCGGCACCATCACGCGGACGCCGTTATCGAGCACCGCCGGCTTGTAGCTCGACGAGGCGGTCTGCCCCTTCACCACCGCGTCGGCCTCGACCACTTCGGCCTCGATCTGGTCGGGCAGCTGGACGCTGATCGGCTTTTCGTCGTGGAGTTCCATCACCACGTCCATCCCGTCCTGCAGGAACGCGGCGGCATTCCCCAGCAGGTCGGTGGGCAGCGTGATCTGCTCATAGGTGTCCTTGTCCATGAACGTCAGCATCTCGCCATCAGCGAACAGGAACTGGAAATCCTTGGTATCGAGCCGGACGCGTTCGACGGTTTCGGCCGAGCGGAAGCGGACGTTGGTCTTGCGGCCGTCGATGAGGTTCTTCATCTCGACCTGCATATAGGCCCCGCCCTTGCCGGGCTGGGTGTGCTGGATCTTGACCGCGCGCCAGATGCCGCCTTCATATTCGAGAATATTGCCGGGACGAATGTCCACGCCGCTGATCTTCATGGGCCTACCTGCTGGAAAGAGCGAAAGAGCGCCCCGTCGGACGCCCGAGAGCCGCGGCCTTTACCGGTCCGCGCCGTCGCGGGCAAGCGGCGGTTGGCGTGCGGCGCACACGGCCGGCCGCCACCGGCGCCGGATCGCATCGGTAACGCGCCGAACCGACGCCCCCGGCCCCTGCCCAAGTTGACAAAGTTGACGCGCCGCAGGGGGTAAGGTTGGAGCAAGCCTGTGGCATCCCCGGATCGGGCCTTGATCGGACACGCCGGCACCTTAATCGATCGACGCGTTGTAGGACAGCCCCGTCAGCCCGCCAGCAATGCGGCAAAGGCGCGCACCGCGGCCGCTTCGTCACCGTTCCAGACCGCGCCCGAGACCGCGAGGAAATCGGCGCCCGCCGCGACCAGCGGCGGGGCGTTATCGGGCGTGATCCCGCCGATCGCGACGCTGGGCAGCTCGAACATCGTCGCCCACCATGACAGGATCGCGGGATCGGCATGGTGCCGGACTTGCTTGGTCGTGGTCGGGTAGAAGCTGCCGAAGGCGACATAATCGGCCCCCGCCTCACCCGCTTCCATCGCGAGATGGCGACTGTCATGACAGGTGACACCGATCTGGATCGAAGGCCCCAGGATCGTGCGCGCCTCACGCGGATCGCCATCCTCCTGCCCCAGATGCACGCCGTCGGCACCCAGCCGCCTGGCCAGACTGATGCTGTCGTTGACGATGAACGCGACATCGCGCGCCGCACAGATCGCCTGCAGCGGCTCGGCAAGCTGCGCGGCCTGATGCTGATCCACCGCCTTGACGCGAAACTGGAACGCCGCGACCGGCCCGGCATCGAGCGCGCGCGCGAGACGATCGGCGAACCCGCCCGACACATCGGGCGGCGAGATCAGATAGAGCTGGCACGGTTCGCGCGTGTCATCGCGCTCGAAACGCTGCGCGAAATCCGCATCGAGAGGATCGTCGTTCACTTGACCACCGCCATGACAAAACCATCCCATTGCTTGTTGCCGACCGTCTGCACCGCGGTCGCCACCACGCGATCGTCGCGTTCGAGCGCATCGAACAGCGCCCGCGTGCCGCGCACCGTCGGGTCGTCGCTCGCCGCGTCGATCACCCTGCCATCGCGGATGACGTTATCGACAATGACGATCGTGCCGGGCCGCGACAGCCCGACCGCGCGATCGACATAGGCGGCATTGCGCTGCTTGTCGGCGTCGATGAACACGAGATCGAACGGCCCCTCGCCCCCTGCCACCATCGCGTCGAGCGTGTCGAGCGCCGGGGCGACGCGGATGTCGACGCGATCCGACAGCCCGGCGCGATCGATATTGGCGCGCGCCACCGCTGCATGATGCGGATCGATTTCGAGCGTGACGACGCGGCCGCCCTCGGCAAGCCCGCGCGCGAGTTCGATCGTCGAATAGCCGCCCAGCGTACCGACTTCGAGGATGCGCGTGGCGCGGCCTGCAAGCGCGAGCAGGTGCAGGAACCGGCCTTGCGCGGCCGACACGTCGATCGCGGGCAGCCCGCCCGCGTGATTAGCCGCGAGCGCCGCATCGAGCGCGGCATCTTCGCCGAGCAGCTTGCGCTCGATATAGTGATCGACGTCGCTCCAGCGTGGATCACTCATCGTGTCGTCTCCTTCCATATCACGCCAGCGGACGCCAGAACCTCTCGCCGGGGCGAGAGCCAGCGTCCGCCAGCATGACGATCATTCCTCGTTCTTGTAAATGCGCACCAGCTTGTCGAGCATCGCCAGCGCGTCGGCACGCGGGCGCTGGAAGGTGTTGCGGCCGATGATCGAGCCGTTGCCGCCGCCGTCGCGAATGTCGCGCGCGTCCTGATAGACCGCATCGGCACCCTTGGCCGCGCCGCCCGAGAAGACGACGATGCGACGGCCGTTGAAGCAGCTTTGCACCACGTGGCGCACGCGGGTCGCCTGGCTCGACCAGTCGGTGCCCTCATATACCTTTTGCGCATCCTTCTGCTCGATATGCGCGCTCGGCAGCTTGACCTTGATGATGTGCGCGCCAAGCAGCGCCGCCATGTGCGCGGCATAAGCACCGACATCGAGCGCCAGCTCGCCGTCCTTGCTCAGTTCGCCGCCGCGCGGATACGACCAGATCACGGTGGCGATGCCGACCGACTTGGCCTGGGCGGAAAGCTCGCGGATTTCCTCGGCGAGCTCGAAGAAATGCTCCGACCCCGGATAGACGGTGAAGCCGATCGCCGCGCAGCCGAGCCGCAGCGCATCGTCGACGCCGCCCGTTACGGCCTGGTCGCGCGCGGTTGCCCAGCTATTCGCCGAATTGACCTTCAGGATCGTCGGGATCTGTCCGGCAAAGGTGTCCGCGCCCGCCTCGATCATGCCCAGCGGCGCGGCGAAAGCCGACATCCCCGCGTCGATCGCGAGCTGGAAATGATAATGCGGGTCATAGGCGTCGGGATTGACCGAGAAGCTGCGCGCCGGGCCGTGCTCGAACCCCTGATCGACCGGCAGGATGATCAGCTTGCCGGTGCCGCCGAGCCTGCCTTGCATGAGGATGCGCGCGAGGTTCGCCTTCACGCCGGGATTGTCGCTTTCGTAGCGGTCCAGAATCGCCTTTACGGCAGAGGTCATCATGATCGGGCCTTCCCTTCCCCTAGTGATCGTTCCGGGCCTGATACGCAGGCCAGCCGGGGCACGGAAGCCCCTTGTCGTTATTCGGTGCGCACGGATGAGCGGCGCGGCGTGGTCACGCGCATCATTACCGGCTGGAACGATGGTACCTTACCGCGAAACGCGTTGGTACGAATGGGGGTGGGTCAGCGCGCGAGCGCGGCGACGCCGGGCAATTGCTTGCCTTCCATCCATTCGAGGAACGCGCCGCCTGCCGTCGAGACGAAGCTGAAATCGCCCGCCACGCCCGCCTGATTGAGCGCGGCGACGGTATCGCCGCCGCCGGCGACCGAAATGAGCTGGCCTTCGCGGGTCAGCGCCGCCGCGGTGCGCGCGAGCGCGACCGTCGCGGCATCGAACGGTGGGGTCTCGAACGCGCCGAGCGGGCCGTTCCACACCAGGGTGCGGCAATTCTTGAGCACGTCGCCCAGCGCCTCGATCGCGGCCGGGCCGATATCGAGGATCATCTCGTCGACGGCGACCTCGTGCACGTTGACCGTGCGCGTCGGCGGGTTGGCGCGGAATTCCTTCGCCACCACGACGTCATACGGCAGATGCACGATGCAGCCCGCGGCGTCGGCGGCGTCGAAGATCGCCTCGGCGGTGGCGGTGAGATCGTGCTCGCACAGGCTCTTGCCCACATTCACCCCGCGCGCGGCGAGGAAGGTGTTGGCCATGCCGCCACCGATGATGAGATGATCCACCTTGCCGACGAGGTGCGTGAGCACGTCGAGCTTGGTCGAAACCTTGGCGCCGCCGACCACCGCCGCGACCGGATGGTCGGGATTGCCGAGCGCCTTTTCGAGCGCGTCGAGTTCGGCCTCCATCGCGCGGCCGGCGAACGCGGGAAGCCGGTGCGCCAGTCCCTCGGTCGAAGCGTGCGCACGGTGCGCGGCCGAGAAGGCATCGTTGACGTAAAAATCGCCGAGGATCGCAAAGCGATCAATGACTTTGGGGCTGTTCTTTTCTTCGCCTTCAAAGAAGCGCGTATTTTCGAGCATGGCGATGTCGCCGGGCGCGAGCGCCGCGACCGCTTGCCCGGCGCCGTCCCAATCGATGAAATGCACCGGGCGGCCAAGCACCTGTGCATAAGGCTCGGCAATACGTGCCAGCGACAGTTCGGGATCGCGCACGCCCTTGGGACGACCGAAATGCGCCAGCACGAGGACGATCGCGCCCTTGTCGGCCAGCTCGGTGACGGTGGCGAGCGTCGCGCGCAGGCGGGTATCGTCGGTGACCACGCCCCCCGCCATCGGCACGTTCAGATCCTCGCGCACCAGCACGCGCTTGCCGCGCACATCGCCGATATCGTCCAGCGTCTTGAAGCTCTTGGCCGCCATTGTTTACCTTCGTTCTCGCGCCTCGGATGGCAAGGGCGCCCCGTTACGGGGCGCCCTGCGATCAGATCAGCTTCGCCATCGCGCCGGCGGTGTCGACCATCCGGTTCGAAAAGCCCCATTCGTTGTCGTACCACGACACGACGCGAACCAGCTTGCCGCCGATCACCGCGGTTTCGAGGCTGTCGACGGTCGACGAGGCGGGCGTGTGGACGATATCCACCGAGACCAGCGGCTCATCGGTATAATCGAGCACCCCGGCGAGCGGCCCGCTTTCCGACGCGGCCTTGAGCACGGCGTTGACCTCGTCGCGCGTCACCGCGCGGCTGGGCGTGAAGGTGAGGTCGATGATGCTGCCATCGGGCACGGGCACGCGGATCGCGGCGCCATCGAGCTTGCCCTCGAGTTCGGGCAGGACCAGCGAGACGGCGCGCGCGGCGCCGGTGGTGGTCGGGATCATCGACACCGCCGCGGCACGCGCGCGCCGCAGATCGGGATGGACCTGATCGAGGATCTTCTGATCGTTGGTGTAGGCGTGAACGGTGAGCATCAGCCCGTGCTCGATCCCGAACGCGTCGTTGAGCACCTTGGCGACCGGCGCGAGGCAGTTGGTCGTGCACGAGGCGTTCGAGACGATCGTCTGATCGGCGGTCAGCTTATCGTGGTTGACGCCGTAGACGACGGTCAGATCGACGCCCTTGGCCGGTGCCGAGATCAGCACCTTCTTGGCGCCCGCATCGATATGCTTCTGTGCGCTGGCGCGATCGGTGAAGAAGCCGGTGCATTCGAGCACCAGATCGACGCCGAGTTCCTTGTGCGGCAGATTGGCGGGATCACGCTCGGCGGTGACGCGGATGCGCTTGCCGTCGATCACCAGATCGTTGCCGTCGGCCGAGACCGACCCCGGATATTTGCCGTGGACCGAATCGCGCGAGAACAGCCAGGCGTTGGACTTGGCATCGGCGAGATCGTTGATCGCGACCAGTTCCATCCCCGTATCGCCGCGCTCGAGCATCGCGCGCGCCACCAGCCGCCCGATCCGTCCGAAGCCGTTGATCGCTACCTTCACGCTCATCTGTCATTCTCCAACTTGCAGTCAGCCGCCTCTCGCGAGGCGAAAATGAGATCGGGCCGTTTTGGGGGTCCGTCTGCTAGGTAGGTCAGTGCTGCACGCGCGCAATGACCTTGGGGGCGATCTTCTCCGCCGTGAGGCCGAAATAATCGTAGAGTTGATCCGCCGGGGCCGAGGCGCCGAAGCGATCGATGCCGAAACGCAGGCCGTCGAGCCCGGTATAGCGTTCCCAGCCGAAGGTCGTGCCCGCCTCGATCGAGACGCGCAGCACGCCATCAGGCAACAGATCCGCGCGGTAATCGGCGGGCTGCGCATCGAAGCGCGAGGTGCAGGGCATCGACACCACGTCGGCACCGATCCCCTCGGCCTCAAGCCGTTCGGCGACGCCGCACGCAATCTCGACCTCGGAGCCGGTGGCGATCAGGACCACGCGCCGCGCGGCCTTGGCGCTGCGTAGGCGATAGGCGCCGCGCGCGCTGAGCATCTCGCCGCCGTCGCGCAATTGCGGCAGGTTCTGCCGGGTGAGCGCGAGCAGCGACGGGCCGTCGGCGCGTTCGAGCGCGAGCTGCCAGCATTCGGCGGTCTCGATGATGTCGCACGGGCGATAGACATGGAGGCCGGGCATCGCGCGCAGGCTTTGCAGATGCTCGATCGGCTGGTGGGTCGGCCCATCCTCGCCGAGCCCGATCGAATCGTGCGTCATCACATAGACGACGCGCGCGCGTTGCAGCGCCGACAGCCGGATCGCGGGGCGCGCATAATCCGAAAACACCATGAAGGTGCCGCCGAACGGGATCACGCCGCCGTGCAGTGCCATGCCGTTCATCGCCGCCGCCATGCCGAATTCGCGAATGCCGTAATAAAGGTAACGGCCCGCATAATCGGCCGCCGTCAGCGGCGTGGTCGCGGGGGTCTTGGTGTTGTTCGAGCCGGTGAGATCGGCCGAGCCGCCGATCATCTCGGGGATCGCCGCGGTCAGCGCGTCGAGCGCGAGTTCGGAGGCGCGGCGCGTCGCGACCTTTTGCGGGTTGGCGAGCCAGCCGGCGATCGATGTCGCGGTCGCATCGTTGGCGGGCAGATGCCCGGCGATGCGGCGCTCGAATTCGACGCGATCGTCGTGCGTGACGAGGCGCCCCTGCCACGCCGAGCGCAGCGCGCCGCCGCGGGCACCAGCCGTGCGCCATGCCGAGAGGATCGGCGCGGGCACGTCAAACGGCGGCGCCGTCCAGCCGAGCGTCTCGCGCGCCGCGGCGATCTCGTCCGGCCCAAGCGGCGAGCCGTGGGTCTTCGCCGTCCCCTGCTTGTTGGGCGCGCCCTTGCCGATGATCGTGTGGCACTGGACGAGCGACGGCCGATCGTCGGCGAGCGCCGCATCGAGCGCGCGTGCGATATCCGCCGGATCGTGGCCGTCGCACGCGACGACATGCCAGCCCGACGCCCGGTAACGCGCGGGGATATCCTCGCTGGTCGACAGCGAGGTGGCGCCGTCGATCGTGATCTTGTTGTCATCCCACAGCACGTTGAGCCGGCCGAGCTTGAGATGCCCGGCGAGCCCGATCGCCTCGTGGTTGATGCCTTCCATCAGGCAACCGTCGCCCGCGATCACCCAGGTGCGATGATCGACGAGGCTGTCATCGAACACGGCGTTCAGGTGGCGCTCGGCCAGCGCCATGCCCACCGCCATCGCCAGCCCCTGCCCCAGCGGACCGGTGGTGCATTCGACACCCGGCATCTCGAAATTTTCAGGATGCCCCGCGCACGGGCTTCCGAGCTTCCGAAAATTGCGGATGTCGTCGATCGTCGGCTTCGCATAGCCGGTGAGATAGAGCAGCGAATAGATCAGCATCGAGCCATGGCCGGCCGACAGCACGAAGCGATCGCGATCGGGCCAGGCCGGATCAGCGGGATCGAATTTCAGATAATCGGTGAACAGCACGGTCGCGACATCGGCCATGCCCATCGGCATTCCCGGATGGCCCGAATTCGCGGCCTCCACCGCGTCCATCGACAGGGCGCGGATCGCGTTTGCGAGATCGGGCGAAGAAACGGCCATTCGGGAAGTCCTTTTGGGGCTTGGCCGCGCGCGCCCCAGCCGGGAATCGCGCACAACCGACGAGTCGACGAATGACCGGGTCTTTGCGGTGACGTGATGCCGCCGTCAACCGGTGGGCCGGGAATCCTTCTTGTCGTGGCGCCTAGCCGTGCTATCCCCGACGCATGGCCGACCCGATTGCCGCCACCGCCCGCATCGACCGCGCGATCGCGCGGATCGAGCGCGCCGTGGCGACCCACCAGCAGCGACATGATGCGATCGCCAAACGTCACGCAACGCTGCGCGCGCAGATCGCCGACGCGGTCGAGGCGCTCGACGACGTCATCGCCCGCGAGGAGCGAGACTGATGGCCGACGTTACCCTCACGATCGGCGATCGCGCGCACATCGTCGGCTGTCGCGATGGCGAAGAGGCACAGGTGCGCCATCTCGGCACGTTGATCGAGGAACGCTGGGACGCCGCGCTGCGCGCCTCGGGCAATATGGGCAACGAACGCGCGATGCTGTTCGTCGCGCTGATGCTCGCCGACGCACTCACCGAAGCGCGCCGCCAGCCCCCGGCCGCGACAGGCGTCGACAGCGCGCAGCTCGACCGGATCGCGGACAAGCTCGAAGCGCTTGCCACAGCCCTTGAGGATGCGGCCCCGAACGCCTAGATTGCAAGGCGGTGGGAACTGCCCGATACGAGCTGTTCGATTATCCCTGAGGCTATTCATCATCCATGGGAGCTGTCCCTGCCCGGGCCCTGGCCCGACGTACATGGCGCCCACCTGACGTTTTGGGCGTCAGTGGATTCTCAAGCAAACGGTCCCGGCGGTCCCACCACCTTGCCGCAGCGAAACACCGCTCCTTTTTCGCGCCGTGCCGGATGGGTTCACGGCAATTGACCGCGCCAGGAGCCGGCCTTGACTGACAAACGCCTCCTCCGGGCAGAGTTGCGCGCCGCGCGCGACGCGTTCGTCGCCGAACACAGCGGCGCGATCGCGCCGCCCGCCCCCTATCTCGCCTTGCTGCGGCCGGGGCTGACGATCGCTTCCTATGTGCCGATCGGCAGCGAGGCCGACCCCGCTTTGCTGGTGGCGGCCGCGATCGATTCGGGGTGCGCGCTCGCGCTCCCGCATGTCGTCAGCCGTGAACAACCGCTGCGCTTCCTCGAATGGCACCCCACCCACCCGCTCGACGACGGGCCGTTCGGCCTGCGCCAGCCGCAAGCGATGCGGCGCGAGACCGTTCCCGACATCATCCTGACGCCGTTGGTGGGATTCGATGCGATTCTCAATCGGCTCGGCCAGGGCGCGGGGCATTACGATCGGGCGTTCGCCGCGCACCCCGAGGCGCAGCGCATCGGCGTGGCATGGTCGGTCCAGCACGTCGCGGCGCTAACGCCCGACCCCTGGGATGTGCCACTGCACGCCATCATCACCGAATCCGGCTGGATCGAAAGGGACAATGAATGACACCAAGCTGGCGCAAGCCCACAGGAATGCTCGCGATTATCGCATTGATCGTGGTGTGGGCGGGGCTTGTCGCCAGCCTGTCGGGCGTGGTCGGGCGCTGGCACTGGCTGGGCCAGCTCGGCTTTTACGCGGTGACGGGGATCATCTGGATCATGCCGCTGAAGCCACTCCTCCGGTGGATGGAAACCGGGAAATGGCGCGAGTGACGGGACTCGAACCCGCGACCTCCGGCGTGACAGGCCGGCGCTCTAACCAACTGAGCTACACCCGCGTACTAAGCGTGAGGCGGGCCAACTAGGGGAGCTACCCACCCCTGTCAACAGGTCACACCTCCTCTTCGGTGGTGGTTTCATCATTTCGTTGCCGATACGTCGTCAGCGTGCCGTGTTCGAACAGGAATCCGGCGATGTCGGGCTTGCCCGCCGCGCCGATCACGGTCTGCATGATGATGAGCAGCGGGACCGCGAGCAGCGCGCCCGGCGTGCCCCAGATCCACCCCCAGAAGCTGAGCGAGACGAGAATCATCAGCGGGCTGATCGTGAGCCGGTGCCCGACGACCAGCGGCGTCACCACATTCGCTTCGACAAGGTGACACCCGATCATGATCGCGGCCGGCACCATCGCCATCCAGATATCGGTAAAGGTCATCAGCCCGCCCAGCGCCATCAGCAGCGCGGCGACGATCGGGCCGAAATAGGGGATGTAGTTGAGCAGCGCGACGACCCCGCCCCACATCAGCGGATAGGGCATCCCGATCATCCACAGCCAGAAGGCGACGAACAGCCCGAGCGACATGTTGATGACGGTGATCGTGCCGAGATAGGCCGACACATCGTCGACCACCGCCTGGATGACGCGGGCGGTGGCCATCGCGCCGCCGAAGCTCGAGCGGTTGGTGATCGCGCGCGCGCGCGTTCTGGTCCAGCCGGCGAGGAAGAAATAGACCACGAGGATGCCGAAGAAGAGCTGGATGATGACCACCGGCGCCGAGGTCGCGGCGAGTTCGATCAGCGAATTGGGCGGCGCGACCGCGGCTTGCTCGGCGCGGCCGATCGGCCCCGAGGCGAATTTCTCGATCGTCGCATCGACGTAATGCGTGAGGCTCGCGTAGAAATCGAGCAGCGGCGCGACATTGCTCTGGATGCGATCGATTCGTTCGGGCAGCAGCCGGAAGAATTCGGTCGCGGGCACCACGATCGCCGCCAGCGCGATATTCGCGGCGATCAGGAACAGCAGCACGCACACAAGCGCCGCGATCGGCGCGGGAATGCGGTGGCGTTCCTGCCATTCGAGCACCGGCACCAGCGCGACCGCGATCACCAGCGCGGCGGTGACAGGCAGGAAGAATTCAGCGCCGGCCTTGAGCGCGAACGGAGTCGCGATCGCCACCCCCGTCCCGACCAGCAACGTCAGCGCGGCAAGCAGCCGATCGCGCCGCATCGGTTCCCGCAGCCAGCCGTCGTCGCCGGTGCGCGTCGCCTCGTCCCTGGTCGCCAAACGCTTGTCCACACTTTGCCTTTCCCAGACCTTTGCCCGCACCAGCGCCCGTGCCCGGACACCGAGCTTGCGAGTCGATCCTAGCGGGATTTGGCGCACCGCGTCATCCCGCGCAACGCGGACGATCGCGACGGGCCGCGCCGGCAATGCGGCGCCCGGAAATCAGGAGGCCGCTTCGACGGCGAACAAGGTTTTGAGATCGCGCTTGAGGATTTTGCCGTTGGCGTTGCGCGGCAGCGTTTCAGCGACGAAGCGGATCGCCACCGGCACCTTGAACGCGGCAAGGTGGCGCCCGACCCATTGTTGCAATTCGGCCTCGCTCGCGCTGCTGCCCGGCGCAAGATGGACGACCGCCACGGGCTCCTCGCCCAGCGTGCGATGGGGGATACCGATCAGCGCGCAATCGGTGACCGCGGGGTGCGCGTAGAGGACATTCTCGACCTCGCTCGAATAGATATTCTCGCCGCCGCGGATGACGATGTCCTTGGCGCGATCGACGATGAAGCAGAACCCCTCGTCATCGAGCCGCGCGATATCGCCGGTGCGGACCCAGCCGTCGACGAAGGTCGCGGCGGTGGCGGCGGGGTTGTTCCAATAGCCGTTCACGATCATCGGGCCCCTCGCCCATAATTCGCCGACCTCGCCCAGCGGGAGCTCGTGCGTACCATCTTCCGACATGATCTTGAGATCGGCGGTGGCGACGGCGGGGCCGCAGCTTTCGGGCCGGTTGAGATAATCCTCGCCCGAATGCGTGGTGACGGTCGCCATCGTCTCGGTCATCCCCCAGCCGCTACCGGGCAGCGCGCCGAATTCGGCATGGATGCGCCGCACCAGTTCGGGCGCGGCGGGCGCGCCGCCGTAAGCGATCGATTCGAGGCTCGACAGATCGAAACGGTCGCGCTCGGGATGTTCGAGCAATTGCCACGCGATCGTCGGCACCCCGCCGGTCATCGCCACCTTCTCGCGCTCGATGATCGCCATCGCCGCGACCGGTTCCCATTTGCGCATGAACACCAAAGTGCTGCCGGTGGCGATCACGCCCATCATCACCGCGCTCGACGCGGTGACGTGGAACAGCGGGATGACGAGCAGGATCGAGCGCGGGGTCGGCTCGGGCGGGGTTTCGCCGCGCCTGAGGCACGCGCGCGCCGCCGCGAAACCGCCCGACAGGATGTTGGTCGCCATGTTGCGGTGCGTGCCGAGCGCGCCCTTGGGGGCGCCCGTGGTGCCGCTGGTATAGAAAATCCCCGCCGCATCGTCGGGCGCGATCTCGGCTGGGGGCAGAGGCGAATCGGGGAGCGTCGTATAATCCCTAGGCGTACCGATCACGGCCTCAAGCGCGGTCGCTCCGCCGAGCGGGTCCGCCGCGCGCGTGACGATCACATGGTGCAGGTCGGGCAGGTCGGCATAGTGATCGGCAAGGCATTGGTGGCGCCGTTCGTCGGCGATCAGCACCGCCGCCCCCGAATCGGCCAGCCCATAGGCAAGCTCGGCCCCGGTCCACCACGCATTGAGCGGCACCACGATCGCGCCGAGCGTCACCACCGCGAAGAACGCCACCGGCCATTCGGGCAGGTTGCGCATCGCCAGCGCGACGCGATCGCCCTTGCCCACCCCCAGCGCGGCGAGATGCGTCGCCAGCGCGGCAATCGCGCGGAAATTGGCCTCGTAACTGACGCGTTCGTTGTCGTAGACGGTGAAGGGCAAGTCGCCATAGGCACGCGCCGCCTCGATCAGCGCGCGCAGATGCGCCGGCGAATGCTTCCAGACCCGCGTCGGCACGCCCCGGATCGTCACCGTTTCCATCTCGAACTTCTGGCCCGGCGCGGTGAGCAGCGCTTCCGCCTCGGCGATCGACATGGCCGGCCAGGCTGGATCGAGCGCGACGACAGGCTGGCTGCTCATAGGGCACCTCTCCATCATATTCAGAATGTCGGGTTTGGATATTTATCCGACGCTTATGACGTTAGTGTTGATTCATACGCCGCTCAAGGCAATAGGAGAATCAGCATTTGAACACAGGGTATGCCATACCCCGAGACAGACGCGGGCGCTCACGCCCCGCTGTCGCCACAGGAGAGACCGGAATCATGACGAGCCCCATCACCCTCCACCGCCACGACGACGTGCTCGTCATCGTGTCGGACAACCCGCCGGTGAACGCGCTCGGCGCCGCGGTACGGCAGGGGCTTGAAGCCGCGGTGAAGGAGGGCATCGCCGATGCGAGCATCGCCGCGATGGTGATCCGCTGCGACGGGCGGACCTTCTTCGCGGGCGCCGACATCACCGAATTCGGCAAGCCGATGGTCGAGCCCGCGCTGCCCACGCTGGTCGACATGATCGAGGCCGCCGACAAGCCCGTGATCGCGGCGATCCACGGCACCGCGCTGGGCGGCGGGTGCGAGGTCGCGCTGGGCTGCCATTACCGGATCGCCGTGCCGTCGGCGAAGCTCGGCACCCCCGAGGTCAAGCTCGGCCTGCTTCCCGGTGCGGGCGGCACGCAGCGCATCCCCCGCGTCGCCGGCGTGGCGCTCGCGCTGGAGATGACCGCCAAGGGCGATCCGATCGCGGCGAAAAGGGCACTCGACGCGGGGCTGATCGATCGGCTCGCGGGCGAGGCCAGCCTCGAGGCCGACGCGCTTCGCTTCGCCAGGGAAATGATCGGCAAGCCGCTGCCGCGCGCGAGCCAGAAAACCGTCACGCCCGACCCCGAGGCGGTCGCGGCGTTCACCAAGGCCAACGCGCGCCGCTTCCGCGGCTTCGACGCGCCCGCCGCCAACATCGCCTGCGTCGTCAAGGCGACCGAAGTGCCGTTCGAGGAGGGTATCCAGTTCGAGCGGCAGGAATTCATGAAGCTGATGATGGGCGTCCAATCCGCCGCGCAGCGCCACATCTTCTTCGCGGAACGCAAGGCCGCCAAGATCGACGGCATCGCCGACGACATCGCGCTGCGCGCGATCAAACGCGTCGGCGTGATCGGCGCGGGCACGATGGGCGGCGGCATTTCGATGAACTTCCTGTCGGCGGGAATCCCGGTGACGATCGTCGAGATGCAGCAGGAAGCGCTCGATCGCGGTACCGATACGATGCGCAGGAATTACGAAGCCACCGCCGCCAAGGGCCGGATGACCGCCGCACAGGTCGAGGCGGCAATGGGCGCGCTCACCCCGACGCTCACGCTCGAAGACCTCGCCGATTGCGACCTCATCATCGAGGCGGTGTACGAGGAAATGGGCGTCAAGAAGGACATTTTCGGCAAGCTGGACGCGATCGCCAAACCCGGCGCGATTCTCGCCTCGAACACCTCCTATCTCGACATCAACGAGATCGCCGCCGTCACCAGGCGGCCGCAGGACGTGCTGGGGATGCACTTTTTCTCGCCCGCCAATGTGATGAAGCTGCTCGAGGTCGTGCGCGGCGACAAGACGGCGGACGATGTGCTCGCGACGGTGATGGCGCTGGCCAAGAAGATCAGGAAGGTCGCGGTGGTCGCGGGCGTGTGCCACGGCTTCATCGGCAACCGGATGCTGATGCCGCGCCAGGTCGAGGCGATGAAGCTGCTGATGGAAGGCGCGACGCCCGAACAGATCGACAAGGTGCATGTCGAGTTCGGGATGCCGATGGGGCCGTTCCAGATGAGCGACCTCGCGGGCGTCGATATCGGCTGGCACCGCGACCCGACGCGGATCGAAAGCATCCGCGACGCCCTCGCCGCCGAGAAGCGCTGGGGCCAGAAGACCAAGGCGGGGTTCTACGATTATGACGACAAGAGGAACCCCTCCCCCAGCCCCCGCGTCGCCGAGATCATCGAGGATTTCCGGAAGAAAACCGGGGCCAAGCAGCATGAGGTGACGACGGAGGAGATCGTCGAGCGCACGCTGTATACGATGGTCAACGAGGGCGCGCTGATCCTCGCAGAAGGCAAGGCGCAGCGTGCGAGCGACATCGATGTGGTGTGGATCTACGGCTATGGCTGGCCGGTCTATCGCGGCGGGCCGATGTTCTGGGCCGATACCGAGGGCCTGAAGACAATCGTCGCCGGGCTGGAGAAGCACGGGTTCGATGTGGCGCCGCTGTTGCGCGAAAAGGCCGACAAGGGCGGGCGGTTCACGTCATGAGCGCGCCCTCCTCGTCATGCCGGACGTGTTCCGGCATCCAAGACGCACCGGCGGCAGCTTGTGCGGCGCGTTGGACCCCGGAACAAGTCCGGGGTGACGGAGGGGGTTGGTGAGGCGCACCGCTCTCCAGACCGCCGCCGCGATTCGGGCTGGCCAAAGTTCGGCGCTCGCCGAGACCGAGGCGGCGATCGCGCGGATCGAGGCGGGCGACGGTGAGATCAACGCGGTCGTGGTACGCGATTTCGATCGCGCGCGGGCCGCCGCCAAGGCGCTCGACGATCGCGGGCCCGATGACCGCCCGCTGTTCGGCGTACCGATGACGGTCAAGGAGAGTTTCGACATCGCCGGGCTGCCGTCGAGTTGGGGCTTTGCCGAGCACGCCGACCATATCGCCAGCGCCGACGCGGTCACCGTCCAGCGGCTCAAGGCGGCGGGGGCGGTGATCCTCGGCAAGACCAACGTTCCGGTCGGGCTCGCCGATTTGCAATCGAACAACCCCAATTACGGGCGCACGCGCAACCCGCATCATCTTAAGCGTGTCTGCGGTGGCTCATCGGGCGGCGCGGCGGCAGCGCTCGCGGCGGGGTATGTGCCGATCGAACTGGGTTCGGACATTGGCGGCTCGATCCGCGTGCCGGCGGCGTTCTGCGGCGTGTGGGGGCACAAATCGAGCTTCACCGCGATCGCCCCCGAGGGCCATTATTTCCCCCGCACAGACAATGCGCGTATCGCGATGTCGGTGATCGGCCCGCTGGCCGCCGATCCCGACGATCTCGCCGCCGAACTCGCCGTACTCACCGATATCCCGCTGCCCCGGCCCGCGCCGCGCAAACATGGCGACTGGCGCATCCTGCTGCTGCCCGAACATCCCGTCGCCAAGGCACAGGCCGCGATCAAACAGGCGATCCACGGCGTCGGCGATGCGTTCGAGAAAGCCGGGGCGCGGGTCGATCGCGCGAGCGACCTGCTGCCCGATCTCGCCGAGCAATATGGGGATTACATGCACATGCTCAATATCGCGATGACGCGCGGTGCCAAGCAGGAAAGCCGCCCGCTGCCGACGCTGGCCGACTGGTTCGGGTTGCTCGACGATCAGGCGCGCAACGTGCGGGTGTGGCAGCGGCTGTTCGCCGATTATGACGCGGTGATCGCTCCCGCCTGGGGCACCACCGCCTTTCCGCACGACGACACGCCGATCACCGAGCGCCGGCTCGACATGGATGGTGAGGATACCCAGTTCGGGCTCCAGCTCGCCTGGCCCGGCCTCGCCACCTTCCCGATGCTGCCCGCCACCAGCGTGCCCGTAGGCACGGATGCCGAGGGGTTACCGATCGGCGTGCAGGTGATTGCCGACACCAACCGCGATTTCACCGCGATCGCTGTCGCCAAGGCCGCGCATGACCTGGTGATGCGATGACCCTTTCTTTCGTCACCCCAGCGACGGAGTAGACAATGCCCGATACCGATCTCGCCCAGTTCCGCGCCGATACCCGCATGTGGCTGGAAGCGAATTGCCCGCCCGAGATGCGCAAACCGGTGCGCGCCGAAACCGACGTGTGCTGGGGCGGGCGCGACCAATCGAAACTTACCCCTGCGCAAAAGCAGTGGATGGACGCGATGGGCGCGCGTGGCTGGACGGTGCCCGACTGGCCCAAGGCCTATGGCGGCGGCGGGCTGTCGCCAGCCGAGACCAAGGTGCTGCGCGAGGAGATGCGCCGGATCACCGCGCGCAATCCCTTGAACAGCTTCGGCATCTCGATGCTCGGCCCGGCGCTGCTCAAATACGGCACCGAAGAACAGAAGCTCGACTATCTGCCCAAGATCGCGCGCGGCGAGATCCGCTGGTGCCAGGGCTATTCGGAGCCCAATGCGGGGTCCGACCTCGCCGGGCTCGCGACCTCGGCCGAGGATGCGGGCGACCATTATGTCGTCAACGGGCAGAAAGTGTGGACCAGCTATGCCGACAAGGCCGACTGGATCTTCTGCCTCGTGCGCACCTCGAAGGAATCGAAGCAGGGCGGGATCAGCTTCGTGCTGTTCGACATGGCGAGCGAGGGCGTCTCGACCAAACCGATCCTGCTGATTTCGGGCAATTCGCCGTTCTGCGAGACCTTTTTCGACAATGTGAAGGTGCCCAAGAGCCAGCGCGTCCATGACGAGAACAAGGGCTGGGACGTCGCCAAATATCTGCTCGGCCACGAGCGCGAGATGATCTCGGGCATGGGGCTTGGCGGGGCGGCGGGCAATCCGCTGATCGACGGCGCGATCGCGACGGTGGGGCTCGACGACAACGGCCGGCTCGCCGATCCGCTGTTGCGCGCTGGAATCGCCGAATTCGAGGTCCGCGCGAAGGCGTTCGCGATGACATCCGAGCGCTTCATCGACGAATTGAAGGCGGGCAAGGCGCATCCCGCGCAGCCCAGCATGATGAAATATTACGGCACCGAGCTGAACAAGCGCCGCCACGAACTGATGATGGCGGCGGGCGGATCGGACGCGCTCGAATGGGAAAGCGAGGCCTCGTCGGGTGGCGCTGGCGCGCGTGCCTGGCTGCGCACCAAGGCCAATTCGATCGAGGGCGGGACAAGCGAGATCCAGCTCAACATCATCGCAAAGCGGATATTGGAATTGCCGAACTGATCGTCACCCCCAGCACGCTCGCGTGGCGCAAGATCCCAGCCTGCGCTGGGATGACGGAGAAAAACATGCCCCTCTATCTCAACGACGAACAGACGATGCTGCGCGATACCGCGAAGGATTTCGTCGCCGAACACGCCCCCGTCAGCCACCTGCGGGCCTTGCGCGATGCCAGGGACGCGACCGGCTTCTCGCGCGATCTGTGGAAGCAATTCGCCGAGATGGGCTTCACCGGCATCCTGATCGGCGAAAACGAAGGCGGGCTCGGGCTCGGCCATGTCGAGGCGGGGGTGGTGCTCGAGGAGATCGGGCGCAACCTCTCGCCCTCCCCCTTCCTCGCCACCGCCGTCGCGGCGGCCGAGGCGCTCAAGGGCACGCAGCACGCCGGGCGCTGGTTCCCCGGCATCATTGCGGGCGATACGGTCGCTGCGCTTGCGATCGACGAAGGCCCCAAGCACCGCGCCCGGATCGGCATGACCGCCGAGCGATCGGGCAACGGCTTCAAGCTGACGGGCCGCAAGCAATTCGTCACCCACGCGCATGTCGCCGATCTGATCATCGTCGCCGCGCGCACCGCGGGCAGCGCCGACGATGACGACGGCATCACGCTGTTCGCGGTCGATCGCAACGCGGCCGGGCTCACCGACACGCCCGAGCGGCTGGCCGATGCCAGCCTCGCGTCGCGGCTCGATTTCGACGGGGTCGAGGTCGATGCCGATGCGGTGATCGGCGAGGTCGATGCGGGCGCGGGACCGCTCAAGCGGCTGCTCGCAGCGGGGCGCACCGGGGCGGCGGCGGAATTGCTCGGCGTTGGCGGCGGCGCGATGGACCTGACGATCGGCTATCTGAAGGAACGCAAGCAATTCGGCACACTAATCGGCAGCTTCCAGGCGCTCCAGCACCGCGCCGCGCATCTCTATTCGGAAATGGAGGTCGCGCGATCGGCGGTGCTCAAGGCGCAGCAATTGCTCGACGCGGGTGATACGGGCGCCGACGCCGCGGTTTCGGTCGCCAAGGCAATGACGGGGATGGCGACGACGCTGAGCGTTCAGGAAAGCGTGCAGATGCACGGCGGGATCGGGATGACCGACGAATATGACGTGGGCTTCTACATGAAGCGCGCGCGCGTGCTGGCGGAGATGTTCGGCGACACCAATTTCCACGCCGACCAGCTGGCTCGGGCGGCGGGGTATTGACCCCGAACGTAGCGTCCGTCCCCTTGTGAACCGTTCGCCCTGAGCTTGTCGAGGGGCCGTTCTTCCCCTTAACACCGAAAAGAACGGTACTTCGACAAGCTCAGCACGAACGGATTTCCTGGATCATGGATAGCATCGCGCACACCCCCTCCCCCGCCCAACTGACGCAGACGCTGGTCGATCTGCTCACCGTCGAGGAACTCGATACCGATCTCTATCGTGGTGGCCGCCAGCCGGGTGGTGTCGGCCGCGTGTTCGGCGGGCAGGTGATCGCGCAGGCACTCCAGGCGGCGCAACGCTCGACCGAGGCGCCCAAGACCGCGCATTCGCTCCATGCCTATTTCATGCGGCCGGGGAACGAGGATTACCCGATCATCTATCGCGTCGTCCGCGATTTCGAAGGGCGCAGCTTCGCCACGCGGCGCGTGATCGCGATGCAGCAGGGCAAGCCGATCCTCAACATGGCCGCAAGTTTCCAAACCCCGGAAGACGGCCTGCACCATCAGGATGCCATGCCCGATGTGCCGGGGCCGGACACGCTCAAATCCGAGGCCGAATTGCGCCACGAGATGATCGACTCGATTCCCGAGAAGTTCCGTCGCCACATGCTGCGCGCGCGGCCGATCGAGATTCGGCCTGTCCACCCGCGCTCTTGGTTCACCGCGGAAAAGCGGCCGCCCGCGCAATATAGCTGGTTCCGCCTCGCCGCGCCCATCGCCGACGATATGACGATGCACCGCGCCGTCCTTGCCTATGCGTCGGATATGTCGCTGCTCGGAACCGCGATGCTGCCGCACGGCGTCAACTGGACGACGCCCAATATGCAAACCGCGAGCCTCGACCACGCCTTGTGGTTCCACGAATCCTTCCGCGCCGACGAATGGCTGCTCTATGCATGCGACAGCCCGTGGGCGGGGCACGCGCGGGGGTTCAACCGCGGCAAGATCTACACAGAGGACGGCCGCCTCGTCGCCAGCGCCGCGCAGGAGGGGCTGACCCGCCTGCGCAAATAGACATCAAACCCCGAAACGTGCCTTCGGGATATGGGTGATACGGCACGCCAGATCGGCCTCACCGCTGGCGACGATGAAATGATCGCCCGCATCGACGATGCCGGTCGTGAAGACGATGTCGCGCAAATAGAGCAATTGCTCGATCGGCCGTGTCAGCGCGGGATCGGGCGCGATCAGCGGCGCCTCATCGGTATGCAGCACGCGCCACGGCGCATGCGCGTCGAGCAGCGACCAATAGGTGCGATAGATGCCGACGCCCGCGTTGGGCTCGACCCCGTGCCACAGGCTGAGCCAACCCCGATCGGTGAGGATCGGCGGGGCGCCACCGCCCATCCGCGCGGCCGCCGGCATGGCCGCGCGCGGGCGCAGGAACGGCCGGTCGCACGGCTTCCAGTGCAGCGCATCGGGTGAACTCGCGAGGTTGATCGACGGCCCCGCGCGCCAGCCGCTGCCCGGTGGATAGGCGAAATACAGATCGCCGAGCGGGCGCGTCTCGGCCCAATATTGCCCGTCGATCAGCCCGTTGAAGATCAGCATGTCCTTGTTCTGATGATCGAGAACGAGCCCCTCCAACGTCCAGTCGAGCGCGTCGGGCGAGGAATAAAGCGATGTCGCCTGCCGCTCGGGGCTGACCGAACAGACCGTCATCAGGAAGCGGTCGCCGACATGGCTGATCCGCGCATCCTCGACACCGTAGCATTGATACGAGGCCGCCGGCGCGATCGCGCGATCGTAATGCATCGCCACCACCCGGCTGCCGTCGGCCGACAATTCGACCGGCAGCAGCCACGACAGCGAGGTCAGCGCCATCACCGGCCAGCCACCGCCGCGTACCGTGAAGGTGCGCGGATCGGCGGTATCGACCTGTTCGAGCGGCCAGGCATCGAGCGCATAGCCGCCATCGTGCCAGCGGATCGCGTGGATATGCCCATCGCGGATGGGGTCGCTGAGCGCCTCGGCAATCCGCACCATCAGCAGCAGATTGCCGTTCGCGCGCCGCGTCATCCCCGGATTGAACGCGCCGAGCACATAAGTGTCGGCATCGATCCGCCCCGCGAGCGGCGACCGCGCGAGATCGATATCGCGCGGCGTCAGGACAAGGTGATCGAAGAAGAAACCCATGCAAACCCCCGCAACATCTCTGGAAAGACGCGTCAGGCGATGGCGGGTTCCGTCGCGACCCGGCCGAGCAGGCGATCGATCGCCGCGACCACCGCCGGTTCGTCGAGCGTCGGGGCGTGGCCGACATCGGGCACCGTGACGAGTTCGGCATCGGGCAATGCCGCGATCATCCGATCGGCGGTCGCCGCGCCGAGCACATCGGATCGCGCGCCGCGCACGAGCAGCACCGGCGCCTTGCCGAGCGCGCGCAACGCCGGCCACATATCGGGGCCCGCCTCATTCCCCGGCACGCGGAACGGCTCGGCGATCCGGAGATCGTAATCGAGCACGACCCGCCCCTGGTTGTTGAGCCGATAAAGCCGCTTGGCCATCGCGAGCCAGTCTGCGGTCTTGTAATCGGGATAGACGCTGCCGTTGGCCTCGGCGACCGCGCGGGCGGCGTGCATCCAGGTCGGCAGCGAACTCGCCTTGCCGACATAGCTGCGAATCCGCCCCAGCCCCGCCGCCTCGATCTCGGGCCCGACATCGTTGAGCAATGCGCCGACGATCGTCTGCGGCGCCGTGCCGGCGAGCAGCATCGTCACGATCCCGCCCAGCGAGGTGCCGAAGGCGATGAAGCGATCGCAGCCCACATCCTCGAGCAGCGCCTCGATATCCTGAACATAGGTAAGCGGGGCGTAGCTCATCGGCTCTTTGGCATAGGCGCTTTCGCCGCGCCCGCGCAGATCGACCGCGATCACGCGCCATTCCCCGGCGAGCCGATCGGCGAGCGCCTCGAAATCGCGGGCGTTGCGTGTCAGGCCGGGCAGGCACACGATCGGCGGCCGATCCTCGCGGCCCGGATAGTCCCGATAATGGAGCCTGAGGCCGTCGCGCGACCACCAATATCGGTTTTCATATGCGGCCATGCTTGCGTCCCTTGATCCCAGCCACCCATATCACCTTATGCCTGCTTGCCCGCAACCCGCCCATTATTCCCCCGCAACCACCATCCTCGATCTCGGCGACGCCTTTTACGATCGCGTCGAACCGGCGCACTTTCCCGAGACCCGATTGCGCTTCCGCAACGACCGCGCGGCGCAAAGCGTGGGGCTGGGCGACCTGAACGAGGCCGAATGGATCGCGCATTTCGGCCGGTTCGCGCCGCTGCCCGATGGCCTGCCCCAACCGCTGGCGCTGCGCTATCACGGCCATCAGTTCCGCAACTACAACCCCAATATCGGCGACGGACGCGGCTTCCTGTTCGCGCAGCTGCGCGACGATCGCGGGCGGTTGATGGATCTCGGCACCAAGGGATCGGGGCAGACCCCGTACAGCCGCTTCGGCGACGGCAGACTGACGCTGAAAGGAGGCCTGCGCGAAGTGCTGGCGACCGAGATGCTCGAGGCGCTGGGGGTCGAGACATCGCGCAGCTTCTCACTGATCGAAACCGGCGAGGCGCTGACTCGCGGTGACGAGCCCTCCCCCACGCGCTCGTCGGTGCTGGTGCGGCTCAGCCACGGCCATATCCGCATCGGCACCTTCCAGCGGCTCGCCTATCTGCGCGACGAGGAGGGGCTGCGCACGCTGACCGATTATGTGCTACGTCATTATTACGGTGAGGAGCCGGGCGACGATGCGCCGGTGCGGCTGCTCGATCATGTCGTGCGCCGCACCGCGCGACTGGCGGCGCGCTATATGGCCGCGGGATTCGTCCATGGCGTGCTCAATTCGGACAATATCAACGTTACCGGCGAGAGTTTCGATTACGGCCCCTGGCGCTTCAACCCGACGTGGAATCCCGGCTTCACCGCGGCCTATTTCGACCATGCCGGGCTCTATGCCTTCGGCCGCCAGCCCGAGGCGATCCATTGGGACGCCGCGCAACTCGCCGTATCGCTGCGACCGCTGAGCGCGGCCGAACCGCTGATCGCCGTGCTCGACAGCTTCGGCGATCATTATCAGCGCGAAGTGACCGAGGCGCTGCTGTGGCGGTTGGGCGTGCGACCGCGCGGCGCACCGCATGACGGCGGCCTGATCACCGCGATGGAAAAGGCGCTGCACGGCGGCGACACGCCGATCGATCGTTTCTTCTTCGATGGCTTCGGCGGCGCGCTGCCCGACGCCGCGCCTTATGCCGGCGAGGCGTTCGCCGACCTGCGCGGGCGGCTGGCGGGTTATGTTGCGCGGGCGCCACGCGATCACGCTTATTGGCAGGGCGCGCCGTGTGCGATGCTGATCGACGAGGTCGAGGCGATCTGGGCCGCGATCGACGGGCAGGACGACTGGCAAAAATTCGAGGCGAAGATTGTCGCAATTCGGGAGATGGGCGCCGCACTGGGCGGCTGAGCAGGTGTGGCAAAGCCGCGTAATATCGGGCAAGAGCAAGCGCAGGGGGAAGGAATAAACAGCCTTATGGTCGAGATCATTTCCACCGAACCCGCCACCGGCGCGGAACTGTGGCGTCATCCGGTGAGCGACGTCGATGCCGAGGTGGAGCGGGCGCGGGAAAGCTGGGCCGAATGGGCCGCGCGCCCGCTCGCCAATCGGGTCGAGACGCTGCGCCGCTTTGCCAATGTGGTCCGGTCGCACCACGAGGCGTTCGCCGACACGATCGCGCGCGAGACCGGCAAGCCGCTGTGGGAATCGCGCACCGAAGTCGATACCGTGATCGCCAAGGTCGACATTTCGGCCAAGGCCTATGCCGATCGCAGTTCGCAGCGCCGGCTCGACGCGCAGATGGGTTCGCGCATGGCCTTGCGCCACAAGCCGCACGGCGTGCTCGCGGTGCTCGGCCCGTACAACTTCCCCGCGCATCTGCCCAACGGCCATATCGTTCCCGCGCTGATCGCGGGCAATGCCGTGGTGTTCAAGCCCTCCGAAAAGACCCCCGCATCGGGCGAATTCCTCATCAGATGCTTCCACGAAGCGGGGGTTCCCGAAGGCTGCGCGCGGCTGGTGATCGGCGGCCCGGCCGAAGGCAAGGCGCTGGCGGGGCATGACGGGATCGACGGGCTGCTGTTCACCGGATCCGCGCGCACCGGGCTGGCGCTCAACCGCCAGTTCGCCGACCGGCCGGAGAAGATCCTCGCGCTCGAAATGGGGGGCAACAACCCGATCGTCGTCTGGGACACGCCCGATCTGTTCACCGCGGCGACGCTGATCGTGCAATCGGCCTTCACGACCGCGGGCCAGCGCTGCACCGCCGCGCGGCGGCTGATCGTCGACGAAAAGCTCTATGAGCCGCTGATCGAGACGCTCAACAAGCTCGTCGGGCGGTTGATCGTCGGCGAACCGCATGCCGATCCGGCGCCGTTCATGGGCTGCGTGATCGACAATGAGGCCGCCGACCAGCTTACCGAGAGCTTTCTGGCGCTGATGATGCGCGGCGGCCACCCCATCCGCCATCTCGAACGCCCGATCGACGACCGGCCGTTCCTCAGCCCCGCGCTGATCGACACCACCGACATGGCCGAGCGGCCCGATATCGAATTGTTCGGCCCGATCCTCCAGATCATCCGCACGCACGATTTCGACGCCGCGATCGCCGAGGCGAACAACACGCGCTACGGCCTGTCGGCATCGCTGATCAGCCAGAATCCGGCGCTGTACGACCGCTTCTGGGCGAATGCGCGCGCCGGCATCGTCAACTGGAACAAGCCTACCAACGGCGCCTCGTCGGCGGCGCCGTTCGGCGGCATCGGCTGGTCGGGCAACCACCGCCCCAGCGCTTATTACGCCGCCGATTATTGCGCCTATCCGGTGGTGTCGAGCGAAGCCGATCAGGCCCGCGCCTCGATCGGGATCGGGTTGCGCGACGGATAGAAAAGCCCATAGCCCCACGTCACCCGAGACCTGTTCCGGGGGGCCACGCATCCTCTACACCGGCGCCGCCCGAGGGGACATTGGATGCCGGAATGAATCCGGCATGACAGGCGATCGGCAAAAACCCCCTCCCCGCCCATAACGAGTCGCGGCCTCGCCAATCGGGTCGCCTTGGTCTAGCAGCGGCGCCGATGGCGTTGCTTGATCCCTATGCCGCCGACCTCGATCGGCTCGCCGCCGCCGACCGGCGCCGTGCGTTGCAGCCGCGCGCGGGCGCGGATTTTTCGTCGAACGATTATCTCGGCCTCGCCGACAGCACGGCGCTGGCCGATGCCGCGCGTGCGGCGCTGGCGCGCGGCGTGCCGCTGGGCGCGGGCGGATCGCGGCTGCTGCGCGGCAACCATGCCGAGCATGAAGCGCTCGAAGCGGAAGCAGCGGCGCGGTTCGGCACCGAGGCGGCGCTGTTCTTCGCCAATGGCTATGCCGCCAATGTCGCCATGCTTTCCGCGCTGCCGCAGACCGGTGACCGGATTTTCCACGACGCGCTGATCCATGCCAGCGCACACGACGGGATGCGGCTGGCGCGGTGCGGCGCGCAATCGGTGCCGCATAACGACGCCGACGCCTTCGCCGACGCGATCGCGGCGTGGCGCCGCGATGGCGGCACCGGGCGGCCGTGGATCGTCATCGAAAGCCTTTACAGCATGGACGGCGACCGCGCGCCGATCACCGCGCTGGCCGATATCGCCGACGCCAACGACGGCTTCCTCGTCATCGACGAGGCGCACGCGACCGGCGTATTCGGCGTGCGCGGCTGCGGGCTCGCCGAGGGGGTCGAGGGACGCGAGAACGTCATCACGCTCCATACGTTCGGCAAGGCACTGGGTACCGAGGGTGCGTTGCTGTGCCTGCCGCGCGTGCTCGCCGATTTCCTCGTCAATCGCGGGCGCGGGTTCATTTTCTCGACCGCGCCCTCGCCGCTGATCGCCGCCGTCGGGCGCGCGGCGCTGCGGCTGGCGTGCGACGACCCCGCGCCGCGCGCACGGCTGACGGCGCTGATCGATTATGCGCAAACCCGGCTCGCACGGCACGGCGCGCTGCGATCGGGATCGCAGATCTTGCCGCTGATCCTGGGGGACGACACGACGACGATGCACGCGGCAGGAGCGCTCCAAGCGAGCGGACTCGACGTTCGCGGCATCCGCCCGCCGACCGTGCCGGCAGGCACCGCGCGGCTGAGAATCTGCATCACGCTCAACGTCGACGAAGCGGCGATCGACCGACTCGACGCCGCCTTGGCCGAGGCGCTGGCATGACGCAGCGCTTCGTCGTCACCGGCACCGACACCGATATCGGCAAGAGCGTGTTCGCCGCCGGGCTCGTGCGGCGGCTGGACGGCGCTTACTGGAAGCCCGTGCAGGCGGGGCTCGACGACGGCACCGATGCACTGCGCGTCGCCGCGCTCGCGGCGTTGCCGCCGGCGCGCGTGCTGCCCGAAGCCTATCGGCTGACCACGCCCTGCTCGCCGCACGCCGCCGCGGCCATCGACGGCGTGACGATCGATCCCGTGCGGCTCGATCCACCGGCAACCGACCGACCGCTCGTGATCGAGGGCGCGGGCGGTGCGCTGGTGCCACTGACCCCGACGCTGCTCTATGCTGATCTGTTCGCGCGCTGGCACGAGCCGGTGATCGTGGTCGCGTCGACCGCGCTCGGCACGATCAACCACAGCCTGCTGACGATTGAGGCGCTGCGCCACCGCAACGTCCCGCTCCACGGCATCGCCTTCATCGGCGATGAGATTGCCGAAACCGAACGCATCATCTGTGCGATCGGCAAGGTGCGGCGTCTGGGGCGCCTGCCGCGCCTCGATCCGCTGACCCCCGAAACGCTCGCCGCCGCCTTTGCCGCGGCATTCCCCATAGAGGAGTTCGTATGACCTCGCCCGTCTGGCATCCCTTCACCCAGCACGGGCTTGGCGAAACGATCCCCACCGTCGTCCGCACCGAGGGCGCCGCGCTCCATACCGCCGATGGCGCGCGGATCGTCGATGCGATCTCGTCGTGGTGGGTGACGACGCACGGCCATCGTCATCCCGCGATCATGGCCGCGATCGCCGAAGCGACCCAAAGCCTCGACCAGATCATCTTCGCGGGCTGGACGCACGAACCCGCCGAGGCGGTGGCCGCCGCGCTGGTCGAGATGATGCCCGCACCGCTCGCACACGTCTTTTTCTCCGACAGCGGCTCGACCAGCGTCGAGGTCGCGATCAAGATGGCGCTCGGTTTCTGGCTCAACACCGACCGACCGCGCCACCGGATCGCGGTGCTCGAAAGCAGTTATCACGGCGATACCGTGGGCGGGATGTCGCTGGGCGAGCGCGGGGTGTTCAACCGCGCCTATGCACCGCTGCTGTTCGAGGTCGAGACGCTGCCCTTCCCCGAGCCCGGCCGCGAACAGGCGACGCTCGACGCACTCGACCGGCTGGCGCGCGGCACCGATCCGCTGGCGGCGCTGATCGTCGAGCCACTGCTGCTCGGCGCGGGCGGGATGCGGATCTATACGCCAGAGGTACTCGCCGAGATGCGCGCGATCTGCACGCGCCACGACGTGCTGCTGATCGCCGACGAGGTGATGACCGGCTGGGGCCGCACCGGCAGCCTGCTCGCCTGCGATCAGGCCGGCGTGGTGCCCGACATATTGTGCCTGTCCAAAGGGCTGACCGGCGGCGCGGTGCCGCTCGCGGTGACGATGGCGACCCCCGCGATCTTCGCGGCGCATCGTTCCGACGATCGCGCGCGGATGTTCTTCCATTCGTCGAGCTACACCGCCAACCCGATCGCCTGCGCGGCGGCACGCGCCAACCTCGCCATCTGGCGCGACGAGCCCGTGCTCGATCGGATCACCGACCTGTCTCAACGCCAGCGCACGCGCCACGCGCCGCTCGCCGACCAGCCGATGTTCCGCAACGTGCGCCAGATCGGCACCGTCACCGCGCTCGAACTCGCCGACCCGCATAGCGACTATCTGTCGGCGCTGGGCCCAACGCTGATGCGCTTCTTTATCGATCGCGGCGTGCTGCTGCGGCCGCTGGGCAATACGATCTACGTCATGCCGCCTTATTGCATCGACGATGCCGATCTCGATCTTGTCTACGGGCTGATCGCCGAGGCGGGCACGCGCTTCGGGCGATAGCGGGCTCGTATCCGATACGACATGCGCCAAAGGCCGATATCGGATCGTTCGGCACCGCCCAGCTTATCATCCGGCCGTTGCTCCCTATGTTCGGGCGGCACCATTGCCTGAACCGGAGCTCACCCGATGATCGATCTGCACTATTGGCCCACGCCCAACGGGCACAAGATCACGATGTTTCTGGAGGAAACCGGGCTCGATTACCGGATCAAGCCGGTAAACATCGGTGCCGGCGACCAGTTCAAGCCCGATTTCCTGAAGATCGCACCCAACAACCGGATGCCCGCGATCGTCGATCATAATCCGGCCGGTGGCGGCGCGCCGATCAGTGTTTTCGAATCGGGGGCGATCCTCCTCTATCTCGCCGACAAGACCGGCCGCTTCGTCGGCGAGACCCCGCGCGAGAAGATCGCGACGATCAAGTGGCTGATGTGGCAGATGGGCGGGCTTGGCCCGATGGCGGGGCAGAACCACCATTTCGGCCGCTACGCCCCCGAGCAGATTCCCTATGCGATCGACCGTTACGTCAAGGAAACCAACCGGCTCTACGGCGTGCTCGACCGACGGCTGCAGGGGCGCGATTTCATCACCGGCGCCTATTCGATCGCCGACATGGCCTGCTATCCATGGATCGTGCCGCACGAGGCACAGCGGCAGGACCTGAACGACTTCCCCGATCTCAAGCGCTGGTTCGAGGCGATCCGAGCGCGGCCGGCGACGATCGAGGCCTATCGCAAGGGCGAGGAAATCCGCCCCAGCGACGCACCGATGACCGACGCGCAAAAGAAGATCCTGTTCGGCCAGACCGCGACGAGCGTTTGAGCCACTTACGTGGCTGCGGCTCCGGCCCGCTCCCCCTCCCCACCACCCAAGACATTATGCTGCATGGGTGGTGGGGAGGGGGAGCGGGCCGGGGCCGTAATCCCAACATTGCGACAATTTGCGACACTTTTGCCGCGACCTGACAAAGCGTTGCGACAGATGAGGTGCAAACCCTTGATCAAGGCGGAGCGATCCGCCGCCACTTCAAGGGATATGCACATGAAAAAGATCGTTCTTGTCGCTGCGCTGGCCGGTACGATTGTCGGCGGTGCCGCGCTGGCCGCCCAGGCGGCCCCCACCCCCGCCCCTGACGCGCCGCCGCGCGCCCAGCGCATGATGGCGTCGATCGACACCGACGGCAGCGGCACGATCAGCCGTGCCGAAATGCTCGCGGCGGCCGAGGCGCGGTTCGCACGACAGGATGTCAATGGCGACGGCCAGCTCTCGGCCGCCGAAATGCGGGGCGCCAAGATGCACCGCGGGCGCCGCGGGCATCGGGGCGCGGGCCGCGGCCACGGCGACATGATCAAGCGCCTCGACACCAACGGCGACGGCGTGGTCACCCGCGCCGAGGCCGAGGCGGCAGGTGCCGCGCGCGCCGCGAAGCAATTCGACCGGATCGACCTCAACAAGGATGGCCGTGTCGATCAGGCCGAGATCACAGCGGCCCGCACGCAGATGAAGGCACGCTGGCAGCAGATGAAAGCGCAGCGCCAGGCCGCGCCCAAGCCCGCCGGCGAGTAAACGCCTCACCGGCCGCCGGGCGGGTATCCTCCACACCCGCCCGGCGCCTTTCTTTCGAAGGCGCGCTATGCCAAGCGACATGGATATGGCCGAAACCCCGCACCTGCTGCTGGTCGATGACGAGCGCTCGATTCGCGAGCCGCTCGCCAAATTCCTTGAAAAACAGGGCTTTCGCATCACGCAGGCGGGCGACGCCGAGGCGGCGCGGACGCGGCTGGCAGCCTATGCGATCGATCTCATCATCCTCGACATCATGATGCCGGGCGAGGATGGGCTCAGCCTGACGCGCCATATCCGCGAGACGACCGATATCCCGGTGATCCTGCTGACCGCGCGCGCCGAGGAAACCGACCGCATCGTCGGGCTCGAAATGGGCGCCGACGATTATGTCGTGAAGCCGTTCAGCCCGCGCGAACTGGCCGCGCGCGTCAAGGTGATCCTGCGTCGTGCCGCCACCGGTACGCGCCAGCACGCGCCTGACAGCGGCAGCTACGGCTTCGCCGGCTGGGTGCTCAAGACCGGTGAGCGCGTGCTGGTCGATTCCGACGGCGTGTCGGTGCCGCTCTCCACCGGCGAATATAACCTGCTGCTCGCGCTGGTGCAGCGTCCGCGCCAGGTGCTGACGCGCGACCAGTTGCTCGATCTGACGCAAGGGCGCGAAGCCGCGGCGTTCGATCGCGCGATCGACAACCAGGTCAGCCGCCTGCGCCGCAAGATTGAGGCCGATGCCAAGACCCCCGAGATCATCAAGACCGTCTGGGGCGGCGGCTACACGCTCGCTGCCGAGGTGACGCGGTTGTGAGACGGATCGCGCTGTGGCCGCGCAGCCTGGCGGGGCAGATGGCACTGCTGGTCGCGATCGCGCTGTTCGTCGCGCAGGCGATCAATTTCGGGCTGCTGCTGCGCGAGCAGCGCCGGTTCGTGTTCGAACGCATCACCGCGCCGGCGATCACCCGGATGGCGGATGCCGTCGAGCGCGCGCGGGTCCGCCCCGATCTCGCCTTCGATCGCGGCCCGGTGCGGTTCGAGCGCCACAACCCGATCACGCCGTCGATGAAGCGCCTGCCCGATGTCGAACAGGCGATTCGCGACACGCTCGCCGACGCAGGACAGGCCGCGCCTCCGATTGCAGCCGCGCTCCACGTGCTCGACACGCGCAACACCCGGATCGACCATATCCGCCCCCGCCACACCGCGCGCATTATCCAGCGTTTCGGTGCCGAGCTCCTGATCGTGGTCGAAGTGCCCGGCCGCGGCTGGCTGGTCCAGCACGCGCCCTGGCCACGCGGCACCGATTCGTCGGTTATCTGGCGGCTGATCGGGCAGACGCTGATCCTTTACGTGATCGTGCTCATCCCCGTGCTGTGGATCGGGCGGCGGATTTCGCGCCCGCTGCGCTCGCTGGCGGGAGCGGCGCGCGATTTCGCGCCCGGCGATGGCGCTACGCCACTCGAGGAACGCGGCCCCGGCGACGTGCGCGACGTGATCGCGGCGTTCAACGCGCTCAAGCTGCGCGTCACCGCGATGCTCGACGAGAAGGACCGGATGCTGGGCGCGATCGGGCATGATCTGCGCACGCCGCTCGCCGCGCTGCGCGTCCGCATCGAATCGGTCGACGACGACAATGACCGCCAGCGCATGGCCGAGACGATTGCCGAGATGAACCGGACGCTCGACGACATATTGTCGCTGGCGCGCCTCGGCCGCCCAAGCGAGCCGCCGACCGAGGTCGATCTTGCGGCACTGGTCGATGCCGTGGTCGAGGATTTCCGCGATCTGGGCGACAATGTCGTGTTCCCCGAATCCGGCCGGCTGACGATGCGGCTGCGGCCCTCGCTGATGCGCCGCGCGGTGCGCAATCTGATCGAGAACGCGATCAAATATGGGGGTGGCGCCGATGTACGGATCGACCGTGACGCGGGCGAAGTGCGGATCGTCGTCGCCGATCGCGGCCCCGGCATTCCCGAGGATCGGCTTGCCGACGTGTTCGATCCCTTCACCCGGCTCGAAAGCTCGCGCAACCGCGAGACCGGGGGATCCGGGCTCGGCCTTGCATTGGCGCAGGCGATCGTCCGCGACGCAGGCGGCGACATCCGCCTCGTCAACCGCGAGGGCAGTGGCCTCGACGCGATCATCGCGCTGCCGGTGCGGGGGTAGAGGTTTTTGTTCCACTGACGTGGAAGCGCACCACCCGCTGAGCCTGTCGAAGCACCGCCCTTCCCGACCGCTGCGGCGGGGGCAAGAACGGCCCTTCGCCGAGCTCAGGGCGAACGGATCAGGTTTGAGGCGTTGTGCTAATTCGCCTGAATTTGGTAGCGGATCGTCGCGCTGCCGTTTGCGGGCAGCGCAACCCGAAAGAGCGGGCGGCCGTTCTTGCGCGCGACCGGGTGATCGGCACGCACCACGCGCTGCGACGGATCGAGTGCCAATCGTACTTCGACGGTCGCGGGCGACGATCCGGCGTTGCTGAGATCGATCCGCGCGACGCTGCTGACCGGCACCGCGCGAGCGATGATGACGCCGGGCACCAGCGCCAGCGTTTTGGCTTCGGCCTGATCGACAATGCGTTCCTCGATGGTCTGGCGGACCTGAACATCAGGCGCCGCGCCGAGCGCGAGTTCGACCTCCTCGTTAATCGCGGTGTCGCCGATTGCCGCTTCGCCGATGAGCAGCGACGCAGCGCCGTGCGGCGCGAACACCGCAACTTTGCCCGAGGGCAAGGCTAGCCCGAGATGATGCGCGGCATCGTTGGTCGTGCGCAGCAGCACGCCGGCGGGGTGATAATCGATCGTCGCATTCGCCCCGATCTCGGCGGTGTAGAGCCGCTGGACCGGCACCGCCGAACGATCGAGCAGGCGGACCTGCTTGCTCTGGCGCGACGCGACCGTCGTCGGTTCGGGCACGCGATAGAGCTTGAGGTCGCCGAGCTGTTCCTGACTGACCTTTTGGGCCGTCACCATGATCTCGCGCGCATCCGCCATCATCACCATCGGCGGTGGCGCGGGCGCCGGTAACCCGGCAGCAAGGCTGCGGTTGGCAACGAGCATCATCCCCGACGACACATCGCTGGTCGTGCCACGCGGCCAGCAGCGCGCGAGGATCGGCGTGCCGATGTCGATCGGCTCGATCTCGTCGGTCTCCTTGTTGAGCCGCCCCGCGACGACATTGGTGCTGGCCCGGGGAAAGCCCGCGCCGTTGCCGTTGGCGAGTGTCACCCACGCCCCCAGATCGAGCGTCGTGCCGTCGGGGCTCAGCGTCGCGACATAATCGGCCGACCAGTCGAATCCGCGCGCCAGATACGACAGCGTTACCGTCGCCTCCACCGCACGGCCGCTGCGCGTCGTCACCGACAAGGTCGGGCGCGCCGACAGGCCGGGGGTCGCGAGCGCGAACGCGAACGTCTCGGACAGCCCCGAGCAGCGCAACGCCTCGATCCCCTCGGCACTCTCGAACACCACCCCGCCCCCGGCATCCGAACGGACCGTGCCAGCGACGCTGACGCTCACCCCCGTCGCGGGATTGGTCCGCACCAGCGCGACCGACCGCCCGAGCGACGCGTCGAGCAACGCCGACGGACTGAGCAACGCCGCATCGCGATTCTTCTCGATCACCGCGCCCGGCAGACCGGTAAGAATCGCGGTCACGGCGTCGATCCCATCGGCGACCCCTTCGAAGCGCAACCGGTTGACGCCTGCGGGGACGTGGATCGTGCGGGTTTCGGAGATCAGCGCGAACCCGCCGAGATCGTCGAGATCGATGCTCCCCGCGTCGCGATCGGGCGCGCGATAGATCGTGACCGACAGCGCGCTCGGCGCCGAAGCGACGACATCTTCGGCCGCGGCGGGCGTCGCCACCGCCAGCCCGACGAGCGGCAGGATCAGGCGCCGCGGCACCGGCGCGATCAGTAGCGCGAGTCGAACACGGCGCGCACCTCTGCACTGCCGTTCGCGGGCACGCTGACGCGCCATCTGGCGACATCGGCGCTCTGCCGCTCGCTCCTGGTGCTCTCCGAGACGATCCGCGTATCGCCCCACAGCCCGTCCTGGAGCAGATCGACGGTCACGTTGCGCGGCAGCGCGTTGGTGAGCGTATAATGCATCGTCGTGCGCCAGCGCAGCAGGCCGAGCCGCTCACGCTGTTCGACCACCGGCTTGACCTTGACGTCGAACGCGTCGCCGGTCGCCAGCGACAGATCCGACCCCATCGGCGTATGCCCAATCGCGCTTTCACCGATGAACTGCGGGTCGCCGCGCTTGTCGCGCAGATAGAAGCGCAGCGTGCCGGCGGGAAGCTGGTCGCCCAGCCCTTCCTGCCCGCTGGTCGAGAAACGGTAGATCGTCTGCGCGCTCTGCGGCTCTTCGACGGTGCCGAGCCAGGCGTTGCGATACTCATAGCCATGCGTCGCGGGGACGCCGTGAACGTCGAGGAAGCTGACCTGCTTGGTCTGCATATTGGCGATCGTGGTGCGTTCGGCGAGCGGATAGAGGTAGAAATCGCCGAGCCGATCGCGCGTCCCGCTTTCGGTGCCCGCCTGCACGATCGTCCCACGCGGCGGCGGATAGGGGCGATTGCGCGGGTTGAAATTGTTCTGCTGGCTGGGCGAGCCCGCGACGAGCAGCGTGTTCGCCTGCGTGTAGGTGGTGCCGGTGGCGTTGGTCAGCGTCACCCAGCCCTGCACGTCGATCTTGCCCGCCGCCTCGTCATAGAGGGCGACATAATCGGCATTCCAGCCGAGCCCCGGGGTCAGATAACGCAGGCTCGCGGTTCGTTTACCGGCACGCGCCGAATCGACCAGAACCGAGAGCGTCGGCCGCGCGCGCAGATTCCCCGGCACGCGATCGAAGATCACCCGCGCGGGCAGGCCGTCATCGCGCAGCACCTCGATATGGTCGCCGACCTGGAGCACCACCCCGCTATTGGTCGCGAGCACCTTGGCCTGCTGGCGCGTCTCGGCGCCGGTCGCGGGGTTGGTACGGACGATCGTGACAATATCGCCCACCGCCTTTTCCATCAGCTTGCCCGGCGTCAGCAGGTCGAAATCGAAATTCTGTTCGACGATCCCGGTATCGGCGGCGGTGAGTTGCACCGTCTCGGGCCTGATCTGCGCCGAGACATCGGGAAATTCGAGCGTCTGGCGCCCCTCGCCGATCGCCATCGCGCGCGTATCCTGCACCAAAGCGAGATCGTTCGAATAGATCGTCACCGCGAGGTCGCGATCCTGCGCGAGTGCCGCTGTCCCCGTGAGCAGCAGCGCGGTGGTTATCGCGAAACGCATCATTCCCGTTCCTCCCGGCTTTGGCCTCGTATAGGCTTGGCATCCCGTTGTTACAAAATTGTTCCGCAGCACCGCATGGCCAACGCGCCCCTCCGCAAGATCATCCATGTCGACATGGACGCCTTCTACGCGTCGGTCGAACAGCGCGACGATCCCGCCTTGCGCGGGCGACCGGTGGCGGTCGGCGGCAAGAGCGGGCGCGGCGTGGTGGCCGCCGCGAGTTATGAGGCCCGCGTGTTCGGCGTGCGCTCGGCCATGCCCTCGGTCACCGCGCTGCGGCGCTGCCCCGATCTCGTGTTCGTCAAGCCGCGCTTCGATGTCTATCGCACCGTGTCGCAGCAGATCCGCGCGATTTTCGCCGATTACACCCCGCTGATCGAACCGCTGTCGCTCGACGAAGCCTATCTCGACGTCACCGAGGATATTCGCGGGCTCGGCTCGGCGCGCGCGATCGCCGAGGAAATCCGTGCACGGATCAGGGCCGAGACGCGCCTCACCGCCTCCGCAGGCGTGTCGTACAACAAGTTCATCGCCAAGCTCGCGTCGGACCAGAACAAGCCCGACGGGCTGTGCGTGATCCCGCCCGCGAAGGGCGCGGCGTTCGTCGCGAGCCTGCCGGTGCGGCGTTTCCACGGGGTCGGCCCCGTCACCGGGCGCAAGATGGAGGCGCTGGGCATCCACAGCGGCGCCGATCTGCGCGCGCAGCCGCTCGCCTTTCTCGAAGCGCATTTCGGCAGCTTCGCGACCTATCTCTATGGTGCGGCGCGCGGCGAGGATCATCGCCCGGTGCGCGCCGACCGGCCATCCAAATCGATCGGCGCCGAGCGCACCTTTTTCGACGATCTCAGCGAACGCGACGCGCTCCACACCGCACTGGAGAATGTCGCCGACGCCGCCTGGGCGCGGATCGAACGCTACGGCGCGCTCGGCCGCACGGTGACGCTCAAGCTGCGCTATGCCGATTTCCGCACGATCACCCGCGCGCGATCGAGCCACATTCCGATCGCCGACCGCGCGCTGTTCCTCACCACCGGCCTTGCGCTGCTCGACGCGCTGCTGCCGACCCCGCTCGGCATTCGCCTGCTCGGGCTGACGCTGTCGAACATCACCGGCGAGACGGGCCGCCCCGATCCGCAGCCGACGCTGCCGCTATAATCGGCTCACAACGAGCCGTGGCTGCGGTAGCTGCTGTAGAAATCGTTATTCCACGCAAAGCTCGTGAACGACATGCCGATCGTCTGATCGAGCCCCTCGACATGATGCCACCACCCCACCGGCAGGAAGAGCGCGTCGCCCGGCCCGATCGTGCATTCGAGCACCGCCGGCTTGTCGCCTGCCGCGGGGCCGGGTGGCAGATCGTCGCTGCCCCACAGGCTGTAGCAATGGAGATGATTGCGCATCAGCGGCGTATCGTGGCTCGCGACCAGCCGCACGCGCTTGCGGCCGACGAATTGCACCAGCAGATTGTTGGTGAGATCGTGGTGCCACGGCGTGATCGTGCCGCGCGGCCCGATCCAGAAGAAGCCCTCGCGCGCGCCACCGGGCTTGAGGATACCCGGTATTTCTCCGACATCCTCGAACAACGGCGCGAACACCTCGCGATTCTCACCGCTGTTGTTTGCGGTGACGTAGAAATCGTTGCTCGGCTCGGTGGAGCGCAGCCGTGCGGCGACCGCCGAAAAGGGCTTGCTCGCGCGGTGCCTGTTCGAATTGGATTCGTAGGAAGGATCACGGCTCCGATCCCATTGGAGCTGAACGGGTTGATCGCCCAGCGTTTCGGCGATGCTATCGAGCGACCATTTGTCGCGCGCGGGCCAATGATCGACCAGCCCGCGGATCACCGCCGGGCGGTGGCCGATATACAGTTCGCTGTAGAAGCGCGCCGGGGCAATCGCCGCCACCGTCGGCACGGCAAGGCCATTGGCCGTACCGGCATAGAGCCGCGCGCGATTCTGCAACACCCACGACCATTTCTGCAGCCGGCGCTGCAACCGGTGCGCGCCGATGAGATAGGGGCTCTGGCGCGCGATCGCGATCTCGCGGGCGATCACATCGACCGGGATCGCCGCCGCATCCGACAGCATCCGCGCCAGCGGTTCGTCGGCCGCCCCATCGAGGATCAATTCGGCGATCGCGCGGCGCAGCACATCATCGACCTCGCGAATCGGCGGCGACGCCTGTTGCCCGTCCGCCACGCTCGTCGTCATTGCCCCAGCACCCCCAAACCATTCCGTGATTCTGCACCATAGGCGCTTCTGCCGGGCAGGAAAACGTATCGAAAGCGTGGACGCGCCCGCGCCGACTTCCTAGGAAACAAGAGCGACCACCGCCGATGGGAGAAATGCGCATGACCGGACCGTTCGTTCGCCCCGATGTTCGCGGGTTTCTCGATTATCTGGCCAGCGTGCCGGGCCCCAAGACACATGAGATGACCCCGGCACAGGCGCGCCAGGTCTATCTCGCGATGAAGGACATCGCCGATCCGCCTGTCGGCGAGCTGGCATGCATCACCGATCTGAGCATCGACGGCCCCGGCGGCCCGATCGCGCTGCGGCTGTTCGATGCCCGCGCGTCGCGCGAGCCCGGTCCGGCGATGGTGTTCTTCCACGGCGGCGGGTTCGTGTTCGGCGATCTCGATACCCACGCCTCGCTGTGCGCTGAAATGGCGCGGACGCTCGACCTGCCGGTGATCGCGGTCGATTACCGGCTCGCGCCCGAACACCGCTGGCCCGCCGCCCCCGATGATTGCGAGGCCGCCGCACGCTGGATCGCCGCCAATAGCGCCGCGCTGGGGCGGCCCGTCACCAGCCTCGTCCTTGCCGGCGACAGCGCGGGCGGCACGCTTTCCATCGTCACCGCGATGGCACTGCGCGATCGGCCCGCAGCCGTGCCGGCGATCGCGCATTTCCCGATCTATCCAGCCGCGGACATGAGCAAAATCTACCCCTCTTATGAGGAATTCGCCGAAGGCTATCTGCTCACCGAAGCGACGATGGCCTGGTTTGCCGACGCTTATGCCGCGGACCTGACGCATATGCGCGGGTCGCCGATGCAGGGCGATCTTGGCGGATTGCCGCCCGCGGTCGTCGTCACCGCGAGCCTCGACCCGCTGCGCGATCAGGGGCGTGCTTATGCCGGTGCGCTGGTCGATGCCGGGGTCCCGGTGGTGTTCCGCGAGGCGCGCGGCAACATCCACGGCTTCGCCAATCTGCGCCGGGCGATCCCGTCGAGCGAGGGCGACGTTGCCGGCGCGCTTGCCGCGCTGAAGGCAGTGATCGTCGAGGCGGAAGCCAATCGCGTGATGGCGCAGGCGGCAGGGTGACGATGACCACGACCGATTTCTCGACGCTGCCCTATCGCCCGTGCGCGGGGGTGATGCTGGTCAACCGCGAGGGCAAGGTCTTTGTCGGCCAGCGGCTCGATTCGAAGACCGAGGCATGGCAGATGCCGCAGGGCGGGATCGAGCCGGGCGAGGACGCCGAGGCCGCGGCGTTGCGCGAACTGGGCGAAGAAACCGGGATCGCTCCCGATAAGGTAATGCTGGTCGCCGCCGCGCCTGAAGAATTCTGCTACGACCTGCCCGACGATCTGATCGGCCGATTGTGGCAGGGGCGCTGGCGCGGGCAGCGGCAGCGCTGGTTCCTCTATCGCTTCACCGGCGACGACAAGGATGTCGACATCCACACCGCCGATCAGGAATTCAGGGCGTGGCGCTGGGCGGAGCCCGCCGACCTTCCCGAGATGATCGTGCCGTTCAAGAAACCGCTCTACCAACGCGTGCTGGCAGCCTTCGCGGATCACCTCGGTTGAGGGCGGTTTTCATGACGCAATGCGGCAAAAGTCCCGTTTGAGGCCTTTTCTCTGCCTTTTTGTCTGATTAGGGAAGGCTGCAATCATGGTCATGCTGCTTGCTCCCCTCATGCTCGCTGCCGCGATGCCCCAATGGCTCGAACCGGTCGTGGAACCGGAACCCTTTCAGGGGTTCGACTTCTACGTCCCCGAAATCGCCTATGCCCGGCCGATCGATCTCGACGAAATCGACCTGGTCGAGGTACCGCCAGCGGTGCCGCTCGATTTCAGCGCGATGCTCGATGCCGCGATCGCCGCGGGCAATGACGGCGAGATCGATACGCTCGTCAAATATGCCGGCAAGCGCGCGCCCTGGGCGCAGGATGCGATGAAGAAACGCGTCAACGCGTGGCGCACCGATCGCCGCCTCAAACACGAAGCGATGGTCGAGGCCGCCGGAATTTTCGAACTCTGGAAGGGCAAGGCGACGCTCGGCGGCTGGCTGACCACGGGCAATACCAACAACGTCGGCGTCAGCGGCGTGGTCGATGTGACGCGCGAAGGCCTGCAATGGCGCCACAAGGTCCGCCTGCAGGTCGATTTCCAGCGCAGCCTTGGCGTCACCACGCGCGAACATTATCTCGCGTCGTACGAGCCCAATTTCAAGATCGACGATCGCTCCTACGTCTACGGGGCGATGCAATATGAAGGCGATCATTTCCTGGGCTATGACAGCCGCTATTCGGCCTCGATCGGTGCCGGTTACAGCCTGCTGACGGGCCCCAAAACCAAGCTCAACCTCGAACTCGGCCCGGCGTATCGCGCGACCGCGTTCACCGACGGCACCGACGAACGCAGCCTCGCCGGACGCGGATCGTTCGATTTCGCGTGGCAATTGACCCACGCGATCTCGCTGACGCAGAACGCCTCGCTTTACTGGCAAAGCTACAACAGCACGCTGAGCGCCACCACCGCGCTCAACGCCAAGCTATTCGGCCCGCTCTCGGCCCAGCTTTCGTACAACGTCCAGTATGAAAGCGACCCACCGGGACGCAACCTCACCACCGACACCACCAGCCGCGCGTCGATCGTCTACGCTTTCTAGGCCGTAGACTCATAAACGCGCAGCCATAGTCGTATTGAGGCGAGTTGGACCATCGCGAGGAAGTTGGCGGCGAGCTTGTCATATCGTGTGGCGACGCGTCGGAAGTGCTTCAGCTTTGAGAAGAACCGCTCGATAAGGTTGCGTTCGCGGTAGAGCCGCTTGCTAAAGCACGGCTTCCATCGTCGGTTGCTCTTCGGCGGTATGTTGGGCGTGGCGCCCTGTTCCTCAATGAGCGAACGGATGCGATCAGCATCATAGGCCTTGTCGGCCAGCACGATCATGTGCGGCCCAAGGTGGTTGAGCAGATCGTCCGCGACTTGGCCATCATGTGACTGCCCGGCGGTCAGGCCGAGCCGGATCGGGAGACCTTGCGCATCGACGACGGCATGTATCTTGGTCGTGAGGCCTCCTCGGGAGCGACCGAGACAATGGTCTCGATCCCCCTTTTTGCCGTCGCAGCTTGCTGGTGCACCCGGATGGAAGTGCTATCGATCATCTGGATGTCGCCGTCATAGGCGGCAGTGATGGCATCCATCATCCGACCTCAGACGCCTGCCTTCCGCCATCGCACGAAGCGATTGTAACAGGTGGTGCGCGGACCATAGCGCTCGGGCAGGTCGCGCCACGGCGCGCCGGAGCGCAGCACCCAGAAGATGCCGTTCAGCACGCGCCGGTCGTCGACACGTGGAACGCCTCGCGGCTTGTTGGGCAGTAGCGGTTCGATCACACGCCACTCGAAGTCGGTCAAATCATATCGGCTCATGCAGTCGCTGAATCAGAGTTCGATACAATATGAAAGCCGCCAGTCGGCATTGGCCCTCAGTTGCAAGCATTCAGGGTCCCCAATCCAGCCTCGACATCCCCTAGCTGTGCTGCGAAGATCGACTGGTGGAGACGATCAAGAAAATCATCAGCAAGGACGGCAAGCATCGCCTCGACATTGAGGTCAGTTCCGGCGGATTATACCGTTACATCACCTTCGATGACCGTTTTCGGAACGACCCGGATTTTCAGAATCCACCCGAATGGACGATTGATGCTTTTTCCGGGCTCTACGAGTCTGTGGAAGCGGTCGAAGCCGACGCGACCGCGGCGCTCGCATGGCTTCGCGAGTAACGACAAAAATTCCTATTTATGAGTTCACGACCTAGTTGCCAGCGGCATCGGCCCGCTCCCCCATCCGGCCTTCCACAAGAGTATCCTGGATGGGAGGCCGGATGGGGGAGCGGGCCGGTGCCGTCTCCGTTTCGGAGATGAGCAAAACAGTCCACACGGACAACGGTTTCATTCGCAACCGGTTTGGCGCTAGGCTCGGTCGATGGAGATGCTTTCGCCGATCGAACGCGACGCGGTCGCGCATGCCGCCGCCGCCCCGATGCTCGATCGGGTGCAGGCCTGGGCGGCGATCAACAGCGGCACCGCCAATCTCGAGGGGCTCGCCCGGATTGCGGGTACGCTCGCCGATGCGTTCGCGGTGCTGCCGGGGACATTGCAGTTGATCGAGCCCGCGCCGGTCGATTCCGTCTCGGCGACGGGCGTCGTCAGCGCGCAACCGCACGGCAAGCACCTCCACCTCGCGGTGCGCCCCGATGCGCCGGTCCAGATGCTGTTCACCGGGCATATGGACACCGTCTATCCCGCCGATCACGCGTTCCAGCAGCAGCGTTTCCTCGACGCCAACACGCTCAACGGCCCCGGCGTCGCCGATATGAAGGGCGGTCTCGCGCTGCTGCTCGCCGCACTCGAAGGCGTCGAGGCATCGCCGCTCGCCCAACGTCTCGGCTATGAGGTCGTGATCAATTCGGACGAGGAAACCGGCTCCTTCTCGTCGGCGGCGCTGCTGGCGGAGGCCGCGCGCGGCAAGGTGGCGGCGCTCACCTATGAACCTGCATTGCCCGATGGCACGCTGGCCGGCGCACGTGGCGGCACCGGCAATTTTTCGATCGTCGTCCGTGGCAAGAGCGCGCACGCCGGGCGCAACCCCGATGACGGGCGCAACGCGATCGTCGCCGCGGCCGAGATCGCGGTACGGCTTGCCGCCGCGAAAAGCCCGGCGCTTTCGGTCAACCCGGCGCGGATCGAGGGCGGCGGCCCCAACAATGTCGTGCCCGATCTCGCGGTGCTGCGCGTCAACTTCCGCCCGAGGGCCGCCGAGGAAATCGCGCGCGCGCGCGCCGCGATCGACGCGGCAGTGGCCGAGATCGCGGCCGCCCATGACGTACGGATCGCGGTCCACGGCGGCTTCAATCGCCCGCCCAAGCCGATCGATGCCGGCGCGGCGCGGCTATTCGACCTGGTCAAGAAATCGGGCGCCGATCTGGGGCTCGCCATCGGCTGGCGCGACACCGGCGGGGTATGCGACGGCAACAATATCGCCGCTGCCGGCGTGCCCGTGGTCGATACGATGGGCGCGCGCGGCGGCGCGATCCATTCGCCCGATGAATTCCTGCTGGTCGACAGCCTCGCCGAGCGCGCGGCCTTATCGACCGTCACGATTCTCAGGATCGCAGCAAAGGGGGATCAATGAGCTTTCGCATCCGCGCGGCGCGCGACGAGGATCTGCAACCGCTTTACGAAATGGCCAAGCTGACCGGGGGCGGCTTCACCAACCTGCCGCCCGACAAGCACGCGCTGCGCGTGAAGCTCGATCGCAGCCGGGCGAGCTTCGCGCGCGACGACGATACATTGAGCGACGATCTGTTCGTGCTGATCCTCGAGAACGTCGCGACCGGCGAGGTCCGCGGCACCTGCCAGATGTTCACCCGCGTCGGGCAGACCTGGCCCTTCTATTCGTATCGTCTCGGCACGCTGACCCAGCATTCGGCCGAGCTCGACCGCACCTTTCGCGCCGACATGCTGTCGCTATCGACCGATCTGGAAGGGTCGAGCGAGGTCGGCGGGCTGTTCCTCCATCCGGGCGAACGCGCGGGCGGGCTCGGGATGCTGCTCGCGCGCAGCCGCTATCTGTTCATCGCGATGCACCGCGCGCGCTTTGCCGATCACATCCTCGCCGAATTGCGCGGGATCATCGACGAGGCCGGCGGATCGCCGTTCTGGGACGGATTGGCGGGGCGGTTCTTCGGGATGAATTTCCAGGACGCCGACCAGTTCAACGCGATCCACGGCAACCAGTTCATCGCCGATCTGATGCCCAAGCACCCGATCTATATCGCGATGCTGACCGAGACCGCGCGCGCCGCGATCGGCCTGCCGCACCCCTCGGGCCGCGCGGCGATGCGGATGCTCGAACATGAAGGCTTCGGCTTCGACAATTATATCGACATTTTCGATGGCGGCCCGACGATGACCGCGCGCACCGATCAGGTGAAAGCAGTGCGCGAGGCCCGCACCGCGACGGTGCTGACATGCGACAAGGACGGCGGCGATCAGGCGCTGGTGGCGACCGGGCGGCTCGCCGATTTCCGCTGCGCTTACGGCGTCGTGCGCGAGCAGGAAGGCAACCGCGTGGTGATCGACCCCGGCTGTGCTCAGGCGCTCGGCGTCACCGAGGACGATACGATCTGCTACGCAGGCCGCTGATGCTCACCGAGATCAATTTCGACGGGATCATTGGCCCGAGCCACAATTATGCGGGGCTGAGCCCGGGCAACCTCGCCGCGACGAGCAACGCGGGCAGGGTCTCGCATCCGCGCGCCGCCGCGCTTCAGGGCATCGCCAAGATGCGCGCCAATCTGGCGCTGGGGCTGCGGCAGGGCGTGCTGCTGCCACTCCCCCGCCCCAACCATGGCTGGCTCGAGACGCTCGCGACCGATTATGCGCGCGCCGCACCCCATCTGCGCGCGCAGGCGCTGTCGGCCTCGGCGATGTGGGCCGCCAATGCCGCCACCGTCTCGCCCGCGCCCGACACCGCCGATGGCCGCTGCCACCTGAGTGTCGCCAATCTGGTGACGATGCCGCACCGCAGCCACGAATGGCCCGACACGCTGGCGCAGCTCCGTCTTGCCTTTGCCGATGCGGCGTTCGCGGTGCACGGCCCCGTCCCGCCCCCGTTCGGCGACGAAGGCGCGGCCAACCACATGCGGCTCACCCCGCGCCACGGCGAGGCGGGGATCGAGATCTTCGTTTACGGCGTGACCGGCGGCCCCTACCCCGCCCGTCAGCATCGCGAGGCGAGCGAAGCGATCGCGCGGCGGCACGGCACCGATCCCGCACGGACGCTGTTCGCGCAGCAATCCGAGGTGGCGATCGCGGCGGGCGCGTTCCACAATGATGTCGTCGCGGTCGCCAACGAGCGCGTGCTGTTCGCGCACGAACAGGCGTTCGCCGACAAGGAACGGCTGTACGACGATCTGCGTGCCGCGATGCCCGAGGTCGAGATCGTCGAGGTGCCCACCGCGCGCGTCAGCCTTGCCGACGCGGTGTCGTCCTATCTGTTCAACGCCCAACTCGTCAGCCTGCCCACCGGCGAGCAGGCGCTGATATTGCCCGAGGAAGCGCGCGCCAATGCCGCCGTCTGGGGGTGGCTGCGCGAGCATGTCGCGGGCAACGGCCCGATCCGGCGGCTCGAGGTGGTCGATGTACGCGAATCGATGGCCAATGGCGGCGGCCCCGCCTGTCTGCGGCTGCGCGTCGTCGCCGATCCCGCAACGGTCGACCCGCGCTTTCTGGTGGACGGCGACAGGCTCGACCGGATCGCCACGGTGGTCCACAGCCACTGGCCCGAGACGATCGATCCGCGCGCGATCGGCGATCCCGGACTGATCGCCCGCATCGAGCGCGCGCGCCGATCGCTTATCGAAACGCTCGGAATCGTCGAGTTACTTTACACTTAACCATGTCCGTTAAGGCGGAACGACGGGTGTGCGCGGCTGGCCCAAGGCTTGCTTGCCCTTTGGGAATGCTCCGCAAGATCGCCCGCCTGTTCGTCATCAAGACCAAGTTCGAGGCGTTTCTCGTGATCTACGGGCTCGGCCTCGGCGCGGTCGAGCGCGGGATTCATTATATGCACCAATATCCGGGATTCGGCGGCAAATTGCTGTTCGTAGTGTGCCCGATCGCGGTGTTCATGGCGGGCACGCGGATCCTCGAATCGGTCGAGCGCAATCCCGACGGGTAAGGCTGAAACCAGAATGGTGGCTTTCCGTGCCCCCGAACGCCACGCATGCGACCGCCGGATATACGGAAAACCACCATCAAGACGTAAGCCAAAGAGGCTTTAGATCACCCCAAGCGCCTGCATCGCCTCGGCCACGCGGACGAAGCCGGTGATGTTGGCACCGAGCGCGTAATTGCCGGGCGCGCCATATTCCTCGGCGGTTTCGGCGCAACGATCGTGGATCCGGCGCATGATCGCCTCGAGCCGCGCTTCGGTCTCCTCGAAGGTCCAGCTGTCGCGCGAGGCATTCTGCTGCATTTCGAGCGCCGAGGTGGCGACACCGCCGGCATTCGCGGCCTTGGCCGGCCCGAACAGGATGCCGGCCTGCTGGAACAGGCGGATGGCATCGGGGGTGCTCGGCATGTTGGCGCCCTCGGCGAGCGCGATCAGGCCGTTTTCGATCAGGCTCTTGGCGTCCTTGCCGGTCAATTCGTTCTGCGTGGCGGAAGGAATCGCGACGTCGCACGGCACATCCCAGATCGAGCCCTTTTCCGAATAAACCGCGCTTGCGCCCTTCAATTCGGCATAGGTCGAGATGCGCTCGCGGCGGACCAGTTTGATCTCCTTGAGCAAATCGAGGTCGATTCCGCTCTCATCGACCACGAAGCCCGAGGAATCCGAACAGGCGATGACCTTGCCGCCGAACTCGGTGATCTTCTCGATCGCGTAGATCGCGACATTGCCCGATCCCGACACCACCGCGCGCCGCCCGTCGAAGCTGGTGCCCCGCGTGCGCAGCATCTGATCGACGAAATAGGTGGCGCCGTAACCGGTCGCCTCGGTGCGCGCACGCGAGCCGCCATAGGTCAGCCCCTTGCCGGTGAGCACGCCCGCCTCGTAACGGTTGGTGAGCCGCTTATACTGGCCGAACAGATAGCCGATCTCGCGCGCGCCGCAGCCGATATCGCCGGCGGGAACGTCGGTATATTCGCCCAGATGGCGATAGAGTTCGGTCATGAACGACTGGCAGAAGCGCATGATCTCCGCATCGGTGCGGCCGCGCGGGTTGAAATCCGATCCGCCCTTGCCGCCGCCGATCGGCATCCCGGTCAGCGCGTTCTTGAAGGTCTGTTCGAATCCGAGGAATTTGATGATCCCGACGTTGACCGACGGGTGGAAACGGAGTCCCCCCTTATACGGCCCGAGCGCCGAGTTGAACTGGACGCGAAACCCGCGATTGATGCGGAACCGACCCTTGTCGTCGATCCACGGCACACGAAAGATAATCTGGCGTTCGGGCTCGCAAAGCCGCTCGATCAGCGCCCGACTCATATAGTCGGGATGCTTGGCGATCACGCAACCGAGGCTCTCGAGAACCTCCTCGACCGCCTGGTGGAATTCCACTTCGCCCGCATTACGCCGTAAGACATCTTCAAAAACCGGAAGAAGTTTCTCATCAATTTTCGGCATTCCGGCTCCTCGCTAAACACAATACGCTGGCGCTCATAGCGAAATGTACGACAAAAGCACGAAAAGCTTTTTCGCACCTGCACCCAAGACGGTCTGTCGGGAGCAAGTCGTGCAGTCCGCGCGACTCGTCACAGCCGGTTCAGCGGAACGCTAACGCTGCTTCGCGCTGCCGCCGATGTGGTTTCAAACGCTACGCCGCCCCAGGCTCGTCTTGCATGTCGCGACGCCATCAACCCGCGATACGCGTGCGGATCAAGGCCTTATCACGTTATCCTCGATACCCGGCTCGGAAGATCGTCTCGCGCCGGATCAATGCGCGCATTGGTTGACGGCGGTTCGGCGGGAACAGGAGACGCCTTGCCGGCAATCGCGATATCGCGAACCACGACGCGGTCTCTTCCCCCTTGCTTCGCGGCATAGAGTGCGGCGTCGGCGTGGCGATACAGTTGCTGGAACGAACACGGGTCTCGTGCCTGCGTTACCCCGACGCTGACCGTCACCGGGCGCTCGCCGATCACCGCGCCGTGATCGATCGCGCCCAGTTCCTGCCGCACGCTATCGGCAAAGCGGACCAGCGCGAAACCATCGATCCCGGTGATCGCCAGTGCGAATTCCTCGCCGCCCAGTCGCGCGACCGCACAGGACACGCTTTCCCAGCGCTGGAGTCGCCGGGCAATGTTGCACAGCACAATATCGCCCGCCTCGTGCCCGTAAGCATCGTTGACCGATTTGAACCGGTCGACGTCGATCAACAGCAAGGCGACGGGCACCTCGGCAGGCCGTTCGGCGCCGAGCAACGGGGTCGTTCGGGCAATGAAGCCGCGCCGATTGTAGAGATTGGTCAACGGATCGCGGCCGGCGAGCGCACTCGCCCGCTTCTCGGCGGCGCGCGCGCGATCGCGCTCGACGCGAAGCAGCGCAATCCTGCGCGTAATCGCTATCGCCAGCCACATCGTCTGGAGCGCCGCGGCGAACAACACCAGCATCTGCGAGCCGCCGCCCCACAATGCCCCGCCGACATCGACGATCTGAATGAACCCCAACGCGGCCATCGGCACCGACCATGCCAACGCCACGTCGCGCGCCACCGTGCATCCTCGCCGCCAAGCCCAGCCGAGCAACAGCGCGACCGCAGCAAGATCGGCAAGCACGAGCAGATCGAGCATTTGGCCAAGCCCGTCGATCGCGGCACCTCGTACGATTGCTGTGGGAATGCCGAGTACACCGATCGCAATACCGAGCGCGAGCGTGGCCGTCGTCGCCCAGCGCGGCAGAAGCGATCGTTCGATCGAGGTGACGGCGCTGACGGTCGCGGCGGTGATCGCGGCGCAGGCGAGAAAGGTACAGATGCGTGCCGCCGTGGTGCCTGCAAGCCCTGGCAGGACGATGAGTTCGAGCTGTGACCACAATGTACCCCAGGTCAGCACGCACGCGGCCCAAAGGCCGTGCCACAGCAGGAACTGACGCCGCACGGCAATCGCCAGCGACATATTGTAGACCACCCCGACCAGCAACAGCATCAGCGCGGCACCGGTGAGCGCCGCGAGGATCGCCGACTGCGTCGCGGACTCAGCGCCGGTGATGATTCGAATCCGCAGAAGATTGTGGCTCGCCACGCGATCGAGCCGCATCGTCGCCGCTACCAGTGACGCATCACGCACGGGTGCCTCGAACGCGATCTGGCCCCCCACCCGCCAGTGCGCACCGAAGGCGCCGCTCGCGACCTGCTGCCACACGACGTGACCATCGGCATAGGTGAAGGCGACCGCGAGCCGATCGAACCGGCTCTGGCGCACCATCAGCGCCACATCGGTCCGATCGACCGAAAGATCGCGAAGGTCCGTGCGCAACCACAGACTGCCTTGTTGATAGGCCGAGGGCGCGCCACGGCACGCGAACGTCAGCCGCGGCAGCGCCGAATCGGGCGTCGCCGTTCCAGTCACGGCATGACAAAACGCATCGAAAGCCACCGATTCGGCCGTCGCTGGCGGCGGCCAAAGCGCGCCAGCCATCGCGATCAGCGCGATTATCAGCCGCATCACAACGACCCGGTACTCGTTTACACCCAGCATGATCCCCACGCCCTGCCAGCTTAGCGTGAGCAAAACCTTACCAGACCAGCCACCAAACGCTGCGCAGCCACGATATCGGGCGTCACGGATCGGCACGATCGGCCGTGGCCCGACCGACCGGCATGCCTTTTCACACTTTCGTTAAACGCCGTCGCAGCGCCAAAAAACATAAACCCCGGCAAGTCATTGACCTGCCGGGGTTTACATTGGCGCGCCCGGAACGATTCGAACGTCCGACCCTCAGATTCGTAGTCTGATGCTCTATCCAGCTGAGCTACGGGCGCGCAGGGTGGAGGCGACATAGAAGGGGTCGCCGGATTGCGCAAGCCCGTTGCGGCGGGCTTTCGGGCACCATAGACCTTTTATGATGATACGGTTCCCCCACACCCTGTTCGCCGCAGCGATTCCACTCGCGGCGTGTACCCCCAATATCGTCGACGCGCCGTCGTTGCTGCCGCGGGCCAGCGAGACGTTGAGCTTCGACGAACCGCCGGCCGCCGTCCCGGCGGTGGCAGTGCCCGACCCCGCGCTCGACGCCGCCATCGCCGAGGCCACAACGACGCTGACGACCACTGCGAACCGCTTCACGGCTGCTGCAACGAGGGCCGACGCGCTGATCGCCGCCGCGAAGGGAGCCGCGCCGGGCAGCGATTCGTGGCTCGATGCGCAGGTCGCGCTCGCGGGGCTCGACGACGACCGCGCGGCCAGCCTTGCGATCCTGAGCGATCTCGACCAACGCGCGATCGATCGCGGGATCACCGGCGCGCCGCCTTATCCCGCGCTCGAATCGCTGCGCGCCGCGGCGCAGGCGCAGATCGCCGCCCAGGCCGACCGGATCGCGACGCTCTCGGCGCGGCTGCCCGCCGATTAGGGGCGCGCGATCCGATACTGCAGGTGGCGCTTGAGCGGACTGCCGTCGGGCACCGCGGGATGATCGAAATCGCCATCGGCGACGCGCTTCATGCCAAGCCGTTCCATCAATCCCCAACTGCGCGTGTTGGCCGCGACCGTGATCGCAGCGATGCGCGGGGCCGATGTGTTGGCCCAGCCCCAGATGAGGCTCACCTCGGCGGCCTCGCGGGCATAGCCTTGCCCCCAATAGGCCCGGCCGAAGCGCCAGCCGATCTCGACATCGTCGGCGATCGGGGTGTCGGGCGCGCCGGGCTTGAGCCCGCAGAAGCCGAGCAACGCGCCATCCGCGCGCCGTTCGACCGCCCAGAAGCAGAAACCGTGGCTGTCGAGATAGCCATTCTGCCGATCGAGCGCGGCATCGATCTCAGCACGCGTCATCAGCGGACCGAGAAATTCCATCACCGCCGGATCGCTGCAATGCGCGTGGAAGATCGGCCGGTCGGCCTCTTCCCAGCGCCGCAGGATCAAACGGTCGGTCGCGATCATCCGGCGAGCAATTGCGCGGCGTGGCGCGCATAATAAGTGAGCACCCCCGAACAGCCCGCGCGTTTGAGCGCGAGCAAGGTTTCGAGCACCACCGCATCGCGATCGGCCGCGCCGACCGCCGCCGCGGCCTCGATCATCGCGTATTCGCCCGAGACTTGATACGCGAACACAGGGACTTCAAACGCGTCTTTTACGCGCGTGATGATATCGAGATAGGGCAGCCCCGGCTTGACCATCACGCTATCCGCGCCCTCGTCGAGATCGAGTTCGACCTCGCGCAGCGCCTCCTGCCAATTGGCCGGGTCCATCTGATAGGTCTTCTTGTCGCCCTTCAGCAGCCCGCGGCTGCCGACCGCGTCGCGGAACGGGCCGTAGAAGGCGCTCGCATATTTGGCGGCATAGGACATGATCTGCACGTTGACATGGCCATCGGCTTCGAGCGCGTCGCGGATCAGGCCGATGCGGCCATCCATCATGTCGCTGGGGGCGATGATATCGGCGCCCGCGGCGGCCTGATTGAGCGCCTGCGCAACGAGCGTCTCGGCGGTCGCGTCGTTGACGACATAGCCGGTCGCATCGAGCAGCCCGTCATGGCCGTGGCTGGTATACGGATCGAGCGCGACGTCGGTGAGCACCCCCACCTCGGGCACCGCGTGCTTGAGCGCGCGGATCGCCTGGCACATCAGATTATCGGGGTTGAGCGCCTCGCGGCCGTCATCGCTGCGCCGATCGGGCTGGGTATAGGGAAACAGCGCGACGCACGGGATACCGAGATCGCGCGCTTCCTTACCGCGCGCGACGATGCCGTCGACCGACCAGCGCGAGACGCCCGGCAGGCTGGCGATCGGTTCCTCGACGCCAGCGCCCTCGACCACGAACAACGGCCAGATCAGATCGGCGGGGGTCAGCACGGTTTCGGCGTGGAGACGGCGGCTCCAGCCGGAGGCGCGGGTACGGCGAAGGCGGAGGGCGGGATAGTGGCTCATAGCCAGCCCTGTGCGCCGTCACCGCGAACGGTGCAAGTCACGAGCCGCCCGATCGGCGGTGCCAAGTTGACAAAGTTGACACCCCCGAGCCCATGTTCGCCTTATCGGCCGACAACCGAATAAGGTGTGATTGCAGCAGGCTCGCTGTATCAGATGCGCCTCATGTAGGACAGCGCAGGCGATATTCCCGATGACCACCCGATCCGCCGTGCTGATCGTCAACGCGCAGTCGCGCAAGGGACAGGCCCAGTTCGCGGCGGCATGTGCGGCGCTGAAGGCCCTGCCCTTCCCGGTCGACGCGCACGCGATCACCGATCCCGACACGCTCGACACCGTGATCAAGACGGCGCTCGCAGCCAAACCCGATCTGATGATATTGGGCGGCGGCGACGGCACGATTTCGGGGCTGGTCGATCATCTGGTCGGCACCGATACCGCGCTGGGCGTGCTGCCGCTGGGCACCGCGAACAGCTTTGCGCGCACGCTGGGCATTCCGCTCGATATCGAAGGCGCGGTCGAGGTGCTGCGGACCGGGCGGCGCAAGCGGATTGATCTCGGCATGATCGACAAGGATTATTTCGCCAATTGTGCCGCGATCGGGATCGCCCCGCAGATCGCCCAGACGGTGCCGCACACTCTCAAGAAATATCTCGGCCGGCTCGGCTATCTGAGTTGGGCGGCGCTGCAATATGCCAAATTCAGGCCATTCGAGCTTGTGATCGAGGACGCGGGTATTCGGCGTAGCGTGACCGTGGTCGAGGTGCGGATCTCGAACGGCGGCTTCCACGGCGGTACCGAGATCGTCGACGACGCCCGCGTCGATTCGGGCGAGATCATCGTCCAGGCGGTGACCGGATCGTTCAAACGCCGCCTGCTCAAGAACTGGATCGCAAGCGCACTGCGCCTCCCGGCGCGCCATGACGACACGGTGAGCTTCACCGGTACGGCCTTGCGCGTTTCCACCACGCCCCGGCTGCCGATCTCGATCGACGGCGAGGTACTGGCAAAAACGCCGGTGACCGCGCGGATCGCGGCGGGCGTGATCGAGGTGATCGTGCCGGCGGAAGAATCCGTCACCCCCGCGTAGGCTGGGGTCCATGTCTGTGGCGATTTGCTCCGCCGTCGGTCGTCATCGAGACAGCGATAGACCCCAGCCTACGCTGGGGTGACGGCGGGTTAGCCGAGCCGGGCGAGCGCGGCGTGCAGGCGGTCGGCCTCGGCGGCCTTGTCGGCGTGGTCGGCGCGGGCCTTTTCGACGGCTTCGGGCTTGGCGCGTTCGACGAAGCTTGGATTACCGAGCCGTCCGGCGAGCGCGTCGCGTTCTTTCTCGGCCGCCGCGATCCCCTTGGCGAGCCGCGCGCGTTCGGCGTCGAGGTCGATCACGCCTGCCAGCGGCAGGACGAAGGTCGCTTCGTCGACCACCACCTGCGCGGCGCCACCGGCCGCTGCGTCACCGTCGGCAACGTCCACGCGCGCGAGGCGCGCCAGGGCGGCGGTCTGACGCGTGAGGCGTTCGACGGTCTGCGCCGAGGCGTCGCGGACATGGAGCGGCATCCGCGCACCGGGGGACACATTGAGCTCGGTCCGCGCGGTACGCAGATCGGAGACCAGCCGGATCAGCCAGTCGATTTCCTTCACCGCCTCGGCATCAAGCGCCTGCGCGTCGGCATTCGGCCACGCCGCGACGATCAGTTCGGACGCGCGCGCGCCGCCGGCGTGCCACAATTCCTCGGTGATGAAGGGCATGAATGGGTGGAGCAGCACCAGGATCTGATCGAGCACCCAGCCGGCCACGGCGCGGGTTTCGTCCGCCTCGGCGCCGGTTGCGGGACCGTCGGCGGTGCCGAGCAGCGGCTTGATCAGTTCCAGATACCAGTCGCAGAAACGGTTCCAGACGAAGTGATAGAGCGCGTTCGCGGCGCCATCGAAGCGCAGATCGGCAAGCGCGAGATCGACCGCCTGCACGGTCTCGACCGTCTCGGCGATGATCCATTTGTTGACCGCGAGGGTGGCGGGCGGCGCATCGCGCGTGGCGCTCGCGGCGATACCGTTGGCCTGGCAGAAACGCGTCGCGTTCCACAGCTTGGTCGCGAAGTTGCGATAGCCCGCGACGCGGCTCTCATCCATCTTGATGTCGCGGCCCTGGCTTTCCATCGCCGCCATGAAGAAGCGCAGCGCATCGGCGCCGTACTGGTCGATCAGCCCGAGCGGATCGACCGTATTGCCCTTCGATTTGGACATTTTCTGCCCGTCCGACGCGCGGACAAGTCCGTGGAGATACAAAGTCTTGAAGGGCACATCGCCCATGAAGTGCAAGCCCTGCATCATCATCCGCGCGTCCCAGAAGAACAGGATATCGAAGCCGGAAATGAGGATATCGTTGGGGTAGCGGCCGGCGAGGCTGACGCCCCTCCCGCTTGCGGGAGGGGTCGGGGGAGGGCTTGTCGAGGCGGAGGTGTCGGCGGCTGCGGACAGGCTCTCCCCTAGCCCCTCCCGCGAGCGGGAGGGGGATTCGTCGGGCCAGCCCATCGTCGCAAACGGCCACAGCGCCGAGGAAAACCACGTGTCGAGGACATCCTCGTCGCGACGCAGGGCAACGCCCTCGCCCGCCTGACGCTGCGCCTCCTCCTCGGTTTCGGCGACGATGATGCGGCCGTCGTCGGCATACCAGGCCGGAATCCGGTGCCCCCACCAGAGTTGCCGCGAGACGCACCACGGCTGGATGTTTTCCATCCAGTTGAAGAAGGTCTTTTCCCACGTCCTGGGAACGATCTTGATCGCCCCCGAGCGCACCGCCTCGATCGCGGGCTGGGCCAGCGTCGCGGCGTCGACATACCATTGGTCGGTCAGCCACGGCTCGATCACCACGCCCGAACGATCGCCATAAGGCGTCTGGATGACGCGATCCTCGACGCGTTCGAGCAGACCGCCCTCCTCGAGCAGCGCCACGACGCGTTTGCGCGCCTCGAACCGCTCGAGGCCGATCAGATCGGCGGGGATCAGGCCGTCCGCGGTTTGCGCGATCTTGGCCGTGGCATCGAGCATGTTGAGCATGTCGGCGGGCTTGAACCCGGCGCGTTTCCCGACCTCGAAGTCGTTGAAATCGTGCCCCGGCGTGATCTTCACCGCGCCCGAACCGAGTTCGGGATCGGCGTGTTCGTCGGCGACGATCGGGATCTCGCGGCCGGTGATCGGCAGGCGCACCATCTTCCCGATCAAGGCGGTGTAGCGTTCATCGGTGGGATGCACCGCGACCGCCATGTCGGCGAGCATCGTCTCGGGCCGCGTGGTGGCGACGTGGATGAAGCCAGAGCCGTCCGCCAGCGGATATTTGAGGTGCCAGAAGCTGCCCTGCACTTCGCGCGTCTCGACCTCGAGATCGCTGATCGCGGTGCCGAGGCCGGGGTCCCAATTCACCAGCCGTTTGTCGCGGTAGAGCAGCCCTTGCTTGTGAAGATCGACGAAGACCTTGAGCACGGCCTTCGAGAAGCCCGGATCCATCGTGAAGCGTTCGTTGGCCCAATCCATCGAGCAGCCCAGCCGCCGCAATTGCTGCGTGATCTGGCCGCCGCTCTCGGCCTTCCATTCCCACACTTTCTCGACGAATTGCTCGCGGGTGTAGTTGGTGCGCTTATCCTGCGCGGCGGCCATCTGGCGCTCGACCACCATCTGCGTCGCGATGCCCGCATGATCGGTGCCGACCACCCACAGCGCGTCCTTGCCCTTGAGCCGCGCGTGGCGGACGAGGATGTCCTGCAAGGTATTGTCGAGCGCATGACCGATATGGAGGCTGCCGGTGACGTTGGGCGGCGGGTTGACGATCGTCCACGGCTCGGCGCCGGGGCGCTCGGGATGGAACAGCCCGTGCGCCTCCCAGTGCGCGTACCAGCGCTGTTCGATTGAAGCGGGGTCGAAGGTTTTTGCGAGCTCGGTCATGCCAGCGCCCTTAGCGGGGCGAGGCGTATTTCGCCAAGCCTGCGGGGACGATTTACTCTTGGCCCGTGATCCGCGTGATCTCGCGCGCCACCATCTTCTCGACCAGCTCGGGCAGATTGGCATCGAGCCAATCGCGCAGCATCGGGCGCAGCATGTCCTCGACCATCGCCTGGAGCGTATCGCTGCCCGCGACCTCGGGCTTGACGATCAGCTTCGAGAGCGAGGCGAGCGCGCCGCGGCTGGCCTGTGCCGCCTGTTCGGACAGGATCTGTTCGCGGCGCCCCTGCGAGGCGAGCCGCGAATCGGGTTTGGGAGTCGGCACCGGATCGCTCAGCTCGAGCACTTCCTCGTGCGCCTCATCCTGATCGTGATCGTGCTCATCGGCGGCGGCTGGCGCGTGCTTGGCCGTGCCACGCGTCGCGCGGCGCGCCTTGGCGGACGCGGTCACATCGCCTTCTTCGGCGATGATGCGTTTGATCGAAGACAGAATGTCTTCCATCGACGGTTCAGCGCTCACGTCCCCCATCCTCAACCCCACGCGCATGGGACCGCCCTCATGGACGATCGGAAAGCGTGTCACCTGCGGGATTCGCAAGGCTTCTGTCAACCGGCGTGTCGAGGATCGGATCGAGCGCCTGATGCACCTCGGCCCCCTGCGCCGGCGTTTCGGCGGTGCTGGTGCCCACCGCCCGCGGCGCGGGATCGCTATCCCAATCCCAGATCCGATCGTGGACGCGCTCGTAATTCGTGACCGGATCGTAGAGCACGCCGCCGTCGAGCCCGAGATCGCGCGCCTCGGCCTTGCCCATCGCGGCGATCAACGCGAAGCCCGCGACATAGGCGTCGCGCCGCGCGGTGACGAGCGTGACCTGCGCATTGAGCAATTCCTGCTCGGCATTGAGGATATCGAGAATCGTGCGGTTGCCGACGCTGTTTTCGGCGCGCACGCCTTCGAGCGACAGCCGGTTCGCGCTCACCGCTTTTTCGGACGACTGGATCACCTGCTGCGCCGATTGCCAGATCGCATAGGCCGAGCGCGTCTGCGAGACGACGCTGCGTTCGGCATCGAGCGCCTGTTCGATCGCCTGGCTACGCCGCGCCTGCGCCTGACGCACCTCGGCGGCAGGGCGGCCGCCCTGGAACAGCGGGATCGAGATCGATACCCCGGCATCCGCCGACGTGCCCGATTGCTGGACGGTCCCCGCGCTGTCGCCCGCGCGCAGCGAGCCGAGATAATTGTAATAATTGGTGGTCGCCCCGACGCTGATCGTCGGCAGACGCCCCGCCCGCGCGGTGCCGATATCGTAATCGGCGGCGCGGCTGGCCTTGCGCGCCGCGATCAGCGTCGGATTGTTCTCGAGCGCGACATCGACCGCCGCCTCGGGGGCGCCGGGCAGGCCGGTCAGTGCGGGCGGCGGCTCGAGGTCGCCCGGCGGCGTGCCCACCAGACGGATGTAATTCTCGCGGCTGCCGATCAGATTGGCCTCGGCGCTCTGGAGGTCGCTGCGCGCCAGCGCCAGGCGCGCCTCGGACTGGGCGACATCGGTGCGCGTGAGATCGCCGACCTGAAACCGATCCTGCGTCGCCTGCAGATTGACGTCGAGCACGCGGACATTCTGCTGGTTGAGCGACACGATCGCCTCGTCGCGGATCACATCCATATAGGCGGCGACGACGGCCGAGAAGAGATCGGCCTCGGTCCCGCGCAGGCCCGCGCGCCCGGCCTCGACGCGGGTCTTGGCCGCGGCAACCGCATTGCGCACCGCGCCGCCGCTGAAGATCGGCAGCGACGCCTGCGCCTGCGCATTCACCGAGCGCGGCGGCGAGACGAAATTGTTGGTCGCCGACAGCACGCTTTCGGAATAGCCGCCGTTGACATTGAGTTGCGGCATTCCCCGCGAACGCGCGATCGGCACATTCTCGTCATTGGCGCGCTGGCTGGCGCGCTCGGCATTGAGCGTGGGGTTGGTCTGATAGGCCTTGAGCAACGCTTCTCGCAGCGTTTCGGCCGACGCCGGGCTTGCGATCAGGGCCAGCGCGACGCCGGCGAGCAGGACAGGTCGAAGCGTCAAGGGCATCCCCACCGTCAGAATTGGAAGCTTTTTGGTCGTGCAAACCCCGGCAATGCAACACAATCGGTATCGGCAAAATCGCGCAACGCGAACCCGCCCTCGCTACGCGTCCCCGCCGCCAGCCGGAACACGCCATTATCGACCACACCCGAGGCAACCGTGCCGCCGGTCTTGACCTGCGCGACCAGCGCGTCGGGCAAATGCTCGACCGCGCCGTCGACGATCATCACGTCATAGGGCGCGCCATCGGGGGCGCCCGCCTCGAGCGGCCCTTCGACCACCGTCACGCGGGCATTGCCGCCCAGAGCGGCGCGCGCGGCCGTCGCGAGGTCGGGGTCGGACTCGACCGCGGTCACCGTCGCGGCGAGTTCGGCGAGCACCGCCGCGGTATAACCACCGGCCGCGCCGATCAGCAGCACCGAATCGGTGGGGGTGATGGTCGCGGCGGTCAGCAGCCGCGCGGTCGCGAGCGGCGCGTTGGCGGCGCGGTTGCGCCCCAGCGGCACCGCCGTATCGCGATAGGCGATCCGGGCGACGTCCTCGGGCAGATACGCCTCGCGCGGCACCCGCAGCATCACCGCCACGATCCGCGGATCATCCACCGCGTTGGTGCGCAACTGGCAGGCCACCATCGCCTCGCGCATGGCGGTGAAATCGGTCGTATCGGTCGCTTGCTGAATCATGATCGCATCCCTGTCGCACAACTGTTTTAGTCATGCAATACACTTATTGGTTCGAGCGGCTTGTATCGTGCGGGCCGCAGGACGCCAAGAACGTCGCGCCATTTTCACCAACCCAGGTTGACATGCGCGTCGCCCCGCCGCATCTGGCCCCGCTCTGGCCCGATGGCGGAGTGGTGACGCAGAGGACTGCAAATCCTTGCACCCGGGTTCGATTCCCGGTCGGGCCTCCAGATTTTGCACGAAGGCGGCTGACGCGATGACCGCTGGCCCGACCACCGGCCTCGAAGCCATCCTCCTCGAAAACCGTGCCCGTCTGGTCCGGTTCCTCGCGGCGCGCGGTGCGGGCGACAATGCCGAGGACGTGTTCCACGAGCTCTGGCAGAAGATCGCAGGCCAGCCCGCGAGGCCGGTCGCGCAGCCCCTGTCCTATCTGTTCCGCGCCGCCGAAAACCTGATGCGCGATCGCCATCGTGCCGATCAGGCGCGCGCGCGCCGCGAACAGGACTGGCAGGAGAGCGACGGTGCCCCTGCCCCGCCCCCCAGCGGCGAACGCGTGCTGCTGGCGCGCGAACGGCTGCGGCAAGCCGACGCTGTGCTGGCAGGGCTTGGCGAACGCGCCGACACCGTCTTTCGCCGCTATCGAATCGATGGCGCCGGCCAGGCCGAGATCGCCCGCGATCTGGGGGTCAGCCTGAGCACGATCGAGAAGGATCTGCAAAAGGCCTATCGCGCGCTCGCCGCGCTTCGGGAACAATTCGATGCGGATTGACGCATCCGGTTCCGTCGTGTCGGGGATATGGCCATGAGCGCACCCTCGGACCTGCTTCGCGACACCGCACGCCTGTGGGCGATTCGCGTCGCCGATCCCGCTTTCGGCGCCAATGCCGACGATTGGGACGGCTTCACCGATTGGCTCGCCGCCGATCCCGCGCACGCCGCCGCTTATGACGCGGTGGCCGACGAGCATGCGGCCACCGACGCGCTGTTCGACGTTCCCCCGGCGCCGCTTGCCGCCCCCGTCGACACGCCGGGGCCGAGCCGCCGCCGGTTCCTGTGGCTGGGCGCGGGCGGTGCGGTCGCGGCGGCGCTGGCGGTGACGCTGGGGCTCAACATGACCGCGCTCGATCCGAGCCAGCCCTATACCGTGGCCACCGAACCCGGCGCGCGCCGCACGATCGATCTCGCCGACGGATCGCGGATCGAGCTCAACGGCGATACCCGAATCGTGCTCGACAAGGCCGCGCCGCGCTTCGCGAGCCTCGAGCACGGCGAAGCGATGTTCCATGTGCGCCACGATGATTCGGACCCGTTCGTCGTCATGGTCGGCGGCGACAAGCTGGTCGATGCGGGGACGGCATTCGATGTGATGCGCACGGCCCAGACGACGCGCGTCCAGGTCGCCGAGGGCAAGGTGATCTACAACCCCGATCTCGACAAGCTCGCGCTCGACGCGGGCGCGACGCTGCTGATCGAGCCCGACGGCGTCACGCTCGGCCGGATGACGCCCGGCGATATCGGCGGCTGGCGCACCGGCACGCTCGTCTATGCGGGTGCCGCGCTGGCGACCGTGGCCGCCGATCTCTCGCGCAGCCTCGGGCGGCCGATCGATGTCGCGCCGGCGATCGCGGCGCAGCGCTTCACCGGCACGCTCGCGCTCGGCGACGGCAAGGCGGAGGCGACGCTGACCCGGATCGCGCCGTTGCTCGGGGTCGTGCCGGAGGCTAAAGGCGAAGGCTGGATGCTGACCAGCCCGAACCGTGCGTACCCTTAGTCTATCGATCGCCCTGATAGGGGCCGCCCTCGCCGCCCCGGCCGAGGCGGCGCAGCGCGCGCCTGTGGCGGTCGATGAGGTCCGGCTCGATCGGGCGATCATCGCGATCGGCAGGCAGACCGGCACCAGCATCGGGCTGCGCGACCCCAGCCTCGCGCCTCTCCGTGTCCACCCCGTCAAGGGCGATCTGAGCGCCGCCGAGGCGCTGGCGGTGCTGCTCGCCGATACCGGTGCGCGGGCGCGGCGCATCGCCGCCGATACCTTCCTGATCGAACGGGTCGCCATCACCCGCCGTGCGCCGGCCATCGTGCCGCGGGCGGCGCCCGCCGAGCCGCCGCCGCCCGAAGAGATCGTCGTCACCGCCAGCAAGCGCGATACCCCGCTCGCGCAATTCCCCGGCACCGCGAGTGTGATCGACGGCGCGGTCTTTTCGCTCGCCGAGGCCGGGCTGGGCACCGACAGCATCGCCAATCGCGTCGCGAGCCTGACCTCGACGCATCTCGGCCCGGGGCGCAACAAGCTGTTCATCCGCGGCGTCGCCGATTCGAGCTTCACCGGCCCGACCCAATCGACCGTCGGCCAATATTGGGGCAATGCGCGGCTGACCTACAGCGCACCCGATCCCAATCTGAAGCTTTACGACGTCGCCTCGGTCGAAGTGCTCGAAGGCCCGCAAGGCACGCTTTACGGCGCAGGATCGCTGGGCGGGATCATCCGCATCGAGCCGATGCCCCCCGATCTGTACGACGCCGGCGGCGGCGCGTGGGCGGCTGGGCAAATCACCCAGCACGGCAGCCCCGGCGGCGAGGCGGGCACCGTGCTCAACGTCCCGATCGTGCAAGGCAGCGCCGCGTTTCGCGGGCTCCTCTATGGCGGCGTGGACGGCGGCTATATCGACGATCGGCAGCGCGACAAGAACGACGTCAACCGCGTCCGCACGCTGGGTGCGCGCGGCGCGGTGCGCGTCGCGGTATCGCCCGACTGGACGATCGATCTGTCGGGCACGTTCCAGAGCATCAAGGGCGACGACGCCCAATATGCCGATCGCGCCGGCGACGGATTGAGCCGCGCCAGCGCCGTCGCGCAGCCGTTCCGCAACGATTATCTGCTCGGCGATGTCACCGTGCGCGGGATGATCGGCGACGTGCGGCTGGTCTCGGCGACGAGCTTGTCGGATCAATATGTGACCGAAACCTTCGACGCGACCACCGGCAACACGCCGCGTGCCTTTTCGCAGACCAGCAAGATCCGCATGATCACCTCCGAGACGCGGGCATCGCAGCGCGGCGCCGACGGCAGCGGCTGGCTGGTCGGCGTCAGCCTGCTCCACAACAGCACCCGATTGACGCGTGAGATCGGCACGATGGCGATGCTCGCGCCGGCCACGGGGGTACGCAACCGCGTCGACGAAGGCACGCTGTTCGGCGAGGCGACGATCGTGCCCCTGCCCCGGCTGGCGATCAGCGCGGGCGGCCGGGTGACTTATTCGTGGCTGTCGGGCACCGCCGAGGACGTGTCGGCACTCTATGCCTTCCGCTTCGATGCCGAGGCGCGCGCGAGCCGGGGCGAATGGCGCGCGCTGCCGTCGGTGTCGCTGCGCTACACGCCCGTCGACGATGTCATGGTCTATGCGCGCTATGAGGAGGGATACCGGCCCGGCGGGCTATCGATCGCCAGCGATTTCATCCAGCGTTTCCGCGGCGATCGGATCGGCACCGCCGAGATCGGCATCCGCTATGGCGGCGCGGCCGACGGCGATATCGAGATCGGCGCCTCGCTCGCGGCGACACGCTGGCACGACATTCAGGCCGATCTGATCGACGGCATCGGCTTTCCCACCACCGCCAATATCGGCGACGGGCGCATCCATTCGGCCGGGATCAACGCGACCTGGCGCGTGGTGCCCGCGCTCAAGCTCGACGCCTCGGTCTATCTCAACGACAGCAAGGTCACCGCCCCCGCACCCGAACTGATCGCTGCGTTCATGCGCCCGCTCAACGGCATTGCGCTCGATTCGGCCACCGCGGCCTCGCGAATCGCCGATTCGCTGCCCAACATCGCCGGGGTCAGCGCGCGGATCGGCGCGGATTACGGCGCCGAGATCGGCAACGGGCTGCTGCTCCGAGTGAGCGGTTATGCACGCTATGTCGGCAAATCGCGGCTGGGGATCGGCCCGCGGCTCGATCAACCGCAGGGCGATCTGCTCGATACCGGGATCGAGATGCGCCTCGGGGGCGCGAACCATGCGGTCTCGCTCGGAATCACCAATCTGTTCGACACGCGCGGCAATCGCTTCGCGCTCGGCAGCCCGTTCCTGATCGGCCGCGGCGATTACATCACCCCGCTCAGGCCACGCACGGTTCGTCTCGGGCTGGAACTCGGATTCTAAGAGTTTTTACGGGATCGGCGCCGCCGGTTCGTCACGCTTCTCGAAACCACAAGGTTCAGAGGAGCGATATGCGTATTCTTTTGTGCACCACCAGCCTGACATCCGTGGCCCTGCTGGCGGCGTTCCCGGCGGCCGCCCAGACCAAGATCGAGACCAAGGTCACGACGCCGATCGCGACCTCGACCGCCAATAGCGGCGCTCCCGACGATATCGAAATCACCGACAAGGGATCGGTCGTCCCCACCGGCGGTACCGCGGTGACGCTCGACAGCGCCAACAACGTCAAGAATGCGGGCACGATCCAGATCAGCGACGCCAACAGCGCGGTCGGCATTCGCGCGACCACCACCGGCAGCGGCACGATCACCAACAGCGGCAAGATCATCGTCGACGAGGATTACACCGCAACCGACGACGACAAGGATGGCGATCTCGACGGCCCGTTCGCCAAGGGCAACAACCGCTTCGGCATCCTCACCGACGGCGCGTTCACCGGCGCGATCGCCAATGCGGGCGAGATCACGGTCGAAGGCAACAATTCGGGCGGGATCGTCGCCCGGGGACCGCTCACCGGCTCGCTCAAGAACGACGGCAAGGTGACCGTTACCGGCGACAATTCGGTCGGCATCGGCCTCGGCGACGTCAGCGGCGATGTCACCATCAACGGCAGCGTGCAGGTGCAGGGCAAGGATTCGGTCGGGGTCGCGCTCGACGGCGATATCGGCGGCGCGGCGGTGTTTCAGGGGGCGGTCGCGGTCACCGGCTATCGCAGCACGACGGCGCCTGCCGACACCAGCAAGCTCGACGCCGACGATCTGCTTCAGGGCGGCCCCGCGGTACGCATCGCGGGCAATATCGATGGCGGGCTGATCTTCGCCCGGCCCCCGGCGGATAATGACAAGGACGACAAGGACGAAGACAAGGACGGCGTCGACGACGACAAGGAAGGTACCGCCGCGATCGCGTCCTATGGCAGCGCGCCGGCGGTCGAGATCGGTTCGGACACGCGCGACATCGCGCTCGGCGCGGTCGCGGGCAATAGCGGCGGGCACGGCCTCGTCATCGACGGCGGGATCGCGGCGAACGGCGTCTATGCCGATGTCGATGCAGTCGCGGTCTCGATCGGCGGCACGGGCCATGCGGTCGATCTCGCCGGCGGCATCACCGTCGGCGGCACGATCGCCGCGCAAGGCCAGGCGAGCGCCACCGCGCTTCGGATCGGCGCGGGCACCTCTGCGCCCGACATCAGCGTGGCCGGCGCGATCGGCGCCAAGGGCGGCAGCGGCGAAGGCCATGTGACGCGTGCGATCGATATCGCTGCGGGCTCGACCGTCACGACGCTTTCCAACAGCGGCACGATCACCGCCTCGACCAGCGGCAAGGGCGCGGCAACCGCGATCCACGACGGTGCGGGCAACCTGGCGCTGATCGAGAATTCGGGCGCGATCGGTGCCTCGACCTCGGATGCCACCGCGCAGGCGATCGCGATCGACCTGTCGGCAAACAACACCGGCGCGACGATCAGGCAGCTTGCAGTCGAATCGGGCGCCGCCCCCGCAATCAACGGCGATGTCCGCTTCGGATCGGGCGATGACGTGTTCGACATTGCCGCCGGCAGTGTTGCAGGCGCGGTCGATTTCGGTGCGGGCACCAACCGGCTCGCGCTGTCGGGCGACGCCCAGCAATCGGGCAGCGTCACCTTCGGCGCGGGCGCCGACACGCTGAGCCTCACCGGCACGTCGCGGCTTGCCGCCGATGTCGATTTCGGCGGCGGCGCCGACATTCTGACGATGGGCGACGGCACGATGTTCAGCGGCAAGCTGAGCAACAGCGCGGGCGTCGCGGCCACGATCGGCGGCACGTTCGATCCGACCAATACCGGCAACGTCGCGCTGGCGTCGCTCGATGTCGGCGCCAAGGGCGTGCTCGGCGTCACGATCGACAGCGAGAACGACACCAACACGCTCTACCAGGTCGCCGGCGCCGCCAATTTCGCCGAAGGATCGACCGTGCGCGTCCACCTCACCAGCGTTTCGGGCTCGGTCGGCGATCATGTCATCGTCCAGGCGGGCACGCTGACCGGCGGCGACAATGTGTCGAGCGCCAACGCCGAGCTGCCGTTCCTGTTCAAGAGCGAGCTTTCCAGCGACGCCGCCGCGGGCACCGTCACGCTGTCGATCGATCGCAAGACCGCGACCGAACTCGGCTTCAACCGGTCCGACGCGAGCGTCTATGACGCCGTATTCGCGGTGCTCGACAAGGACAAGGATATCGCGGGCACGATCCTGGCGATCGGCGACGGCGATACGCTGCGCGCGCGCTATCGCAGCTTCCTGCCCGATCATGCCGGCGGCGTGTTCGAATCGGTGACGCAGGCCTCGCGCGCCGCCTCGCGCTTCCTCGGCGATTACCAGCCGATGGTCGAACGCGGCGGCTGGAACTTCTGGGTCCAGCAGATCGCCTGGGGCACCTCGAAGAATCTCGGCGATACCGCCGCCTACGATATCGGCGGCTGGGGCGCGACCGCGGGCGCCGAGCGCGCGCTGGGCGGTGCAGGCTTCGCAGGCATCACGATCGGCGCCGCGCTGGGCCATGACAACGACGGCTCGACCGACAACGAAGTCTCGACCGAGCAATATGAGATCGCGGCGCATTGGCGCGGGCGCTGGGGCGGGTTTACACTCGCCGCGCGCGGTGGCATCGCCAAGGTCGAGCTCGACGGTCAGCGCCGGTTCGATGCGGCAGAGTTCAGCCGCGTCGCCTCGTCCAATTGGGGCGGCACGTTGGTCTCGGCGATCGGACGCGCCTCGTACGAGCTTCCGCTCGGCAAGCGGCTCTACGTCCGCCCAACCGCGCAAGTCGATTATTACAAGCTCAGCGAGGATGGCCATACCGATCAGGGCGGCGGCCCTGCGTTCAACCTGATCGTCGCCAAACGCACCAGCGACGAAGCCACCGCATCGGGGCTGCTCGCGCTCGGCTACAATCTGGGCAAGGCCGATCCGGGCGACGGCTGGTTCCGCGTCGAACTCGAAGGCGGCCGGCGCGAGATCGTCGGCGGCACGATGGGCGATACGATCGCGCATTTCGAAGATGGCGACCCGTTCACGCTGCAAGCCGACAAGCGCAAGAGCGGCTGGGTGGGCCGGCTGCGCGCGGGCGGCGGTTCGGACCGGTTCAGCATCACCGGCGAGGCCGGGGCCGAACAGCAACTCGGCCATGCCGCCGTATCGGCGCGCGTGTCGCTCAATTTCAGCCTGTAAAGGACCACCGCGACGCAGCAGTGTTGCATAAATGAAACGCCTTTAGAGCCATAAAGCTACGCTGCGTTGCAATAAAGCGACGGGTGCGAGACATTCTCCCCGAACAATCCGGTATCGATCCAGGTTGAACAGGGAGAATGTCATGCGCCCGACCTTGCTTATCGCGCTCGCCTGCAGCACCGCCGCCGTTGCGACGCCAGCCTGGAGTCAGACGGTTGGGGACCAGCCCTCCGCGACCGACAGCGGTGCGTATGATCCCGCACAGGCCATCATCGTCACCGGCAGCCGGGTGCGCGATCGCACCGTCGCCGACAGCCCGGTACCGGTCGATGTGATCGGCGGCGAGCAGCTTCAGAGCAGCGGCTATTCCGAGACCAACAAGGTTCTCAACCAGCTCGTCCCCTCGTTCAACTTCCCCCAGCCGTCGCTGACCGACGGCACCGATTCGATGCGCCCCGCCACGCTGCGCGGGCTCGCCCCCGATCAGACGCTGGTGACGGTCAACGGCAAGCGCCGCCACGTCTCGGCGCTGCTCAACCTCAACGGTTCGGTCGGCCGGGGTTCGTCGGCGGTCGATCTCAACGAGATTCCGCCGATCGCGATCGACCGGATCGAAGTGCTGCGCGACGGCGCCTCGTCGCTCTATGGGTCGGACGCGATCGCCGGCGTCATCAACATCGAATTGTCGAAGCGCCCCGGCGTGCGCGGTTCGGTGACCTACGGCCAGTACCGCACGAGCATGAAGGGCGTCGACGACGTCACCGGCGTCGTCACCGGCGCGGGCGGCCTGCCCGTCGTCGCGACCGCGGGCTCATCCCCCTCGGGCGATTTCCTCGAGCTGCAAACCACCGGCAAGGACCGCGAACGCCACGACGGCGACACGCTGACGCTCGCGACCAGCATCGGCCTGCCGATCCATGGCGGCTATTTCGTCTTTTCGGGTCAGTTCCGCGATCGCGACCCGACCAACCGCTCGGGCGCCGATCCGCGCCGCCAGTATAATGACGTGGGCGATCCGCGCGAACTGACGATCGATCGCTACAACCACCGGTTCGGCGACGGCAAGGCGACCGATTATAATTTCTTCGTCAACGCCGGGCACGATATCGGCGCGTCGTTCGAGCTTTACGCGTTCGGCAGCTACGGCATCCGCGACGCCGATGCGGCGGGTTTCTACCGCCGCAGCAACGACAGCCGCAACCGCGACTATGCCGCCTCGCTGGTCGATTTCGTACCTTATTATGCCGACGGCTTCCTGCCCTTCATCACCAGCGAGATCGAGGATGTCTCGGGCGCGGTCGGGATCAAGGGCGATATCGGGGCCGGCTGGAACGCCGATCTCTCGGTGGTCTACGGCTCGAACGAACTCAATTACGGTGTCGCCAACAGCTTCAACACCTCGCTCGGCGCGCCGAATATCCAGCGGACCTTCGATGCCGGCGGGTTGGCAGCGGGCCAGACCGTGGTCAATCTCGACCTCAGCCACCCGTTCGACGTCAGCTTCATGCGCAGCCTCGGCATCGCGGTCGGCGGTGAATATCGCAACGAGAATTACAAGATCCGCGCGGGCGAGGAATCGAGCTATATCAACGGCCCGTACAGCGCCAATGGCGCCCCCGGCGGATCGCAGGTGTTCCCCGGCTTCCGCCCCAACAACGCGGTCGACGTCTCGCGTGACAGCTTCGCCGGCTATGTCGAACTCGATGGCGACGTCAGCGACGCGCTCTCGTTCCAGATCGCGGGCCGTTACGAACATTATTCCGATTTCGGCGATACGCTGAACGGCAAGATCGCGGCACGGTTCGAGATCGTGCCGGGCGTGGCGCTGCGCGGATCGACCTCGACCGGCTTCCGTGCGCCGAGCCTCGCGCAGCAGTTCTTCGCGACCACCTCGACCAACAACGTTGCGGGTACGCTGATCGAGGTCGGTACCTTCCCGGTCTCCAATCCGGTGTCGGTCGCGTTGGGATCGAAGCCGCTCAAGGCCGAGAAATCGACCAATTTCGGTGGTGGCATCGCGCTCAATCCGTTCTCGGGGTTCAGCCTGACCGCCGATTATTACAACATCAAGGTGCGCGACCGCGTGACGTTGACCGAGAATTTGCAAGGCGCGGCGGTCGTCACGATTTTGCAGAATGCGGGGATCAACAACGTCACCTCGGCCCGGTTCTTCGTCAACGGCGTCGACACGCGCACACAGGGCCTCGACATCGTCGGCAGCTATCGTGTGCCCGATACCGGGTTCGGCACGCTGCTCCTGACCGCGGGCTACAATTACAACAAGACCAAGATCACCGATCGCACCTCGCTGCCGTCGCTGCCGGGGCTGATCCTGTTCGGGCGCACCGAATCGCTGCGCCTCACGCACGGCCAGCCGCGCGACAAGATCAACCTGTCGGCGGATTGGAGCCTCAAGCCGGTCGGGCTTACGCTCCGGACCAACCGCTACGGCAAGGTACTGAGCCCCGGTGGCTCGAACGATCTTGCCGTCGGCCCCGGCGACGCCCCCGCCGATTACACGCTGGGCGCGAAATGGGTGACCGATATCGAGGCCCGCGTTGCGTTGATGAAGGGCATCGAGATCGCGGTGGGCGCGGACAATGTGTTCGACGTCTATCCCGATCATGTGCCGATCGGCGGCGCGTTCGGCACCTCGGGCTATTACCTGCCCTATTCGAGCTTCTCGCCATTTGGCTTCAACGGGCGCTTCCTCTACGGACGGCTCTCGGTAACCTATTGAGCGAGGATGATATGCGGCACGCCGGCACCTTCCTGACGCCGCTGGTGCTGGCGCCGCTCGCCCTGCTGGCGGGCTGCGCGACCCAGAGCAGCCCGCCGCCTGCATCGCACCAGATTTCCGCGCGCGCGCTCGATACGGCAAGCGCCGCGCCGATCGACTGGCGCGCGAGCACGCCGGTCGTCGCGCCGCACGCGATGGTCGTCTCGGCGCAGCATTATGCGACCGAGGTTGGCGTCGACATCCTCAAGCGCGGCGGCAATGCGATCGATGCCGCGGTCGCGGTGGGCTATGCGCTCGCCGTCGTCCACCCGTGCTGCGGCAATATCGGCGGCGGCGGATTCATGACGGTCCATCTCGCGTCGGGCGAAAACCTGTTCCTCGATTTCCGCGAGAAGGCCCCGCTCAAAGCGACCGCGACGGTATTTCAGGATGCGAACGGCAATGTCGTCGCGGGGCGCAGCACCGGCACCTGGCTCGGCGTCGGGACGCCGGGCACGGTGATGGGGCTCAACGAGGCGCTCGCGCGCTATGGCACGATGCCGCTGGCCGAGGTGATCGCGCCGTCGATCGCGCTCGCCGAACAGGGCTATGTGCTCCAGCCCGGCGATGTGAAGATCCTCGACAACCGCACCAGGGACTTCGCCACCGAGCCCAATGTCGCGGCGATCTTCCTCAACAACGGCCGCCCGTTCGTCGCGGGCGAGCGGCTGGTGCAGACGCAGCTTGGCGCGACCTTGCGCCGCATCGCCGAAGGCGGCACCGACGCTTTCTATCACGGCAAGCTGGCGCAGACGGTGGCGGCGGCGAGCGCGGCGGGCGGCGGGCTGCTCACCACTGAGGACTTTGCCAAATATACCGTCCGCTGGGACCAGCCCGTGCAATGCGCCTATCGCGGCTACACCGTAGTTTCGGCGCCGCCATCGAGTTCGGGGGGCACGACATTGTGCGAGATCCTGCGCACGATCGAAGGCTATCCGCTCGCCACATGGGGCTATGGCTCGGTTGAGGCGACACACCATATCATCGAGGCCGAACGCCGCGCTTATGCCGATCGCAACACCGATCTTGGCGACCCGGCGTTCATCGCCAATCCAGTCCAGACACTGATCTCCGACGCGCACGCCGCCAAGCTGCGCGCGAGCATCCTGCCCAACCGCGCGACGCCCTCCAGCGAGATCAAGGGCGGCGTCGGCGCATCCGCCGAGGGCATGGACACGACGCATTATTCGGTGGTCGACAAGCAAGGCAACGCGGTCGCGGTCACCTACACGATCAATTACCTGTTCGGGGTCGGCAAGATCGCCGGCGATACCGGCTTCTTCCTCAACAACGAGATGGACGATTTCACCTCGAAGCCGGGGGTGCCCAATGGCTTCGGGCTGGTTCAGGGCGCGGCCAACGCGGTCGCGCCGGGCAAGCGCCCGCTCAGTTCGATGACGCCGACGATCCTGCTCAAGGACGGCAAGGTATTCATGGTGACGGGAAGCCCCGGCGGCTCGACGATCATCACCACCGTGCTCCAGAGCATTATCAACGTCGTCGACTTCGGGATGAACGTGAAGCAGGCGGTCGATGCCCCCCGCTTCCACCACCAATGGCTGCCCGATGTGGTGATGGTCGACCCGCATTATCTGACCCCTGACACGCGCGCCGCGCTCGAGGCGATGGGCCACAGCTTCCGCGATTCTGCGCCCTGGGGCGCCGATGAGGCGATCCTCGTCGATCCCAAGACAGGCGAACGGCACGGCGCCAACGACCGCACGCGCCCGGCGGGGCTCGCCAAGGGCTATTGAGGGCGGCCTGCACCGAATCTGCACCTGAATTCCCGCACCGCTGCCCGCCGGGCGCGGGCGCGGCTTGATTGTTTCGATACATTCTCCGGAGGTGATTGACCGGAGAGGCCGAACAATGATCCTGTGCCCCATGCCGCGCACCATCTTGATCGCCGACGACGATCCGCACATTCGCCAGTTGCTGGTCTTCGCGCTCGACAAGGCGGGGCTGACCGCGATCGAGGCGGGGGATGGCGAGGCGGCACTGGCGATGGCGGCGGCGCACGCGCCCGATCTGGTGATCCTCGACATCAATATGCCGCGAATGGACGGGCTCGAGGTTTGCCGCCGGCTGCGCGCCGAGGGCGAGGTACCGATCCTGTTCCTGTCCTCGCGCGACGACGAGATCGATCGCGTGTTGGGGATCGAACTGGGCGCCGACGATTATGTCGTCAAACCGTTCAGCCCGCGCGAGGTGGTGGCGCGCGTGATGGCGATCCTGCGCCGCACCGCCGCGCACCCGCCCGCCGCCGATCACGGCGGCGCGATCCAGCAGGGCAAGCTGCGCCTCGATCTCGACGGCTGGCGCGCGCATTGGGCGGGCAGCGAGGTGCCGCTGACGGTCACCGAATTCTCGATCCTGCGCACGCTCGCCTCGATGCCCGCCAAGGTGTTCAGCCGCGACGCGATCATCGATCGGCTCCACGGCCCCGGCTTTGCGATCACCGACCGCACGATCGACAGCCATATCCGCAACCTGCGTGCCAAATTCGCCGACGTGGGCGGCGGCGACGTGATCGAGACGCGCGCCGGGATCGGCTATAGCCTCGGCGCGTGCTGCGGGAGGTGATCGGCACCGCGATCCGTGGCGCCAAGGAAGCGATCAAGCGCCGCTGGCCGCGCTTGCACCTGCGCACGATCCTGTTTGCGAGCCTGTTCCTTGTCGCCGCGCTGCCCGGGGTCGGCGCGGTGTTCCTGCGCGTCTATGAGAATACGCTGGTCCGCCAGACCGAGGCCGAACTGGTCGCGCAAGGCGCGGCGTTGGCGGCCACGGCCGAAGCGCTCTGGCCGGGCGCGCCGCCGCTTGCCGTACCGCCGCGCGATGCGCTGACCCCCGAGCCGCCGCGGATCGACCTCAATGCGACGCCGATCCTGCACGAGCGCCCCACCCCCTTACCCGCAGGGCCGCCGAGTGCGGATGCCGTCGCGGCCGGCAGGCAGCTCGCACCGATCATCGGTCATACGCGGCAGACGACGCTGGCCGCGATCGTGCTGCTCGATCGCAACGGGATCGTCGTCGGCGGAAGCGGCGGCAGCCTCGCCATGCTTCCCGAAGTCCGCGCGGCGCTCGCCGGGCAGCCCGAAACCGTCTTGCGGCGCAACGCCGGTTATCGCGCGGTCTATCGGTTCGAATGGCTGTCGCGCGCGGCGGCGATCCGGGTGCATCACGCGCGCCCGATCGTCGTCGACGGCAAGATCGTGGGCGTGCTGCTGCTGTCGCGATCGGCGCGCGCGCTGTTCAAGGGAATGTACGAGGATCGCGGCAAGATCGCGATCGGCATCGCCGCGATCCTGATCGTGCTGATCGTGCTCAGCGGCGTGCTCTCGCGCGGGATTGCACGGCCGATCGAGGCGCTGGGCGTCGCCACGCGGTCGGTGGCGATGGGGCGCGGGCGCGTCCCCGATCCGCCGCCGACCGCCGCGATCGAGATCCAGGGCCTCTATCGCGACTTTGCCGCGATGGCCGAAGCGATCGAGCGCCGCTCGCGCTATCTGCGCGATTTCGCGCACGCGATGAGCCATGAGTTCAAAACCCCGCTGGCGGGGATTCGCGGTGCGATCGAACTGCTCGAGGATCACGACGCGGCCATGTCGGCAGACGAGCGGCGGCGCTTCCTCGCCAATGCCGATGCCGATGCGCGGCGGCTGGCGAGCCTCGTCTCGCGGCTGCTCGACCTTGCGCGCGCCGATATGGCGCGCGGCGACGGCGGGCGGCTCGACGATCCCGCCGCGCTGCTGGCCCGCGTGGCCGATAGCGCAATCCGCCCCGGCTTCACGGTGACGCTCGACGCCACGCCATCGTTGCCGGTCATTGCCACTGCACCGGCGACGCTTGAGGCGGTGCTGGTGACGCTGCTCGACAACAGCCGTCAGGCCGGCGCAACGCGGGCGACGATCAGCGTGAGCGCCGCGGCCTCGCGCGTACTGCTACGCGTGGACGATGACGGCCCCGGCGTTCCGCCCGCCGATGCCGAGCGGCTGTTCACGCCCTTCTTCACCTCGCGCCGCGCCGAAGGCGGCACCGGGCTTGGCCTGGCGATCGCACGATCACTGCTCGATGCGGTCGGCGGCACGATCGCGCTCGCGCCGAGCGATCGCGGCGCGGCGTTCGTCATCGGCCTTCCTATCGCCGACTCCTGAACGTCAGGCGGTCTCGGCTTCTCCAAGCGTCGAGGACACGCCCCAGATGTTGATGTCGCCCTCGGTCGCATAGCGATCGATCTCGGCGAGTTCGTCGGCGCTGAAATCGAGCCGCTTCACCGCGTCGAGCGAATCATCGAGCTGCGCCACGGTGCGCGCCCCGACCAGCGCCGAGGTGACACGCGAATCGCGCAGCACCCACGCGATCGCCATTTGCGCGAGGCTCTGGCCGCGTCGCTCGGCGATCGCGTTGAGCGCGCGGATGCGGGCGATATTGTCGTCGTTCAACATATGCTTGCCGAGCGAGCGGCCGCCCGTTTTCGCGGCGCGGGCATCGGCAGGAACGCCGTTCAGATATTTGCTCGTCAGCATCCCCTGCGCGAGCGGCGAAAAGGCGATGCACCCGGTGCCGAGATCGGCGAGCGTATCGAGCAGGCCGTCCTCGATCCAGCGGTTGAGCATCGAATAGCTCGGCTGGTGGATCAACAACGGCACCTTGTATTCGCTCAGAATCGCGGCGGCCTTGCGCGTCAGTTCGGGCGAATAGCTCGAAATGCCGATATAGAGCGCCTTGCCCTGCTGGTGGAGGTGCGCGAGCGCGCCCATCGTCTCTTCGAGCGGGGTCTTGGGATCGACGCGGTGCGAATAGAAAATGTCAACATAATCGAGCCCCATCCGCTTGAGGCTCTGGTCACAGCTCGCGATCAGATATTTGCGGCTGCCCCCGACATCGCCGTAGGGGCCGGGCCACATATCCCACCCCGCCTTGGTCGAGACGATGAGTTCGTCGCGGTGCGGGGCCAGATCGGTCGCGAGGACGCGGCCGAAATTTTCCTCCGCCGAGCCGTAAGGCGGGCCGTAATTGTTCGCGAGATCGATATGCGTGACGCCGCGATCGAACGCCCGGCGCAGGATCGCGCGGCCGGTTTCAAACACGTCGGCCCCGCCGAAATTCTGCCACAGGCCCAGGCTGATCGCCGGCAGATCGAGCCCGCTGTGGCCACAGCGGCGATAGGGCATCCGGCCATCGTAACGATCGGGGTCGGCAGCAAAAGGCGGCGAATACGGCATGGCAATCCCCTGCGATATGATGATGCAGCGGTAAGCCGTGGAGCGCGGTGATGTCAAAACCGTGCCGCGACAAAAAAGACCGCCGGATTTACCCCCCGGCGGCCTTTGTTCGTTCGGACTGAATCGCCGGTTATGGCGCCGGCGCCGACCCCGCGACCGCCGCGTTGAAATTCTCCGCGGTCATCGCGAGCGTGAGCCCGCCGCTTTCGCCGAGCGAAAAGGCGTTGGCAGGCAGCTTGGCATCGACACCCTTCGAGGTCGTGACCGTCACGAATTCGGCGTCGGCCTGCTTGATCGTGCCGACCGGCTGACCATCGGAGCTGTTCACCACGGTGCCGGCAACCAGCAAGGCCTGGAGCTGTGCCGCGGCGTCGGCCTGCGCCTTTTCCGCCGCTGCATCGAGATCGGCCTTGGTCGTCGACGCGACCAGCCCCTTCTCGTTCGATCCGACCGCCGCCGGCGGCAACCCGACGGTGTGCGCGCCGGTGTTGACCACGACGACATCCGCCGTCACCATTTCGATCGTCCCGATCACGGCGCCCTGCGGGTCAAAAATGGTGGCACCGGCGACCGGGGTGGGCGCCTCAGGCATGGCTGTCCTGCCCGGCGCGTTTTGCGCCGAGGCCGGCGACATAGCGAGCAACGACGTACCAAGAATTAGCGCAGCAGAAAACTTCATTCGATCGACTCCTCAGGTATTGGCTCGTTGCGCTCGGAATTTCGTCGGCATGGCTGGCATTTCCATGCCATCGAATCAAGTGTTTCGCGCGATGAACCGTGCATCATTTGCACCCCGCATCACATCGGGACAGTATCGCACGCGATCTTAATCGTGCCCGAATGGCACGTTGTCCGCCGTACAGCGTTTATGTCGATCTGATCCGACGACGATCATCTCCTTTATCAATGGTGTTCATATTGCCCGCACGACGATCGCTGCATTGCATCATAAATGCTTGACGCCTTGCATCCTCGGGGCCAATCACACCCCGCCGCCTCTTCGGCGGGGTCGATTGGGCCTAAGTTGTTCAAGAGCCTCGTCGATCACGCTCATGCTACCGGCATGGACTGGCGCCATTGTCATCTCTGCGTTGCGAGGATTGCCTCCATGCCTCCGGTCGCTACTATCACCCGCTCGTTTCGTCCCCTGCTCGCCGCATCGCTGCTGGCGCTCGCAGCTTGCGGCGGGAGCGGCAAGGATGCCGGGCGCGGCATGGCAGGGCAGCAAACCCCCGAGGTCGGCTATGTCGTCATGCAGCCGACGCAGGCGCCGCTGACCACCGAACTTGCCGGGCGCACATCGGCGTATAAATCGTCCGAGGTCCGCCCGCAGGTCACCGGGCTCATCACCCGGCGCTATTTCACCGAAGGCGCGATCGTGCGCCAGGGCGAGCCGCTGTATCAGATCGACCCCCGGCTCTATCGCGCGAGCGCCAATCAGGCCGAGGCCAATCTGGTGAGCGCGCGCGCCAGCGCCGAGGCCGCCCGCGCCCGCGCCGATCGCTACAAGCCGCTCGCCGCGCAGCAGGCGGTGAGCGAGCAGGATTATGCCGACGCGCTGGCGCAGGCACGCAGCGCCGAGGCGGCGGTCAAGCAGCAGCAGGCGGCGCTCGAGAGCGCGAAGGTCAACCTCAACTTCACCACGGTGCCCGCGCCGATCACCGGCCGCATCGGCCGGTCGCTGTTCACCGTCGGCGCGCTGGTCACGACCAGCCAGGCCGATCCGCTGGCGACGATCCAGCAGCTCGACCCGATCTATGTCGACATCCAGCGATCGAGCAGCGATCTGCTCGCATTGCGCCGCGCGCTCGCTGACGGCGGCACGATACCGGCCTCGGCCGCGGTGCGGCTGGTCCTCGAAGACGGCAGCGATTACGGCCAGACCGGCACGGTCGAATTCTCCGAAGTCGTGGTCGATCCGAACACCGGCACCGTCACGATGCGCGCACGCTTCCCCAATCCGCAAGGGCTGCTGTTGCCCGGCATGTTCGTGCGGGCGCGCTTTACCCAGGCGATCAACACGCGGGCCTTCCTCGTCCCCGAACAAGGGCTGACGCGTGATCCCAAGGGCAATGCGACGGTGCTGATCGTGGGGCCGGAAAACAAGGTGATCCAGCGCATCGTGAAGGCCGAGCGCACTGACGGTGCCAACTGGGTGGTGACCGACGGGCTCAACCCCGGCGACAAGGTCATCACGCAGGGCACCGCGAAAGCGATGCCCGGTCAGGTGGTGAAGCCGGTGCTCGCCTCGACGCAGCAGCAAATCGGGGCACCGCCCAAGCCGCCGCAGGGTGCGGCCCCGGCAAACGGGCGCTGATCGCATATGCTGTCGCGGATCTTCATCGATCGCCCGATCTTCGCGTGGGTCATCTCGATCATCACGATGCTGCTCGGCGTCGGTGCGATCCTGTCGCTGCCGATCGCGCAATATCCCGATGTCGCGCCGCCACAGGTCAATATCCGTGCCTCCTATCCCGGCGCCTCGGCACAGACGCTCGAAAATTCGGTCACGCAGGTGATCGAACAGCAGCTCACCGGGATCGACGGGCTGCTCTATTTCAGCTCGACATCGAATTCGTCGGGCCGCGCGTCGATCTCGGCGACGTTCGAGAAGGGCACCGACCCCGACATCGCGCAGGTGCAGGTCCAGAACAAGGTGCAGCAGGCGCTGCCGCGACTGCCGCAGCAGGTGCAGCAACAGGGCCTCACCGTCACCAAATCGAACCCGGATTTCCTGCTGATCGCGGCGGTTTATGATTCGACCGACCAGCGCTCGAATGTCGACGTCGCGGATTATCTGACCTCGAACCTCCAGGATGAACTCGGGCGCCTGCCCGGGGTCGGCGACACCAATGTGTTCGGTTCCGAATATGCGATGCGGATCTGGCTCGATCCCGCCCGGCTGCGGTCCTATTCGCTGATGCCCGGTGACGTGATTTCGGCGATCCAGGCGCAGAACACCGAAGTCGCGGCGGGCGAACTGGGCCAGCAGCCGATGCCCCCCGGGCAGATGCTGAGCGCGACGGTGACGGCGCAATCGCGCCTCCAGACCCCCGAGCAATTCCGTAACATCATCATCAAGACGCAGACCAGCGGCGCCACGGTTCGGCTCGGCGATGTCGCCAAGGTGGAATTGGGCGCGGCCAGCTACGTCGCGTTGAGCCGGATCGACGGGCATCCCGGCGCGGGGCTCGCGGTGTCGCTCGCCCCCGGTGCCGACGCGCTGACGACCGCGGAAATCGTCAAGCAGGCGGTTACCGAACACGCGAAATCCTTCCCCGCGGGGTTCGAGGTCGCCTTCCCGTTCGACCAGACCGATTTCATCAAGCTCTCGATCGAGGAAGTGGTGAAGACGCTGTTCGAGGCGATCGTCCTCGTCGTGCTCGTCATCTTCATCTTCCTGCAAAGCTGGCGCGCGACGCTGATCCCCGCGATCGCGGTGCCGGTCGTCCTGCTCGGCACGTTCGCGGTCTTCTATGTCGCGGGCTTCTCGATCAACACGCTCACCCTGTTCGGGCTCGTGCTCGCGATCGGCCTGCTCGTCGACGATGCGATCGTCGTGGTCGAGAATGTCGAACGCGTGATGGAAGAGAATCCGGAGATGAGCCCGCGCGACGCGACCATCCAGTCGATGGGCGAGATCCAGGTCGCGCTGATCGCGATCGCGCTCGTGCTGTCGGCGGTGTTCCTGCCGATGGCTTTCTTCGGCGGCTCGACCGGGGTCATCTACAAGCAATTCTCGCTCACGATCGTCTCGGCGATGGTGCTGTCGGTGTTCGTCGCGCTGATCCTGTCGCCGGCGCTGTGCGCGACGATGCTCAAGCGCAAGCAGGACCACCGCCCGGGTTTCCTCGCGCGGCGTTTCCCGCAGATCGGCGAATGGGGCACGGCCGCCGCCGACGGGTTCAACCGCCGCTTCGAGCGGATGGTCGATCGCTATCAGGGCGCGGTCCGCTACACGGTCGACAAGAAGCTGATCTTCCTCGTCATCTACGCGCTCGTCGTCGCGATGCTCGCGTTGATGTTCTTCCGCCTGCCGACCAGCTTCCTGCCGACCGAGGATCAGGGCGGCGCGATGGTGCAATTCCGCCTGCCGCCGGGCGCCACCCAGCCGCGCTCGCTTGAGGTGCAGAAGGCGATCGAAAAATATCTGATGCAGGACGAAGGCAAGAACACCAGCCACGTCTTTACCGTGTCGGGCTTCGGCGGCGGCGGGTCGGCGGGCGGCCAGAACACCGGCCTCGGCTTCGTCGCGCTCAAGAATTGGAGCGATCGCCCGGGCAAGGAAAACAGCGCCGATGCGATCACCGGCCGGATGCAGGCGGCGCTGGGCGGGATGCGCGATGCCCAGGTGTTCGCGCTGGTGCCGCCCGCCGTGCGCGGGTTGGGCCAATCGAACGGCTTCACGCTCGAACTGCAAAATTCGGGCGGGCTGAGCCGCGCGGACTTTGCCGCCGCGCGCGACAAATTGCTCGGCGAGGCGATGAAGGACCCGAGCTTCGTCGGCGTGCGCCCGAGCGATCTGCCCGATGTACCGACCGTGCATATCGACATCGATCAGCAGAAGCTTGCGGTGCTCGGGCTCAACCAGAGCGACGTCAACACGACGCTGTCGACCGCATGGGGTGGGCGCTACGTCAACGACTTCATCGATCGCGGCCGCGTCAAGCGCGTCTATGTGCAGGGCGAGGCGCCCTATCGCATGCAGCCGGGCGATCTCGGCCAATGGTATGTCCGCGCCGCCGACGGCAGCATGACCCCCTTCTCGTCCTTCGCCACCACGTCATGGGAACAGGCCCCGACCTCGCTGTCGCGTTTTTCCGGGCTGCCGGCGTTTGAAATTCAGGGCCAGGCCGCACCAGGCGTCAGTTCGGGCGAAGCGATGGCGCGGATCGCCGCGCACGCCGCCAAGCTCCCCGGCACGACCGTCGCGTGGAGCGGGCTATCGTATCAGGAACAGATTTCATCGGGACAGGCGCCGCTGCTCTACGCTTTGTCGCTGCTGGTGGTGTTCCTGTGCCTCGCGGCGCTTTACGAAAGCTGGACGATCCCGGTCGCGGTGTTGCTTGTCATCCCGCTTGGGCTGGTCGGCGCGGTGTTCGCAGTGACGCTCAGGGGGTTGGAGAACGACGTCTATATGCAGATCGGGCTGCTGACGACGATGGGGCTCGCCTCGAAGAATGCGATCCTGATGATCGAATTCGCCGAACAGGCGGAAAAGAAGGGCAAGCGCGTGATCGATGCCGCGCTCGAGGCCGCGCGGATCCGGTTGCGCCCGATCCTGATGACGAGCTTCGCGTTCATCTTCGGGGTGCTACCGCTCGCGATCTCGACCGGCGCGGGTGCCAACAGCCGCGTCGCGATCGGCACCGCGGTAATCGGCGGGATGCTGACCGCGACGATCCTCGCGATCTTCTACATCCCGTTGTTCTTCGTCCTCGTGCGCCGCACGACGCGCGATACCTTCGCCAAACTGCGTCACCATGACGACGATGGCACCCCGCCCGCCCCCGCGCCGGAGACCGCCGCATGATCCGCCGCGCCGCGCTCCTGTTCGCCTGCACCGCTGCGCTCGGCGCGTGCTCGATGGCCCCGCATTATGAGCGACCCGCCGCACCGGTCCCGCCGGGCTGGCCCGTGGGCGACGCCTATCTGGCGCAGCAGGAAGCCGCGCTGCCGAGCGTCACTTATACCCAAATTTTCCGCGATCCCCGGCTTCAGCAACTCATCGAACAGGCGCTGATCAACAATCGCGACCTGCGCGTCGCCGCCGCCAATATCGCCTCGGCGCGCGCGCAATATCGCATCCGGCGCGCCGGCATCCTGCCCGAAATCGACGCCAGCGCGGGCGCCACCTTCCGCGGAGGCGACGGCGCCACGGGCGCGAAGGAATCGTACAGCGCCGATATCGGCGCGACCGGGTTCGAACTCGACCTGTTCGGGCGGCTGCGCTCGCTGAGCGATTCGGCGCTCAACCAGTATTTCGCGACCGAAGCCGCGGCGCGCGCGACACGGCTGGCGCTGGTCGGCGACATCGCCAACGCCTGGCTCACCTATGCGGCCGACCAGAGCCTGCTTGGCATCGCGCGGGAGACCGTGACCAATGCCGGCCGCAGCGTCGAACTGACCCGCGCGCGGCTCGACGGCGGCGTCGCGCCGCGCACCGATCTGCGACAGGCCGAACTGGTGCTGGCGCAGGCGCAATCGGACCTCGCCGAACAACGGACCGCGTTGGCACAAGACGTCAACGCGCTTCAGTTGCTGGTCGGCGCGCCGATCGACCCGGCGTTGCTGCCCGCCTCGATCGACGAGGCCGCACCAACGCTGACCGCGCTTCCCGCCGGACTCGATTCGAGCATCCTGCTGCGCCGCCCCGATGTCGTGCAGGCCGAATATCGGCTGCGCAGCGCCAATGCCGAGATCGGCGCGGCGCGCGCGGCACTATTCCCGCGGATCTCGCTCACCGGCCTGCTCGGTGTCGCGAGCAACGCGCTTGGCTCGTTGTTCGAAAACGGCGCGTTCAGCTATTCGGGATCGCCCGGCATCGCCTATCCGATCTTCAGCGGCGGCGCAGGCCGGGCTGGCGTGGCGCAGAGCGAGGCCGATCGCGACGCCGCGCTGGCGGCGTACGAAAAGGCGATCCAGACCGCGTTCCAGGAAGTCTCCGATGCGCTCGCGCGGCACGGCACGATCGCCGATCAGGAGCGTGCGCAGGATCAGCTCGTCGCCTCGGCGACCGACAATTACCAGCTCTCCGATGCGCGCTATCGCGGCGGCATCGATACGTTCCTGCAAAGCCTCGACGCGCAGCGATCGCTCTACAATGCGCAGCGATCGCTGATCGCGACCGAGCTGACCAAGGCGACCAACCTCGTCACGCTCTACCGCGTGCTCGGCGGTGATTCCTCACTCGAGGCAACCGACGCCGGGCCGCAGCCCGTAAGCCCGACCAACCCGGCGGGCTGAACGCTTGCCTCGACGGCTTTTTGCCGTCAGCATGCGCCCCGCTCGCGATTCGCTGGCGACGGGGAATTTCATATATGCACAAATGCACGCTTCTCGCCGCTGCGCCCGCGCTGTTGTTAGCGCTACCCGCTCCTGCCCAACCCCCCTCGATCGCGACCCAGAACGGCCGCCACGCGCTGATCGTCGATGGTGCCCCGTTCCTGATGCTCGGCGCGCAGGCCAATAATTCGAGCAATTACGCCGCCGCGCTGCCCAAGGTCTGGCCGGTGCTCGATGCGATGCACGCCAACACGCTCGAAATGCCGATCGCGTGGGAGCAGATCGAACCGCAAGAGGGCCGGTTCGATTTCAGCTTCGTCGATACCTTGCTCGAACAGGCGCGCGCGCGCGACAAACGGCTGGTGCTGCTGTGGTTCGCGACGTGGAAGAACGGCAGCCCGAGCTATGCGCCCGCATGGGTCAAGACCGACGACACGCGCTTCCCCCGGATGCGCACCAAGGACGGCAAACCGCATTATGCGCTGTCGCCGCTCGGCCAGAACACGCTGGCCGCCGACAAGCGCGCGTTCGTCAGGCTCATCGAGCATCTCAAGGCCAATGATCCCGACGACACGGTGATCATGGTGCAGGTCGAGAACGAGACCGGCAGCTACGGCACGCCGCGCGATTATTCACCCGAGGGCAACCGCCTGTTCGCTGGGCCCGTCCCGGCTGAACTGGTGAAGGCGCTCGGCAAGCAGCCCGGCACGTGGAGCGCGGTGTTCGGCCCGATCGCCGAGCAGGCGTTCAACAGCTGGTACACCGCGCGCTATGTCGACGCGATCGCGGCGGCGGGCAAGGCGGTGAAGCCGCTGCCGATGTACACCAACGCCTCGCTGAGCGATCCGTTCGTCGAGCCCAAGCCGACCGGCGTGCAAAGCGGCGGGCCGAACTGGAACGTGATCCCGATCTGGAAAGCGGGCGCGCCGCATCTCGATCTGGTCGCGCCCGATATCTACAATCGCGACCATGACGCGTTCGTGAAATATCTCGATCATTACGCGCGGCCCGATAACGCGCTGATGGTGCCCGAACTCGGCAATTCGGCCGATTATGCGCGCTTCTTCTGGCCCATGCTCGGCAAGGGCGCGATCGGCGTCGCGCCGTTCGGAATGGATGCGACCGGCTATAACAATTACCCGCTCGGCACCAAGACGCTCGACGATGCGACGATCGCCGCGTTCGGGCGCGCTTATGCGCTGTTCGCGCCGATCGCGCGCGTCTGGGCGAAAATCGCCTATGAGCATCCGACCTGGGGCGTCGCCAAAGGCAAGGACGGCGCCGACCAATCGACCGTGATGGGCGGCTGGAAGATCACCGCGCAGTTTGACCAATGGCAGATGGGCGAGCGCGAGTGGAGCTGGATTGCCAAAGACCCGACACCGACCACCGGCCAGCCCGTCGGCGGTGCAGTGGTGGCACAGCTTTCCCCGGACACATTCGTCGTCGCGGGCAGCGATATCCGGCTGCGCTTCGGCCCCGCCACCCCCGATGATCGCGCGATGATGATCCGCGCCGAGGAGGGGCATTACGGCGCGGACGGGCGCTGGGTGTTCGAGCGCGTCTGGAACGGCGATCAGACCGATTACGGGCTCAATTTCACGGCCACGCCGGTGATGCTCCGGGTGACGATGGGGAGGTTCAAATGATGCGCGCATGGATGCTGGCGGGGGTCGCCGCGATCGGTTTGGCGGGCAGTACGCAGGCAAGCGAGGTGGCGCGCGTGCCCCACGGCGTGGTGGTGACGCCCGATAGCGGCCCGGCCAAGCGCGTGCGCGTGCTCGCTTATGGCGACGATCGTTTTCGCGTCAGCGCGGTCGCGGGCACCGATCTGGATGTGCTGCCCAAAAGCCTGATGGTCATCGCGCAGCCGCAAGGCGATCCCGCGATCAGCGAGGCCGCGGGCTATGTGACGCTCACCTTGCCCAAAGCGAGCGCGCGCGTGCGCCTGTCCGACGGCATTGTGAGTTTCCTCGACGCCGGCGGTCAGGCCGTGCTCACCGAATCCGCGCGCGGCGCCTTCACCCCCGAGACGATCGAAGGGCAGCGCTATGTCACCGTCAGCCAGCAATTCAACCGCGGCACCGGCGAGGGGTTCTACGGGCTCGGCCAGCACCAGAACCGCCAGATGAACTACAATGGCGAGGACGTCGAACTCGCACAGCACAATATGGATATCGCGATCCCGTTCGTCGTCTCGACCAAGGGCTATGGCCTGTTGTGGGACAATGACGGCATCAGCCGCTTCGGCAATCCCCGCCCCTATTACCTCGTCGGCGACGATCTCACGGTCACCAGCGGCGGCAAAGCGGGCTGGAAGGCCGATTATTATCTCAACGGCACGCTCGCGGTGACGCGGCAGGAAGCGACGATCGATTATCAGTTCATCCGCGACCAGAAGAACTGGCCCGAGGCGGCGAAGGCCACCACCAAGGCCTCGGCCGATAGCGGTCAGAACACCGCCGGGGTCGCCACGCAGGAACAGAAGGTCGTCTGGAGCGGCGACGTCACCGCCAAGACGAGCGGCGTCCACAAATTCCGGCTCTACGGGTCGAGCTATTTCAAAGTCTATGCCGACGGCAAGCTGGTGCTGAACCGCTGGCGGCAGAACTGGAACCCGTGGTTTCACAATTTTGACCTGCCGATGACCGCGGGCAAATCGGTCGCGATCCGCATCGAATGGGAGCCCAATGCCGGCTATATGGCGTTCTTCCACAACGATCCGCTGCCCGCGCCCGATCGCCATTCGCTCTGGATGACCGCCGACGTCGCCAAGGGCGTGGATTATTACGTCACGCTCGCAGGGGCCGTCGACGGTGCGATCGCGGGCTATCGCGCGCTCACCGGCAAGGCGACGCTGATGCCCAAATGGGCCTACGGCTTCTGGCAGAGCCGCCAGCGTTACGAGACGCAGGAGCAGTTGCTCGGCGTGATGCGCGAATACCGCAAGCGCCGCATCCCGATCGACAATATCGTGCAGGACTGGTTCTACTGGCCCGAAAACGCGTGGGGCAGCCACGATTTTGACAAGACCCGCTTCCCCGACGCCAAGGCGATGGTCGACGAGGTCCATGCCCTCCACGGCCAAGTCATGATTTCGGTGTGGCCCAAATTCTACCCGACCACCGACAATGCCAAGGCGCTCGCCGCGCACGGCTGGCTCTATCAGGGCAACCTCAAGATGGGGAATAAGGACTGGGTCGGGCCGGGCTATCTCAACACCGATTACGACGCCTATGCGCCGGGCGCGCGCAAAATGTATTTCGAGCAGATCCGCGACAAGCTCGTCTCCAAGGGTTTCGACGCCTGGTGGATGGACGCGACCGAACCCGACATCCATTCCAACCTCTCGATCGAGGAACGGATCGAGACGATGGGGCCGACCGCGTTCGGCCCGGCCGCCGCGCTGTTCAATTCCTACCCGCTCGTCCATGCCGAGGGCGTCGCCGACGGCCTGCGCGAAACGCAGCCCGACAAGCGCCCCTTCATCCTGACGCGATCGGGGTTCGGCGGGTTGCAGCGCGCGAGCGCCGCGCTCTGGTCGGGCGATGTCGCGGCGCGCTGGGATGATCTGCGCGACCAGATTTCGGCCGGGGTCAATCTCGCGATGTCGGGCATCCCCAACTGGACGCACGATATCGGCGGCTTCGCGGTCGAGCAGCGCTATACCGATCAGCGCCCCGAGGCGCAGGCCGAATGGCGCGAACTCAACCTGCGCTGGTTCCAGTTCGGCGCCTTCTCGCCGCTGTTCCGCAGCCATGGCGAATTCCCGCACCGCGAGATTTACGAGATCGCGACGGACGACGACGCGATGTACGAGTCGATGCTGTGGTACGATCACCTGCGCTACCGGCTGATGCCGTACATCTACACGACCACCGCCGATACCTGGTTCGACGACGGCAGCATCATGCGCGGGCTGGTCAGCGATTTCGTCGCCGATCCCAAGACGTGGAATATTGACGACGAATATCTGTTCGGCCACGCGCTGCTGGTCGCCCCCGTCACCGCGTTCGAGGCGCGCAGCCGGCAAGTCTATCTGCCCGCCGGCGCCGATTGGTACGATTTCAACTCGGGCGCGTTCCACGCCGGCGGCGCGACGATCACCGCCGCCGCGCCGCGCGAGCGGATGCCGCTGTTCGTCCGCGCCGGATCGATCGTCCCGACCGGCCCCGAGCAGCAATATGTCGATCAGGATGCCGACGGGCCGATCGTTCTCCACGTCTTCACCGGCGCCGATGGGGCGTTCTCGCTCTACGAGGATGACGGCACCAGCCCGGCCTATCGGCAGGGCAAGTTCACCCGTATTCCGCTGGTCTGGAACGATGCGGCGGGCACGCTGACGATCGGCACACGCACCGGCGGTTATGAGGGGATGCCGGCGAAACGCGCGATCTCGGTGCGGTTCTACGGCAAGGATCGGGCGACCCCGCCCGATTTCACGGAAAACCCCGCGATCAGCCTGGTCTACGATGGCAAACCGCTCGTCGTGAAGCGGCGCTAGAGCAGCCGTTCGATGTCGGCGGCGATGTCCTCGGGCCTGGTCGTGGGGGCGTAGCGGGCGACGACCTTGCCCGCGCGATCGACGAGGAATTTGGTGAAGTTCCACTTGATCGCCTTCGAGCCGAGCAGCCCCGGCGCCTGATCCTTGAGTGCGCGGAACAGCGGATCGGCGCCATCGCCATTGACCTCGATCTTGGCAAAGACCGGGAAGGTGACGTCATAGGTCAGCGAACAGAAGTTCGCGATTTCCTCGGCATTGCCCGGCTCCTGCCCGCCGAACTGGTTGCACGGAAAGCCCAGCACCTCGAAGCCGCGCGCGCCGAACCGGCGATGGAGCGCCTCGAGCCCTTCATATTGCGGGGTGAAGCCGCATTTGGACGCAGTGTTGACGATCAGCAGCACCGAGCCCGCATAAGCGGCGAGATCGACGTCCGTCCCATCGGCGGCCGTAACGTGCAGATCGGTGATCCTTGTCATCGCAACGCCTCCTCATGGCCAGCGAGCAGCGCATCGAGATTGCGGCGCACGCCCGGCCATTCGTGCGCGAGGATCGAATAGACCACCGTATCACGCACATGCCCCGGCATCACCTTGTGGCCGCGCAGCACGCCGTCCTGTCGCGCGCCCAGCCGCTCGATCGCGCGCCGCGACTGGCGGTTGAGCGTATCGGTGCGCAACTGGACGCACTGGCATCCAAGCATTTCGAAGGCGTGGGTCAGCAGCAACCGCTTGGCGTCGGTGTTGAGCCCGGTGCGCTGGACGCGGCGCGCATAAACAGTGCCGCCGATCTCCAGCCGCCGATGCGGCTCGGCCATCCGCAGGAACCGTGTCGTCCCGGAAACGCGCCCGGCCGAATCGAGCACGGTGAACGCCATCGCCCTGCCCGCGGCGCTGTCGCGCTCGATCTGGTCGAACCAGCCATCGATCGTCGCCTCGGCGGGAACGATGGTGGCGAAACTGTTGTCGAGCCCGTCGCCGAACGCCTCCAACAGCGCTGCGCGATCGGCGCGGTCGATCGGGCGCAGCGTGACATGGCGCCCGGCGAGCGTCACGGGTTGCCGCCACGCGCTCACTCCAGATGGCCCTCGTGCAACCGCACGACGCGATCCATCTTCTCGGCCAGCCGCTCGTTATGCGTCGCGATCAGCGCGGCGGTCCCTTCGTGGCGGACGAGGCGCAGGAATTCGGCGAGCACCACGTCGGCGGTCGCTTCGTCGAGATTGCCGGTGGGTTCGTCGGCCAGCACGAGCGCGGGCTGGTTGGCAAGCGCCCGCGCCACCGCGACGCGCTGCTGCTCGCCGCCCGACAATTGGCTCGGCCGATGCGTCAGCCGGTGGCCGAGCCCGAGCGCGGTCAGCAGCGAGGCGGCGCGGTCTTCCGCCGCCGGTTGCTCGGCCCCCTTGACCAGCTGCGGCAGCACGACATTTTCGAGCGCGGTAAAATCGGGCAACAGATGGTGAAATTGGTAGACGAAGCCCAATGTGTCGCGCCTGACGATCGTGCGCGCATGGCTGTCGAGCTGCGCCGCCTCGGCACCCGCGATACGGATCGAGCCACCGAACCCGCCTTCGAGCAACCCCACCGCCTGGAGCAGCGTCGATTTACCCGAGCCAGACGGGCCCAGCAGCGCGACAATCTCGCCGCGCGCGATCGCGAGATCGACCCCGCGCAGGACGTGGATCGTCTGCCCACCCTGTTCGAAGCTGCGGGTCAGGCCGGCGGTCTGAAGAACGGCATCGGACAATTCATTCATAGCGCAATACCTGCACGGGATCGGTGCTCGCCGCCTTGAACGCCGGATAAAGCGTGGCGAGGAACGAGAAAAGAAGCGCCATCAGCGCAATGCCGATCACCTCGACCGGATCGGTCCGGGACGGCAATTCGGTGAGGTAGCGGATCGAGGGGTCCCACAAATTCTGCCCCGTCACCAGTTCGATGAGGCGGACCACATCCTGCCGGAAATAGAGGAACACGAACCCCAGCACGAGCCCCGCGGCGGTGCCCAGCGCGCCGATCGTCGTCCCCACCGTCACGAACACGCGGATCAGCCCGCCGCGCGTCGCCCCCATCGTTCGCAGGATCGCGATGTCGCGCGTCTTGGCACGGACCAGCATGATCAGCGACGACAGGATGTTGAACACCGCGACAAGGATGATGATCGACAGCACGATGAACATCGCCACCCGCTCGACCGTCAGCGCCTCGAACAATTGCGCGTTGAGCGAGCGCCAGTCGGCGATCACCGCTTCGCCGCCGACCCTGTCGGCCAGCGGCAGCAGGATCTGCCCGATCCGGTTCGCATCGACGGTGTTGATCTCGATCATGCCGACGCTGTCGCCCATCAGCAGCAGGGTCTGCGCATCCTCCATCGGCATCACGACATAGGTCTTGTCGTAATCGTAGATGCCGATCTCGAAGATCGCGCCGATCGTATAGGTGACGACGCGCGGCACGGTGCCGAACGGCGTCGCCTGCCCCTGCGGGCTGACCAGCGAAATCTCGCTGCCGAGCTTGGCGCCGAGCGCCTCGGCAAGCCGCGCGCCGACCGCAACGGTGCGGTTGTCGGGCGTGAGCGTCGCCAGCGAGCCCGCGATGACCTTGTGACCGATCGTGCTGTTGGTGCGGATATCGTCAGCCGGCATCCCGCGGACCAGCACACCTTCGACGCGGCCCTGATAGGTCGCCATCAACGGTTGCTCGATCAGCGGCACCGCGCTGGTGACGCCCGGCAGCGCGCGCGCGTCGGCCGCGATTTTGCGCCAGTCGCGCAACTGCCCGTTATAGCCCTGCACCACCGCATGGCCGTTGAGCCCGACGATCTTGTCGAACAGTTCGACCCGGAAGCCGTTCATCACGCTCATCACGACGATCAACGCCGCGACGCCCAGCATCACCGCCACCAGGCTGATCGAGGCGACAAGGAAAATGAAGCCCTCGCCCTTCCCCGGAAGCAGATAGCGTCGCGCGATCATGCGTTCGTAGCGCGAAAGGATCATGCGGTTGCGGTCCGGTCCGGGAAAACGGCGATGAGCCGTTGCTCTACGGGGCATCCGGCGGACTGGCAACTCCATCGACCCGCCAGCCGGGCTGTGGCGAATTGACCACAGGCATCGGGCAATCGTACCCTGAACGCAGCATTTACGGTGGCAACCCGCCGCCCTGCTTGGTAGGCACGCGCTGCTGATCATAGGCAACGGCCGTGGTTTGGGGAGCTTCTAAAGCCCCGTCTGGCAAACAGGCGTGCGGGCGGAAGCAATCAAGGGGGCTGACGAGCAATCGTCACGCAGGCGCCCGGGTCGGAAACGACCCGGGCGTTTGCCGTTTGCGGCCCTCTTGAACACCTCGAAGACAATCCCAGATAAACGAACAGCACGACGCCGCAAACGGGTCGTGCCACGGGAGCGCCGCATGGTGTGGGCTCCACTTCGTTCAATTCGCTCATTGGAGGTTTTGACAATGCGACAGTTCGATCTCACGTCCTTCCGCCGCTCGACGATCGGTTTCGACCGGTTGTTCGATCTGCTCGAAAACAATGCACGCGCCGCATCGGGCGACGCTTACCCTCCCTTCAATCTCCAGCGCCTGTCCGAGGATCGCTATCGCATCACGCTCGCGGTGGCCGGCTTCTCCCGCGCAGAGATCGAGATCACCGCGCAGCAAAATCTGCTGCTCGTCGAAGGCCGCCGGGCCGAAGACAAGGCCGATGGTGATTTCCTGTATCTCGGCATCGCCAATCGAAGTTTCGAACGCCGCTTCGAACTGGCCGATTTCGTGCGGGTTGAAAACGCCACACTGGCCGACGGTTTGCTGACCATCGATCTGGTGCGCGAAGTGCCCGAGGCGATGAAGCCCAAAACGATTGCAATTAATACCGGCAACGTGCCCACAATCGGCACCGGGGCGGCAGAAAACGACGCCGCCTAAGCCAGCCTTTACGGTAAAATCCGTCGCCGATCGGGGGCGTCCGGGCAACCGCCTGGGCGCCCCTTCTTTCTCGCGCCCCGCCGCCAGTGCCGCGGTTCAGACCATCCGGCTTTGCTTGACCGCGGCGGCGATGAAGCTCGCGAACAGCGGGTGCGGATCGAACGGCTTCGACTTCAATTCGGGGTGGAATTGCACGCCGACGAACCACGGATGATCGGGGCGCTCGACGATCTCGGGCAGCGTGCCGTCGGGTGACATGCCCGAAAACACCAGCCCGCCGGCTTCGAGCCGTTCGCGATAGGCGGTGTTGACCTCGTAGCGGTGGCGATGGCGCTCGCTGATCTCATTGCTGTCATAGATCGACGCCACCACGCTGTTCCCCGCGAGCACTGCCGGATAGGCGCCAAGCCGCATCGTGCCGCCCAGATCGCCGCCCGCCTCGCGCTTCTCCAGCCCCGATTCGGACATCCATTCGGTGATCAGGCCGATCACGGGCTCATCCGTGGGCCCGAATTCGGTCGATGACGCCTCGGCGATGCCCGCGAGGTCGCGCGCGCCTTCGATACAGGCCATCTGCATCCCGAAGCAGATGCCGAAATAGGGCACGCCGCGCTCGCGCGCGAACCGCACGCTGGCGATCTTGCCCTCGGCGCCGCGCGATCCGAACGCACCGGGGACGAGGATCGCATGGCACGGTTCGAGCTTGGAGGCGATGTCGGTGTCGTCGGTCTCGAACAATTCGGCGTCGATCCAGCGGATGTTGACCTTCACCCGGTTGGCGATGCCGCCGTGAACCAGCGCCTCGTTGAGCGATTTATACGCGTCCTGAAGGCCGACATATTTGCCGACGACGCCAACGGTGACCTCGCCCTCGGGATTCTCGACGCGCTCGACGATTTCCGACCAGCGCGACAGATCGGGCGCCGCGCCGGGTTCGATCGCGAACGCCTTGAGCACTTCCCGATCGATTCCCTCGGCATGATATTGCAGCGGCACCGCATAGATGCTCGACGCGTCGAGCGCGGGGATCACCGCTTCCTTGGGCACGTTGCAGAACAAGGCGATCTTGGCGCGCTCGCTATCGGGCAGCGGATGTTCGCAGCGGCAGACGAGCAGATCGGGCTGGACCCCCAGCGCGGCCAGTTCGCGCACCGAATGCTGCGTGGGCTTGGTCTTCAATTCGCCCGCGGCCGAAATATACGGCACCAGCGTGACGTGGATGCTGATCGACTGGTGGCGCCCGAGTTCGTTGCGAAGCTGGCGAATCGCCTCGATGAAGGGCAGCGACTCGATATCGCCCACCGTGCCGCCGATCTCGCACAGCACGAAATCCAGATCGTCGGTATCGTCGAGCGCGAACGCCTTGATCGCGTCGGTGACGTGCGGGATCACCTGGACCGTCGCGCCCAGATAGTCGCCGCGCCGCTCGCGCTGGATGATCTGCTGATAGATCCGGCCCGAGGTCACATTGTCGCTCTGGTGCGCGGCAACCCCGGTGAAGCGTTCGTAATGGCCGAGATCGAGGTCGGTTTCCGCGCCGTCGTCGGTCACATAGACCTCGCCGTGCTGATAGGGCGACATCGTGCCCGGATCGACGTTGAGATACGGATCGAACTTGCGGATGCGGACGCGATACCCGCGCGCCTGGAGCAACGCCGCGAGGCTTGCTGCCATCAAACCCTTGCCGAGCGAGGAGACCACACCGCCGGTAATGAAAATAAACCGCGCCATGGGGTTTACCGCCTAGCGTTAGAACACATGGAAGGACAAGCGCCCGAATCCACGGACGCGCGAATAATTATGCGGCCGGCGAACCGGCGAAGCTTATTGCTGGAGCGGAACCGGGCCGGTATCGGCCGGGGCTGCGCCATTGGCCGGGGCCGTGGCACCCGCCGCATTCTGCGCTGCGCCGGCGAACGGCGCCGCATCGGTCTGCGGAACGGTCGCGCCTGCCGGCGGTGTGGCCGAAGGTGCCGGGGCGCTGGTTGCGAGCGACGTATCGATCGTCGTCGCGTGCCGGGTTGCCGCCAACGTCGCCAGCGCGATGCTGAGCAGCACGAAGATGCCCGCCAGAATCGCTGTCGCGCGGCTGAGGAAATCGGCCGCGCCGCGCGCCGACATCAGGCCCGACGGGCTGCCGCCCATGCCCAGGCCACCGCCCTCGGAACGCTGCATGAGGATGACGGTCACCAATGCGGCGCCGATGATAGCTTGCAGAACAAGGAGAAAGGTGAACATCGAACGCCTGAATAACCGAGTGCGGGAACCGCGAGGCACATAGGCGCGCGCGGCTTTCCGATCAACCGTGATCGCGAGTCGCGCTTATTTCCGGCAATATTTCGGCACCGCACTGAAACCTGCACGCCACAAAGGCGTTAAGGGCTCAGGTGGAACGCCCGACATGGGCCCCGACAGCAAGCGGAATGTTTTGACAGTGGCAACGCTAGCGCGGAATTCTCTGACGACATGGATGGAGACGCTGGTCGATTACGTCCGATCGGGCGAGCCCGATCTTACCAATCGGCAGATGGCGCTGCTGCTCGTCGTCTACCTTCGCCCCGGCCCGCACACGGTGCGCGGTTTGGCGCATTGTCTCAACGTTTCGAAGCCGGTTGTGACCCGTGCCTTGAATAGACTTGGCGCGCTGGGCTATCTGCGCCGCCAGCGCGACGACAGCGACAAGCGCAATATCTTTGTCGCGCGCACGTCTGAAGGGGCAGTGTTTCTTGAAGAGTTCGGCCATTTTATCGACGAAAGGCCCCTGCCCGACGTCTCCGACGCTTCCGCGTAAAAGCTTTACGCTCGCGGGGCCCCGCGTGGCGTTCGACCCGCGAACCTACGCTGCACGGCGCGATCTCGCCGATGTTCGCCTCGCCGAACAGGTCTTTGCGCCACATTATGTCGAACCATTGGCCCGCATCGTGCTACGCGATGCCACGCTGCGCGAATCGCCCGCCACCGATGCCGCCCCGGTCACGGACGTAAAGGCGGGCGACGCATTCGACCTGCTCGACACGGTCGGCGGCACCGCATGGGGAATCGCGACACAGCAGGGCCTGGTCGGTTATATCGAGGCTGAGGCGCTCGGCGCCGGCCCGAAGGAGTCTCGCGCGTGAGCATTTCAGTTTTCATCGACGGCGCCGCCGGCACCACCGGGCTCGAAATCCGCGACCGACTCGCCGGGCGCAGCGATCTCGCACTGGTCGAGATCGACGACGCCCGCCGCAAGGATCCAGCCGCGCGCGCCGAGGCGCTCAACGCCGCCGATATCGTGATTCTCTGCCTGCCCGACGACGCCGCGCGCGAAGCGGTGCGGCTGATCACCAACCCCGACACGCGGGTGATCGACGCCTCGACCGCGCATCGCACCGCCGAGGGCTGGCTGTTCGGCTTCCCCGAACTCGAGCCCGGCCAGCAGGCGGCGATCGCCGCCGCGCCGCGCGTCTCCAATCCGGGCTGCTATCCGACCGGCTTCCTCGCGCTGGTGCGGCCGCTGGTGCGCGCCGGCATCGTCCCGCACGATTGGCCGATCAACGTCAGCGCGACCTCGGGCTATTCGGGCGGCGGCAAGGCGATGATCGCCGAATTCGAAGGCGACGGCGGCTCGGCCTACCGGCCCTATGCGCTCGATCTCGCGCACAAACATGTCGCCGAGATGCAGCGCCACGCCCGGCTCGCGCATCCGCCGATCTTCTCGCCGGCGGTGGTCGACACCTATCGCGGCATGGTGGTCGAAGTGCCGTTGCCGCTCCATGCCCTGCCGCGCCGCCCCAGCGTCGATGCGGTCCATGAAGTGCTGCTCGCCGCCTATGAGGGCAGCCCGGTGGTGCGGGTCGCGGAAGATATTCCGTCGGTGGTGCGGATCGAGGACGATGCCGGCAGCGACCGGCTGACGCTGCGGGTGCGCGGCAACGACGCCGCCGGGCACGCGCAGCTGATCGCGACGCTCGACAATCTCGGCAAGGGCGCCGCGGGGGCCGCGGTCCAGAATCTCAACATCATGGCCGGGCTCGATCCTGTCGCGGGGCTGCGACTGTAGGATGCAGCCAGCCGGCAAAAGAGGGAACATCATGCGCCATCCGGTGACGAAACTGCTTTTGTTCGGCGCCACGGGCGATCTTGCCCAGCGCATGTTGCTCCCCTCGCTGTTCGGCCTCCATGCCGATGGCCTGCTGCCCGAGGGGCTGACGATCACCGGCACCGCGCGCTCAGACCATGACGATACGAGCTATCGCGCCTTCGCCGCCGCCGCGCTCGACGAATTCCTGCCCGACGATCGCAAGGATCATGATGCGATCGCGGGCTTCCTCGATCGGCTCGGCTATCAGCCGCTCGATGCCTCGACGATCGAAGGCTATGACGATCTCGCCAACAAGATCGGCGATACCTCGGGCGGGCTCGCGATTTTCCTGTCGACCGCGCCCTCGCTGTTCCGCGCGACGATCAAGGGGCTCGAATCGGCCGGGCTCGCGGGCGCCAATGTGCGGATCGGGCTCGAAAAGCCGCTCGGCAACGATCTGCAATCGAGCCGCGAGATCAACGATGCCGTCGCCGAGGTCTTTCCCGAGGAGCGTACCTTCCGCATCGACCATTATCTCGGCAAGGAAACCGTCCAGAACATTCTTGCGCTGCGCTTCGGCAACGCGCTGTTCGAGCCGATCTGGAACGCGCGCGGGATCGAGCATGTCCAGATCACCGTCTCCGAGACCGTGGGGCTCGAAGGCCGCGCGGGCTTTTACGACGATACCGGCGCGCTGCGCGATATGGTGCAAAACCATATGCTCCAGTTGCTCGCGCTGATCGCGATGGAGCCGCCCTCGCTGTACGACGGCACCGCGATCCGCGACGAAAAGGTCAAGGTGCTGCGATCGCTGCGCACGATGAAGCCCGAGGAAGTGCCGCAACTGACGGTGACCGGCCAGTATAACGCGGGCGCGGTGGGCGGCGAGATCGTGCGCGGCTATGCCGACGAACTCGGCCATGCCTCGGGCGCTGAAACCTTTGTCGCGCTCAAGGCGCATATCGACAATTGGCGCTGGCAAGGCGTCCCTTTCTATCTGCGCACCGGCAAGCGCCTGCCAGCGCGCCAGTCGGAAATCTTCATCCAGTTCAAGCCGGTGCCGCATTCGATGTTTGCGCAGCGCGGCGGCACGTTGCAGGCCAACAAGCTTGTGATCCGTCTCCAGCCCGACGAATATGTCCGGCTGCTGGTGATGGCGAAGGAACCGGGGCTCGATCGCGAAGGTATCCACTTGCGCGAAGTGCCCCTCGACCTCAGCTTGGATGTACAATTCGCAGGCACGCGGCGGCGGATCGCCTATGAACGGCTGCTGCTCGACCTGATCGAGGGTGATCCGGCGCTGTTCGTGCGCCGCGACGAGGTGGAGGCGCAGTGGCAGTGGATCGACGCGATCCGCCGCGGCTGGGCGGAACATGCCGTCAGGCCCAAGCCCTATCCTGCGGGAAGCTGGGGCCCGTCGGCGGCGATCGCGCTCACCGAGCGCGACGGGGTAACGTGGCACGACGATTGACGTCGATCGTTACCGATCATGATGGACATAAATTGAGGATTGCATGACCGAAATCGAATGGTGGGATTATGACGACGCCGACGAGATGGCCACGGCCGTTGCGGGCGACGCGGCGTTCGTAATCGAAAGCGCGCTCGAAGCGCGCGGCCAGGCGGTGATCGCGCTGCCCGGCGGCAAGACTCCATTGCCGATCTACCAGAAGCTCGCCGACACCAAGCTCGACTGGAAGCGGGTGACGATCATCCCGACCGACGACCGGCTGGTGCCGATGGGCGATCCGCTGTCGAACGTCACCGCGATGGCCAAGGTGTTCCTGCCGGTGAAGGCGCGGGTGATGCCGATCACCAGCGAGGCGGCGGCGGATTATCGTGCCGCCGGCCGCGCCGCCGACGCACGCCTCCAGGACGTCCACTGGCCGCTCGATCTGTGCCTGCTCGGCGTCGGCGCCGATGGCCACACCGCCTCGATCTTCCCCGGCGAAGATTTCGAGGAAGCTGTCGCCGGCCCGCGCGAACGCCGCGCGATCGGCGTCATGCCCGCCGCGCTCCCGGCCGAGGCCCCGGTGGCACGCGTCACGCTGACCCGCGCGGCGATGATCACCGCGCGCGCGCTGACGCTCGCCGTCACCGGCCAGGCCAAGCGCGACGTGATCGAACAGGCGATCGAACAAGGCCCCTTGTCGCCTTTCCCGATCGGGCGCGTGCTCGCCGATGTCGAACTTCCCGTCGACATCCACTGGAGCCCTGCATGATCGCACCATCGTTCGCCCTGAGCCTGTCGAAGGGCGTTCTCGATTTTCCGGGCTGCGGCAGGTTCAGCCCGAACGAAGGAAAGGCCCGTGCCTAATCTCCACCCCGAAGTCGCCGCCGTCACCGATCGCGTCATCCAGGCCTCGATCGCCACGCGCCGCGCCTATCTCGATCTGATCCGCCGCGAACGCGAATCGGGGGTCGACCGCCCGATCCTCGGCTGCGCCAATCTGGCGCACGGCTTCGCGGGCACCGCGGAGGATCGCGATACGCTCAAGGCCGGGCGGGCAATGAATATCGGTATTGTAACCGCTTACAACGATATGCTCTCGGCGCATGCGACCTATTATCGCTACCCCGAACAGATGAAAATCTGGGCGCGCGAGGTCGGGATCACTGCACAGGTCGCCGGCGGCGTGCCGGCGATGTGCGACGGCGTGACGCAGGGCTATCCCGGCATGGAATTGTCGCTGTTCAGCCGCGACACGATCGCGCTGGCAACCGCGATCGCGCTCAGCCACGGCATGTTCGAAGGCGCGACGCTGCTCGGCATCTGCGACAAGATCGTCCCCGGTCTGCTGATGGGCGCGCTGCGCTTCGGCCATCTGCCGACGATCATGATCCCCGGCGGCCCGATGCGTTCGGGCATTTCGAACAAGCAGAAAGCCCACACGCGTGAGCTGTACGCCGAGGGCAAGGCCAGCCGCGAGGAACTGCTCGATTCGGAAATCGCGGCTTATCACTCAAAGGGCACCTGCACCTTCTACGGCACCGCCAACACCAACCAGATGATGATGGAGGCGATGGGGCTGCACATGCCCGGCGCCGCGTTCGTCAATCCGGGCACCAAGCTGCGGCAGGAACTGACCCGCGCCGCGGTCCACCGGCTCGCCGAGATCGGCTGGAAGGGCGACGATTATCGCCCGCTCGGCGAATGCGTCGATGAAAAGGCGATCGTCAACGCGATGGTGGCGCTGCTCGCGACCGGCGGATCGACCAACCATCTGATCCATTTGCCCGCGATCGCCGCCTCGGCGGGGATCGTGATCGACTGGGAGGATTTCGACCGCCTCTCGAAGGTCGTGCCGCTGCTGACGCGCGTCTATCCCAACGGTTCGGCCGATGTGAACGCGTTCCAGGATGCCGGCGGGCCGCCGTTCGTGATCCGCGAACTGCTCGGCGCCGGGCTGCTTCACCGCGATATCCTCACCGTCGCGGGTGACGATCTGGGCGCCTATGGCCGGATGCCCGAGATGGACGGCGACACGCTGGTGTGGCGCGATCTGCCCGCAGCGCCGATCGACGACAGCATCGTCCGCACCGTCGCCGCCCCCTTCCAGCCCGAAGGCGGAATGCGCATCCTCACCGGCAATATCGGCCGCGCCTGCATCAAGATCAGCGCGGTCGAGGAGGATCGCTGGACGATCGAGGCGCCCGCGCGCGTCTTCAGCGATCAGCAGCAGGTGCAGGATGCCTTCAAGGCGGGCGAGCTCGATCGCGACGTGGTCGTCGTCGTCCGTTTCCAGGGGCCGCGCGCCAACGGCATGCCCGAATTGCACAAGCTCACCCCGCCGCTCGGCGTGCTCCAGAACCGCGGGTTTCGCGTCGCGTTGGTCACCGATGGCCGGATGTCGGGCGCGTCGGGCAAGGTCCCGTGCGCGATCCACCTCAGCCCCGAGGCGCTGGGGGGTGGCCCGATCGGCAAGATCCGCGATGGCGATATCGTCCGCGTCTGCGCGCAAACCGGGACGCTCGAGGCGCTGGTCGACCCGGCCGAATGGGCCGCGCGCGCGCATGCCGCCGCACCGCGTCCGGCGGTCGGCACCGGGCGCGAGTTGTTCGGGCTGATGCGCCGTTACGCCACCGAGGCCGAAAAGGGCGCCTCGGCGCTCCTCGCCTCGGAAGAATTGTAAACAAAAGCCGCTAAGCAATGGAGGAGATTGGCTGATGGAGGTTGTCGCGGTCGATATCGGCGGCACGCACGCGCGTTTCGCCATCGCCGAGGTGGCGAGCGGCCGCGTCGCCACGCTGGGCGAGCCGATCACGCTCAAGACCGCCGAGCATGGCAGCCTGCAACTCGCCTGGCGCGCCGCGCAGGAGACGCTCGGTCGCCCCTTCCCCCGCGCTGCCGGGATCGCGGTCGCCTCGCCGATCAACGACGATCTGATCAGGCTTACCAACAATCCGTGGATCATCCGCCCGGCCCTGATCACCGAGCGGCTCGACGTCGATCAGTGGGTTCTGATCAATGATTTCGGCGCGGTCGGTCATGCGGTGGCGCAGCTTCCCGACGACGAGTTCATCCATCTGTGCGGCCCCGATGCGCCGCTGCCCCGGCACGGCGCGATCACGGTGTGCGGCCCCGGTACCGGGCTCGGCGTCGCGCAGGTCTTCCGCACCAAGGATCGCTATCACGTCATCGAGACCGAGGGCGGCCATATGGATTTCGCTCCCCTCGACGCAATCGAGGACGCGATCGTCAAGCGGTTGCGCGCGACATATACCCGCGTCTCGGCCGAACGGATCTGTGCCGGGCCGGGCATCGTCCCGATCTACGAAACGCTGGCAGCACTCGAACACAAGTCCATTGAAAGACACGATGACAAGACGCTGTGGAACATGGCTCTTGCGGGCAAGGACGCACTCGCAGTCGCCGCGCTCGATCGCTTCTGTCTCGCGCTGGGGGCGGTCGCGGGCGATCTCGCGCTCGCGCACGGGCCCAGGGGCGTCGTCATCGCGGGCGGGCTCGGGCTCCGGCTCAAGGATCATCTGCTCAATTCGGGCTTCGGCCAGCGCTTCGCCGCCAAGGGGCGCTTCCAGGGGCTGATGAATTCGATCCCCGTCAAGCTCATCACCCATTCGCAGCCCGGCCTGCTCGGCGCCGCGGCCGCCTTCGCCCAGGAGCACACCTTGTGAGCAATATCGAGACCATCATGCTTACCAGCCCGGTGATCCCGGTGCTGGTCATCGACGACGCCGCCACCGCCCGGCCCTTGGCCGAAGCGCTGGTCGCGGGCGGGCTCCGGGTGCTCGAAGTGACGATGCGCACCCCCGCCGCGATCGAGGCGATCGCCGAGATGAAGAAGGTCGACGGCGCGATCGTCGGCGCAGGCACCGTGGTCAATAGCGACCAACTCCGGCAGGTCGCCGATGCCGGGGTCGAGTTCATCGTCTCGCCGGGGCTCACCGATCGGCTCGGCCATGCCGTGGCCGAGACGGCGATTCCCTTCCTGCCCGGCGTCGCCAATGCCGGTGATATCATGCGGGGGCTCGATCTGGGGCTGACGCACTTCAAGTTCTTCCCGGCCGAAACCTCGGGCGGCCTCAAGGCACTCAAGAGCCTTGCCGCGCCCTTCTACCAGTGCCAATTCTGCCCGACCGGCGGGATCAGCGCGGCGACCGCCCCCGATTGGCTCGCCTTCGCCCCCGTCCTGTGCGTCGGCGGCAGCTGGGTGACCGGCGGCACCACGGCCGAGATCGAGGACAAGGCCCGTGCCGCGTCGCTACTGGCGCGCTGACCGCATTGCTGTTCCATTGACAAAACATTGTTCCATATGAGATTGGGAAAGCCCTCGTAACGCGCACAGGCCGTTCGCGCCTGATCCCCTTCCAACGACCCGGAGACGCCGTTTGTCCGCCGATGCCCAACGCCGCATGGAACTCTTGCGGTCGCTGCGCGAGATCGTCGGCAAGCGCCATCTCCTGACCCGCCCCGACGCCACGCGGCGCTATCGCACCGGATTCCGCTTCGGCAGCGGCGATACGCTCGCGGTGGTGCGCCCCGGCACCTTGCTCGAACAATGGCAGGTGCTCGATTGCTGCGTCCGCGCGGGCGTGATCGTCATTTCGCAGGCATCGAATACCGGGCTCACCGGCGGCTCGACCCCCGATGGCGACGATTATGACCGCGACGTCGTGATCGTCAGCGTCGCGCGGCTGGCAGGCATATTCGTGCTCGACGGCGGGCAGCAGGTCGTGTGCCTGCCCGGCGCGACACTCCACGCGCTCGAACGGCGGTTACAGCCTTTGGGCCGCGAACCGCATTCGGTGATCGGCTCGTCCTGCTTCGGCGCCTCGGTGATCGGCGGCGTGTGCAACAATTCGGGCGGCGCGCTCACGCGGCGCGGCCCGGCCTACACCGAGATGGCGCTGTTCGCGCAGGTCGATGCCGACAGCACGCTCCGGCTGGTCAACCATCTCGGCATCGACTTGGGCGACGCGCCCGAGCAGATCCTCGAACGCTTGCAGGCCGGACGGTTCGACGACGCCGATGTCCGCCACGATCGTAGCGCCGCAAGCGCGCACGATTATCCGCGCCACGTCCGCGACGTCGATGCCGATACCCCAGCGCGCTTCAACGCCGATCCGCGCTGCCTGTTCGAGGCATCGGGGTCGGCGGGCAAGATGATGGTGTTCGCGGTCCGGCTCGATACATTCGAGGCCGAGCCCCAGTCGCAGACCTTCTACGTCGGCTGCAACGACCCCGCCGACCTGGGCAAGCTGCGCCGCCTGATCCTGACCGAATGTGCGTCGCTGCCGATCGCGGGCGAATATATCCACCGCGACGCGTTCGACCTCGCCGATCGCTACGGCAAGGATCAGTTCGTGACGATCGAACGGCTCGGGACCGGACGGCTGCCCAGCTTTTTCGCATTCAAGAGCCGGATCGACGCGGCGCTCGCCCGGCTGCGCTGGTTGCCTGAAAATCTCACCGATCGGCTGCTGTTCGCGCTCGGCAAATGGTGGCCCGATCACCTGCCCGCGCGGCTGCGCCAGTGGCGCGATCGTTTCGCGCACCATCTGCTGCTGCGCGTGTCGGCCGATGCCGCAGACGAGATGCGCGCGCTGCTCGATCGCTGGCGCGGCGACGCGAACGACTGGTTCGCCTGCACCGCGACCGAGGCGCGCAAGGCCTTCCTCCACCGCTTCGTCGTCGCGGGCGCGGCGGTGCGCTATCGCGCGATCCATCCGCGACAGACCGCAGGAATCGTCGCGCTCGATATCGCGCTGCGCCGTAACGACACCGACTGGTTCGAGGCGCTGCCCGCCGATCTCGACGCCGCACTGGTCCACAAAATCTATTACGGCCACTTCCTGTGCCACGTCCTGCATCAGGATTACATCGTCGCGCCGGGGCATGATTGCCTTGGCATCGAGCATCGGATGTGGGCGCTGCTCGACAGCCGCGGCGCGCGCTATCCGGCCGAGCACAATGTCGGCCATCTCTATCCCGCTGAACCGGCACTCGCCGACTTCTATCGCACGCTCGATCCGGGGAACCGCTTCAACGCGGGGATCGGCGGCATGTCCAAAAAGCGCGATTACGCCAGTTAGCGCGCGCCCTCATCCACGCATGACTGAAGGAACAAACGCATGAAACTCTGCCGTTTCGGAAAAGCGGGCGAAGAAAAGCCCGGCGCGATCGACGGTGATGGCCGGATTCGCGATCTCTCGGGCGTGATCGCCGATCTCGGCCCCGCCGAACTGGCGCCCGAGCGCCTGCGCGCGCTCGCCGCGATCGATCTCACCACGCTCCCGCTGGTCGCGGCGACCGAACGGCTGGGGCCGCCGATCACCGGCACGCGGCAATTCCTCGCGATCGGGTTGAATTATTCGGACCACGCGCGCGAATCGGGGATGGAGATCCCGGCCGAACCGGTGCTGTTCACCAAGGGCGTCAGCTGCATCCAGGGCCCGAACGATCCGATCGCGATCCCGCCGGGTTCGACCAAGACCGATTGGGAGGTCGAACTCGGCGTCGTGATCGGCACCAAAGCCTCCTACGTCACCGAGGCCGACGCGCTCAGCCACGTCGCGGGCTATTGTGTCGTCGATGACGTATCCGAACGCGCCTATCAACTCGAACGCTCGGGCACGTGGGACAAGGGCAAGGGCTGCCCCACCTTCGGCCCGCTCGGCCCCTGGCTGGTGACGGCGGACGAGGTCGGCGATCCGCAGGCGCTGTCGATGTGGCTCGACGTCAACGGCGAGCGTGTGCAGACCGGCAACACGCGCACGATGATCTTCGGCGTCGCGCACCTCGTTTCCTACGTCTCGCATTTCATGACGCTGCTGCCCGGTGACGTCATCACCACCGGCACCCCGCCGGGCGTGGGCATGGGGCAGAAGCCGCCGCGCTATCTCAAGGCGGGCGACGTGGTCACATTGGGAATCGAGAAGCTCGGCGATCAGCGTCAGCAGGTGATCGGCGGATAATGGCACGCGGGCGACGGTTTGAGGACCGTCGCCCCATCACGGCAATCGCGCCGAAATCGCGGCTGCGACGGTGCGCGCCATCGTGGTCGCCTCTGTCTGCGACACGGGAACACCGCTGCGCTTCATATAGGGAATCGCCAGCGACGCCACCGCCGCACCGTTGCTCATGACCGGTACCGAAATATCGGTAATCCCCGGCACGACGGTGCTCTTGATCGCCGCGAAGCCCTTACGCGTGATGTCGGCAAGCCTGTTTTCCAGCTCGGCGCGGCTCTTGGGCGTCATGTCGGCGCCATAATCCTCGATCCAGCGTTGCCGCACGGGCTCGAGCTGGAACGCGGTGAGCACCATCCCCGACGTGCCCTCGAGGATCGGCCGACGGTGACCGATCCGCACCACCAGCCCCAGATCGGCCGGCGGATCGATACGCGCGATCACCACCATGAACTGTTCGGACGGCACGACGAGGTGGCACGATTGCTGGGTGTCGTCGGACAATTCGTGCAGCATCGGCAGCGCGATATCGAGCAGCCCTTTGAGCGGCGGGCGCTCCATCCCGAGCAGGAACAGCCGATTGGTCAGCGTGTAGAGATCGTTGCCCTGCGCGCGCTCGATATAATGCCGCTTTTCGAGGACATGGAGCATGCGGAAAATCTCGTTCTTCGAACGCCCCACCGCCTGCGAAATATCCGACAGCCCCATCGGTTGCGACAGGCCCGACAGCAACTCCAGAATGTCGAGGCCCTTTTCCAACGCCGGCGCGGCATAGGTCGGCGCCTTGGTGGGCTTCTCCTTCTTTGGCATCTTTATTGTTCTTTCGTCTGCCCCAGTTTGTGAGCGGTACCGTTCGGTGTCCGGCCGGCTCTTCGCTTGCCGTATGACACGAAACGGAAGGCGGTTCCATGCAGGTCTGCGAGGCCCAAGCCCTTCTACCCAAGCCGATAGATTCGTTCCGCATTGCCGCGAAAAAACCGGTCTCGATCGCGCTGATCCCACGCAGATGCGAGATCTTTGGCTAGTTGGAACCAACGCTCATAGCCGCCCGCGACCTCGTTGACCGGCCAGTCGCTGCCAAACATGATCCGTTCCGGACCAAACGCCTCGGCAGCGGCGCGCGCATACCACAGCACCTCCTCGGGCTCCCAGCGTGTCCAATCCGCCTCGGTGACGAGTCCGGAAATCTTGCACACGATATTGGGCAATCCTGCCATCTCGGTGATCTGTGACCGCCAGGGCTCGCGCAGTCCGGTCGCGATGTCGGGCTTGGCGCAGTGATCGAGCACGAAGCGCACCTCGGGGCAGCGGCGCACCAGTTCGATCGTCTCGTCGAGTTGGTGATGCTTGAGGCAGAGTTCGAAATGCAGCCCGCATCGCGCCACGTCTCGCACCCCGCGCACGAACGAATCGTGCAGCGCGAAGCCCGGCGCCTGCCCCTGAATATTGTCGCGCACACCACGCACCAGCGGCATCGCCGCCACCGCTTCGAGCCGCGCGGCAGCATCGTCGGCGAGCAACGGCACCCGCGCGACGATCGCCTGAATGCGCGGATCGGCCTTGGCGAGCCCCGTCACCCATTCGGCTTCCACGACCGAACAGCGCGGGTGCGCATCGCATTCGACGAACACCATCCGCTCGATCGGCACCGCCGCCGAGGCGCGCTGATAATCCTCCAGCGAAAAGCTGCGGTCGAACGGCGATCCGGCCTCGATCCACGGGTAATCGATGCGCTCGACGTCCCAGAAATGCGCGTGCGTATCGACGATGTTCATCGGCGTGCTCCCTTGCTTCCATCGCGCACAGAGTGACGTGCCATCATCAGGCCGACCAGCCCCCGTCGATCATCAACGACTGGCCGGTCATGAAGGCCGATTCGTCCGACGCCAGGTACAGCGCCAGCGCGGCGATCTCCTGCGGCTGGCCCAGCCGCCCCATCGGCTGGCGCGCCCGAAACGCCGCCAGTGCGCCCTCGAAATCGCCGGTCTCGCGCAGGCGATCGTGGAGCGACGGAGTCTCGATCGTACCAGGGCAGATCGCGTTGCAGCGGATGCCCTGCGTCACATAATCGGCCGCGACCGATTTGGTCAGCCCGACGACGGCGGCCTTCGACATGCCATAGGCACACCGGTTGGGCGCCGCCTTGGGCGCCCCCACGATCGAGGCCATGTTGATGATCGATCCGCTGTTGCGCGCGATCATTCCGGGCAGGAACGCACGGATGAGGCGAAACATCGCGGTGACGTTGACGTCGAGCGAGCGCGCCCAATCGTCGTCCGAACAATCGAGCACGGTCCCGCTCACCACCATCCCGGCGCAATTGAACAGGATATCGATCGCGCCCACCCGTTCGCCGATCGCCTGCACCGCCCCGGCGTCGGTCACATCGAGCGCAATCGGGATGCACCCGTCGAGCCCTTCCAGCGCGGCACCATGGAGGTCGCTCGCCCAGACGGTCGCCCCCTGTGCAGCGAAGAGCGCCGCAGTCTCGCGGCCGATCCCCTGCCCCGCACCGGTGATGAGCGCACGCTTGCCTGCTAGGCGGTTCGGCGCCGGCGCGGCCTGTGCGGGCGTAGCTTCGGTGTTGCGATGCGCGGCGAGAAGGTCGTTGATCATAGGGTCTGGCCTGTTGTGGGTTAACGACGCACGAGGCGGCGCAATTGCTTGAGAACGGGGATCGAGTCCTCGGCGATCGTGCCGTCCACCTTGAGCCGCACGACGTTAACGCCGCGCACCAAGTTGATCCGGCAGGGCATCGGCACGCGCTCGCACGGATAATATTCGCGTATCGCCCAGAAGCGATCGCTGCCGGGGTCGACGGGATTCTCGGACGAGTCGTTGGGATCGGGGTAGAAATAGCCCTCGGTCACCGGTACCGCGGAATCGACCTTCGACGCGCCCGCTTCGATCGTCACCGGCGTCCTCGTCCTGATGGTCGAATAACACAAGGCGAGATCGTACTCGACCGGGCCGAACCGCAACTCACCCGAGCGCGACGACGCTTTCGCCGGATATAGCCGGATCACCGGATCGAGCGCGGCGACGGCGAGCGGCACCGCATTGGCACCCGTCATTACGTCCCCGGATGGCACGCCGGCCCCACCGCATCGATCGTCTTATAGCCGAGAATGAACTCGCGGTGCCCGAGCATTTCGGACTTGGATTGCTCCCCCGCCGCCACCGCCAGCACGAGATCGAAAATATCGCCGCCGACCTGATCGAGCGTCGCCTCGCCCTGCATGATACGTCCGGCGTCGATATCCATATCCTCGCGCATCCGGGCATAGGTTTCGGCATTGCCGGTGATCTTGATGACCGGCGCGATCGCCGAGCCGACCACCGAGCCGCGCCCAGTGGTGAACAACGTCAGATGGGCGCCGCACGACATCAGTTCGACGATCTCGGCATTGTCCGAGATGTTGGGGAAGCCGAATTTGGGTGCCGTATCGGGCACCACATCGAGCAGATAGAGCCCCGGCGCGTCGGGCGCCTGCGTCGGGCGGATCACCCCGCTGATCGGCCTGCTGCCCGATTTGACATAAGCCCCCGCCGATTTTTCCTCGAGCGTCGACAACCCGCCATCGGCATTGCCCGGCGAGAAGCTGCCATGGCCCATCGCCAGATAATAGGTCTCGGCATTCCTGATCGCGGTATCGATGTTGCGAGCGACCTCGGGCGAGACGGCGCGTGTCGCCATCGCATCCTCGCACCCGATCATCTCGCCGGTTTCCTCGAAGATGCAGGTCGCCCCCGCGTCGACCAGCCGATCGAACGCGCGCCCGACCGCCGGGTTCGCGGCGATCCCGCTGGTCCCGTCCGATCCGCCGCAGATCGCCCCGATCGTGAGATCGGAAAGCGCCATCGGCACGCGCTGCGCACGCTCGCGCATCGTCGCCTTCACGCGTTCGACCGCCGCGAGCGCGGTCGTAATCCCCGATCGCGTGCCGCCCACTTCCTGGATGACGATCGTCTCGACCGGGCGACCGCTGTCGGTGATCGCGGCCGCCAGCCCGTCGCGGTTGAACCCCTCGCACCCCAGCGACACCAGCACGGCACCACCGACATTGGGATGCGTCGCCAGCGCCTTCATCATCCGCAGCGAATAATCATTGGGGTAGCAGCCCGGAAACCCGAGCAGGTGAACATCCTCATCCTGCGCCTGATCGACCACGCGCCGCGCAACGTGATGCGCGCATTCGACGAGATAGATCACCGCGACCACGTTGCGGATGCCCTTGCGGCCATCGGCACGCAGAAAACCATTGGCAACGATCATGATGACACCTTCGCAGTACGCAGGCGGGTGGCGATGTAATTGCTCTGCAAATTATGGAGATGGACCCAGTCGCCGGTCTCGATATCGGCGGTCGCGGTGCCGATCGTCATCCCGTATTTGATCACCGCCGCGCCGCGCGCGATGCGCCGACACGCCACCTTGTGCCCCAGTGGCACATCGCCGCGGGCGACGAGGGCACCGCCCTCGATCGCCAGCGTCTCACCCTTGGCCACGTTGCGGCGGCAAACGGCGACATTATCGGTCGGAGAGAGAACAATCACGGGTGATCCGATCATTGCGCTGACCCACCCGCAATTGGAGCGAGAGCAGGTCCGCGCCTGGATGGGGTGTCGACGGCGGCGCGCGCGCGGGCCGGCCTCATGGTTTTCGGCCCGTTCGCACGATCTTGCGCAATTGCTTGAGGACGGTGAACGATTCCTCGGCAATCGTGCCATCCTGAAAGATGCCGACCCCCAGCGTCACCGGCGCACGATCGGCCTGACAGGTTCGGATATACTCACCCAGTTCGGCCGCCGAGTAACGCGGCGCGTCCATCGGCGTGTCCTGCTTGATATGGAACCAGGGTGCATCGAACCGCAGTGCCGAATGCGCCTGCAACCCGGCCCCTGCCCCGCGCTTGATATAGCGCGATTTGAACGGCTTGGCGGGCAGATCGGTGATCTCACCGGCCCAATAATCCTGCCATTCGACCTCGACCGGAAACGCCCAGTAATTGAGCGCGACCATGCGATCGGGATTGCCCGTCTTGACCGCGTCGAACAGCGCCTCGTGCGGCAGATTGGGATAGCTCTCGGTGGTCTGGAACCACGAATCGAACCAGTATCCCGCGACGCGCGACCCGTATCGGTTGCCAAATTCACGAAAGACATCGGCCAATTGGTTGGAATATTCGGCCTCGCTGAACGCCGGCAGATCGAGCGCGGTGCCCGCCTGCTGCTCGAGCTTCCCGATGCCCGGGCAGTTCATATAAAGCATCAGCCGGATGCCGTGCTTGCCCAGCGCATCGGCCAGCTCGCCGATGAAGTCGCGCTTGGTCGTCCAGCCGGGGTGCAGTTTCTCCCAGCTCTTGATCGGTGCCGGGCACGTCGGGTGGCCGTGGTTGACCGCCCAGATCAGATAGCTCGCCCCGCAATCGGCGACCATCTTCGCCATCTTCCTGGCATCGAGCGCGTTGATCGACTGCTCATACGGCACCTGCGGCCCATGCCGCGGCATCGTCAGATTGAGGAAGTGGAACCACATGCCGTAGCCGGCATCGGCAAACCAATCGGTGTTGGCGCGACGCGAGCGGGCGCGTTGCTTGTCGGCCTCGATCGCCGCGCGCTGTGCAACCGGGGTCAACTCCAGCGAGCGCAGGCGGAAAATCTCCTTGCCCTTCTCGCCCGCGACCTTGAGCCGCACGACGTTGACGCCGCGCACCAGCTTGATCCGGCCGGGCACGGGGACGCGCTCGAACAGATAATATTCGCGCATCGTCCAGAAGCTGTCGCTGTCGGGATCGCCGGGATTCTCGGACGGGCCGTTGGGATCGGGGTAGAAATAGCCCTCGGTCACCGGCGCCGCGAAATTGACCTTGGAGGGACCGGCTTCGATCGTCACCGGCGTGCCTGGTTTGGTGGTCGAATAGCACAAGGCGAGATCATATTCGCCCGGCTCGGCCACTTCGACTTCCCACAGCAATTCACCCGCGCCGAGGAACGGCAGCATGATGCTCAGTTCGGCCGGGCCAAACCGCAATTCACCCGAGCGCGACGACGCCTTGGCCGGATACAGCCGGATCACCGGATCGAGCCTGGTCACCGTGATCGGATCGCCCGGCGCGTCCGCGGCGCCGAAGGCGGCGGCCGCCGCCGATGCCGGCAACCCCGCAACCGCCATCGTCGACAGCCCGGTGCGCAGAAATTCCTTACGATTCATCGTCAGCATTATGATCCCCGTCCAAAAAATGCGTGCGAGTCAGGCAGCTACCCGCGCGCCGCCACCGCGGTGGCGGCGCGCGGTCCGATCAGCCCTTCTTGCCTTTGCCGCGAACCAGACGCCCCACTTCGCGGAGCACCGGCAGCGCCTGCGGTCCCAGCGAGCCATCCTGAAAAATCCCGACGCCCAGCGTCACGGGAACCTGCTCGGCCTGGCACGTCTTGATAAAGTCGGCGAGTTCCTTGGCCTTGAAGCGCGGCGGCGGCATCGGCGTGTCTTGCTTGATGTGCAGCCAGTCCGCGTCGAAGCGCAGCGCGACGTGGCTTTGCAGCCCCTTGGCGGTGCCATAGCCGACATAGCGGCCGCCATAGGATTTGACCGGCAGATCGGTCAGTTCGCCCGCGAAATAGTCCTGCCATTCGGTCTCATGCGGGAACACCCAATTGTTCCAGGCGACGAGGCGATCGGGATAATTGGTCTTGATCGCGTCGTTGAGCTTATCGAACGGCAGGTTCGGATAGCATTCGGTAGCCTCGAAGGTGGAATCGAACCAATAACCGGCAACGCGCGGGCCATAGCGTTCCCCGAATTCGCGAAACACATCGATCAGCTGATTGGCATATTCGTCTTCGTTATAGCCGGGGATGCCGTTCACCGTCCCCGGATTGAGCGCCATCCCGCCCACGCCCGGCGGGTTCATGTAGAGCATCAGCCGCATCCCGCGCTTGCCCAGCGCGTCGGCCATTTCGGCGATCAGATCGCGCTTGGTGGTCCAGCCCGGATGCAGCTTCTCCCAGCTCTTGATCGGCGCCGGGCAGGTCGGATTGCCGTGATTGACCGCCCACATCATGTATTTGGCGCCGGTCTCCGCCACCTGCCCGACCAGTTTTTCGATATCCAGTTCGTTGACCGCCTGCTCATAGGGCTTGCGCGGGCCACTCGGCGGCGTCGTCAGATCGAGGAAATGGAACCACAGGCCATAACCGGCGCGCGCGAACCAATCGGTGTTGGCGCGGTGCATGCGGGCACGCTGCTTGTCGGCCTCGATCGCGGCGCGAGCGCCGACCGGGGTCAGTTCGACCGAGCGCAGCCGCAGGATTTCCTTGCCCTTGGTGCCCGCCACGCGCAGCCGTACCATGTTGACGCCGCGGATCAGATCGAATTCGCCCACCGGCACGCGATCGAAATTATAATATTCCTTCAGCCGGAAAAAACTCTCGCCGCTGGGATCGCCGGGGTTGTCGTCCGGCCCATCGGGATGCGGATAGAAATAGCCGTCGGTGACCGGCATCGCGAAATCGATGCGGGTCTTGCCCGCGGTGACGTTGATCGGCTGGCCCTTATTGGTGGTCGAGCAGCACAACGCGAGATCATAGCGCCCGGCCTCGGGCACCGACACCGTCCAGGTGATTTCGGCTTCGCCCAGAACGGGCATCATCGTACCGATTTCGGCGGTCCCGAAGCGGATGTCGCCCATGCGCCCCAACGCCTTCACCGGATACAGCCGGATCGTCGGGTTGAGCGTCGTGATCGTGACCGGCCCGCCGTCAGCCGCAGGGCTGGCACCTGCCACTGCGGCGGCGGCAACGCCCGTCGTCGGCAGCCCGGCGACTGCCATCGTGGACAGGCCGCTCCGCAGGAACTCCTTGCGACTCAGATTCATTTCAGAAACCCCCTTCATTGTGCCCAACCGCCTTGCGCCATGATGCCGCCGTCCACGGTGATGCATTCGCCTGTCAGAAAAGATGCGCCGTCGCTGGCGAGGAAGACGACCACGCGGGCCATTTCCTCGGGGCGACCGAAGCGCTTCATCGGATACGCCTGGCGCAGCCGCTCCATATATCCCTTGTCGGGAATGCCGGCGGCGACATCGCGCAGCAGCGGCGTATCGAACGTGCCCGGCGCGATCGCGACGACACGGATATTGTCCTCGGCATATTCGAGCGCGAGCTGGCGCGTCATCGAGATGATGCCGCCCTTGGAGGCCGCATAAGCCGCCGCGCCCTTTTGCGATTGCAGCCCCTGGACGCTGGCGGTGTTGATGATGACGCCCTGCCCCTTGGCCTTCATCATCGGCACGCAGCGCTTCACCATCCAGAAATAGGATTTCAGATTGACGGTGAGGATCGCATCCCACAGCGCATCGTCGAGCTCATGCGCGGGCACGTAGCTGGTCGGCGGCTGGATGCCGACATTGTTGCACAGAACGTCCACCCCACCGAGCTCGCGCGCCTTGGCGGCGAGCGCATCGCACGTCTCGGGCAGCCCCATGCTGCCGCCGACATAATGGACGCGACCCGGCAATCCGGCAGCCTCGGCGATCACCGCCTCGCCCGCCGCCGGATCGAGATCGTTGCACACAACGTCTGCCCCAACGGCTGCAAACTCGAGCGTGAACGCCTTGCCCAGCCCCCCCGCGCCACCGGTGATGATGACGACCTTGCCGGAAAAATCATTGCGCATCAGCGGGCCTCCTTTGCCGGCCGGTCGCTCCACAGCGACAAAATGTCCTCGAGCGCCATGCCCTTGGTTTCAGGAAGTTTGCGGGCGACGACGACGAACTGGATGGCGAGGAAGAACGCGCAGCCGAGGAACATCGCCGAGACGCCGAAGGTATCGCGCACCAGCGGGAAGGCCTGGTTGATGACGATATCGGTCAGCCACACCGCAACCGTCGCGATCCCCATTGCCCGTGCGCGGACGCCGGTCGGGAAAATCTCGGAGATCACGATCCATTTGATCGGCCCCAGCGAGAAAGCGAAAAAAGCGACGAACATGCACAGCAAGGCGATGATGACCGCGCCGTCGGTAACGCCGATCGCGAAGCAGATCCCCGTCAGCGCGAGCGCGATCGCGGCCCCCGCACACCCGGTGAGCAACACCGGTCGGCGCCCGAAACGATCGACCACGAACAGCGCGAGCACGGTGAAGCACGCGAGCACGATCCCGATCACGGCATGGCCGCCAAGCGACGACCCCGCCGAAATCCCGGCGCGTTCGAGGATGACCGGGCCGTAATACATCACCACGGTGATGCCGCTGAGTTCGGAAAAGACCGCAAGAAAGATGCCCAGCGACAGCGGCCGCCCCATCCCCGCAAGGTGGGCGCGCCCGTCGGTTCTGGTTTCGAGCCGGATCGATTCCTCGATCTGGCCGAGCTCCACCCCGGCGGCGGCATCGCCACCGCGCAACCGCGCCAGCACATTGCGTGCGCGCTCGGATCGCCCGACGAGGCTCAGCCAGCGCGGACTTTCGGGCACGACCAATGCGAAGCCGAGGAACATCAGCGCCGGCACCACCTGCCCCAGGAACATGCCGCGCCACACTTCACCGACGAACAGCCAGCCCCACAGGCCCTCAGCGGCCGACGACGACGCGCCGAGCGAATAATTGAGCAGCCCGGCATTGGCGAGCATCGCCGCAACGATGCCCAGCGTGATCGTAAGCTGGAACAGCGACACCAGCCGCCCGCGATATCTGGGCGGAGCGACTTCGGAAATGTAGAGCGGCGAGACCACCGACGCGAGACCGACGCCGACCCCGCCGATGAAGCGGCCGATAATCAGCCACGATACAGCGGGCGCCGCGGCGCATACCACCGCCGCGATCGCCAGCAGCGCCGCCGAGAGCAGCATCACCTGCTTGCGCCCGATGCTGTCGCATAATTTTCCCGCCGCGAGCACGCCGAATACGCACCCCAGCAGCCCCGAACTCACGAACCAGCCTTCCATCATCGCCGAAAAGCCGAATTGGGCCTTCACCGGCGCGAGCGTGCCCGCGATCACGACGGTCTCGTAACCGAACAGGAACCCGCCCATCGCCGAGACGAGGCTGACGAGCGTTACAAAGGCGAGATTGCCGCCATCCGACGCCGCCTGTGCGGCGTCGGAGCGGAAAGCGGCGGGGTCGATACCATGCGCCATATCGCGATTATCTTTCGTAGATTTCGAACGAATGGATCACCGGCGGCGCGACCATCCTGAGGATCTTGACGCGAACGTAGCGCGCGCTCACCGGCGTGAAGCGCATCTCGGGCTTGAACACCGACACCGGCCATTCGTAGAAATCTTCTTCTTCGCTGGTGTCGAAGCCCCAGGTCTTGACGTCGTCGATCCGCTTCCACGCATCGGTATCCTTGGCACGCACATCGACCTGATAGCGGTGGATGTTGGCCAACTCGCCTTCATACGCTCCTTCGAACAGGATCGCGCGGCCGATCGTCTTTTCGGCGCCGAGATCGAATTCGATCCATGGTTGCTTGGTACCGGGCTCGGCCCGCCAAGCGGTGCGCATATTGCCGTCGCACGCAAAGCCGTCGGTCGCCGGATCGACGTTCGACGATGTGGCCTTCACCCCCCGATTGAGCGGCACGTCACCCACCGGCGCGAGCGCCTCGGCCGAGCGATCGAGATCGAGGATGACGATCGTCGAGGGCGATTCCATCGCGTTGGGATCGATCGTCACGGTGATCCCGTCGGCGGCTTGTGTGAAGCTCACCTTGTCACCGTGGAGCATCGAACACGCCACGATCTTCGCCGGCAGCGGCGGCAGTTTCACCGTCGTAAGCTTCTGATCGAACACGTGGAGATAGACGCGCTTGCCCTTGCACGTGGCGCCATATCCACTGGTCCGCTTGAACGGGCCGCCACGTGTCTCGAACAGGCTTTCGCCGTGCCGTTCGAGCCACAAATTGGCGCGCGCGAGCTTATCGACCAGCGCGGGCTCGAACCGGCCGTTCGCGGGTGCCGAAATCCCGAGCAGGTAATTGCCGTCGCCGCACGCCGATTTGACGAAATTGTCGACCCACACGTCCTGATCGAGATACGGCCCCGCCGTCCAGCAATAGCTCCGACCGTTGGCGGGGGTGGTATATTCCCACGGAATGTCGCGGTTGAAGCGCGGCATATCGACTTCGAGCACCGCGAAATCGCCGACATAATCCTTGTCGGTGGGAAACCAGGTCGGCAGATAGACCCGCCCGTTATACGCGCAGCCGACGCGGTGATCGACGATCGTATCGCGCTGGAGCATCCGCATGTAGTTGAGCAGATCGACGCCGCGCTCGTGCGTCCAGTCGCGCATCCAGCCGCCGTCGAACCACCACGCGGTGACCGGCCCGTAATTCTGCGATAGTTCCTTGAGCTGCATCTTCATATAAGTGACGTAGCGGTCGAAATCGGGCTTCACCCCCGCCGGCAGTTCATAGCCCTTCGGGCCCAGATACATGCCGTTGGCGTGGTTCGCGCCGATGCAATCGGGATGGTAGAAATCGGCGATCGAATAATAGAGGCAGAACGCCATCTTGTGCTTCTTGCACGCGACCGAAATCTCTTTGACGATATCGCGGCCGAACGGCGTGTTCATGATCGAATAGTCGGACGTTTTGGTGTCCCACATCGCGAACCCGTCGTGGTGCTTGGGCACGAAGGTGAGGTACCGGAACCCCACCTCCTTGAGCATCCTGACCCAGGCGTCCGCGTTGAAATCGACCGGATTGAAGCGTTTGTAGAGCTGGTCATATTCGGCCGAGGGTATTTCTCGCTCGCGCGACCAACTGATCTCCTTGCCCGCGACGGTCGCCGGGTTCCAATGGATGAACACCCCGTAGCGCAGCCCCATGAAGCGCGTCAGCGCCTGCTGGTCAGCGGGGATCAGCGGCCCGACATCGGGCGGCGGATTGTTATACGGCTTGGTATCGGCCGCGAATGCAGCCGGGACTCCCGGCCACATTCCGGCGATCGCCGCACCTGCGGTGGTCTGACCGAGGATTTGTCTGCGCGTGATCATCGTTTCCCCCCTCATCAGAAGCTGGCGCGCACGCCGATATTGAAGCGGCGACCGCTCAGCCCGTAATAACGGGTGATGTCGTACTTATTGACCATATGCATCCCCGCCTGCGTGACATTGGCAACAGATGCCAGGACACTGATCTTGTCGGTGATCCTGTAGCTCGACGACATATCGAGTTGACCGTAAGCGTTGACGAAGCTGCCATCGCCGAAAAAGCTCAACGGATCCTGCACCCACCGGCTACGATAATTGTAACCGGCATGGATCGAGAAGCGCCCGTCGTCGTAATAACCGGTGATATTATACGTATTCTTGGAGATACCGGTGAGCGGCAGCGCGGGCTGGCCCTGATTGAGCACCACCTTATCCGACCAGATATGCGTGTAATTGACCTGGATGCCGAGATGGCTGAGCGGCCCGGGCAGGAAATCGAGCGCCTGCTGGAACCCGGCCTCGATGCCCTTGACCGTGGCCTTTTCGGTATTCTTGGGCTGCGCGACCGCAAGCGTGATCGGCCGCGTGCTGCCGTCGCTCTGCGTCACCACCGCGGGCATGTCGTAATAGCTCGTGAGGACGAGGTTCTTCACATCCTTGGCGAACACCGCCGCCGCGAGCAGCCCGCGCTTGCCGACATACCATTCGAACGAGAGGTCGAACTGGTTCGCCAGATACGGCTTCAGCGCCGGATTGCCGAGGTTGAGGTTGCCGCGCCACGGCTGATCGGGGGGCGGCACGGTCGGCGCGCTCGGGCTACTCGCGGCCGCGAGCAGGTTCATGTCCGGCCGCTGCATGACCTTGGCGGCGGCGAAGCGGACGACGATGTCGTTGCCGACCTGATAGGCGAGGTTGAGCGACGGGAGCAGGTTCCGGTAAGTGAATTTCTGCGCCTGCAACGCGGCATCGGTGTAGCCCAGCGTATTGGCGCCGAAGAAGCCGTAGACGAGCTTCGCATCGGGCGTCGGGATGAACCCCGACGACGCCTCCTGCGTGACGACATAGCGCAGGCCGACATTGCCGCGCAGGCGGCTGTTGTCGCTGGCGAGATCGAGCCGGACATAGCCCGCGCCCGAGCGCTCCTGCACCTTGGTGGTCGTGCTGAGCACCTGGGTGGGTGGATTGTTCTTTACAATCTCCGACATCGGGAAATCATGGAAGAACTTGTCGAGATCGACGGTCAGGAAGCTCCTCGGGAACTCGGCCGGCCCGTCATAGGATTTGAAATAGGTCGGGTTGTCATAAAGGAACAGATAGGGCGACATATCCGCCGGGAAGCCGGCCGCCGACGCGGGCATCGCGTTGGGCGTCGTCGCCAGCGTGCGATCCTGATAGGTGCCGCCGAAGCGGATCGCACGGATCAACCCGAGATCGACCTCGCGGGTCACGTCGATCCGGCCGTTCCAGACCTTGTCGGTGGTCGGCTGCTTGTACGTGCCCTGCACGCCGAAGAAGTAATAATGCGAGGGGTCGGTCGGATCGAAACCGTCGTAGAAACCGAAGCTGATCGGGCCGTCCGGATCGACCGTCGTATCATACCACATGCTCGCGCCGGGTGATTTCGTCGCCCAGGAAACGAAGGTTTGCGTCGTCCGCTCGGTCGCCTTGCCGTACGAGCCCTCGGCATCGACCTTCCAGCCGCCGAGATCGTATCTGGCGCCGAACGCCGACGACCACATACTCTGCTTGAACGCGAACCGGTTGGATTGCGTCCACGCGAACACGTTGCTGCCGCGCCACGCGGTCTCGACGCCGTTGCCGTCGACCGTCACCGAATCGGTCGGCGACGGGCCGAGCGCGCCGGCCCCGGCATACCATTGGTTGCCCTGGAAATAATTGTAGCGCTGGTCGAACTGCGACACGATCGTATCGACATAGAGTTCGAGGCTGTCGGTCGCCTTGAATTGCAGCGCGCTGGTGGCGCTGATGCGTTCGTCATCACCGACCATATCGTTCTGGTGGACCGCGAAGACGCGATAGCGCGTATCCGGCCCCGCCCAGGTCGAATCCTGGAGCACGCCTTCGGTGACGAACTGCTGGTCGTCGAGGTTGCGCTTGTTGACATCGATCGCAATCGAAAAACCGAGCCGGTTGTCGAGGAAGGTGTCGGTATAGAGCGCGGAAATGTGCGGGCGCATGCTGCCGCGCGCCTGCTCGTCATACGTGCCTTCCGCGGTGATCGCGACGCGGCGCTTGCCGACCGCCAGCGGCCGGATCGACTGCATGTTGACCGTCGCGGCGAGCCCGCTTTCCAGCATGTCGGCGGTCGGCGACTTGTAGACGTCGACCTGGCTCGCGAAGTTCGCGGACAGCACCTGGAAATCGAACGCGCGCGTCCCCGATCCCGACGGGAGTTGGCGCCCGTTATACAGCGTATTGGTGAATTTCGGATCGAGCCCGCGGACGCTCAGAAACTGCCCCTCGCCGAGGTTGCGGCTGATCTGCACGCCGGTGACGCGCTGGAGCGATTCGGCGATGTTCTGCTCGGGATATTTGCCGATATCCTCGGCCGCGATGCCATCGCTGATGACGTCGAGGTTACGCTTGTTCTCGATCGCGCGCTGCAGGCTCGCCGCGAAGCCGGTGACGACGATCTCTTTGCCGGCAGCATCCTGATCGTCCGATGCCACTGCCGAATCGTCGCGCTGATCGCCCGCATCCTGTGCCCAGGCCGGCGCCGCCAGCGCCAGTGCCGAAAACCCGGCGGAAAACGCGGCCGCCGCACGAAGCGCACCCTTTATCTCCATATATCTCATGATCCCCTCCTCCTTGATTGACGACTCTCCAGGCCTTGCCGCCTTGTGTCACCCATGATACGTCGTGTCAATTATGAAACTTTAGGGATGGACTGTGCCAAAAGAGAGGTGGAAAAAAGAGCCGCCTTCTTTCACGCGCCAGCCTCAGCAGGGGACACATTCATGCGGATTATTTCGATCGAGCCGTTCATTCTCCACGCGCCGATCGCGCGCGGCACCATTTCGGATTCGACGAATACGATCACGCATTGGGGCATCGTCGGGGTGCGGATTGCCACCGATGACGGGCGCGAAGGCTATGGTTTCACCGGCACCCACGCGCATCTGGCCTCCGATCGGCTGATCGCGGCGTGCATCGGCGATTGCTACGCGCCCTTGCTACTGGGTGAGGATGCCGCCGACGGCGATCGGTTGTGGCTCAAGCTCGCGCGCTTTCCCGCGATCCAATGGGTCGCGCGCGCAGGCATCGCGCATCTCGCACTCGCCGCGATCGACATCGCCTTGTGGGATCTGCGCGCCAAGCAAGCGGGGCTGCCGCTGTGGAAACTGCTCGGCGGCGCGACCAGCGCGCGACTCGAGGCCTATAATACCGATATCGGCTGGCTTTCGTTCACCAAGGACAAGCTCGTCGAGGGCAGCCTGCGCACGATCGAGCATGACGGCTTCCAGCGGCTCAAGCTCAAGGTCGGCCACGCCGATCCGATGATCGACGTCGATCGGATCGCGGCGGTGCGCAAGGCGGTCGGCCCCCATGTCACGATCGCGCTCGACGCCAACGGCACATGGGATCTGCCGACCTGCAAGCGCTTCTGCGCGCGCGCCGAGGCGCTCGACATCTTCTGGCTCGAGGAGCCGATGTGGTACGATGACGTCCGCTCACACGCCGAACTGGCCGCCTCGACCACGATCCCGATCGCGCTCGGCGAGCAGCTCTATAGTGCCGACGCCTTCGAGAATTTCCTCGGCGCGCACGCGGTCCATTACGCGCAGCCTGATGTGACACGCCTCGCCGGAATCACCGAATATATCCGCGTGGCCGATGCCGCGCACGGTCGCCGCCTGCCGGTGGTCGCGCATGTCGGCGACATGGGGCAGGTCCATGTCCATCTGTCATTCTGGCACCCGGCGACGACGATGCTCGAATATATCCCCTGGATCCGCGACTGCTTCGTCGAGCCGATCGCGATCGACGCCGGCCATTACGTGCTGCCACAGGCGCCCGGCGCGGGCTGCACGCCGACCGACGCGGCGATGCGCGCCTATGCGAAGCCGCTGCGCGATTAGAACCGAGAAGGTTAAGCCCAACCCGTTCGCCCTGAGCCTGTCGAAGGGCCGTTCTTCGCCCGCCCTCGGCGGTGCGCCTATTCGACCGTGACCGATTTGGCGAGGTTGCGCGGCTGATCGACATCGGTGCCCTTGGCAACCGCGACGTGATAGGCGAGCAATTGCACGGGGATCGCGTAGACCAGCGGCGCGATCAGCGGGTGGACCCTGGGCATCACGATCGTGGCGAGGCACCCCTCGCCCGCCGCGGCGATTCCCGCCTCGTCCGAGATCAGCACCACCTTGCCGCCGCGCGCCTGCACTTCCTGCATGTTGCTGACGGTCTTGTCGAACAGCGGGCCTGACGACGCGATCACGATCACCGGCACGGCATCGTCGATCAGCGCGATCGGCCCGTGTTTCATCTCACCCGCGGCATAGCCTTCGGCGTGGATGTAGCTGATTTCCTTGAGCTTGAGCGCGCCTTCGAGCGCCAGCGGATAATCGGTGCCGCGCCCCAGATAGAGCACGTCGCGCGCGCTGGCGATCGTGTGTGCCATCGCCTCGATCGCCTCATCCTCGGCCAGTGCGGCGTTGAGCGCGGCGGGCGCCTCGGCGAGCTGCCGGACGATCTCGCTCTCCTCGCCTTCGGCGAGCGTGCCCTTGGCGCGCGCGAGATTGACCGCAAGCGCCGCCAGCACCGCAAGCTGGCAGGTGAAGGCCTTGGTCGAGGCGACGCCGATTTCGGGGCCGGCATGGGTGGGGAGCAGCAAGTCCGCCTCGCGCGCCATCGTGCTGGTCGGCACGTTGACCACCACCGCGATCCGCTGCCCCTCGCTGCGCGCATGGCGCAGCGCGGCGAGCGTGTCGGCGGTCTCTCCCGATTGCGAGATGAACAGCGCCAGCCCGCCCGCCTCCATCACCGGCGCGCGATACCGGAATTCGGACGCGACATCGAGATCGACCGGCACCCGCGCGAATTGCTCGAACCAATATTTGGCGACCATCCCGGCGTAGAAGCTCGTCCCGCACGCGACGATCGTGACACGACGGATCGCGCTCAGATCCACATCGGGGACGGGCAGCGTGATCCGCCCTTCCATCCGCTGGAGATAGCTGCGCAGCGTCTGCGCGACCACGATCGGCTGCTCGTAAATCTCCTTGAGCATGAAGTGACGGTGGTTGCCCTTCGAGACGAGTTCACCGGTCACCCCCGAGATGGTGATCGGGCGCTCGACCGGGTTGTTGTCCTTGTCGAAAATCCGCGCGCCATCGCGCGTCACGATCACCCAATCGCCTTCCTCGAGATAGGCGATCCGCTGCGTCAGCGGCGCCAGCGCAAGCGCGTCCGAGCCGAGATAGGTCTCGCCCTCACCATAACCGACCACCAACGGCGAGCCGAGCCGCGCCCCGATCAGCAGATCGGGATGCCGGCGAAACAGGATCGCGAGCGCGAACGCCCCCTGGAGCCGCGGCAGCACGTCGCGCACCGCTGCTTCGGGCGACACGCCCGCTTCGATCTTCTCGCTCACCAGATGCGCGACGACCTCGGTATCGGTCTCGCTGTCGAAATGGCGGCCGCGCGCGATCAGTTCGTCGCGCAGCGGTTTGAAATTCTCGATGATGCCGTTGTGGACCAGCGCCACCTCACGCGTCGCGTGCGGATGCGCATTGTTGGTGGTCGGCCCGCCATGCGTTGCCCAGCGCGTATGGGCGATGCCGATCGCCCCGGGCAGCGGCTCGCCGACCAGTTCCCTGCCCAGATTGACGAGCTTGCCCGAGGCGCGTCGCCGCTCGATCGCGCCGTCGAACACGGTCGCGATCCCGGCCGAATCATAACCGCGATATTCGAGCCGCTTCAGCCCGTCGAACAGTCGCTCGGCGACGTTATCCTGGCCGACGATCCCGACAATTCCACACATACGATCATTCTCCCTCCTCCCGACAAAGGGAGGGGCTGGGGGTGGGTCAGTGGTGGCGGGGCGCGATGCCCCGATGCGCCTCCCTTGCGGGGAAGCGCGTTACTTTTTCTTTGCCGTCATCCGGTCACGGAATCGGCGTGCCCAGCCGGGCTTCACCTGTTGCTCGCCGCGCGCCACGACCAACGCATCGGGCTCGACATCGCGCGTGACCACCGATCCGGCGGCGACGATCGCGCCCGTACCGATCGCAACCGGCGCCACCAGCGCGCTGTTCGAGCCGATGAACGCACCCTCGCCGATGCGCGTGCGATATTTGAAGAAACCGTCGTAATTGCAGGTAATCGTGCCCGCGCCGATATTCGCACCCGCCCCGACATCGGCATCGCCGAGATAGGTCAGATGCCCGGCCTTGGCACCGGCCCCCAGCACGGCCTGTTTCATCTCGACGAAATTGCCCACCTTCGCGCCCATCCCCAGCACCGCGCCAGGGCGCAGTCGCGCATACGGCCCAACGCTGGCGCCCTCGCCCACGGTCGCACCCTCGAGATGGCTGAACGCGCGGATCACCGCGTTGTCGGCCACCGACACGCCGGGCCCGAACACGACATGCGGCTCGATCGTCACGTCACGACCAATCGCGGTGTCGTGCGCGAACCACACCGTCTCGGGCGCGATCAGCGTTGCGCCCTCGGCCATCGCCGCCGCGCGCCGCCGCTGCTGCCAGGCGTGCTCGACGCCGGCGAGTTCGGCGCGGCTGTTGACGCCCGCAACCTCGTGCGCATCGGTCTCGATCACCGCCGAGGCGCGACCATCGGCGGCGGCGAGCATGACGATATCGGGCAGATAATATTCGCCCGCCGCATTCTCATTGTCGACGCGCGCCAGCAGCGCGAACAGATCGCGCGCGCGCACCGCCATCAGCCCCGAATTGCACAGCGTTTCGGCGCGTTCCTCGGGCGACGCGTCCTTGAATTCGACCATCTTGGCGATCCGCCCATCGCGATCCGCGATCACGCGACCATAAGCGCCCGGATCGACCGGCCGGAAGCCGAGCACCACCGTCGCCGGTTCATCGTCGCCGTGCAGCCGATCGAGCATCGCCCGCATCGTCGCGGACGAGACCAGCGGCACGTCACCATAAAGGATCAGCACGTCGCCCTCGAAGCCCGCGAGCGCGTCTTGCGCCTGCTGGACCGCGTGCCCGGTGCCGAGTTGCTCGGCCTGAAGCGCGGTCGCCACGCCGAGCGGCGCCACCGCCGCCTCGACCTGCGCGCTCGCCGCGCCGGTCACCACCACGGTCCGTGCGGGCGCGAGCGTGCCGACGCTGGCGATCAGATGGAGCAACATCGGCCGCCCCGCGATCGGGTGCAGCACCTTGTGCAGATCGGATTTCATCCGCGTGCCCTTGCCCGCGGCAAGGATGATCGCGGCGACGGGATCGGTCATGCGGACTCCTTCGATAGAGCGCGCCCTGCCATGAATGTCTTGCCAATTCCATAGCGGCGCTGGCAGGCGACACGACGATGACCAGCTTTCCTTTCGCCATCGTCGGGTTCGATCTCGACGGCACGCTGCTCGATACAAGCGCCGACCTCGCCGCCGCGGTCAACCATGTGCTCGATGGCGTGGGCTGCCCACGCCTCTCGGTCGCGCAAGTCACGGCCCATATCGGCGGCGGCGGCAGGCGAATGCTCGCGCGGAGCCTCGCCGAAGCGGGGCACGACCAGAGCGGGCTCGACGTGCTCTACGACCGGATGCTCGCTTTCTACGCCGCGCATATCGCGGACGAAACGCGCGCCTTCCCCGGCTGTCTCGCCGCGCTCGACGATCTGGCGGCGCGCGGCGCGCGGATCGCGATCGTCACCAACAAAAGCGAGCATCTCGCGCGCGAACTGCTCGACGCGCTCGGCCTTTCATCGCGCTTTGCCTGCTTGATCGGCGGCGACACGCTGGGGCCGGGCAACGCCAAGCCCTCCCCTGCCCCGATCCACGACATGATCGCGCGCTGCGGCGGCGGGCGTGCGGCGTTCGTGGGCGATTCGATCTATGACATCACCGCCGGCCGCGCCGCCGGGGTGCCGACGGTCGCGGTCAGTTTCGGTTTCCTCGACCGACCCGTTGCCGACCTCGGCGCCGACGCGGTGATCGATACCTATGCCGATCTCGTGCCGACGCTCGAACGGCTCGGCTAAACGGGTTTGCGTTAAATCGCTCCTCTATCACCCGTTCGTGCTGAGCCTGTCGAAGCATCGTTCTTCTTCGACCCGCTTGGAAAAGCAGAACGGCCCTTCGACAAGCTCAGGGCGAACGGTTCAGGCCTGAAGTGCGCCGCTCTAACCCAGCACCGGTTTCGCGCCGAGCGGGATCAGCGTGCGCCCGAAGGTTGCGTTGGTGACGATCCCGAAGCTGCCGTACATCGCCAGTCCGCCGCACAGGATGCCGAGCAGCCCGCCCGCACGGGTCAATCCGCCCGCGCCCATCGCCGCGCCGAGCCCGAGCAGCAGGAACGTCACCCACAAGGTCAGGAAAATGAGAAACAGGATCTTGGGTAGCCGGAAGGTGCCGATCCACATCAGAAGCGTGAACACGCCCCACAGCAGCAGCGCCACGCCCACCGTCGGCCCGGCGGCGCTCAGATCGATCACGCCGTTGCCCGCGAACAGCAGCAGCAACGCGAACCACCACCAGAACGCGCCATAGCTGAGAAACGCCGTCATCCCGAAGGTGTTGCGCACACGAAACTCGAAAATGCCCGCGATGATCTGGATCAGCCCGCCAAACGCCAGCGCCAGCGGGATCACCACCGGCTCACCGCCCGCCGGGAGCAGCCCCGCGTTGATCAGGCTCAATAACACCGTCGTCATGCCGAAACCCACCAGCCCGAGCGCGGCCGGATTGGCCTCGGGCGTGCCCTGTTGCACCACGTCCGTCATCATCCCCTCCATCATGATGCCGGCCGGTTTCGGTCTCGGCGGAAGGGAAGCTATGGTAGCGCTATCTAACGGTCAAGCGGCGATTGTCAGGCCGGCCGATAGCCCTTGCGCCACTTGGTCCACAGGTGGCGCGCGAGCATCGCGGGCGGCATCCGAAGCCAATGCGATCGCAGGTAGAAGGCCTGCCGCAACAGCAGTCGTGTCGGCCGCCCCCAGCCATCGCGCGCGGTCAAGCGGCGGCGGTAGAGCGCGTCGGCGCGGTGCCGCGCCTGCCACGCCGCTGGGATGGCGGTACCATAAAGCGCGTGCGCCAGCCGCGCCGCGCGCCGCATCTCGCGTTCCAGGCCGTGATGACGCGCACGTTCGATAAGGCCATCGATGCCCGATTGCTCGATCAGGCAGTGAATATCCCACAGGTTGCGCATCCCCCCCGCCAGATCGCCATCGGCGAACAGATGCGCGGCGGCGTGGACGAGCATATCGGCGGGCAAAAGCATGCGCAGCCCGTTCTCCAGCACAACACTGTCCGCGATCAGCGCGTCCGCATCGGGCGTGATCCGCGCGGTCAGCGGCAGGATCGTGTGGTGGACGTCGATCATCCGATCGCGCTCGCGGTGGATCAGCGGCGGCAGTTCGTGCATCCAGCGCCGGTAATAGATGTCGTCATAGGGATCGGGCTTGACCCATTCCCACCCCGCGCCAAGCAGTGCCGCCTCCACCGCATCGATCCGATCGCGCGGCACCAGAATGTCGAGATCGCCGATCGACCGGCCGACGCCGGCGCTCAGCCCCGCGGCGGCGAACGCGGTGCCCTTGAGCAGTACGACTGGGCAATCGAGCGGCGCCAGCACGCGGCGCGCCATCTCAGCTTCCCACAAGGCCGCGATCCGCCCCTGCGCGGCCGACGCGCGCGCATCCGCCATGATCCGCGCAACCCCCACCGGCATCGCCACGCCGTCGAGCCGATGCGCGAGCGTGCCGGCGAGTTGCTCGGCGCGCGCGATCCCGATCAGCGCCGTCCAGCCCTCGGCATCGAGCGATGCGGTCGACGCGGGGTCGCGCAACGCCCGCGCGAGAAGTTCGCCATCGTATCTCACAGCGTCGCCCACAATCGCTCGACCTGCGTGATCGCGCTTTCGGCATCGGGATAATCGATCGCGCGCGCCGGCAACGTCTCGACGAGGCGGGTCAGCGCGGCAAACCCCGGCTCGCCGAGCGCGGTGTAATTGGTCGAGGCCTGCGTCAGCCGCACGAACACCTCGCTCGGCGCCACCGGCCGCTCGGCGGGGTCGAAGCCGTAGCGCGGGAACAGGATCAGCGCGGGCCGGGCAGGTTCCTCCATCCGCGCGATCGCCTCATCGGCGGGGACGAGATGGCGGATATCGCCCTTGGGCGTGGCGCGCATCAGCGGCCCGAACCGCGCGCCGGGGATCGCCCGCTCGACCACCCCGATCGCTGCATTCTTCAGGCTCACCAGCCGAGGAAACGCATGGACGAGGCCGGTCTCGGGATCGACCAGCGCGAATTCGTCGCCCATCAGCCGCCAGCCCCGGCTCCCGAGCAGCGCGGCGAGCGTCGATTTGCCCGCGCCTGACATGCCGGTCATCAGCAGCGCGCGCCCGTCGCGCTCGACCGCCGAGGCATGGAGCAGCAGATAGCGCCGCTGGCCGAGCGCCATTTGCAAATTCATCCCCATTTCGGCGGCGAGCAGCCCCTGCGCGAGCGGCAGCGGCGCGGCCTCGGGCAGCACGTAATCGCCGCCGATCATCACCGACGCCCGCACGAACCGCCGCCACGGCCGCCGCGCGAACAGCCGCACGCTGAAATCGGGAACACCGTCCGCTGGCGCGGGATAATCGGCATAGAGCGATTCGAGCGCCGCAATCGGCGCGCGCCAGTCCGAGCCGACGCGAAACCCCACCGGGCCGATGCGGACGGCGAAACTATGCCGCATGATTGGCTTCGCAACCATCATCGTCACCCCGGACTTGTTCCGGGGTCCAACGCGCCTCAAACGCTACCGCTCGTGAAGGGTTGGATGCCGGAACGAGTCCGGCATGACGATATGGATGACAATCCCTCACGTCGCGATCACTAACCCGGCCGCGACCAGTTCGTCGAGCCGCACGGCCAGCGCGCTGGCATCCTCCACCTCGAACACCGCCGCAAGCCGCGCCGCGATCTCGCCGAGACCGAGCGGCGCCTCCCCCAGCACATCGAGCAATTCGGGCACCGGCGAGGTCACCAGATGCGTGATCCCCGAGGCACGGTGATAGAGCGCGGTGAAATCGTCGAGCGCCACCGCCACAATCTCCGCGGCGGGCACGCGGGCATAGGCGGTCACGGCCTCAGCCGCGCGGCATCTGCAGCGATGCGAAGCAGGTGAAGCCGCTGGTGCCGCGCTGCAACCGGCGGATGTAATTGACATAGGCCTTGCTGCGTTCGGCATCGACGCCAGGCAATTGCCCGCCATTGATCGCGCGCTTGACGTCCTCGCCCTTGAAGCGCACGCCGGCGGGCGCGAACGCCCCCGGCGTGCCGGCCGGCACGACCGAGCCGTCGGGCGCGATATAGCTGCCCGCGCGGCCCTCGTCGGGCACCGGAATCTCGCACGTCAAAATCGAGGCATTCGTCTGCGCCAGCGCCGGGCGGATCGAGACGACTGCCGCGACGCCCACCGCGCCCAGCTTGAGCGCGCGACGCCGCGTCGTGCCCTCGGCGGGCGTACCATCGGGATGCTGCTCGCTCATGCTGCCTCTTATCGCGCCTTCGGCCTTTCATAATCGTAAAGCATGGGGGGTGAAGATTGGGCAAGGCCAAGCTGGTCGGATACCCCCCTCGCACGCTAGAGACGCACCATTATGGCACAAAACAGGACGTTCGTGGCGATCGCGCTGGTGCTGGCAGGCGCCGTGGCGGCGCTGATCTTCGCCAGAAACCCCGAGGCGGCGCTGCTGGCGCTCGTCGCCGGGGTCGCGGCGGTACTCGTCATGCGCCACCCGTCGGAGACGGTGCCCGCGCAGGCGCCCGGCGGGCGCGAGGCGCGCGATCCGGTCGACGATCTGATCGAGGCGCTGACGGACCCGATCCTCGTCCTCGCGGGCAACCATGTCGTGCGCGCCAACGGCGCCGCGCGGGCGTTGCTGGGTGCGCATATCCTTGGCCAGGACGTGCGGCTGGCGCTGCGTCACCCCGATGCCGCGCGCCGCCTTGGAGAAAGCGATGACGCGGGGGAGCGCGAGCCGGTGATGCTGATCGGGCTCGGCCATCGCGAAGCGCATTGGCAGATGCAGGTTGCGGCGATCCGGCACGATCGGCGGTTGGTGCATCTGGTCGATCGCACGCGCAGCGCCGCGGCGGAGAAGATGCGCGTCGATTTCGTCGCCAATGCCAGCCACGAACTGCGTACCCCGCTCGCTTCGCTGCTCGGCTTTATCGAGACGCTCGAGGACGAAGCCGGCGCCGATCCGGCGTTGCGCGCGCGCTTCCTGAAGGTGATGGCGGGCGAGGCGCGGCGGATGCAGCAGCTCGTCGCCGATCTGATGTCGCTCTCGCGGATCGAGGCCGACAAGAACCGGCTGCCCACCGAGCCGCTCGATCTCACCGCGATCGCGCGCACCACAGTCGATGCGCTGCGTCAGAGCGAACCCGATCGCGGCGCGGATCTGGTGATCGAATGCCCCCATGCCGTGCCGCCGATCGCGGGCGATCGCGCGCAGATGTCGCAATTGCTCCACAACCTCATCGGCAATGCGATGAAATACGGGCGCGCGGGCACCCCGGTGACGATTCGACTCGCCGCCGCCGATAACGGCGCGGTGACACTGGCCGTCACCGATCAGGGCGATGGCATCGCGCCAGAGCATTTGCCACGGCTGACCGAACGTTTCTATCGCATCGATTCGGGGCGCAGCCGCGCGCTCGGCGGCACCGGATTGGGGCTTGCCATCGTCAAGCACATCGTCGAACGCCATCGCGGCCGCCTCGGCATCATCAGCACCCCCGGCGAAGGCACCGTGGTGACCGTGAATTTTCCGCCGTCCCGGGCCCAGCCGGGGGTAATGTCATAAAACGATAACCTGCGTGTCACACAGCGCGCCTCACCGGCCGCCGACCATGGTGTCGCCGGGATCGATTCTCCCCAGGAGGGCCCTGCACATGCTTCGTTCATTCGCGCTTCTCGCGGTGTCCGCGCTCGCACTTTCAGCCTGCACCGATCAGGCCGCATCGGGCGGCGGCGGCGCGCGTGACCAGATCCGTGTCGTTGGCTCGTCGACCGTCTATCCCTTCACCCAGCTCGTCGCCGAGCAGTTCGTGAACAACAATCCCGGCATGAAGGCGCCGGTGATCGAATCGACCGGCACCGGCGGCGGGATGAAGCTGTTCTGCGCCGGCGTCGGCGCGCAGCATCCCGATATCGTCAATGCATCGCGTCGGCTGAAGGCGTCCGAATATGCCGATTGCAAGGCGAACGGCGCCGCCGACGTGCTCGAAATCCAGGTCGGCATCGACGGCATCGCCTTTGCCGAGGCCAAGAACGGCCCCCGCATCACGCTCACCACCGGCGACATCTACAAGGCGCTCGCCGCCAACCCCGGCGGCAAGCCCAACGCCACCAAGACGTGGAAAGACGTCAACCCCGCGCTCCCCGCGATCCCGATTCAGGTCTATGGTCCGCCCTCGACCAGCGGTACGCGCGATGCGCTGGCCGAGTTGATCCTCGCCAAGGGCTGCAAGGAAACCGACCCACAGGCCAAGGCGCTCGATTCGGATGCGTTCGACAAACGTTGCAAGGCCGTGCGTGAGGACGGCGCCTATGTCGATGCGGGCGAAAACGACAATCTGATCGTCCAGAAGCTTCAGGCCAATCCCAATGCGATCGGCATCTTCGGCTATTCGTATCTCGAGGAAAACACCAACAAGCTCGAAGGCGCGCCGATCGACGGCGTTGCGCCGACCTATGACACGATTGCCGGCGGCAGCTATCCCGGCGCCCGGCCGCTCTACATCTACGTCAAGAAGGCGCATCTGGACGCGATCCCGGGGCTCCGGCAGTTCCTCGCCGAATATGCGACGGCGTGGACCAAGGATGGGCCGCTGGTGAAGCGTGGCCTGATCGCGGCGCCCGATTCGGTGCTCGCGCATTCGGCCGAGGTGATCAAGAACGCCACCCCGCTCGATCCGAGCGAGCTCCACTAATAAGGGGACGACGCGCGCCGAGCTTGTCGAAACCCCTGCCTTTCGCGAGAAGGCAGGAGCAGAGCGCCAGGCTCGGCGCGCGCCCGATCCCGTCCCCTCACAAGACGAGGCCAATCTGTCCACCTTCGCCCTCCTCTTCCTGATCCTCGGCCTCGGGCTGATCGGCTGGCTCAGTGCCCGCGCGCGCGCGCTGGCCTTCCGGCGGAACGGCGTGCGGCGGTTCAGTTCGCTGCCGGGCCATTACGGCTGGTACGTCGCCTTATGGGCGGTGATCCCCGCGGTGCTGTTCGTGCTGGTCTGGGCATCGGTATCGCCCGCGCTCGTCACCGATCGGGTGCTGCACGATCCGGCGGCGCAGGCACTCCCTCAATTCGGCTTCGCGCGCGCCTCGATCCTCTCCGAGGCGCGCCAGATCGCCAGCGGCAACATGATTGCGGGGTTCAACCCGCTCTCGACCCAACTCGCGCCCGCTTATGCCGCGGCGCAATCCGCGTTCGACTGGATCGGTACGGTGCTCGCGCTGATCCTCGCCTTTGCCGGGGGCGCGTTCGCTTATGTCCGCGTCCGCCCCGATTTCCGCGCGCGTTCGCGGGTCGAGCGGATCGTCATGCTCTCGCTGCTGGTCGCCTCGCTGATCGCGATCCTGACGACGGTGGGCATCGTCGCCTCGCTGCTGTTCGAATCGGCGCGCTTCTTCAGCATGGTGCCGATCACCGATTTCCTGTTCGGCACGCACTGGAGCCCGCAGGTCATCGACAGCAAGGATCCGGGCGCGACCCTGGGCGCGGTGCCGCTGTTCTGGGGCACCTTCTTCATCGGCGCGATCATCGCGATGGTGGTCGCGATCCCCTTCGGGCTGATGAGCGCGATCTACCTCACCCAATATGCCCGCCCCCGCGTGCGGCGCTGGATGAAACCGATCCTTGAGATGCTCGCTGGCGTCCCCACCGTGGTCTACGGCTATTTCGCCGCGCTCACCGTGGCGCCGGCGGTGCGCGATCTGGCGGTCGCGGCCGGTATCCAGTGGGCGTCGTCCGAAAGCGCGCTCGCCGCCGGGTTGGTGATGGGGGTGATGATCATCCCGTTCGTGTCGTCGATGGCCGACGATTCGATCGCCGCGGTGCCCTCGTCGATGCGCGACGGCAGCCTCGCGATGGGCGCGACCAGTTCGGAGACGATCCGCAAGGTGCTGCTCCCCGCCGCGCTTCCCGGCGTCGTCGGCGGGGTGCTGCTCGCGGTCAGCCGCGCGATCGGCGAGACGATGATCGTCGTCATGGCCGCCTCGGGCGTCGCCACGCTGACGCTCAACCCGCTCGCCAGCACCACCACCGTCACCAAGCAGATCGTCGACCTGCTCACCGGCGAAGCCTCGTTCGACAGCCCCAAGACGCTCGCCGCGTTCGCGCTCGGGCTCACGCTATTCGTGGTGACGTTGCTCCTCAACATCGTCGCGCTGGCGATCGTCAAGAGATACCGTGAAGCTTATGAATGACGCGCTTGCCTCCGGGGCGCCGATCGCCCGGCGAAAGCCCACCGACTGGAACACGCCGGCGATGCAGCGGCGCATCCGGCGCCGCTATGCCGCCGAACGCCGGTTCCGGCTGACCGGGCTGGCTGCGATCGTGATGTCGGCGGGCTTCCTTGCCTTCCTGCTCGTGACGATGCTCGGCGGCGGTCTGCGCGGCTTCACCCGCACCGAGATCGCGCTGCCGATCGATTTCACGCGCGCGGCGATATTCGTCGATCCGCAGGCGGTGGCGCACGGTGGCAGCGCGGCCGATCATGCGCTCGCCGGTGCCGGCCTGCCCAAGGTGACGGCGGACGCGGCCGACGCGGCGTTCGGCCCGGGGGCCGATCGCTGGCTGTCCAACGGCGCCTGGCTCAGCGTGCGCGACGCGATCAAGGCCGATCCGTCGCTGCTCACCCGACGCGCGGTGATCAAGGTGCCCGCCTCATCCGCGATCGACAGCGTCGCCAAGGGCGATCGCGCGCCCGACGCCGAGGCCGCGCTGGCCAAATTGCGCGCGGCAGGCGCCGTCAGCACCGGCTTCAACACCGCATTCCTCACCGGCGCCGACGCCACCGATCCGACGATCGTCGGCATCTGGGGGGCGCTCAAGGGCTCAATGCTGACGATGGTCGTCACCTTGCTGCTTGCCTTCCCGGTCGGCGTTCTCGCGGCGCTCTATCTTGAAGAATATGCGACCCGGAACCGCTGGACCGACCTGATCGAAGTCTCGATCAACAATCTCGCGGCGGTGCCCTCGATCATCTTCGGGCTGCTGGGGCTCGCGGTCTTCCTCAACTTCATGCATCTCCCGCGCTCGGCACCGATCGTCGGCGGGCTGACGCTCGCGCTGATGACGATGCCGGTGATCGTGATCGCGGGGCGCAACGCGATCAAATCGGTTCCCCCCTCGATCCGCGACGCCGCGCTCGGGATCGGCGCGAGCCCGATCCAGGTCGTGTTCCACCACGTTTTGCCGCTGGCGCTGCCGGGCATCCTCACCGGCACGATCATCGGCATGGCGCGCGCGCTGGGCGAGACCGCGCCGCTGCTGATGATCGGGATGCGCGCGTTCATCGCCACCCCGCCGGGCGGCATCACCGATCCCGCCACGGTGCTGCCGGTCCAGATCTTCTTGTGGTCCGACGAGGTCAGTCACGGCTTCGTCGAAAAGACCTCGGCCGCGATCATCGTCCTGTTGCTGTTCCTGCTGACGATGAACGGCCTCGCCATCTACCTTCGCAACAAGTTCGAGACCCGCTGGTAATGACCGACATTTCTCCCTCGCCGATCAAGATGGCCGCGCGCGATGTCAGCGTGTTCTACGGCGCCAAACGCGCCCTGAACGACGTCTCGATCGACATCGACATGGACAATATCACCGCGTTCATCGGCCCGTCGGGCTGCGGCAAATCGACCTTCCTGCGCACGCTCAACCGCATGAACGACACGATTCCCAACGCACGGGTCGATGGCACGATCACGCTCGACGGCGAAGACATCTACGCCTCGACAATGGACGTAGTGCAACTGCGCGCGCGCGTCGGCATGGTGTTCCAGAAGCCCAATCCGTTCCCCAAATCGATCTTCGAGAATGTCGCCTACGGCCCGCGCATCCACGGTCTGACCGAATCCAAGGCGCAGCTTGAGGCCACGGTCGAATATGCGCTGCGCAAGGCGGGGCTGTGGGACGAGGTCAAGGATCGGCTTCAGGAAAGCGGCACCGCGCTCTCGGGCGGGCAGCAGCAGCGGCTGTGCATCGCCCGCGCGATCGCGGTCGATCCCGAGGTCATCCTGATGGACGAGCCGTGCTCGGCGCTCGATCCGATCGCGACCGCGCGGATCGAGGAACTGATCCACGAATTGCGCGGCCGCTACGCGATCGTGATCGTGACGCACAACATGCAACAGGCCGCGCGCGTCTCGCAGCGCACGGCGTTTTTTCACCTCGGCACGTTGGTCGAATACGGGTCCACGTCGGACATCTTCACCAACCCGCGCGAGGATCGCACCAAGGATTACATCACCGGCCGCTACGGCTGATCGACGAGGCACACCAATGACCGAACATACCGTCAAGGCATTCGACGAGGATATCGGCGAACTCCGCGGGCTGATCGCCGAGATGGGCGGGCTTGCCGAACAGGCGATCACGCTCGCGATCGACGCGCTCACCCGGCACGATCTCGACGCTGCCAAACGCGTCGTTGCGGGCGACAAGAAGATCGACGCGATCGAGGACGAGGTCGAACGGCTCGCGATCCGGCTGATCGCGCTGCGCGCGCCGATGGCTGACGATCTGCGCGAAGTCGTCGCCGCGCTCAAGATCGCCACGGTCATCGAGCGGATCGGCGATTACGCCAAGAACATCGCCAAGCGCGTTCCCGCAATCGAGGATCACGGGCGTATCGAACCGCTGTCGCTGTTGCCCGCAATGGCGCGAATGGCCGGCGAGATGGTGCACGACGTGCTCGATGCCTTCGCCGCGCGCGATGCCGAGGCGGCGATCCGGGTATGCGAGCAGGATCGCCAGGTCGACGATTTCTACAATGCGATCTTCCGCGTGCTCGTCACTTTCATGATGGAAAACCCCAAGAGCATCGGCCAGGTCGCGCACCTTTTGTTCGTCGCCAAGAACCTCGAGCGGGTCGGCGATCACGCGACCAACGTCGCCGAGATGGTCTATTATGCCGCCACCGGCGAGCGGATGCCCGAGCGCGAGCGCGGCGGCAGCCCCGCCGTGAACTTGTAAGGGAGCGCCGACCCATGCCTGCCGCCCGGATGCTGCTGGTCGAGGACGATTCGGCGCTCGCCGAACTGCTGACCTTCCATTTCGAGCGTGAGGCTTTTCTCGTCCAGCACACGCCAGACGGCGAGGAAGCCTTGCTGTTCGCGCGCGAGACACCCCCCGATATCGTGCTGCTCGACTGGATGGTCGAAGGGCTGTCGGGGATCGAGGTCTGCCGACGCCTGCGCCGCGCGCCCGATACCGCGAACGTGCCGATCATCATGCTCACCGCGCGCGGCGAGGAGGAGGATCGCGTGCGCGGGCTCGATACCGGCGCCGACGATTATGTCACCAAGCCCTTCTCGCCGCGCGAACTGGTCGCGCGCGTCAACGCGGTGCTGCGCCGGGTGCGCCCCGCGCTGGCGGGCGCCGAACTGCGCTACGACGATCTCGTCATGGATACGGTGGGCCACAAGGTCCGCCGCGCCGACAAGATCATTCCGCTCGGGCCGACCGAATTCCGGCTGCTGCGTCATTTCCTCGAACATCCCGGCTGGGTGTTCTCGCGCGAACGGCTGCTCGATGCGGTATGGGGCCACGATGCCGATATCGAATCGCGCACCGTCGACGTTCATATCCGGCGGCTGCGCAAGGCGATCAACGAGGGTGGCCGCACCGATCTGATCCGCACCGTGCGATCGGCCGGCTATGCGCTCGATTCGGCACAATAGCGTTTGATGTGCGGCGCCGGCCCGCTCCCCCCGCAACCAAGAACCATTTGCCCCGACCGTGCGTTACCCTGCCTGCGCGTTGGCGCACAGCATTCAGGAGGTACGCATGAAACTCTTGTTCCTGGCAGCAGCCGCGGCGATCGCGATCCCCGCCGCGGCCCAAACCACGCCCGATCCCGCCCCGCAGGATCAGACAGCCCCGACAACGACCACCACCCAGGACCCCGTCGGCGGGTACGAACCGGCAACCCCGCCGATGAACGGCACGCCACAGCCCGGCGCGACGATCGTTTTCCGGCCCTCGCAATCGCCCGATCAGGCCTTCCCCCCACCCCCGGCACAGGCCAATTATCCGCTCTGCAGCAAGAAGGTGAAAGACGATTGCCGCCAGCGCGGCGGGTGATCGCGACGCCCGCTTGAAGGCGCATCGCTCCGCCCCGCTTTGCGCGTGCAGGCAGATCGCCTAGGAAGGGCGCTTTCCGGCTTCGGGGAGCGCCCTTTTCCATGTCCATTCGCTTCGATAATCGCGTCGCCATCGTCACCGGCGCCGGTGGCGGCATCGGCCGCGCCTATGCGCTCGATCTCGCGCGGCGCGGCGCGAAGGTCGTCGTCAACGATCTCGGCGGCGCGCGCGATGGCACCGGCCATTCGGACGCCGCGCTCAAGGTGGTCGAGGAGATCGAGGCGGCCGGCGGCGAAGCGATGGCCAATGGCGGCAGCGTCACCGATTACGATCACATGGTCGAGATGGTCGCGCGCGCGAAGGAGCGTTGGGGCGGCGTCCATGTCCTGATCAACAATGCCGGCGTGCTGCGCGACAAGAGCTTCGCCAAGATGGAACCCGCCGATTTCGATTTCGTCGTCGACGTCCACCTCACCGGCTCGGCCAATTGCACCAAGGCGGTGTGGGAAACGATGCGTTCGCAGAATTACGGCCGCGTGCTGATGACCGCCTCCTCGACCGGCTTGTTCGGCAATTTCGGCCAGGCCAATTACGGCGCGGCCAAGCTCGGGCTCGCGGGGCTGACCAAAACGCTCTATCTCGAAGGCGCCAAATACGGGATCAAGGTCAACACGATCGCGCCGGTTGCCGGCACAAGGATGACCGAGGATCTGTTCCCCGAAGAGGCGTTCAAGGCCTTCGCGCCCGAAAAAGTGGTACCGGCCGCGGTCTATCTCGTCTCCGAAGATGCCCCCACCAATACGATAATCGGCGCGGGCGCGGGGGTGTTCCAGGCATCCTATGTCACGCTCACCCCCGGCGCCGCGCTCCACGGCGACGATTGTTCCGCCGAGGGCATTGCCGCGAATTGGGCAAAGATCACCGACCGCACCGGTGAGATCGTCCCCCAATCGGGCGCCGAACAGGCGATGCTGATCCTCAAGCAATTACAGGGCTGACCAATCAGATTACCCCGTCATGCCGGACTTGTTCCGGCATCCAAGCTTCAACAAGCGATATCGCTCGCGGAAGGGGCGGTTTGCTGAACAGGTCCAGATGACGAAGGCCTCTGCAACGTGACCCCATCGGCGAAGCGCTGCACCTTGGACCCAGCCGCTTCGCGCAACGCCGCTGACCGCCTCGGCGTATTGCATCACTAATACACCAATGCTATAGCCCCCCGCCATCCAACAGGAGGATGGCTCGATGTATAGCGAAAGCGATATCGACAATGCGGTCGCGGCGGGGGCAATCAGCCGCGACACCGCCTTGGCGTTGCGCAACCATGTCGCCCAGGCCCGGCTGGCGCCGGCGGTGGACGAGGAGCATTTCCGGCTCCTCAACGGCTTCAACGATATTTTCGTGACGATCGCGATCGCGCTGCTGCTGGTCGCGGTGGCGCAGATCGGCGCGAGCGTCACCGAGGCGCTGGGGGGCGTGGCGGTGGCAGGCACAAGCTGGCTGCTCGCCGAATATTTCACCCGCCAGCGCCGGATGGCGTTGCCCAGCATCGCGCTACTGCTCGCTTTCGTGGGCGGAGTCGCCGCAGCGCCGATCGGGTTGATGGTGAGCATCGATCCCGCTCTGTCGGATCGCACCAGCGCCGTGATCGCCGCCGCAATCGCGCTGGCGAGCGCGGGCGCGGCGTGGCTCCATTGGCGGCGTTTCGCAGTGCCAATCACGGTCGCGGCGGGCGCGGTCGCGGCAGTGGCCGTCGTCGCCGCGCTCGTACTTGCGGCGATTCCCGCGGCGAAGGAGGCAATCTACCCGATCCTGCTCGTCGCGGGCATCGGCGTGTTCGCGCTCGCGATGCGCTGGGACATGAGCGATCCGACGCGCGAAACGCGCCGCGCCGACATCGCTTTCTGGCTCCACCTCGCCGCCGCGCCGCTGATCGCGCATCCGGTGTTTCAGATGCTCGGTGTGCTCGATACGGTCGTCGGCATCGGCACCGCGATCATCGTGGTCGCGCTTTATCTGGTCTTCGCGTTCGTAGCGCTGGCGGTCGATCGGCGCGCGCTGCTCGTGTCATCGCTCGCTTATGTGCTTGTCGCGCTGTACGCCGTCATCCGCAGCGCGGGTGCGGTCGATCTCGGGGTGGCGATCGCGGCGCTCATCATCGGCTCGGCGCTGTTGATACTGTCGGCCTTCTGGCACCCGATGCGCCGCCGCGTGGTCGCCACGCTCGGGCAACTCGGTCATCGGCTGCCGCCTGTGCAGACTGTGCTGGCGGCCTGAACCGCAGCGCCCCGGCGTGTTGATCGCCGGGGCAGCCGTCACTCCCCGACCAGCTTGAGCAACCGCCGCTCGATCGGCGCGAGCACCCCGACCAGATCGTGCCCGCGCTTGATGATGATGCCGGCTTCGGTCACCAGCGCCCACATGCCCTGGCGCTGGCGCAAGTCGGGGCGCTTTTCGATACGATATTCGGGGCGTTCGGAAGCGCGGCGAAAGGCGGCAAACACCGCCGCGTCCTTGCCGAGATCGATCGCATAATCCTTCCAATGCCCGGCAGCGACCATGCGACCGTAGAGATCGAGAATGCGGCTGAGTTCGATCCGGTCGAAGCCGATCTGGCGGGCGCTGGTCGCGGCGACGGGAAAAGGGGTGACATTTCCCATCAGGCGCGGTCGCGTTGGTCCTCATGTTCGGCCAGCAAGGTATCGAGCCGCTTGCGCAGCGTTTCGATTTCGCAGCGCATCAATTCGATTTTCTGCGTCTGCGGATCGAACAATTCGCTGCACGGCGTGCCATAAGGCACGAAACCGCGTTCGACCCGCCCGCCTTCGACCATCGTCGCGCGTGCCGGAATGCCGACCATCACCGCGCCGTCGACGACATCCTTGGTGACCACCGCATTGGCCCCGATCCGCGCGCGCGCGCCGACCATTACCGGACCCAGCACCTGTGCGCCCGATCCGATGATCGCGCCATCGAGAATGGTCGGGTGGCGCTTGCCCGCCACGCCGTTGTCGGGGCTGGTGCCGCCCAGCGTCACGCATTGGTAGATCGTGACATTGTCGCCGATCTCGGCGGTCTCGCCGATCACCGTAAAACCGTGATCGATAAAGAAATTGCGCCCGATCTTGGCGCCGGGATGGATGTCGATCGCGGTCAGGAAGCGCGCGAAATGGTTCACCGCGCGCGCCAGCAGATACAGCCGCGCCTCGAACAGCCAGTGCGCGACACGGTGCAGCCCGAGCGCCCAGACACCCGGATAAAGCATGACTTCCCAACGCGATCGCGCCGCAGGATCGCGCGCCTGAATCGAATCGAGATAACCGGTCAGCCGGTCGAACATAACGGTCCCCTGGTTCGGATCGCGGTAATTTAGCGTCTCGCATAGCCAAATTCCAGCATCGGCTTATCGCACCTTCATTCGACTAAATATCTAGTGCTCTTGTGGGTAATAATATTTCGGCGATACGCGAGGCCCCGCAACGATACGGAAAGCCAATGATGGACGTACTGACGGTGGTCGATCTCGAGATGCTGCTCGCCTTCGCCGCCATCGGTTTCGCCGCGCAAATCGTCGATGGCGCGCTGGGGATGGCGTTCGGAGTGATTTCGAACACGCTGCTGCTCTCGCTCGGGGTGCCGCCCGCCGCCGCCTCCGCCGGGGTCCACGCCGTCGAAACCTTCACCACCGCCGCGTCGGGGATCAGCCACGCGCTGCATCGCAACGTCAATTGGCGGCTGTTCTTCCGGCTGATGATCCCGGGCGTGATCGGCGGCGTGCTCGGCGCCTATGTCCTGTCCAACATCAACGCCGCCGTCGCCAAGCCGTTCATCCTCACCTATCTCGCCGCGATCGGCTGCTACCTCGTCTATCGCGGGCTGCGCTATCCGCCGGCGGAACGGCAACCCAAGATCGTCGAGCCGCTCGGGCTCGTTGGCGGCTTCCTCGATGCCGCGGGGGGCGGCGGCTGGGGGCCGGTCGTCACCTCCAACCTGCTCGTCCAGGGCGCGAGCCCGCGGACCACGGTGGGAACGGTCAACGCCGCCGAGTTCTTCCTGACGCTGACGGTATCGATCACCTTCATCACCCAACTCGGCTTTGCGGCCGTGACTCTGGCGACCGTCGGCTTGCTGATCGGCGGCATCCTCGCGGCGCCGTTCGGTGCGCTCCTCGCCAAGCGCGTGCCCGCCAAGACATTGATGTTGCTCGTCGGCGCGATCCTGGTGCTGACCAGCCTGATCAATCTGTGGCGATCATTAACCTGATTTTGCACTCAATATATTTGATCTGATCGACTCTATCGATCAGGCCAAGCGACGCTTCCCGTTTGTTTGCTGCGACGCAATGCCTATATGACGCATTGCAACATCGACCAACCAAACAAGGAGATAGTTTCCATGGCGAAGATCGGCGATTCCCTGAAGCCATTCAGCACCCAAGCGTACAAGCAGGGCAAGTTCGTTCCCGTCACCGAAGCCGACGTAAATGGCAAATGGGCGATCTTCTTCTTTTATCCCGCCGATTTCACCTTTGTCTGCCCGACCGAGCTTGAAGATCTGGCCGGGATTTACCCGACTCTCCAGAAAATGGGCGTCGAAGTATACAGCGTCTCTACCGATACGCACTTCAGCCACAAGGCATGGCACGATAGCTCGCCCGCGATCGGCAAGATCGATTTCTTCATGCTCGGCGATCAGAACCACACGCTCTCGACCAATTTCGATGTCCTGCGCGATGGCCAGGGCCTGGCCGACCGCGCGACCTTCGTCGTCGATCCGCAGGGCGTGATCCAGCTGATGGAAATCACCAGCGAAGGCGTCGGCCGCAATGCCGCCGAGCTGCTGCGCAAGGTCAAGGCTGCGCAATATGTCGCCGCGCACCCGGACGAAGTCTGCCCCGCCAAGTGGGAAGAAGGCGAGCAGACGCTGGCGCCGTCGCTCGAACTCGTCGGCAAGATCTGATCCTCGTTCCCGGTCGTGTGCCGGTCCCCCCGAAAAGGTGGATCGGACGCGGCCGGCCCCCTTCGGCACCGCGCGCGATCCTTCGCGGCGCGGACGCCGTCCTGCGGCCCGGGGCGATCGACCCCACCCCCGTCCTGATTGCCCCGGGCCGCCCCTCCCCTTCAACGACAGGAGTTTCGTGGTCGTGCTCGACGCCAATCTGACGCAACAACTCAAGGGCTATCTTACCAAGATCCGCGTGCCCATTGAGCTCGTCGCCAGCCTGGGCGACGACGCCAAGAGCCGCGAACTCGAGGAATTGCTGAACGAGATCGCGGCGCTGTCCGACATGGTCACCGTGCGCCGTGCCGATGACGATGATGATGCGCGCACACCCAGCTTCCTGATCCAGCGTACCGGCACCGATACGGCCGTGCGTTTCGCGGGCATTCCGCTGGGCCATGAATTCACCTCGCTCGTCCTCGCGCTGCTCCAGATCGGCGGGCATCCGCCGCGGATCAGCGACGAATTGATCGAGCAGATCAAGACGCTCGACGGCGATTTCGTCTTCGAGACCTATTTTTCGCTGTCGTGCGGCAATTGCCCCGATGTGGTGCAGGCGCTCAACACGATGGCGGCGCTCAACCCGCGCATTCGCCACACCGCGATCGACGGCGCCCTGTTCAAGGACGAGGTCGAGCGCCGCGAGATCATGACCGTCCCCCAGGTATTTCTGGGCGGGGCGCCGTTCGCACAAGGCCGGCAGGAACTCGAACAGATCCTCGCCAGGATCGATACCGGCGCCGAGGCCAAGGCCGCCGCGAAGCTCGCCGCCAAGGAACCGTTCGACGTCCTCGTCGTCGGCGGTGGCCCGGCGGGTGCGGCGGCGGCGATCTATGCCGCGCGCAAGGGCATCCGCACCGGCATCGCGGCCGAGCGCTTCGGCGGACAGGTGCTCGACACCGTGTCGATCGAGAATTTCATCTCGGTCTCGCACACCGAGGGGCCCAAATTCGCTGCCCAACTCGAACAGCATGTCGGCGATTACGACGTCGACGTCATGAACCTTCAGACCGCGACCGCGCTCATCCCCGCAGCCGAGGAAGGCGGCTTGCACGAAATCGTGCTCAAGAATGGCGCCTCGCTGCGCGCGCGCACGCTGATCCTGTCGACCGGCGCGCGCTGGCGGCAGATGAACGTGCCGGGCGAGAACGAGTATCGCAACAAGGGTGTCACTTATTGCCCGCATTGCGACGGTCCGCTGTTCAAGAACAAGCGCGTCGCGGTGATCGGCGGCGGCAATTCGGGCGTCGAGGCCGCGATCGATCTCGCGGGGCTGGTCGGCCATGTCACGCTGATCGAATATGACAGCCAGTTGCGCGCCGACGCGGTGCTCCAGCGCAAGCTCGGCAGCCTGCCCAACGTCAAGATCATCACCTCGGCGCTGACGACCGAGGTGTTCGGCGACGGCAGCAAGCTGACCGGCCTGTCCTACAAGGATCGCGAACGCGGCACCGAGCACCAGATCGAGCTCGAAGGCATTTTCGTCCAGATCGGGCTGGTCCCCAACACCGAATGGCTCAAGGGCGCGGTTGCGCTCACCCCGCACGGCGAGATCCAGATCGATGCGCGCGGCGCCACCTCTCAGCCCGGCATCTTCGCGGCCGGCGATGCGACCACGGTGCCCTACAAGCAGATCGTGATCGCGGCGGGCGCCGGCTCGGCGGCGGCGCTGTCGGCGTTCGACTACCTCATCCGCCTCCCCGCCGAGGAGCGCGAAGCGGCATAAGCCTGTTCCGTCATGCCGGCGCGTTCCCGGCATGACGGCGAGCTATCGGTAACCGCCCATATCGATTACAGATCGCCCAGACCATCAGGGAGGCGATCACTGAGCACGACCTATCTGCCCACGCTCAAGCAGCTCCAATATCTGGTGGCGCTGCGCGATCACGGCCATTTCGGACGCGCGGCGGAGGCGTGTTTCGTCACCCAATCGACGCTGTCGGCGGGGATACGCGAACTTGAGACGCTGATCGGCATCACGCTGGTCGAACGCACCCGCCGCGTCGTGCGCTTCACCCCGCTCGGCGATCGCATGGCGGCCAAGGCGCGCCGCGTGATCCGCGAGGCCGAGGAACTCGGCGATCTGGCGCGCGCCGCGGGCAAGCCCTTGTCGGGCGAGATGCGGATGAGCGTGATCCCGACGATCGCGCCGTTCATGCTCCCGCGCATCCTGCCCCGCCTCAGGCGCGACTATCCCGATCTCAAGCTGTTCCTGCGCGAAGAACCCAGCGCGGCGGCGTGTGAAGGGCTCAACAACGGCCGCACCGATTGTGTGCTGCTCGCGCTGCCTTATGCCTGCGGCGAGGTCGCCTCGCGCACGTTGTTCGACGATCGGTTGTTCGTCGCGTTCCCCGAGGGCGAGGAGCCTCCCCCGATGTCGATCAGCGCCGACGAGATCGACGAGCGGCGGCTGCTGCTGCTCGAGGACGGGCATTGCCTCAAGGATCATGTCCTCGCCGCGTGCAACCGGCCCGAATTGCGCGCCGAAGCGACGATGATGGGCACCTCGCTCCACACGATCGTGCAGATGGTCGATAACGGCCTCGGGGTGACGATGCTGCCCGAAATGGCGATCGAGGCGGGCATCCTCGATCATACCAGCATCACCGCGCGACCGCTCGCCGCCGAGCATCCCTCGCGCTCGATCGCGCTGGTCTGGCGCCGCGCCTCCCCTCGCGAAAAGGATTTCCACCTGCTCGCCGACGTGCTGGCCGAGGCACAATGAGCCGCGCGCTGCTCCCGCTCGGGCTCGTCCTCGTCCTCGCCGGCTGCGCGGCAGGCCCCGTGGCGCCGGTCGCCCCGTCAGCGCCGCCGGCCAACCCGCAGGTGGGCGGTGTCGCGATGATCGAAACGTGGAGTACGCTCGACAATGCCCGCGCGGCGCCGCCGCTCGCCACCTTCGCGCGCGCGATCGATGCGGCGGGGCTGGCCGATGCGCTCGCCGCCCCCGGCCCGGTCACCGTCTTTGCGCCCACCGACGCCGCCTTCGGCCGCCTCGCGCCCGGCACGCTCGCCGCGTTGCTATTGCCCGAAAACAGAGCCGCGCTCGCCAAACTCGTCAATTATCACGTGGTACCGGGTCGGCTGACCGTCGCCGATCTCAAGGCCCGAATCGCCGCAGGCGGTGGCACCACGTCACTGACGACAGCCGAAGGCGAGCCGCTGACGCTAAGCCTCGTCGGCACGACAATTGCGCTCACCGATGTCGGCGGCAACAAGAGCTATGTCGAAACCGGCGACATCCGCGACACGTCGGGCATGATGCATGTCGTCAACGGCCTGATGATCCCGACGATCGATTAGAGTGATTTCGAGCCAGATGGAATCATCTGGCGACTCGGAAATCACGGCAAACAAAAGATAATCCGGAGCCGGTCCGGTTCCGTTGGAACCGGACCGGCCCTAAACTCTGGCCTCGGCCTCGGCCGCGATCGCCAGCGCGATCGCCCCCAGCGGCCCCGCCATCGCGCCCAGTTGCGGCGCGACGACATAGGGGCCATCGGTGGGCAGCGGCATATAGCCGCCAAGGCTGTCGATCACCGCGCCGTTGATGCGCTCGATCAGATGCGGCTGGCGCGCCAGCACCCCGCCGCCGATCGCGACGCGCAGCGGCCCGGTCGCGCAGACCATCGCATGCACCATCGCCGCCAGCGTATGGACGATCGGTTCCCAGACCGGATCGTCGGGCGCGATCTCGCTCACCGGTCGCCCGCCGACGCGCGCCTTGAGCGCGCTGCCCGAAGCCAGCCCCTCGACGCAATCGGGATGATAGCGGCACACGCTCGCGGCCGTATCGTCCGCCAGCCGCGGCACGCGGATATGCCCGATCTCGCTATGCCCGATCCCGCGCGTGGGCTTGCCATGGACGATCAGCCCGACGCCGACCCCGGTCCCCACCGTCACATAAGCGAAATCGTCGAGCCCCTGCCCCGCGCCCCACGCGATCTCGGCCAGCGCGGCGCCATTGACGTCGGTATCGAACCCCACCGGCACCGCGAAGCGCGCGGCAATCTCACCCAGCACATCGGCACCGGGCCATTGCGGCTTGTTGGTCGCGAGCACGCGCCCGTGCCGCGGCGATCGCGGATTGAGATCGAGCGGCCCGAACGAGGCAATACCGAGCGCCGCAAAACCCGAGCCGCGATCCCATGCCTCCAGCGTCGCGATGATCGCGGGCAAGGTCTCTGACGGGATCGTCGTCGGGATAGTCCGCTGATCGATCACCTCAGCGGGGCCGTTCGCCAGCGTGCAAATACACTTGGTGCCGCCCAGTTCAACGCCTGCGAACGGGCGCCGCGCGGGTTCGCCGCCGCCGTTCACGAATCGGTTCCCATGCGCTGCGGCCTGCGCGGCGTGGCCGGGGCGACCTCTCCGCACGCGCCTGAATGCGATCCTGTAATCATAAACTCTCCCGCCGCGGGTATCGCCCCATTCTCACGCCGCAGCCGCTGTAATGCGCCAGTTTCCATAATTCAGACGGTGCCGCCCTCCCCCGCATCGTGCCCGAAAGACGGCGGGCGATCGGCCGCGGCGCTGCCGAAGCTCGATGGCTTGGCCCCCATCTCGAACACGAGTTCGCCGCCTGTCACCAGATCGGCATGCGCAATCCAGTTCTTGCTCCACGGCGCGCCGTTCCAGCGCACCGACTGGATATACGGCCGGTCGGGCGCATTGCCGTTCGCGCGCACGATCAACGTCTTGCCGCCGCCCAGATCCATCTCGGCCACGTCGAACAGCGGCGATCCGAACACATAGACCGCACTCACCGGATCGACTGGATAGAAGCCGAACGCCGAGAGGATGAACCACGCACTCATCTGCCCGCAATCGTCATTGCCGATCACGCCATCGGGATCGGCCTTGTACATCTCGGTAAGCAGCCGGCGCACCATCGCCTGCGTCTTCCACGGCGTGCCGCAATAAGCATAAAGATACGCGACGTGGTGATCGGGCTCGTTGCCGTGCGCATATTGCCCCACCAGCCCCGAAATATCGGGCGGCGCATTGTCGGGCAGCGTCGAGGGCGCGTTGAACAGGCCGTCGAGCTTCTTCTCGAACGCCGCATCGCCACCAAAATGCGCGATCAGCCCATAAACGTCATGCTGGTTGAGGAAGGTCGCCTGCCAGCCGTTGGCTTCGGTGTAATCGCGCCACTTGGGGACGTTGTGGCCGATCTGGATCGGGTCGTAATCCTTCCACCAGCTCCCGTCCTTGAAGCGTGGCCGCGCGAAGCCCACCGACGGATCGATGACGTTCCGGTAGTTCTGCGAGCGCTTGCGCAGCGCCGCGGCATCCTCGGTCGCCCCCACCGCCTCGGCGATGTGCGCCATCGCCCAATCGTCATAGGCATATTCCTGCGTGCGGCTCACCGACTCCCACACTTCATCGGCCGGGATATAGCCGAGGTCGTAATAGAAGCCGCGCCCCAGCGTGCTGTCGATATCCTTGAATGTCCGGTCGAACGCGCGGCGCCGGATGTTGGGCCAGGCTGCGGCATAATCGGCCTTGATCCCCTTGGCGTGCGCCTCGGCGAGCACCGAGACGCCGTGCCACCCGATCATGCACGCGGTCTCGACGCCCTGGAGCGGCCACACCAGCGGCCCCGCGGGGCTCTCGGCGGTCTGGCGGCACATGTCGCGCGTCAGCAATGCGGCATGCTCGGGCTGGATCAGCGTCAGCAGCGGATGCAGCGCGCGATAGGTGTCCCACAGCGAATAGGTGCTGTACGCTTCCTCGCCCCTGGGCGCGGTATGCACCTGCCGGTCGAGCCCGACATAGCGGCCGTCGCGATCGGTGAAGAGCGTCGGTGCAAGTTGCGCATGATAGAGCGCGCTCGTCATGATCGTGCGCTGCGCCTCGGTGCCGCCCGCGACCCGGATCGTCCCCAGCGCCTTGGCCCAGGCCGCGCGCGCGGCACTGGTCGCGCCGTCGAAATCCCAGCCCGGCGCCTCGGCGGCCAGCGCGTCGCGCGCGCCCTTGACGTCGACCGCCGACAGCCCGGTCTTGATCAAGATCGGCGCACCGCCCGCCTCGTCGAAGAAAAGCGCAACCTTGAGCTTGTTGCCCCGAATCGCCGTCGTGCCATCGGTCACGGGCTTGCCGTCATCGCCGAAGAATTGGACGCGGCTGGGCGTGCGCGACAGCTGCATCGCGAAATGGATGCGCCGGCCCTTGGCCCAGCGGTTGACCTGCCGCCCCCCCGTCAACGTGCCGTCGGGATCGAGCGTCAGCGACGCCTGCTCGACCACTACACCCTTGTCCCAATCGTCCTCGATCGCGTGCGCGAAATCGATCAGGATGTGCCCCGGCCCCTGGCCGAAGCGATAACGATGCAACCCGCAGCGTTCGGTGACGGTCAGTTCGGCAAGCACCCCCGATTCGAGCCGGACGCGGTAATAACCCGGCTCGGCATGTTCGTCTGAATAGCGCTGGCGATAGCCTTCGTCCGGCTTCTCGATCGACCCCGGCTCGAGCTTGAGCGGCTGCCGCGTCGGCACCACCAGCACGTCGAGCATGTCGCCGATCCCGGTGCCCGACAGATGAGTATGGCTGAACCCCATGATCGAGCCATCCTTCTGATGGTAGCCCGAGCACGCATCCCAGCCATGGGTGTTGGTATCGGGGCTGAGCTGCGCCATCCCGAACGGCAGCGACGCACCGGGAAAGGTGTGGCCGTGCCCCCCGGTGCCGATGAACAGATCGGGCTTGCCGGGCGTCGGCAAGGCTTCGGCGCCGACCGGTCCGGCGCACCCGGCCATCGCCCCCCCGATCGCGACAAGGCCCGTGGTCACAAGAAGCTGGCGGCGGCTGGTGGCGATCATCGCTGTTCCTCCGGTTCGATTCAGAGCGGCTGCGCGAGCAGCGCAGGGCGCTTGTCGGCGATCTCGACGATCAACTGGCCGAACAGCGCATTGGCCCACGCGAACCAGCTTCGCGTGAAGTTGGTCGGATCGTCCTTGTTGAACGATTCGTGCATGAAGCCGGTGCCGCCATGCGTGGTCTTGAGCCAGCGCAGGCATTGCAGGATCGTCGCGTCGTCATCGGCGTTCATCGCCCGCGTGATGATCGACATCGGCCAGATCATATCCAGCCCGATATGCGGCCCGCCGATCCCCTCGGCCGCCTTCCCGGAGAAGAAATAGGGATTGCGTTCGCTCCACGCGAGCGCGGCGGTGCGGCGGAACAGCGGATCGTTGCGATCGGCGGCGTCGATCAGCGCGAGGCCCGACAGGCTCGGCACATTGGCGTCGTCCATGAACACCCAATTGCCGAAGCCGTCGATCTCATACGCCCACACCTGCCCGCCCGCGCCGTCGGGGACGAGCGCATGCTGCTTCAGCACTCCTTCGACCTCGGCCGCGAGCGCCTCGGCCTCGGCCGCCGCCTTGGCATCGCCCCGCGCCTCGCGCTGGACTGTCGCCATCTGGCGCAGCGCCGACACCGCGAACAGGTTCGACGGGATCAGGAACGGATAGAGGCACGCATCGTCGGAAGGCCGGAACATCGAATGGATCAGCCCGATCTTCTTCGTCGGAGAGCCATAGCCGCCGAGCATCAGGCTGTCGGTCGGCGCAAGGGCCTTGCGCTGGAAATGATACGGCCCCGGCCCCTCCTTGCGCTGCTGGACGCGGAACGTCTCGACCGCGAGCGCCATCGCGCGGCTCCAAATATTGTCGAACGGCGCCTTGTCGCGCGTGCGCTTCCAATATTCATGCGACAGCCGCATCGGGTAGCAGAGCGAATCGATCTCCCACTTGCGCTCGGCAACCCCCGGCTTCATCTCGGTCTGGTCGGTCTGCGACCATTCGAGCCGCGACGGCGCGGTCGGGTCCTTGTCGAACGCATTGGCATAAGGGTCGATCAGGATGCACCGCGCCTGCCGCTGGATCAGCCCCTGGAACAGCCGCTTGAGCTTGGCGTCCTTCGCCACGAGATGGACATAGGGCTGCACCTGCGCCGAACTGTCGCGCAGCCACATCGCCTCGATGTCGCCGGTCAGGACGAAGGTGTCGGGTTTGCCGTCGATCGTGCCCGTCTGCACCGTCGTGTCGAGCGTGTTCGGGTAGCAATTCTCGAACAGCCACGCGAGTTCGGGGTCGGCGATCTTCGCCTTCACACGCGCGATCTCGGCCTCGATCGCGGGGCTGGTGAAATTGCGCTGCGCCGGTGCGGGGCGCTTGCTCACCCGATCGGCGGCGCGCGCGGCGGCGGGCATCAGGCCGGCGACGGCCAGCGCCCCAGCGCCCGCCATCACGTCGCGTCGGTGAAAACTCATCGCGGCAACTCCCTCATGTCCCGGGAGCAGCGGTCGCAGCGCGCGGGTCGCACAAGGCCGGTCATGTCCCTCTCCCTGCATCGCGACGCCGTTGATTCCGCGCGCCGCAGTCGAAGCCGCAAGTGTAGACAGCGGCGGCCCTCGAAAACAATAGCCAATTTACTTTTCTAATTGATTGGGACGACGATTGCACCTTTTGCACGGGTGGAGGATGAAGGCGCATGGTCCGAATTCTCGAAATCTGCGTCGATACGATCGCCAGCCTTGAGGCCGCCCGCGCCGGTGGCGCCGACCGGATCGAGTTGTGCAGCGCGCTCGGCCTCGGCGGGCTCACGCCCTCGCCGGGGTTGATCGCGCTCGCGGCACAGCAGCCCCTGCCCTGCCACGCGATGGTCCGCCCACACGCCGGCGCCTTCGCCTATGACACCGCCGAGGTCGCGCAGATGGAAGGCGACATCGCCGCGATCGCCAGCGCCGGGCTGGCCGGCGTGGTGTTCGGCGCGACCCGCGGCGACACACTCGACGCGCCGGTCCTCGAGCGCCTGATCGGATGTGCGACGCAGCACGGTCTGACGACGACGCTCCACCGCGCGATCGACACGCTTTCCGATCCGGTCGCCGCCATCGACACCGCGATCGCGCTCGGTTTCGATCGTGTTCTATCGTCAGGCGGCGCCTCCCACGCGATCGACGGCCGCGTCACGCTGCAGGCGATGCGCGCCCGCGCCGGCGACGCGATCACGCTGATGGCCGGCAGCGGAATCGATGCGAACAATGTCGATCGGTTGCTGGCGATCGGGATCGATGAGATCCACGCCTCATGCGCGCACATCTGCCGGAACCACACGCTGTCCCACCTCGGCTTGGCGGCGCCGCGCCACCACACCAGCGCCGACCGCGTCCGCGCGCTGCGCGAGGCGATCGACAAATAGCCGTCATGCCGGACTCGTTCCGGCATCCAACCCTGCCCGAGCGCCAGCGCTTGAGGCACGTTGGCCCCCGGAACAAGTTGACCGATGACCCCCTTCGATCTCGTATTCCCATTCCCTCCCCGGCGAAGGTCGGGGTCCAGCATCGGGCCGGTCGTAACTGGACCCCGGCCTTCGCCGGGGAGCGGTTGCAGGAGTGATCCTGTAATTACCTGTCCGAAAGGGATAAACGCCGACCAACTCCAGGGTGATCGCTGGCTATTTCACCGGCTTGCTCATCGAAAACGGCACATCGCCCGGTGCGCTGCCCCATTGCTTGTTGGGGGTCGCGCCCATCACGAATTTGAGCACCCCGCCCTGCCGCAGCGCATCATGCGTCAGATAGGTTTTGCTGACCGGCTGGCCGTTGAACGTCACCGACTGGATATAGACATTGTCGGGCCCGTTATTCTCGGCCTCGATCGTCAGCGTCTTGCCGCCCGGCATCGCCAGCGAGACGTTCTGGAACAGCGGGCTGCCGATCGCATATTCGCCCACCGCCGGCGTCACCGGATAGAAGCCCAGCGCCGAGAACACATACCAGGCCGAGGTCTGGCCGTTATCCTCGTCGCCCGGATAGCCGTCGGGCGCGGGCGAGTAGAGCCGCTTCATCACGTCGCGGACGTGATATTGTGTCTTCCACGGCGCACCGGCCCAGTCGTACAGATAGATCATGTGCTGGATCGGCTGGTTGCCGTGCGCATATTGGCCCATGTTGACGATCTGCATCTCGCGGATCTCGTGGATCACCTGCCCGTAATAGCTGTCGTCGAAGATCGGCGGCGCGGTGAAGATCGCATCGAGCCGGTCGACGAATTTCTGCCGCCCGCCCATCAGATCGATCAGCCCCTGCACGTCCTGCATGATCGCCCAGCTGTAATGCAGCGCATTGCCCTCGGTGAAGGCATCGCCCCATTTGTACGGATTGAACGGCGTCGCCCATGACCCGTCCTGATTGCGGCCACGAATCCAGCCGCTCTCGGGATCGTACAATTTGCGGTAATTCTGCGCCTGCGCGGCATATTTCTCGGCGTCCGCGGTCTTGCCCAACGCCTTGGCCATTTGCGAGATCGAGAAATCGGCGGTCGCATATTCGAGCGTGCGCGCGGCATTCTCGTTGATGCCGACATCATAGGGCACATAGCCGAGCCGGTTGTAATATTCGACGCCCTCGCGCCCGACCGCGCCGATGACCCGGCCTTTCTTGTCCTTGGGGCGCCCCTCGCTGGTCGTCGCGTTCTTGATCATCGCTTCGTACAGCGTCTCGGCGTCGAAGCCGCGCACGCCGTTGATATAGGCGTCGGCGATCAGGTTCGCCGAGTTGGACCCGATCATCACGTCGCGATAGCCGGGGCTCGCCCATTCGGGCAGCCAGCCGCCTTCCCTATAGGTGTTGACCAGCCCCTGCATCATCTGGCTGTCGCGCTCGGGATACATCAGCGCGAAGAAGGGAAAGACCGCGCGCCAGGTGTCCCAGAAGCCGTTGTCGGTGAACATGTAGCCGTCATGCACCTTGCCGTCATACGGGCTGTAATGGACGATCTTGCCGCGCGCATCGTGCTCGTGGAACATGCGCGGGAATTGCAGCATCCGGTACAGCGCCGAATAGAAGGTACGGCGATTGTCGAGGTTCGGATCGGTGACGCGGATGCGCGACAGTTCTGCCTCCCACGCCGCCTTGGCCTTGGCCCTGGTGGTGTCGAACGCGTCGTTGCCGATCTCGGTCTTGAGGTTGAGCAGCGCCTGTTCGGGGCTGATGAACGACGACGCGACCTTGACGTGGACCTGCTCGCCCGCGCTGGTCTTGAAGCTCACCACCGCGCCGACATGCCCGGCCTCGCGGGTGGTATCGGCACTGAGCTGCCAATTGTCGTCCCAGGTCCGCGTGACCGAGAAATCGCGATCGAATTCGGCGACGAAATAATTGTGGAAATTGTCGGGCACGCCGCCGTGGTTGTTGCGGACATAGCCGGTGATACGGCGGTTCTTCGCGTCGATCGTCACCTTCGAGCCGCCGTCGAGCGCGTCGAGGATGATGTGCGCATCGTCGCTCTTGGGGAAGGTGAAGCGGAATTGCGCGGCGCGTGTCGTCGGCGTCACCTCGGCGGTGACGTTATAATCGGCGAGATAGACCTTGTACGAATAGGGATGCGCCTGCTCGGCCTTGTGGCTGAACCAGCTCGCGCGCTCATCTTCCCTGATCCTGAGCGGCCCGGTCTCGGCGAACAGCGAAAAGGCCGCGTAATCGTTCATCCACGGGCTGGGCTGATGGGTCTGCTTGATGCCGTTGATCTTCTCGCCGGCATAGGTGTAGCCCCAGCCGCTGCCGGGCTCGCCGGTCACCGGGGTCCAGCTGTTCATCCCCCACGGCACCGCGACCGCCGGATAGGTGTTGCCATACGACAGCCGATAGCTCGAATCGGTCCCCATCAAGGGATTGACCAGATCGACGAACGATTCCTGCGCCGCGGGCGCGGCCTGCGCCAGCGCCGCCGGGGTAAGGCTCGTCAGCACGAGCGCGGTGGCGGCGGTCCTGAGCGCGAGGCGCCTGATCGTCTTCAAATCCTGTCTCCCCTTGTCCCCGCTCAGCGCGGCAGCGGGCGCGGTGTCACGCCCTCGTTGGTCATTTTCACCGGCGCGATCGTGCCGTCAGGTCGGAACACCATCCGATCGATCGCCATCTCGCGATGCTCGCCCTTGTCATCGCCAAGCGGCCGGCGGTGATAGACGATATACCAGTCGTCGGTGCCGGGCACGTTGACCACCGAATGGTGCCCCGCGCCGCGCGCGATTCTGAAATCCTGGCTGAGGATCTTGCCCATCGGCCTGAACGGCCCCGTCGCGCGCGGCCCCATCGCATAGGCGACGCTGTAATCGGGGCCGGTCCAGCCGCCTTCGGACCACATCAGGTAATACACACCCTTGCGCTTCACGAGGAACGAGCCCTCGACATAGCCGGGCGGCGTGATCTCCTTGAACGTCTCGCCATCGGGGAACGGCTCGATCGAGGTCAGATCGTCGCCGAGGCGCACGACGTTGCAATGCCCCCAGCCGCCATAATAAAGATAGAATTGCCCGTCATCGTCGCGATAGACGAACTGGTCGATCGGCTGCGCGCCGTTGTGGAAGCGCGAGATCAGCGGCTTGCCGATCGCGTCCTTGAACGGTCCGGCCGGGCTGTCGGCAACCGCGACCCCGATCCCGCCGGTCTCGCCGTCCTTCTGGATGTCGTTGGCGCCGAAGAAGAGGTAATATTTGCCGTCCTTCTCGATCGCCGATGGCGCCCACACCGCATAGCCCGCCCAGGAAACATCGGCGACGTCGAGCACATGCTCGTGTTTGGTCCAATGGACCAGATCGGGCGAGGAGAAGGCGTTGAAGAAGGTCTGGATGCCGTAGGACGGCCGGACCATCTTGTTCTTGCGCAAGTCCTTTTGCGCCTCGGTGAATTCGGGCGAGACGTCAGGCGTGCCGTCATGATCCGAATAGGTTGGATAAATCCAATATTGCCCGTCGAAGACCCGGATTTCGGGATCGGCATACCAGCCCGGCACGATCGGGTTGGCGGCAAGCACCGGCACCGCCGCCAGCGCGCAAAGTCCGCCCGTCACGGATAGCTTGAATGGAGTCATGCCGCGTTCGATCCTTGCGCCCGTTACCGACAAGGCGGGGCGGTTTCCGGATAAGGAAACCGCCCCGACCTTCTCACCTTCTCACGCGTGCGTCAGAACTTGAACGACATGCCGACGTAGAACCGGCGGCCCGAATAAACGTTCGAGATGAACCGGTCCTTGGTGTCGTTGCCAAGATGCTGGCGCTGTTCCGACTTGGTCAGGTTGATCACCGAGGCGGTCAACTGGAGGTTGTCGAACAGATCGTACGATGCGTTGAGATCGACCTGCTCATACGGGTCCGAATAGATGTTCAGCCCCGATTGCAGGCCACCCACGACCTCGCCGCGCCGGTTGTACGACGCGCGCAGCAGAACGGGGCCGTGCTCGTAGAACAGCGACGCGTTGACCTGCGTCTTGGCGCTGCCGACCAGCGGCGAGGTGCCGATCTTCTCGCCGTTCAGGCTGACGTCGGCGACCGAGGTGTCGTTATAGGTGAAGTTCACCTGCGCGCCGAGCCCGAAGTCCAGCGTATGCTGGGCGTAAAGCTCGATGCCCTGCGACACCGCCGACGAGCCGTTGGCCTGCGTCGAATATTGCTGGATGGTCACCATCTCGCCGGCGACTTCGCTCTGGATGTCCATCACGATCGGCACGATGAAATCGTGCACGTCCTTGCGGAACAAGGTCGCGCCCAGCACCGAGCCGCGATGGAAATACCATTCGACGCCAAGGTCGTATTGCCACGCATTGAACGGCTTCAGATTGAAATTGCCGCCGCCGCCGAACCAGCCCGGCAGCGCCCCGAATTCGGCCCGGTCGAACACGAACGCGTCGGAATTGAAGGTCAGCGACCGCGCGCCGGCGAGATCGCCATAGCCCGGCCGCGCGACCACCTTCGCCACCGCGCCGCGAACCAGCAGGTTCTGCATCGGCTCCCAACTGATGTTGAAGCTGGGCAGAATGTCGGTGTAGCTCTTCGATTCGCTGTTCGGGCTGAACACCTTGACCTGGCGCGGCGGCACCGGCGGGGTGGCGGTGGGATCGCCATCCTGCGGGATGACGAGGCAGTTGCCGTCCTCACCCTTCGGCTTGTTCGGATCGAAATCGCCGCCGGGGCCGTCGACGCAATATTCGTTCTCATAGGTGATGACGTCGGTCGACCTGCCCGACTGCTTGGTGTTGGCGACGCGCACGCCGATATTGCCGCGAATGGTGTCGGTCTTGAAATTGAGCTGGGCATAGCCCGCCCAGATCCGCTCGCCGATATCGTAGCGGTTCTGCGGCTCGGGCACGCGCACCGGGCCGTTGTACGTATCGTTCAGATACGCGATATATTTATCCATGTTGATCGCGGGAAAGGCGCTCGCCTCGAAGCCGCCCGCGATATTGCCCAGCCCGTCGGGATAGAAGATTTCCGGCAGCGCCAGCGCACCGCCCGGCGTGTCCTGGAAACGCCGCGTGTTCGCGGCGTCCGAATACCATTCGAACCGCCCGGTCTCGCGATGGATCGCCGCGTCGCGCCATTTGGCGCCCACCTGCACCGAATCGATGAAGCTATCGAAGTGGCGCGTCACGTCGACCTGCGCGTAACGCTGTGAAAGCGTGCTGTTGGAGAAGCCCGATCCGGTCGATCCAAGATCGATCTGCGCGGTGCCGTTGAGCATGTTCTGCAGCATGTCGGGCGAGAACGCCATCGCCACGCTCTGGTCGGTGAAGTTCCACGCGCTCAGGTGATTGCCGTTGTCGGTGCCGTTGCGTGGCTTGGCCTGCGCGAAGAACTGGAACGCCGGGCCGCCTTTGGAACGCGTCTTGCCGACCGCGAAATGAACGTCGAGGCGATCCTTCGTCCATTCGCCCTGAACGTCATAGGTGTTCGAGACGGTCTTTTCCCGCGTCAGCGTATTCTGCGGCGCCGGCGTTTCCATCGTGCACATCTTGCCGGGCACGCGGCACTCGGTGCCTTCGGGCGGCACCTCGAACGAGGCACCGGTGAAGATCGTGCCGCTGGGGTCGAGCGTCGCGCCGGTGAAGAAATTGCCATAGCCCCATTCGGGGATCTTGATCGTGTTCGAGCGGTAATTGCCGTCAAGCTCGAACCGGAAGTAATTGGCGGTGATCGTCAGATTGTCGAACGGCCGCATCTGCGCCGTCGCCTGGATGCCCAGCCGCTTGCGCTTCTGGTCGAAGATGTTCTCGTCGACCGACTGCGGCGCCCAATAACCGCTGTAATGCTGGCCGTCGCGGGTCGTGGTGCCCGCATTTTTGCCGCTGTTCCAATAGGAGATAGCGTCGTCGTTCGAGAACGGATTGCCGTTGACGTCGACCGCGGGATTGGTGGTCTTGTCGTCGGTCCACCAATGCCAGCTCTCGGTATTCGCCGACAGCGAACGGTTGGTGCGCTGCTGATAGGTCGCGCCGACCAGGAAGCCGATCCGCTCGCTCGGGTCTTTCCATGAGATAAGGCCAGAGACCGACGGCTCGATCTTGTCGGTCACGTCGGCATAGGTGCCCTCGGCCTGGATATTGCCCGACCACGGCTTGAGATCGAACGGCTTGCGCGTGTGGTTGATGATGACGCCGCCGACGCCGCCTTCGTCGAGCCGCGCTTCGGACGATTTGTACACCTCGACGCTGCCGATGAAGCTCGACGGCAGCAGCAGGTAATCGAACGAGCGCGACGGATCGCCGCCGGTCGAGGCGATGAAGTTGCCGTTGAGTTCGGTCAGCGTCAGATCGGAGCTGAGCCCGCGGATGCTGACGCGGCTGCCCTCGCCGCCATCGCGCGAGATGATGATGCCCGGCACGCGCTGGAGCGAGTCGGCGACGTTCTTGTCGGGAAACTTGCCGACGTCCTCGGCGGTGATGACGTCGATGAAGGCATTGGCCTCGCGCTTCTGCTCGAGGCTCTTTTCGATCGACTCGCGATAGCCGGTAACGACGATCGAACTCGAATCCTGCGGCGCTTCGCTTGCCTGCACCGGCGCCTCGGCGCTGGCCTGTGCGGAAGCCTGGCCGGCGCCACACAGCCCGACGACAGCACCCGCGGTGAGCATCAGATGGCGCACGAGGCGCTCTCGGCGGTCGGCCGATCGATATGTGTTTTGAGCCTTCATGTCGACGTCTCTCCTCCCATGACGGGGCTATGCGCTCCCGTTCATTCTCCCCGGCCCCATCGCCGGCTCGCGTCCATTGGACCGATGCGGTACTGAATTCATAATATGAAAAGCAATTTGTCAAATGAATTCGTGGAGCCGCATGATGCTTCCCAAAACCCGTTGCAAAGACCCCACAGATTGGCATCGAATCGACGCGTTTCCGCGCCGTTTCACCGCGACAGGCAGCATTCACCGCCGCGGCAATCGCGGTGATGTCACGCTCGTCAATCGCGCCAAAACGCCTCTCTCGGTGCCTGTATCAGTCTCCCCGGAGTGGTGCGGCGATGCGCGCCAGCGCCTCGGCGGGCGCCTTGGGCGCCGCGCGATCATAGGTCAGCAAGCCGTTGATCTCGTCCTCGACATCGGTGGTCTGGGTGTAGACCGCGGCGCTCAGCCCCGCCTCTTTCGCCTGCCGGATCACCGCATCCATCTTGCGGCGGAAGCGGGCGAGATAATCCTGCTCGCCGGTCGCGACCTGATAGCCCCAGTTCTTCTTGCCCGGCCGCCAGATATGGCCCGCCACCGGCAGGCCGATGCCACCATATTCGCCCAGCACGATCGCGCGGCTGGCCTGATGCGGCGGGGTGCGGGGCACGTCCTCATAGCTATGGATGTCGAGCACGTCGGACGCCTCGGGCGCGACATCGAGCCACCCCGAATCGGCGTTGACCAGCCGTGAGGGATCAATCCCCTTCACGTATCGCGCCAGCGTCGCGGAATCGTACTGGCCCCAGCCCTCGTTATTGACCACCCACATCACGATCGACGGGAAGGCGCGCAGTTCGCCGATCATCTCGGCGAGCTCCTTCTGCTGCTCGGCGATCGCCTCGCCCGGAAACACCGCCTGATACTGGCTGGTCCCGGCCAGGAATTGATCCTCGCCCCCGCCCGATGGCATGTCCTGCCAGATCAGCATCCCGAGATGATCGGCGTCGTAATAATAACGCGCGGGCTCGACCTTGATGTGCTTGCGCAGCATGTTGAACCCCGCTTTCTTCAGAAAGACGAGATCGCTCTTCATCGCCTCTTCAGAGGGCGGCGTGTAGAGCCCGTCGGGCCACCAGCCCTGATCGAGCGTGCCGTTCTGGAAGACGGGCCGGTTGTTGAGCAGGATCGCGGGCTGGCCCTGCACCTTGCCCGGCCCGATCGAAATCTTGCGCATCGCGAAATAGGCGTTGACGCTGTCGCGCGGGGCGCCGGTGACGGTGGCACCGGCATAGACCTCGCGCTCGTGCTGCGTGAAGCGCGAGTCGTATGCCGCCCGGTCGCGCTCCTTTTCGCTCCTATAGGGGTCGCGCACCGTCACCAGTTCGGCCTTGAGGTCGTACAGATACGGATCGTCTGGCGACCACAGATGCGCATCGGGAATGCGAATCGTCGCGCGGCGATTGGCGCGGATGATCGTCTGCGCGATTTGTTTGCCGCCCGCGCTCGCGGTCAGCCGCACCGCGTCGGTATCGGTCGCCCAGCCGTTCAAGGCGACCGCAACGTCGATCACGCCACGATCGATATCGGGCGTCGCGCGCACGTCGGCGATGTGGAGCCTGGGCACCGGCTCGATCCATACCGTCTGCCAGATACCGCTGACGGCGGTGTACCAGATGCCCGACGGATCGAGGATCTGCTTGCCGCGCGGCTGGGTGCCCGCGCTGGTCGGGTCGGTCACCTCGACGATCAATTCGTTCGCGCCCGGTTTCAGATAAGCGGTGATATCGAAGCCGAACGCGTCGAACCCGCCCTTGTGGCTGCCGACGACCGATCCGTTGACGTGCACCATTGTCTCGTAATCGACCGCGCCGAAATTGAGCATGACATGCTCGCCCGCCCAGTCGGCGGGCACGGTGAAGCTGCGCCGATACCAGATGCGGTCATCGGGGGTGACCTTGCGGGTGACGCGCGAGAGCTTGGATTCGATCGGGAAGGGCACCAGCACCTGCCCGTCCATCCGCGCGGGCAGTGCGGCCGCCTTGGGCGCGATCGCATAGTCCCACAGCCCGTTGAGGTTGAGCCAGCGTGCGCGCTCCAATTGTGGGCGCGGATAGCTGCGCCACGCATTGTCGGGGGTCACCGCCTTGCCCCAGTGTGTCATCAGATCGGTCGCGGGGATCGGGCTGATGCCCGTTGCGGGGGTTTGCGCCGATACTGCGCCCCCCGCCACCGACATTGCCAGCAAAGCCACGAAACCGAGCGCGGTGCGCATAGGCTGTCTCCTGTGGCGCGACGCGCCGTGTGGGTAACTGAAGCCCGGGATCGCAAGGGGAAGGAAGGGACGATCCCGGGCTCCGGCCCCCGCCGCATGATGGAACGGCGGGGGCTGTCCGGCGGATGGGTGTCAGCGCGCCGTCATCGATGGCGGCGCGGCATCGGGGGCCGAGCCCCATTTCTTGTTGGGTTGCGCCCCCATCGTGAAGACGAAGGTCGCGCCCTGCTTGATGTCGTCATGGCTGAACCAGGTCTTGTTCCACGGCTTGCCGTTGAGCGTCGCCGACTGGATGTAGACGTTGGTCGGCGAATTGTTCTTCGCGACGATCCGCAGCGTCTTGCCGTTGCCCATGTCCAGCCGTGCGTCGTCGAACACCGGGCTGCCGATGATATACGTCTGGCTCGACGGATCGACCGGATAGAATCCCATCGCGCTCAGCATGTACCACGACGAGGTCGCGCCCTGATCGTCCATCCCCGCATAGCCGTACCCCGCGGCATCGCTGCCGTACATCAGATCGAGGATCTTGCGGACGAGCGCCTGCGTCTTCCACGGCTGGCCGCTCCAATTGTAATAATAAGGCGCCTGCTGGTCGGGCTGGTTGCCGTGGACATATTGCCCGATCATCCCGGTACAGTCGCGGCAGATGCCGGTGGGATTGTACGGTTTGGTGAAAAACTCATCGAGCTTGGCGTTGAACTTGTCGCGCCCGCCGAGCAGCCCGATCAGCCCCTGCACATCGTGCGGCGCCAGCCACAGGGTCGACCAGCCCGACGCCTCTTTCATCATGAAATTGTAGTACGGTTCCTGTGGGTCGAAGGGCGATATCCATTTGCCGTCGGCGGTACGCCCACGGATGAACCCGATCGATTTGTCGAACACGTTAGCGTAATTGCCCGCGCGCTTGAGGAACATTGTGTAATCGTCGGTCTTGCCAAGCTTTTTGGCGTATTGCGCTAGCGCATAATCGTCCCACGCATATTCCATCGTGGTCGCAGCCCCCGCCTTGCCGCCGGCATAAGGCGGGCTGGGATTGTGATCCGGCACGATATCCGAAATCCAGCCCTGCTTGATATATTCGGCGAGATAGCCGCGCGGCCCCTTGGGATCGACCGCGTTCTTGCGCAGATATTCGTACGCGGCCTCGTAATCGAACGGGATGCCGCGCTCCCACGCGCCGAGATAGAGGAACACCGCGTTATCGCCGTGGAACGAGGTATTCATATACCCCTTCTCGCGCGCCATATCGAGTTCGGAGGCCATGATGTTCTGGACGACCTCGGGCTCCATCAATTCGAGCAGCACGATCTGGTTGCGGCCGGTATCCCAGAACGGCACCGGGCCGTAGCGATCGTGCGTCGCGGTCTGCACCTTGCCGTTGGTGTCGGCGAATTGCTCGCCCTGGGCCGCGATCAGCCGCGGCGAGGCGAACGACTGGAACAGCGTCGAATAGAACAATTTGCGCTGCTTGGGCGTCCCGCCCGTCACCTGGACGCGGTTGAGCAAATCGGACCATTCGCTGCGCGCGGCGGCGTGGACGCGATCGAAATCCCAGCCCGGCACCTCGTCGCGCAGCCGCTGCTCGGCCTGCGCATAGCTGGTGCCGTGCGCCATCTTCACCAGCACCTGCTCGCCCTTGCGGGTGTTGAAGGTCACGTAGCTGCCAGCATAGCTGCCCGAGACATCGCGGCGGCCGGGGGCAACATCGCTGGCCCCGATTCCCCAGCCCTCATGCGCCCCCGGATCCTTGCGAAAGGTGCCGAGCGCGGTGAACGGCTTCGAGAATTCGGCAACGAAATAGGCGCCGTCGGTGGCGCGGCTTTGCTCCGAAACACCACGTACCTTGGCATCGCCGACGACCTCCACGGTGCCGCCGTGGCGCGGGAAATTGATGATGACGTTCGATCGCGGGCTCTCGGGAAAGGTAAAACGCATCACGCTCGCCCAGCGCGTCGCGGTCAGTTCCGCCTCGGTGTCGAAACTGTCGAGATAGACCGAATAATAGCCCGGCGCCGCCTTCTCGCGCGCCTTGTCATAATAAGACGGGCGATACGCCGGCGGCACCGACCAATCGCCCACCACCGGCATGATGATCGGCTCGGCGCCACCGCCATAGGTCGAGCCACCACCGCCGGTGAAGCCGAACATCGTCGGGTTGGTGTAATAATAAGGAACGGCGACGCCGTTGGGGTACAGAAGCTCGATATTGTTGTTGATCGGCGCGGCCTCGACCGAGGCGTGCGGCAACCGCGCGCCTGGCGAGGTTTGCCCCGAATAGACCGGCTCGCCCGGCGGCGGCGCGTTGCCGATCAGGTCCTGGCGGTCGAGCGGGGCGGTGCCGACCAGCGGATCGGCGAGATCGACCGGCGCCGTGCGATCCTGCGCCTGCACCGCGGCTCCGATGCTCACAACCGCGAACATGATGCCCCCCGCAGCCAGCGCCGAGCGCACCCGCATCGTCGCAGGCGTTCTTCCTGAAATCCGACGATTCATCATCGACCCCTCCCCGTTGTTTCATGGCCGCGCGGTCGCGCCGTGATGATCGGCCGCCGCATCGTGCTCAGGCGAGAATAAGAAAAACAATTTTCTTGTCAATTAAGTTGCGCGAAACGCACCGCCCCCGCCGCACACGCGGGTCCATCGTCGTGGAGACGGTGGATATTACGGCAGAGACGGAACCATCGACGCAGCGTGGCGCTTACGAATCGGGTGTGATCGCCCTGCAATCGCGCCCGTCGATCGTCGCGGCCGCCGCCTGCTGGAGTTGCACCGCCTGATCGGGGGACAGCCCCAGATCGGCCGCCGCGTGCTCGCCTTTGCCCAGCGTGCGCGGGTCTTTGCCGGTGATCCCGGCGAACACCACCAGCGCCTCGAGATAATAGCCGGCGATGCTGGCGTGATACTGGTCGTACGACCACAGATCGACCTGGCCGAACGCGATCCCGTCATAGGGATCGGCATCGGCGAACCCCGCCTGAATCGCACAGTTGAACGCCTGCCCCACCGGATTGACCCGGTCGATCGCGGGGTTCGCCGCGGCTGCCACATCGGTGCCACGCCTGAGGTCGAGCGCCATCTGATAGATCGACGAGCCGTACCAGCGGCTGCCGGCGCGGCGAATCTCGTCGGGCCGGGTCCAGGTCGCGGTCAGGCTGATATCGACCTCGGGATTACGCGCCGCCATCATCGCCGCGAGCCGCCCGGCATAATCGCTCGTCGTCGCCGGGTTGCCGGGCGCCGCGGGATCGAGCACGCTCAATTCCTGCATCACGACATGATCCCAGCGCCGATCGATCCGGTCGCGCCGGTTGGTCCAATGCCATTGCAATGTCCGGCCCGGCGCGGTTTCAAGCGCGACGCGATAATCGAGCCCGGCCTGCTCGGTGAACGCCTTGAACAGCGCGGGGACGCCACCGATCCCGTCACCATTGAGATCGTCAACGCTATCGGCGCGATACCGGATCGCAGCCGAATTGGCGCCGAAGGTAAAGCTGTTGCCGATGAACAGCACCGTTACCGGCTCGGCGGCCAGCGCGGGCATCGGCAAAGACACCGCCCCGATCACTGCCAGCACGTTGCCGAAGAACCTCACCGTCATGCGCCCTCCATGGAGCATCGCGCCGAACATCAAGATCGTCGCCATAACCCGTTCGCCCTGAACTTGTCGAAGGGCCCTTCTTTCTGTGGAGGCTGCACGAATGACGGTGTTTCGACAAGCTCAGCACGAACGGGGCATCGTTAAAATCGCTGCTCTAAACTCGGGCGCATGGCCAGCTCCTGCCCTTCCGCCACAGATTCTTCCCCTCTCCCTTGAGGGAAAGAGGAAGGCGCGACGCGATGACAAGACGGGGTGGCGGCCCCTGCCATCGACGTTCAATAGCGCGCCAGCCGCGTGGCCCAGTCACTATGGCCCGGCACATTGGCGTCGAGCCAGGCCGCGTTGAACGCGCTGTCGAGATAGCGCTCGCCCGAATCGCACATCAGCGAGACGATGCTGCCCTGCTCGCCGCGCGCGATCATCTCCTCGGCAAGCGCGATCACCCCGATCAGATTGGTGCCGGTCGATGGGCCAACGCGCCGCCCGAGCCGCGCCGACAGGAAACGCGCGCCAGCAAAGCTCGCCGCATCGGCCACCTCGATCATCCGGTCGATGACGTGCGGCTGGAACGACGGCTCGACGCGCGGTCGCCCGATCCCCTCGATCCGGCTGCGCGCGGTCGAGGTCAGATCGGTGCGCCCGGTGCGCCAGCTCTCGGCGAACACCGATCCTTCGGGGTCGACCACCGCCAGTCGCGTCCGCCGGCAGCTCGCGCGGCGATAGCGTGCGTAGCGCCCGATCGTCGCCGAGGTGCCGCCCGTCCCCGCGCCGACGACGATCCACGTCGGCACCGGATACCGCTCGTGCGCCATCTGCTCGAAGATCGATTCGGCGATATTGTTGTTGCCGCGCCAGTCGGTCGCGCGCTCGGCATAGGTGAACTGGTCCATATAATGGCCACCCAGATCGGCCGCGAGTTGCTCGGCCGCCGCGTAGATGTCGCCCCCTTCGGCAAAGTGGCACTCCGCCCCCAGCCGCTCGATCTCGACGATCTTGGCAGCGGCCGTTCCCGCCGGCACCACGGCGATGAACCGCAACCCCAGCAGCCGCGCGAAATAGGCTTCGGAAATCGCGGTCGATCCCGACGATGCCTCGATCACCGGCGTGTCCTCGCCGACCCAGCCGTTGCACAAGGCGTACAGGAACAGGGATCGCGCCAGCCGATGCTTGAGCGAGCCCGAGGGATGCGTCGATTCGTCCTTGAAATACACATGGATGCCATCGAGCCCTGCCAGCGGCACCTTGATCAGATGGGTATCGGCCGAGCGCGCCTGATCGGCCTCGATCTCGCCGACCGCCCAATGCAGCCAGGCGCGATCGTCGGCATCGGCCGCGTCGCGACAATCGCGCGGGAATGGGGTCGCGGAAACGCCGGTCATGTCGCGAGATCCTTGTCTGCCTGCCCCGCGCACCAAGCGTCCGCGCACATCGGCTTGTCAAGGAAGGCCGACGACCGCTGCGCCGGCTGCGCCGATCAGGCGGTGGCGCCCTCGGCCTCGATCGCGAGCAGCGCGACGCCCTCATATTTGGGATCGGCGCGATCGAACAACGCGCTCGGCTCGAACTTGCGCGGGGTCAGCCGCAGCGCGCCCAGCCCGTCGAGCTTGAAAGCGCCGATCTTGGGCTCCTTGGGCGGTTTGCCGTCGCGCGCCAGCGTCAGCGCATCGACATACATCTCGCCGTGGCGCGTGTAGATGATGTGCGGCGCCAGCGTCACCTCACCGAGATTGTAGGTGGCCGCAACCGCCTGCTGTTTGACGATGGCTTCGAAGATCGTGGGCGCGTGACTCATGATGGCCACGATATAATCTCTCTGCTGCGGTGCAGCAAGAGCATTTGTCGGACAAGGCCCCACACCTTCAGTCGGCCACCGGCCCCATCAGTTTCTGGCTGAAATAGACCATTTGCAGCGCCTGCAACCGCGCGCCCTGCTTGATATCGGCATCGCCCGAATGGCCGCCGGCGGTATCCTCGTAAAACAGATAGGGCAGCCCATACTCGTTCATCCGCGCGGCGAATTTGCGCGCATGCTGCGGGCCCACGCGGTCGTCCTTGGTGGTCGTCCAGATGAACGGCTCGGGATAGGCGACGCCCTTCTTCAGATTCTGGTACGGCGAAATCTTTTCGAGGAACGCGCGCTCTTCGGGATTGGAAACGCTGCCATATTCGTCGACCCACGACGCCCCCGCCTGGATCTGCTCGTAGCGCAGCATGTCGAGCAGCGGCACCTGGATCACCACCGCCTTCCACAGATCGGGATGCTGGTTGAACGCGACCCCCATCAGCAGCCCGCCGTTCGAGCCGCCATAGATGCCGAGTCTGGCCTTGCTCGTCAGCCCGCGCGCGAACAGATCCTCGGCAATGCTCGCGAAATCGTCGTAGATGATCTGCCGCTTGGTCTTGCGCCCGGCCTCATGCCATTTGGGCCCGAACTCGCCGCCACCACGGATATTGGCGAGCACGAAGCTGCCCCCGCGTTCGAGCCACAATTTGCCCGTCGTGCCCGAATAATACGGCGTCATCGACACTTCGAACCCGCCATAAGCCGTCATGATCGTCGGCGTCGTGCCGTCGAGCTTGATGCCCTTGCGATGGACGATGAAGTACGGAATTTTCGTCCCGTCGCTCGACGTCGCCTCATATTGCTCGACCACGTCCTGCGCGGCATCGAACCGCGCCGGCGTCGTCTTGACCGCGGCAACCGCGCCCGTCGCGGCATCGAGCGTCCACAGGCTCGACGGGGTCAGAAATCCCGTAACGTCGAGAAACGCCTGATTGCTGCGATCGGTCGACGAGGCGATCCCGATGCTGACATTGTCGGGCAGCGCGATCGGCCGCGCGCTCCAGCCCGTCGCGGTCGGCGTATAGACCGCCGCGCGCCCGCGGACATTGTCCGAATAGGCGAGGATCACCGTGTCCTTGGTCGTCGCCACCCCGTCGATCGATTGGCGCGGCCCCGGCTGGAACACGACGTGCGGCGCCAGCGCGCCGCCATTGCCCAGATCGTCAAGCGTCACCGATACCAGCGCCCCCGCCGGGATCGTCGCCGCGCCCTCTGGCGTCCAGTCCTCGCTGGTCTGGAACAGCACGCGCCCCGCGACCATCCCCACCGGCGTCACCTCGGGCGGGATCGGCAGCGCCACCGCGCCGCGATCGGTCAACAGCGATTTTTCCGATCCGAAGAAGGTCTTGTAGCGATAAAGCAGCGTCGCATGATGGCCTTGCGCATCGGTCAGCGTCGTCGCCCCCGACGAGCCCTGATCGCTCGCCGCGCCGCGCGACACCTCATGCGCTCGATCGAGCGGCTGCCCGCGCTTGAGCGTCTTGACCACGAACGGATAGCCCGATTGGGTCAGCGTCCCCTGCCCCCAGTCGCGCGCCACCGCGATCGTATCCTTGTCGATCCACGCGACATCCTGCTTCGAGATCGGCAGGTCGAACCCGCCGGCGACGAATGTCCCGGTCGCCAGATCGAACTCGCGCACCGTCACGGCGTCCTCGCCGCCCACCGAAAGGCTGACGAGGCACCGCCGCTCCTCGGGCTGGAGGCAGGTCGCGCCCTTCCACACCCAGGTCTTGCCCTCGGCCTTGCCGAGCGCATCGAGATCGAGCAGCGTCGTCCATTCAGGCGCGGCGGTGGCGTAGCTCGCGGCAGTCGTGGCGCGCCACAGCCCGTGCGGATTGGCGGTATCGCGCCAGAAATTGAGGATGCGCCCGCCGCGCTGGTCGGGATAGGGAATCCGATCCTCAGCCGCCGCGATCGCGACCGCCTCGTCATAGAACGTCCGGTAGCGCGGATCGTTTTCGAGCCGGGGCAAGGTCTTGGCATTCTCGGCCTCGACCCAGGCAAGCGCCTTCGCCCCGTCCTTGTCCTCAAGCCAGATATAAGGATCATCGGTGGCCGCCGTCTGCGCCATCAACGGCGCCCCCGTCAGCAGCAATCCCGCCATGATCGCGCGCATATCCGATTCCCTTTTCCGCTTTACTCGAACTCTAGCCGACACGCCCCCGGCGGTCCCATCGGGCGACAACGTTCACCAGCCGCTCGGTTTCCCCTTGTTCTGCTGGTCGAGCCACGTCTTCAGCGGCGCGAAATAGGCGACCATCGCCGCGCCCGACATCTCGCGGGTGCCGGTGAATGCCTCGAGCGCGTCGGGCCACGGCTTCGACATGCCCATTTCGAGCATCGCGTTGAGCCGCGCGCCGACCTCCTTGTTGCCGTAGAACGAGCACCGGTGCAGCGGCCCCTTCCAGCCCGCTTCGTCGCACGCCGCCTTGTAGAACTGGAATTGCAGCAGCCGCGCGAGGAAGTAGCGCGTGTACGGCACCCCCGCCGGGATATGATATTTGGCGCCCGCGTCGAACTTGCTCTCGTCGCGCGCCACCGGCGGCTCGATCCCCTGGTAATCGAGCCGCAGCTTATCCCACGCCGCCTGATAATGATCGGGGGTGATCTCGCCCGAAAACACGCCCCAGCGCCATTTATCGATCAACAGACCGAACGGCAGGAACGCCACCTTGTCCATCGCCTGCCGCAGCAACAGGCCGATGTCCTTGTCCGCGCTCGGCACTTTGGCGGGGTCGAGCAGCCCGATCTGGACCAGATATTGCGGCGTGATCGACAGCGCGACGAAATCGCCGATCGCCTCGTGGAAGCCGTCATTGGCGCCGTTGAGGTACAGATAGGGCTGTCTGCTGTACGCGCGCTGGTAATAATTGTGGCCCAGTTCGTGGTGGATGGTGACGAAATCGTCGCCATTCACCTTGGTGCACATCTTGATGCGCACATCGTCTTTATTATTGATATCCCACGCCGAGGCGTGGCAGATCACCTCGCGGTCGGCGGGCTTCACGATCTGCGAACGCTGCCAGAAGCTCTCGGGCAGCGGCGCGAACCCCAGCGACGAATAGAAGCCCTCGCCGGTCTTCACCATCCGAACCGGATCATAGCCCTTGGCCTTGAGCAACGCCTCGACATCGTAACCGATGTCGCCCGCCCCCGCGGGCGCGACGATATCATAGATATTGCCCCATTCCTGCGCCCACATATTGCCGAGCAGGTCCGAACGGATCGGCCCCGTCCTGGGCTGGACGGCATCGCCATATTTCTCGTTCAGCTTCCACCGGACATAGGTGTGGAGCGCGAGATACAGCGGCTCGACCTGCTTCCACAATCTGTCGGTGAGCCGGGCGAATTCGGCGGGCGGCATGTCATAGCCCGATCGCCACATCGCCCCGGCGTCGGCATAGCCCAGCGCGGCCGCCCCCCGATTGGTGATCGCCGTCGCCCTGGCATAATCGCCGCGCATCGGCGCCCCGACCTGATCGTTCCAGCTCGTCCACATCTCCTTGAGCTTGGCGGGGTCGCGCTCGGTCCCCATCGCCGCCTCGATGTCCGATCCGTTGATCGGCTTGCCGTCGAGCGTGCCATGGCCCTTGCCATAGGCCGACGACATCCTGGTCACGAGCGTCGCCAGTTCGTCGGCGGCGCCCGGCGTGTTCGGCGCGGGCAAGGTGATGCCGCTGCGCAGGATATCGAGCTTGCGCCTGGTATCGAACGACAGCCCGGGCGCAGTGGCGAAGCGCGCGGCCTCGGTCGCGTATGTGACCTGAAGCTCGGTGAATTTGGCGTGGGCCTGCGCCGCCAGCGCGTCGGTATCGTCGGTAATATAGGTCGCATTGACCCACGAGATGCGCGCGAGATCGATCGACTTCGCCGCCAAATCGGCCTCCGCCGCTTTCACGAACGCTTCTGCCTCGGCGGCGGTGGGTTGTGCTACTGCGGCCGCCGACGGTGCCTCCTGCGCCGGCGCGACGGCACTTGTCGATACCAGCGCGGCGGCCAGCGCGATCATCGAAAAACCGGATTTGAGCATGACGTTTCCCTCCATGGCTCACGGACCACGGCGCCGTTCGTGCTGAGCTTGTCGAAGCACCGTTCTTGCTTTCGGCGCGCAAAAAGAAGAACGGCCCTTCGCCAAGCTCAGGACGAACGGCAAAAGAGACCGCAGCACATTCACCATCGGAGCAGCGCGCAGTCCGCTGGTCAAGCGGCGAGAAAACCCGCCATCGCCTGGCCCAGTTCGGGCCTGGTCACCGCGCTCATATGCCCGCCCGGCACGCTCGCCGCCTCGCCGTTCGGCAACAGCGCCGCCAACTCGGCATGCGATCCGTTGTCGTTATCCTCATCGCCCGCAAGCACCAGTGTCGGCTGCATGATCGCCGCGATCGCCGCGCGCGGCGTATCGACAAAGGTATCGAGCACGCCGAGCAGCGCCACCGGATCGCCTTTGGTCGTCTTGAGGAACGCTTCGGACAGCCATTCGGGGCTGCCGCGCTCGAAACTGCCGAGGTTGGTCAGGATATGCCGGAAATGCCCCGATCGCGCGCCGGTATCGGTCAGCCCCGACAGCCCCATGCCGGCCACGACCACGCGGCGCGGCGCCGCGCCCAGCGCCACGAGCATCCGCACCACGGTCCGCGCGCCAAGCGAATAGCCGCCGAGATCGTAATCGGTCAGGCCAAGATGCGCGATCAGCGCCATCGCGTCCTTGCCCAGCGCATCGGGCGGATAGGCCGCCGCATCGTGCGGCGTCGCGCTTTCGCCGTGCCCGCGCAGATCGGGCATGATCACGCGGAATCCCCGGTCAGCGATCGCGGCCGCATGGCCGTAGCGAATCCAGTTGGTGAACGCGTTGGAGAAATAGCCGTGGAGCAGCACCACCGGCCGTCCGGCGCCCAGTTCACGCCACGCCAATTGCGTGCCGTCGAAACTCTCGAAAAAACGCGTCTCAGTCGGGGAGTTTGCCAAGGGTATTCATCCAGCGATCGACGAGCGGCTTGTGCTCATCGGTGCGGTATCGCGGCAGGTCGCGCGTGTCGAGCCACGCCTCGTGGATGCTCTCGGCCCCGAAATGGTGCGCGGGCACGAACCGCGCCGGATCGTCGAAGCTCCCGATCGTCAGGTCCATCGTCTCGCTGCCCTCGTCGAACGCAAACCCGATCGGGGTGCCGCACGCACGGCAGAAGGCACGCTTGGCAAATGGCGAGGAGGCGTACCAATCGGGCGCGTGGTGCCACGTCACGTCGGCCCGGTTGACGTTCTTGAACGCGATCGAGACGCCCCCGGTCGCGCGCTGGCACATCCGGCAATGGCACAGATAGGCCGCGTTATCGTACACCGCGACCGCGTAGCGCACGCGCCCGCATTGGCACCCACCCGTCATCGTCTCGGCCATCGATCCTCTCCCGACATCGGTCGGGAGAGGATGGACCCGGACGGATCGGCGTCAAGCGGCCTTTTTGAGGTGCCGCCGCCCGAGCAATTCCGCGATCTGCACCGCGTTGAGCGCGGCGCCCTTGCGCAGATTGTCCGAAACGCACCACAGAGCGAGGCCGTTTTCGACCGTCGCATCGTCGCGCACGCGGCTGATGTAGGTGGCATAATCGCCGACGCATTCGACCGGGGTGACGTAGCCGCCATCCTCGCGCTTATCGACCAGCATCACGCCCGGCGCCTCGCGCAGGATTTTCTGCGCGTCTTCGGCCGACAAGGCCTTCTCGAACTCGATCGTCAGCGCTTCCGAATGGCCGACGAACACCGGCACGCGCACGCAGGTCGCCTGCACCTTGACCTTGGGGTCGAGGATCTTCTTGGTTTCGACCACCATCTTCCATTCCTCCTTGGTCGATCCGTCCTCAAGGAACGAATCGATGTGCGGAATCACGTTGAAGGCGATCTGCTTGGTGAACTTCTTCGCCTCGGCGGCATCGCCGACGAAGATGTTGCGGCTCTGCTCGAACAGCTCGTCCATCCCGGCTTTGCCCGCACCCGATACCGACTGATAGGTCGATACCACCACGCGCTTGATCGTCGCCGCATCGTGCAGCGGCTTCAGCGCCACCACCATCTGCGCGGTCGAGCAGTTCGGATTGGCGATGATGTTGCGCTTGGTATAGTCGTCGATCGCCTCGGGGTTCACCTCGGGCACGATCAGCGGCACATCGGGGTCCATCCGATAGAGCGACGAATTGTCGATCACCGTGCAGCCCGCCGCCGCGAATTTGGGCGCGTAGACCTTGGTCGCCTCGGAGCCGATCGCGAACAGCGCCATGTCCCAGCCGGTGGGATCGAAATGCTCGATGTTGCGAATTTTGAGTTTGCGGCCGGTCTCGCCGAACTCGACTTCCTCGCCTGCAGACCGCGACGATGCCAGCACCGCAATCTCGTCGGCAGGGAATTCGCGCTCCGCCAGGATGCTGAGGATTTCGCGCCCGACATTGCCGGTCGCGCCCGCGACTACCACCCGATAACCCATGAGTTGTCTTTCTGTCCCGTATCACACCGACCGCACGGATTGCGGCCGGTGTGCTGTTTAGGCAATGCGGCTGGGAATGGAAGCAAGTTTTGCTTCGCTGGCCGCGTGTCCACCATCGGTGCGCCGCATCGGCATCGGCCGGCCATAGGCCAGCGAGCGCCACAGCCATTCGAGCGGCCCGTTCGCGAACCGGCGCAACCACAGATTGGCAAGCATCACCTCAACGGCAACCATCGCGCACGCGATCGCCGTCATCTGCGCCCAGCCGAACCGCCCCCACAGGTTGAGCCCCCATGGCGCGAACAACACCCACATGCCGATGAACTGCTGGAGGAAATAGAGGCTGAACGCGACCCGCCCGGTCGCCTTGAACGGCCGCAGGATCGCCTCGCCCAGCCGGGTCTGCACCGCATAATTGATCAACGCGACATGGCCGAGCCCGATCGCCAGCCGCGCACCCTCGCCGGTGATCCAGATCGTGCGCGGCCCGACCCCGAAGGCGAGCACCTCGCTCAACCCGATGCCCCGGCAGGTGAAACCGATCCCATATGCCAGCGCCAGCGTCGTCAGGTAGAAGCGTTTCGACCGCTGCCCCTGGATCACGCCCCATTTCCACAGCGCCATGCCGATCATCATCGCGCACACCGCCTCGATCACCGACCAGACCAGCCACTCCTGCACCAGATCGCGCCAGGCGAGCCAATAATGTTTGGCATAGGCCGCCGCGCTGCCGCTATGCGCCGCCCGCTCGGCAGCGGCCGCCTCGGCGCGCTCGACCGGACGATCGAGCAACTGGAGCGTGCGCCGCCAATCGGCCAGCGCGCGGTCTTCGTCACGCGTCAGCGCGCGCCCGGCGTGCTGATCGGCAACCGCATGGCTGACCTCGTGGACCAATTGCGTGCGCTGGACATATTCGCGCGCGCCGTAATCGGGGATGCCGATCGCGAACATCAGCGGCCACACCATCCCCATCGCCAGCAACAGCTTGGGCGACACGCGGCGGAACGGAAACAGGAACAGCGCCGCGATCGCGTAGATGTGAAGGATGTCGCCGGGCCAGAACAGCAGCACCGCATCGATACAGCCGAACACGAGCAGCCACAGATTGCGCCGGTAATAAAGATCCGACACCGCGACCGGGCCGTCGGGCTCCATCGCCTTGCGCGCCAGGATCAATACCGCCGCACCGAACAGGAATTGCAGCACCGCGCGCTGGGTGCCCGACCACAAAAGATAGTTGGCGCTCCACGCGATCCGATCGGGCAGCGTCCAGCCGATCGCGCGCACGTCGGCGTTAAACACCGCCACCGGCGCGGCCATATAGGGCACGTTGATGAACAGGATGCCGAGGATCGCCAACCCGCGCAAAATATCCAGCACATCGATCCGGGCCTTGCCGCGTACCGGCGCCAGCCCGCGTGCGTCCACCGTCGTGATCGCGTCCATACACCGTCCCCGCGCGGCCAAATACCCGGCCGCGAGGCGAACTACACCCGAACCACGAATCGATCAGCTAATTCCTATGGTTAAGCCCGCGTTGAAATCGGCCGCCCTGTCCTGAAACGGAACGCAACCGCCCCCTTCCGACGCGGCGCCTAACCGAAACCGATCCTATTTGCGCGCATCGCCTCCGGGATCGACCGGCGGCAATCCGACGTGCCGGTTGAGGAAGTTGAGCATCGTCAGATAGACATGCGCCCCCACCCCGGAGATGCTGTGCGTCTTGCCGGGATAGAGCATGACCTCGAACGGCTGCGTCGCGGCCTGCATCTTCGCCATCAACTGGCTCGTATTGTCGAACACGACATTGTCGTCGGCCAGCCCGTGGATCAGCAGCAGCGGATCGACGATCTTGTCCGATTCGGCGAGCGCCCCGGCGGCATTATAGGCATCGGGCACCTTGCGCGGGTCGCCCATGTAGCGCTCGGTATAATGCGTATCGTAGAGCGTCCAGTCGGTCACCGGCGCCACCGCGATCCCGGCCGCGAACACGCCCTTGGTCTTTTCGAGCAGCTTGAGCGTCATATAGCCGCCATAGGACCAGCCGAAAGTCGTGATCTTGGCCGGATCGACGAACGGCTGGCGCTTGAGGAAATCGACCCCCTTCAACTGGTCGGCGACCTCGACCCCGCCCATCGCGTGCCAGATCGCGTCCTCGAACTTCTTGCCGCGATTGGCGGTGCCGCGATTGTCGACCTCGAAATACACATAGCCCTGATCGACGATATATTGCGGCAGCCCGCCGCTCCAGCGGTTGACGACATTCTGCGCGCTCGGGCCGCCGTAATGCTGCATGAAGACGGGATATGTCTTCCCCGGCTCGAGTTTGGGCGTGATCATCTTGTAATAGAGCACGGTGCCGTCATCGGCGGTGATCGTACCGAACCGGGTGGGGCGCAGATCGGCGATATAAGGCGCATAAGGGTGCGCCGCGTCGATCGTGTTCTCGAGCAGCCAGGTGATCCGCTTGCCCGTCGTATCGGCGAGATAGACCTGCGTCGGATGATCGGTTTTCGAGCGCGAAACGATCAATTTGCTCGCGGCACCGTCCATGCTCGCGCCGTTGGTCCAGCCGCTCTCGGTGATCTGGGTCAACCGGTTGGGGCGCGCGATATCGACCGAATAGAGCTGTTGCTCGATCGGCGTATCCTTGTTGGCAGTGAAATAGAGCCGCCCCTTCGCCTGATCGACGCCGACCAGCCCGGCCACTTCCCACGGCCCGCTCGTCAGCGCGACGAACTTGCCCTTCACATAATGATAGAGATGCCCGTGGCCCGAGCGTTCGGACCACCAGATCAGGCTGCCGTCCTTCAAGGCGCGGAACGAATCGGACAGGTTGATCCAGCTCTTGGCCCCCGATTTCTCGGAAAAGAGCACGCGCGACGTCCCGGTCTCGGGATCGACCTCGAGCATGTCGAGCCGGGTCTGCTCGCGATTTTGACGCTCGACATAGAGCGTGTCGCCAGTCGCCGACCAATGGACGCGGGCGAGGTAGATATCGGGGTTCGGCCCCATATCGACCTTCACCTTGCCCGACCCGTCGGCCTTCATGACATAGAGATCGACAAGCGCGTTGGGCGTGCCCGCGGCCGGATAGCGCTGGTCGAACACCTTGGTGCCCGCCGCGCCGATCGCCGCGCGGCTGACGATGCCGACGGGGCTCTCGTCGGTGCGCTGGACGGCGAGATAGCGGTCGCCGGGCGACCACCAGTAGCCGGTGCGCCGCCCCATTTCCTCCTGCGCCACGAATTCGGCGGTGCCCCAGCTCACCGTATCGCTCGCGCCCTGGGTGATCTGCCGTTCGGTGCCGCTGCCAAGCGGCGCGACGAACAACTCACCCTCGCGCACGAAGCTGACATAGGTGCCGTTGGGGCTGATCGTCGGGTTGAGCTCGCCCGCCTCGGTCTGGGTCAGGCGAGTCACCTTGCCGTCGAGCGTCGCCAGATACAGGTCGCCGTCGAGCGGCACCAGGATGGTCTTGCCGTCGGGCGCCCAATCATAAGTCACGATGCCGCGGTCGCCGCCGATCCGCAGCCGCTCGCGCTGCATCTTTTCGGCCTCGGACAGTTCGGCGCCGGTGCCGACCTTTTTCGAATCGACCAGCATCCGCTCAGCGCCGGTCGCGGTATCGATCGCCCACAGGTCGTACCGCGCCTGCTCGTCGGGCCGCGCCTTGAGCAAGGTCACCAGCGTGCCGTCGGGCGACAGCCGGAGCCCGCGCAGCGACGGCCCGGCCAGCGCCGGCTCGCCGTAAACCCGGTCGAGCGTCAGCTTCTGCGGCGCCACGTCCTGCGCCTGCGCGACGCCCGCGATCGACACGAGCATCACGCCCGCCAGCAGCCACGATTTCGGCATGTATCACTCCGCTTGATTGGATTGCCCCCGTGCCCCGGTCGAGGCGATCGCGCACTATTGCCGCGCAAGTGCGGCGGCGTAAAGGTTACGCCTGAAACGAAAGTCACAACGAAAAGGGGCGCGGGAAGCGAACTCCCCGCGCCCCTTTTGGAGCGATGTCCGGTGGACGACCGCTTATTCGGCGGCGGCGGTCGCTGCCGGGCGGTTGTCGCGGCGCTCGGCGATGCGGGCCGCCTTGCCGGTCCGGCCGCGCAGATAATAGAGCTTGGCGCGGCGCACCGCGCCCTTGCGCACGACGGTGATCGAATCGACGTTGGGCGAATAGAGCGGGAAGACGCGCTCGACGCCCTCACCGAACGAAATCTTCCGAACGGTGAAGTTCGACCCCATGCCCTTGCTCGAGCGCGCGATGCACACGCCCTCGAAATTCTGGACGCGGGTGCGCTCGCCTTCGACGACCTTCACGCCGACGCGCAGCGAATCGCCGGGCCGGAAATCGGGAATCTGCTTTTCGCCCGTGATCTTGGCGATCTGCTCGGCTTCGAGCGTCTGGATGAGGTTCATCTCATTCGTCCTTCGTCTGTCGCTGCGCGCCAGAGGGAGACTGGACCCGAGCGCCCTCATGGCGCTCCCAAAGATCCGGCCTCCGTAGCCGTGTATCCTTCTCCGCCATCGACTTGCGCCAGGCGGCGATCTTCGCATGATCCCCCGATCGCAGCACTTCGGGGATCGTGCGCCCTTCCCATAGCTGAGGTCGGGTATATTGCGGGTATTCGAGCAGCCCCGTCTCGAAGCTCTCGTCGACACCGCTGGAAGGCGCGCCCATTACGCCGGGCAGCAGCCGAATGCAAGCATCGAGCAGCACCAGCGCGCCCACCTCGCCGCCCGACAGGATATAATCGCCGATCGACACTTGCTCGATCGCGCGGCCCTCGAACAACCGCTCGTCGAATCCCTCGAACCGCCCGCACAGGATCGTGGCGCCCGCACCGCTTGCCAGCGCCCGCACCCGATCCTGCGTCAGCGGGCGCCCACGCGGCGTCATCGCCAGCACCGGCCGCGCATCGGCGACGCTGTCGAGCGCCGCCGCGACGACATCGGCGCGCAATACCATCCCCGCGCCGCCGCCCGCGGGCGTATCGTCGACGGTGCGATGCCTGTCGGTCGCAAAGTCGCGGATCTGGACGGTATCGAGCGCCCACCGCCCCTCCTCCTGCGCCCGCCCCGCGAGCGACAGGCCGAGCGGCCCGGGAAACATCGCCGGGTAGAGCGTCACAACGGTCGCACGCCAGGTCACGACGGCACCGTCCAGTTCTCGACGCGCAAACCCGGTACGTCGGCAAAATCGCACTCGTTGTCGGTGACGAGCGTCAGGTCGAGCGCCAACGCGTGCGCCGCAATGAGACGATCGAAGCTCCCGCGCTTGAACGGTAGCGTCACGTAGGCTTCCGCCGCGGATAGCTCAAAGGGGAGAACGGGTATCATATCGAACAAGCGCCGCGTCTCCGTAATCGCCTCGCGTCGCGCCGCGCCGATCATCACTTCGGCATAGGCAATCGCAGATGTGACCAGCGCGCCGGAACGAGCCGCTTCCACCCGCCGCCTCAAGGCTTCGCCAACGCCATCGAGAATGTAGACGCAGGTGTTCGCGTCGAGCAAAAAGGCAGGATCAGCCACGTTTCAACAGCTTCCCTTCCCAATCGAGGTCGCGGTCCTCGAACGTCCGCTCCTCGCGCGTCAGGGGCTTCAAGCCCGGCACCGATCCCCAAATCCCCGTCAGATCGATCCGATCGTCATCAGCCGCCACCGGCTCGAACGCGAACTTACCCCGCTCTTCGCGCACGATCATTTCCTCGCCGGCCTTGATCCCGAGCGCCTTGGGCAGCCGCAACGCCACCGAATTGCCCGATTTGAACACCTTGGCGCGATATTCCTTCGTCATCGCTTCCTCCGTATATACATTATGTATATACATTGCGTCCTGTCAGCAAGATCACTATCGTCCGATGCGGTCATCGCAGCACGGGGGTGGAATCGCACACGCAGCCGATCCTCGAAACCCAAGCCGGCGATTCGGCTACAGGCGAGACAGCATGACCAGAACCGCCCCCGACGCATCGCCCTCTCAACTGATCGACGATCGCATCGCGTCGCTCGCCGACTGGCGCGGCGACATGCTCGCCCGGCTGCGCGCGCTGATCCACGCGGCTGATCCCGACATCGTCGAGGAATGGAAATGGCGCGGCGTCCCGGTCTGGTATCACGATGGCATGATCTGCACCGGCGAAACCTACAAAAGCCACGTCAAGATGACCTTCGCCAAGGGCGCGGCGCTCGACGATCCGGCAGGGCTGTTCAACGCCAGCCTCGACGGCAACGTCCGCCGCGCGATCGATCTCCATGAGGGCGATCCGATCGACGAGGCCGCGTTGATGGCGCTCGTCCGCGCCGCGGTGGCGCTCAACGGTTCGCGTGCGCGCCGCTGAGCCTTATTCGGTCGTCGGCCCGGCATTTGCCGCCGTCGCCAGAAACTGATCGAGCAGCATCAGCCGCACGACGATCTCGGGACGATAGCTCGCCTTCTGCGGGGTGAGGTCGAGCGCGCGCATCCAATACCGCCGCGCCTCGACGAATTCGCCCGCGCGCACATAGGCAAGGCCAAGGAAAAACGGCGGGCCGGGATGCTTCGGCGCCAGCCGCATCGCGTGCTGGAAGGCAAACAGCGCGGCGGGCGACACCACTCTGCCGTCATGCTGCGCCAGCGCGTCGCCCAGCCCTGCCCACAGCACCATATTCTTCGGCATCTTGCGGATACCCGAGAGCATCACTGCCGCGGCGGCATCGGGCGAGCCCGATCGGATCATCGCATCCGACGCCGCCAGATACGGCGTCTCCGCGGTGAAATTGCCCATCATCGCGCCGCGCAATTCGATCAGGCCGGGGTCGATCTCGACCCGCTCTGCCTTCGCTGTCGCGGGGCTGCCCGGCGCATCGGGTTGCGCCTGCAACGCATAGCCGGTCGCGCCCAGCATCAACGCCGCGCCCACCAGCCGCCACAAAGCGCGCCCGACCCCGAGCACCGCCAGCGCGCCCGCGGCCCCCACCCCGATCACGATCAGCCACACCCAGCCCATCAGCGCCGCCTCCGCCGCTTGAAGCTCGCCCGCGCGATCCACCCGCCCACCAGCAGCAGCACGATCGGCGCCAGCCATAACGGCGCCGTCACCGCGCTCATCGGCGGGTTATAGGTCACATAGGCGCCATAACGATCGATCAGCCACGCGCGGATCGCCTCGGGGCTTTCGCCGCGCGCGATCCGTTCGCGCACCAGCGCGCGCATCTGCCCCGCCATATCGGCGTTGCTGTCGCCGATCGCCTGCCCCTGGCAGACGACGCAACGCAGTTCGTCCATCAGCGCCTTGGCCTTGGCCTCGAGCCTGGGGTCGGCAAGCTGCGTGTCGGCCAGCGCCGCCGGCGGCAGCGGCGTGTCGCCGAAAGCGGGCGCGGCGATCAGCAGCGCGAGGAAAGCGAGCCGCTTCATCGCGCGCGCGCCACGGCCGCCGCGATCGCGGCGACATCGTCATCGCGAATGTCGCCGATATGCTGGAGCACGATCCGCCCCTTGCCGTCGATCACATAGCTTTCGGGCACCCCCGACGATCCGATCGCGAGTTGCAACCGCCCCTCGCGGTCGTCGCCCACCGCGACATACGGATTACCATGGCGCGCCAGGAAGCCGCCGATATTCTCGGGCGTATCGCGCACCGCGACACCCTCGATCGGCACGCCGAGTTCCTTGAGCTTCATCAATTGCGGCGCTTCGGCGATGCACGGCACGCACCAGCTCGCGAACACATTGAGCAGCCGTGGCGTGCCTTGGGTGAATCGTGCCTTGTCGACCGCGGGGACGCCACCCACCATCGCCGGGAGCGCGAACTCGGGTAGCTCATGGCCCACCAGCGCCGATCGCACCACCGTGTCGGCGGGTCGGAACAACCCGGTCGCGACGATCGCGAGCACGCCGAGAAAGGCGATCAGCGGCAGCCAGATCAAGCCCTTCTTCACGCCGCTTCCTCCCGCCGCCCACGGCCTTCACGCCGCAGCCGTCCGATCAACGACAGCGCCCCGCCCAGCGCGACCAGCGCGCCGCCGAGCCAGATCCAGGTCACGAACGGCTTCCACCACAACCGCAACTGCCAGCGCCCCTGATCGTCGACATGGCCAAGCACGGTATAAAGCTGCCCGCCGGGCCGTGTCGCGATCGCCGATTCGCTCGTCACAGTGGGCGGCGCTGAGAAGAAGCGCGATTGCGGCCGCAGCACGAACGGCGCGCCATCGCCGCGCCGCGCGACCAGCCTCGCCTCGAGCGCCGACCAATTGTCGCCGACGACCGGGCGGATGCCTTCGAGCGTCACATTATACGGCCCCACCTGATGCGGCTCGCCGACGCGCGCCGCGACCAGTGTCTCTCTGGTGAAGGCCGCATCGCTCGCCATCCCCGCCATGCTCACCGCGACGCCGACATGCGCGATCACCATGCCCCAGGTGAACAGCGGCGTGCGGCGCAGCGCCCGGCCCCACAGCGGCGCCACGCTCGCCACCGCCAGCCCCGCCGCGAAGCCCAGCCCCAGCAGCGGCAGCACGTTGATCCCCGGCGCCGCGATCAGCGTCCCGGCGAGCACCGCCACCGTCACCACCGCCGGCAGCGCGACGCGCCGTGCGACCGCCGCCGCGCCGTCGCGGCGCCAGCGGATCAGCGGCCCCGCCGCCATCACCGCGACCAGCGCGAGCGCGATCGGCCCCGCGGTCTTGTCGAAGAACGGCGCGCCGACCGAAAGCTGCACCCCCATCGACGCCGCGACGATCGGATAGAGCGTCCCGATCAGCACCACCGCGAGGATCACCGAGAGCAGCAGATTGTTGACGACCAGCGCCCCCTCACGGCTCACCGGCTCGAAGGTCGCGCCCTGGCGGATCGTGCCCACGCGCAGCCCGAACAGCGCCAGCGCGCCGCCGATATAGAGCGTCAGCAGCGCAAGGATGAACTCGCCGCGCGTCGGATCGAGCGCGAAGGCGTGGACGCTCGTCAGCACCCCCGAGCGCACGAGGAACGTCCCCACCATCGACATCGAGAAGGCGACCACCGCGAGCATCACCGTCCACGCACGCAACCCGTCGCGCGTCGCCAGCACGGTCACCGAATGGAGCAAGGCGGTCGCGGCCAGCCACGGCATCAGCGACGCATTCTCAACCGGGTCCCAGAACCACCAGCCGCCCCAGCCAAGCTCGTAATAGGCCCAATAGCTGCCCGCGGTGATGCCGATCGTCAGGAAGATCCACGCGCCCAGCACCCACGGCCGCATCGCGCGCGCAAACGCCGGCCCCACGTCGCGCGTCACCAGCGCGCCGACCGCGAACGAGAACGCCACCGACAGCCCGACATAGCCCGCGTACAGCGTCGGCGGATGGAATGCCAAGCCGGGGTCTTGCAGCAGCGGGTTGAGCCCGTTGCCGTTCGCCGGCGCCGGCAGCAGCCGCGTGAAGGGATTCGAGGAAAACAGCAGGAAGGCGTAAAAACCGAGCGCGATCGCGGCTTGTGCGCCCAGCGTCGCGATCAGCGTCGCCGACGGCAGCCGCTTTTCGAGCAGCGCCACCGCCGCGCCCGCCGCCCCCAGGATCGTCACCCACAGCAGCATCGAGCCTTCGTGATTGCCCCACGCGCCCGCGAATTTGTAGAGCCACGGCTTGGCGGTGTGGCTGTTCTGCACGACCAGCAGCACCGACATGTCGCTGCGCAGGAACAGGACGATCAACAGCCCCATCGCCAGCGCCGCGAGCCCGCCCTGCACCACCGCGACCGGGCGTACCGCGGCGAGCAGCTCGGCAAATGCGTCGCCCGCTTGCCCCGCGCCGGTCGAAGACCCGTTCCTTTCCCCAACCGCCGACGCCCGCACGCCCATCGCGGCGAGCACGAGCTGCAACAACGCCAGCGCGGCGGCGAGCCACAGGGCTGCAAGACCGGCTTCGGCGATCATGGTTCGAGCGACGTCGTCTCGTGCATCGCTCCCGCGACCTGCGGGGGCATGTATTTCTCGTCATGCTTGGCGAGCAGATTGTCGGCGACGAAGCTGCCGTCGGGCTGGAACCGCCCTTCGGCGACCACGCCCGAATCTTCCTTGAACAGGTCGGGCACGACGCCGCGGAAACGAACCGGCACCGTCGCCACCCCATCGGTGACGGCGAAGGCGATCGACACGCCATCGGGCTGTTTGACGATCGAGCCCTTGGCGACCATCCCGCCCAGCCGCACATGCTTGTCGAGCGGCGGTCCGTCACGCGCGACATCGCCGGGCGCATAGAAAAACGCCGCCTGATCCTTGAGCGCGGACAGCGCGAGCGCGCTCGCCCCCAGCACCGCGACCAGCGCGAGCAGCACGAGCACCAGCCGCTGATGCTTCGCCTTCATCGTTTGAAATCCTCAACCGCGCGCTCGGCCTTCACCATCGCGCGCCAGCTCGCCAGCGCCAGCCAGCCGGCGGCGATCAGCGTCACGCCGTACGCCATTGCCACGAAGCTCCAATGCGTCATGCCGCGAGCCGCCGCAGCCGCGCTTCGACGCGCTGCGCCGCCACCAGCGTGCGCATCCGCATCAGCACCACCCCCGAAAAGAACAGGCTCGCGCCCGCCAAGGTCCAGAACAGCGGCCACAGGATGACGAAATCGATCGTCGATCCGCTCAGCCCGATGCTCTGCCCTTGATGCAGCGTGTTCCACCACACCACCGAATAGCGGATGATCGGCAGCAGCACGGTGCCCGCAATCCCGAAGATCGCCGGGATGCGTCCGTCGCCGCCGCGATCGCGATCGGCCCGCGCAAGCGCGATATAGGCGAGATAGACGAAGAACAGCAGCAGCATCGAGGTCAGCCGCCCGTCCCATTGCCACCACGTCCCCCAGGTCGGCCGTCCCCAGATCGATCCGGTGGCGAGGCACAACGCAACGAACACCGCCCCCGGCACCGCGATCGCGCGCGCCGCGACGCTCGCCAGCGGGTGCCGCCAGACCAGAAAGACGATGCTCGAGATCGCGATTCCGCTCCATCCGCCCATCCCCAGCCATGCGGTGGGGATGTGGATGTACATGATCCGCACGGTCTCGCCCTGAAGATAATCGGGCGGGGTCTGCGTCAGCCCGCCCCAGGCGCCGACCGCGAACAGCGCGACGCCGAGCCAGAACAGGATCGGCGTCAACGGTCGCGCGATCTTCAGGAAGCGCGTCGGGTTGGCAAGGGCGTGGAACACGGACACCGCCGCTCGTTAGGGGATCGCCGCGCCCGAATCCAGCCGCGACTCGCGCGCACGCCTCTTCGCGCCACGCCATCGCCGGTCGTTTATCCGATCCAGGCCGCCCGCGCGCGCCGCTTTCAGCGCTCTGCCCCGCCATCGGGTCCGGTCGGGGGCGGCCGGGTGGACAAAATGTCTACCCCCGCCCGATCAGCCGCTCGGCGATATGATCGGCCACCTCGGCTGCGGAACGCCCGGTGCGGGCGCTTTCGTCCCACACGTCGGCCAGCCGCGCGGGGATAGCGTCGATCCGCGCCATCACCGCGGCCTCGTCGCCCGCCCCCAGATATTCGAGCCCGACGTTGATCACGCCGCCCGCGTTGATGACATAATCGGGCGCATAGAGGATACCGCGTTCGAACAGCCGGTCGCCATCGGCGGCGGTCGCGAGCTGATTGTTGGCCGCGCCCGCGACGACCTTCGCCCGGATCCGCGGAATCACCGCCTCGGTCAGCACCGCGCCCAGCGCATTGGGGCTGACGATATCGGCCTCGATGGTCAGCACCGTGTCGGCATCGGCGGTATCGGCACCAAGCTCGGCCGCCAGCGCCGCCGCCCGGTCGGCATCGACATCGGCCAGCGTCAGCCGCGCGCCGTCTTGTGCGAGCAACCGCGCAAGCCCGCCGCCGACATTGCCCACGCCCTGGATCGCGACATGGACGCCCTTCATGTCGGTGGCGCCCAGCGCGCGCCGGGCTGCCGCGCGCACGCCCAGATAGATGCCGCGCGCGGTATAGGGCGCCGGGTTGCCGCCCGCGGCGCCCTCAGCCACCGGCAGCCCCGAGACATAACGCGTCACCCCGCCGATCACCTTCATCCGCGCTTCGGACATGCCGACATCCTCGGCGGTCACATACCGCCCGCCGAGCGATTCGACCGCGCGCCCGAACGCCTGCAATTGCGCATCGCTGATCGTGTCGCCCGGCCGCTCGGCCAGCACCACGCCCTTGCCGCCGCCCAGCGCGAGCCCCGCCATCGCGTTCTTGAGGCTCATGCCGCGCGACAGCCGCAGCGCGTCGGTGATCGCATCATCCGAATCGGCATAATGCCAGAACCGCACCCCGCCCATCGCCGGGCCCAGCGTCGTCGAGTGGATCGCGATGATCGCGCGCAGCCCGGTGGCGGTATCGGTGAACAAATGGACGCCTTCATGCGCGTCGAAATCGTGGAAGCCCCAGCCGCTGGTCATGGCCATCCTTCAATGGGGCCTTCGATCGGGCGGCACCGGCCGCTCCCCTGATCGACCGCCCTCGAACAACCGCTGCACGGGCGTCGGGTGGGGAGCAGGCCGCACCGCGTTCAGCGATGCCGGCCCTGAACAAGAAATGGGGCGACCGACGGGACTTGAACCCGCAACTTCCGGCATCACAAGCCGGCGCTCTGACCAATTGAACTACGGTCGCCGTGAACGCGAGGCCCCTAGCGGCGACACCGCCCCAAGGTCAAGCGCCGCGCACCGCCTGCGCGTCGATCGTCTCCCCTGTAAGGGGAGACGGCCGCCGGCAGGAGGGGCATCCGCCGCTATTTGTCCCTCAACAAAGAAGGGCCGGCACGCGCGATACGCGGCCGACCCTTCTTCAAAACTGGTGGGCGCGGCTGGGATTGAACCAGCGACCCCTGCGGTGTGAACACAGTGCTCTACCACTGAGCTACGCGCCCGAAACGACGAAGCGGCGGATTGCGCCGCCGCTTCGCGTTCGCAGCCCTTTAGCAGGCGATCGGCACATGTCCAGACCGCACGCCAAGGGAATGCCGGTCTTTAGTTGACCGCGTCCTTGAGGCCCTTGCCCGCCTTGAACTTGGGCTGGGTCGATGCCTTGATCGTCATCGGCTCGCCGGTCCGCGGATTGCGGCCCGTCGATGCCTTGCGCTTCGAGACCGAGAAGGTGCCGAAGCCGACCAGGCGAACTTCGTCGCCCTTCTTGAGCGCGCCCGAAATCGATTCGAACACAGCCTCAACCGCCTTGCTGGCGTCGCCTTTGCTGAGACCCGACGCGTCGGCGACGGCGCCGATCAGTTCTTGCTTGTTCATCCCTTGGGAACCCCCGTTTGATTGGTCAAAAAAGGAATCGCGGCCTGAGCCGGTCGCGCAGTAAGGCCATTGAACCAGCCCGAGTCAAAGGGAAATCAACGGAATCCGGGGCAAGTCGCCCCATTTTTCGGTGATTATGCTCCTCAATGGTGCATTTCGCCGCTGATGCCCGGCGTCCCAACCGGCGGCTGGGCCGCAAGTTCGTCCGCATCGGTCCAATCGATCGCCTCGATCGGCGCGGTCAGAGCGAGTCGCAGCACCTCGTCGACATGCCCGACGGGGATGATCTTGAGCCCGTCCTTGATGTTCTGCGGCAGCTCGACGAGATCCTTTTCGTTCTCCTCGGGGATCAGCACGGTCTCGATGCCGCCGCGCAGCGCTGCGAGCAGCTTCTCCTTGAGCCCGCCGATCGGCAGCACCCGCCCGCGCAGCGTGACCTCGCCGGTCATCGCCACCTCGCGCCGCACCGGAATCCCGGTCAGCGTCGAGACGATCGAGGTCACGATCCCGATCCCCGCCGACGGCCCGTCCTTGGGCACCGCGCCCTCGGGCAGATGGATATGGACATCCTTGCGGTTGAACAGGCTCGGCTTGATGCCATAACTCGGGCTGCGCGCCTTGATGAAGCTGAACGCGGCCTCGACCGATTCCTTCATCACATCGCCCAGCTTGCCGGTGGTCTTGGCCTGCCCCTTGCCGGGCACCGTCACGCTTTCGATCGTCAGCAATTCACCGCCGACCTCGGTCCAGGCGAGCCCGGTCACCGCGCCGATCTGGTTCTCTTCCTCGGACAGCCCATAGCGATATTTGCGCACCCCCGCGAATTCGGAAAGGTTCTCGGGCGTGATCGTCACGCTCGTTTCCTTGCCTTCGAGGATCTTGCGCAGCACCTTGCGCGCCAGCTTGGCGATCTCGCGCTCGAGCGTGCGCACCCCGGCCTCGCGGGTGTAATATTGGATCAGCGCGCGCAGCCCCTCGGTGGTGAGCGTGAACTCGCCGTCCTTCAGCCCATGCGCCTCGATCTGCTTGGCGAGCAGATGGCGCTCGGCGATCTCGACCTTCTCGTCCTCGGTATAGCCTTCAAGCCGGATGATCTCCATCCGGTCGAGCAGCGGCTGCGGCAGGTTCAATGTGTTCGCGGTGGTCACGAACATCACGTCCGACAGATCGATGTCGATCTCGAGATAATGGTCGCTGAACTTGTTGTTCTGTTCGGGGTCGAGCACCTCGAGCAGCGCCGACGCCGGATCGCCGCGGAAATCCTGGCCGAGCTTGTCGATCTCGTCGAGCAGGAACAGCGGGTTCGACGCCCCCGCCTTGCGCAGATTGGTGACGATCTTGCCCGGCAGCGAGCCGATATAGGTCCGGCGATGGCCGCGAATCTCGGCCTCGTCGCGCACGCCCCCCAGTGACTGGCGGATGAACTCGCGCCCGGTCGCCTTGGCGATGCTCTTGCCCAGGCTGGTCTTGCCCACGCCCGGCGGGCCGACGAGGCACAGGATCGGGCCCTTCAATTTGTTGGTCCGCGCCTGCACCGCCAGATATTCGACGATCCGGTCCTTGACCTTCTCGAGCGCATAATGGTCCTCGTCGAGCACCGCCTGCGCCGTCGCGATATCCTTCTTGAGCTTCGATTTCTTGCCCCAGGGCAGCCCGAGCAGCACGTCGAGATAATTGCGCACGACGGTGGCCTCGGCCGACATCGGCGCCATCGTCTTCAATTTCTTCAATTCGGCGGTCGCCTTGGCGCGCGCTTCCTTGGAGAGCTTGAGCTTGGCGATCTTGCCGGTGAGTTCGGCGATCTCGTCGCCTTCTTCCTCGCCCTCATTGCCCAGCTCGCGCTGGATCGCCTTCAACTGCTCGTTGAGATAATATTCGCGCTGGGTCTTCTCCATCTGGCGCTTGACGCGGCCCTTGATCTTCTTTTCGACCTGCAGGACGCCGAGTTCGCCCTCCATGAAGGCATAGGCCATCTCCAGCCGCTTGGCCGGGTCGCGCTCGACCAGCAGCGTCTGCTTGTCGCTGACCTTGATCGAGATATTGCCCGCCACCGCATCGGCCAGCCGCGACGCATCCTCGATCTCGCTCAGTTGCACCGCTGTCTCGGCGGGCAGCTTGCGGTTCAATTTGGCGTAATTCTCGAACTGATCGACCACCGAACGCATCAGCGCCGATATTTCGGCGCCCTCGCTCGGCACGTCCTCGATCAACGCGACGGTCGCGGTCAAATGCGCGCCAGTTGCCTCGATCGCCTCGAGCGAGCCGCGCTGCTTGCCCTCGACAAGCACGCGCACGGTGCCGTCGGGCAGCTTGAGCAACTGGAGCACGGTCGCGCTGACGCCGATATCGAACAGATCGTCGCGATCGGGATCGTCTTCGGCCGGATCGAGCTGCGCGACGAGGAAAATCTCCTTGTCGGCCTCCATTGCCGCCTCAAGCGCCGCGACCGATTTGTCGCGGCCGACGAACAGCGGCACGATCATGTTCGGAAACACGACGATGTCGCGCAGCGGCAGAACGGGGAAACGCTGGGTCATGAATACTCCAATGGCGCCCGAACCCGGGGCGCCTTCCGGGCCTTATATGGGAAGCACCCTGCCGCCATCAATCACCTGCTCGACTCCGCGCGCGCAGCAGCGCAATAGATAAAGCAAACACGCAATTCGGGGGGATAAAATGTTCGCACGCCTCGCGGCCGCCGCCTCACTCGCCGCGCTCGTCGCCGCCGCGCCGCCACCGGCGCTCGAAAAGGGCCAGCCGCCCATCACCGCCCACACCTCGTCCTCTGGTGCGGCGCTTGCCCCCGAACAGCAGGCCGTGCGCTTCGACACCGCCGACCTCGCGTTCGAAATCTTCCCCGAGCGCGAAGCGATCGCCGGTGTCGCGACGCTGCATTTCACCGCCAAACGCCCTGTTTCGCGGCTGGTGATCGATCTTGATCGCAACCTGCCGGTCTCGGCGGTGGCGATCGACGGCAAAACGCTGGCCAAGGGCGCGTGGTCGAACCCCGAAGGCCGCATGACGATCACGCTGGGCAAGACCGTCCCCGCCGGGCGCACGGTTGCAGCGACGATTACCTATGGTGGCACCCCCCATGTCGCGGTCCGCGCGCCGTGGGATGGTGGCTTCGTTTGGGCGAAGACCCCCGACGGCCGGCCCTGGGTCGCAACCGCGGTGCAGATGGAAGGCTGCGACCTGTTCTGGCCGTGCATCGATTACCCCACCTATGAACCCGGCCGGATCGATCTCCACATCACCGTGCCCGCGGGGCTGTCCGCGCCCTCGAACGGCGTTTTCAAAGGCAAGCAGACGCTTCCCGACGGCCGCACCACCTGGCACTGGAGCGTCGTCCAGCCGACGCTCTACGGCATCGCGCTCAATGTCGGGCCGTATGAGGAGATATCTGGCACCTACAAGAGCCGTTTCGGCAATTCGATTCCGATGTTCTACTGGCATCTGCCGGGCGAGAAAGCGCAAGCATCCGCCTTGTTCGCCGAGTTCTCGAAAACGCTCGATTTCTTCGAAAGCGTGATCGGCCCCTACCCCTTCGGCGACCAGAAGCTCGGCGTGGTCGAAACGCCGCACAAGGGCATGGAGCATATGACGATCAACGCTTATGGCAACGAATACGCCAAGACGCCGTTTGGCTTCGACAATCTGTTCCAGCACGAATTCGCCCATGAATGGTTCGCGAACCAGCTCACGGCAGCGAACTGGGACGATTTCTGGCTCCACGAAGGCTTCGCGGCCTATATGCAGCCGCTCTACGGCGAGTGGCTCGACGGCGACTGGTCCTATAATGTGATGCTCGCGCAATCCCGGCTCGGGATCGCCGCGCAATCGCCGGTCGTCCGTGGTATCCCGCAAACGGCCGAAGACGTTTATGAAAAAGACCCCGGTCGCGGCGGCGACATCTACACCAAAGGGGCATGGACGCTCCACACGCTGCGCAACCTGATCGGCGACAAGGCCTTTTTCGACGCGGTACGGCTGCTGGTATACGACCGCACCGACCCGAAACCGGGCAATTACACGCAGACCTTCCGCACGACTCCCGATTTCATCCGCATCGTCAACCAGGTGACCGGCAAGGATTATCGGTGGTTGTTCGACGTCTATATCTATGACGCCGCACTCCCCCGGCTGGTCCAGACGCGCACCGGCGACAGCGTGACCTTCACCTGGCAGACGCCCGAGGACAAGCCGTTTCCGATGCCGCTCGAGGTGCGCGTCGGCGATCGGATCGAGACGCTGGCGATGCGCGATGGCACCGGCACGCTCGCCGTGCCGGCGTCGGTTCATATCGTCGCCGATCCGCGCGCGAAAATTCTCAGGCAATCCGATACCGTCGATGCCTTCCGGGCGTGGCGGCAAGCCCAGACCGACAAGCGAAAGGCCGATTGATGCGCCCGATCCCGACAATCCTCGCGGCGGTCTCGCTCGCCGCGCTCGTCGCCGCAGCGCCGGCGCAGAAGCTGCCCGAGAAGGGCGAGCCGCCGATCAGCGCGCAGACCGAAAAGTCCGGCGGGGAGCGCCCCGCGGCGCAGCACGCGATGCGCTTCGACCACGCCGATCTGGCGATCGAGGTATTCCCCGAGACGCGCACGCTGACGGGCGTCGCCACGCTCAGCTTCACCGCCACCGCACCACTCACCACGCTGGTGATCGATCTCGACACCAATCTCGGGCCGCAGCGGATTGCGATCGACGGCAAGCCGCTGCTCCGAAAATCATGGTCCAACCCCGACGGCCAGCTCACGATCACCCTGCCCAAACCGATCGCCACCGGCGGCAAGGTGACCGCGCAGATCGCTTATGGCGGCACCCCGCACGTCGCGGTGCGCGCGCCATGGGACGACGGCCTCGTCTGGTCCCAGACCGCCGATGGCCGCCCGTGGATCGCGAGCACCTCCGAAGGCTATGGCTGCGACCTGCTGTGGCCGTGCCTCGATTTCCCGAAGGGCGAACCCGCCCGCGTCGATCTCCATATCACCGTGCCCAAGGGGCTGAAGGCGCCCGCCAACGGCGTGCTCAAGGGCGTCGAGACGCATCCCGATGGCCGCACGACCTGGAACTGGAGCGCACGCAGCCCCAATCCGTACAGCGTCGCGCTCAACATCGGCCCGTATGAGGAGATTTCGGGCACCTACAAGAGCCGCTACGGCAACACGATCCCGATGTTCTATTGGTATCTGCCCGGCGAGGAAGCGCAGGCGAAGGAGCTGTTCGCCGAATTCGCCCCGACGCTCGATTTCTACGAAAGCGTGGTCGGCCCCTATCCGTTCGCCGACGAAAAGGTCGGCGTGGTGGAAACCCCGCACAAGGGCATGGAGCACCAGACGATCAACGCGTACGGCAACGAATATGCCAAGGCGCCCGAGGGGTTCGACTGGCTGTTCCAGCACGAATTCGGCCACGAATGGTTCGGCAACCAGCTTACCGCGGCGAACTGGGACGATTACTGGCTGCACGAGGGCTATGAAAGCTACATGCAGCCTTTCTACGGCCGCTGGCGCGAGGGCGAGGCGCGCTACGCCGCGATGATGCTCCAGCAACGCAACATGATCCAGAACCAGGCCCCGATCGTCTCGGGCACGCTGCGCACCGAGGAGGAAGTCTACGAAGCCGACAAGGGCGGCCCCGGCCAGGACATCTATTACAAGGGGTCGTGGATGCTCCACACGCTGCGCAACCTGATCGGCGATCAGGCCTTCAAGCAGGTGACGCAGCGCGCGGTCTATGGCCGTGCCGATCCCAAACCGGGCAATTTCGCCCCGCGTTTCGGCTCGACGGACGAATATCTCGGTTTCGTCAAACAGGTGACGGGCAAGGACTATGGCTGGTTCTTCAACGTCTATCTGCGTCAGGCGGCCCTGCCCAAGCTGCTCCAGACGCGCGACGCCGACACGCTGACGCTGGTCTGGCAGGCCCCCGCCAACCTGCCCTTCCCGATGCCGGTCGAGGTGCAGGTCGACGGCAAGGTCACCAAATTGCCGATGACCACGGGCAGCGGCACGCTGCCGGTGCCCGCCGATGCGCATGTCGTCGTCGATCCGTGGGATCGCATCCTCAAGCAATCCGACGCGATCGACGCCTATCAGGCCTATATCAAGGCGCAGAACGACAAGCGCGCCGCCGCGAAGGCCGACTGACAATGGTGTCGCAGATCGGGTTCTCCCAAACCGGGCTGCCTGCTTTTGCGGCACTGGCGCTCGGCGAACTCGCGTTCGTCATCGCGCTCGTCACCGTCCGGCTGCGACGCGGCGCCGAGCGCGGCGCACGCCAATTCTCGCTGCGATCCACGGCGGGCATTGCCGGGCAGGCGGCAGCGTTCGCGATCCTCGCCGTCGACGTAAAGTCCCCCACGCTCGATCCGCTCGGCGCCCCGGCGCTGGTTCAGGCCGCCGCCGTCGCGCTGCTGATGGCGGCGGCGGTCGGGCTGTTCGTCTGGGCGACGCGCACGATGGGCCGCAACTGGAGCATCGTCGCGCGCACGCGGGAGGATCACCAACTCGTCACCTCGGGGCCGTTCGCTTATGTCCGCCATCCGATCTATGCGGCGCTGGCGCTGATGCTGCTGGCATTTGCAATCGGCCTGGCGCGCTGGCCCGCGCTGCTCGTCGCGTTGCCGCTCTATGCGCTCGCCACCGGGCAGCGCGTCGTGATCGAGGAACGCCTGCTCCGCACGATGTTCGGCGCCGGCTACGATACCTATGCCGGGCGCGTGAAACGTTTCGTTCCGGGTCTTTTCTGACGCTTTACCGATCGGGGAATAGCATGAAGCCGCTTCGCTTTACCGTCGCCACGCTCGTGTTGTTCGCGTCGGCCCCCGCGCTCGCACAGGCGCTGACGGCCGCGGAAACGCAAGCGATCGACACGCTCGTCACCAATACGCTCGCCCAAACCGGCGTCCCCTCCGCCTCGGTTGCGGTCGTGCGCGACGGCAAACTGGTGTTCGCGAAGGCATGGGGCAAGCAATCGCCCGACATCGCACCGGCGCGCGCCGACGTGCCGTATCAGATCGCCTCGGTCTCGAAGCAATTCACCGCCGCCGCGCTGCTGCTGCTCGAGGATCAGGGCAAGCTCACCCTCGACGATCCCGTCGCCAGATACATCCCCGGCATCACGCAAGGCGATCAGATCACGCTGCGCCAACTGCTCAGCCACACCTCGGGGCTTCAGGATTACTGGCCGCAGGATTACAGCTTCGCGGCGATGGAGCATCCGGTGACGCCGCAGCAGATCGTCGACCGCTGGGCCAAGAAGCCGCTCGATTTCCCGCCCGGCACGCAGTGGCAATATTCGAACACCGGCTATGTCGTCGCGGGGATGGTCGTCGAGAAAGTGGCAGGGATGACGCTGCTCGATTTCCTGAAGCAGAACATCTTCACCAAGCTCGATATGCACCCGATCAATCAGGATCTCGCCATCGGCAAGGGCTATCCGATCGGCTATCATCGCTACGCGCTCGGCCCGCTGCGCCCCGAAAAGCCCGCCGCCGCCGGCTGGCTCTACGCCGCGGGCGAACTCGCGATGACCGCCAGCGATCTCGCCAAATGGAACATCGCGCGCATCAACCGCAGCCTGCTGTCGCCCGACGATTGGCAGGCGCAGGAAACCCCGGTTCGGCTCAGCGACGGCAAGGATACCGGCTACGGCCTCGGGGTGAGCATCGGCGAAAAGAACGGCCATCTTTATATCGAGCATAGCGGCGAGGCGGTCGGCTTTCTGTCGGAAAACATCGTCTTTCCCAAGGACAAGGCCGCGGTCACGGTGTTCGTGAACAGCGATTTCTCGAACGCCTTCGCCACGATCGCGCAAGGGATCGTCGCCACTGCTTTCCCCGCGATCGCCGCCGCCGCGCCCGCCGCCGATGAAACCGCGAAAACCGCGCAGGCACGCGCGATCTACGATCAACTCGTCCACGGCAGCCTCGATCGCGCGGCGCTGACCGAAAACGCCAATTACTATTTCACGCCGCAAGCGCTCGCCGACTACAAGACCAGCCTCGCCGCGCTGGGGGAGCCCATCGCCTTCGCGCCGCGCGGCGGCCCCAAATTACGCGGCGGCTTCGTCTATCGCGGCTATCTCGTCACCTATCGCGACCGCAAAGTGTCGGTCAGCACCTATGCCGAACCCGGCGAAAACGGGCGATACGAGCAATTCCTCGTCGCCCCCATAAGTTAGAGTCCCGATACGATGACCGATTTCACTACCCTCCTCCAGCCCGACAAGGGCCAGCCCGCCCGCACGCTCCACATCGTCCATCCTGACGATTGGGCCGATTGGCTCGGCCAGCAGCCGCCGCGGGTTCGCGCGATCGCCGCCGCCAACCGTCTCACCGGCAAGCCCGGCAATGCCGCGATCCTGCCCGGCGACGCGCCCGAGGATTGGGCGGCGCTGCTGGTCTGCAACGAAGCGACGCATTCGCCGTGGCGGATCGCGTCGCGCGCACGCGCGCTGCCCGAGGGCACCTACCGCCTCGCCGAGGGCGATCCCGGCCCCGCCGCGCTCGGCTGGCTGCTCGCGCAGCACCGTTTCACGCGCTATCGCAAGCCAGAGGGTGACACCGGCCCGCGCGTCCTGCTCACCCCCAATCCCGCCGCGATTGCCGACGCGATCCGGCTTGCCGAGGCGACCGCGCTGGTGCGCGATCTGGTCGATACCCCCGCCGCCGATCTCGGCCCGGCCGAGATCGAGGCCGCGATCGTCCAGCTCGCCAAGGCGCATGGCGCCACCGTCACCGCGACGCATGGCGACGCGCTGGTCAAGGGCTATCCGATGATCCACGCGGTCGGAAAGGCCGCCGCCCGGGGCCGCGAGCCGCGCCTCGTCGAGCTCGAATGGGGGCCGCCCGATGCCCCGCGCGTCGCGATCGTCGGCAAGGGCGTGGTGTTCGATTCGGGCGGGCTCGATATCAAGCCGGCCGCCGGGATGAAGCTGATGAAGAAGGACATGGGCGGCGCCGCGCACGCGATCGCGCTCGCCGGGCTCATCATGGCGAACCATCTCAAGATCCGCCTCCACCTCGTCATCCCCACGGTCGAGAATGCGATCGCGGGCAACGCCTTCCGCCCCGGCGACGTGCTCGCGTCGCGCAAGGGCCTGACGGTCGAAAACACCAATACCGACGCCGAAGGCCGGCTGATCCTCGGCGATGCGCTCGCCAAGGCAGGCGAGTCGGCGCCCGAGCTGATCCTCGATTTCGCGACCCTCACCGGCGCGGCGCGGGTTGCGCTCGGCCCCGATCTGCCCGCGACCTTCGTCAATGACGACGCGCTCGCGGCCGATCTGATCGCGGCGGGCACCTCGGTCCACGATGCGCTGTGGCGGATGCCGCTGTGGGACGGCTATGACGAGATGCTCAAATCGGACATCGCCGACATGGTCAACGCCCCCGAAGGCGGGATGGCCGGCGCGGTCACGGCGGCGCTGTTCCTGCGCCGCTTCGTCCCCGACGGCACCTTATGGGCGCATCTCGATACCTTCGCGTGGCGCCCCGCGGCCAGGCCCGGCCGCCCCAAAGGCGGTGATGCCTATGGCCTGCGCGCGACGTGGGAATTGCTCAGGCGGCGCTACGGCTGAGCCTGGCCGCCCGCGCGCGGCGATACGTCATCCGGTGGGGGGATTGCGCGCCTGTCCCGGCAGGCCGATAAGGCCGCATGACTCCTCCCCCAGAAAATCAGGCGCTCGCACGCATTCAACAGAATGTTCTGGCGCGGTCGGAACGCCGTCTGCTCACCTGGCTGTGCGCGCACCTGCCGGCCTGGGTGACCCCCGACAAGCTGACCTCGATCGGCATGGTGGGCGCGGTCGCCATCTTCCTCGGCTATGCGCTCAGCACCTTCGCGCCCGAATGGCTGTTCCTCGCGCTCGGCGGTTATGTCGTCCAGTGGCTCGGCGATTCGCTCGACGGCAGCCTCGCGCGCTTCCGCCATATCGAGCGCCCTTCCTACGGCTATTTCATCGATCATAGCTGCGATGGCCTTGCGGTGCTGCTGATCCTCGCGGGCATGGGCCTCAGCCCCTTCGTGACGATGGACATCGCGCTGATCGCGCTCGCGGGCTATCTCCTGCTCTCGATCCACGCCTTCCTCTCGGCGCGGGTGATGGGCGAACTCAAACTCTCCTATCTCGCCGCCGGCCCCACCGAGTTGCGCGTGCTGCTCATCACCCTCACGATCGTGATGTACGTCCAGGGCAAGGCTGCCGGCGTGCTCGGCGATTATTCGGGCTACGACCTCTTGATCGGCGGCGTCGGCACGGTGCTGATCGGGCTGTTCGTCTACCAGACCATTTCCACCGGCCGCCACCTCGCCAACCTCGACCGCCGCTGAGGCCACCCACGCCCCTCATCCGGCGCAACTGTCACCCGTCCCCCGTTTCGTCACCCCAGCGAAGGCTGGGGTCTATCTCTCCAGCACGGCAGCCTGTTCGCTTGCGGATGCGGATGGAGTCATGGCGTCGGGCGCGCCCTCGTTACCCCGCGCCACACCCCGCCGCTGCCTCGATGATCGGCACGAATTTCGCCGCCGTCAGGCTCGCGCCGCCGACCAGCGCGCCATCGACATCGGGCGCCGACAGGATCGCCCCGGCGTTCGCCCCCGTCACCGATCCGCCATAGAGGATGCGGATGCCCTGTGCCTCGTCGCCCACCAATTGCCTGAGCTTGGCGCGCGCGATCGCGTGGATCGAGGAGATTTCGTCGAGCGTCGGCGTGCGCCCCGTCCCGATCGCCCAGCGCGGTTCATAGGCCAGCGTGAACCAGCGCGCCGCCGCGTCATCGGGCACCGATTTCTCGATCTGCGCCTGCACCACGCGCTCGGCGCGGCCGGCGTCGCGCTCGGCCTCGGTCTCGCCGCAGCACAGGATGACGTTCAGCCCGTGACGGTGCGCGGCCGCGGCCTTGCCCCACGCGTCCTGGCTGGTCTCGTTCTGGTCGCCGCGACGTTCGCTATGGCCGACAATCACCACGCGCGCGCCGGCTTCGGCCAGCATCGGTGCGGCGACGCAGCCGGTATGCGCGCCCCAATCGGCATCGTGGCAATCCTGCGCGCCGATCGGCAGCCCCGGCGCCACCCGCGCCGCCGCCTCGATCAGCGTGAACGGCACGCACATCGCGACATCGACCCCGTCGTGCTGTGCCGCCGCCGCCGCGATTCGTTCGATCTCGGGCAGGTCCGCGCGCAGCCCGTTCATCTTCCAGTTCGCTGCCACAAATTTACGCCGCGTCATTCATTACCCTCCCATTTGCGACGGCTCTAACAAGGCGGGCCACGCACGCAAGCTTGAAGCGCGCCTGCTCCCCCCGTAAAGCGGCCCTTTCGCTTCTCCAACGATCGGTCACGCATGCTCGGCATCATCCGCAAAATCACCGGCTCCAAGATCGGCCTCGTGATCACGTTCATCGTGCTGGGCGTGATCGCGATCGCCTTTGCGGCGGGTGATATGATGGGGATCACCCCCAGCTCCAGCGGGATCGCCCCCACCACGGTTGCCACCGTGGGCGGCACCAGTATCGACGAAACCGCGCTGCGCGACGGGGTGCAGCAGGATCTGCAGAATTATCGCCAGCAGCAGCCGCAGCTCGATATCACCACCTTCGTTGCCGGCGGCGGGATCGAGGGCGCGCTCTCGCGGCTGATCGACGGCGTGGCGTTCAGCCAATTCGCCGAAGATCAGGGGATGCGCGTGAGCAAGCGCCTCGTCGACGGCCAGATCGCGAGCATCCCCGCGCTGCAGGGCCCCGACGGCAAGTTCAGCCTCGAAATCTACAAGAACGTGCTCGCGCAGCAGCGGCTGACCGACGCGGCGCTGCGCGCGGATATGACGCGCGAGATCATCACCCGTCAGTTGATCGTGCCCACGGTCGGCGCCACGCAGGTGCCGATGCAGGTCGCCCTGCCCTATGCCGCGCTGCTGCTCGAAAAGCGGCAGGGTCATGTCGGCTTCGTCCCCACCAGCGCGGCGCCCGCCGGCAAGGCGCCCACCGATGCCGAGATCGCAACCTTCTACGGCCATGAAAGCGCGCGCTACACCGTGCCCGAACGCCGGGTGATGCATTATGCCATCGTCACGTCCGATCGCGTCGCCGATGCCGCCAAGCCGACCGATGCCGACATCAGCAAGGCCTATGAGGAGCACAAAGACCGCTTCGCCGCGAAGGAAACGCGCACGCTGAAGCAGGTCATCGTCGCCGATCGCGCCGCTGCCGATGCGCTCGCCAAAAGCGTTACGGCGGGCACCGCGATCGACGCCGCCGCGCGCGCAGCGGGGCTCGAAGCCTCGACGATCGCCGATGTCCAGAAACAGGATTATGCCAAACAGGCCTCGGCGGCGGCCGCAGACGCCGCCTTCGCCGCGGCACAGGGGGCGGTGGTCGGCCCCGTCCAGACCCCGTTCGGTTTCGCGATCGCGCGCGTCGAAAAGGTGACCAGGGTTCCCGGCCAGACGCTCGCCGAGGCACGCGCCACGCTCACCAGCGAAGTCGCCGCCGCCAAATTGCAGGAGGCGATGGCCGATCTGCGCGATTCGATCGACGAGTCGATCGTCGACGGCAGCACCTTCGCCGAGATCGCAGCGGACAAGAAACTCACCGCGCAAACCACGGCACCGCTGACCACCACCGGCGTCAACCCGCTCGATCCCGCCAGCACGCCCAACCCGGCGCTGGCACAGGTCGTCGCCGCGGGCTTCGACGCGCAGGAAGGCGATGCCCCGCAACTCGTCGCGGTGGGTCAGGACGGCAGCTTCGCACTCGTCACGCTCGACCGCGTCGTCGCCGCCGCCCCGCGCCCGCTGGCCGAGATTCGCGACCGCGTCGTCGCCGATTTCCAGGCCGATCGCGCGCGGACCGCCGTGCGCGGGATCGCAGCGGCGATCGTCGCCAAGGTCAACAAGGGCGAAAGCCTCGCCAAGGCGCTGGGTGAAGCCGGGGTCAAACTGCCCGCGCCCGAGCCGCTCAACGCGACGCGCGCGCAGTTGCTTCAGAACCGCAACGGCGCCCCGCCGCCGCTCGCGCTGATGTTCGCGATGGCCGAAAAGAACGCGAAGCAGCTCGAAGCGCCCGGCGGTCAGGGCTTCTACATCGTCGTGCTCGACAAGATCGAACGCGTCGATCCCAAGGGGCATAACGACGTCATCTCCGCCGCACGCGCCGATCTGTCGCGTCAGGTCGGCGCCGAATATGCCGAGCAATTCGCCGAGGCGGTCCGCCGCCACGTCGGCGTCCAGCGCAACGCCAAGGCGATCGCCGACGTCCGCGCCGCGCTGACCGGCGAGGACGTCCAGTAACCGGGCGCCAGCCCTTCACCCGATCCGTTCGCCCTGAGCTTGTCGAAGGGCCGTTCTTCTTGTCCGACGAAGGAAAAGCAGTGTTTCGACACGCTCAGCACGAACGGGGAATGAATGATCACGCTCGAACGGGCCGTGACATGAGCCCGCGGCCATGATCGACGGCACCGCCGCTGCCAGCGTTGCGCTTGCCGCCGGCCGCCCCGCGCTGGTCTGGCAGCGCACGATCGAGGATCGCCAGACCCCGGTCGCGGCGGCGCTCAAGCTGATCGAGCCGGGGCGCGGCGATTTCCTGCTCGAATCAGTCGAAGGCGGCGCGGTGCGTGGCCGCTACAGCCTCTTGGGGCTCGCCCCCGATCTGGTGTTCCGCGCCGCCGGCAACCAGGCCGCGATCAACCCGCGCTGGCTCTCCGATCGCGACGCTTTCGCGCCCTGCGCCGAGCCGACGCTCGATGCGTTGCGCGCGCTCGTCGCCGCGTGTCGGATGGACGTTCCCGCCGCATTGCCGCCCGCGCTGGCGTGCCTCGTCGGGTATTTCGGCTACGAAACCTTCGGGCTGGTCGAGGATCTGCCGCGTCCTGCCGCCGATCCGCTCGGCCTGCCCGACATGATGTTCGTGCGCCCGACGGTGATCCTGATCTTCGACCGGCTGAGCGACGCGCTGTTCACCGTCGCGCCCGTCTGGCCCGAAGCGGGGCGCGACGCGGACGCGCTGATCGCCGCCGCGCGCGATCGGATCGAGGCTGCGCAGCACCGCCTCGCCGCCACCGCGCTGCCGCCACCCGCGCGCGCCGAGGCGATAGCGGTCGATCTCGCGCCGCAGCTTCCCCCCGGTCGCTATGCCGAGATGGTCGCCGCCGCGCAGGACTATATCGTCGCCGGCGACATCTTTCAGGTCGTGCTCGCGCAGCGCTTCACCGTCCCTTTCACGCTGCCGCCGTTCGAGCTGTACCGCGCGCTGCGCCGCGTGAACCCCTCGCCGTTCCTCTATCACCTCGATCTGCCCGGCTTCGCGCTGACGGGATCGAGCCCCGAGATTCTGGTGCGCGTGCGCGACGGCGAGATCACGATCCGCCCGATCGCAGGCACCCGCCCCAGAGGGAAAACCGCCCATGAGGACGAGGCCAACCGTATCAGCCTGCTCGCCGATCCCAAGGAACGCGCCGAACATCTGATGCTGCTCGATCTCGGCCGCAACGATGTCGGCCGCGTGGCGGAAGCGGGCAGCGTGCGCGTCACCGACAGCTATGGCATCGAATTTTACAGCCACGTCATGCACATCGTCTCGAACGTCGTCGGGCGGCTCGATCCGGCGAAGGATGCGCTCGACGCGCTGTTCGCCGGCTTCCCCGCGGGCACCGTCTCGGGCGCGCCCAAGGTCCGCGCGTGCCAGATCATCGCCGAGCTCGAACCCGAGGTACGCGGCGCCTATGCCGGCGGCGTCGGCTATTTCTCGCCCGACGGGTCGATGGATTCGTGCATCGTGCTCAGAACCGCGATCGTGAAGGACGGCGTGATGCACGTTCAGGCAGGCGCGGGGATCGTCGCCGATAGCGACCCGGCCTATGAGCAACGCGAATGCCAGGCCAAGGCCGGCGCACTCCTCGCCGCTGCCCGCGAAGCGATCGCCAGGGCCGGCGAACCCGGCTTCGGGCAATAACGCCCGCACACGCTGCGGGTACTACCCACCATTCGCCCTGAGCTTGTCGAAGGGCCGTTCTTCTTCTCTGTGCCGAAAGAAAGAACGGTGCTTGGGCAAGCTCAGCCCGAACCGAAAGCGGCGCGCAACCAGCCCGCCCTTTAAGGAATCGATTCCTGCGCCCGCGCCCGTTCGCGCTTCTCGGCCGCCGCCGCGCGGCCTGCCTGCATGAAGCACCCGGTCTGCCCGCCGCTGCCAACCGGCGAACAGGTATCGGGCAGCCCGCCCGCGGTACGACTCACCTCGTCGACCACCTGCGCCTTGTTGACCCAGCTGTTCTTGGCCGGGGTGTAATGCGTCTCGCGCAATTCCTGCGGAATGCGGAATTGCTCGTTGGCATCGAGATGGCTGCACACCACCACTTCGCCTTCCTCGGCCTTGGGGCAAGCCTCATTGCCATAGACGGTGACGTTGCGGATTTTCTCGGGCGGCGTGCCTTGCTGGCCGTCGCCGGTCGGCGTCGCCTGCGGCGTTTCCTGCACCATCGCGAGCGCGGGCGCCGGGGCGGCGATCAACGCAATCAGCGCAAGCGAACCGAACATGGCAAACTCCTGACATCCCCAATATCCACCCGGCGTGATGACGTCGGGCTGAACAAGCCACATCTGGTGCGCCTTCACGGCCAAACCAAGGCATCGCGGCACAAAAAGCACGCGCCGTGCAAACCGGCCTGTGGTTGCGCTCGTCTGCGCATCGGCTATGGCGACGCGCATGATCCTGGTCGTCGACAATTACGACAGCTTCACCTGGAACCTGGTCCATTATCTGATGGAACTGGGTGTCGAGGTCCGCGTCGAACGCAACGATGCGCTCTCCGCCGCGCAGGCGCTTGCCACCGGCGCGCAGGCCTTCCTGATTTCGCCCGGCCCGTGCACCCCCAGCCAGGCGGGCATCTCGCTCGATCTGGTCGCGGCGTGCGCCGAGGCGCAGCGGCCGTTGCTCGGCGTGTGCCTCGGCCATCAGGCGATCGGCCAGTATTTCGGCGGCAAGGTGGTGCGCGGCGGGCTGATGCACGGCAAGACCTCGCCCGTCAGCCATGACGGCACCGGGGTGTTCGCCGGCCTCCCCTCACCCTTCACCGCGACTCGCTACCATTCGCTGATCGTCGAGGACGTGCCCGCGGCGCTGCTTGCCAATGCCACCGCCGCCGACGCCTCGGTAATGGGGCTGCGCCACGCGACGCTGCCGATCCACGGTGTCCAGTTCCACCCCGAGAGCATCGCCACCGAGCACGGCCACGCGCTGCTCGCCAATTTCCTGAATATCGCGGGCATCGCGCACACTCCTCTCCCTGCCGCGGGTGAAGGCAATTGACCGGCGTCGTCGCGCTTCCCGATCCCGCCGCCCCGCTTCCCCGCGACGTCGCCGCGCAGGCGTTCGCCGACATCCTCGATGCGCGCGCCAGTGAAGACGACATCGCCAACTTCCTGATTCGCTTGAGCCAGCGCGGCGAGACCAGCACCGAAATCGCCGAGGCCGCGCGCGCGATGCGCGAACGCCTGCTGCCGATCGACGCGCCCGCCGGTGCGATCGACGTTTGCGGCACTGGCGGCGACGGCCACCACACGCTCAACGTCTCGACCGCGGTCAGCCTCGTCGTCGCCGCCTGTGGCGTCCCCGTCGCCAAACACGGCAACCGCGCCGCCTCGTCCAAGGCCGGCGCCGCCGATACGCTCGAGGCACTGGGGCTCGACATGGAACGCGCCGGCACGCTGGCCGAAGCGACGCTCGCCGATCTCGGGATCGCCTTCCTGTTCGCCGCCAACCACCATCCGGCGATGAAACGGATCACCCCGATCCGCCGCCAGATCGGCCGCCGCACGATCTTCAATCTGATGGGCCCGCTTGCCAATCCCGCGCACGTCACGCGCCAGTTGATCGGCATCGCGCGTCCCGATTACGCCCCCCTCTATGCCGATGCGCTCGAACAGCTCGGCACCGAAGCCGCGCTCGTCGTCTCGGGCGAGGAAGGGCTCGACGAAGTCTCGGGCGCCGGCCCCACGGTCGCGGTCGCGGTCGGCAGCCTTGCGATGCCCGCGCTCATCACCCCCGACGATGCCGGGCTGCCGCGTCATCCGATCGCCGCGATCCGTGGCGGCGATCCGGCGTATAACGCGCTCGCGCTGCGCCGCCTGCTCACCGGCGAACGCGGCGCCTATCGCGATGCGGTGCTGCTCAACGCGGCGGCCGCGCTCGTCGTCGCCGGGCAAGCCGCGACGCTCGTAGATGCCGTCCCCCTTGCCGCCGCGGCGCTCGACAGCGGCAGCGCCAACTCCCTCCTCGATGCCTGGATTGCCTATTCATGAGCACGATGCTCGACAAAATCCTTGAAACCAAGCGTGCCGAGGTCGCCACCAGAATGGCAACGATTCCGGTCGCCGAGCTGAGCGCGCGCGCCGCGGCGCAAACGCCGCCGCGCGGTTTTCGTGCCGCGCTCGATGCGCGTCGCCGGACCGGCCATGCACTGATCGCAGAGATCAAAAAAGCAAGCCCGTCCAAGGGGCTAATCCGCGCTGATTTTAACCCTCCGGCTCATGCCATCGCCTACGAACAGGGCGGCGCCGCCTGCCTCTCGGTGCTCACCGACGAGCGCTGGTTTCAGGGCCATGAATCGTTCCTGATCGCCGCGCGCGCGGCCTGCGCACTGCCCGTGCTGCGCAAGGACTTCATGGTCGATCCGTGGCAGGTGCTCGAATCGCGCGCGATCGGCGCCGATGCGATCCTCATCATCGTCGCCGCGCTCGACGACGGGCAGATGGCCGAAATCGAGGCCGCCGCGATCGAGTGCGGAATGGATGTGCTGGTCGAGGTTCACGACGCCGACGAACTCGATCGCGCGGTCAAGCTCACGTCGCGCCTGATCGGCGTGAACAACCGCAATCTCAAAACCTTCGATGTCGATCTTGATCGCACGGTCGAGCTTGCGCACCGGGCGCCCGCCGACGCGACCCTGGTCAGCGAAAGCGGCCTCTCGACCCGCGCCGATCTCGATGCGCTCGCCGGTCGCGGCATCAACTGCTTCCTGATCGGCGAGTCGCTGATGCGCCAGCCCGATATCGCCGCCGCCACGAAAGCGCTGGTCGGCTGACGATGCCCCGCCTCACCCATCTCGACGCCAGCGGCGCCGCGCAAATGGTCGACGTCTCGGCCAAGCCGGTCACCGCGCGCGAGGCGATCGCGACCGGCCGCATCATGATGACCCCCGCGGCCGCGGCCGCGATTCGCGACGGCACCGCCAAAAAGGGCGACGTGCTCGCGGTCGCGCGCGTGGCCGGCATCATGGCCGCCAAGCGCACCAGCGACTTGATCCCGCTGTGCCATCCGCTCCCGCTGACGCGTGTGTCGCTCGAGCTCACGGTCGAGGCCAATGCCGTCACCGCCACCGCCACCTGCGCCACCGACGCCAAGACCGGCGTCGAAATGGAAGCGTTGACAGCGGCTTCGGTCGCGCTGCTTACAATTTACGATATGGTCAAGGCGCTCGACAAGGCGATGACGATCGAGGGCATTCGCCTCGTCAGCAAGACCGGCGGCAGGTCGGGTGACGTCCGCGCCTGAACGCCCCCGCGCTCAAAAAATCGACCAGCCATGGCTCCCCGCCACCGCGCCGAACACGGTGATGAGCCCCAGCGTCAGCAGCACGACATGCGCCCGGTGGAGCCGCGTAAAGGCGGTCTCGGGGTCTTGCGCCACCCAGCGCGGAAGGCGGCGATGCAGGATCAGCGGCTCGCCGATGAACAGCACGAACGCGAAGATCGCCCACACGCACACCATCGCGTGCATCCACCAGAAATCCAGGCTGCGGAAGCGATCCCACAGATCGAGCCTGGCCACCATATAGAGCCCGGTGGCGCCCACCAGCAGCACGGCGGACCGCGCCTGCCACACGAAGCGATGCTCGATCGCATGAAACGCGCGCAGCCGATCGCTGCCGAAATCGCCGCGACGCACGCCGGGGATCGCCACGCTGGTCGCCATCGCGACCCCGCCGATCCAGACGACAACCGCCAGCACGTGGAGCGCGCGGGCAAGCGCAAGGTCATCCATGATACGAGCCTCCTTCAAAAGGGACGCCCGTGTCTCTACGCTCTTCGCACCGATCAACGTTGCGCTGGCGCAAATGCGTGAGTGCGAGGGGGTTTATGCTGGCGCCATGACGCGGATCAGATTCGACGACGGGGGAATCGAGGTCGACGCGGCGATCATCGCCGAGGGGCTGCGGATCGCCCCCGAGCACGTCCCCGCCGAAATGCAGGCGGGGCAGATCACGGCACGCTGCGAGCGCGGGATCGACGAGCACGCCGGCACCCACCGGCTGAGCTTCTTTCGCGGCAACCGGCGCTTCCGCGTGACGGTGGACGACGCCGGCAACGTCCTCCGCCGCTCGACGCTCACTACCGCCGATCCCCCGGCGGATACAGTCGCACCGCCGCCGCCTTCATCACGCCCGATCGGCCAGCAAGGATCGCCGTATGAGCCTGCATGACCCCGATCACGCCGCCGCGATCGCCGCGCTCGACCTGTTCGACGGCCTGCCCGCGACGGCCCTCGCCGAGGTCTGCGCGCGGGCCCATATCCGCGCGCTCGCGCACGGCGCACGGACGTTCGATCAGGGCGAACCGGTCGAGCGCGCGCATGTGCTGCTGTCGGGGGCAGTCCGCATCGCGCAGGCAGGCAGCGACGGCGGCGAGGTCGTGCTGCGCTTCATCGGCCCCGGCGAGATTTTCGGCAGCGTCGCGATCTTCACCGATCGGCGCTATCCCGCCGATGGCATCGCGATGACCGAGTCGGTCGAGGTAAGCTGGGATCACGCCGTCTGGCACGGCCTGATCGAGCGTCATCCGCGGATCGCGCTCAACCTGATCGGCATCGTCGGCCACCGGCTTGCCGAATTGCAGGATCGGGTACGCGAAATGGCGACCCAGCGCACCGATCGCCGCATCGCCAACACCCTCCTGCGCCTCGCGCGTCAGGCCGGGCGGCCCACCCGGAACGGCACCGAAATCGGCTTCCCCCTGCGCCGCAAGGACATCGCCGACATCGCGGGGACGACGCTCTACACCGTCAGCCGAACGCTCAACGCCTGGGAACGCGACGGTCTGATCGCGGGCCGGCGCCGATTGACCCTGATCTCCATGGCGGGAATCGAGCAGATCGCGGCGGGGTAAAACCACGCGAGAAGCGCGCCGACGCGGCATAAAGGGCCAAAGCGAAAAGGCGCCGTGTTGGTGGAACGCTGCCCTCCCGCACCGCCCCGCTCGAACCGAGGACAAAAAGGCCAGGACGACATCGTCAATATTTACAGGATCTTAGTTGTCTCTGGATCATGCTCTCTGCATGGATTTGATGGCAGAGATCACGCACTCCGTGCGATACAGCTACATTGGCTGGTTCGCTGTTTTTCTGATCCTGACTCTTTTTGAAATGTTGAACCCGCTTGAGGATCAACCGCTCAAAAAGCGTGTCAATGGCGCCATTTTTTGGGCAATCTTCATACCACTGACCGCTGCATTTCTCGCCCTCTGGGCCAATTTGCGAGATACATTCGGGGTATCGCCTCTCATCGCGTTGCCCAATCCCGCCAACATCTATTGGGCAGGCCCGCTGGCAGGGGTGGTTGCGGGGCTTGTTGGCGCCATCGTCAACGATTTCTTCTTCTACTGGTTTCATCGGCTCCAGCACCGCTGGCTATGGCGGTGGCATACCGTTCACCACTCCATTCGTGATTTGAACGCGGTCAATTCCTATCACCACCCCAGTGAAGCGTTCATCGCGCTAATATTTTATACGATTCCAGCTAGCCTCATTGCGACAAATGCGGGGTCGGCGTTGCCATTCGTGGTTTTTGGCCTCTGGCTGCACATCGTATGGATACATTCGCCGACCAAAGCCAATTTCGGCATCCTCCGCATTGCTTTGGTCGACAATCGCTTTCACCGGATTCATCACTCTCTTGACGAAAGGCATTTCGACAAGAACTTTGGCGCATTTACCACGCTGTGGGATCGCCTCTTTGGCACCGCCTATTTCCCAACGCGCGATGAATGGCCCGATGTCGGCCTCGCTGAAATCGCTGAACCACATGGGATAGCGGAATGGGTCGAGTTTCCTGTCAAATATTCCCGACAGAGCGATCTCGGAACAGGCCAAAAAATCTAGGCGCCCACGCGCCACAGCTCATACGAAACCCCTGACGACCGTTGCGCCTGTCGGGGCATGGATCTGTTCAGGTCAACGCCTTACCAAAGACATGCGAGATTTCATGGAAGGCGTGTCGCTCGAAAAAGGCATGGGCGCGACGATTGTCCTTGCCGCTTTCGAGGAAGATCCACTGCATGCCTCGATGGCGCGCCTCCCGTTCGATTTCGGCGACCATTTGCGCGCCCAGCCCCGAGGAGCGCTGGGCCGGTTCGATCGTGAGGTCGGCGAGCGTCGCGAAGCGGACACGGCGGCCGACGGTCCATTCCACGATCGCGGCGCCCACCAGCCCGCCATCGGGCGCGCGCGCCACGAGCAGGCTGGAATCGTCGTCCAGCGCGCGCAAATCCTCGACGAAACGCGCGTCCAGGTCGTGATGCCAATCGGCCCCGTCGTCGCTCAACCCGCCCTGGATTTCACCATGGCTGATATATCGAGCGTCGCCGCCGATGGTTCGGGCGAAGAAATGCGCAACCGCGTCGGCGGTGGCGGCGGTGCGATCCCAAACGAGAACAGCGCGCGCATCACCGGGCCCCGCAATGCCGGCGCCTCGGTCGCTTTTTCCCTGGTCTTGCTCAGCCATTTCCCGATCTCCGTACATTGCATATGACCCGCCACGGCATCGTAAAAGGCCTCTCTGCGAAGACGGTCCCGATCCTCCTCATCCGCGTCGTTGGCCGGCGCGCTCCCCAGATGACCGGCAAAAATCGCGGTGCCAAGGTCGAAAATGTCGCGGACATCTTCGGTATAATTGGTGCGGAAATCCGACCACATCTCACGGAAATACCAATCGTCGAGCGTGTCGTAAAACCACGCGACCCAACTTGCGAACACCTGATGCTCGATGATCCCCTGGCGACGGAACCGCGCGCAAATCTCGAACAGGTTGAGCGTCTGGAAATAGAGATTGTAGGCGACCTTGGCGTCCGGCATCTCGGCCAGCCGCGCGCGTTCGGCGGGCTCGACATCGACGGTGCGATAGGGCCGAAGCTGCGCATCCTTCTCCGCTTCATATTTGAACACCTCGCTCGAGGCGATCTCGAGGTTGAGATAGGCGGTGGATTTTTCGACTCGCGCCGCATCTTGCCGCGTGCCGCGGTTGAACCAGAAAGCGACGAGGAACGCGGCCAACGCAATCGACGCGGTAACGATCGAGATCAGATCGGGGGTGGTGAGCGGCTTCAGATCGAAGCCCGGCCCGTGCGCGATGATCAGCCAGCGAATCACCGCCACCGCCACCGCAACGCACAGTGCCGTGATCGTCAGCCGCACCGCCGAAAACAGCCATCGCCAGAATAATGTGTCCTGCATTGCTCCCCCCCTTTGCGAATCGAACATGAAGGCTATTGGCCACGCCCGCAAATCAAACCGCGGTCACCGACGCTGGTTCGCTCCGCGCAGTGCCCCTTTCCTACAACCCCGCCTTCGTGCCATGATGTTCCTGCTTTGACCTCATGCTCCCCCTTCCCCATCCGCCGCGTCGGCGGCGCCGTTGTCGGCCGCCCCCCGCGTCGACCGCGCGCTACCCCCTCCAGCGTGTCAACTTTGTCAACTTTGCAGCGCCGATCGTGACCGATTCCGCCCCGCTTCTCCCCATCGACGCGGCGCAGGCGCGGCTGTTCGCGCTGGCGCCCCCGATCGCGACCGAACACGTCGCGCTCCGCGACGCCGCGGGCCGTTGGGCCGCCGAATCGGTCCACGCCCGCCGTACCCAGCCCGCCGCCGATCTGTCGGCGATGGATGGCTATGCGCTGCGCTTCGCCGATCTGCCGGGGCCGTTCCGCCTGATCGGCGAAAGCGCCGCCGGACATCCCTTTGCGGGCCAGGTCGGCGCGGGCGAGACGGTGCGGATCTCGACCGGCGCCGCGCTGCCCGGCGGCAGCGATACCGTCCTCGTGCAGGAGGAGGCCCGGCGCGAGGGCGACGCGATCCATCTCGACGGCGACGGCCCGGCCTTTTGCGGCCGCAACGTCCGCGTGCGCGGGCTCGATTTCAACACCGGCGACCTGCTGTTCGCGGCCGGCGCGCGGATCACCCCCGCCCGGCTCGCGCTGGCGGCCACCGCCGGCCTCGCGACGCTCCCCGTCCGCCGCCCGATCCGCGTCGCGACGCTCGCGACCGGCGATGAACTGGTGCCCCCCGGCACCCCCGTCACCGGGTCTCAACTCCCCGAATCGAATGCGCTGATGCTCGCCGCACTGTTCGCCGGCCTGCCGATCGACCTCGCCGGATTGGGCATCGTCCCCGACAATCTCGATGCGCTCACCCGCGCCTTCGCGTCATGTTCCACCACCGCCGATCTGATCGTCACCACCGGCGGCGCATCGGTCGGCGATCACGATCTCATCCGCCCCGCGCTGATCGCCGCCGGCGGCAGCGTCGATTACTGGCGGATCGCGCTGCGTCCGGGCAAGCCGATGCTCGCGGGGCGGCTGGGCGATGCGGTGGTGCTCGCGCTCCCCGGCAACCCGGTCTCCGCCTTCGTCACCGCCTTGCTGTTCGTGCGGCCGATGATCGCGGCGCTGGCGGGTGCCGCCGATCCGTTGCCCGTCACCGCCGCCGCGATCCTCGGCGACGATCTGCCCGCCAACGGCGACCGCACCGATTATCTGCGTGCCGAGCAGCGCGAGGGCCGCGTCCATACCGCGACGATCCAGGACAGCTCGATGCTCGCCACGCTCGCCCGTGCGAATTGCCTGGTCGTGCGCGCCCCCCACGCCCCCCCGGCCCAGGCCGGCGACATGGTGCAAATCCTGCCGCTTGCTTGACAGTGACGCGAACAATACATAAACGTTCCGTGTCTGTTCTTTGGGAGACCTGGGATGCTGACCGCCAAGCAGCATGAGCTTATCTGTTTCATCCACGATCGCCTCGCCGAAACCGGGGTTTCGCCGTCGTTCGAGGAGATGAAGGACGCGCTCGATCTCAAGTCCAAATCGGGCGTCCACCGCCTGATCTCTGCGCTGGAAGAGCGCGCATTCATCCGCCGCCTGCCCAATCGCGCCCGTGCGCTCGAAGTGCTGCGGATGCCCGACCGCCCGACGCCGCACCGCAAGGGCGTCGCCCGCATCCTCTCCAGGGCCGAGGCCGCGCGCGTCGCGCCGGCGCCGGAGCCCGCCAACGATGTGCTCGAAATCCCGCTGCACGGCCGCATCGCCGCGGGCGTGCCGATCGAGGCGATCGAGGGCCAGTCGACCCTGTCGGTGCCCGCCGCGCTGCTCGGCAGCGGCGATCATTATGCGCTCGAAGTGGCGGGCGATTCGATGGTCGAGGCGGGCATCCTCGACGGCGATTACGCGCTCATCCGCCGCACCGAGACGGCGCGCGACGGCGAGATCGTCGTGGCGCTGATCGAGGACAGCGAGGCGACGCTCAAGTTTTTCCGCCGCGAAGGCGCGATGATCCGGCTCGATCCGGCCAACCGCGCCTATGATCCGCAGCGTTACGCCCCCGCGCAAGTCCGCGTTCAGGGCCGTCTCGCCGGGCTGCTGCGCCGCTACGATTGAAGCGCGGGGGAAAGGAAGGCAAAACGCCCCGCGCTGAAAACCCATCCGTTCGCCCTGAGCTTGTCGAAGGGCCGTTCTTGTTTTCCGCCCCGCCCCTCCCCGTTTTCGCTGTCCTACAACCCCGCCTTCGTGCCACGCTCGCCGATGCTCTTTGACCCGGTCGATCGCACGTCCATTGTCGCGTGCCGCCCCCGTGGCGGCGCGATCGTCGGCGGGTCCCGCCACGGCTGATCGGCGCCGGGCCGCCGCACCGTCACGATCCGCCCGTTCGCCAGCGAGATCGCGACCCCGCCGGTACGCGCCAACGTCTGCCGGTCGAGCCGCAACCAGCGCGGCCGGCACGCCCGCGGCAGGCCGCGCGGGCTGACGACGATGTCGGCATCGGTGCAGGTGCGGATCAGCGCGTCATAATCGACGAAATTGTTGCTCCGTATCGCGGCGATCCGCCACGTTCGTCCGCCCGCCTGATGATCGGCAATGCACAGATCCGGGCTGCACCGCGCGTCGGCCAGATCGGCCATCGCCAGCGGTGCGCCGGTCACCCCGCTATTCTCGGCGAGCGTCGTCCGCGTATAATCCCCCGCCCGCTCGCGCAGCAGCGCCAGCCCCTCGGGCGTCGCCAGTGCGAGATGCTGGCCGTCCCGGGTGATCAGCAGATCGGGCGCCGGGGTCGCCAGCGCCCATGCCGCGCCGATCGCCAGCGGTACCGCGCCCAATCGCCGCCACTTCGTCCGCCACAAGGCGATCCACAGCCCGCCGGCGACCATCAACCCGAACGCACCGTCGGGCATTGCCGGCAAGGCGGCGCTCGCCCCCGGCGCGTCGGCCACCCTATGCGCGATCCACAGCAACAGCCGCAGCGCGTGATCGACCGCCCACCAGAACGGCGCCCCCAGCCCCACGGCATCGAACCCCAGCGCCAGCGCCTCGGCGGGCATCACGATGAACGTCGTCAGCGGGATCGCGACGATATTGGCAAGCGCGCCGTACACGCCCGAGCGATGGAAATGGTACAAAGCGATCGGCGCGAGCGCGATCTCGACGACCAGCCCGGTCAGCAGCAGCGCGAGCAATTCCCGCCCCAGCCGCCGCGCCGCGCCGTCCCCGCGCGCGGCAAACCATGCGCTCACCCGCGGGTGCTCGTGCAGCGCGATGATCGCCGTCACCGCCGCGAACGACAATTGGAAGCTCGGTCCCACCAGCGACTGCGGGAACGCGAGAAGCACCAGCAGCGCCCCCGCCGCGACCAGCCGCAAGGTCAGTGCCTCCCGCCCGATGACGATCGCGAGCAACACCAGCAGCGCGGCAACGCACGACCGGATCGTCGGTACTTCCGCTCCCGTCAGCCACGTATAGCCGACCGCCGCGACCGCCCCGGCCCCCGCCGCGATCAAGGGCAACCGCAGCCGCAACGCCAGCATCGGGCTCAGCGCAAGCAGCTTGAGCACGATCAGCATCGTCGCGCCCACCACCGCGGTCACGTGCAACCCGCTGATCGAGAGCAGATGCGCCAGCCCGGCGCGACGCATCGCCTCGGCATCCTCCGCACCGATCGCGCCCTGGTCGCCCGTCGCCAGCGCCGCCGCGATCGCCCCCGGCCCGCCGGCGACCTCGCCCTGGATGTGTGCCGACAACCGCGCGCGCAGCGCCGATCCGGGCGATGCCCCCGCACTGACGAGCGTCACCGGGACGAACGCCCGCCCGGTCGCCCCCAGTCGGTCGAACCACGCGATCCGCGCGAAATCGTATGCGCCGGGCACGCTCGCCTCGGGCGGCGGCATGAACCAGCCGCGCAGCCGGATAACCGCCCCCGTCGCCAGCCCCGCCGGCACATCCTGCTCGGCGATATTGACGCGGACATGCGGCGGCATGCCCACATCCCCGATCGGGGCAAGCCGCACCCGCACCAGCCCGCGCGCCGGCAACGGCGCCACCGCCTCGATCCGCCCCTCGAACGCCGCTACCGTCGGGTGTGCCAACACGGGCGCCATAACCCGCGTGGCGTGCCCCCAGATCAGCCCCAGCCCAAGCGCCGCCGTGACAGCGGCGATCGCAAGCGCGCGCCCCGCCCGCCCGCCGCGCCCCAAGGCGATCCCCAGCAACGCCAGCGCGCCCAGCAGCAGCAATGCCGCGACCCACTGATTGGAATCGGGCAGCACGAACCACGCGGAAATCCCGCCGCCGAACATCACCGGCACCCATAAGGGAAGTTGATCGCGCTCGGCCTCGAGCCGCGTTTCGAGCGCCTCGCGGCCACGACGCAACCAACCGCCCGCCGCGAATTGAAGCGGCCCCAATGCCGTGCTAGGGGCGTCCGCGGCTGAACTGGCCATCTTTTTTCCAGCTTGGGAGCAGGCGCAGTTGAGCGCAAGGTCTGATACCGGGGTCGTCACGCGCTTCGCCCCGTCGCCGACGGGTTTCCTCCACATCGGCGGTGCGCGCACCGCGCTATTCAATTGGCTGTTCGCCCGCCATCACGGCGGCAAATTCCTGCTGCGCATCGAAGATACCGATCGCGCCCGCTCGACCCAGCCCGCAATCGACGCGATCCTTGATGGGATGCGCTGGCTCGGGCTCGATTGGGACGGCGACGAAGTCCACCAATTCGCGCGCGCCGGGCGCCATGCCGAGGTCGCCGCGCAATTGCTCGCCGCCGGCCACGCCTACAAATGCTACGCGACGCCTGAGGAGCTGACCGCCCTGCGCGAGGAGCAGCGCGCAGCAGGCAAGCCGATCCGCTATGACGGCCGCTGGCGCGATCGCGATCCGGCCGACGCCCCCGAGGGCCTGCCGTTTGTCGTTCGTCTCAAGGCCCCGCGTGAGGGCGCGACGACGATCAGCGACCGGGTCCAGGGCGATGTCACCGTCCAGAATGCCGAGATCGACGATTTCGTCCTACTGCGGTCGGACGGCACCCCCACTTATATGCTCGCGGTCGTCGTCGACGATCACGACATGGGCGTCACCCACATCATCCGCGGCGACGACCATCTCAACAACGCGTTCCGCCAGTTGCCGATCATCCGCGCGATGAACGCAATCGAGGGCGGCTGGGCCGATCCGGTCTATGCGCACATCCCGTTGATCCATGGCAGCGACGGCGCGAAACTTTCCAAGCGCCACGGCGCGCTCGGCGTCGATGCCTATCGCGACGAGATGGGAATCCTTGCCGAGGCGCTCGACAATTACCTGCTCCGGCTCGGCTGGGGGCATGGCGATGACGAGATCATCAGCCGGGCACAGGCGATCGAATGGTTCGATCTCGCCGGCGTCGGCAAATCGCCGTCGCGTTTCGACTTGAAGAAGCTCGAAAATCTCAACGGCCATTATATCCGCGAGGCGGACGATGCGCGGCTCACCGATCTCGTGACTGCGCGGTTGGGCTTCGCGCCATCGGACGATCAGCGTGCGCTCTTGCAACGCAGCATGGCTTTTCTCAAACCGCGTGCCGCCAATTTGCTGGAACTTGCAGACGGTGCGCAGTTTCTTTTTCGCACACGCCCACTGGAAATGGACGACGCTGCCGCCAATCTGCTAGAGGGCGACGCACCTAAGTTGCTGGCGCGTGTTCACGACGCGCTCGCGGCACTCGACGATTGGAACGTTGCTGCGGCGGAGGCCGTGATACGCACGGTTGCCGAGGCTGAGGGCGTGAAACTGGGGGCCGTCGCACAACCGCTGCGAGCGGTGTTGACCGGACGCAAGACGTCGCCCGGCATCTTCGACGTGCTCGATCTTCTCGGGCGGGAGGAGAGCCTGGGGCGGATTGCCGATCGGATGGCACCTGCTGCTTGAGAGAGAGTGAACGAAAGGAAGCCGCATGAGTGACTCCGCGAAACTGAGCATCGCCGGAAAAGATCAGGACTATCCGGTACTGTCGGGATCGGTCGGACCGAGTGTCGTCGATATCCGCAAGCTTTACGCTCAGGCGGGAATGTTCACCTACGATCCGGGCTTCACCTCCACCGCGAGTTGCGAATCGGGGCTCACCTATATCGACGGCGACGAGGGTATCCTGCTCCATCGCGGCTATCCGATCAGCCAGCTCGCCGAAAAATCGACCTTCATGGAGGTCGCCTATCTGCTCCTCAACGGCGAACTGCCGCGGCAGACCGAACTCGATACCTTCACCCACACGATCACCCACCACACGATGGTGCACGAGCAGCTTGCGACCTTCTATCGCGGCTTCCGGCGCGATGCGCACCCGATGGCGGTGCTGTGCGGCGTGATCGGCGCGCTCTCCGCATTCTACCACGATTCGACCGACATTTCGGACCCGCACCAGCGGATGGTCGCCAGCCACCGGCTGATCGCCAAGATGCCGACGATCGCGGCGATGGCGTATAAATATTCGGCCGGCCAGCCGTTCGTCTATCCGCGCAACGATCTGTCCTACACCGCCAATTTCCTGCGCATGACGTTCAGCGTCCCGGCCGAGGAATATGAGATCGATCCCGTGGTCGAACAGGCGATGGACCGCATCTTCATCCTCCACGCCGATCACGAACAGAACGCGTCGACCTCAACCGTCCGGCTCGCCGGCTCGTCGGGGGCCAACCCGTTCGCGTGTATCGCCGCGGGCATCGCCTGCCTGTGGGGCCCCGCGCATGGCGGCGCCAACGAAGCTGCGCTCAACATGCTGCACGAGATCGGCACCCCCGATCGCATCCCCGAATATATCGCCCGCGCCAAGGACAAGAACGATCCGTTCCGGCTGATGGGCTTCGGCCACCGCGTGTACAAAAATTACGATCCGCGCGCGAAGGTGATGCAGAAGACCGCCGCCGAGATCCTCGATAAGCTCGGCGTCACCGATCCGGTGTTCGATGTCGCGCGTGAGCTTGAGCATATTGCGCTCAACGACGAATATTTCATCGAGAAGAAGCTCTACCCCAACGTCGATTTCTATTCGGGCGTCGTGCTGTCGGCGATCGGCTTCCCGACCTCGATGTTCACCGTGCTGTTCGCGCTTGCCCGCACCGTGGGCTGGGTCGCGCAGTGGAACGAGATGATCTCGGACCCCGCGCAGAAGATCGGCCGCCCGCGCCAGCTCTACACCGGGCCGACGCAGCGGGATTATGTTCCCGTCGCCAAGCGCTGAACGATGCGCCGCGTTCGCTCCTTTCTGATCGCCGCCGGCTTCGCGCTGGCGGTGGTCGGTGCCGTGTTCCTGCTTCAGGGCCTCGCGATCATCCGCTGGCCCGCCGGCAGTTCGATGGTCGGCGACGTGCTTTGGGTGAATTACGGCGCGGGGCTCGCGGTGCTGGGGCTTTTCATCGTCATCGTCGCGCGGCGGCTGCGGTAACGCCGCGCGATCGATCGGCGTGCCTTTGACCGCAAGAAGCGGGCAGCGGCGCGGCGATCGATCGCTTACATCTCCCTCACCGATACGAGGGAGACACGCCATGCCGCTTCATACCAAAACGATCGCCTCGCCGGTCGGTGCGCTGACGCTGGTTGCCAGCGGTCGCGGCCTTACGGCGGTGCTATGGGAAAAGGACCGGCCAGGCCGCGTCCGGCTCGCCCCGGCACAGGACACGCCCGATCACCCGATTCTCGTCGAGACCGAACGCCAGCTTGGCGAGTATTTCGTCGGGCGACGTACACACTTTTCGGTCGCGCTCGACATGGCCGGCACCGATTTCCAGCACCAGGTCTGGGCCGCGCTGCGCGCGATTCCGTTCGGCGAAACGCGCAGTTACGGCGAGATCGCGCGCCGCATCGGCCGGCCCGGCGCAGCGCGCGCGGTCGGCGCCGCCAACGGCCGCAACCCGGTGTCGATCATCACGCCCTGCCACCGCGTCGTCGGCATGGACGGCTCGCTCACCGGCTTTGCCGGCGGGCTGAGGGCCAAACACTTCCTGCTCGCCCTGGAGCGGCAGGCCCTCGCAGGAGGATAAGCCTCAGCTTCGCCAATAATCGTTGGCGGCCGCGACGGTCTGGAAATGGACCGCAATCACCTGCGACGCCGCGATCAAATGGCCCGCGTCATGCTCGTAATCGGGCCGCAATTCGGTGCGCACGTCCGCCGACGGCTGGGTCAGCTTGACGCCAAGCCGCGCAAGCTTGCTGGCAAGTTCAAACCCTTCCTGCGGGTTCGCGGTCTTGAGCGTGGGCAACCAGCTATCGGTCATCATCGTCCCTTTCCATCGTTCGGGTCATCGGACCCTACGATCTCGCCACCGCTCGGTCGAGCACACCGCGCCTCGCTTTAAGCCCGCAAGCGTTTCACCGCCTGATCCGCGGCCCGCACCGTCAGCGCCATGAAGGTCAGCGACGGATTGACGCATGACGACGACGCCATCTGCGCGCCATCGGTCACGTACAGATTGTCGGCGTCATGTGCCTGGCTCCAGCGGTTGAGCACCGATCGGCGCGGATCGGTCCCCATGCGTGCGCCGCCCATTTCGTGAATGGCATCGCCGGGGACATGTTCGTCCGCCTTGCTCGTAACGTTGAGGAGCCCCGCGGCCTTGAGCATCGCTTCGCCCTGCACGCGCGCATCGGCCATCATCCGCATCTCGTTCTCGCGGAAACGGACATCGAACTTCATCATCGGCACGCCAAACCGATCGACCTTGGTCGGATGCAGCGAGACGCTGTTGTCCTCATAGGGCAGGCATTCGCCGAACGCGCCCATCTCGAACCGCCAGGGGGCGTATTTGCGCATCCCGTGCTTCATCGACGCACCGAACCCGACAGGCGGCGACGGTTCGCGGCGGGCGTTGCCCTGAAAACCATAGCCGCGCTTAAAGCCGACATCCTCGCCATCCCCGAGGTTGCGGAAGCGCGGGATGTACACCCCTCCCGGGCGGCGACCATATTCGATATAGTCGTCCATCCCTGGAACCTGGCCCCGCATCGAGACGCGAAAGATGTGATCCATCACATATTTGCCGAGCGTCCCGCTGGCATCGAAATGGCTGCGATCGCTGCCCGCGGGGCGCGAGTTCATCAGGATCTGGGTCGACGCCATCGCCGAGGCGCACAGGAAGACGAGATCGGCCGAAACCGTTTCGGCCCGTCCGGTCTTGGCATCGATATAGCGCACCCCGGTCACGCGTTTGCGCTGCGGATCATAATCGAGGCTGGTCACCACCGCGTCCGACTGGAGCGTCAGCCGCCCGGTCGCCCGCGCGGCGGGCAGCGTCACCGCCTGGGTCGAGAAATAGGCGCCGAACGAACAGCCGTTGGCGCACTGGTTGCGGAACTGGCATTTGGTCCGGTTCTGCTCGGGCTTGTCCTCGGTCATGTTCGACAGCCGCGAGTTGATGAGCTTGCGGCCGGGGAATTGCGTTTCGAGCCGCTGCTTGAGCCATTTTTCCGCGATGTTCATCGGCATCGGCGGCTGGAATTCGCTGTCGGGCAGATAGGGCAAATTCTCGCGCGACCCTGAAACGCCGATATATTTTTCGACATAGCTGTACCAGGGCGCGAGATCGTCATAGCCGATCGGCCATTCGCCATCGATCCCTTCGCGCTTGTTGGCCTCGAAATCGTCCGGCGACCAACGGAAGCTCCAGCGTCCCCAGATCAGCGATTTGCCGCCCACCGCGGCAGGCCGAATCCAGTAGAATTTGCTGCCTTCGTCAAAGGCATAGGGATTCAACCGGTCGTCATTGTAGAAGGCCCGGTTGCTCGGCGAGATATAGCCGTGCTTGGAGATGAAATAGTCGCTGTCGATCAATGCCTTGGGCATGATGTTGCGCGCGGGCACCTCATAGGCTGGTGTCCCGTCATAACGATAGTCCTCGCCATGCTCGACCATGACGCCGCGATCGAGCATGAGCACGCGCAGCCCCTTTTCGGTAAGTTCCTTGGCCGCAAACCCGCCGCTCACACCCGAACCAATGACGATGGCGTCGAACCTGTTGGTCGAACCCATGATCTTCCTTTCCCAATACCCGATCAGAATTGCCGCACGCGATCAGAACCGCAGCGCGCGCAGCGTCTTGAAACTTGTCGTGATGTCGGGGAGATAGGGCGCGGGCGCCTGATCGTTCTCGACATAGAAATGCTGAACGCCGGCGCTGCCCTTCAGCTTGAACAGCGCGGCGAAATCGATCGTCCCCTCGCCCACCGCAGACATGCTGCGGTCGGCGCGCATGTCCTTGACGTGATAGGAATAGAGGCGCCCCGCCAGCCGGTCGATCAGCGCGGCCACATCCGCACCGGCAAAGGCCGCCCAATAGATATCGAGTTCGATCTTCACCAGCGCCGGATCGGTCCCCGCGATCAGCCGATCGTACAGGCTGATGCCGCCCGGCCTGGTGGTGAATTCGAAATCGTGATTGTGATAGGCGAAGCCCAGCCCGACCTTCTTCAGATCGGCGGCGAAGCGGTTGAAATTGGCCAGCGCGGCGGTCCAGCCCTGTTCGGTGCGATGCTCGGTCGCCATGCTCGGCAGCACGATCGTGTCCGCGCCGAGCGTCTTCGCCATCGCCACCAACTGGTCGAACTGCTGGAGCAATTGGTCATAGCCGACATGGATCGACGGCGCCCTCAGCCCGAACCGGTCCATCGCCTTGCGCAGCATGGCGTGGTCCATCGTATCGTAGCCGCCGCCGCCGAACTCGACCTCGCGATAGCCGATGCGCGCGACCTTCTCGAGCGTCCCGACCGGGTCTTTCGCGAAGATGTCGCGGATGGTGTAGAGCTGAAGCCCGATGGCTTTGATCCGGGCGGCCGCCGCAGGGCTGACCGACAAACCGGCCAGCGCGAGCGCCGCAACACTGCCAACACCGCCAAGCATATTTCTACGATCGATCATCATGCCGAATACACCTTGTTGACCTGAGAATAGGGAAATTCGCCGTTATACTCGCCGGGCACGGGCAGATACTCGCGCTCCTGCGTCATACCGATCTCGGATGTGTAATAACCGGTGATCACAAGTTGCCGGAACGCCTCGAAAAAGGCCCCGCCTGCAGGGATCCGGTCGTTCATCGCCAGCGTCAGCAGCGCATCCTGCTGCGCCGCGCTCGCCTCGGCGGCAGCGATTTTATAATCCGCGAGGCTGCGGGCCGCGATCGCATCGAGCCCGGCGAGGATCGGCATCCGGTCCTCCGGCATCGCCCAATCGGCGAGCATTTTCTCGATGAAGGCGGGCACCCCGGCGGCGATCGCGCCCGGCGTATCGGTGGTCGGAATCACCCGTTCGCTGAGCGCGGTCATCAGCGCCCGCTGGGCCGGGTTGAACACCGCGACGCTCGGCGGGCCTTCGCTGATGACCGGAATTTTGGCCGTCTGCGCGGCACCGGCAGCGCGGGCGATCGGCGCGAATACCGAGGCACCGAACATGCCGATCACGCCGGCGAGGGCGGTTCTGCGGTCAATCATTTGCTGTCACCTCCAAGATCAATCGCCGCCGCGGGCAGCGGACGCACCCAGATATTGCGGAACGACACCGGCGAATCGTGGTCCTGCAACTGCAACGGCGCCGCATCGGGGTGCGGCTCATAATGCGCAACCTGCCGCCAGATCGTCGTACCGAGCAGCGCCTGATGGTTCTGCACCAGCACGCCGTTCAGGAAGGCCGTCACATAAGCGGGCCGAAGCAGCGTGCCGTCGGCGCCGAAGCGCGGCCGCTCGAAGACGATGTCATAGCTCTGCCATTCACCGGGGCGGCGCGCGGCATTCACCAGCGGCGGCTTCCAGCCGTAAATCGCGCCGACACTGCCATCGGCATAGGTCGGGTTCTGATAACCGTCGAGAATCTGCACCTCATAGCGCTGCATGAACCAGATGCCGCTGTTGCCACGGTCCTGCGAGGTCCTGGTCGGCGGATTGGGCGAGCGAAATTCAAGATGAAGCTGGACGTCGCCGAAGCTCTGCTTCGAGATGAGGCTGTTTTCGCCCCCACTGCTGGCGCGCGACGGAATGGTCATCGCGCCGTCCTTGACCGGCCAGGCCTTGCGCTCGGCGCGCCACGCGTCGGTCGAACGGCCGTCGAACAGGACGATCGCGTCGGCGGGGGCCCCGCCCGGCGTTGCCGCGGGGGCGACCACCTGCGGCGCCGGCCGATCCGAATCATGGACGTGCCATTGCCCGTCAGGCAGCATCGGCGTGTCCTTGAATCCCGGCTTCTCCTGCGCGGCAAGCGGCCATGCGGCCACCGCGCCCAGCCCCGCGATCAGGCCCAGGGTTGGACGAATAACGCTGCGGATCGGCATCATCCTCGCTCTCCCTCGTTCCGGTTCGACGCGGCGGCGGGGTGGCGTCACGCTCAACGCGCACCCTCGGCGGTCAGATAGGCGATGATCGCCGCACGCTTGGCGGGATCGGCCATCCCGATCGCCATCCGCGTGCCCGGCACCGTCTTGGTCGGCGCCGCGATAAAGCCGTCGAGCGTCTTGGCATCCCAACGCAGGTTCGATTTCTTGAGCGCTGCCGAATAATTGAAGCCGGGCACCGACGCCGCGGGCCGCCCGACCACGCCATACAGATTGGGGCCGAGGCCGTTTTTGCCGTCCTTCTTCACCGTATGGCACGCCTGGCAGGCAGCGAACGCCGACGGTGCGGCGGCCGGCGCGGTTTGCGCCGCCGTGGGGGCGCCTGCGATCAGCGCCGTCACCGCCGCAACAGTCGCCACTCCTACACATGCGAGCAGTTTCATCCTTCGTCTCCCGACTCAATTCTGGTCCATTTCTGGTCCGATGCGGCATTGCTTACCACCGCCTCGATGAACCGCATCGTACGCAACCCGTCGACGACGCCCGGAAACCAGCGTTGCTCGCCACCCCGTATGGCGGCGGCAAAAGCACGATAAAGATTTGCAAACGCTTCGATATAGCCCTCGGGATGCCCCGACGGGGTCCGAAGCAAACGCACCGCCGGCGCACCGAGCCCCGGCCCACCCGCGCGCACGATTTCGGCGGGGCGGTCAAGCCAGCGCATCGTGAGCGTATTGGGCTCCATCTGCGCCCATTCGAGCCCGCCGCGCGCGCCATGGATGCGCAACCGGAGCCCGTTTTCCTCGCCCGCGGCGACCTGACTGGCCTTGAGCACGCCGCGCGCGCCGCTCGCGAAGCGCAGCAGCGCGCTCACATCGTCGTCGAGCCGCCGGCCGGGAACATGGGTCGACAAATCGGCCGACACTGCCTCGACTTGCAACCCCGAGACATGCTCGGCAAGCTGAAACGCGTGCGTGCCGATATCGCCCAGGCATCCGCCGGGCCCCGCGCGCGCGGGATCGGTCCGCCACGCGGCCTGCTTGTTGCCGGCATCGTCGATCGGCTCGCTGAGCCAGCCCTGAAGATATTCGACCTGCACCAACCGGATCGCGCCCAGATCGCCGCGCAAGACCCGCGCCCGCGCCTCCTCGATCAGCGGATAGCCGCTATAGGTGAAGGCCAGCGCGAACCGGCGGCCGCTTGCCTGTGCCGCCGCCGCGATCGCGTCGGCCTCGGCGACGCTGATCGCCATCGGCTTTTCGCAAAAGACGTGAAACCCGGCGTTGAGCGCCGCGATCGCCATCGGTGCGTGGAGATGGTTGGGCGTCACGATCGCGACCGCGTCGATCCGCGCCTCGGCGGGCAACGCGGCTTCGGTGGCCAGCATCGCCTCGAACGACGCATAGACGCGCTCGGGTGCCAGCCCCAGCAGATCGCCGGTCCGCCTGTTGCGGCCCTGATCGGTGCTGAACGAGCCCGCAGCCAGCGTCCAATCGCCGTCGAGCGCCGCGGCCATCCGGTGGATCGCGCCGATAAAGGCGCCTTCCCCGCCGCCCACCATGCCTAGCCGAAGCCTGTGTCGAACCATGAAGCGTCTAAATCCTTAACTCAGCTAATCCGCGTTCAACGCCGCTGCGGCGCAAGCCCCAGGATCGCGCGGATCGCGTCCCGATCGATCCCGCTCGCCGCGAAATCGTCGAACGGATGCTCGGTCAGGCGGATGATGTGATCGCGAATGAACGGCGCGCCTTCGCGGGCGCCATCCTCGGGGTGTTTCAGCGCGCACTCCCATTCGAGCACCGCCCAGCCGGTATAGCCATATTGCGCCATCTTGCTGAAGATCGCGCCGAAATCGATCTGGCCGTCGCCGAGCGACCGGAACCGCCCCGCGCGATCGACCCAGCTTTCGTAGCCGCCATAGACCCCCGAACGCCCGGTCGGATTGAACTCGGCATCCTTGACGTGGAAGCACGAGATACGATCGTGATAACGATCGATGAAGTCGAGATAATCGAGCTGTTGCAGCACGAAATGCGAGGGATCGTACAACAGCCGCGCGCGGGGGTGATTGCCGGTCGCGGCAAGAAAGCGCTCCCACGATGCGCCGTCGTGCACATCCTCGCCGGCATGGATTTCGAAGGCACAATCGACCCCGGCATCGTCGAACACGTCGAGAATCGGAATCCAGCGCCGCGCCAGCTCGGCGAACGCTTCTTCGACCAGCCCGGCCGGGCGCTGCGGCCACGGATAGACATAGGGCCAGGCCAGCGCTCCCGAAAAGGTCGCGTGCGCCGCCAATCCCAGCCGCGCGCTGGCTCTGGCGGCAAGCTTGACCTGCTCGACCGCCCACACCTGCCGAGCCTCGGGATTGCCATGCACCGCCGCGGGCGCGAAGCCATCGAACAGCGTGTCATAGGCGGGATGAACCGCCACCAATTGCCCCTGAAGGTGCGTCGACAGCTCGGTCACCGCGATCCCGTGCCGGTCGAGCATCTCCCTGAGATCGTCGCAATAGCTCTGGCTCTCGGCCGCCAGCGACAGGTCGATCAGCCGCGGATCGCAGGGAATCTGGACGCCGACATAGCCGAGCTCCGCCGCCCATTTGCCAAGGTTCTCCAGCGTGTCGAACGGCGCTTCGTCGCCGAGAAACTGGGCGAGGAAAACCGCCGGTCCCTTCATCGCCGTCATGCCCGGGCCTCCACCTTGCGGCTGTCGTCACGGAAGGTGAACTGGAACAGGATGGCGATCAGCGCCGCGGCGATCGCGGGATACCACCACATATGCTGCCAGTCGGCGATGCTCGGCGACGCGGGCAGTTGCGCATAAAGCAACGCCCCGATCTGCGCGCCCAGCAGCATCCCCACGCCATAAGTGAACAGCGTCAGCATCCCCTGCGCCTGCGCATTGACGCCCTTGGGGGTCGCGATCGTCCCGGTGTAGATCGCGCCGGCCACAAAGAAGAAGTCATAACAGATGCCATGCAACGCCACCCCGACATACACCGCCCAGAGCGATGCGCCGCCGTCGCCGATCGCGAACAGCGCATAGCGTAGCGCCCAGGCCACCATGCCGACGAGCAGCAACGGCTTGACCCCGAACTTCCGGTACAACCACGGCATCGAGAACATGAAAACCAGCTCGGACATCTGCCCGATGGCAAGCGTGCCGCCGACATTGGTGATCCCCGTCGCGCCCACATAAGGCGAGGCATAAGCGTAATACATCGCGAGCGGGATCGAAATCAGCGTCGCGCAGGTCATGAAGATGAGGAACGAGCGCTGCTTGAGCAGCCCGAATGCCTCGACACACAACACCTGCCGCACCACCCCCTCGCCGCGCGGCGCATCGGCGGCGACATTGGGCAGCGTGAAACTGTAAAGGCCCAGTGCGATCGAAACGACGCCGGCCACCACGAAGATCTTGGGGCTGGCGGAAAGTCCCATCCAGCCGATGATAAGCCCCGCGGCGATCCAGCCGAGCGTACCGAACGCGCGCACGAACGGAAAATTATCGACGCGCTCGCCGAAGCTCTTGAGTGCGATCGTATTGGCGAGCCCGACCGTCGGCATGTAGAAAACCATGTAGCCGAGCAGCAGCCAGACGAAGGTGCCGCCGCTTTCGGGCGTCACCAGCGACGGCAGCGCGAACAGGATCGCGCCCCCCACCAGATGCAGGATCACCATCAGCATCCTGGGGCTCAGATAGCGGGCGGCGGCCATGCCGAGCAGGAACGAGCCAACAATCGAGGCGATCGGGCCGACCGAGAAGGCATTGCCGATCAGGTCGCCGATCCCGACCGTCTGCATCACCAGCCCGAGCGTGACGCTCCACGCGCCCCAGACGAAGAACTGCATGAACATCAGCGCACTGAGGCGCCCGGTCAGCATTTTCTCCGGCGGGCGATCCGTCACCCCCAACGCCTCTTCCGCAACGGTCATGTGCGCCCCTCTCCCTGGTGCAATCGGCCTGTTTGGTGGCGCGAAGGCTACGCAGGCCAAAAGCCGATGTAAAGGATTACATCTAATTCTGTCGACACGCTGCCGAATAAGCGACATGAGCCCGCCATGCCGACGATCATCGAAGTCGCTGCGACCGCTGGAGTCTCGACCGCCACCGTGTCGCGGGTGTTGAACCATCCCGAACGCGTGTCGGCGCCGACCCGTCAGCGCGTCCTCGATGTCGTCAAGGCGCTGGGCTACGCCCCCAATGTGGCGGCACGCACGCTACGCACGCTGCGCGCCGCCAAAATCCTGCTGACGGTGCCCGACATCTCCAACCCGTTTTTCGCAAGCGTGATCCGCGGCGCGGCAGAAGCAGCGCGCGATGCGGGCTACGCGATTGTCGTCGGCGACACCCGCCACGATCCGCATGTCGAAGACCAATATGCCGGGATGCTGTCGCGGCGCGAGGTCGACGGGCTCATCTTTCTGGGCCACCGCCTGCCCGACAGCCTGGCGCCGCTGCTGACCCGCCAGGCGGCTGCGGCGCCGATCGTCAACGGTTGCGAATATAGCCCCGATATCGGCGTCCCCAGCGTCCATATCGACAACGCGGCGGCGAGCGACGATGCGATCGCGCACCTCATCGGGCTCGGGCATCGCGATATCGGGATCATCACCGGGCCGTCGATCAGCCCGATCAGCCGCGATCGTCTCACCGGGGCGCTCCGCGCGGCCGAGCGGCACGGGCTGCGCGACCGGTTGCAAGTACGCACCGGCGACTATTCCGCCCGGTCGGCGTTCGAGCAGACCCGCGAACTGATCGCCTGCAACATCACCGCGATCTTCTGCTTCAGCGACGAAATGGCGATGGGCGCGGTCAGCGCGATCGGCCAGGCCGGCCTGTCGTGCCCCGGCGACGTCTCGATCGTCGGCTTCGACGATCTGCCGCTCGCACGCTTCTTCCAGCCCGCGCTGACGACGATCGCCCAGCCCAAAAGCCTGATCGGCCGCCAGACCGTCGACTTGCTCGTCGAGATATTGCGCAACGGCCAGACCGCGGTCGGCCAGGTGACGCTGCCGCATGATCTCATCATCCGGGACAGCACCGGGCCGGTGCGCGCCTAGGGTCAGGGCAGCTTCACGTCGGCGTCCCCAAACGCTTGATGTCCGGCAGGAACGCGGTGAGCAACCCGATTGCCGGCAGGAAGGCGCAGAGGTGAAAGACGGTATCGATGCTGGTCAGATCGGCCAGCCATCCCAGCCCGGCAGCGCCAAGACCGGCCATGCCGAACGAAAAGCCGAAGAACAGCCCCGAAATCATCCCGACCTTGCCCGGCACCAGATCCTGCGCGAACACCACGATCGCGGGGAACGCCGATGCCATGATCAGGCCGATGACGATGGTCAGCGGCCCGATCCAGAACAGGCCGACATGCGGCAGCAGCAGCGTGAAGGGCAGGATGCCCAGAATCGAAAACCAGATCACATATTTGCGCCCGAACCGATCGCCCAGCGGCCCGCCCAGTACCGTGCCCGCGGCCACCGCCGCCAGAAAAGCGAACAGATAGAGCTGGGAGTTCTGCACCGACACGCCAAAGCGCTCGATGAGGTAAAAGGTGAAATAGCTGGTCAGGCTGGCGAGATAGACGAATTTGGAGAAAATCAGCGCCAGCAAAATCAGCACGCCACCCGTCGCCACGCCCTTGGGCAACCTCACGGCGCGGTGCGACCGACCCTCGGTCCGCAAACGCTCCAGCCCGTGATGGCGATACCAGGTCGCGACATTCCACAGGATGCCGCCCGACAGCAGCGCGAGCAACGCAAACAGCATGATGCTCGACTGGCCCCAGCGCACCACGATCAACGCGGCCGCGAGCGGTCCCAGCGCCTGACCGGCATTGCCGCCGACCTGGAACAGCGATTGCGCAAGGCCGTGGCGCCCGCCTGCCGCCATCCGGGCGACCCGCGAGGCTTCGGGATGGAACACCGACGATCCCATGCCGAGCAACGCGGCGCCCGCAAGAATGAGCCCATAATTGTGTGCGACCGCGAGCACCGCGAGCCCGGCGAGCGAGAACAATGTCCCGCCCGGCAAGGCGTGCGGCGTCGGGCGCTTGTCCGCATACAGCCCGACCAGCGGTTGCAGGATCGAGGCCGTCATCTGATACACCAGCGTCACCACACCGATCTGCCCGAAGCTCAACCCCAGATCGGTCTTGAGTTGCGGATAGATCGCCGGAAGCAGCGACTGCATCATATCGTTGAGCAGGTGGCACAGGCTGATCGCCACGATCACGCTGTACACCGTGCCGTCCGCCGCCGCTGCTCGTGGCCCGCGCGCCGCCATCGTCATATCATTCACACGTCATTCCTCCGGAGGCGCCTGGAGTGACTTCGAGCCAGATGGAATCATCTGGCGATTCGGAAATCGCGGCAAACAAAAGATAATCCAGAGTCGGCCCGTCCCGCATTGACATATGGGTCATTCTCTTATGAATTCGGGACAATATGGCCGACCATCTCTCGCCCCACGTCGATGAAAATGTACCGCGTCCCGTCATCGCCATCGGCAACGACTATCCGCCCTCCTTCGAACTGGCCGAACATCGGCACCGGCGCGCGCAATTTCTGTATGCCGCGCACGGCGTCGTCGCGGTGAGCACCCCACAGGGTGCATGGGTCGCGCCGCCTGAGCGCGGCGTCTGGATTCCGGGCGGCACACCGCACGCGGTGCGCATGGTCGGCGTGGTCCGGACGCGCAGCGTGCTGATCGAACCCGATGCCTGCCCGGCGCTTGGCGATGCCTGCCGCGTCGTCGCCATCTCACCATTGTTGCGCCAGCTTCTCGTCGCCGCCGCCGAGGTGGCGATCGAATATGACATGGCGGGGCGCGACGGGCAGATCATGGCGCTTCTCGTCAGCGAGATCGCACGGGCGCCGGTGATCCCGCTTGCGGTCCCTTTCCCGGCGCATCCCGCGCTGGCGGCCCGATGCCACGCGTTTCTCGAACGCCCCTGGGCCAGCGACACGATCGATCATTGGGCGGATTCGCTGGCGATGAACCGACGGCGCTTTACCCGCCTGTTCCGGCACGAAACCGGCATGAGCTTCGCCGAATGGCGCCAGCAGGCCTGCTTGTCCGCCGCGCTGCCCCGTCTCGCCGCCGGCGATCCCGTGACGACGATCGCGCTCGACCTCGGCTACAATAGCCCGGCGAATTTTTCCGCGATGTTCAAACGGCTACTGGGCCTTCCTCCGAGCAGTTATCGGCCGTGATCGTTCTCCCGGCAATCACCCGCCGAGCAGCCGGATGCGATGACGCCGCACCGTCTCGAGCAGCCATGCCTTGAACACCCGCACGCGCTCGAGCTGGCGGGTATCCTTATGGGTGACGATCCAGAATGAGCGGGTGATCTCGATTCCGGGCAATAACGGCACCAGCGTCGGGTCGGCGTCACCGATGAAGCGCGGCAACACGCCCACCCCGCTGCCCGACTGAATCAGCCGATATTGCGCGTTGATGCTCGAACTGCGCACGGTCGCCACCCAATTCTCGTTGATCTCGCCCAGATAACGCAGTTCTGGGGCATAGAGCAGGTCCGGAATATAGCCGATCAACCGATGCCCGGTCAGCTCGTCGGGCGTTCCGGGCGTGCCGTGGCGCGCGAGATAATCGCTGCCGCCATAAAGACATAGCCGATAATCCGAAAGCTTGCTGCTCACCACCGGGCCGGCCTGCGGGCGGGCGAGCAGCAAGGCGACGTCGGTCTCGCGCTTCGAGGGGCTGAGGAACCCGCTGGTTGCGACCAGATCGACGGTCAATTGCGGATAGCGATCGACGAAATCATGCAGGTGATGCGCGACGAACCAGGTGCCGAAGCCTTCGGAAACGCTGATGCGCAGCAGCCCCGAAAGCGGATGCCCTTTGGGTTGTTCGCTGATGCGCTCGGCGGCGCGCTGCATCGCCTCGACATGCGCGAGCAGCGCCTCGCCCGCTTCGGTGAGCACCTGTCCTTCACGGGTTTGCTCGAACAGCGTGCGGCCAAGCCGGCGTTCGAGGCGGCGCAACCGGCGGCCGATGGTGGTCGGATCGACGCCGAGCCGCGCCGCCGCACGGGAAAGCTTGCCTGCGCGTGCGATTGCCAGGAAGTCCTGCAGGTCGTTCCAGGGGAGTTGCTGCATATATGCAGGGCGATATTGCATATACACTTTCTACCTGCAACAATGCGAAGGCCCACCTTGGGCTCCATAAAGAGGAGAAAAGGACCAATCGATTGCTCGACGATCGATGTCACGACCGCAAAGCGCGTCGCCGATGCCGCCGCCGCCAAGGGGCTGACCGCGGTCGACGCGCCCGTCTCGGGCGGGATCGCGGCGGCGAATGCGGGCAGCCAAGATCTGCAACAACATGATCCTCGGCGCGACGATGATCGCGACGTGCGAGGCGTTCGCGCTCGCCAGCAAGCTCAGGCTCGACGCGCAGGCCTTTTACGATATCGCCTCGGTCTCCTCGGGCCAGAGCTGGTCGATGACGAGCTATTGCCCGGTCCCCGGTGTCGGCCCCGAAAGCCCCGCCGATCACGATTATGCAGGCGGCTTCGTCACCGCGCTGATGCTCAAGGACCTGCGCCTCGCGATCGAGGCAGCGGCGAGCGTCGATGCCGACACCCCCTTGGGCACCAAAGCCCGCGACCTCTACGAAGCCTTCGCCGCCCAGGGCAATGCCGCACTCGACTTCTCCGCCATCAACACGCGCGCGCGTCGCCCGGACAACAGCCTCTAGAATCGGTCCGGTTCTGACAGAACCGCACCGATTCTGGATTATCCTTTGTTTGCCATGATTTCCGAGTCCCCAGATGATTCCATCTGGCTCGAACTCACTCTGAGGCTCGTTTCTTCCGGCAAGGAAAAGGCAAGACAGGCCCCTCCCTGCGAGCCCTTTTCGATTGCACCCGCCGCCGCGCCGCGCTGCCGTTCCATCGGCCATCCGATCGCGCGGCCCGCGGACGCGCCATCCATGCCCGCCGCATCAAACCCCCAATTCCTTCAGGATGGCTTCGCGCAGCCTCTGCGCCTTGGGGCCCGACAATTTGCGCGGATGCGGCAGGTCCACCGCGAACGTGGCCTGGATCGTCGTCGGACGCGGCGACAGCACCAGGATGCGATCCGCAAGATAGATCGCTTCCTCGACATCGTGCGTGATCAGCAGAACCGTGTGGCGCTCTTCATCGAGAATACGCCGCAGTTCGATCTGCATCTTCAGGCTCATCAGCGCATCCAGCGCCGAGAACGGCTCATCCATATACAGGATTTCGGGGGTCACCACGAGCGCGCGGGCGATCTCGACGCGCTTGAGCATGCCGCCCGACAATTCGTGCGGGTAGGCCGACTCGAACCCGGCGAGCCCGACCATCGCGATGTAGCGGTCGGCGCGGGCTACCGGGTCGCTATACCGGGTTCCGCTCAGCGCAAACAGCAGATTTTCCTGCACGGTCAGCCAGGGAAACACCGATCCGTGCTGTGAAATCATGATCCCGTTCCGGCTCGGCCCGGTGCTCTCGACGCCATCGATCCGGACGGCGCCGCGATCCGCGCGCTCGAACCCGGCGATGATATTGAGCAAGGTCGATTTGCCGCAGCCTGAAGGGCCGACGATCGCGACGAACTCGCCGTCACGCACATCGAGGCTTACCCCGCCGATGACCGAGAGAGCGCCGAAGCCTTTGGCGATTCCGTCGACGGCAATCTTTTTATCGGACATAGCGCCACTTCACGGTGTTCATGCGCTCGAGCAGGCGCGTGGCGCCGTCGAGCAGCAAGCCGATCATGCCGATGATGATCATGCTGGCGATCACGAGGTCGTAGCGGTTGCCCGCATTGCGAGAATCCATGATCAGATAGCCAAGGCCCGAATTGAGCGCGATCATTTCCGCGGCGACGACCACCAGCCACGCGACGCCGAGGCCGATGCGCATCCCGACGATGATCTCCGGCAGGACCGCGGGAAAGACGACGCGGCGGAAAAGCACCGAACGCGAGACCCCGAAATTGGCGGCGGCGCGCAAGTAGCGCCGGTCGATCGTGCGCACCCCCACGATCGTTTGCACCATCATCGGAAACACCGACGAAATGAAGATCAGGAAGATCGGCGAAAAGTCGCCGACCCCGAACCAGAGGATCGCGACGGGAATCCAGGCAATCGGCGAAATCGGCCGCAGCATCTGGAACAGCGGATTGAGCGTGTAATAGGCCGCGCCAACCCAGCCCATCCACAGGCCCAGTGGAATGGCGACCAGAAAGGCCAGCCCGAAGCCCATCTCCACGCGAAACAGCGATGCTTCGATATGCTGCCACAAGGTGCCGTCCTGCACGAGCGCCCAGGCCCCGGTTGCGACCTGCCCCGGTGTCGGAAAGATCGGATTGTCGCTGTTCGCGACGATCAGCCACCAGATGGCGATCAGAAGCGCGATCATCAGCGTCGGCGCCACCACCTTCATCAGCCTGTTGTCGGTGTCCCTCACATTCCCCCCACGAATTGCGCCTGTCGGGCCATCATCTCCGCGCGCGTTCCAAAGCCCGCCGTCTCACTCTCCATTGTTTGTCAGGTTGAGCCAACGCCGTTGGAGCCTTTGCCATCCCGGAGCGGGCGCCGGGTCGACGATCACGTTAAGGCCGCCGTTGGGATGTGCAGAACACTCGAAACTGTAGGTCGACGCCTGCACGAACGGCAAGCGAAAGCGCTGGCCCGGCATGATCAGCGCCGGACCGAAGATGTGCGGTACAATATCGTCATTCTGGAGCACGAGCACATCGTTGAGGCCAAGCGTCAGCCGGATGGTTTGCGGAAAGATATCGACCTTCTGTCCAGCCATACGCTGCGCGTAGGTACCGCGCGGAATCGTGAACAGCGCGTCGTGCGACACGTCCCTGATCGGCGCCAGCGCCGCCCATGCGACCCCGCCGAACAGCAGCAGCGCCAACGCCACCGCAATGGCGCGGCCGTGGATCGAGCGTTTCGGGAAAGGCAGGCGCATCTGACGATTAATCCGCAAGCAGCAACTGGATATCGCGTACGAAATCGGCAGCGTCGTGCCCATAAGGCATCATCGCCCGCAACTTGCCGGCGCGATCGATCAGGAAGACCGACGATGTATGCGCGATCGCATAATCGGCGCCTGTCCCCTGCTTGACCGCCGTGACGCCATAGGCCGCCCGTACCGTCGCCAGCGTGCCGGGCGCGCCGGTGGCGCCAATGAAACTGTGGTCGAACGCCGCCAGATATTCCCGCAAATGGGCCAGATCGTCACGTGCGGGGTCCACGGTCACGAAGATCACCTGCACCGAATCCGCCGCCTTGCCGAGCGTGCTGCGGGCCTGCGCGAGTGTCGCCAGCGTGGTCGGGCATACCGCTGCGCAATAGGTGAACCCGAATTCGAGCAGCACGACCTTGCCGTGATAGCGCGCCAGCGTCACGTCGGCGCCATCGGTGCCGCGCAACCTGAAATCGGGTGCCGCATAGGCTGGCGTGAAAACGCCGGCCGTCATCGCCTGCGGCGGCGCACCGGGCGGTTCCTCCGGCGGTCTGTCAGGCCGGGCAGCGCGTATCACCGCCGCGCCGGCGAGCAGCAGCAGCAGTGCCGCAGCAAGAGACACGAGCCAAGGGCTGGAACGCGTCGTCAAAGCGCGATCGACGCGGGTCGTGCGGCGTGCGCGAAGCTCTCGTCGACATATTTCGCGTACGGAACCGGGCGCGACAGCGCTCCGGCCGCCACCGCCAGTTCCATCATTTCGTCGAACTCGCGCGGGATCATGCGCAGGTCGCCATAGGTCACGCGGTCGGACGGGTTCTCCATCACGAAGCGGAGGATGTCGGGATCCTGGTTGAAATACTCGCGCTTCGCGGCGATCTCGACCGCCCTCTCCCGGTTCTCATGCCGCGCGTCGAGCCATGTTCCGGCGGCGAGAACGTAATCGACCATATTCTGCACCAGCGGCCGATTCCGCCGGATCAATTCCTCGCGCACCGTCAGCACGCAGCACATATATCGGGGCCAGGCATCGCGCGTCATGCGCAATACCCGCGCATAACCGGCCTTTTGCGCTGCCGCACCGAATGGCTCGCCGGTGCAGTAAGCGGCGATCCCCTTCACATAGAGCGCCGCAGGCATGTCGGGCGGCGCCATCTCGACGATCTCGACATCGTCGGGGGTCATGTTCTCGTCGGCCAGCAGCTTGCGCAGGAACAAATAGTCCACGGCGAAGCGGCTGGGGATGGCGATGCGCTTGCCGGCAAGGTCTCTGAATCTCCGATAGCCCGAATCGGTGCGGACCATGATCACCGCGCCCGAGCGATGGCCGATCGATACGATCTTCACCGGAACGTCCTTGTCGGCAAGATCCATCACCAGCGGCGCCAGCATATACGCCGCCTGAATGTCGCCAGACATCAGCGATTCCTTCAATTCGGGGAATCCGCTGTAGCGGCTGTAACCGAAGGCGAGCGGACCTGCGTCGCCGAACCGATTCGCCGCGTCATTGGCGGCGCATGCGATCGGTAACGTCAAGTTGCATGTCACGGCGAGACCGCCAACCTTCAACGGCTCGGCCACCGCGGCGGGCGCCAGCAACCTGCGCGCCGGAAGCGCCACGGCGGCCGCTATGCCGGCGGCAACGGCGCCACGCATCACCAGCCGGCGATCGACACGCCGGCCAATGCCGCCAGCAGAAGAAGGGTTGCTTTCCATGGGTCGGCGATCAGGGTAGCAAATTGCTGGCCGGCCGCAACACGCGAGGCCCACAATCGCACCGGCATATCGGTGGAGACAGGGGGGGTTTATGAGGATGCGTCTGGCTTTCGCGGTATCGCTATCACTGATGATTGGCGGCTGTCACCAGCCGGCATCGCTCGAGGTCAAAGACGCTTGGACGCGGGAGACCATCGCCAGCACGCCCAACGCGGCGGTGTTCATGACGATCACGTCGCCGACGGCGGACCGGTTGATGGCCGCCTCCACGCCGGCCGCGAAGAAGACCGACCTCATGACGATGACCGACGACAGCGGCACGATGGGAATGAAATATCTCGATGGCATCGATATCCCGGCCGGCACGCCCGTCAGCCTGGATCCGGCCGGTCTGCACGTCTGGCTCGCGGGCCTGAACCAACCACTCCAGGCCGGCCAGCGCTTTCCGCTGACCCTGAAATTCGAACATGCGGGCGATCGCCAGATCACCGTATCGATCATCAAGCCGACCGCCGCGCCGCCCGTTTCGGAAACCGGCGCCTAGAGTGATGTCGAGCCAGATGGATTCATCTGGCGACTCGGAAATCACGGCAAACAAATAAAAATCCAGAGTCGACCCGGTTCAATAAGAACCGGATCGACTTTAGACGGCGCCGTGGAGGCCATCCCCAGGCCGAACGCCCGAGCAAGAACCGACGGTCAATCGGGCGGATTGTATTTTTGCAGAAAGGCCTCGATGCTGGCGAGCAACGTGATGCGGTCTGCTTCACGGGTGAAATAATGGTCAGCGAGTGGGATCGAGACGAACTCGACGGCCTTCCCGGCCTTGGCCATCGCCGCGTTCATCTTTACGGATTGCACCTGATCGACCGTGACGTCTTTCTTGCCGTGGATCAGCAACAGCGGCGTCTTGATCCGATCGACCGCATTGATCGGTGAAACCGCCGCGAAATCGGGCGTCATCTTCTCCCATTGGCCGCGATAGAGCGTCTCGCGAACCGTACCGCCGAAATCGTTGACCTCGCGTCGCAGGTTGGACACGCCGTTGATCGACACCGCGCACCGGTAAAGATCCGGGTCCTTCGCTATGCCCCACATCGCGGCATAGCCACCGTAAGAGGCGCCCACGATGCAGACGCGCTTCGGGTCGGCAATGCCCTCTGCGATCGCCCACCGGACGCCGTCGCTGATGTCGTCCTGCATCGCGAACCCCATCTGGCCCTGCCCGGCTTTCGAAAAGGCGGCGCCATAACCCGTCGATCCGCGAAAATTGGGCTGAAGTACCGCATAACCGCGATTGGCAAGGAACTGGACCCAATAATCATAGCTCAGATCGTCATGCGCCCAGGGGCCGCCATGCGGCATGACGATGAAAGGCAGTGCCTTTGCGGCCACGCCGCGCGGAAGCGTCAGCACGCCCTCGATCTCCAGCCCGTCGCGCGCCTTATATTTTATGAATTTGGGGCGGGCGAGCCGTCGGGCGCCGATATCCGCGTTGATCTCGGCGAGCTGGACCAGATCCTTTGCCGTGTCATCATAATAAAAGAGCAAACCCGGGCTGTCGGCCGTGCTGAAACGGACCAGCAACTTGCTCAAATCCTGATTGTAGCTGACGATGCGCACGTCCGATTTCGGCGAGGCGGCCTGCATGGCCTTTTGATACGCCGCCATGACCGGGTCGATCCAGTGAACCGGCTGGTCGCGATCGGTCGTGTACACCCCAAGCAGTCTCGACCCATCGAGCGATAGCCGGATCGCTTCGACGTCCGCCTCGGGCGCGGCGTACACGACCCGGATATCATTGCCGCTCACAAGGTCGACCTCGGCGACGATCGACCGCCCTGTCTCGTCTTCCTTGATGACCAACCCGTGGTCGCTTCCCGGATTGAACAGCAAAGGAACGGCCAGTTCCTCTTCGTCGATCAATTTGGCACGATCGATCGTCCTGAAGGCGCCCCGGCCGTCCGGCCGATACACTAGCGTCGATCGGGTCGAATGGTCCCGATAGCCGATCCCATAGCGAACGTGCCCGAGGTGATCGGCTCCCCAGGACAGGACATTGGTTCGCGGCCGTTCCTCGATCCGCTTGCGCCCGGTGGTCACGTCAACCCGGTACACCGTCGGCCAGAACTCGGGCAGATTGCTGTAGATCGACTGCTGCGCCGCAACGAGTATTTCGGTCGTGTCGTCGGTTGGAACCCATAAGACGTCGGCCGCATTCTGGCCGCCGGCATCCCACAGCAACTTGGTGACCTTGCCCGTGGCGCGGTTGACGCCGATCAGGCGGGAAACATACCAATTGTCCATCTGGACACGCAGCAAGGCGGTAAGCCCGACGACGATATTGTCGTTGCCGACCCAGCGCAGCCAGCCGACCTGGGTCTGGTCCGGAATACCAACGACGACCCTTGCGCTTCGATCGCCGACAACCGGCGTGATCAGGATGTGCTGCTGGCCGTCGATCGCGAAAAGTCCGGCCATCTGGGTGCCGTCGGGCGAGAGCGCGGCATGTTCGACAAAGGGAAGTCGCGCAAACGCGCTGACGGACAATTGCGTGGTTGCCGTGGTCTGGCTTGCCGTCTTGGCATCGACATCTTGTGCGCGTGCCGAGACAGCGTGAACAGCAACCAAGATCATGGCCAAGGCCAAGGCGACCGCCCGCATCATTCCCCCCTCACTCATCTAACTGGCCGAAAAGCCAGTTCGAATCCGTATGTCTACACGCTAGACCGGTCCGTCGCACAATTCGAGTGCTTTCGTGTTAAAAAATAACGAATTTTCTCGAAAACGATGTCGCCATGCTGTGTGGGCGCCGACGGGATCACACCTCGCCGGCGCCCGCCGTCTCAGCGTTCCTGCGCCCAGATCACCGCATCGGCCCCAGCCGGGATATAGGCGGGCGACGTTGCCTCGGTCACGGCCCGCCACACCGCTTCCGCCACGTCGCTGGCCGCGGTGACCGGCCCGCTATCCTGCTCCCAGCTCGCGAAGACCTGCTGCACCATCTCGGCATAAGGCTCGGGAAATCCGTCGACCATCCGCGCCCCGGCGTTTTCGGCGAAGCGGGTGTCGGGCGCGCGTCCGGGCAGCACGGCGCGGACCCGCACCCCGAACGGCTCGAGCTCGATTGCAACGCTGTCGGTAAAGGCATTTACCGCCGCCTTGCTGGCCGTGTAGACCGCGAGCAATGGCAGCGACTTGAGCGTGACCGACGAAGTCACGTTCACGATGACGCCCGCCCGACGTTCGCGGAACTGCGGCATGACGGCCTGGGTCATGGCGATGGTGCCCAGCGTGTTGGTCTCGAACATGTCGCGGGCGATCGCCATCGGCGTACCTTCGAGAGCATTGAGGAAGCCGATGCCGGCATTGTTGACGAGCGCATCGATCGGGCCCGCCGCCGCGATGGCATTCGCGATGCTGGCCGGATCGGTCACGTCGAGCGCGATGGTCCGAACCTTCTCCGATTGGGGGAACGCATCCTCCCGCGGCGCGCGCATCGTCGCGACGACATCCCATCCCCGATCGGCGAAATAGCGTGCGGTCTCCAGGCCAAAGCCAGAGGAGCATCCGGTAATCAATATGGTCGACATAGGGCCTCCTGTTGTTCGTTGCCCCAGAGAGATAGACCGCCAGCGCCGGCCTGCTACAATCGAAAGTCCATGAAACATTAGCGATCATCCGGAAATGACCGATCCTCTCGCCCAAATCGTCACGTTGCTGCAGCCCGACCTGTCCTATTCCAAGTTCGTCGAGGGCGCGGGGGCATGGCGGGTTCGCCGCGCCGAACAGGGACGGCCCTTCTTCTGCGCGCTCCTCGAAGGCTCGATCCGTCTCGAACTCCACGGGCGCGCGCCGCTCATCGTCGAGCAAGGTGATTTCGTGCTGATCCCGGCGGCCCATGACTTCGCAACCTCGAGCACCGCGGCGGCACCCCCCGCCGGCGTCGACAACCTGCCGGTCGAGGTCCGCGCCGACGTCTTCCGCCTGGGCGATCCGCTTGCCGAGCCCGAGGTCCGCATGCTCGTCGGCTATTGCGCGTTCGGCTCGGGCGACGCGGCGCTGCTGGTGACGCTCCTGCCCGCGCTGCTCCATGCGCGTGGCGAACGGAGGCTCGCGACACTCGCCCAGCTTGCCGCGGAAGAATTGCGGAGCGACCGTCCGGGGCGCGACGTGATCCTGACACGGCTCATGGAGGTGCTGTTCATCGAGACGCTGCGCTCATCCGGGCCGCATTGCCCCTGCGGAGTCCTCAAGGGGCTCGGCGACGATCGGGTGGCGACGGCGATCCGGCGGATGCACGAACAACCGACCACAGCCTGGACGGTCGCGCGCCTTGCCAGCGAAGCGGCGATGTCACGCTCGGCATTCTTCGATCGATTTCGTCGGGCGGTGGGCACGGCACCGATGGAATATCTCCTGCATTGGCGAATGGTGCTGGCGAAGGAAATGCTCCGCAGCGACGCAGGATCGGTTGGCGAGATCGCCAGGCAGGTCGGTTATGGCTCGGCCAGCGCCTTCAGCGTCGCGTTCACGCGTCACGTGGGCATGCCGCCAAGCGTCTATGCACGTGCCAGCCATGAGCGGCAGCCCATGCAGCATGGTCGCGTTTCAGGCTGAAGTTTGATCCAGCGCAATCTTTCAACGGCAAACACTGCTATCAATGCCCTCTGTTCGTTTCAGCGCCTGGTTCGGCGGTCTGGAATGCGGGTGGATGGAGGGTCGGCAATGTTCTGTCCCGAATGCGGCGAAGTGATGTGCTTGGGGCCGCTCGATGCCCGCCGCGCTGTGCACCGCGTCCATCGCAGCGTCGCGAACACCGCTTGGCAATGGTTGCGCTCGGTGCTTGTCTCGCGGGGGCTCGATCGCGCGACGGACGAGCGCGTTCGACCAAACCGATGATCGGGACGACGTAACATCATGGGGTAAAGAGCGAGGGGGCACTCGTGGGCGAATATCGTAAACTCTGGTGGGCGCTGATCGCGGTCATCACCGTCACCTTCGCCATTCTGGGCGTGTCGGGCGTCGAGATCTATCGCAAGGCACCGCCGATCCCCGAGCGGGTCGTCACCGTCTCGGGCGCCGTGCTGATGACGCACGACGACATCATGGCCGGGCAAACCGCATGGCAGAGCACCGGCGGGATGCAGCTCGGCTCGATCTGGGGGCACGGCGCCTATCAGGCGCCCGATTGGTCGGCCGACTGGCTGCATCGCGAATTGGTCGCGTGGCTCGGCCTCGCCGCGCAACAGACCTATGGCAAGGCGTTCGACGCGCTCGATGTCGAGCAAAAGGCGGCGCTCACCTATCAGCTCAAGCAGGAATATCGCCACAACAGCCTCGATCCCGCAACCGGCGTCGTCACCGTCTCGGAGCGCCGCGCGCAGGCGATCGCACAGACCGCCGACCATTATGACCGGCTCTACGGCAGCGATCCGGCGCTGCGGCCGATGCGCGACAATTATGCGATGAAGGAAGGCACCCTTCCCGATCCCGCCAAACGCGCCGCGCTGACCGATTTCTTTTTCTGGACCGCGTGGGCCGCGTCGACCGATCGGCCGGGAACGATCGCCAGCTACACCAACAACTGGCCACCCGAACCGCTGATCGGCAATCATCCGACGCCGGAGAACATCCTGTGGTCGCTCGCCTGCGTGGTGATCCTGATCGCCGGGGTCGGCGCGCTGATCTGGGGCTGGGCCTTCCTGCGCCGCCACGACGACACGCCGCTCGTCGCCGCGGACAAGGACCCGCTGACGCTCGCGGCGCTCACCCCGTCGCAGCGCGCGCTCGGCAAATATCTGTTCGTGGTGGTGGCGCTGTTCGTCTTTCAGGTCTTCATCGGCGGTTTCACCGCGCATTACACGATCGAGGGGCAGAGCTTCTACGGCGTCGATGTGTCGCAATGGTTCCCCTATGCGCTGACCCGCACCTGGCACGTCCAGAGCGCGGTGTTGTGGATCGCCACCGCCTTCCTCGCCGCCGGGCTGTTTCTCGCCCCCGTCATCAACGGTGAGGATCCCAGATATCAGAAGCTCGGCGTCAACGTCCTGTTCTGGGCGCTGATCGTGGTGGTGGTGGGATCGTTCGTCGGCAATTATCTGTCGATCGCGCAGGTGATGCCCGCCGGGCTCGGCTTCTGGCTGGGGCATCAGGGGTACGAATTCCTCGATCTCGGCCGGTTCTGGCAGATCGCGCTGTTCGTCGGGCTGCTCCTCTGGCTGGCGCTGATGCTGCGCGGCATGGTGCCGGCGCTGCGCCGCAAGGGCGGCGACAAGAGCCTGCTCGCGCTGCTTACCGTCTCCACGATCGCCATCGGCCTGTTCTACGGCAGCGGCCTTTTCTACGGCGAGCGCACCCACATCACGATCATGGAATATTGGCGCTGGTGGGTCGTCCATTTGTGGGTCGAAGGCATTTTCGAGGTGTTCGCGACCGCCGCCATTGCCTTCGTCTTCGCGTCGATGGGGCTGGTGTCGAAACGGCTCGCCACCGCCGCCAGCCTCGCCTCGGCGTCGCTGTTCATGGTCGGCGGCGTGCCGGGCACCTTCCACCATCTCTATTTTTCGGGAACGACGACACCGATCCTCGCGGTCGGGGCGGCGTTCAGCGCGCTCGAAGTCGTGCCGCTGATCGTCCTCGGCCATGAAGCGTGGGAGCATTGGAGCCTGCGCGATCGTGCGCCGTGGATGCGCCCGCTACGCTGGCCGCTGATGTGCTTCATCGCGGTGGCATTCTGGAACATGCTCGGCGCCGGGGTCTTCGGCTTCATGATCAACACCCCGCTCGCGCTGTTCTACCTTCAGGGGCTGAACACCACTGCGGTCCACGCCCATGCCGCGCTGTTCGGCGTCTACGGCTTCCTCGCGCTCGGTTTCAGCTTGCTGGTGCTGCGCTATATCCGGCCCGAAATCGTGTTCAACGAGCGGCTGATGCAGACCGCCTTCTGGGGGTTGAATGCGGGGCTGGTGCTGATGATCTTCACCAGCCTGCTGCCGGTCGGGCTGTTCCAGTTCGAAGCGAGCGTGACCACGGGCATGTGGTATGCGCGCAGCGACGAATTTCTCCAGCAGGGCTTCCTCGAAACGCTGCGCTGGATCCGCACCTTCGGCGATGTCGTGTTCATCGTCGGCGCGATCGCGATCGCGTGGCAGGTCGTGATCCTCGGGTTGTGGCGCAAGGGCGCGCGGGCATGACCGCCGCCGCCGCGGGGCAGGATAGCGCCGCCCAGCCGCCGATCTGGCTCCAGGGCAGTTTCAGGCTGCTGTTCGCCGGGGGCGCATTATGGGCCGCGGTGGTCGTCACGCTGTGGGTGGGCGCGCTCGGTGGGCGCTGGACGCTGCCGACCGCGATGGCGCCGCTCGCCTGGCATCAGCACGAAATGCTGTTCGGCTATCTCGGCGCAGTGATCGGCGGCTTCCTCAGCGCGGCGATCCCCAACTGGACCGGACGGCCGGTGGTCACCGGCTGGCGTGTCGGCGGCGCGGTCGGGCTGTGGCTGGCCGCGCGGCTGGCGATCCTGTTCTCCGGCACCGTTCCGCCACCGATCGGCGCAGCGCTCGACATCGCATTCCTGCTCCTCCTCCTCACCTATGCCGCACGCGAGATTGTCGTGACGGGCAATCGCAACAAGCCGATCCTGATCGTCCTCTCCCTGTTCCTGGTCGCCTGCGGGGTCGATCACGCCGCGGCGATCGGCATAGTCGCCGATCCGGCACTGGGGATGCGGATGGGCTTCGCGCTGGTCCTGATGCTGATCGCGATCATCGGCGGCCGGATCACCCCTGCGTTCACCCGCAACTGGCTGATGCGGCACGGGCGCCGCGATGGGCTGCCGACGATGCCCAACCGGTTCGATAATGTGGTGATCGGCGCCACTGCGCTCGTGCTCGCCGGCTGGGTGGTGGCGCCGGACAACCCCGCGACGGGCGTCCTGCTGCTCGCCGCGGGCACGCTTCAGGGCGCCCGGCTGACCCGCTGGGCGGGGCTGAAGGCGCTGGGCGATCCGCTGGTGTTCGTGCTGCACCTTTCCTACGCATGGTTGCCGCTGGGGCTGGTGCTGCTCGGCGGCGCCATCCTCCACCCTGCCTTTCCGGTGTCGAGCGCGATCCATGCGCTTGGCGCGGGGGCGATGGCGGCGATGACGCTCGCGGTGATGACGCGCGCGACGCGGGGGCATACCGGCCGCCCACTCGAGGCCGATCGGCCCACCATCGCCATCTACCTGCTGGTGCATCTGGGGGCCCTGCTGCGCGTGGCAGCCCCCTTATTGCCCTTTGATTATATGGGCACGATCCGCCTCGCCGGCGGCTTGTGGGGCGCCGCCTTCCTGCTGTTCCTGCTGATCTATGGTCCGATGGCGCTGCGTCCGGCCACACCAAAGAGGGAATACGCCGGCGCCTGAGGCAAATTGTCCACCCCGATCCCTCTAGCAACGCACGAACCGATTTCGTAAGCTTGCTTGACAGGCAAGATCGACGCGGGGGACCGAAACGCCCTGAAAAGGAGGAGTTCAGAGCGTGATTTCAAAGCTTACTATCGGTGAACGCGAACGCGGTTTAGCGATTCTGGTGGTCCTCGTGCTCGTCGGTCTGGCGATGGCGGTGGCTGGCGCCATGCGTTCCGATCCGATGCAGATCCACGGCTTTATCGTGCTGGCCTACAGCCTCGGGTTCCTGTGCGTCCTGTGGAACGGCTATTTCGCGCCCGAGCCCAGCGAGAGCCGGCACGAAAGCTATTATGACGACCCGAGCAAGTTCGGCGTCGTCGTCGCGATGGTCTGGGCGGTATTCGCCATGTTCGTCGGCGATTGGGTGGCCTGGCTGCTCGCTTTCCCCGACCTCACCTTCGACGCCGCCTGGTCGACCTTCGGCCGCCTGCGCCCCGCGCATACCACCGGGATCATCTTCGGCTTCGGCGGCAACGCGCTGATCGCCACCTCCTTCCACGTCATGCAGCGCACTTCGCGCGCGCGCATGGCGGGCCAGCTCAGCCCGTGGTTCGTGCTGATCGGCTACAATCTGTTCTGCATCCTCGCGGTCAGCGGCTATTTCCTCGGCATCACGCAGTCGAAGGAATATGCCGAGGCCGAATGGTATGCCGATATCTGGCTGGTGATCGTCTGGGTGACGTATCTCGTGCTCTATCTGCGCACGCTGGCACGCCGCAAGGAACCGCACATCTACGTCGCCAACTGGTATTATCTGGCGTTCATCCTCGTCGTCGCGATGCTCCATATCGTGAACAATCTCGCGGTGCCCGCCTCGCTGGCGGGGGTGAAGAGCTATTCGCTTTTCTCAGGGGTCCAGGATGCGATGACGCAATGGTGGTACGGCCATAATGCCGTCGCCTTCTTCCTCACCGCCGGCTTCCTCGGGATGCTCTATTATTATCTGCCCAAGCGGGCGGGGCGGCCGATCTATTCGTACCGGATGTCGATCATCGGCTTCTGGGGCATCACCTTCTTCTACATGTGGGTGGGGTCGCATCACCTCCATTACACGGCATTGCCGCAATGGGTGCAGACGCTGGGCGTGACCTTCTCGGTCATGCTGCTCGTGCCGTCATGGATCGCCGCGGCCAACGCGCTGCTGACGCTCAATGGCGCGTGGGACAAGGTGCGCGACGATGCCACGCTGCGCTTCATGATGATGGCGGCGTTCTTCTACGGCCTGTCGACCTTCGAGGGGTCGTTCATGGCGATCCGCCCGGTCAACGCGCTGTCGCATTACACCGACTGGACGGTCGGCCACGTCCATGCCGGGGCGATGGGCTGGGTCGCTTTGGTCACCTTCGGGTCGATCTATGCCGTGGTGCCGTGGCTGTGGAAGCGCGAGCGGATGTATTCGCCCAAGCTGGTCGAGGTCCACTTCTGGCTCGCGCTCGCAGGGACGCTGGTTTACGTCTTCGCGATGTGGAACTCAGGCATCATCCAGGGCCTGATGTGGCGCACCTATAACGACAGCGGCACACTCACCTATTCGTTCATCGATTCGATGGTCGCGATGCACCCTTACTATGTCGCGCGCGCGATCGGGGGGCTGCTATTCCTGCTGGGGGCGATCGTCGGCTGCTACAATATCTGGATGACGATCCGCCGGCCATCGGCTGCGGCAGCGACCGCGCACGATACGCCCCTTCCCGCCCATCTTCAGCCCGCGGAATAGAACCGATGTTTCGTACGCATTACCGGCTCGAGCGCAAATCGATGGTCCTGGCGATCGCGATCATGGTCGTCGCCAGCATCGGCGGCCTGATCGAGATCGCGCCGCTGTTCACGATCGACGAGACGGTCGAGACCGACCCCAACATGCGGGTCTATACGCCGCTCGAACTCGCCGGCCGCAACATCTACATGCGCGAGGGGTGCTACGCCTGCCATTCGCAGATGATCCGCACGCTTCAGGACGAGGTTGAGCGCTACGGCCCGCATTCGCTCGCGGTCGAATCGAAATACGATCACCCGATGCTGTGGGGGTCGAAGCGCACCGGGCCCGATCTCGCGCGGCTGGGCGGCAAATATTCGGATCAATGGCACACCGCGCATCTCGTCAACCCGCGCGCCGTGGTGCCCGAATCGATCATGCCGCGTTACGCGTACCTGCTCGAAACCAAGCTCGACGCTCGCCATCTCGGCGACGATCTGCGCGCGATGCGCAAGGTCGGGGTTCCCTATACTGCCGACATGATCGCCAACGCCGCGGCCGATGCCATCATCCAGGCATCCCCCGATGGCGATGCACGCGGCCTCACCGGACGATATGGCGACGCCACGCAGGTGCGCGCGTTCGACGGCGACGCCGGCACGGTATCCGAAATGGATGCGCTGGTCGCCTATCTCCAGATCCTCGGCAAGCTCAGCAACGTCGCGCATCCGGCGCCGGCAAAGGGGCAATAGGGCTATGATCGTGGACCATCAGTTTCTGGTCGGTTTCGCCAAATCGTTCGGGCTCTTCTATCTGCTCGCGATGGCGATCGTGGCGCTCGGCTATGCGTGCTGGCCGGCGAACAAGAACCGGTTCGACAAGGCGGCGCGCGACATTATCGACGACGAGGACACACCGTGGCGGTAGACGAGCGCGACCCTCATAGCGGGCACAAGACCACCGGCCATGAATGGGACGGGATCAAGGAACTCAACACCCGCGTGCCGACTGCGGTGTGGGTGTTCCTGATCGGTACCGTGCTGTTTTCGATCGGCTATTGGCTGCTGATGCCGGCCTGGCCGGTGGGCAACGGCTTCACCAAGGGGCTGCTCGGCGCCGACGAGAAAAAGACGGTTATCGAACGGGTCGACGCCGCCGCCGCCGCCCGCGCGCCATGGACCGATCGGATCTTGGCAATGGATTACGATCAGATCCGCGCCGATCCGGCGTTGATGGAATTCGTGCGCGCCGACGGGCATCGGCTGTTCGGCGACAATTGCGCCGCCTGCCACGGCGTCAACGCCAAGGGGGGCAAGGGCTATCCCAACCTGACCGACACCGCATGGCTGTGGGGCGGCAGTGCGGAAGCCATTGCCCACACCATCGCGGTCGGGATCAACAGCCCCGCCTCCACCGATACCCGCGTCAGCCAGATGCTGGCGTTCGGCAAGGACAATATTCTCGATCCCGCCGCTGTGACCGATGTCGCCAATTACGTGAAAAGCCTTTCCGATCCGCGCTGGCAGGCGAACAAGGCAGCTTCGGTGGCGCGCGGGCGCGAGGTCTTCGCGGTCAATTGCGTCGCGTGCCACGGCGAACAGGGGCAAGGCAGCCAGGAACTTGGCGCGCCCGATCTCACCGATCGCGCCTCGCTCTACGGCAGCGATATCGGCGATATCATCGCGACGATCCACGACGGCCGGCAAGGCGAAATGCCGGCATGGGAACACCGGCTGAGCCCGCTCGACCGCAAGATCCTCACCACCTACGTGCTCGATAAAGGCGCGCAGCCGTGAAACTGATCTTCTCGCGCCCCGTCGTCCTCACGCTCGCCGCCGCCGCGCTGGCGGTGATCGTGCTGGCGAATGCGCATCTGGTCTATGTCGCGTCGACCTCGCAGCCGGACTGCGTCCCTCACGTAAAGGCCGGCGGTGCCGCGCCCGGCGCAGGCGCGTTCGGCGCCGCCAAGCCGTCGTGCTGATATGAACGGGAGCCGATAATGCCCATCATTCCTCCGGTTGTCCCCGCGCTGCCGATCGAACGTCGCTATGCGCGTGATCTGGCGCCCGGTGCCGCCTTCGGCTGGTTGCGCGATGGCTGGCGCGACCTTGTCACCGATCCTGTCCCCAGCCTGCTCTACGGCCTGGTCGTCGTGCTGTTGTCGCTGGGCATCGTCGCGGGACTAATCTTTTTCGGTTGGGATTACGCCCTGTTCCCGGCGATCGCGGGTTTCCTCGTGTTCGCCCCGACGCTGGCGATCGGGCTCTACGACAAGAGCCGCGCGATCGAGCAGAACGACCCCATATCGCTCAGGCACATGCTGTTCCCGCACGCGCGCAGCGGCGGGCAAGTCCTGTTCATCGGCGCGTTGCTATGCACGGTGATGCTGCTGTGGATGCGCGCGGCGGTGATCGTCTACGCGCTGTTCTTCGGCGTCCGCCCGTTCCCGGGGCTCGATCATATCGTCGCGATGTTGTTTACCACCTCGACCGGCGCGGCAATGCTCATCGTCGGAACGCTGATCGGTGGCCTGTTCGCGGCCTTCGCGTTCGCGATCTCGGCTTTTTCGATCCCGATGATGCTCGAGCGGCGGCTTGATGCGTTGACCGCGATGGGGACAAGTTGGGCGCTGGTGTGGCACAATCTTACGGCAATGCTCGTCTGGGGGGCGATCGTGATGGCGTTGTTCCTGCTATCGGTCGCCACTGGTTTCCTCGGGCTCATCATCGTCTTTCCGTGGCTCGGCCACGCCACCTGGCACGCCTATCGGGCGGTGCGGTAATGCTGTGACCGGCACGCTTGTCTCGAGCCGGCTGTCGGCCGACGAGCTCGTGCTGGCGAGCCGCCTGGTCGAAGCGGGGACGCGACGCAGCGACCTGTCGGTCCCCGGCATCCGCTGCGGCAACTGCATCCGCAAGATCGAGGAGGCGATCCGGCCGCTGCCCGGCGTGGTCAGCGCCCGCGTCAACCTGTCGGCGCGCAGCGTTGCGGTCGACTGGCGCGAGCACGACGGGCCACCGCCGCTTGGGCCTGCGCTCGCCGCGCTCGGGTATGAAGCTTATCTCCGCGACAACGACACCGACGATCGCGATCCCGAACTCGGCCGCATGATCCGCGCGCTGGCCGTCGCCGGCTTCGCCGCAATGAACATCATGGGGCTGTCGGTCTCGGTCTGGTCGGGCGCGGCCGGTGAAACGCGTGATCTGTTCCACTGGCTGTCGGCCGCGATCGCCCTGCCCGCGCTCGCTTATTCGGGCCGCATCTTCTTCGCGTCCGCCTGGCAGGCGCTCAAGCACGGGCGCACCAATATGGACGTGCCGATTTCGATCGGCGTGCTGCTCGCCTTTTCGATGAGCCTGTACGATACCATCCACGGCCAGCCGCACGCCTATTTCGACGCGGCGACGTCGCTGCTTTTCTTCCTGCTGATCGGCCGCACGCTCGATCATATGATGCGTGCGCGGGCGAAAACGGCGGTGGCCGGGCTGGGGCGCCTCGCGGCCTATGGCGCCACCGTCATCATGCCCGATGGCACCAAATCCTATATGCTGACTTCGGCGATCAAGCCGGGGATGGTGATCCTGGTCGCGGCGGGCGATCGCATCCCGGTCGATGCGGTCGTGCACGAGGGGCGGTCCGATATCGACGCCTCGCTCGCCACCGGCGAGAGCGCGCCCGAAACCGTGGCCGCGGGCGCACGGCTGCGCGCCGGGATGCTCAACCTCACCGGTCCGCTCACGATCGTCGCGACCGCCGCCGCGCGGGACAGTTTCCTTGCCGAGATGATCGGGCTGATGGAAACCGCGGAGGGCGGACGCTCGCGTTATCGCCGGATCGCGGACCGGGCCGCGCGACTCTACGCGCCCGTGGTCCACAGCGCGGCATTGTTGAGCTTTCTCGGCTGGATGCTGGCAACGGGCGACTGGCATCGCGCGGTGACCATCGCGATCGCGGTGCTGATCGTCACCTGTCCGTGCGCGCTGGGGCTCGCGGTGCCCATGGTGCAGGTCGTCGCCGCGCGGGCGCTCTACGATCGCGGGATCATGGTCAAGGACGGCTCGGCGCTCGAACGCCTCGCCGAAGCCGATACCGTGGTGTTCGACAAGACCGGCACATTAACCATGGGCCAACCGACCCTGCGCCACCCCCAAACCATCCCTCCCCCGCTTCTGGCAATGGCGGCGCGGATCGCCGCCCATTCGCGCCATCCTTATGCGCAGGCCATCGCAGCAGCAGGAGGCAGCGTCACGCTCACGCCCGACACGATCGTCGAGCACCCGGGCGAAGGGCTCGAGGCCCGGATCGGGGACCATATCTGGCGGCTCGGGCGCGCCGATTGGGCGCTTGCCGAGGCGAGCGATGCGCGCGGTACCATATTGGCGCGCGATGGCGTGTTGGCGCAGGCTTTCACGTTTGACGATATGCTGCGCCCCCACGCCGTGGAGGCTGCCGCACATCTGCGTGCGCGCGGCTATCCGCTCGAGATCATGTCGGGCGATACCGAGCATATGGTCGCCGCCGTGGGCGCCGAACTGGGAATCGAGACGCGACGCGCTGGTCTGCTGCCGGTCGAGAAAACGGCACATCTGGCGACGCTTGCCGAGGCGGGCCGGAAGGTGTTGATGGTGGGCGACGGCCTCAACGACGCACCGGCGCTGATGGCGGCACATGTCTCGATTGCGCCGGGCAGCGCCGCCGATATCGGTCGTCAGGCGGCCGATCTCGTCTTCCTCCAGTCCGATCTTCAGGCCGTGCCCCAGGCAATCGAGGTGGCACTGGCGGCGAAGCGCCTGATCCGCCAGAACTTCGGGTTCGCTATCCTCTATAATGCCGTTGCCTTGCCGCTGGCGATCACGGGAATGGTAACGCCACTGATCGCCGCGCTGGCGATGTCGGGTTCATCGATCGTGGTCGTCGCCAACGCGTTGCGGCTCGCCTCGCGCGGGGCCGCACGCCAACCACGTCGGCGCAAAGCGGAAGGGCGGCCGGTACAACGACCGCTGGCGAAAGCGATATGAACATCCTGTGGTATCTGATTCCGATCTCGCTGGCGCTTGGCGCGCTTGGCTTGTGGCTGTTCTTCTGGGCGCTGAGGAGCGGCCAATATGAGGATGTCATGGGCGCAGCCGAGCGCATCCTGACGGATGACGATCGCCCGCTTTGATCACCCGGGGCTCTGGATTGTCGCAATGATGCAAAGCCGCGCCAGAGAAACGCAACGGACCACCGCGCAGATCGTTCGGGGTTATCGCGGACCGGCGCTGTTCAGCTTTGGGTTTCGGCCCTTCTTCCTGCTGGCGAGCGGCTTCGCCGCGGTCGCGGTACCGCTCTGGATCGCGGTCATGGCGGGCGGCGGCGACATCGCAGCGACGGTGACCCGCGACTGGCACATCCACGAGATGCTGTTCGGTTACACAGTCGCCGTCATCACCGGTTACATGATTATCGCCGGCGCGAACTGGACGGGGCATTATCCGGTCGCCGGCGCCCCGGTGATGGTGCTGGTCGCGCTCTGGTGCGCAGGGCGGGTGGCCATGCTGGGCTGGGGGCCGGAAAACACGGCGGCAATGGTCATCGACGCGGTCTTCCTACCTGTCTTTGCTGCCGCTTTATGGCGCGAGCAGATTGCCGCCCGCAACGGGCGCAACCTGGTGCCGTGTGTGGTGGTCACCCTACTCGCCGTCGCGAACATCGCTTTTCACCTGCGACTGGCGCAGCCCGATCTGGGCGCGATCGCGGAACGCCTGGCGCTGGGCCTGATCGCGCTGCTGATCGTCGTGATGGGCGGTCGCCTCGTGCCGAGTTTCACGCGCAACTGGCTGGCCCAGCAGGGTGCCGGGCGCGAACCCGTGCCCTATGACCGGTTCGATCTCGCAATTGCCATTCTCACGGCGGGCGCACTGCTATTGTGGCAGCTATTTCCCCATGCGACGGCAACGGGCTTGGCGCTCGTCTCGGCAGGGGTTGGAACCCTGTTGCGCCTGATGCGATGGCGCGGCTGGGAGGCGTGGCGGGCGCCGCTCGTATGGGGATTGCACCTCGGCTATCTCTGGCTGGCGCTCGGCCTGGTGCTGCTCGGTGCTGCGATCGTCTTTCCGGGGCAGGTTCCGCTGAGTGGTGCCATCCATGCGCTGACAGCGGGCGGGATCGGCACGATGACGCTGGCGATGATGACGCGCACCACGCTGAGCCATACCGGGCGAGCGCGGCGTAGCGGCTATGCGGCACCGGGCTCGTTCCTGCTTGTCACAATCGCCGCCGGGCTACGCGTGGCTGCGGCATTTTCCACGACTGCCGCTCAAGAGTTGCTGGCGTTCTCCGCACTGCTGTGGTGTGGCGCCTTCGCGCTCTACACGCTTGTCTACGGCCCGATGCTCATCAAGCCGCGCTGGTCGGCGCATCCGCGCTAGCCCCCTTTCCCACCCGCTCGATCAACGGCCAGCCAAGCGGGAATGGACGGTCACGCTGCCATTAGAGCATCGTTCTCCCACACCCAAGGTCCGCTTGAAGCAATCGATCGCGACCTGATAACTGCCTTCAAAATCGTACGATAGCCTCACCATCGGAAACAGACCATATTACCACCAAGGACAGATTGAATGGACAAGTTGACAATGTCGGCGGTGAACGCGGTAGCGGCTAAGCTGCACACCGACCCGGGACTGGCGCGCGAATATGCGGCAGCCCGCGCGGCGATGGGCATGCGTGCATGAACCGCCAGTGCGTTCTCGTCGCGCGTCCGACCGGCGTCGCGCAGGCCGAGCATTTCGCCATTGTCGATAGCCCCGCCCCCACCCTCGCCAAAGGCCAGATACGCGTGCGCAACGCCTATCTGTCGGTCGAACCCGCGATGCGCGGCTGGATCGCCGACGCCGGAAACTATGCTGCGCCGGTTGCGATCGGATCGGTGATGCGCGCCATCGCGGTGGGCGAGGTCATCGAAAGCGGCCATCCCGATTATCAGGTCGGCGAGCATGTCACCGGCTGGTTCGGCTGGCAGGAACAGGCCGTCGTCGATCCCGCGGACATCATCCGCCGCGTCACCGAAACGGACCTGCCGCTCTCGCTCAGCCTGGGCGTGCTGGGGATCAACGGGGTCACCGCGCATCTCGCGCTGACCCGGATCGGCGAGCCCAAGGCGGGCGATACGGTGGTCGTATCGACCGCAGCCGGTGCGGTGGGGTCGGCCGTCGGCCAGATCGCCAAAATATTGGGGTGCCGCACCGTCGGCATCGCGGGCGGCGCTGAAAAGGTCGCGCAATGCCTGACGCGCTTCGGTTATGACGCCGCGATCGACTACAAGGCGGACGATCTTGCTACAGCCCTGGCCGCCGCCTGTGCCGATGGTGTCGATGTCTATTTCGACAATGTTGCCGGCGCGATCAGCGATACGCTCTACCCACAACTCGCCATCGGCGCGCGCGTTGTCGTCTGTGGGACAGCCTCGATCGCCAGCTGGGATCCCTGGCCAGACGGTCCACGCATCGAGCGCCATTTGCTGGTCAAACGCGCCCGGATGCAGGGCTTTGTCATCTTCGATCATATGGACCGGTACGAAGCGAGCGTCGCCCAGTTGGCCCAATGGATCCGTAGCGGACAGTTGCGGTACGACGAAGACATATTGCACGGCCTGAACGCCTGCCCCGATGCGCTGGCGGGGCTCTATCGCGGTGAGAACAAGGGCAAGCGCGTCATCAAGCTATAGACGCTCGGGGCGATCACCCGCCGAGTGGCCCGATGCGATGGCGCCCAACCGTTTCCAACAGCCAGGTTTTGAACACCCGCACGCGCTCGCGCTGGCGGGTGTCCTTCGGGCTGTTCGCGGGTTTGCTTGAACAGCGATTGCCGGGAAGTCCTGAAGATCGTTCCGGGGGAATTGCTGCATATATGCAGGGCGCTATTGCATATACGCCTGTTGCCTGCAACAATGCGAAGGCGCACCTTGGGCTCCATAAAGAGGAGAAAAGGACCATGCGCACCATCGACCATTATATCGCCGGCCATGCAGGCGACGGGTCGGCTCGCAGCCATGACATTTTCGATCCCAATACCGGTCAGGTGCAGGCGCGCGTCACGCTCGGCACGCGCCGCGATCTGGATGTCGCGGTGGCAGCGGCCCAGGCCGCGCAGCCCGGCTGGGCGGCGACCAACCCGCAGCGCCGCGCGCGCGTGCTGTTCCGCTACAAGCAACTGGTCGAGGCGCATCTCGACGAACTCGCGCATCTGCTGTCGGCCGAACATGGCAAGGTGGTGGCCGACGCGCGCGGCGACGTGCAGCGCGGGCTCGATGTGATCGAGTTCGCGTGCGGCATCCCGCACGCGCTCAAGGGCGAATACACGCAAGGTGCCGGGCCGGGGATCGACGTCTATTCGATGCGCCAGCCGATCGGCGTGGTCGCCGGCATCACCCCGTTCAACTTCCCGGCGATGATCCCGATGTGGATGTTCGGCCCGGCGATCGCGTGCGGCAATGCGTTCATCCTCAAGCCGTCCGAACGCGATCCCAGCGTGCCGGTGCGGCTTGCCGAACTGATGGTCGAGGCGGGCGCCCCCGAGGGTATTCTTCAGGTCGTCCACGGCGACAAGGAAATGGTCGACGCGATCCTCGATCATCCCGCGATCGGCGCGATCAGCTTCGTCGGCAGTTCGGATATCGCGCATTATGTCTATCGGCGCGGCGCCGAAAACGGCAAGCGCGTGCAGGCGATGGGTGGCGCCAAGAACCACGGCATCGTCATGCCCGACGCCGATCTCGATGCGGTGGTCAACGATCTCGCAGGCGCGGCCTTCGGCAGCGCGGGCGAGCGCTGCATGGCGCTGCCGGTGGTTGTGCCCGTGGGCGACGAGACCGCCGATCGCCTGCGCGAGAAACTGCTCCCCGCGATCGCCGCACTGCGCGTCGGCACGTCAACCGATCCGCAGGCGCAATATGGCCCCGTCGTCACCGCCGAACACAAGGCCCGGATCGAGGGCTGGATCCAGACCGGCGTCGACGAAGGCGCCGAACTGGTGGTCGATGGTCGCGGGTTCGAACTGCAAGGGCATGAGCAAGGCTTCTTCGTCGGTCCGACGCTGTTCGATCGCGTCACGCCCGACATGCGATCGTACAAGGAGGAGATTTTCGGCCCCGTCCTCCAGATGGTGCGTGCGAAGGATTTCGAGGAAGCGCTGGCGCTGCCCTCGACGCACCAATATGGCAATGGCGTCGCGATCTTCACGCGCAACGGCCACGCCGCCCGCGAATTTGCCGCGCGCGTCAACGTCGGCATGGTCGGCATCAACGTGCCGATTCCGGTGCCGGTCGCCTATCACACCTTCGGCGGCTGGAAGCGCTCGGGCTTCGGCGACATCGATCAGCACGGCATGGAAGGCATGCGCTTCTGGACCCGGAACAAGAAAGTCACCCAACGCTGGCCCGACGGCTCGGCAACGGGCGAAAATGCCTTCGTCATCCCCACCATGGGGTGAGGGCAATGATCCGAACGGTCGCCGGTCATGCAGCGTCCAGAACCACAGGTAATGTCGCCGGCGATTCCGCGCGCCGGATCAAATCCGCTATAACGCAGGTACGAGCGCCCGACATGACGAAGGCAGGATTGCTATGACCCAGTTCGACCTCACCGATGATCAACGCGCGATCCAGGAGATGGCGCGCAAATTCACCGCCGATCGCATCACCCCCAACGCGGCCGAGTGGGACGAGAAGCACCTCTTCCCGCGCGCGGTGATCAAGGAGGCGGCCGATCTCGGCTTTGCGGCGATCTATGTCAGCGAGGAATCGGGCGGGATCGCGCTCGGCCGGCTCGAATCGGCGCTGATCATGGAAGCGATGGCCTATGGCTGCCCCTCCACCTCGGCGTTCATCTCGATCCACAATATGGCGTCGTGGATGATCGATCGGTTCGGGGCGCAGCGGCTCAAGGACAAATATCTGCCGAGCCTCGTCACGATGGACACGCTCGCGAGCTATTGCCTCACCGAGCCGGGATCGGGGTCGGACGCGGCGGCGCTCAAGACCAAGGCGGTGCGCGACGGCGATCATTATGTCGTCACCGGCACCAAGCAGTTCATCTCGGGCGGTGGCGAGAACGATCTCTATGTCGTCATGGTCCGCACCGGCGCGGAGGGCCCCAAGGGCATTTCGTGCCTGGTGATCGAAAAGGACATGCCGGGCGTGTCGTTCGGCGCGCAGGAACGCAAGCTCGGCTGGCATTCGCAGCCGACCGCGCAGGTGATGTTCGAATCCGTCCGCGTGCCGGTGGAGAATCTGGTCGGCGCCGAGGGCGAGGGCTTCCGCATCGCGATGATGGGGCTCGATGGTGGGCGGCTCAACATCGGTGCGTGCTCGCTCGGCGGCGCACAGCGCTGCCTCGATGAAGCGATCGCCTACACCAAAGACCGCCAGCAATTCGGCAAGGCCATCGCCGATTTCCAGAACACCCAGTTCACGCTTGCCGACATGGCCACCGATCTGGAGGCCGCGCGCGCCTTGCTTTACGTCGCGGCGGCCAAGGTCACCGCCCACGCGCCAGACAAGACGCGCTTCGCGGCGATGGCCAAGCGGCTCGCGACCGATACCGGCTCGTCGGTGGCCGATCGCGCGCTCCAGCTCCACGGCGGCTATGGCTATCTGATGGACTATCCGATCGAGCGTTTCTGGCGCGATCTGCGCGTGCATTCGATCCTCGAAGGCACCAACCAGATCATGCGCATGATCGTCGGCCGCGAACTGACACGGCAATAGGAATACGGATGACCCAGGACGTTCTCACGCCCGCCGAAGGCCGGGTCGGCCGCCTCCGGCTCAACCGCCCCAGAGCGCTCCACGCGCTCAACACCGCGATGTGCGGCGCCATGTCGGCGGCGCTCGATGCGTGGCGCGATGATCCCGCCATCGAGGCGGTGCTGATCGACCATGCCGAGGGGCGTGGTTTCTGCGCGGGCGGTGACATCAGGATGCTTGCCGCGAGCGGCAGCACCGATGGCGTCGCGGCGCGGGCGTTCTTCCGCACCGAATATCAGCTCAACCACTGCCTGTTCACCTACGCCAAGCCGACGGTTGCGTTCATGGACGGGATCACGATGGGCGGCGGCGTCGGCATCGCGCTCCCCGCCCGATTCCGGGTCGCGACCGAAAACACCAAATTCGCGATGCCCGAAACGGGGATCGGTCTGTTTCCGGACGTTGGCGGTGGCTGGTATCTGTCGCGGCTGCCGGGCCGGATGGGGCAATTCCTTGCGCTGACCGGGCATCGGCTCGACGGCGCCGAATGCGCCGCGCTCGGCCTCGCGACGCATTACCTGCCCGCCGATACGCTTGAAACGGCGAAGCGCCGGATCGCCGAGAGACCACAAGCGATCGCTGCGATCCTCGACGATCTCGCGATCGAGCGCCCCGAGGCGGCAATCCTCGCGCACCGCGCGGCGATCGATCGCCTGTTTGCCGCCGACAGCGTCGAAGCGGTGTTCGCCGCGCTCGCCGTCGATGGCGGTGATTGGGCCGCCAAACAGCTTGCGATCCTCAAAACCAAATCGCCCCAAACGATGAAGGTATCGCTACGCCTGCTCCACGATGGCGCGCGGATGGCGAGCTTCGCCGACGAGATGGCCCGCGAATATGCGGTCGCAAGCCGCGTCGTCCAGCGGCACGATTTTCTCGAGGGCGTCCGCGCAGTCATCGTCGACAAGGACAATGTGCCGCAGTGGAACCCCGCCACCCCCGAGGGCGTCAGCGATCACGTCATCGACCAGATTTTCGCCCCGCTCCCTGATGATGAGGCGTGGACGCCGCGATAACGGAGACAAAAATGCCCGATTACCAAACCCTGCTGGTCGAGAAGCGCGGCCGCGTCACGCTGATCACGCTCAACCGGCCGCAGGCGCTCAACGCGCTCAACGCGCAGATGCTCGACGATCTGCTTGCCGCGCTGGCCGCGTTCGATGCCGATGAAGGTCAGGGCTGTGCGGTACTCACCGGCAGCGAGAAGGCGTTCGCGGCGGGCGCGGACATCAAGGAGATGGCCGATATGGGTTTCGCCGCGATGTACGGCACCAACCATTTCGCGGGCTGGGAACGTTTCACGCAGACGCGCAAGCCCGTGATCGCGGCAGTCGCGGGCTATGCGTTGGGCGGCGGTTGCGAGGTGGCGATGATGTGCGATGTTATCCTCGCCGCCGACAGCGCCAAATTCGGCCAGCCCGAGATCAAATTGGGCGTCTCGCCCGGCATGGGCGGCTCGCAGCGGCTGACGCGCGCGGTCGGCAAGGCCAAGGCGATGGAAATGGTGCTGACGGGGCGGATGATCGGCGCCGAGGAAGCCGAGCGTGCCGGGCTGGTCAGCCGCGTGATCCCGGCCGCCGATCTGGTCGACGAAGCGATCAAGGTCGCAACCGCGATCGCCGCGATGCCGCCGCTGGCGGTGCTCGCGAACAAGGAAATGGTGAACGCGGCGTTCGAGACGCATCTGGCGCAGGGCATCCAATTCGAGCGCCGGCTGTTCAACGGTCTGTTCGGCACCGAGGATCAGAAAGAAGGCATGGCCGCGTTCGTCGAGAAGCGGCCGGGAACGTGGACGGGGAAATAGCATCGCCCTCCCGCGAAGCGGGCGTGGAGATCAGGAGACAGGATATGGCACGGATCGGTTTTATCGGGTTGGGCAATATGGGCGGCGGGATGGCGGCCAATCTTGCGAAGAAGGGCCATGACGTACACGCCTTCGATCTGTCCGAAGCCGCGCTCGATCGCGCCCGTAAGCACGGCTGCCTGCCCGCCGGCTCGGCCAAGGAGGCGGCTACCGATGCCGAGGCGGTCATCACGATGCTGCCCGCGGGCAAGCATGTCGAGCAGGTCTATGCCGACAGCGTGTTCGGCACCGTCTCGACCGCGGCGATCCTGATCGATTGCTCGACGATCGATGTCGCGACCGCAAAGCGCGTTGCCGATGCCGCCGCCGCCAAGGGGCTGACCGCGGTCGACGCGCCCGTCTCGGGCGGGATCGCGGCGGCGAATGCAGGCAGCCTGACGTTCATGGTCGGCGGCAGCGGCGAGGCGTTCGAGCGCGCCCAGCCGTTCCTCGCCGACATGGGCAAAGCGGTGATCCACGCCGGCGCCAACGGTGCGGGGCAGGCAGCCAAGATCTGCAACAACATGATCCTCGGCGCGACGATGATCGCGACGTGCGAGGCATTCGCGCTCGCCGGCAAGCTCGGGCTCGACGCGCAGGCCTTTTACGATATCGCCTCGGTCTCCTCGGGCCAGAGCTGGTCGATGACGAGCTATTGCCCGGTCCCCGGTGTCGGCCCCGAAAGCCCCGCCGATCACGATTATGCAGGCGGCTTCGCCACCGCGCTGATGCTCAAGGACCTGCACCTCGCGATCGAGGCAGCGGCGAGCGTCGATGCCGACACCCCCTTGGGCACCAAAGCCCGCGACCTCTACGAAGCTTTCGCCGCCCAGGGCAATGGTACGCTCGATTTCTCCGCCATCATCAAAAATATGGGCGCAAATAACTGACGATATTCGGGTTCTCTCAACTGGTCTGCCCCCCGCTGAGTGGCCCAGAGACTATGATAGTCTGGACCACGAAAGGGACGACGAATGCCGAGCAAGAAGCATAAGCCGGAAGAGATTATCGGCAAGCTGCGTGAAGTTGAGATTGTGCTGG
>NZ_JAMSLX010000008.1 GCF_023806085.1 Hephaestia sp. MAHUQ-44
CGCCGAACGATCCCACGAAACAACATGGCGACGCATCGGCACCTTGCTCGACGCCTTCCCGCCAGCAGAATGCCGCAACTATCTGCTCAACGCAGGATACGGGTCAGCATGAGGTCATCTGACTCTAAAGCGCCATCGCCGCGTGGAGCGTCAGCGCGATCAGGCACAGCGTTGACAGCGCGAAGATCGAGAAGCGGATGATGACGCGGTTGGTCGTCACCTGCACCAGGCTGTGGAGCACACGCAGGCCGACATAGCCCCAGGCGATCATCGCGTTCATGCCGTCGCCCCAGCCGAGCAGTGCCAGCGTGATCGCGATCGCGTAAAACAGCGTCGGCTGTTCCATCAGATGGTTGTAATTGTCGGCGGGCCATTGCGCCTTGGGTTCGATCAGCTGGCGCAAATCACTGCCGGTGCCACCGACGAGATTCTTGGTATCGATCTTGGCGCGCGCCATCGCGGGAATGCGCGTCGCGTACATCCACACCCACATGACGAGTGACCAGGCGACCAGCGCCACCACGGGCGCGAGAATAGGCGAATGCTCGATCATGGTGTCCCCCCTGATGAATGAGGGGAATGCTGCGCGATTCGCGGCGATCCCGCAAGCCGCATGATCAGGCGTGCATCGTCATCCAGTCGGAGAAGTTCTCGGGCCAGCGCCGCGCCGATCGCGCCTCGGCAACGATGTTGTCGGTGCCGAAGCCGTGGTTGCCCTTTTCGTACAGATGCGCCTCCACCGGCACCTTGGCGGCACGGCACGCGGCGAGCATCGCGATCGAGTTGCCGGGATCGACCAGCCCGTCGTTCATCGCGTGCGCAAGGAACACCGGCGGTGTCGCGGCGGTAACGCGCTTGTCGATCGTATAGCGTGCGCTGATCGCCGGATCGGGGTTGGAGCCGAGCAAATTCTTGAACGTGTCGCCGCTGGCGCCGAACATCGGGTTGATCACCGGATAGATCAGCCCCGCAAAGGCCGGCCGCGCCGATTGCGTATCGGCGGCGTCCACGGCCGCGTACACCTTGTCCTCGAAGCTCGTCGCGAGCGATCCGGCGAGATGCCCGCCCGCCGAAAAGCCGACCACGCCGAGCTTGTCGGGGTTGATCGCCCAGGTGGCGGCCCGCGCGCGGATCAGCCGCATCGCGCGTTGGCCGTCCTGCAAGGGCACGTCCCATCGCGGCGTCCAGCCTTCGCCCGGCAGGCGATAGGCGAGCACGAACACCGTGATCCCCTCGGCGGTATAGGTTTTGGCGACCCCGATCCCTTCCTTCTGCACCGATACGAAGCTGTAACCGCCGCCGGGGATGGTTAGCAACGCGCGGCCATCGGGGTTGGGCGGGCGATAGACCGCCACGATCGGCTCGGGGATGCCATAAAGCCAGAATTGTCGGTTGGCCGCCGGGCCGTTCATCGTGTTGCGTGGGGTGGGCAGCGTCGCGGGCGCGCCGGGGATCTTGCCCTGCGGCCACAGCTTGAAATGCTCGGGCGGCCAGACGGGGCGATCGGGTGCCCCTTCGGCCGGCGTCGGCGACCCCCAGTCCTGCGCCCCCGCCGCGCTCGCGAGGCTGAGGCCAAGTCCGGCCCCGATCAGGCTGCGACGATCGATCGGCATCTGTGTTGTCCCCTTTGATTTGTCGCGACTTTAACCGCAGCACGGCCAAAACGAAACCTCGGAGGCCCATGCGGGAAGGGCATTATGAAGAAGGGGCCGAGGCTTCACGCCCCGACCCCTCGTCATCATCTGCCGCTTCAGCGCGTCATCAATCGAACATCTTGCCCCAGCGACGCACGGGCCGATCCTTCCAATGGCCGCGATGATAGGCGTCCGATGCCAGCAGCGGCATCACGCTGCCCGCTTCGGCATAGACCATCTGTTCGAGCGCGGTATCGACCTTGCCCCAGCTCGCGGCTTCCTTGAGCGTCGACGACGAGCACGCGCCGTCGCGAACGTCGGCGACGGTGATCTGCACCGCATATTTGTGCATCTCGGTGTTTTCGTGACCGAGGATTTCCGCGCAAACCACGGTATCCTGGATGAAATTCTTGGGCACCCCGCCGCCGATCATCAGCAGCCCGGTGGTGCCGGCTTCGATCTTGATGTCGGTCAGTTCGCGGAAATCGGCGACCGCGTCGATCGTGAGGTAAGGCTTGCCTTCCTTCATCCGCTCGACCTGATGCTTGACGAGCCCGAAGCCCGCCGAGCTGTCGACAAACGCTGGGCAGAAGATCGGCACATCATGCTCATAGGCGAGCTTGACGAGGCTGTTCTCCTTCTTGCCATGCTCGGAGAGATAGCGGCCCATCTCGCGGATGAACGCGCGCGACGAATAGGCCTTGGGCTCGAGCGCGTCGGCGATCGCGCCGATCGTGCCGTCGCACTCCTGCAGCTGTTCCTCGTCGATATAGGTATCGTAGATGCGGTCGATATAGAGCGAGCGCAGGATGTTATCGTCAGGAATTTCAAGCGCCTGATAGTGTTTGTGGCCTAGTCCTTCAAAGAAATCCATGTCGACGATCGTCGCACCGGTGGCGACCACGCCGTCGATCATGTTCGAGCGCAGCAGCTCGGCATAAAGATCCATGCACCCGCCCGCCGAGGTGCTGCCGGCGATGACGAGGAAGATCGAGCATTGCTTGTCGGCGAGCATCTGGTTGTAGATGCTCGTCGCACGCGCGAGGTCGCGGCTGGTGAAGCTCATCTTGCCCATCGCATCGATGATCGGGCGCGCATCGAAGCTGGTGATGTCGACATGCTCGACGGTCGTCGACAGCAATTCGGCCTTGCGCACGTCGTTGGCTGGGGCGTCGGGGTGCGAAACGGTCATTGATCAACTCCATGATTCCCCTCCCGTTTGCGGGCGGGGTTAGGGGAGGGCATGTCACGGCGCTCCCACGGATATCGAAACAAGCCCTCTCCCAACCCCGCCCGCAAACGGGAGGGGGGAAGAGTAGCGAAGCAAATTGTGCCTTACAGCGTGACGACGTTCGATGCGACCTCGGTGTCGGGCTCGAAATAGAGCGACGCCATCGGTTCGTCGGTGACGATCACCGTCTCGTCCGAGCCGAAGCCGTTGAACGCGGTGCGCATCGCCGCGCCGTATGCGCCGAGCATCCCGATCTCGATATAATCGCCTGCCCGCACGTCGGCGGGCAGTTCGAACGGGCCGGTCATCTGATCGAGGTCATCGCAGGTCGGGCCGTAGAAGCTGAACGGCATGTCGCGCGTGCTGCTCTCGGGCTCGCGCAGCAGGCGAACCGGGAAGCGCCAGCCGATATGCGCGGCATCGAACAGCGCGCCATACGCGCCGTCGTTGATGTACAGTTCATCGCCGCGCCGCTTTTCGACCCGCACGACCAGCGACGAATATTCGGCGCACAGCGCGCGGCCGGGCTCGGCCCACAATTCGGCCGAATAGCTGATCGGCAGGCTCTCGAAGCAGCGGTGAATGGTCTCGAAATAACGTTCGAGCGAGGGCGGTTCCATGCCGGGATAGACGCTCGGGAAGCCGCCGCCGACATCGACCACGTCGACCGTCACCGCCGCCTCGACGATCGCGTCGCGCACGCGCTCCATCGCGTTGACATAGGCCTCGGGCGCCATCGCCTGGCTGCCGACATGGAAGCAGATGCCGAGCGCGTCCGCCGCCTGGCGGGCCGCGAACAGCAGCGCCTTGGTCTCGCCGGGCATCGCGCCGAATTTCGACGCGAGGCTGAGCTTCGACAGATCGGACGACACCCGCAGCCGGACGCACAGCGTCAGGTCGGTTGCATCGTTCGTCGCGCGCATGATCTTCTCCAGTTCCTCGATCGAATCGAGGCTGAAGGTGCGCACGCCGTGCGTCTGATAGGCTTCGCGGATCGCTTCCTCGGCCTTGACCGGGTGCATGAAGCACAAGGTCGCGCCCGGCAGCGTTCGCGCCACGAGCCGCACCTCGGCGATCGAGGCGACGTCGTAATGCGTGATCCCGTTATCCCACAGGATCTGCAGCAGGTCGGGCGACGGATTCGCCTTCACCGCATACATCGAGCGGCCCGGAAACTTCTCGACGAAGAATCGGGCGGCGCGCGCCGCGGCGTGCGGACGAACGAGCGTTACCGGCTGGACCGGCAGACCATTGGCGATGTCGATGCCACAGGTGACATCAAGGGGGGCTGTTGCTAGCCCCAGCGCGCGATGATGCTTGACCAATTCAAGGGACCTCCAGGGCGTAGTTCGACACAAAGAGCTGCCTTGCGGTTGGAAGTCCCTTGGGGCAGCGGAAGCGCGACATAGGGTCACCGAAGTGCGATGTAAAGCATTGTGGAATGACGAAGGGCAAGACGTGACGATCGTACGACAACCCACCCGGGCCGGGGTTCGCGACGCGGCGGCGAAAGTCGCGCAAATCCTGCCTTTTTCGTCGCTGTTCGTCCACGAACTGGGCGGCGTCCAAATCGCCTTCAAGGCCGAGTGTCTGCAACCGGTCGGCGCGTTCAAGTTGCGCGGCGCGTGGCACCGACTCACCGCGCTCGAGGATCATGTCCGTGGCCGCGGCGTGGTCGCCTTTTCGTCGGGCAATCACGCGCAGGGAATCGCCTGGGCGGCGAAGCGGCTCGGGATGCCCGCGACGATCGTGATGCCCGCCGATGCGCCGCGCGCCAAACGCGATGCCACGCTCGCACTCGGCGCCGAAATCGTCAGCTACGATCGCGCGACCGAAAGCCGCGAAGCGATCGCCGCCCGCCTTGCCGAGGCCCGTGGCGCCACATTGGTGCCCAGCTTCGACGATCCGTGGGTGATCGAAGGGCAGGGGAGCGCCGGCATCGAGGCGGCACAACAGATGGAAGAACGTGGGTTGGGAGCCCCTGCGCGTGTGGTGGTGCCGTGCGGCGGCGGCGGGCTGGCGGCGGGGATCGCGCTCGCGCTGCCCGATGCGGCGATCACCGTCGTCGAGCCCGAGGGGTGGGACGATATGCGCCGCAGCCTCGAGGCGGGCTGGATCGAGCCGGTCGGCCCCAATCCACCCGCCACCGCGTGCGATGCGCTGCAAACCCTACGCGTCTCGCCGCTGACCTTCGAGGTGCTCGCGAATCGCGACGCGCACGGGGTTGCGGTCAGCGAGGCCGAGATTCGCGCCGCGCAGCGCTGGGCGGCCGAAAAGCTGCGGCTGGTGGTCGAGCCCGGCGGCGCGGTGGCGCTCGCCGCGCTGCTTGCGCACCGGATCGAGCCCGCCGAGCGCACGCTCCTCATCCTTTCGGGCGGCAATGTCGATCTGGATCGCTATGCCGCCGTGCTCGGCGGTGAGATCGCCGTGGCGCGAGAGCCGGCATGAACGCGCTCGAACACGCCGCCCCCGCGATCGCGATGCTCGCCGCCTTCGCGCTTGTCATCGGCGGGATCGTCCTGATCCGACAGGGCCAAGACCGCCGCAAGGGCGTGCTGATGCTCGTGATGGCCGCTGTGTTGATAGGGAATGTGCTGATCTGGACAATGTGAAGCGAGGGATTGAACTGATGGGGTGGATGCTCCCTTCGGTCGGCATCGTATGATGCCTGACCGGCACTGTGCCGGTGACAGAGGAACATATGACCGACGTTCACATTCCCGCGATCGACCTTGCCAAGTGAGCTGCTACCCGCTGAGTGGTCCAGACTATCTTAGTCCCTGGGCCACTCAGCGGGGGGCAGACCAGTGCAGTGGCGCGGACGGATGCAGGGGAGACGAGGACCGATTTACGAGATGAGTTGGCGCGGAAGTTCCATCTTGCTTGCCGCGCCGGGGTCAAGGCCACCGACCCCTGCCATAAACATCGGGGCCAGCAGCGGGGACAGGTTCTTCTCCAGCCTGACGCTGCCAGTACCCTGCGCCTTCGGGCGTGGGGTGCTGCTATGAGGGCCGCTTACGCGCCGCGCTGCTGCTTATGATTTGCTTACGGGAAAACCGTAAGCAGTTTCGGAGCGATTTGCGCTGCGAGTATCTGCTTGATTTTATTGGTAAATATGGTGGACGCACTAGGGCTCGAACCTAGGACCCGCTGATTAAGAGTCAGCTGCTCTACCAACTGAGCTATGCGTCCGTCCCCCAACGGCGCTCATTGCGCGCGCCGTTCCGCGGTGGAGGCGGCCAACTAGCATCGCTTTGGGCGGTTGCAAACCCCTTGTTCGTACTTTTTCAGAAGTGCGGCGATTTGCGATTGTTGCGGTCGATCGACATCAGGATGCCCAGGCACATCAGCACGGTCATCTGCGCCGACCCGCCATAGCTAAATAGCGGCAGTGGGATGCCCACCACGGGGGCCAGGCCCATCACCATCGCCAGGTTGATCGCCACGTAGAAGAAGATCGTCGACGCGAGCCCGGCTGCGGCGAGTTGGGAGAAGCGCGTGCGCGCGCGCAGCGCCACGCCAATGCCCCAGCCGATCATCAGAAAGAAAGCGAGGATGAGCAGGTAACCGCCGACCAGTCCCCATTCTTCGGCCATCGTCGCGAAGGCAAAATCGGTCTGGCCTTCGGGCAGGTAATCGAGATGGCTTTGGGTGCCGTTGAGATAACCTTTGCCGAAGAGGCCTCCCGAGCCGATCGCGATCTTCGATTGGCTGATGTGATAGCCCGCACCGAGCGGGTCGCTTTCGGGGTCGAGGAAGATCAGCACGCGATCGCGCTGATAATCGTGGAGCATGAAATTGACCGCAAGCGGCGCGGCAATAGCAAATGCCAGCGCGCCGCCGATGAACAGCCGCAACGGCACCCCGGCGAGGAACATCACCGTCGCACCGCTCGCGCAGATCATCAACGCGGTACCCAGATCGGGCTGGAGCATGACCAGCAGTGCGGGCACCCCCAGCATGATGCCGGCAGGGATCAGCGAGGCATAGCGACGTGTCTCGTTGGGAGGGAGCATGTCGTAGAATTTCGCCATCGCAAGGACGATGCACGGTTTCATCAGTTCGGACGGCTGGAGCCGGATCGGCCCAAGATCGAGCCAGCGCTGGCTGCCGCCGCGGACCGCGCCGAGCAGTTCGACGAGGATCAGCAGCACCACCAGCACCGCATAAGCGGGCAGGGCGCCTGCGCTCCACACGCGCTCGCGGACACGTGACAGCATCATTGCGCCGACCAGGAACGCGATCAGCCTTGTTCCTTGCGGGATCACCCATGGGCGCACGCTGCCGCCCGCGGCCGAATAGAGCATCATCAGCCCGAAGCCGCCGATCATCAGCGTGAGCAGGATGACCTTCCACGGCAATTGCGCGAGCGGTTCGGGAACAACGTCGAGCGGTCTCATCGCGCCTCTCCGCCGCCACCGGCGTCGGGCGATCCGGTTTCGGCCGGGGAAACCCCGGTGGCGTGCGTGTTGGCAACGGCCTCGGCGCTCGCATCGGCCTGAGCGGTGGCCTCTTCGACGGCAGCGGAACTGGTGGGTGCGGCCGCGTCGAGTTCGGTCCCGGCGGGAATGCGTTTGGCGTGCGCGGCGCGGTAGACGGCTTCGTCGGTCGCCATGCGGGTTGCGATATCGCCTCCCCAGGTCTTTTCGGCCGCCTCAAGCGAGGCGATCGCACGCGGGCGATCGTACAGATAGGTATAGATGTCGCGCGCGATCGCGGGCGCGTCGAGATTACGGATCAGATGCGCGTTGTGTTCGAGCACGATGGCGAGCGCATAGCGCGGGTCGGCCGAGGGTGCGAAACTGATGAACAGTGCGTGGTCACGCAGCTTGTAGGGAAGGGCGGCGTTGTTGAGCACGCCCGTCCGGCGCTCGGCCATCGTGATCCGGCGCACCTGCGCGGTACCGGTCTTGGCGGAAACGTCGATGCCGGGCAGGTAGAGCCGTGAAGCGCCCCCCGTGCCGCCGTCATTGACCGTGGCGTACATCGCGTCGCGCACGATTGCGAGATGCTTCTGATCCATCGACAACACGGGCGCAACCTCGTGCGGCTGATCGAGAATCAGCCGGGGCACGACCTTGCGGCCCGACGCGATCCGCGCCGCCATTACCGCAAGCTGGAGTGGATTGCTCAGCACATAGCCCTGGCCGATCGAAGCGTTGAGCGAATCGGCCACGGTCCATTTGGTATGATATTTCTTGAGTTTCCACGCGCTGTCGGGGACGGTGCCGTAGCGTTGTGAGGGGAAGGGGATATCGAATTCCTGCCCCATGCCCAATTCGCGCGCGGTGGGGGCGAACGCATCATAACCCAGCTCGCGCGCCATCTGGTAGAAATAGATGTCGCAGCTCTGCGAGACCGCGCGGCGCATATCGACATGGCCGTGCCCGCGCCGCCGCCAGCAGTGAAAGGTGCCGGTCCCGACTTTGAGAGCGCCGCTACAGAATACGGTCTGGTGCGGATCGATGCCGTTGCGCAGCAGCGCCAGCGAGTTCATCGGCTTGACGGTCGAACCCGGCGGATACAGCCCCTGCAACACCTTGTTCATCAACGGAACATGGTCGTTTTTCGAGAGCATGTTCCATTCGAGGTGGCTGATTCCGTCCGAAAAGGCATTGGGATCGTATGACGGCATCGAGCACATCGCGAGCACGTCGCCGGTCAGGCAATCGAGCACCACCGCCGAACCCGAATTGGTGCCCAGTCGCCGCGCGGTATATTCCTGAAGGCCGGCATCGATCGTGAGCCGCACGGTATCGCCTGGCTGATCGGGTCTCGTCGCGAGTTGACGGACGAGCTTACCGCGCGCGGTGACTTCCTCGCGTTTGGCGCCCGGCTTGCCGCGTAGGCGATCCTCGAGCGCGTGTTCGAGCCCATCCTTGCCGATCTTGAAGCCGGGGGTGACGAGCAGCGGGTTCTTGGATTTCTGATATTCTTCGGCAGATGCGGCGCCGACATAGCCGGTCAGATGCCCTACCGCCGCACCGGCGGGGTAATGGCGGGCAAAACCCTGGGTGCGCGCAACGCCGGGCAGTTCGGGCATCCGCACGCTGATCGCGGCATAGCGTTCCCACGGCAGGTTCTCGGCGACCTGAACCGGCTGGAACCCTGCCGCCTGCTTCAGATCAGCGAGGATTCGCGCCATGTCGTCGGGGGCAAGCCCGAGTAGTTCCTGGAGCAAGGCCAGCGTGCGGTCTTTGTCCTCGAGCCGATCGGGGATGATGTCGACGCGGAAGTCGGTGCGGTTGTCGGCGATCGGGTGGCCGTTGCGATCGATGATCCAGCCGCGGCGCGGCGGGATCACCGTATTGTTGATGCGGTTGCTTTCGGAAAGCAGCTTGTAATGCTCGTTCTCGGCGATCGCGAGCCACGCCATTCGCCCGGCGAGGACGATGCCCACCGCGGCCTGCGCACCGCCCAGCACCACCGCGCGCCGGCTGAAGCTGAAGTTCTGCTGCGCTTGATTGATCGTGCGCGTGGGCTTGTTCATGCGCGCAGGCGCGTGCGGTCGAGCCGCGCGACCAGCCGCGCGATCAACGGAAACACGAGGATAGAGACCAGAATCTGCAAGGCCATGATCGTATCGACATGCGCCTCGATTGGCGAGGCCAGCGCGCGGCCGGCAAGCAGGGTAAAGCCGATCGCCCCCGCTGCGATCAGCCAATCTTGCCAGAAATCGCGGAATACCAGCCGGATCTCGATCAACTCGATGACGAAAAAGCACAATGTCCACAGCAGCATCGCGCTGCCGAACGGCTGGCCGCTCAGTAAATCATCGAACAGACCGAGCAGCACCGGCGTCCAGATCTTGAGCGATTCGGGGCGCAACAATCGCCATGCGAGCAGCATCATCAGCCCCAGCGGCGGCAGCAGTCCGCCGGGGAAGATTACGGGCACGATCGTGGCCAGCGAGCCCAGCATCACCGAAACGATGGGGATGATCCAGGTCCGCGGCGGGGTGCGTCCCGCGTCGTCCTCAAGCCCCATCGGGATGAGCGCGCTCACGGTGCCGGGTCCGGCGTCACGATCGTCGTCGGGGCCGGGGGTGCGTTGTGCGACGGCGGCAAGGGGGGAGGCAGTGGAAAGAACGCGCGCTGGACCATCGCCACGTCGAGCGTGCCGGGCCGGGCGAACGGACGCGCGATCGCGGCATCGCGCCCAACCTGGAGCACGCGCGCAACGGGGATGTCGGGTGGGTAGATGCCACCGATGCCCGACGACATCAGCACATCGCCCGGCTTGGGAAGCGGATCGCCCATGCTCACCGGCCGCACCTCGACCAGCCCGTCGCCGCGGCCGGTTGCCATTGCGGGCAGCCCGTCGCGCGTCCGGCGCACCGGCACGACACTGTCGGGATCGGTGATCAGCAGAATCCGCGCGACATCGGGTCCGACTTCGAGCACACGCCCGATCAACCCTTCGGGCCCGCGCACTGGCTGGCCTTCGCGCACGCCCTGTCGACGGCCTGCGTTGAGCAACCCGAACCGCCTTGTGCTCGATCCCGACGAACTGACGATCCGCGCCACCGCGACCGTGTCGCTGCTCCGTTCGCGCACTGCGAGCAGCGCCTTCAGCCGCCGATTGTCATAGGCAAGCGTGCGCGCGCGCGTCAGCAATACGCGCTCATCGGCGATCTGCTGCTTGAGGCGTCGGTTTTCGTCGACCGTTCCGAAATGATCGCCGATCGCACGGGGGATCGAGGTCACACCGCGGGTCACCGAGGACAGTGCCGTCGATACCGGCGCGGTCGCTTCTGCCGCGGCCATGCGCAGCGAGGCGAAGCCGCTGGGGTCGATCGCCGAGATGACAAGCAGGATCGCGCCGACAAGCGCGCCTGCGGCGGCGATCACATAACCGAGGAAGAGACCGTATTGCGCCCGCCGCGAAAATCCCGGGCGCCGGTTCTTTGGCGGCGCCATGGCCCGTATCCCCTTGAACCGATCAGGCGTTTACCAATACGCCGCGATAGATCGGGTCTTCAAGCGCGCGCCCGGTGCCGAGTGCGACGCAGGTGAGCGGATCCTCCGCGATCGTCACCGGCAGGCCGGTTTCGTCGCGCAGAACCTCGTCGATGCCCTGAAGCAGCGCGCCGCCGCCGGTGAGCACGATGCCCTGATCGACGATGTCGGCGGCCAGTTCGGGCGCCGTATTTTCAAGCGCGATCCGCACGCCCTCGACGATCGTTCCGACCGGTTCGCTCAGCGCTTCGGCGATCTGACCCTGGTTGATCTGGATTTCCTTGGGCACGCCGTTGACGAGATCGCGGCCCTTGATGTGGATCGTCTGGCCGATGCCATCGGCGGGCGCCTTGGCGACACCGACTTCCTGCTTGATCCGCTCCGCCGTGGCTTCACCGATCAGCAGATTGTGGTTGCGGCGCACATAGCTGACGATCGCTTCGTCCATCTTGTCGCCGCCGACGCGTACCGAGGTGGTGTACGCCAGCCCGCGCAGGCTGAGCACCGCGACTTCGGTGGTGCCGCCGCCGATGTCGACCACCATCGAGCCGATCGGCTCGGTGACGGGCATGTCGGCGCCGATCGCGGCGGCCATCGGCTCCTCGATCAGGAACACCTGACTCGCGCCTGCATTCTGCGCGGCGTCACGGATCGCGCGGCGCTCGACCGAGGTCGAGCCCGACGGCACGCAGATCACGATTTCGGGCCAGCGCATGAACTTGCGGCCGCCGTGCACCTTGCGGATGAAATGCTTGATCATCTCTTCGGCGACATCAATGTCGGCGATCACGCCGTCACGTAGCGGCCGAATCGCCTGAATGCTGTCGGGGGTCTTGCCCATCATCAGCTTGGCGTCGTCGCCGACGGCCTTGACGCGCTTGACGCCGTTCAGGGTTTCGATCGCGACCACCGACGGTTCGTTGAGCACGACCCCGCGTCCCCTCAGGTACACCACGGTGTTCGCGGTGCCGAGATCGATCGCCATATCGTGCGACATCATTTTGAAAAAGCGGGAGAAGAACATCAGTCGAGTTGGTCCGTCGCTGGCCGGGCGGTCCGGCGGTTCGCACAAGTGATCACGTCTGCCGCGCGAGCCTGGAAATCCACGCGCGGGCTCTGGGTCGATGCGGCTCGCGGGACGTCGCCGCTTGGGCTAGGACGCATAGCATGTCAATACGTCGCCTGCCCGAACATCTTGTCAATCGTATCGCTGCCGGTGAAGTGGTCGAAAGACCTGCCAGTGCGTTGAAGGAGCTTGTCGAAAACGCGATTGACGCCAACGCAACGCGGATTGCGGTGACGCTTGCGGCTGGTGGAATCGATCTGATCGATGTGGTCGACGATGGGGGCGGTATGACCCCCACCGAGATGCGTCTCGCGCTCGAACGTCACGCCACCTCCAAACTCCCCGACGACGCGATCGATTATGTGACGACGTTGGGCTTTCGCGGCGAGGCCTTGCCTTCGATCGCGAGCGTCGCGCAGCTTACGCTGGAAAGCCGGGTACGCGGCGCCGAAGGTTGGCAACTCGTCATCGATAACGGCGCGGTCGCCCGCGAAGGGCCCGCGGCGCTGCCGCCCGGCACGCGGGTCCGCGTCGAGCGCCTGTTCGAGCGGGTGCCCGCGCGGCGCAAGTTCCTGCGCACCGCCCGATCAGAATATGGCGCGTGCCTCGATGCGCTGCGGCGGCTGGCGATGGCGCGGCCGGACATCGCCTTCAGCCTCGAGCATGACGGGCGCCGGGTATTTTCGGTCGCCGCAGTCGAGGGGCGGCCCGATCGGGTCGCCGCGCTCACCGACAGCGCGCTGGTCGACAATTGTGTCGCGATCGATCTCGACCGGGAGGGCCTCAAGCTCGGCGGAATCGCCAGCCTGCCGACCTTCAACCGTGGCGTCGCCGATCATCAGTATCTGTTCGTCAACGGGCGACCGGTGAAGGATCGACTGCTCGCGGGGGCCGTGCGCGGGGCCTATGCCGAACTGCTCGCGCGCGATCGGCATGCGCTGGTGGCGCTGTTCCTCGATGTGCCCGCCGATGCCGTCGACGTGAACGTCCATCCGGCCAAGACCGAGGTGCGCTTCCGTGAACCCGGCATGGTACGCGGGCTGATCGTCAGCGGCCTGCGACGCGCGCTCGACGCCGAGGGATTCCGCAGTGTGCAACGCCCGAGCGAAGCGGCGCTCGGCATGTGGCAGGCCGAGCCCGCCGCGCCGCCGGCGCCCACCTTGTGGAGTCAGCCGGGGATCTCGCAGAGCAACGCGATGGTCGCCGATCGCCGGCCGTCATTCACGCCGCCACCCTTGGCGCGCGCCGAACCCGCTTATGCACCGCCCCCCGAATCGACCAGCTTTCCGCTCGGGGTCGCGCGCGGGCAGGTCGCCAAGACCTATATTGTCGCCGAGGCCGAGGACGGACTGGTGATCGTCGATCAGCACGCCGCGCACGAACGGCTGGTGCTCGAACGGATGCGCGCCGGCATGGCGGGGCAGGGTGTGCCGAGCCAGGCACTGCTGCTCCCCGAGGTGGTCGAGATCGACGAAGCGGGCTGCGATCGGCTGGAGGCGCGCGCCGGTGAACTGGCCGAACTGGGATTGCAACTCGAACGGTTCGGCCCGCGCGCGATGCTCGTACGCGGCGTGCCGGGGCCGTTGGGGCAAAGCGACGTCCACGGTCTGATCGCCGACCTTGCCGACGAACTGGGCGCCTATGACGACGCGCTCAGCCTCAAGGAACGGATCGATCACGTTGCCGCGACGATGGCGTGCCACGGTTCGGTGCGCGCGGGCCGCGTGCTCTCGGTCGCCGAGATGAATGCCTTGCTGCGCGAGATGGAAGCCACCCCGCATTCGGGCCAGTGCAATCACGGCCGCCCGACCTGGGTAAAGCTGGCCCACGGCGACATCGAGAAGCTGTTCGGAAGGCGTTGAAACTCAGGCGCCGCCTGGATCTTGCGGCCGATGGGGGACGAGGATCAGGGTGCGGCCCTCGACGCGCCAGGAGGCGAGCCGCGACAGGAAGTTCATGCCGAGCACATTGGTGTCGCCGAACGCGGGCGAGGTGACGACTGGCAGGTCGCGCGCGACGATCGTACCGAAGCGCAACTCGTTCACGGTGGCGCCACGCGCGGAGACCGTGCCGTTCGCGGTCTTGAGCACGATCGGGAACATCTCATCCTCGATGGTGATCCCGCTAGCCGCGACGGTAGTGTTCGACAGCGCGGTGATCGTGGCGCCGCTATCGATCAGCAGCCGCCGCGGCACGCCGTTGATCGTCGCGCGTGCCCAGAAATGGCCGTCGGGCGCCATGCGGATTCGCACTTCATCGCCAACCACCTGCTGATCGCCGATATCGAGCAATTCGGCGACACGCGCGAAATACGGGTCGAATCGGCTGCGCTGGTTGAGCAGGATCAGCAACGTCCCGACCATCAGCAGCGTGATGGCGATATTCACGACCACCCGGATCGGACGCACCCGCCGCGCCACGAGCAGCAGCACGAATACGATCGCAAGGATGATATAAAGCGTCGGGTGCGACGCCGGGTCGGGGATCATCCTGCCAATCTAAAGACTTTGTGCCGCGAATTGAAGCAAGTCCCTTTGCCGATTATTCCATGGCCACCCTCCCGCATTGCGCAGCATCCGTGGTCCGAAACACGTCTGGCGCGAGCGACGCAGTGGTTTGCGCCCCGATCTCAACCGATATGGGCCTGTGGTGGTGTCGGTGGCGCGGGGCCGGGGGTAGGCACATCGATGTCGGGTTGGGGCGGTATCACCTCGGGTGGAGGTGGTTGCGGGGTGGCCGGCGGCGTGGGTTGCGGGGGCTGGGTGGCCATCGTTTCTCTCCTTCCCCTTCCCAACGAAACAGGCTACCTCCGGTTGCCTCTGGACCCTCGCTGTATGGCTGCTATAGACGCCGCCGACCTCGCGCTGGCCGATGCGGGCGTGGCGGAACTGGTAGACGCGCCGGATTTAGGTTCCGGTATCGCAAGATGTGGGGGTTCGAGTCCCTTCGCCCGCACCAGATTCGTCGCCCGAAACCGGCGTAATTCCGATTTCTTCAAGCAAGGGCTTCGAACGAATGCAGACTGTCGAGACGTTGAACGAGGGCCTGAAGCGCGCCTATACGTTGACCATCACCGCCAAGGATATCGACAAGCGAGTCGATGCCGAGGTCAAGCGTGTTGCGCCGCAGGTGCGCATGCCGGGGTTCCGTCCGGGTAAGGTTCCCGCCAACCTCGTGCGCCGGATGCACGGCGAGGCGTTGATGCAGGACGCGCTCAACAGCTCGATTCAGGAAGGCGTGCAGAAGGTGATCGCCGATCACAAGCTGCGCCCGGCGATGCAGCCGTCGGTGGCGCTCGGTGAAGGCTATGAGGTCGGCAAGGATGCCGAGATCACGGTCGAACTCGAAGTGTTGCCCGATGTGCCCGCGCCCGCGATCGACGGCATCAAGCTCGAGCGGCTGACGGTGCCGATCGACGATGCCGAAGTCGACGCGCAGCTTGAGAAGTTTGCCGCCCAGCAGAAACGCTGGGACGATGCCGCCAAGAGCCACAAGGCCAAGACCGGCGATCTCGTCGTGATGGATTTCGTCGGCAAGGTCGACGGTACCCCGTTCGAGGGTGGCACCGGCGAGGACATGTCGGTCGAGATCGGCTCGGGGCGTCTGATTCCGGGCTTCGAGGACCAGCTCGTCGGGGTCAAGGCCGGCGACGAGAAGGTGATCGATGTCACCTTTCCTGACGATTACAACGCCGAGCAGCTCAAGGGTAAGCCGGCGACGTTCGATCTGACGATCAAGACGATCCGCACCGCCAGGGATGCGGTGATCGACGAGGAACTCGCGACCTCGCTCGGGCTCGAAAGCCTCGATCAGTTGAAGGGCTTGCTCAAGGGCCAGATCGAGCAGGAGCACAACAATCTCACGCGCACGCATATGAAGCGCAAGCTGCTCGATCAGCTCGCCGCGGGCCATGATTTCCCGGTGCCGCCGTCGATGGTCGAGGCCGAATTCCAGCAGATCTGGGCGCAGCTCGAGCATGAGGCGAGTCACGAGGAAGATCCCAAGGCCGCGCTGGCCGAAATGGAAGCCGAGCGCGACGAATATCGTGCGATCGCCGAGCGCCGCGTGCGGCTGGGGCTGCTGCTCTCCGAAATTGGCCAGGCGAATGGCGTCGAAGTGACCCAGCAGGAAATGAGCCGCCTGATCATGCAGGCCGCGCAGCAATATGGCCCCGAGGATCGCGAGCGCTTCATCCAATATGTTCAGCAGGAGCCGATGGCGGCGGCCCAGCTGCGCGCGCCGCTGTATGAGGACAAGGTCGTCGATTTCCTGTTTGAAAAGGCGGAAATCACCGATCGCGACGTAACTCGCGAGGAAATCGAAGCCGCGATCGAATCGGAGGAGGGTTTCTCGACGGGCACCCATACCCACGATCACGACAACCATAAGCCGGGCAAACCCTCGGCGGCAAAGAAGGCTGCTGCCAAGAAGGCGACAGCCAAGACTGACGAGCCCGTGAAGAAAGCGGCGACCAAGGCTGCGCCGTCGAAGGACGACGCGCCGGCCAAGAAGCCGGCCACGAAGGCGAAAACCGAGGCTCCGGTGAAGGACGCCGCGCCGAAGAAGGCACCGGCCGCGAAGAAGCCGGCAGCCAAAAAGACCCCGGCGAAGAAGGCCGACTAACGTACGTCAATCCGCAGAGGCGGGGCCTCCTTTCCTGACGAAGCCTTTACCGGTGTGCCGGTATTGAGCACAGCAGATGGGAGCCCCGCCTTGGCGGGGAGGACGGGAACAGGGTCAATGCCGGGAACCAACGCGCTCAGAATCGCAGTCCTGCTGCCCTGCTATAATGAGGAAGCCGCGATTCGGCAGACGATCGCCGGTTTCCGCGCGGCGCTACCGCAGGCGGAAATCTACGTTTACGACAATAACAGCAGTGACGGTACGATCGCCGTCGCCCGCGAGGCAGGTGTGATCGTCCGCACCGAGCGAATGCAGGGCAAGGGCCATGTCGTCCGCCGCATGTTCGCCGATGTCGACGCCGACCTCTACGTCATGGCCGATGGCGACGCGACCTACGATGCCGCCTCGGCGCCCATGCTGATCGCGCGATTGCTCGATGAGCAACTCGATATGGTGGTCGGCAGCCGCGTCGGCGAGGCGGCCGAGGCGTATCGGCGCGGACACCGGTTCGGCAACAAGCTGCTCACGGGGATGCTCGCGCGGCTGTTCGGGCGCAGCTTTGGCGACATTCTGTCGGGGTATCGCGTGTTCTCGCGGCGGTTCGTCAAGAGTTTCCCGGTGCTGTCGACCGGGTTCGAGATTGAGACCGAGATCAGCGTCCATGCGCTCGAACTCAAGATGCCCGTTGCCGAGATCGACACTCCCTATTTCGCGCGGCCCGAGGGCTCCGAATCGAAGCTGTCCACCTATGGCGACGGCCTGCGCATCCTGCGCACGATCGTCAGCCTCTATCGGATCGAACGGCCGATGCTGTTCTTCGGCATGATCGGGCTGCTGTTTGCACTGGCGGCGATCATCCTCGCCGCGCCGCTGGCGGTGACGTATCTGCATACCCATCTGGTGCCGCGCCTGCCCACCGCGATGCTGGCAACGGGGCTGATGATCCTCGCCTTTCTCAACGTCTTCGCGGGGTTGATCCTCGACACGGTGGTGCGGGGCCGGCGCGAGGTGCGGCGGCTCGCCTACCTCGCCCACCGCGCACCAGAAGGCGGGGGTTGAACTCACTCGCGCCAGCGCCGATGTAGGCACTCCATAGGGCATAAGGACCTGAGATTCTCCATGCACAATCCGTTTGAAACCGGCGATTTCGCGAATCCTCTCGCCCAGGCCGGCGTCGGCCTGCGGCAGACCAGTGCAGGGCTCGTGCCGATCGTGATCGAGCAATCGAATCGCGGCGAGCGCAGCTTCGACATTTTTTCGCGACTGCTGCGCGAGCGGATCGTGTTCGTCACCGGCGGCGTCGAGGACCAGATGGCCTCGCTGATCACCGCGCAGTTGCTCTTCCTGGAGTCCGAAAACCCCAAGAAGGACATCTATATGTACATCAACTCGCCGGGCGGTGTGGTCACGGCGGGCATGGCGATCCATGACACGATGCAGTACATCCGCCCGCGCGTCGGGACGGTGTGCATCGGCCAGGCCGCGTCGATGGGCAGCTTCCTTCTCGCGGCAGGCGAGCCGGGGATGCGCGTGGCGCTCACCAATGCGCGGATCATGATCCACCAGCCTTCGGGCGGGGCGCAGGGCATGGCCTCGGACATCGAGATTCAGGCCAGGGAAATTCTGCGTATTCGTGCGCGGATGAACGAGCTCTATGCTCATTATACCGGCAAGCCGATCGAGCAGATCGAAAAGGCGATGGATCGCGACAAGTTCATGTCGTCGGACGAGGCCAAGGAATTCGGGCTGATCGACGAGGTATTCGACAAGCGGCCGCAGCCTGCCGACGAGGCGTCGGACGTCGCGAAGCTGCCGAGCGACAAGGCGTAACGACATTTTGGTGATTGTAGCTTTGAATGTGGCCGCTACGATAGCGGCCGCTCGAACGCGCCCTGTAACCGGCGCAAGGATGGATTGAATGACGAAACTCAGCGGCGGCGACTCGAAGAGCACGCTCTATTGCTCGTTCTGCGGTAAATCGCAGCATGAGGTGCGCAAGCTGATTGCCGGGCCGACGGTGTTCATCTGCGATGAATGCGTCGAACTGTGCAACGACATCATCCGCGAGGAAACGAAGTCCGCGCTAGTCTCGAAGAAGGACGGCGGCGTCCCCACGCCGCAGGAAATCTGCGACGTGCTCGACGATTACGTCATCGGGCAGAAGCAGGCCAAGCGTGTGCTCTCGGTGGCGGTGCACAACCATTACAAGCGGTTGAACCACGGCGCCAAGGGGGCCGATGTCGAACTCGCCAAGTCGAATATCCTGCTCGTCGGCCCCACCGGCTGCGGCAAGACGCTGCTCGCGCAGACGCTGGCGCGCATCCTCGACGTGCCGTTCACGATGGCCGATGCAACGACGCTGACCGAGGCCGGTTATGTCGGCGAGGATGTCGAGAACATCATCCTCAAGCTGCTCCAGGCATCGGATTACAACGTCGAGCGGGCGCAGCGCGGCATCGTCTATATCGACGAGATCGACAAGATCAGCCGCAAGGCCGAAAATCCTTCGATCACGCGTGATGTGTCGGGCGAGGGCGTCCAGCAGGCATTGCTCAAGATGATGGAGGGCACCGTTGCCAGCGTGCCGCCGCAGGGTGGCCGCAAGCATCCGCAACAGGAATTCCTCCAGGTCGACACGACCAACATTCTATTCATCTGTGGCGGCGCCTTCTCGGGGCTCGAAAAGATCATCGGCGATCGCCTGCAGGGCAAGTCGATCGGGTTCGGCGCGTTTGTCGCGTCGCCCGAGGAGCGCCGCACCGGCGAAGTGCTCAAGTCGGTCGAGCCCGAGGATCTGCTCAAATTCGGGCTGATCCCCGAATTCGTCGGCCGTCTGCCAGTCATCGCGACCCTCGAGGATCTCGATATCGACGCGCTGGTCAAGATTCTGACCCAGCCCAAGAATGCGCTGGTCAAGCAATATCAGAAGCTGTTCGACCTCGAATCGGTTGGCCTCGGTTTTACCGACGACGCGATGGTCGCGGTGGCCCGGAAGGCGATCGATCGTAAGACCGGTGCGCGCGGGTTGCGCTCGATCCTCGAAAGCATCCTGCTCGATACGATGTTCGAACTGCCGGGTATGGACGGCGTCGATGAGGTGATGATCGACAAGGATGTGATCGAGGGCCGCAAGGAGCCGATCCGCGTCTATGCCAAGAAGGAAAAGGCCGGCGACGCGGCGTAGGCATTATCGCAGCGTTATCGCGCGAAAGATAAGAGGGCGCCGATCTCACGGGATCGGCGCCCTTTTTCTTTTCGTCATGCCGGACGTGTTCCGGCATCCAGCCATCCGCAAGCGCTGGCGTTCGGGGCGCGTTGGTCCCGTGACGAGCGGTACGCAAAAAAGGGCGCGGGAGCGCGCCCTCACCCCATCGCCTTCGCCAGCCCCTTCGACAATTGCAATGCGCCGTTGAGGCGGCTCTTGGGGTCGTTCCATACCTTGGTGATGACGAGCTTGCTGTCGGGCCGCAGCTTGGCGACGCCCTCAAGCCGCGCCACATAACCGAGCAGACCCTCGATATTGCGCGGCGTATCGTCGTGGAACGAGACCAGGGCACCACGCGGCCCCAGTTCGATCCGCGCGATGCACGCCTTTTTGGCGTTCTGCTTGATCTCGATCAGGCGGATCAGATTCTCGGTCGGATCGGGGAGCTTGCCGAAACGATCGATCATCTCGGCGGCGAAGGCCTCGAGTCCGGCCTTGTCCTCGACCTCATTAAGGCGGCGGTAGAGCCCCATCCGCAGATCGAGATCTGGGACGTAATCGTCGGGGATCAGGATCGGTGCGTCGACCGTGATCTGCGGCGAGAAATCGCGCGGTCGCTCGAGGAGGCCACCGGCTTTGGCCTCAAGGATCGCCTCTTCGAGCATCGACTGGTAGAGTTCGTAGCCGACCTCCTTGATATGTCCCGATTGCTCGTCGCCGAGCAGATTGCCCGCGCCGCGAATATCGAGATCGTGGCTCGCGAGCTGGAACCCCGCACCAAGGCTGTCGAGATCGGACAATACCTTGAGGCGCTTTTCGGCCCCTTCGCTCATCAGCCGGTCGGGCGTGGTCGTCAGATACGCGTAAGCGCGCGTCTTGGCGCGTCCGACCCGCCCGCGAAGCTGGTAAAGCTGCGCCATGCCGAAGCGATCGGCACGGTTGATGATCATCGTATTGGCCGAAGGGATGTCGAGCCCGCTTTCGACGATCGTGGTCGAGACGAGGACGTCGTAATGCCGGTCGTAAAAGGCTGACATGCGTTCCTCGACCTGGCTCGGCGCCATCTGCCCATGGGCGATGATGTAGCGCACCTCGGGCACCTGCTCACGCAGGAATTCCTCGAGGTCGGGTAGATCGGCGAGGCGCGGGGTGACGATGAAGCTCTGTCCGCCGCGATAATGCTCGCGCAGCAACGCCTCGCGCATCACCACCGGGTCCCACGGCATCACATAGGTTCTGACCGCGAGCCGATCGACTGGCGGGGTCTGGATCACCGATAGCTCGCGCAGCCCCGACATCGCCATCTGCAAGGTGCGCGGAATCGGCGTGGCGGTGAGCGTGAGCACGTGGACATCGTGCTTGAGCGCTTTTAATCGCTCCTTATGGGTGACGCCGAAGCGCTGCTCCTCGTCGACCACGACCAGCCCGAGCCGCTTGAACGCCAGCGATTTGCCGAGCACCGCGTGCGTGCCGACGACGATATCGATCGTTCCATCGGCCAATCCCTCGCGCGTCGCCTTCGCCTCATTGGCGGGCACAAGGCGCGAGAGGCGACCGATCTTTAACGGGAACCCTTCGAAGCGCGTGACAAAATTCTGATAATGCTGGCGTGCGAGCAAGGTCGTCGGGCAGACGATCGCGACCTGCATCCCCGCCATGGCGGCGACGAAGGCGGCGCGCAGCGCGACCTCGGTCTTGCCGAAGCCGACGTCGCCGACGATCAGCCGGTCCATCGGCCGCGCTGCGGCGAGATCGGCGAGCACGTCGGCAATCGCCCGATCCTGATCGTCGGTTTCGGCGAAGGGGAAGCGATCGACGAAAGCGGCATAGCCCTGCGTGTCGGGCTCGGCGACCTCGCCGGGGCGCAGCGCTCGCTCGGCGGCGATCGCGATCAACTCGCCGGCGATCTCGCGGATGCGCTCCTTCATCCGGCTTTTGCGCCGCTGCCATGCCTCGCCGCCAAGCCGATCGAGGCTCGCGCTTTCCTCGCTCGAGCCGTAGCGCGACAGCACGTCGATATTCTCGACCGGCACATAGAGCTTGTCGCCGCCCGCATATTGCAGCGCGACGCAATCATGCGGGCTGGTGCCGACGGGAATCGAGGTCAGCCCCTCGTACCGACCGATCCCGTGATCGAGATGGACGACGAGATCGCCGGGCGTGAGCGTCGCCAATTCGGCGAGGAAGGCATCGGCCGATTTGCGCCGCTTGGCCCGGCGCACGAGGCGATCACCGAGCATGTCCTGCTCGGTGAGCAAGGCGATATCGGGTGTGGTGAAGCCATGATCGAGCGGCAGCACGATCAGCGCGACATGCGTGTCGGCCTTGCCCAGCGCCTCGTGCCAGCTATCGGCGTGGCGCGCATTCTTGAGGCCGTGTTCGGCGAGCAGCCCCGTCAGGCGCTCGCGCGCACCGATCGAATAGCTGGCAAGGATGGTCTTGGTGCCGTTCTTGCACAGCACCGCCAGATGCTTGGCGACGGCTTCATAGATATTGGCGCCGCTCGCGCGTTCGGGCGTGAAGTCGCGCGCGTTGTCGACCGCGAAATCGAGTACCGTCGTGCTTTCGGGTTCGTGGAAGGGTGTTGCGAGGTGCGCGGGCGTGGCGGCGATCCGGGCCGCGGTTTCCTCGGCGGTCAGATAGAGCGTATCGGCGGGGAGCGGGCGATAGCTGCCGGGATTGCTCGATTGCGCACGCACACGGTTGGCGTGGTAATCGATGATCGCCTCGAATCGGCCTTCGTCGGCGGCAGGAACGCCAGGGGCACGGACGACGATTGTGCCGGGGTCTAGATGGTCGAACAGCGTCGCCATCTTGTCTTCGAACAGCGGCAGCCAATGCTCCATCCCAGCGAGCCGGCGCCCGTCGGAAATCGCCTGATAAAGCGGATCGCCGGTCGCGGTGGCGCCAAAGCGCTCGCGGTAGCGGCTGCGAAAGCGCTTGATGCTGTCCTCGTCGAGCAGCGCTTCGGATGCCGGGAGCAGGGTGAAGCCATCGACCCGGCCGGTGGTGCGCTGGTCGCCGGGATCGAAGGTGCGGACGCTCTCGATCTGGTCGCCGAAGAAATCGAGCCGCAGCGCATGATCCTCGCCGCTCGGAAACAGATCGACCAACCCGCCACGCACCGCAAATTCGCCCGAATCGGCAACGGTATCGACGCGGACATAGCCGTTCGCCTGCAGCAGTTCGGCGAGCCGATCACGCCCGATCCGCTCGCCGGGCGCGAGTCTGGCGACGAACTGACGGATACGAAAGGGCGTCAGCGTCCGCTGGCCGACCGCATTCGCGGTCGTGACCAGCAATTGCGGCCCGTTGGCGGGTTGCTGGAGCCGATGGAGCGCGGCCAGCCGCTCGGCCATCACCCCGAGCGTGGGCGAGGCACGGTCGTAAGGAAGGCAATCCCAGGCGGGATAGGAAAATACGTCGAGCTCGGGCGCGAACCACGCCGCGGTCGCTGCCATCGCACGCATCTCGCCCTCGTCGGCAGCGATGAAAACGGCGCGTGTGTGCGCCGCGCGTGCCAGGTCGGCGAGCAACCAGGGGAGGAAGCCGGTGGGGGTGCCGGACAGCGTCAGCGGTTGTTTGGCGGCAAGGATTTTCGATAGATCGGGCATCAATTACTCGTCATGCCGGACTTGTTCGGGCATCCGGGGTGCCGCCAAAGCCATAGGGTTCGTGATCGTGACGGGGGCCGCCCTCCCGAGTGGGTCGGGAAGGCGAAGTGTCATTCGGCGATGGGCACGTAGCCCATGGCTTTCATCTGTGCCATCATCGGCCCGTCGAATTGCGACGGCACCGCGATCGAGCCGATCGCCCAGCCCATGATGTCGACATCCTGCTCCTCGAGCAAAATCTCGTACCAGGCGATCTGTTCGTCGTTCCAGCTTGCACTATGGGCGTCGAAGAAGCCGCCGATCAGCAGGTCGGCTTCTTTGGTGCCGCGATGCCAGGCGCGGAAACGGAGGCGTTTAAGACGATGGTCTCGATTCATCTGGGTTCCATGGGCAAAGCACCGGCGGGCGCTGGCGGCAACCGTCGGCTCAGGGTAGAGCGTGGTGATAGTCATGCGGCCACAAATCCTCAATCCGCTGTTCGCCGAGATCACCGCGCTGAAGGGCGTGGGGCCCGGCCTCGCCAAGCCGCTCGATCGGCTGGGGATCGCGCGCGTGCTCGACGCGGCGTTTCATCTGCCGACGGGATTCGTCGATCGCGTGCCGCGTGACGATCTCGATGCCGTGGATGTCGGTCGCACGATCGCGATCACACTGACACCGATCGATTATCGCGTGAGCGCGGGGCGGGGGCCGACGCGCGTTCATGCCACCGACGCGCACGGCAATGCCGTGAGTCTCGTCTATTTCGGCGGCAGCTCGGGCTGGGTGAAAAAATTGCTTCCGCTGGGCGAGGCGCGCCGCGTGTCGGGGCGGCTCGAACAATATGGGCAGGAATTGCAGATCGTCCATCCGGACTATGTGCTCGCGCCCGAGGAGGCCGCCGACCAGCCCGAGCGCGAGGCGATCTATCCGCTGTCCGAAGGATTGACCGCGAAGCGGATGGGGCAACTCGCGCGCGCGGCGGTCGAGCGCGCGCCCGAATTGCCCGAATGGATCGAGCCGGGACTGAAAGACCGTCATGGCTGGCCCGACTGGCGTGACGCGCTGACGCGGATTCACGCCGATCCGTCCGATGCCAAGGCGCGGGGACGGCTCGCTTATGACGAGGTGTTCGCCAACCAGCTCGCGCTGATGCTCGTGCGGGCGGCATCGCGATCGCGCAAAGGACGCGCGCTGGCCGGCGACGGGCGGCTGCGCGCGATGCTCGCCTTGCCTTATGCGCCCACGGGCGCACAGGCGCGGTCGATCGCCGAGATCGAAGGCGATCTGGCGCAGGCGCAACCCATGCTCCGGCTGCTTCAGGGCGATGTCGGCTCGGGCAAGACGCTGGTCGCGGCGTGCGCGATGCTGATCGCGGTCGAGGCGGGTGCACAGGCGGCGTTTCTCGCGCCGACCGAAATCCTCGCGCGCCAGCATTATGAAACGTTGCGCAACCTGCTGGCAGGGCTGCCGATCAACCTCGCGATCCTCACCGGGCGCGACAAGGGCCGGGCGCGCGAGGCCACGCTCATGGGGCTGGCCGATGGCTCGATCGACATTCTGATTGGCACCCATGCGATTTTCCAGAGCGCGGTGACGTATAAATCTTTGGGGCTGATCGTGGTCGATGAGCAGCATCGCTTCGGCGTCGCGCAGCGGATGCTGCTGACGCAAAAGGCCGAGCATCCGCCGCATCTGCTGGCGATGACCGCAACCCCGATCCCGCGCACGCTGACGCTGGCGCAATATGGCGAGATGGATCAGAGCCGGCTCGACGAGATGCCGCCGGGCCGACAACCGATCGAGACGCGCGTCATTTCCGAAGACCGGCTGGGCGATGTCGTCGAGGCGCTTGGCCGCCACATCGCCACCGGTGGGCAGGCCTATTGGGTATGCCCGTTGGTCGAGGAGAGCGAGAAATCGGACCTTGCCGCCGCCGAGGATCGCGCCGCGACGCTGCGCGCGCGCTTCGGGGACAGGATCGGACTCGTCCACGGGCGGATGAAAGGGCCCGAGAAGGACGCGGTGATGGAGGCATTCGCCGGGGGCCGGATTGGGGTGCTTGTCGCGACCACGGTGATCGAGGTCGGGGTCGATGTGCCCAACGCGACGCTGATCGTGATCGAACATGCCGATCGCTTCGGCCTTGCCCAACTTCACCAGTTGCGCGGCCGCGTGGGGCGGGGGAGCGGAGCCTCAAACTGCCTGCTCATCCGTGGTGGCCAGTTGAGCGAGACCGCGCGCGCGCGGCTGGCGCTGCTGCGCGATACCAATGACGGCTTCCGCATCGCCGAGGAGGATCTTCGGCTGCGCGGGAGCGGTGAATTGTTGGGCACGCGGCAATCGGGCGAAGCGATGTTCCGGCTCGCCGATGCCGAGATGCTGGGGACGTTCCTGCCGGTCGCGACCGACGATGCGCGCCTGCTGATCGATCGCGACGGGGGGCTCGCCGGCGACCGTGGCCAGGCCGCCCGCACCGCGCTCTATCTGTTCGAGCGCGATGCGGGGGTCGCCTTGCTGCGGTCAGGTTAGGTGCTTCACCAGATCCGGACGCGCTCCGCGGGCGCGAGGTACATCTTCTGCCCCGGCTTGACGTCGAACGCCTGATACCAGGGATCGAGATTGCGTACCGTCGCCGCGCGCTGCTCGCCCGGCGCATGTTCGTCGGCGAGCAATTGTGCGCGCAGCGCGGGTTCGCGATATTTGGTCCGCCACACCTGCGCCCAGCCTTCGTAGAAGCGCTGATCGCCGGTCGTGCCGTCGAGCACCGGCGCGGGCTTGCCGTCCAGCGAGCGATGATAGGCATCGATCGCGACCGTCAGCCCGGCAAGGTCGGCGATATTCTCGCCCAGCGTCAGCCCGCCCTTCACATGGAGCCCCGGCAGCGGTTCATAGGCGTCATATTGCGCCACGAGCTTGTCGGTGAACACCTTGAAGCGCGTGACATCCTGCGGCGTCCACCAATCGGCGAGCGCGCCGTTCTTGTCATACTTGCGGCCCTGATCGTCGAAATGGTGGCTGATCTCGTGCCCGATCACCGCGCCGATGCCGCCGTAATTGACCGCCGGATCGGCCTTGGGATCGAAGAAGGGCGGTTGCAGGATCGCGGCCGGAAAGACGATCTCGTTCATCGTCGGGTTGGCATAGGCGTTGATCGTCATCGGCGTCATGAACCACTCGCCGCGATCGATCGGCTGGCCGAGATGGTTGAGCTTGCGCTGATATTCAAACCCGCGCGCGCGGGCGACATTGCCGACGAGGTCGTCACGCTTGATCTGGAGCGCCGAATAATCGCGCCACGTATCGGGGTAGCCGAGCTTGGGAGTGAAAGCGGCGAGCTTTTCGTGCGCCTTGGCTTTGGTTTCGGGTGCCATCCAGTCGAGCTTGTCGATCCGCGCGCCCATCGCCGCGATGAGGTTCTTCACCAGTTGATCGACGGCGGCCTTGGCTTCAGGCGGAAAATATTTCGCGACATAGACCTTGCCAATCTCCTCGCCCATATTGCCGCTGACGGTCGACACGCCGCGCTTCCAGCGCAGCTGTTGCTCGGGCGTACCCGACAGCGCGGTGCCGTAGAAGGCGAAATGGGCATCGTCGAACGGTTTGGACAGATATGAGGCGTAGCTGTTGAGCAGCTTGAGCGTCACATAATCCTTGAGCACCGCAAGCGGTGCCGCCGCGAAGGCTTTGGCTTCGCCCGCGACCGCGCTGGGCTGGCCGACGAGATACGCCGCCTGACCATCGATTCCGGCGGCGGCGAGATAGGCTTGCCATGGGAAACCGCCCGCCTGACCGGCGAAGTCGGCGGGTTTCCAGATGTTGTAATTGAGGTCGGCGTCGCGGGTCTTCACATTGTCCCAATGCGCGGTCGCGAGGGCCTTCTCGAAGGCATAGACCGCATCGGCGCGTGCCGCGGCGTTGGCCTCACCCGCGAGCGTGAGCATCTTGGCGAGATATGCCTTATAGGCGGTGCGCGTCGCGTCGAGTTCGGGGCTGTCCTTCAGATAATAATCGCGGTCGGGCATCCCCAGCCCCGCCTGATACATCGTCGCGATGTACCGATCGGGATGCTTGTCGTCCTGGCCGATGCGAAGTGTGACCAGGCCACCGACGCCGATCCTTGCCAGCCTGGCCATCTCGGTGGCCAGCGCGGTCTTGTCGCCGGCTGCCTTGATCGCCGCGAGCCACGGTTTGACGGGCGCGACCCCCTTCGCGTTGACCGCCGCCTCGTCCATGAAGCTCGCATAGAAATCGCCGATCTTCGAGCCCGGCTGCTGTTGCGCCGCCTCAAGGATGCCCTTGGTACGGTCGAGCGAGAGATCCTGAAGCGCGTGGAACATGCCGTAGCTCGATCGATCGGCCGGAATCGTCGTTTTGTCCTGCCAAATGCCGTTGACGTAGCGGTAGAAATCGTCGCCGGGCATGACGCTCGTTGCCATCCCCGCGCGGTCGATCCCGAAATCGCCGAGTTGCGCGTGATTCGCGGTGGCGGGCTGGACCGGGCCGATCGCCGCCTTGGCGAGCGGGTTTTCGGCGGGCGCGGTTTGCGCACCGGCGAAGGTTGCGATCGCGGCGGTGGCGAGCAGGGAGGTGACGATCAGCGAGTGGCGCATGGGACATCCTGGCTACAGAGAGTGATGCCGTGTCTTAGCCGGACGATACGCGCAGTCAAACTTGTAACGAATGCAATGATCTCGCCGTGGCCGGCGAGATCGGCTCAGCCGCGATCGCGCAGCAGCCGGCCCTGTTCGCGTTTCCAGTCGCGTTCCTTGATCGTCTCGCGCTTGTCGTGCGCCTTCTTGCCCTTGGCGAGCGCCAGTTCGACCTTGGCACGGCCGCGGGCGTTGAAGAAGATCGACAGCGGCACCAGCGTCATCCCCTCCCGCGCCACGGCACCGTGCAATTTATTGATCTCGCGTTCGTGGAGCAGCAGCTTGCGTGGCCGCCGGGGTTCGTGGTTGAAGCGGTTGCCGTGGCTGAACTCGGGAATGTTCGAGTTGACCAGCCATACCTCGCTGCCCTTCACCTCGGCGTAGCTCTCGGCGATCGAACCTTCGCCGAAGCGCAGCGACTTCACCTCGGTGCCGGTAAGCGCGATTCCCGCCTCGTAGACGGTCTCGATCGCATAATCGAACCGTGCGCGCCGGTTCTCGGCGACGGTTTTCACTTTGTCGAAGGTGGCGGGTTTCGGGCGGGACATGGGAGGCGGGATGTAGAGGCCGCGCGCCCGATAGGGAAGGGGCGACAGCATCACAAACGCCCTCGCCCCGGCGCAGGCCGGCGTTGATGCCGGGATAAGCCGAAAAAAGCCGGGTCGCGACCGATGCGGCGATGCCCCGGCTTGCGCCGGGGGCGGGATCAGATCAGCCCGGCATGGTCGAGCGCCGCGTCCACGGCCTTTCGGCTTGCCTCGCCCGGCCATGTCATCGGCAGGCGCAGCGTCTCGGGAAAGCCGGGACGCACGCGCGTCATCGCGTATTTGACCGGCCCCGGCGAGGCATCGGTGAACAGCGCATGGTGGAGCGGGTAGAGCGTGTCCTGCAAGGCGAGTGCCCTGGCGTAATCGCCTGTGGCGCACGCCGCCTGGAAATCGGCGCACAGCCGCGGCGCGACATTGGCGGTCACCGAGACGCAGCCCTTGCCGCCCATCGCCATGAAGCCCAGAGCGGTATCATCGTTGCCTGAAAGCTGGCAGAAATCGGCGCCCGCCGCTGCGCGCTGCGCCGAGACGCGGGCGAGCGCGCCGGTGGCGTCCTTGATGCCGACAATCGTGGGAAAGGCGTGCGCGAGCCGCCCGATCGTCTCGACGGCGATGTCGGTCACGGTGCGGCCGGGGACGTTATAGAGCACGATCGGCAGATCGCAGGCGCCGACCACAGCCTCGAAATGGCGGAAGATGCCGTCCTGATTGGGGCGGTTGTAATAAGGCGGCACCATCAGCGCGGCATCGGCGCCGGCTTCTTTCGCGGCCTTGATGTTGTCGATCGCGACGCGCGTGTCGTTCGAGCCCGCGCCCGCGAGGACGAGCACGCGGCCGTTCGCCTGATCGACGCAGGTGCGTACCACGCGGAAATGCTCGTCCTTGGGCATCGTCGCGGCTTCGCCGGTGGTGCCGCACGGGACGAGGGCCGCCGATCCTTCGGCGATCTGCCAGTCGACGAGATCGCGAAACGCTTTCTCCGCGAAGCCGCCCGATGCGTCGAAAGGGGTGACGAGGGCAGGGATCGAACCGGAGAACATGGCAACTCCTCGGCGCTGAATCGCTCTTGATTCGGCGTGTTTCAGGTAAAGATGGGTGGAGACAAATAGGAGCGGATGGCATAGCCTGTCCACATGGTAGCCGCGTTGAAGATCAGCATGCTCGCCGTCGCCTTGTCGGGTGCGGCGGTTTCCGCCCAGCTTACGCCCGAACAGATGCGGTGGTACGCCACCCAGCTCAACAGCGTGATGCCGCAATCGGCGCCCGCCAATATCCCGGCGGACCCGCTCGCCGAGGCGCTGCTGCAGTGGAAGCGTTTCCAGCAATCGGACAATTTCCCGTTTGAAAGCTATGCCGCTTTCCTGACCGCGCACCCTGGCTGGCCGGGCGAGACCGCGATGCGCCGGGCGGCCGAAAAGGCGATGAACCCCGCCGGCGGCTGGTCGCCCGCCGCGGCGGTCGCCTTCTTCCGGAAATATCCGCCGCTCTCGAACGCGGGCAAGGTGCGCTTTGCCGAAGCGCTGATGGTGACCGGCGACCGCGCCGGCGCGCTTGCCGCCGCGCGCGACGCCTGGGTGTCGGGGTCGCTCGCGACGGTCGACGAGGCCAAGGTGATCGGCGGCTTTTCAAGCGCGCTGACGCCCGCCGATCAGGACGCGCGGATGGACATGCTGCTGTGGCAGGGCGCGACCGCCGCCGCGCAGCGCCAGATCGCCCTGGTGACGCCTGCCAATCGGCCGCTGTTCGCGGCGCGGCTCGCTTGCCAGACCAAGACGGCCGATGCGGCGATGCTGGTGGGGCAGCTTTCCGATGAACAGCGCCGCGATCCCGGGCTGATCGCCGATCGGGCGTCGTGGCTGCGCGATACCTCGCAAAGCCCGGCGGCGCGCGCGCTGCTCGCCCAGCCGCACCGGCTGAGCAAACGGCCGGCGTCGGTGGCGGCATGGTATAAGGTATTGCTGACCAATGCGCGGGCGGCGGCGGCGGACGGCCAGTATCTGCTGGCCTATCAGATTGCGAGCCAGGTCGACGATGCCTACCCCGACGGGGTCGATCTCGAGGCGCAATCCTATGCCGAAAAGGATCGCTACACCGATCTGGTCTGGCTCGCGGGGCGGGCCGCGTTCGACAAACTCAACCGGCCGCGCGACGCGCAGGCGATGTTCGATCGCTATGCCAAACCCTTCCCCACGGCGCATACGCGCTCGAAGGGGCTGTATTGGGCCGGGCGGTCGGCGCAGGCGGCGGGCGATGCCGAGGCCGCGAACGCCTTTTACACGCGCGCCAGTGCCTTTGGCGATGCCTTTTACGGCCAGCTTGCAGCCGAACGGCTGGGCAAGCCGCTCGCGCCGCCGCAGCGGTTGACCGCGGTGACGGTGCCGATGACCGACCGCGCGGCGTTCTACAATCGCGAGGTCGTGCGCGCGGCGCAGTTTCTTGGGCAAGCGGGCGATCACGACGATCAGACCGCGTTCGTGCGCCAGATCGCCGCCGATGCGGCAACGCTGACCGATCACCGGCTGACCGATGAATTGTCGCGCACGCTGGCTCGCCCCGATCTTGCCGTGATGGTGGGGCGCAACATGCTCGCCGACGGATCGAACGATTACAATGCGGTGGGCTATCCCAGCGTCAAGCTGCCGGGCGCCCATCAGGACGATTTCACGATGATCCATGCGATCGCGCGGCAGGAAAGCCAGTTCGATCGCGCCGCGGTGAGCCATGCCGGCGCGCGCGGGCTGATGCAGTTGATGCCGGGCACCGCGCGCGAGGTCGCCAATCGGATCGGGCTCGATTATCAGCCGTCGTCGCTGACGGTCGATACCGACTACAACATCCAGCTCGGCTCGACCTATTTCAAGCGGATGTACGCCAATTACGGCAGCTATCCGCTGGCGGTCGCGGCGTACAATGCCGGGCCGGGCAATGTGAACAAATGGCTGGCCGCGAACGGCGATCCGCGCACCGGGGCGGTCGATATGATCGCGTGGATCGAAGCGATCCCGTTCACCGAGACGCGCAATTACGTCCAGCGGGTGCTCGAGAATGCGGTGGTCTACGACCTACTCGAGCCCGCCAGGGCGCGGTCGCGCGGGCCGGCGCGGTTGAGCTGGTACCTCGGCAAGTCGACGCCGGGCTAGGGCGGGATGACGGACCGCCCCAATTACATGACGCCTGCCGGTTTTTCAGCACTGCGGGCCGAATATGATGCGCTGTTCGGGACCGAACGACCGCAACTCGTCGAGACGATTTCGTGGGCGGCGGGCAATGGCGATCGTTCCGAGAATGGCGATTATATCTACGGCCGCAAGCGGTTGCGCGAGATCGATCGGCGGCTGAGCTGGCTCGCCCGGCGGATGAAGGCGGCCAAGGTGGTCGATCCCGCGCGGCAACCCGACAAGGCGCGGGTGTTCTTCGGCGCCACCGTCACGATCGCCGACGAGGATGACAACCATCGTACGCTGACGCTGATCGGTGACGACGAGGCGGATGCCGGGGCCGGACGGGTCGGCTGGAACGCGCCAATCGCGCGGGCGCTGCGCGGGGCGGCGGTGGGCGATGTCCGCCGGGTGACGCTGCCCGCGGGCGAGCGCGACTATGAAGTGATGGCGATTACCTATCCGAACGATTGAGGACATGCGATGGCGAACGACACCAAGGCCGGCAATATCGCGCTGCTGATCGATGCCGATAACGCCTCACCCCATGCGCTCGACCCGGTGCTGACGGTGCTCGCCGAACTCGGCACGGTGAACATCCGCCGCGTTTACGGCAATTGGCGCAAGCAGGCGCTCAAGACCTGGGCCGATCTGACGCTCAAGCACGGGATCGAGCCGCACCAGCAGTTCGATCTGACCAAGGGCAAGAACGCGACCGACATGAAGATGACGATCGACGCGATGGATTTGCTCTACACGCGGCGCGTCGACGGCTTCGGGATCATGTCGTCGGACAGCGATTTCATGCCGATCGCGATGCGCATCCGGCAGGACGGGCTGCCGGTTTACGGCTTCGGCACGAGCAAGACGCCCGAGGCGTTCAAACAGGCGTGCACGCGTTTCATCGATGTCGCCGCGCTCGGCAAGGCGGGGGAGGGCGCTGCCGCGGCCGAATCCGTGCCCGCCACGGCGCGCGAGAACGAACCGCGCGGCAAGCACGAACCGATCGGGCCCGATCTCGTCAAGCTGCTGATCGATGCCTATAACGCGGCGAAGCGTGACGAGCGCGGATACGTCAGCCTGACCGATCTCGGCCGCCGGGCGGGCAACCGATCGAGCTTCGATGCCCGCAGCTATGGTTTTTCGCGGCTTTCGGAACTGATCGAGGCGGTGCCCAATTTCCAGGCCGAACGGCGCGATGGTCAAACCTTCGTGAAACGGGTACGCTAAACGCTCCGTAACGGTCCGTCGCCGTCAGGGCTCGCCTGACGGCGGAAGCGGCTTAAATCACGATGAACGGAGCATCTGTCGTCTGCCGCGCTTTGGCCAGCCCGCTAGGGTCTGCTCGCCGGGCGGGTCGCCGGCCGTGGTTCGTGGAACAGAGAGTAAATGACGGTAACACAGCGTATCCTAGTAACAGGTCGCGTCCAGGGCGTCGGCTATCGGAACTGGACGATGGGCGCGGCGCGCGATCTCAAGTTGCGCGGCTGGGTTCGGAACCTCAACGGCAGCGATGTCGAAATCCTCGCGACCGGCGACGAGGAAGCGATCGCGGTATTGGTCGAGGCGTGCCATCAGGGCCCGCGGCTGGCGCAGGTCGACCGCGTCGATGTCCAACCCGCCGAGGATACCGGCTGGAAGGGTTTCACCAAGCGTTTCGGCGGCTGAGCGGCGCGGGGCGGCCGGAACCGCCCCGCGCGAACGATCAGAGCTGATCCGGTTCTAATTGAACCGGATCGTCCCTAGATTATCTTTTGTTTGCCGTGATTTCCGAGTCGCCAGATGATTCCATCTGGCTTGAAATCACTCTAACGCGTCAGCTTCTTGTACTGGAGGCGCGTCGGGCGATCGGCGGCGTCACCCAGGCGGCGGCGCTTGTCCTCTTCATACGCCTCGAAATTGCCCTCGAACCATTCGACATGGCTGTCGCCCTCGAACGCGAGGATGTGCGTGCACAGGCGATCGAGGAAGAAGCGATCGTGGCTGATGACGACCGCGCAGCCGGCGAAGCTTTCCAGCGCCTCTTCGAGTGCGCGCAGCGTCTCGACGTCGAGATCGTTGGTCGGTTCGTCGAGCAGCAGCACGTTGCCGCCCTGCTTGAGCATCTTGGCGATATGGACGCGGTTGCGCTCACCGCCTGAAAGCTGACCGACCTTCTTCTGCTGATCGGTGCCCTTGAAATTGAACGCGCCGACATAGGCCCGCGTGCCCAGTTCCTGCTTGCCGAAGCGAAACACTTCGAGCTTGTCCGAAATCTCTTCCCACACATTGTTGTTGGGATTGAGATCGTCGCGGCTCTGATCGACATAGCCGAGCTTGACGGTCGAGCCGACCTTGATCTCGCCGCTGTCGGGCTGTTCCTGCCCGGTGATGAGCTTGAACAGCGTCGATTTACCGGCGCCGTTGGGGCCGATCACGCCGACGATCCCCCCCGGCGGCAGGTTGAAATCGAGATTTTCGAACAGCAATTTGTCGCCATAGGCCTTGGACAGGCCCTTGGCCTCGATCACGTTGTTGCCGAGCCGCTCGGGGATCTGGATCAGGATCTGCGCCTTGCCGACGACGCGGTTTTCCTGCCGGGCGACCAGTTCGTCGAACGCACGGATGCGCGCCTTGGACTTGGTCTGGCGCGCCTTGGGGGTCTGGCGCATCCATTCGAGTTCGTCGCGGATCGCCTTCTGCTTGCCGGCTTCCTCGCGTTCCTCCTGTTCGAGCCGCTTGGCCTTCTTTTCGAGATAGCCCGAATAATTGGCTTCGTAGGTGTAATAACGCCCACGATCGAGCTCGAGCACCCAATTGACGACGTTATCGAGGAAATAGCGATCGTGGGTCACGAGGATGACGTTGCCGGTATATTCCTTGAGGAAATTCTCCAGCCACTGGACGCTTTCGGCGTCGAGATGGTTGGTCGGTTCGTCGAGCAGCAGGATATCGGGCTTTTCGAGCAGTAGCTTGCACAAGGCGACGCGCCGCTTTTCACCGCCCGACAGATTGGTCACCGGCGAATCGCCGGGCGGGCAGCGCAGCGCTTCCATCGCGATTTCGAGTTGGTTGTCGAGACTCCAGCCGTCGACCGCGTCGATCTTGGTCTGGAGATCGCCCATCTCCTCCATCAGCGCGTCGAAATCGGTATCGTCCTTGGGATCGCCCATTTCGGCCGAGATCGCGTTGAAGCGCTCGACCATCTGGGCGACCGGGCCGGCCCCCTCGCGCACATTCTCGATCACGGTCTTGTCCGGATTGAGTTGCGGTTCCTGCGGCAGATAACCGACCTTGACCCCCTCGGCGGCCCAGGCCTCACCGGTGAAATCGGGATCGATCCCGCCCATGATCTTCATCAGCGTCGACTTGCCCGAGCCGTTGGGGCCGATGATCGCGATCTTCGCCGAGGGCAGGAACTGGAGATGAATGTTGTTGAGAACGGGCTTGCTCGCGCCCGGGAAGGTCTTGGTCAGACCCTTCATCACATAGGTATATTGGACGGCCATGGCCGGGGAAACCTCGTTGCGTGTTCTGATGCGGGAAAGTTGCCGCGCACATAGCGATTGGCAGGTGCGTTGGCAAACGCGCGGACGTTTGTTACGCCTGCAACGATGATGAAAATCGCCTTGTCCGCGATCGCCGCCGTGATCGCTTCGCCCGCCGCCGCGCAGACGCTGCCAGCCGGCCAGATCACACCGGTAGCCGCTGACGTCGCGGCGTTGCGCGACGCGGCGCTCAAGGATGACATCGCGTGGGATATCGTCGAGGGGCTGACGACCGAAATCGGGCCCCGCCTTGCAGGCACCGAGGCCGAGGCGCGTGCCCGCGCGTGGGGCGCCGCCAAGCTCAAGGCGCTGGGTTTTCAGAATGTCCGCATCGAAACCTATCAGATGCCGGTCTGGGTGCGCGGCGAGGAGCGCGCGGAGGTCGTGTCGCCCTTTCCGCAGCCCTTGCGGCTGACCGCCCTGGGCAATTCGGGGGCGACGCCCGCGACAGGCCTGACCGCGCCGATCGTGTATTTCCCGACCTTCGGCGATCTCGTCCGTGCGCCCGAAGGCAGCCTCAAGGGCAAGATCGCCTTTGTCTCGCACGCGATGGCGGCGACCCAGGATGGCAGCAGTTACGGCGCGTACGGCGTGGCCCGCTTCGTGGGGCCGGGAATCGCGGCGAAAAAGGGCGCCGCGGCGATCGTGATACGCTCGATCGGCACCGATCGTGGGCGCGGACCGCACGCCGGGACGACCAATTTCCCCGATGGCGTCACGCCGATTCCGGCCGCCGCATTATCGGTGGCCGATGCGGAAAATCTCGAGCGGATCGTCAAGCGGGGCAAACCTGTCACGCTCAAGCTGGTGCTGACACCGCGCCAGACCGGCAACCATGAATCGGGCAATGTGGTCGCCGAGGTTCCGGGCAGCGATCCCGATGCGGGGATCGTGCTGATCGGCGGGCATCTCGATAGCTGGGATCTCGGCACGGGGGCGATCGACGACGCCGCCGGGGTCGCGATCACGGCTGCCGCGGCCAAACGGATCATGGCCGCGGGCCAGCCGCGGCGTACCATCCGGGTGGTCTGGTTCGGTGCGGAAGAAGTCGGCGGGTTCGGCGGCGAGGCCTATGCCAAAGCGCATGGCGACGAACGCCATGCGATTGCCGCCGAATCCGATTTCGGCGCCGATCGGGTCTGGCGGTTCGAGACCAATCTGCCGGCTAGCGCGGCGACTGTCGCGGACCGGCTTCAGACGGCGCTCGCACCGCTCGGCATCGTGCGCGGAACGGGGGTTGGCGGCGACGGCGCCGATGTCGAACCGATGATGGCCAGGGGAGTGGCGGCGATCGACCTCAATCAATCGGGGTTGCGCTATTTCGACTGGCACCACACGCCCGAAGATACGCTCGATCGGGTCGATCCCGAACAGCTTCGCCAGAACGTCGCGGCATGGACGGCGATGCTTGCGGTGGTGGCCAATGCGCCTGAGGAAATCGGGGCCGTAACCCCGCGCAAATGAGGCAGACCGATGGCCGAAACATTACGCTGAGATGAATTTGCGATTGACGGGAGGGTGAAGAGCGCTATTTGCGGTCCCCTCGCGACGGCACGGGCCGGATGCGAAACGTTATTTTTTCTTGGGAGCATTCGGATGAAGAAGATTGCCTTTGTCGTCGCTGCCGCCGGCCTGATGACCGTGGCCGCGTGCAACAGCAACCCGGCCGCGGACGCGGTTGAGAACAACGCGGACGTCGTCGCCGACAACCTCGAAGCATCGGCCGACAACCTCGAAGCCGCTGCCGGTGATACCGCGAACGCCGTGGTTGCCGACACGCTCGAGAACGCTGCCGACAACGCCAATGCGGCCGCGGACAACGTTCGCGACGCTGCGGATGCGGCTGCCGCCAACGTCCAGTAAGCTTTTCGGGCTTCGGCCCGGAAGTTGATGGAAAAAGAGGGTGCCCCTTCGTGGGGCGCCCTTTTTTATTGCTTCTGCCACGGCGCCGCAAACGCATCTTCGCCTCGATAGGACGCAACCGGAGCCGTACGATGCGGCGGCGATGGTGAGATCACGATAGGGTGAGCGTTATGGCCGGCCCGGTGCACCTGCTTGCAGAAGCGTTGGCGCTGCCCGTTCGATCGGGGCGCCGCCGCGACCGCCGCTGTAATGGCGTGGAATTGCCAGCATAATGGTCGGGAAGAGAGGATTCGAACCTCCGGCCCCTGCCTCCCGAAGGCAGTGCTCTACCAGGCTGAGCTACTCCCCGACGGAGTATACACGCACGCTCCAGAACGGGGCGGGTGGATCGGCTGGACGCGCCTATACCGAGGACCAGGCAGGCGCGCAAGCGGGTTGGTGGCGCAATTTCATCCGGCGCCGCGCGCGCCCAGAAGGGCGTCGATGCTGGTGAACTTTTCGCGCGGCGCACCGTCGCGGGCACGCTCGATTTCGGCCTGCTCGATCCGCTGCCAATCGCGGAAGGTGACCAGATCGACCCCACGTTCGGCGAGCAGCGCATCGAGCCCCGTGCGGCCTTGCTTGCCGCCGTCATCGGGCAGGTCGTTGGCGAGATGCTCGGCGAGCGCATAGCCATCGGGCCGGTTGGTGCCGATCGTTCCCGATGGCCCACGCCGGGCCCAGCCGACCGCATAGAGCCCCGGTGCGATCCGACCATCCTGATTGGCGAAGCGGCCGAGCGCGGCATCGTAGGGAACGCCGTCGATCGGCGGGGTGCGATAGCCGATGCAACTCACCACCAGCCCGGCGGGCACGGCATAGGTTTCGCCGGTGCCCACCGCATTGCCGTCGGAATCGATCCGGGTGCGCTCGACGATGATGCGTTCGACTTTGGCATCGCCTTCGAAGCGCACCGGCCGGGCGAAGAAATCGAACACGATGCCGATCGGCTTGTCCTGCGGATCGGCGGCGAAGCCGCGCAGCAGCGCAACCGACTTGCGCTGGCCGGGTTCGAGCAGCGCGTCGTTGAAGGCAGGCGGGAAGTCGGCGGGGTCGACGCGCGGGCTCGCGCGTTCCAGATGGCCAAGCTCGCCCAGTTCCTTGGGAGTCATCGCGATCTGGTGCGGGCCGCGCCGGCCCAGAATCGTGATCGTGCCGATCGTATGCCGGTCGAGCTGATCGAGCGCATAGGCGACGATGTCGGAGCCCTCGAACTCGGCTCTGGTCTTGGCGAGGATGCGTGCGACGTCGAGCGCGACGTTGCCGTTGCCGATCACCGCCACCCCCGGCCCGTCGAGTGGGGGAGCCAGATCGGCGAAATCGGGATGGCCGTTATACCAGCCGACGAACGCGGCCGAGCCGATGACTCCGGGCAGATCCGCGCCTGGAATGTCAGGGGGGCGATCCGATGGCGCCCCGGTTGCCAGCACGACCGCATCGTAGAGCGTGTGGAGTTCGTCGATCGTCACGTCCTTGCCGACGGTGACGTTGCCGACGAAGCGGACATTGTCGGTCAGCGCGACGCTTTCGTAGCGCCGCGATACGCCCTTGATCGATTGGTGATCGGGGGCGACCCCGGATCGAATCAAGCCGAAAGGCACCGGCAGGCGATCGATGATGTCGACGCGGACGCCGTCGCCGAAGGTCTTCTGGCAGGCCTCTGCGGTGTAATAGCCCGCCGGCCCCGATCCGATCACCGCGACGTGACGCATATTGCAGCCTCCCCTCGTTGGACCACACAGGTCTATCGGGCTCGGCGATGCGTGGGAAGGGCGTCGTGCCGGGCGGCGGCGTATCGACTGCCGCCCGGCGTAACGTGCGTTATTGCGCTTCCGGCGCCGCCGCCGCGGCATTGCTCGGCAAGCCGCCGAGTTGGGTCACCAGCCGGGTGTACGCGTCGAGATAGGCGAGGACGATGACCTGCCCGATCTCGGTATTCTGGTAGCCGCTGGCACCGACCGCGCCGAAGCCGCTCCACCAGTTCGCACGGCCGCTGCCGCTGAAGCCGATGTCGGTCTTGCGGGCATAGCCCTCGGTCAACGCTTCCTCTTCGGTGGTCCGGGCGTTGACGATCGACAGCGTGACGTTGGCTTCCTTCTTCTTCATGTTGATGCCGCCGGCCACCGCACCGATGCCGCCGAGTACGCCCCGCCCGCCGAGCAGGCCGCCCAGCGCGCCACCGATGCTGTTGCCGCCCGAATTGCTGTTCGACGACACGATATCGGGTTCGAGGAAGTAATCGGCGGCACGGACCTGCCCGCCACCGAGATTCGAGCCCGCCTGCAATTCGCCCTGATCGGCAAGCGCGCGCTCCATCGCCCGGCTCTGCATCGAGCGGCCGCGATTGACGAGCCGGAAGCAGCCCGATTGCTGGATGAAGACCTTCAGAATCGCTTCCGGTGAGCCGAGATTGAACTCACGCCACCATTGGTTCTCAGGCTCGACGATCGCAATCGTGCCGAGATTGCGCGTGCAGCGCGGAATTTCCTGCGTACCCTGTGCCTGCGCCTTGCGGCCCGATGATTGTGCCTCGGCGGGGGATACGCCAAAAGCCAGCGACGCCAGGGCTGCGCTGATAGCTAAAATCTTCATATTCCACCTTTGTTGTTGGGTCCTCCCCGTTCACACCTCACCGATCCGAGATCGGCGACCCTATTTTAGCGCTTCCGGGATGGGTTTCGCGTAGCAAGGCAAGGTATAAAATGTAAGATCAATTACGTTTTTGCAGGCGCAGGCAAGGCAGCGATGCCGCGTTGACGCTTTGGCAAAGCCGCGCGCGCCTGCTATCGGCGCGACACCCCTCATTCAGGCAAGAATCGATCCGTGGCCACTCCGCTCGAAAATATCAGAAATTTCAGCATTATCGCGCATATCGACCATGGGAAGTCGACGCTTGCCGACCGGCTGATCCAGGCGACCGGCGGGCTGACCGCGCGCGAGATGAGCGAGCAGGTGCTCGACAATATGGATATCGAGCGCGAGCGCGGGATCACGATCAAGGCGCAGACCGTGCGGCTCGCCTACACCGCGACCGACGGCCAGGTTTACGAACTCAACCTGATGGACACGCCGGGGCACGTCGATTTCGCTTATGAAGTCAGCCGCAGCCTTGCCGCGTGCGAAGGCGCGTTGCTCGTTGTCGATGCCGCGCAAGGAGTGGAGGCGCAGACGCTCGCCAACGTCTACCAGTCGATCGAGCACGACCATGAGATCGTGCCCGTCATCAACAAGGTCGATCTGCCCGCCGCCGAGCCCGACAAGGTCAAGGCCGAGATCGAGGACATCATCGGGCTCGACGCGTCCGACGCGGTGTTGACCTCGGCCAAATCGGGGCTCGGCATCACCGAGGTGCTCGAAGCGATCGTCACGCGCATCCCGCCGCCCAAGGGCGATCGCGATGCGCCGCTCAAGGCGATGCTCGTCGATAGCTGGTACGACCCGTATCTGGGCGTCGTCATCCTTGTTCGGGTGATGGAAGGCACGCTCAAAAAGGGCCAGCAGATCAAGTTCATGCAGACCGGAACGACGCATCTGGTCGACCGGGTCGGTTGTATGCGGCCCAAGATCGAGCAACTCAGCGAACTGGGCGCGGGCGAGATCGGTTTCATCACCGCGCAGATCAAGGAAGTCGCGCAGACCGCGGTCGGCGATACGATCACCGACGCGAAGAAGCCCGCGGCCGAAGCGCTGCCGGGGTTCAAGCAGGTTCAGCCGGTGGTGTTTTGCGGGCTTTTCCCCGTCGATGCCGCCGATTTCGAGAAATTGCGCGAATCGATCGGCAAGCTGCGACTCAACGACGCCTCGTTCAGCTTCGAGATGGAAACCTCGGCCGCGCTCGGTTTCGGCTTCCGTTGCGGTTTTCTGGGTCTGCTGCACCTCGAAATCATTCAGGAGCGGCTGACGCGCGAATATGATCTCGATCTGATCACCACCGCTCCCTCGGTGGTGTATCAGATCGAGTTGACGCATGGCGCGGGCCATATCGAACTCCACAACCCGGCCGACATGCCCGATCCCAACAAGATCGAAACGATCGCCGAGCCGTGGATTCAAGCGGTAATCTACTGCCCCGACGAATATCTCGGCGCGATCCTCAAGCTCTGCCAGGATCGCCGAGGCATCCAGAAAAACCTGACCTATGTCGGCGATCGGGCACAAGTGACGTACGAACTGCCGCTCAACGAAGTGGTGTTCGATTTCTATGACCGGCTCAAGTCGATCAGCCGCGGCTATGCGAGCTTCGATTACCACCAGATCGGCTATCGCGAGGGCGATCTCGTCAAGATGGGAATCCTCGTCAACGCCGAACCGGTCGATGCGCTGAGCATGATCGTTCACCGGTCGACCGCCGAAAGCCGGGGCAGGGGGATGTGCGAGCGGCTGAAGGATTTGATTCCGCGCCACCTGTTCAAGATCCCGATCCAGGCGGCGATCGGCGGCAAGGTGATCGCGCGCGAGACGATCGCGGCGATGCGCAAGGACGTGACCGCCAAATGCTATGGCGGCGATATCTCGCGCAAGCGCAAGTTGCTCGACAAGCAGAAGGAAGGCAAAAAGCGGATGCGCGAATACGGCTCGGTCAGCATTCCACAGGAAGCCTTTATCGCCGCGCTGCGCATGGGTGACGAGAATTAGGGCGGAACCCTGCCGCCATCGGCGGGTTCGCTTACCGACGCGTGACAACAATAACGGGAGAAGAGTGATGCGATTCATTGCAACGACGGGAGCAGCGGCGCTCGCGATGGCATTGGCGGCGTGCTCGGGCGGGACCGCGACGACCAACGATGCCGCGCTGAACGATGCCTCGCTGAGCAGCGACCTCGGCATGGACAACATGGCCGATGGCAACATGATGGCGGCGGGCGGTACCGCGATCGCCCTGCTCAAGACCGCTGATGGCAAGGATGCAGGCACCGCCACGGTGACCGCGGCCGATGGTGCGCTCAACCTCACCTTCAACGCGGTCGGCCTGCCGGCGGGCGCGCACGGGGTTCACATCCACACCACCGGCAAGTGCGATGCACCCAAGTTCGAGACGGCGGGTGGCCATTGGAACCCGGCCGACAGCCATCATGGCGTCAACAATCCCGCATCGCCCAAGCCGCATCTGGGCGATCTGCCCAATATGGACATCGCCGCCGACGGCACTGGAACGCTCAGCGCGACGATTCCCGGCGCGACGCTGGCGGGGCTGCTTGACAGCGACGGGGCGGCGTTCGTCGTCCATGCCGATGCCGATGACCTCAAGAGCGATCCTGCCGGCAACAGCGGCGCACGCATCGCCTGCGGCGTGTTCACCGCGCAATAACGGCCAACCACACGCGTTGACATGAGCCATGCCGCATGATCGGATGCGGCATGGTATCGCTATCGAGACGCGCCGTGCTTGGCGGCATGGCCGCATCGGGCGTCGCGGCCGCCGCGGCGCCCGTATCGCCCAATTGGTCGAGCCTGCGCGGCGCATTTTCGGTTCCCGACTGGTTCCGCGACGCCAAATTCGGCATCTGGGCGCATTGGAGCGCGCAATGCGTGCCCGAAGCGGGCGATTGGTACGGACGGCTGATGTACGTCCAGGGCCATCCGATGTACGCGCACCATCGCGCGCATTACGGCCACCCCGCGGACACCGGCTTCCTCGAGATCGAGAACCGCTGGCACGCCGAGCATTGGCAGCCCGAGGCGCTGGTCGACCTCTACAAGCGCGCTGGTGCCCGCTATTTCATGGCGCTGGGATGCCATCACGACAATCTCGACGCGTTCGACAGCGCGCATCACGCGTGGAACACGCTGCGCGTCGGGCCGAAGCGCGATATCGTCGGCGCGTGGGAGAAAGCGGTGCGCGCCGCGGGGCTTCGCTTCGGAATCAGCAACCACAGTTCGCACGCCTGGCATTGGTGGCAGACCGCTTATGGTTACGACGCCGAGGGCCCGCGTGCCGGTGAGCGTTATGACGCGTTCAAGCTGACCCGTGCAGACGGAAAAGGGCGCTGGTGGGACGGGCTCGATCCACAGGAACTCTATGTCGGGCCCAGCTTCGTGCCGCCCGACGGCATCGCCTCGATCGATGCGATGAACGCGTGGCACGACGTGCATGACGGGCGCTGGATCGAATTCACGCCCCCGGCCAATCCTGCCTTCGCCGCCAACTGGCTCGCACGGCAGAAGGATATGGTCGAGAAATATCGGCCCGACATGGTTTATTTCGACGATAGTGGTTCACCATTCGGAAGCTATGGGATCGAGGCGCTCGCGCATTATTACGCACAGGGGCGCGGTGCCGATGGCGCGCTCGACGTGGTGCTCACCGCCAAGAAGCTCGACGATTATCAACGCGGCGCGTTGGTCGAGGATGTCGAGCGCGGCTTTTCCGATCAGCTGCGGCCCCAGCCATGGCAGACCTGCACGTGCATCGGTGATTGGCACTATAATCGCGCGCGCTTCGACCAGAAAAGTTACGTCCCGGCCGAGCAGGTGGTCCAGCGCCTGTGCGATGTCGTGGCCAAGAACGGCAATCTGCTGCTGTCGATTCCCGTCCGTGGCGACGGCACGATCGACAGCGAGGAAGAGAAGATCGTCGCGGGAATTACCCGGTGGATGGCGCGGAACGGTGAGGCGGCGATCTACGGCTCGCGACCGTGGCACGTCTTTGGCGAGGGCCCGACCGCGGTGCCCAAAGGGGTGATGAACGAGGGCGAGGCCAAGCCCTTCACCGGCCACGACGTGCGCTTCACGACCAAAGACGGCGCGCTCCATGCGATCCTGCTGGCCTGGCCGACCGGACCGGTCACGATCGCCGCGCTCGGGCGCCGTGCTTTGCCGGACGCCATAATCGAGCGCGTAAGCCTGATCGGTGGCGGGCCACTTGCCACCGATCGCGACGATGCCGGGCTTCGGCTGACCCTGCCGCCGGCGGGGGCGGAGGAGATCGTGCCTGTCATCAGGATCGAGGGGCGGGGCCTCGCCGCCGCCTGAGCGTCAGAACAATTCGCCTTGTGCGCCTGCGGGCGGACGAAACAGATCGGTGCGCAGGACGATCCGTTCGTTGGTGAGGCCCGAGCGCTTGCACGCCATCGCGAACCGTGCGCGGATGAGCGCGGCCCATGCGCCCTGGCCGCGCATCCGGGTGAAGAAATCGGGATCGTTATCGCGACCGCCGCGAATCGAGCGGATGATCGCCATCACCTTGCCCGCGCGATCGGGGAAATGCGTCGCCAGCCATGCGCGGAACAGCGGCGCGACCTCATGCGGCAGCCGCACCGGCAGGAAGAAGGCGCCGCGTGCGCCCGCTTCGGCGGCGCGCGCGACGATATGCTCGATCTCATGGTCGGTGATCGCGGGCACGATCGGCGCGATCGACACATAGACCGGCACCCCCGCATCGGCGAGCCGCCGCACCGCCGCCAGCCGCCGCGCGGGCGCTGGCGCGCGAGGCTCGAGCGTCATCGCGATCCGTGGGTCGAGCGAGGTCACCGATACGACCACCGCCACCAACCGCTTGCGCGCCATCGGTTCGAGCAGGTCGAGATCGCGCAGCACGCGATCCGATTTGGTGGTGATCGTCAGCGGATGCTGCGTCTCGGCGAGCAGATCGATGCAGCCGCGGGTGATCCGCCATCTGGCCTCGATCGGCTGATAGGGATCGGTATTGGTGCCGAAGGCGATCGGGCGGACGGCATAGCCGTGCTTCGCCAGCGCCGCGCGCAGCAATGCGGGGCCATCGGGCTTGGCGAACAGCCGGGTCTCGAAATCGAGCCCCGGCGACAGATCGTGATAGGCGTGGGTCGGCCGCGCGAAACAGTAGATGCAGCCGTGTTCGCAGCCGCGGTAGGGATTCACCGAACGGTCGAATCCGATGTCGGGTGACGCGTTGAAGGTGAGGATCGTCCTGGGCTTTTCGACCGTCACGGTCGTGCGTAGCGGGGGCGGGGCGCCGTCGATATTGTCCCGCGCGTCGAGCCAGTCGCCATCGGCCTCGGTTTGCGGCAGATTGAAGCGTGCGCTCTCGCGGTTGAGGGTGGCGCCGCGCACGGCGCGTTGCTTGATCGCCATTGACAGGAGATAGCGCGCCAGTAAGAACATATCAAGAACATATACAGGAGGCCATGATGCCCGCACGGATCAATTATCTCGAACTCCCGGTTGCCGACACCGGGGCCGCAAAGACCTTTTATGGTGCCGCGTTCGGGTGGAATTTCGCCGATTTCGGCCCGACCTATGCCGCCACGACAAGCGGCGACACCGATATCGGGTTTCAGGCCGACCCGACCGAAAAGACGATTGCGGCCTTGCCGGTGATCGAGGTCGACGATCTCGACGCGGTCGAGGAAGCGGTATGGGCGGCAGGCGGGACGATCACCACGCCGACCTTCGCCTTTCCGGGCGGCCGTCGGTTCCATTTTCGCGATCCCGATGGTCACGAACTGGCGGTGATGCAACCACTGGCGGGATAGCGACGGTGTCTGCTATCAATCGGGACTAAGGTGATGGGGGAAGACAGAAAATGGTGCTCTTTCCGGGGGTGTTGCTGGCCGCCGCGCTGATGGCGGACAAGCCGGCCGAGGACCCGCTGCTCAACCTGCGCAAGCCCGAAGCGGTGGCGCAGGCGCTCCAGCAGGCGGGCTACAGGGCCGAGATCAAGACCAGCAGCAAGGGCGACACCTATATCGCCAGCGCGGCGAACGGCCAGAATTTCTCGATCCAGTTCTACGATTGCGGCGACGATGGCTGCAACTCGCTCCAATTCTATAGCTGGTACAAGAAGCAGGATTATTTCTCGCCCGCGCTGACCAACGACTGGAACGCCCACAAGCGCTTCCTCAAGGTCGCGATCGACGATGACGGCGATCTTTCGGAATATCTCGACGTCAGCACGGTGGGCGGGATGACGCAGAAGAATTTCGACGACCTGGTCGACTGGTTCGCAGTGATGGACGCCGAGCTGGCCAAATTTCTTGATGAGCGCAGCGGCAAGGCTTCGACCAAGACCGCGCCGATCAGCACCAGCGACACGACACCGGCGGGCTGATCGGATCACGTGGCCTGAGCGAACGTTCCGAAAGTTCCGGGAAAGCGACATAGCCGCATTCTGGCTTAAAGAGCCGGTCTAAGGATGTGGCGATGCGACAATGCGAAAGAGCGGCTCCACAATTGAGCGCTTGGAACATTATAGGAACTTACCGTTGTAGGACAGGCTTTTCGACCTAGCGCTCGCGCAGGCGCGGCATCAGGTCGACGAAATTGCAGGGCTTGTGCCGGCTATCGAGCTGGTCCTTGAGGATCCCGTCCCAGCCATCCTTCACTGCGCCGGTCGAACCGGGGAGCGCGAAGATATAGGTGCCGCGTGCGACGCCGGCGCATGCCCGCGATTGCACAGTCGAGGTGCCGATCGACTGGAAGCTTAGCCACCGGAACAACTCGCCGAAGCCGGGGATCATCTTGTCGGCGACGCGCTCGACCGCTTCGGGGGTCACGTCGCGCCCCGTCACGCCGGTGCCGCCGGTGGTGACGATACAATCGATTTGAGGATCGTCGACCCATGCGTTGAGGCAGGTAACGAGGGTCTCGACATCGTCAGCCACGATCGCGCGATCGGCGAGGATGTGGCCTGCATTTTCGAGGCGTTCGACAAGCGTGTCGCCCGAGCGGTCGTCCTGGGGGCTTCGCGTGTCGGAGACCGTGAGCACCGCGATCCTGACCGGGAGAAACGCGGCCGTCTCGTCAATCGACACGAGCGGTCATCGTCGCGCGCGGCGTATCGCCCATGCGGATCGCGGTGGCGCCCGCCATGCCGGGGAAGCGCGGCCACATGCCCTGTGCGAGCGCGGCACGGCTCGGCGAGGCCTGCTTCCCGGTCTCGCCCTCGTAGATCCAGTAATTGCGCAGCACCGTCGCCACATAACCGCGCGTTTCCCAATAAGGGATCGATTCGATGTAGAGCAGCGGATCGCCGTTATCGCGCGTCGAGGCGTTCCACGCGGTCACCGGGACCGGCCCGGCGTTATAGGCGGCGATCACCTTGGGCAGCAGCCCGCCGGTCGAGGGCTGATCGCGCAGCCGTTCGAGATAGGATTGGCCGACCTCGATATTGGTCGATGGCCGGGTGAGCGCGACGCGATCGATCACACGGCCTTGGAGCCGGCCGATATCGGTTGCCGCCGCGGGCATGATCTGCATCAGCCCATAGGCGCCCGCTGGGCTCACCACATCGGTGCGGAAGCGCGATTCCTGAAGCGTATGCGCGTAGACCAGCGCCTTATCGACGCGCCAGCCGCCATCGGGCACCCAATCGGGCGCGGGGAAACGCGCCGAGGCCACCGCGGCGGCGCCCTGCGGCGCGTTGTGGGCGAGCCAGAGTTGGGTACTGGCGAGGTTCATCGCGCCCGCAATGTGGATCAGTGCGGCATAATCGCCGGCATCGCCGATCTGTGCCTGATGGCGGATCACTGTGTCGGCGAGGCCGTTCTCGCCGATCTCGACCAGTGCCGCCGCGACCGGCGCGTTGGGGCGGCGCCCGATCTGCTTCCAGTCGGCCGACACGTTGGCGGTCCGAAACAGCGGCGCATTGATCCCAAGCGCCTGCCGCGCGAGCTGGCCGTAAAAGGTCTCGTCATATTGCGCGGCGCCCTGAAGCTGGCCCTGCACCTTATCCGGCCGGCCACATGCCAGGGCGGCGCGCGAGGCCCAATAGAGCCCGGCGGCACGCATGTCCGCATCGCCCGCGCGCATCGCCACCGCCTCGAATGACGTGCCAGCGGCCGTGCAATCGCGCTGGCGCCACGCGGCGAGCCCGGCAACCCATTGCGCCTGCATCCCCCATTCGCCGGGATCGCCGGCGGCCATGGCCGCGACGCGCCGGGCATTGGTATCGTCACCCTGGAGATAATAGATCCACGCCACGCGCTGGCGCCATTCGGTGGTCGCCTCGGGGGTGAGATCCTGCGTTTCGCCGAGCAAGGCTTCGGCGGCGATGCCGTCGTCGGCCTTGATGAACGGCTGCATCTTCTGCGCCAGCGCCGCCGACGCGGTGTCGCTGATCCCCTTCGCGCGGCGCCGCGATGGCGCGCCCGCAACCCAGCGCATGTCATGCAATTCGGGAAGCGGCGGCAGATCGGCGTCGGTCGCCCCGCGCAGCCTGGCGAGCCGCGACAACTGGGCCGCCTGCGGGAGTTCGGGGGCCTCGCGCAGCAAGGTCAGCAACGGTTGGAGCTCGACCTTCGGGCTGCCGGCGGCGGTATAGAGCAGCGCGCGCGCCGTGGCATGGAGCGGCCCCGGCTTCATCGCATCGAGCCCGAGTTGGGCATCCGCCCAGCGTTTGTCGCGGATCGCCGCGAACACCGCGCGATAGCCGTCGCGCTGCTGGGGATCGAGCTGGGCCGGGATCACGCCGCTGCGCCGGGCGTCGGCGCGCGGCAGGCGGGTATCGGCGGCGTCGGCCGGAGAAGCGGCATGTGCGGGCGCAGGAAGCGCGGCGATCGCGCAGATCAGCAACCACCCTCGCATCATGCCAGATCCCCGATCACCAATTGCAGATCTTTCCACGCTTCCGCCTTGCGCGCGGGTTGTTCGAGCAGGAACCGCGGCGGGAAGCTGGCGACTGCCTCCGTTTGTCCGTTGCCGTGGTTAAGTATATGTAAACGCCCGCGTCCCGCAGCCCCGTTGACCCCGAGCAGCGCACGGCTGGCCGCATTGCCCATCAGCAGCAGTCGTTGGGGGCGGCACAAAGCGAGCCGATGACGCGCGAGTTCGGCAAGCCGGGGCGCATGGTCGTCGAGGATCTGGCCCGAAATCGGGCGGATCGCGCACAGCGGGGCGAGGTAGATGTTTGACCGGTCACGCCCGATTGCGGCGAGCATCCGATCGAACAGCGCACCGGCTGGGCCGTCGAGCAGGGTCTCACCGTCGTCGCGCTCGGGCATATCGACCAGAATCGCGAGCGTGGCGGCAGGGTCTCCCGATGCGGCGATCGGGCGGCCGGGCCATCCCGCCTCGGGCGCATCGGGGCCGACACGCCATGCTTCGAACGCCTCGATCGTGTCGGGCAAGGTCAAGGGCGCGGCGGGAGGGGGCGCGGCGGCGATAGTGGCCGAGCGTGGTTCGACAGCAAGCGGTTCGCGTAGCCACGCGCGCGGCGTATCGTCAACCAGCGTGTCGACGCCCGCCTCGTGCCACCAATCGAGCGCACTTGCCGTCGCGCGCCGCCAGTTTATGGTCTGATCTGCCCCCATGTCCCGATCAATAGAGTCACCGGTTGACGAGCCGGTCAATTGACGGGCAGTGACCCTCGGACAGAACGTTGCTGCAACGCGACGAGCGCAGCCCGGCAGTGCGGTGTGGAGAGATTTGGTGAGCGAACGTGAATCGATGCCTTACGATGTGGTGATCGTCGGCGCAGGTCCTGCGGGGCTCGCGGCGGCGATCCGGCTCAAGCAGCGCGCGAACGACGCGGGGCGCGAGCTGTCGGTCTGCATCCTCGAAAAGGGCTCCGAGGTCGGCGCGCATATCCTGTCGGGTGCGGTGGTCGATCCCAAGGCGCTCGACGAATTGCTGCCCGAATGGCGCAGCATGGGCTGCCCGCTCGCCGCAACGCCGGTGACCGAGAACCATCACTGGATCCTGAGCGAAACGCGCAAGCGCGAGATGCCGCATTTCCTGCTGCCGCCGCTGATGAGCAACAACGGCACCTATACCGGAAGTCTCGGTAATCTGTGCCGCTGGCTGGCCGAGCAGGCCGAAGGGCTGGGGGTGGAGATTTTCCCCGGCTTCGCGGCGGCCGAGATCCTGTTCAACGACGATGGATCGGTAAAGGGAGTCGCGACCGGCGACATGGGCGTTGCGCGCGACGGCACGCACAAGCCCGATTACCAGCCCGGGCTTGAGTTGCACGCCAGATACACTTTCCTGGCCGAAGGCGTGCGCGGGCACCTTTCCAAGCAATTGATCCGCCAGTTCGATCTGGCGCGCGACAGCCAGCCGCAGGTTTATGGGCTGGGGATCAAGGAATTGTGGGACATCGCGCCCGACAAGCACGTGCCGGGGCGCGTGATCCACACCCAGGGCTGGCCGCTGGGCGAGGACGCCAATGGCGGGGGCTTCCTGTATCATCAGGCCGGCGGGCAGGTCGCGCTGGGCTTCGTCACCTGGCTCAATTACCAGAACCCCTATCTTTCGCCGTTCGAGGAGATGCAGCGCTGGAAGACGCATCCCGCGATCCGTGCGGTGCTCGACGGCGGCAAGCGCGTGTCGTACGGCGCGCGCGCGATCAACGACGGCGGGTGGCAATCGGTGCCCAAGCTCGTGTTTCCGGGCGGCGCGCTGATCGGTTGCTCGGCGGGGTTCGTCAACGTGCCGCGGATCAAGGGATCGCACACCGCGATGAAGACCGGGATGATGGCCGCCGATGCCGCGTACGAGGCGGTCGAGGCCGACCGCGCGCATGACGAACTCGCCGCTTATCCCGCCGCGTACGAGAAGAGCTGGGTCTACAAGGAGCTCAAGAAGGTCCGCAACGTCGTGCCGCTCGTCAAGAAATACGGCGATTTCCTTGGCTCGGGGCTGGCCGGGATCACGATGTGGGCCGAGCAACTCGGTATCACCATGCCCTTCACGATGGGGCATCACCCCGATCATGAGAGCCTGTGGCGCAAGGATCTGGTACGCAAGATCGCCTATCCCAAGCCCGATGGCGTGATCAGTTTCGACCGGCTGTCGTCGGTGTTCCTGTCCAACACCAATCACGAGGAGGACCAGCCGGTTCATCTGACGCTGCGCGACCCCGACATCCCGGTCGATTACGACCTGCCGATGTATGACGAACCCGCGCAGCGTTATTGCCCGGCGGGCGTTTACGAGATCGTGGGCGAGGAAGAAGGCAATCCGAAATTCGTGATCAACGCCCAGAATTGCGTCCATTGCAAGACGTGCGACATCAAGGACCCGACCCAGAACATCAACTGGGTGGTTCCCGAAGGCGGTGGAGGCCCCAATTATCCGAACATGTAAGGTCGCGCTGATCGCGGCATCGCTTGCCGTTCCCGCCGTCGCGATACCGGCGGCGGCAAGCACGCGCCCGGCCGACCTTTCCGATTACGTCAAGGCGCGTGCCGCCGATGCCGATGGCGATGCGCGCCGGGCCGCCGCTGGCTATGGCGCCGCACTGACGGCCGCGCCGGGCAACGCGCTGGTCGCGATCCGCGCCTATCGCGCAGCGATGGAGGCGGGCGACGTGACGCTCGCCGATCGCGCGTTGACGGTGCTCGAACAGGCCGATGTCGCGCCGACCGACGGCGCGCTGTGGCGGCTCGCCGCTGCCGTGGCGGCGCAAGACGACAAGGCGGCAAGCCGCGCGACCGAGGCGTTGCAGCGCGGGCCGCTGGCGTTCACGATGCCGATCGTGAAGGCCTGGCAGGCGATGGGGCGCAAACGCGATCCCTTTCCGGCGCTGGCAACGGGAACCGATAATCCACTGTTCAAGCGGTATGAGAGCGAAAATCACGCGTTGCTGCTGATCGCGCGCGGCCATGTGGCGGACGGCGTGGCGGCGATCCGGGCGGTGTCGAGCCTCGATCGATCGGGCGTCGATACGCGGATCTCCGCCGCCCGCCTGCTGATCGGCGCGGGCCATGCCGAGCAGGCGCAGGCGCTGCTTGCCGGCCATGATCCCGAAGTCGCCGCGGTTGCGGCCGGGTTGAAGGGGGCCAGGCCCTCGTTCGGGTTCGGGGTATCGCAACTCTTCGCGCGGCTTGCCGACGATCTCGCCGCTGGCGACCCCATTCCCTTGTCGCTGGTACTCGCGCGGGCGGCATTGCGCGCCGATCCCGCCAACGATCGGGCACGGCTGTTGCTGGCGGAGTCGTTGAGCGATCTCGGCGAAACGGCACTCGCGCTCGAGGCGCTCGATGCGGTCGATCCCAATGGCGCGTTCGGCCCCGCGGCGGCCGACGCACGGGTGAGCGTGCTCGCCCGCGCGGGCGACGATGCCGAAGCCCTGGTCGCGGCGGCGGCGCTGGCCGAAGCGCCCGATGCCGGGGTCATCGCGATCCAGCGCTATGGCGACCAACTCGTCGCCGCCAAACGCTATGCCGAGGCCGCAGGTGTGTATGACAGCGCGATTGCGCGCGCGGGCGATCGTGCGACCTGGTTGTTGTGGCTCCAGAAGGGCGGAGCATACGAACAGGCCGGCGATTGGGCCAATGCCCGGCCCGCGCTCGAAAAGGCGCTCGAACTGGCACCGGACGAGCCGATCGTGCTCAATTATCTGGGCTATTCATCGCTGGAGAATGGCGGCGATCCGGCCAGCGCGCTGGCGCTGGTCGAGCGGGCGCATGCGCTTGAGCCCGACGATCCCGCGATTACCGATTCTTTGGCCTGGGCGCATTTTCGCCTCGGCGATATCGCGACGGCGTTGCCGCTGCTTCAACAGGCAGCGAAAAAATCACCCGCCGATGTCGAGATCAACGAGCATCTGGGCGACGCTTACTGGCAGGCCGGCCGCGAATTTGAAGCGCGCTACGCCTGGCGGGCCGCGGCGATCTATGCCGAGGGCGACGATGCCACGCGGCTCGCCGACAAGCTCGCGGCGGGCTTGCCCGCACAGGAGCGTGCGGCGCGGTGATCGTCGAACCCGCGCCGGCCAAGATCAATCTCGCGCTCCACGTTCGCCATCGCCGGCCGGACGGCTATCACGCGATCGAGACGCTGTTCGCCTTTGTGCGCGATGGCGATGTGGTGCGCCTCGAACCGGCGGACTCGACGCGCCTGACGATCACCGGGCCGTTTGCGGCGGGGCTTTCGACCGAGGAAAACCTTGCGCTCGCGGCGGTCGCGGCGTTTTCGGGCGCATTTGGCGCGTGCGGGCCACTCGCGATCGAGCTCGACAAACGTCTGCCGGTCGCTTCGGGGATCGGCGGAGGGTCGGCAGATGCCGCCGCAACGCTGCGCGCGCTGGCACGATTGAAGGACGTTGCGCGCGACGATCCGCGGTTGATGGCGTGCGCGGTCGGGCTGGGCGCCGACGTGCCCGCCTGCCTCGCCGGGCGTACCGCGTTGGGCTCCGGGCGCGGCGACGTACTTGCGCCCGTCGATAGCTTGGCGGGGACGCCGGTGCTGCTCGTCAATCCGCGCGTCGCGGTTTCGACAGCGGCCGTGTTCGCGGCGTGGGATGGCCGCGATTCGGGGCCGATCGCGGACGGCGGATTGCTGGAACGCGCGGTGGCGAGCGGTAACGATCTCGAAGCGCCGGCGCGTGCGATCGCGCCTGTCATCGTTGACGTACTGACGGCGCTGGACGATGTCGGCGCGCCGCTGCTTGTGCGGATGTCGGGTTCGGGCGCGACCTGCTTTGCGCTCTATGCAAGCGCGGAGGATCGCGCGATCGCCGCCACCGCGATCCGTGCGGCGTACCCCAACTGGTGGTGCCTCGAAACGGCGCTGGCGTAAGCGGAACGGCGCGCTGCCGCAGCCGTTTCGGTGCCCGTGACTTTCGCGCGCATCTCCGGCAACAGCGGCATCATGATCCGAACCATATTTGATGGCCCGATCGCGACAATCGTGCTCGACCGGCCCGCCGCGCGTAATGCGATTGCGATCACGGCGTGGCACGCGCTGGCCGACGCCGTGGCGGCATTGCCCGATACGACGCGGGTTGTGCTGCTCACCTCGGCGGTCGACGGCATCTTCTCGGCGGGGGCCGACATCACCGAATTCGGCGCGTTGCAGACCGATCCGGCGGCGCGCGAGCGCTTTCGGGTGGCGATGCGCGTGGGGATAGAGGCGGTCGCGCGCGCGCCGATGCCGGTGATCGCGGTTGTCGACGGCGCGTGCTTTGGCGCGGCGGTCGCGCTGGCGCTGGCGTGCGACATTCGGGTGGCGGGCGATGGCGCGCGTTTTGCCGTGACACCGGCCAAGCTGGGCATCGGCTATCCGGCCAAGGATGTCGCGCGGCTGATCGCCCATATCGGCAAAGGGCAGGCGAGCCGGATGCTGTTTTCGGCCGATGCGGTGGAGGCCGACGAGGCCCGTGCGATCGGCCTTGCCGACCTGCGCGCGCCCGATGCCGCCATCGCCGCGCGGGCGCTTGCCGATCGGATCGCGTGTCATGCGCCACAGGCGGTGCGCGACCTGAAGCGTGTGCTTGCCGACCCGGCCGATCCCGAACACACCGCCGCGTTCGACGCCGCATTTGAGGGCGATGCTTTCGCGGCGGCTTTTGCCCATTTCACCCGGAGCCGCTCATGAGCCAGCCGACGATCCTCGATGGCGATGCCGATATCCTGTTGCTGTGCGATCATGCCTCGAACGTGGTGCCTGAAGGCATTACGCTCGGCATCGCCCCAGACTTGCTCGATCTCCACATCGCGGTCGATATCGGCGCCGAGCCGCTGACCCGCGCGCTGGCCGAACGACTCGATGCGCCGGCGATCCTCGCCACGGTGTCGCGCCTCGTGATCGATCTGCATCGCGAGCCCGATCACCCCGCGCTGATCCCGACCGCGAGCGACGGGCACGCCATTCCGGGCAATAGAGCGGCCGATCGCGACGAGCGGATCGACCGGTTCCACCGCCCCTATCACGAGGCGCTCGCGCGGCTGATCGACGCCAGGGCGCCCAGATTGCTGGCCTCGATCCACAGCTTCACCCCGCAGCTCGAACAGGGTGGCGCGCCGCGGCATTGGGAGGCGGGGATTCTCTATAATGCGGACGATCGCGCGGCGCGGGTCGCGATCGACCTGCTGCGCGCGCGACGACTCGAGATCGGCGATAACGAGCCGTATTCGGGCAAATTGCTCAACGCGACGCTCAACCGGCACGGCGAGGCGCGCGGGTTGCCCTATCTGGCGATCGAAGTGCGTAACGATCTGATTTCAGACGCTGCCGGGGTGTGGCGATGGACCCAAATCCTGAGCGAAATTATCGCCGAAACGCGTAACAGGGTTGCGTAGGACAGCGCGTTCGGGAAATAGGCTGTCGCCATGACCCGTCAATTCGATAAATCCCGCTTGCCGAGCCGCTATGTGTCGGTCGGCCCCGAACGTGCGCCGCAGCGTAGCTATTATTACGCGATGGGCATTCCCGAGGAAGATATCGCCAAGCCTTTCGTCGGATTGGTGAGCGCCGGAAACGACAGCGCGCCGTGCAATATCACGCTCGATATGCAGGCCGACGCCGCGCGGGCGGGCGTGTTCGCGGGCGGTGGACTGCCGCGTCGGTTCAACACCATCACCGTCACCGACGGGATCGCGATGGGCCATCAGGGGATGAAGGCCTCGCTGGTGAGCCGCGAAGTGATCGCCGATTCGGTCGAGCTTTCGGTGCGCGGGCATTGCTACGACGCGCTCGTCACCTTTGCGGGGTGCGACAAATCGCTGCCCGGCATGATGATGGCGATGCTGCGGCTCAACGTGCCGTCGATCTTCGTCTATGGCGGCTCGATCCTGCCGGGCCATTTCAAGGGCGAAGACGTGACCGTGATCGACGTGTTCGAGGCGGTTGGCCGGCATGCCGCAGGCGGGTGTCCGTTGCAGGAACTGATCGCGCTCGAAAAGGTCGCGTGCCCCGGCGCGGGTGCGTGCGGCGGCCAATATACCGCCAACACGATGGCGTGCGTGGGCGAGGCAATCGGGCTGTCGCTGCCCAATTCCAATATGATGCCTGCGCCCTATGCCGATCGCGCGGCGCTCGCGGTAGCGGCGGGCGAGCAGGTGATGGAACTGGTCGCGCGCAATCTGCGCCCGCGCGACATCTGCACGCGCGCGGCATTCGAGAATGCCGCCCGGATCGTCGCGGCCACCGGCGGCTCGACCAACGCGGCGCTCCATCTGCCCGCGATGGCGAGCGAAGTGGGGATCGAGTTCGATCTGTTCGACGTCGCCGAGATATTCAAATCAACGCCTTATATCGCCGACTTGAAACCGGGTGGCAGATATGTCGCCAAGGACATGTACGAGGCGGGCGGCGTCTACATGCTGATGAAGACGATGCTCGCCGAAGGACTACTCGACGGCAATTGCATGACCGTCACCGGCAAGACGCTGGGTGAGAATATCGATCAGGTGACGTGGAACCCCGACCAGAAGGTGATCCGCGACGCCAAGACCCCGATCACGCCGACCGGCGGGGTCGTGGGGCTTCGCGGCACGCTGGCGCCCGACGGCGCGATTGTGAAGGTCGCGGGCATGCATCGGCTGCGCTTCGAGGGGCCGGCGCGGGTGTTCGATTGCGAGGAAGAAGCGTTCGAGGCGGTTGAGAATCGCGAGATTGCCGAGGGGTCGGTGATCGTGATCCGTTACGAAGGCCCCAAGGGTGGCCCGGGGATGCGCGAGATGCTCGCGACCACCGCGGCACTGTACGGGCAGGGGATGGGCGAGAAGGTCGCGCTTATCACCGATGGCCGTTTTTCGGGCGGCACGCGCGGCTTCTGCATCGGCCATGTCGGCCCCGAGGCGGCCGATGGCGGCCCGATCGCGCTGGTCGAGGATGGCGACATCATCCTGATCGACGCGACCGAGGGGGTGATCGACCTCCAGGTCGCCGACGACGTGCTCGCCGAGCGCCGCACGCGCTGGCAGGCGCGGACCAACGATTACGGATCGGGGGCATTGTGGCGCTATGCGCAGAATGTCGGCCCGGCCTATAAAGGCGCGGTCACCCATCCGGGAGCCCGAGCCGAAACCCATGTCTACGCGGATATCTGAAGGCAGAGATCGCATTTCTCCGCTGTTGGGGGCGGGGGCAGCTATAGTGTTCGCGCTGGGCGGGTGCGGGCAGGCGGCGCCCGACTCGCCGGCGCCGCAGCCTGCCGAAACCGGTGCATCCGGCGCGGCGAGCGGCAATCACATCGCTTGCGCGCCCGAAGGTGCGGCCGGGTTCAGCACGGTCTGCACGCTGGAGCGGGAGGGCGATGTCCTTGTCGTCCGCAATCCCGACGGCGGCTTTCACAGACTGAGTATCGGCGAAGATGGCAGCATCACGGCCGCCGATGGCGCCGAAGCGGCCGGGGTTACAGCGCTCGCCGGCAACCAGATCGAGGTCATGATCGGCGGCGACCGCTATCGCTTGCCCGCCACATCATGACGCCGCTTGCCGGTCTCTCCGTACTCACCGCAGCAGAGATGCGCGCGGCCGAGCAGCGGGTGATCGACGCGGGCGATTCGGTGGCGGCATTGATGGAGCGCGCGGGGCGCGCGGTGGCGGGCGCGGTGGCGCGGCTGGGGTCGCGCGGGCGCGTGCTCATCCTGTGCGGGCCGGGCAACAACGGCGGCGATGGCTATGTCGCCGCGCGCCATCTCGCCGGGATGGGGTTGGACGTGCAGGTGGCCGCGAGCGCCGACCCGGCAACCGATGCAGCGCGACAGGCGAGGGCGGCATGGTCCGGCACGGTGGTGCCGATCGCCGCGGCCGTGCCCGCGCCGGTGCTGGTCGATGCCTTGTTCGGAACCGGGCTCAAGCGTCCCCTCGATCCGGCGCTCGCCGCGCGGCTATGCACGCTGGCGGCGGCGGCGCGGCTATCGGTCGCGGTCGATCTGCCGAGCGGGGTCACCACCGATAATGCGCGCGTGTTGGGCGATGTTCCGGTGGCCGATGTGACACTCGCGCTTGGTGCTCCCAAGCCGGCGCATTTGCTCCAGCCCGCCGCACGGCATTGCGGCAGGATACGCGTGCTCAATATCGGAATCGATGCGAATAGTGCGCTGCATGTGCTTGAAAAGCCTTCCCTGCGGATACCAGACCACGATTCGCATAAATATACGCGCGGGATGGTCGCGGTGGTCGGTGGCGCGATGGCGGGGGCATCATTGCTGGCGGGCGAAGCAGCGATGCGCGTCGGCGCGGGCTATGTCGCGCTGATCGGCGGCGAGGGGGGCGGGCCACATGCGCTGGTCCACAGGCCGTTCGACGATGAAGCGCTTGCCGACGGTCGGATCGGGGCATTGTTGATCGGGCCGGGGCTTGGCCGGGGTGGCGAAGCCGTGCGACGGTTTGATCGCGTACTCGCTACGCCGCACGCGCTGGTGATCGACGGCGATGCGCTGCATTTGTTGCAAGACCGGAAAGCCGATCTCAAGCAACGCGGGGTGCCGGTGATCCTTACCCCCCATGCCGGGGAGTTCGACGCCTTGTTCGGCAACGGCGCGGGCAGCAAGGTCGAGCGTGCGCGTGACGCCGCGCGTGACATTGGCGCGGTCGTGGTGTTCAAGGGCGCCGATACCGTGATCGCGGCGCCCGACGCCCGCGCCTGCATCGCGCCCGCCGCCAATCCATGGTTGTCGACCGCGGGCACTGGCGACGTGCTGGCCGGGGCGATCGCGGCGCTGCTGGCCGGCGGTATGGCGCCGTTCGACGCGGCCGCGGCGGGGGTATGGCTGCACGCCGATGCCGCGCGGCGCCTTGGTGCGGCCTTCATTGCCGACGATCTCGCGATCATGTTGACCGAATCGAGAGCATCCTTGTGACCGACGAAGCGATCGTGCGCGTTGCCGCGCGCGGCGACGGCATGACCGAGAGCGGCCGCGCGGTGCCGTTTGCCGCGCCGGGCGACAGGGTGACACCGACCGGCCAGGTGATTGCGGGGCCGCATCACCAGACGCCGCCGTGCCAACATTATCCGCGCTGCGGGGGGTGCCAGCTCCAGCATCTCGATGATGCGAGCTATGCGCGCTATCTGGTCGAGCGGATCGAGGGGGCACTGGCCGCGCACGGCCTCAGAGCCGAGATCCGGCCGCCGCTGCTGTCACCCGATCATAGCCGCCGCCGCGCCGCGCTCCACGCCGAGAGGCGCGGGCGCCAGATCTGGATCGGTTTCACCGAGGCGCGCAGCCATGCGCTGGTCGATATCGACCAATGCCGGGTGCTCGCGCCCGACCTGTTCGCGCTCGTCCAGCCGTTGCGTGGGTTGCTCGCGGCGATCCTGCCCAAGGCGCGCCGCGCCAATCTGACGCTCACGCGCACCGATCAGGGGATCGAGGTGTTGATCGACGGCGTCACCGCCGAGGGGCTGGCCGCCGCCGAGGGGCTCACCGCCTTTGCCGAGCGCCACAGCCTCGCACGTCTGGCGATCGACAGCGGATACGGCCCCGAAACGCGTTGGGAACCCGATCCGGTGACGATCACGCTCGGCGGCGTGCCAGTGCCGTTCCCGCCCGCCGCCTTTCTGCAGGCGACGCCCGAGGGCGAGGCGGCGCTGATCGCGGCGGTGCGCGAGGCGATTGGGCCTGCCGCGACGACGGCTGACCTGTTCGCGGGCCTCGGCACCTTTGCGCTGTCGATCCCCGGCAAGGTATACGCCGCCGAAGCCGCGCGCGACGCCAGTTTGGGGCTCAAGGCGGCCGCCGCGCGGGCGCAGCGCCTGGTGTTCGTCGAGCATCGCGATCTGTATCGCCGTCCGCTGACCGCCGACGAACTCGGCCGGTTCGAGGCGGTGGTGCTCGATCCGCCGCGTGCGGGCGCGCGCGATCAGGCAAGTATGATCGCGCGATCCACGGCACCGAGAATCGCTTATGTCTCGTGCAATCCCAGTACCTTCGCGCGCGACGCCAAGGAAATGGTCGAGGGCGGCTATGAGCTGGATTGGGTCCAACCGGTCGGGCAGTTCCGTTGGTCGACGCATGTCGAACTGGCGGCGAGGCTCAGCCGTCAGGGATAATCGGCGCGGACGAAGTATAGCCCATCGGGGGGCGCGTTGAGCCCCAGCGCGGTGCGGTCGCGTGCGGCGAGCGCGGCGGCGATATCATCGGGGGTCCACTTGCCTTCACCGACCAGCGCGAGACAGCCGACCATCGAGCGCACCTGATGGTGGAGAAACGAACGTGCCGACACATGGATCTCGATCGTGTCACCATCCTGACGCACGTCGAGCCGATCGAGCGTCCGCAACGGGCTGTTGGCCTGGCAATGCGCCGAGCGGAAGGTCGTGAAATCGTGTCGGCCCAGCAGCTTGGCGGCGCCTGCTTGCATCGCGCGACAATCGAGCGCGACGGGGATGCGCCAGGCCAATCGCTTGTCGAAGGTCAATGGCGCGCGGCGAGTGACGATGCGATATTGATAATGCCGCGCGATGCACGAGAAGCGCGCGTGCCAATCGTCGGGCACGATGTCACAGCCGAGGATCGCGACCGGCGCGGGGCGCATCACCGAATTGAGCGCCTCCATCAGCCGAAACGGCGTGAAGGCGCGCGCGATATCGAGATGGGCGCGCATCCCCAGCGCATGAACCCCGGCGTCGGTGCGCCCCGCGGCGTGCACCACCACATCCTCTTGCGTGATCGTGTGCGCCGCGTCCTCGATCGTCTGCTGGACGCTGGGGCCATGCGTCTGACGTTGCCAGCCCATGAAGGGCGCGCCGTCATATTCGATCGTGAGCGCGAATCGCGTCACAGATTCGTGCCGACAGGGATAGCGAAGCCGCGCAGCAGTTCATCGGCGCTCATCACGCCGCGGCCCGCGCGCTGGACGAGGATCGGTTCGATCGCGGCGGTGGCACAGGCGATCGTCAGTTCGCCATCGATCACCATGCCCGGTGCGCCGGTGCCGTCGGCCATCGCCGCCGCGAGCACGCGGATGCGTTCGCCGCCATGGTCGAACCACGCCCCCGGTGGGTTGAACGCGCGGATCTGTCGTTCGACTTGTACCGCTGGTTGCGCGAAATCGAGTCGCGTCTCGGCCTTGTCGATCTTGGCGGCGTAGGTGATGCCGCCCTCGGCCTGTGGATGCGCGGGATATGCGTCGAGATCGCGCAGCACCTCAACCATCAGCGTCGCGCCCATCGCGCTGAGTTCCTCGGTAAGGGCGCCCGCGGTCTTGCCCTGAATCGGAGTGCGCCCCTCAAGCCGCACCGGCCCGGTATCGAGCCCGGCCGCCATCTGCATGATCCCGACCCCGGTTTCGGCATCGCCGGCAAGGATCGCGCGCTGGATCGGCGCGGCGCCGCGCCAACGCGGCAACAGCGAGGCATGGACGTTGAGGCAGCCGTGGCGCGGCGCATCGAGCACCGCCTGCGGCAGGATCAGCCCATAGGCCGCGACCACCGCGACATCGGCATTGAGCGCGGCCAGCGCGGCCTGTTCTTCGCTTGCTTTCAGGGAGATCGGCGAACGTACGGCGACCCCGAGCGCGGTGGCGCGTGCCGCGACGGGCGAGGGCACCAGCTTCTTGCCGCGCCCCGCGCGTCGGGGTGGCTGGGTGTAGGCCGCGACGATGTCGTGCCCTGCCGCGACCAGCGCGTCGAGCACCGGTACCGCGAAATCGGGCGTTCCCATGAAAATGATCCGCATGACAGTCCTGTCGCCGCTTGGCAGGGGCGGGCGCAAGCCCTTATCTAGCGTGCTTATGGCATCCCCAGAAATCGAGGCGTTGACGCAAGCGCTCGCGCGGCTTCCCGGGCTTGGCCCCCGATCGGCCCGGCGCGCCGTTTTGCACCTGCTCAAGAAGCGCGCCACCGCGCTCGAGCCGTTGCGGGCGGCGTTGGAGGCGGTCGATCAGCGGCTCGCGACCTGTGCGGTCTGCGGCAATGTCGATACGGTCGATCCGTGCGGGGTGTGCGCCGATCCGCGCCGCGATGCGCGCGCATTGTGCGTGGTCGAGGATGTCGCCGACCTTTGGGCGCTCGAACGCTCGCGGCTGTTTCCCGGCAAATTCCATGTGCTGGGCGGTCGGCTCTCGGCGCTCGAAGGCGTGCGGCCCGAGGATCTGACGATCGATGCGCTCGTCCGCCGGATCGAGGCAGGAGGAATCGACGAGGTCGTGCTGGCGATGAACGCCACGCTCGAGGGCCAGACCACCGCGCATTATATCGCCGAACGGATCGAGCGGTTTCCGGTGCGCGTCACTCAATTGGCGCATGGCCTGCCAGTGGGCGGCGAACTCGATTATCTCGACGAAGGCACGCTGGCGCAGGCGCTCCGGGCGCGACGTCCTGTCGCTTGACGTTAGCGCGCGCGCAACCTAGCTGACCGAATCATGGCCGTGCTCGATATCCTCGAAATCCCCGATCCGCGGCTGCGTGCCGTGGCGAAGCCCGTCGCGCAGGTGGACGATGCCGTCCGCACGCTGATCGATGACATGTTCGACACGATGTACGACGCGCGGGGGATCGGCCTTGCCGCGACCCAGCTCGGGATCGAGCAGCGGGTGCTCGTCATCGATCTCCAGGAACGCGAGAGCGACGAAGAAGGCAAGGAAAGCGAGCCGGTTCGCGACCCGCAGGCATTCGTCAACCCCGAGCTTCTGTGGGTGAGCGACGACGTGTCGGTCTATAATGAGGGCTGCCTGTCGATCCCCGAGCAATATGCCGAGGTCGAGCGCCCCGCGCGCTGCCGCGTCAAATGGCTCGATCGCGACGGCGCGGCGCACGAGCAGGAATTCGACGGGCTGATGGCGACGTGCATGCAGCACGAGATCGACCATCTGAACGGCGTGCTGTTCATCGACCATCTCTCGCGGCTCAAGCGCGACATGGTGGTCAAGAAACTCACCAAGATGCGCAAGAACGCTGCGTAAGCGCCTGAGTTTAACCGGCCGGTCCGCAATAGGTCAGCCCGACGCCGTCCCACATTCCTGAACTGACAAGCATGGCCCGTGCCGATTCGGCGAAGCGAAGCTTGATCTTGTCGGGCGCGCGATGGCCCTCGGCCTGGCAGGTCGCGGCGATATCGTAACCGCCGGGCGCCTTCACGACGCTGTCGAAGCTGCACGAGACTTCGCCCGCGGTGGTGAGGCGGCGTTCCTCGAACCGCCACGCGCCCGAATCGCAGGCCTGTTGCGTCGCCGCCCAGCGGCCGACGTAGCGATATGGGGAGTCTGCTGGTGGCAGACTGCCCGCGGAGGTCGACGCGGCGATATTTGCGCTGTCGTGCGGGGGCAGGGTGCCCTCATCGGGGGCGACCTCGGTGAAGGCCACGTCGCCGACCTGCGTTTCGTTGGCGGTTTGCGGTGCCTGCTGGCACGCGGCGAGGCACAGCCCGGTGGCGAGGAGCGCGGTACGCATCGGCAATCTCCCTTACGCTGGGTGACGCCAACGGTGCACGGCCGGAGGAGGTTCCCCTTGTCGGCTGCGCGCCCGAACGGTAGGTTCGCGCTTCGTTCCATCGCTGGAGAGCCGATTTGGACCTGGTTACTGCCCTTTTGTTCTCGGTTTTTCTGATGGTCGGGCTCGTACTCGGCTGGTTCGTGGGCAACCGCGGAACGACCGCGGCGCGGGCCGAACGCGATGCCCGGACCGAGGAGTTCCGCAAGGCGATCACCGATCTTGCGGGTGCAGAGGAACGCGCCAAGGCCGCCGATGGACTGCGCGCCGAACTGGCCGTGTTGCGTGACGACCGCGATGCCGCGCGCACCGATCTGGCCACGCTCAAGGCCGATGCGCGCGCCTTCGAGGCACGGCTGGCCGAGTTGAAGGAAGCGAAAGACCTCATGGCGTCACAATTCGCCGAGGTCGCCAACAAGCTGCTCGGCGAAGCGCAGGCCAGCTTCCTCGAACGCGCGCAGCAACGGTTCGCGCAAGCCGGCGAATCGAACGAGGCCAAGCTGAAGGCGCTGCTCCAGCCGGTCGAGCATACGCTCAAACGCTATGAGGAGAATGTCGCCAAGGTCGAGACCGAGCGCAAGGAAGCGTATGGCAACCTCACCGGCCTAATCGATGCGATGCGGATCGGGCAGGAATCGGTGCGTGGCGAGGCGGCGAAGCTCGTCAACGCACTCCGCTCGGCCCCCAAGGCGCGCGGGCGCTGGGGCGAGCAGCAATTGCGCAACGTGCTCGAGACGTGCGGGCTTGCCGAGCACACCGATTTCGAGATGGAAGTGAGCGTTGCGAGCGACGGCGGGCGGCTGCGCCCCGATGCGATCGTGCGCATCCCCGGCGGCAAGAGCCTGGTGATCGATGCCAAGGTGTCGCTCAACGCCTATCAGGACGCGTACGGCGCGGTCGACGAGACCGAGCGCGCGAGCCATATGGCGGCGCATGTCGCCTCGATGAAGACGCATATCAACGCGCTCGGCGCCAAGGCGTATCAGACGCAGTTCGAGGATACGCCAGATTATGTCATCATGTTCGTGCCCGGCGAGCATTTTCTCTCGGCGGCGCTCGATTCCGCGCCCGATCTTTGGGACTATGCCTTCGATCGCCGCGTGCTGATCGCGACGCCGACCAATCTGATCGCGATCGCGCGCACGGTGGCGGCGGTCTGGCGGCAGGAGAAGCTTGCCGGCGAGGCGCGCGAGATCGCGGCGCTGGGCAAGGAACTCCACGCGCGGCTGGCGGTGATGGGGGGGCATGTCTCGCGACTGGGGAAGAATCTCGAAACCGCGATGGGCGCCTACAACGCGTTCGTCGGCAGCCTCGAATCGCAGGTCATGACGAGCGCCAAGCGCTTCGAAACGCTCAATATCGATACCGCAGGCAAGGCGATCGACGCGCTGCCGGTGGTCGAACAGTCACCGCGCCCGCTGACCAAGCTCGCCGCGGTGCCCGAGATCGACGCGGGGGCGGCGGAATAACCCACCACCCCGAGGCCGACGCGTTTTTACCGCGACGTCTTGCGCAACGTCACCGATCCTTCGCGACTGCTCAGCGTGAGGGTCTGGCCGCGCTGCTGCGTGGTTACCGGGCCGTCGAGGATCTTGAGGAAGCGGTTTTCGACCGTCATCGCATTGCCCTGGCACATCATCCTGGTCACCGCGAGCTTGCCGGTCAGCAACGTATCGCGCCGCTCCTGATATTCACCGTTGAAGCGATTGCAGCCGGCGCTGCCCTGAATCCGTCCCTCGCGGGTGAATTCGACCGTGGCGGGACGATCGAGCCGCACCTGCCGGCCATCGATCGCGTCGATCGTCCAGCTGGTGCCGGAGAGGCCGGCGCCGGGTCGACCCGGACCGCCGGGCCCCGGCCGATCCGGCCGATCGTTGCCGATGCCGCCGCAACCGCGCACGGTGCCGCGCCGCGTGGTGACACGCACCGTATCGGGATAGCGCCGATCGCTCATCCCGTCGCTGCACGGGGTACGCGTGATATCGACCGTGAGTTGGCGCGTCTGGTAGCGCCGACCGTTGGTCGTGGTGCGTGGCTCGGGGGTAGGGACCTCGACGACATTCTGCCCGTAATCGCCTTCGTACCGCATCGTGCGCGATCCGATCGTCAGCGCCCAGCCGGGCTCGGTGCCGATCGCGCGGTAGCTATCGCTTGCCGGCGGCCGCGGGCGCGGCGGCGGGCCGGGCCGATCGGGGGCAGGGGCTTGATCCATGACACAGCCCGCCAATCCGGCGGCCCCCATGAGCATGATGATGGAACGGCGCATTGATGTGATCTCCTTCATTGTCGGGGTGCAACGATCGACATGAACCGGAGGTTGCGCCTCAGCCGCGATGTTGGGCGAGAACCTCATACGCCATCACCGCGGTGGCCACCGCCGCGTTGAGGCTGTCGGCCTTGCCGAGCATCGGCAGCTTGACCAGCAGATCGCACGCGGCCTCATAGGTTTCGGGCAGGCCTTGCGCCTCGTTCCCCGTCAGCAGGAAGGTGGGGGCGGTATAGCGCGCGGCGCGATAATCGTGATCGGTGTCGAGGCTGAGCCCGACGAGCTGGCCGGGCCCGGCGCGCAGCCAAAGGAGGAAATCCTCCCACCGCGCCTTGACGATCGGGATCGTGAACAAGGCGCCCATGCTCGCCCGCACCGCCTCGACCGAGAACGGATCGACGCAATCGTCGATCAGGATCAGCCCGCCCGCACCAACCGCATCGCCGGTGCGCAGGATCGTGCCGAGATTGCCCGGATCGCGCAGTTTTTCGGCGACCAGCCAGAGCGGCGCAATGGTGCGGTCGATCGTATCGAGCGGGGTCAGAAATTCGGCGAACACGCCCACCACCGCCTGCGGATTATCTTTGCCCGAGAGCTTGGAGAGGATGTCGGGCGTCGTCTCGATCACGTCGCCGCCCGCCGATTCCACCGCTTCGACAAGCGCCTCGACGAGTGGGTGCCCCGCGCTCTGGCGGGCGAAGAACAGCATTTCGGGAAGCCGCCCGGTCTCGCGGGCCTCGGTCAGGATGCGCAGCCCTTCGGCGAGGAACAGCCCTTCGTCGCGGCGATGTTTCTTATCGCGCAGCGTGCGGACCCGCTTGATCAGCGGGTTGGAATAAGCGGTGATCTCACGGGGCATTATTCCTCGCCGAACTTGTCCTCGACCAGCCGGACCAGCGCGGCGACGGTTTCTTCCGCGCCCACGCCCGTCGCGCTGATCGTGATCGAATCGCCCATCGCCGCGCCGAGCATCATCAGCCCCATGATCGAGGTGCCCGTCACCGGCGTCCCGTCCTTCGACACCGATACCTCGCACGGCAGCGTCGCGGCCAGGGTCACGAACTTGGCGCTCGCCCGCGCGTGCAGGCCACGCTTGTTGGTGATGTCGACCACCGATTCGGCCTGCATCAGGCGATCGCCTCGCCCAGCACTTCGGAAGCGACCGAGATATATTTGCGCCCGGCCTCGCGCGCAGCGGCGACGGCGTCGGCGACCTTCATCACCTTGCGCGCGCCTTCGAGCCGGATCAGCATCGGCAGGTTGACGCCCGCGATCACTTCCACCCGGCCCGCTTCCATCAACGAGATGGCGAGGTTGGAGGGGGTGCCGCCGAACAGGTCGGTCAGCACGATCACCCCGCTGCCGGTATCGGCCGCAGCGATCGCCGCGGCGATGTCTGCGCGGCGTATCTCCATGTCGTCTTCGGGGCCGATGCAGATCGTCCCGATTCGTTCCTGCTTGCCGACAACGTGCTCCATCGCGGTGACGAACTCTTCCGCGAGCCGCCCATGCGTGACGATGACGAGGCCAATCATGATGCTGATACTTCCCGAAACTGCCCGAATTTCATCAAGCGCCCTCTGCTCACGCGCCGGTCGCGGCATCCTCCAGCGTGTCCTGCGGCGCGGTTCCAAGATCGCGATGCGAGACCGTGGGCGAAAATCCTTCCGCGTGCAACCACGCGGCGAAGCGTTCGGCGACATGGACCGATCGGTGTCTCCCGCCGGTACACCCGAACGCGATCGTGACATAGGCCTTGCCCTCGGCCCGATAGCGCGGGAGCAGCAACGCCAGCAGCGATTCGATCCGTGTCATCGCTTCTTCATAAGCGGGATCGGCGGCAATGTACGCGCTGACATCGGCGTCGAGCCCGGTGCCGGGGCGCAGCGCATCGACCCAATGCGGGTTGCGCAGGAAACGCATGTCGAACACCAGATCGGCGTTGCGGGGGATGCCGCGCGAATAACCGAACGACATGACCGAGAGCGTCGGCTGATCGAGCCCGTCGCGCGCGAAGGTCTTGCGGATCTGCTGCTTGAGTTCGTTGGGCGCGAGATCGCCGGTGTCGATCAACCGGTTCGCCCAGCGTCTGAGCGGCGCCAGCAGCTCGCGTTCGCGCCAGATCCCGTCGCTCGCCGGGCGATCGGGCGCCAGCGGGTGACGACGGCGGGTCTCGTCATAGCGCCGTTCGAGTTCCTGCCCCGGACAATCGAGGAACAGCGTGCCGATGTCGTACCCGTGCCGCTCGCGCAGTGCCTTGATCCGCTCGACGATGCGCTGGGGATCGAAATCGCGCGTGCGGGTGCCGATCCCGAGCGCGAGCGGCCGCGAATCGCTTTCGGCATCCTTGGCGGGCGGCGCCGACAGCAAACGATCGAGCAGCACCAGCGGCAGATTGTCGACGACCTCCCACCCCAGATCTTCCAGCGTCTTGAGCACGGTCGATTTGCCCGCGCCCGACATGCCGGTGACCAGCAGGATCTCCTTCGGCACATGCTTCATGCTGTGCCCTGCCGCGCCAGCGCGAGTTCGACCTTGATCGGTGCCGATGCTTCGTGTGCATTGAGCGCGATTTCGGGAACGACGATCCCCGCGATCAGACGGTCGCTGTCGTCGGCGGGCATCCGTTCGGGGCGCTCGACCAGCCGCACCAGCAACGCCACCGGGGCGCGATCGACATGCGGCATGTCGACGATGCCGAGCGCGCGTACCTCGATCTGCCCGGCGATCGTCGCGGGGGGCGAGGCCTTGAGCGTGCCGTTTTCGCGCGTGAGGATCGTGTAATCGTCGGCCACGAGTTGCGCGCCACGATCGATCAGGCGCAGCGCGAGATCGGATTTGCCGCTGCCCGACGGGCCTTCGATCAGCACCGCACGGCCGTGAACGGCAACGCAGGAGGCATGGAGCGTTTCCGACGAGACAATTGCCATATCCAATCCCTCATCAAGCCAACGCCCATCACGAGTCGGCGCGCGGCAGCCGCACCACGAACCGTGCACCGCTCAGCCGGTCGTCGCGCGATTCGACCGCGATCCTTCCCTGATGCCCCTCGACGATGGTGCGCGCAATGGCGAGGCCCAGCCCCGAATGCGTCCCGAACGCCTCGCCTTCGGGGCGAATCGACTGGAAACGGCGGAAAATCGCGTCGCGGGCCTCCTCGGGAACGCCGGGGCCTTCATCCTCGACGCGCACCACGAGCGTATCATCCTCGCGGACGATCGACAGCGCGATCAGGCCATCGTCGGGCGAGAAGGAAATCGCATTGTCGATCAGATTCTCGAACACGCGTTCGAGCCGGGCGCCGTCACCCATCACGATCAGCGATCCGGTGTCGGGCGTATCATAGGCAATGCGGATACCCCGCTCGACCCCGCGATTGGTGCGCGCGTCGAGCAGCGCGCCGATCAGCGCGCCGATATCGATCGGATCGAATTTGGCCCGGCTCAACTGCGCGTCGAGCCGCGACGCATCCGAAATATCGGTGATCAGCCGGTCGAGCCGATGGATGTCGTCGCGCACGATGCCGAGCAGCCGCGCCCGCAGGTCGGGATCGTCGACGGTCGCAAGACTCTCGGCGGCCGAGCGCAGCGACGCGAGTGGGTTCTTGAGTTCGTGGGTGACGTCGGCGGCGAACGCTTCGGTCGCGTCGATCCGCGCGCGCAACGCCTGGCTCATATCCGACAGCGCACGGGCGAGCAGGCCGATCTCGTCGCGGCGCGAGGGCAGCCGGGGGACGACAACTTCGCGCGCACGCCCCAGTCGGACGCGAATCGCTGCACGCGCCAGCCGCCCGAGCGGTCGCACGATCGTTCGCGCGAGGAACAGCGACAGCAGCACCGAAACGAACGTGACGATGCCGAGCACCACGCTCAGCCGATAGCGTTCGACACGCACCGTCTGCGTGATGTCGCGCGCGTTGACGGTGGTCATCACCGTGCCGCCATTGGGCAGCGCGGCGGCCGCGGTGATGACCGGCGTCCGATCGGGCGCGCGCCATACCGTCGTCGGCATCGTCCGCGTCGCGTGGGCGGTGCGGACATCGGGCCAGTCGTAGCCCGCCTTATGCTCGCGATAGAGCGGCGCGCGCGTGGCGCCGACGACGGTGTCGATCACCGCGTCGAGAAAGCGCGCGGCATTCTGTTGCCAGGGTTCCTTGTCGGGATCGACCAGCCGGAAATTCTTGAGCCCGAGCGCGCGGCTGTCGGCGATTTCGGTGCCCGCATCGTCGTACAGGCGGATGCGGGCACCGGTATCGCGCGCGAGCCGGAGCAACAGCCGGTCGCGGCGCTCGGGCGCGGCATCGGCGAGCGCCTCGGCAACGAGGCGCACCTCGCGCGCGGCCTGATCGACGCGACTGTCCTCGATCCGGCTGCGATACGAATCGAGGTAGAAGAACCCGCCCGCCAGCAAGGCCAGCGCGAAGATATTGACGGCAAGGATGCGCGGCGTGAGCGAGACCCGACCCGACCAGCGGAGCGCAAGGTCGCGATCGTCACTCCTCGGAGAATCGGTAACCGGCGCCATACAATGTTTCGATTGCGTCGAATTCGGGATCGAATTGACGGAATTTGCGGCGAATCCGCTTGATGTGGCTGTCGATCGTGCGGTCGTCGACATAGATGTCGTCGTGATAGGCCGCATCCATCAACTGGTTGCGCGTTTTGACGATGCCGGGGCGTTGCGCGAGCGTTTCGAGGATCAGGAATTCGGTGACCGTCAGCGTCACGGGCTTGTCGTTCCAGGTCACCCGGTGGCGCGGCGGATCCATCGACAGCCGTCCGCGTACAAGGATTTCCGCGGTTTCCGCCTCGCCCTCGGTGACGCCCTGCGCAAGCTCCGTCCGGCGCAGGATCGCCCTGATCCGCGCGATCAGCAGCCGCTGCGAAAACGGCTTGGCGATATAATCGTCGGCGCCCATCGCCAGCCCGAGCGCCTCATCGAGCTCGTCATCCTTCGAGGTGAGGAAAATGACCGGCGTGGTCACCTTCTCGCGCAGGCGGCGCAGCAGTTCGAGCCCGTCCATCCGGGGCATCTTGATATCGAGCACCGCGAGATCCGCCGGATTCTCGATCAGCGCCTTCAGCGCCGCTTCGCCATCCGAATAGACCCGGGTCAGGAATCCTTCTGCCTGCAGCGCAATTGATACCGAGGTGAGGATATTCCGATCATCGTCGACCAGCGCGATCGTGGCAGCCATGCGCGGGCGTCTCCGTGCTGTGAGCGAATCGCCTAGGGCAATCGGGCCGATTGCTCAACTCGGGCGTTTGACGTGGGTCAACCCGCCCGATAAGCGCGAAGGTAAATTGGTATCGGATGCGACGACAGAGCGCACCGGCAATGTGGGAGAACGGAACCGTGGAGCGCACGCCGCTGATGGGCTTTGATGCCCAGGGTATCCGCACGGATGCACGATTATACTGGAATTTGCAGACCGCGCCGCTGGTCGAGGAGGCGGTCCGGCGCGGGGAGGGGCATCTTGCCGCCGATGGCCCGCTGGTCGTCGCGACCGGGCGCCACACCGGCCGTTCGGCGCGCGATAAATTCACCGTCCGCGACGCCGGGACCACCGATACGATCTGGTGGGGGGAATCCAACCAGCCGATGACGCCCGACCATTTCGCCGCGCTCAAGGCCGATTTTCTGACCGCGCTCGGCGCGAAACAGGATCTGTTCGTCCAGGATCTGTACGGTGGATCGCAGCCCGAACATCGCGTCGGCGTGCGCGTCATCACCGAACTGGCGTGGCACAGCCTGTTCATCCGCACGATGCTGGTGCGCCCCGAGGCCGAGGCATTGCGCGGTTTCGTGCCCGATTACACGATCATCGATCTGCCCAGTTTCCGCGCCGATCCGGCACGCCACGGCTGCCGCAGCGAGACCGTGATTGCGGTCAATCTGACCGACCGACTGATCCTGATCGGCGGCACCGCTTATGCCGGCGAGATGAAGAAATCGGTGTTCGGCCTGCTCAACTATCTGCTGCCGCCCAAGGGCATCATGCCGATGCATTGTTCGGCCAATATCGGCCCCAAAGGCGATACGGCGGTGTTTTTCGGGCTGTCGGGGACGGGCAAGACGACGCTGTCGGCCGATGCCAGCCGCACCTTGATCGGCGACGACGAACATGGCTGGTCCGATACTGCGGTGTTCAATTTTGAAGGCGGTTGCTACGCCAAGATGATCCGGCTTTCCGAAGAGGCCGAGCCCGAGATTTTCGCGACCACCAAACGGTTCGGCACCGTGCTCGAAAATGTCGTGATGGACCCGGTGTCGCGGACGCTCGATTTCGACGACGCGCGGCTCGCGGAAAATTCGCGCGGGGCCTATCCGATCGATTTCATCCCCAATGCCAGCGCCGACAATATGGGGCCGGTGCCGCGCAATGTCGTGATGCTGACCGCCGATGCGTTCGGCGTGCTGCCGCCGATCGCGCGGCTGACCCCCGATCAGGCGATGTACCATTTCCTGTCGGGCTATACCGCCAAGGTCGCGGGTACCGAAATGGGGGTCACCGAGCCGCAGGCAACCTTTTCGACGTGCTTTGGTGCGCCGTTCATGCCGCGCCACCCTTCGGTCTACGGCAATCTCCTGAAAGAGCGGATCGCGCGCGGCAATGTCGATTGCTGGCTGATCAATACCGGCTGGACCGGCGGGCGCTATGGCGAGGGCAGCCGGATGCCGATCAAGGTGACGCGCGCCTTGCTCAAGGCCGCGCTCGACGGCAACCTTCACGCTGCGGACTTCCGCACCGATCCCAATTTCGGCTTCGAGGTGCCGGTCGCGGTCGAGGGGGTCGATAGCACGATCCTCGATCCGCGCCGGACCTGGGCCAGCCCCCATGCCTATGACAGCATGGCGGCGCGGCTGGCCGATCTGTTCGTCGAGAATTTCGCGCCGTTCGCCGAGCATGTCGACGACGGCGTGCGCCGCGCGGCGCCGCGGGTGGCGGTCGTCGGATAGAAACCGGACACGCCGCATCGCGCGACCGGTGGAAGCATGATAGGCAGGGCGATCATCGCAGGAGACGACGCATGGGCTTACTTGACGGGCTGCTGAGCCAGATCACCGACAATGTCGACATCGCCAACCTCGCTGCGAAGGTCGGGCTCGATCCCGCGCAGGTAGAGCAGGCGGTGGCCGCGCTGGCACAGGCGCATCCGCAGCCCGGCGATACCGCCGAACAGGCCGCCGCGGCGACCGGCCTGTCGGCCGACTCACTACGCCAGATCGTCGAGCAGATCGGCGGCGAGGGCGCGCTCGGGCGCTTTGCCGGGCTGTTGGGCGGCGAGGGCGCTGCCGGTGGTCTGGGCGGTCTCGTTTCCGGCTTCCTGAAGCGCTGACGAAAACCGGGGGTCAGTCGTCGGCGGGCTCGGTAAGGAGGGCGCTGCCGTCGACCCCGGTCACCCGCACGCGGCGCCCGACCGCGGTATCGGGACCGTGCGCGGGCCAGCTTCCGTCACCGACACGCACCCGGCCCGCGCCGTTTTCGATCGCGTCGGTCACCACCACGATTTCACCGATCAACCGCGCGACGCGATCGTTGAGCAGCGGATCGGACGATTCGACCGGATAATCGCGATACCAGCGCTTACCGATCAGCACGGCGACCGCGGCCCAGATCCCGAACGATGCGAACTGGGCGACCGGCGACAGATCAGCGAGCACCAGCGTTGCGACGCCGGTGATCGCCGCCGCGATCGCGAGGAAGATCAGGAACACCCCCGGCACCATCAGTTCGGCGATGCCGAGCCCCACCGCAAGGATCAGCCACAGCCATCCCGCCTCACCGAGCAGCGCGTCCAGCGTCATTGCGCGCCGGGTTCGAACGGCCCGCGTTTGCGCGATGCTGGCGCCGGCACGGGGGGTGTCGCGGGCGCCTGATTGGCGAGCGCGTCCTTCGCGAGTTCACCGATTCCGCCCAGCGTGCCGATCAACTGCGTCGCCTCGACCGGGAACAGGATCGTTTTGGCGTTGGGTGAGGTCGCGAACTTGCCGATCGCTTCGACATATTTCTGCGCGACGAAATAGTTGATCGCCTGCGTGCCGCCGCCCGCGATCGCATCCGAGACGACCTTGGTCGCCTGCGCTTCGGCTTCGGCGGCCCGCTCGCGCGCCTCCGAATCGCGGAACACCGCTTCGCGCCGGCCTTCGGCCTCGAGGATCTTCGATTGCTTCTCGCCCTCGGCGCGCAGGATCGCGCTAGCGCGCGCGCCCTCGGCATCGAGGATATTGGCGCGCTTTTCACGCTCGGCTTTCATCTGGCGCGCCATCGCGTTGACGATATCGACCGGCGGGCGGATGTCCTTGATCTCGACTCGCGTGATCTTGACACCCCATGGATTGGTCGCGTGATCGACCACGTTCAGGAGCCGCACGTTGATCTCGTCGCGCTTCGACAAGGTCTCGTCGAGGTCCATCGACCCCATCACGGTCCTGAGATTGGTGGTCGAAAGCTGCATGATGCCGACGAACAGATCGGAGACTTCATACGCCGCCTTGGCCGCGTCGAGCACCTGGAAGAACACCACGGCATCGACCGCGACCATCGCGTTGTCCTTGGTGATGATTTCCTGCCCGGGAATATCGAGCACCTGTTCCATCATGTTCACCTTGCGGCCGACACGATAGAAAAAGGCGGGGTAGAAATTGAACCCCGGGGGTGCGACCGCGGTGAAGCGGCCAAAGTGTTCGATCGTATATTGAAAGCCTTGGCGCACGATTTTAACGCTCGACATGAGATAAAAGAGCACCAGGACCAGCACCAGCGCGGCAGCGAGCAAACCCATCGTCATCCCCCGGACATAACAGCCGGACCGGCGCAACTGCCGGCCATAAGGGCAGACTAGCACAGCCGGGGGCAAGCCTCATCATAAACCGGACGTGACGCGATGGCGGCGCCCGATATGGCCCCCTAGCGGAGAAGCGTGGTGTTGGTTACATGGGCCGCCACACATCCCCCGCGCAGGATCCGGCACTCCATGGAAATCAGACTCGGCCTCACCTTCGACGATGTTCTGCTGCAACCGGCGGAATCGAGCGTGCTGCCGAGCCAGGCCGACACCCGATCACGCCTCAGCCGCGAGATCGCGCTCAACATCCCGATCCTGTCGTCGGCGATGGATACCGTCACCGAAGCCGACATGGCGATCGTGATGGCGCAGCTTGGCGGCATCGGCGTGCTTCACCGCAACCTGACGGTGGAGGAACAATGCGACGCCGTGCGGCAGGTCAAGCGCTACGAAAGCGGCATGGTGGTCAACCCCATCACGATCGCGCCCGATGCGACGCTTGCCGAGGCGCAGGCGTTGATGACCGACAATCGCATCAGCGGCATTCCGGTGACCGAGAAGGACGGCACGCTGGTCGGTATCCTGACGCACCGCGACGTGCGCTTTGCCGAGAATCCGCGCCAGCGGGTTTCCGAACTGATGACGCACGAGGATCTGGCGACGGTGCGTACCGGCGTCGGCCAGAGCGAAGCGCGCCGGCTGCTCCACCAGCGGCGGATCGAGAAGCTGCTGGTCGTCGACGATGCCTATCGCTGCGTCGGGCTGATCACCGTCAAGGATATCGAGAAATCGGTGACCTATCCCGATGCCACCAAGGACGGCGCGGGCCGGCTGCGCGTGGCAGCGGCGACGACGGTGGGCGACAAGGGCTTCGAGCGGACCGAGGCGCTGGTCGATGCCGAGGTCGACCTGATCGTGATCGATACCGCGCACGGGCATAATCGTGAGGTTGCCGCCGCGGTCGAGCGGGTCAAGAAGCTCTCCAACGCGGTGCAGGTGATCGCGGGCAATGTCGCCACCGCCGAGGCGACGCGCGCGCTGATCGATGCCGGTGCCGACGGGATCAAGGTCGGGATCGGGCCGGGCTCGATCTGCACCACGCGGATCGTCGCCGGGGTGGGCGTGCCGCAGCTTACCGCGGTGATGGATTGCGCCGAGGAGGCGGCGAAATCGAACGTGCCGGTGATCGCCGACGGCGGCATCCGCACCTCGGGCGATATCGCCAAGGCACTGGCCGCTGGCGCCTCGACCTGCATGATCGGTTCGCTGCTCGCCGGCACCGAAGAAGCACCGGGCAACACGTTCCTGTATCAGGGCCGCGCCTATAAGAGCTACCGCGGCATGGGATCGGTCGGCGCGATGGGGCGCGGATCGGCCGATCGCTATTTTCAGGGCGACATCAAGGACCAGCTCAAGCTGGTGCCCGAAGGCATCGAAGGCCAGGTCGCGTTCAAGGGGCCGGCGAAGGATGTCATCCACCAGCTCGTCGGCGGCGTGAAGGCCGCGATGGGCTATACCGGCGCGGCGACGATCCCCGAGCTTCAGCGGCGCGCGCAATTCGTGCAGATTACCGGTGCGGGCCTGCGCGAAAGCCACGTCCATGACGTCACGATCACGCGCGAAGCGCCGAACTACCCCAACCGATGACGCCCGGTGGGCGCGTCAAGGCGGCGATCGAATTGCTCGATGCGATCGCTGCCGCCGCGCGCGACCAGGGACCGGCGGCGGATACGCTGATCGCACGCTATTTCGCTGAGCGGCGTTATGCGGGCAGCAAGGATCGCCGTGCGGTGCGCGAACTGGTTTATGCCGCGATCCGATTGCTTGGCGAGCGGCCCGACAATGGCCGGCAGGCGATCGTCGCGCTGGCGCGGCACGATCCGGCGGTCGCGGCGATGATCGACGGATCACCGCACGCCCCGCCGCCGATCGACCCGGCCGAGCCCGGTGCCGCTGCGGGCGTGGCACCCGCGTGGCTCGTCAAGCGTCTCGAACGATCGGGGATGGCGGCCGATACGCTGCCGGCGCTGCTTGAGCGCGCGCCGCTCGATATCCGCGTCAACCGATCGATTGCCGATCCCGCCGCGATCGCCGCCGAGATCGAGGGGGCCGCACGCTTGCCCCATGCGCCCGATGGCCTGCGCCTGCCGAGCGGCACCGCCGTCGAACAACTCGCGGCATGGCGGCGCGGCGCGATCGAGGTGCAGGACGAGGGCAGCCAGATCGTCACGATGGCGGCCGCGGCCGCACCGGGGATGCGCGTGGTCGATCTGTGCGCGGGGGCGGGCGGCAAGACGCTGGCGCTGGCCGCGACGATGGACAACCAGGGCGATATCCTCGCCTGCGATACCGATCGTGCCCGGCTGTCACGACTCGCACCGCGCGCTGCCCGCGCCGGGGTGACGATCATTGAGACGCGGCTGCTCAACCCCGGGCGCGAAGCCGAAGCGCTGGCCGAGGATGCACAACGCGCCGATATCGTCCTGATCGACGCGCCCTGTTCGGGCACCGGCACCTGGCGCCGCAACCCCGAGGCGCGCTGGCGGCTCACGCCCGATCGGCTCGCCCGGCTGACGACGCTGCAGGCGCATCTGCTCGATGTGGCGTGTGCGTTGGTCAAGCCGGGCGGTGCGTTGGTCTATGTCGTGTGCTCGCTGCTCGATGAAGAAGGCGCCGGGCAAATCGCGGCATTCCTTGCCCGTCATCCCGGTTGGACACCCGAACCGCTGCACCTGCCTGCGGGTGCGGCGCGCGCCGCCGGCTGGCGGCTGACCCCCGCGCACGACGGCACCGACGGCTTTTTTGTCGCAAGGCTGATGCGCCCATGCTAGCGCTCAACCGCACGCGAATGCTGGAGAATGTCATGCGTTTCACCTCGGTTGCCATCGCTGCGGCGCTGACGCTGGTCACCGTATCGACCGCGCTGCACGGGCAGAAGCGCGACGACCAGATCGATCCGCGTTCGATGGCGCTGCTCGCGCAGGGTGAAGCAGCGGCGAAGACCGGCGACCTCGAAGGGGCAGCAGATACGCTCGAAACCGCGCTCGTGGTCGATCCGCGCAACCGCGCGGCGTTCGTGGCGCTGGGGGACGTGACCCACAAGCGCGGGATGCCGGGCAAGGCAATCCGGCTCTATCGCGAAGCACTCAATCTCGATCCCAACGACATCACCGCGTTACGCGGTGAGGGCGAGGCATTGGTCGCGCGCGGCGCGATCGATCAGGCCAAGGCCGATCTCGTCAAGATCCGCCGGCTGTGCGCCAGGGCGGTCTGCCCCGAAGCAGCGGCGCTCACCGCCGCGATTGCCAAGGGTCCGCCGGCCACCGCGCTGGCATCCAAGACCGAGAATGAGGCGCAGGCCGCCACCTCGGCCGAATAGTCAGGCCGACAGCGCGCGCGCGAGGATGATGAACTCGTCGACGCGCACCGTCTCGGCGCGGCGCGTCGGATCGATCCCGAGCGTGTCGAGCGCTGCCAGCGCGCCGGGGACGCCCTTGAGGCTCTGCCGCAGCATCTTGCGCCGCTGGCCGAACGCCGCCGCGGTAATGCGTTCGAGGATCGCGAACCGCACCCCCGAAGGTGCCTCGGTGGCGGTCAGATGGACCACTGCGGACATCACCTTGGGCGGCGGGGTGAAGGCCGAGCGATGGACCGTCATCGCGAGCCGCGCGTCGGCGCGCCACTGCGCCAGCACGGCGAGCCGGCCATAAGCATCGTCACCCGCCGCGGCGACGATCCGGTTGGCGACTTCGCGCTGGAACATCAGCGTCAGGCTCTGCCACCACGGAAGCCAGTCAGCCGACAGCCAGCGGACCAACAACGCGGTGCCGACATTGTACGGCAGATTGGCGACAATGTGCGGTTTGCCCGCGAACAGCGAGGGGGTATCGATCTCGAGCGCATCGCCCTCGATCACGCGCAACCGGCCCGGATAATGCGCCGCGAGTTCCTCAAGCGCGGGGATGCAGCGGCGATCGCGCTCGACCGCCGTCACCCGCGCGCCCGCCGCGAGCAATGCCCGCGTCAGCCCGCCGGGGCCGGGACCGACCTCGAACACCTCGGCATCCGAAAGGTCGCCCGGAATCGCGGCGATCCGACCGAGCAATTGCGAATCGAACAGGAAGTTCTGGCCAAGCGCCTTGCTGGCGCTCAACCCGTGTCGGGCAATGACCTCTCTGAGCGGCGGGAGCGCCGTCACGCGGCCGGGCAGGCGAGTGCGAGTCGGCGGTGTTCGACCGCGTTCGCGGCAAGCTGGATCGCCGCGATCATCGCGCCCGGCTCGGCCCGGTTCTCGCCCGCGATCGCAAAGGCGGTGCCGTGATCGGGCGAGGTCCGCACGATCGGCAGCCCGAGCGTCATGTTGACGCCCTCGTCGAAATGGAGCGTCTTGATCGGGATCAGGGCCTGATCGTGGTAGCAGCACATTGCGACGTCGTATGTCGCGCGGGCGCGGGGGTGGAACATCGTGTCGGCGGCAAAGGGGCCCGAGGCGAGGATGCCCTCATCGCGCAAGATCTGGATCGCGGGCGCGATGATGTCGATTTCCTCCCGACCCAGCGCGCCTTGCTCACCGGCATGGGGGTTGAACCCGGCAAAGGCGAGCCGGGGCGATTCGAGCCCGAAATTGCGGCACAGCCCGCGCGCGGTCGCCCGCGCCTTGGCAACGAGCAAGTCGATCGAGAGCAACTCGGATACCATCGCGAGCGGAACATGCGTTGTGATGGGCACCACGCGCAGACTGGGCCCCGCGAGCAGCATCACCGCATTCTCGCCCGCAATCCCGCACCGCTCGGCGACGAATTCGGTCTGGCCGGGATGGGTGAAACCGATGTCGTAGAGCTGGGCCTTGGAAACGGGCCCGGTAACGAGCCCGCCCGCCGCGCCGGTCTGCGCGAGCCCGGTGGCGAGTTCGAGCGACCGCAACGCGGTCTGCGCGCCGAGTCGGTCGGGCTGGCCGGGCTCGATGGCGCCGGAGCGTTCGATCGCGAGCACGGGGAGCCCATCCGCGAACGCGGCGGCGGCCTGCGCGGGCTCGAGCACGGTCGTGACGGGGCCATCCCACACCGCCGCGACCGACCGTGGATCGCCGACCGCGAAGAACGGCGCGAGGCCGTGCCGCTTGCGTTCCGCCCACGCCTTGGCGACGATTTCGGGCCCGATCCCGGCGGGATCGCCCAGCGCGATGGCGAGCGGCTTCATCGTCTCCGACGCGATGGGAGCCATCGCTTCATCGATATTCGACGATCGCGTCGCGCCGCAGGTCGCGCAGCATCTGCTGCGCGCGCAGGTTGACGCGCTGCTGTTCGATCTGGCTCTGGACCTGTGACGGATCAGGCAACTGGCCCGACTGGGGCGTGTCACGCCCGCACAGGACAAGCGCCCGCACGCCTTCCGACGGCGACCCGAACGGCGGGGTCGCCTCGCCGATGCTCATATTGAGCACGAGCTGTTGCAATTGCGGCGGCAGATCGCGCACGCGGACCTGATCGTTATCGACCAGCGTCGCGCCGATTTCCCTGGCGACCGCGGTGGCATCGCCGCATCCCTTGATCGCCTGCGTCGCCTGCGCGAACTTGCTGGCGCGCGCGCTGGCCTGATCCTGCGTCGTTCCCGGCGCGAACTCGATCGTCAACTGGCGCAGGCTGAGCCGGGCGTCGCGCGGATCGGCGGTCAACACCTTGCGTTCGTCGACCAGATACAGGATCGAAAAACCGCCCGAATTCGGGATCGGCCCGGCGACCTGGCCGACCTGCATCTGCTGCGCGGCCTCGGCAAGCGGCGCGGGCAGCGTGTTCGCCTGAATCCAGCCAAGATCGCCGCCGACCGCCTTGGTTGACGCTTCGGAATATTGCGCAAAATATTCAAAGGGATGTTGCCCCTTTTTGATTTCGTCCATCAGACCTTGCGCATTGTGTGCAACCTGATCAAGCCGATCGGGGGTCGCACCCAGGAAGATTTCCTTGAGGTGGTATTCGGGCTGGCCCTCCTGCGCCTTCAACCGATCGAGAATGCCCTGCACCTCCTCTTCGCCGACATTGACGAAGGGTTCGACCTGCTGGCCGAGATAGCGCTGCCAGGCGAGTTCGGCCTCGATCTGGAGCCGAAGCGAGCGATCCGACGAGCCGATCGAACGCAGATAGGCCCGCATCTCGTCAGGGGTCTTTTCGAAGTTCCGCGAGACGCGCGCGAACCCCTGGTTCACCTCGGCCGGGGTGACGGTGATCTTGTTGGCCTTAGCTTCCTGGATTTCCAGCGTCTCGTCGATCAACTGCGCCAGAATCTGGAGGCGCAGCCGCTCGAGATCGGCCGGGGGAAGATCGGGAATGTTGTTGGCCGCCTTGATGAGCGCGACCCGCTGATCGACGTCGGTGCCGGTGAGGACCGCATCGTTGACGATCGCGGTCGGCTTGCGGACGTTGGGATCGGCCTTGCCGAGGATCTGCGCGTCGGCGGGAATGTTCAGGTTGGCGGCCGAATTCGGCGCATCGTTCGGTTGTTGATCGGCAGTCTGCGCCACCAGCGCGGTGGCCAGCGCCAACCCGGCGGCAACCCCCAACCAGCGGCCAAAACCCGCCGCTTTCGTCCACGAAATCATCACGATGTTTTAAACCTCATTCGTCGCGGCCGCGCGTCGGCGGGCTCACCTATGCCCATTTTGCTGAACCTTGGCTTAGCAGCCCCGGTTCTTCAACCCCCCAGGTTCTTCAATCGCAACGTCAGCAAGAAGGTGTTCCCACGCCGTGCGTCGCCGGTATCTTCATAGTCGCGCCGCCAGGTGACGCCGAGCTTGAGGCAATCGTCTTCATACGCGACGCCGAGCCGGTGACGGACCGGCTCGAAGCCGTCGACCGCCGACAGCGGGTCTTCCTTCGGCCCGGTCAAATCGACGATCGCCGAGCCGAACACCGACCAGAATTGCGAGACCTGCACCCGCGCGCCGACCCGTGCTTCCTCCCGATCCCGCAAATCCTCCAGTTCTTCGGTGATGTTGCGGTTGAGCCGGAGATAGCCGAGCATCACATAGGTGCGCCGCGAACCGATCGTGGCGTCGATCTCGTTGCGGCGGAAGGCGAAATTGTCCTTGTCGATCCGGAACCGATGGACCAGCGACACGAATTCACGATAGCGAATTTCGGTGCGGCCGACATAATCCGAAAAGCGGTCGTTCAGCCCCGTGCCGTCGGGAAACAGGCTCGGGCGCGAGGTCAGGCGGTAGCTCTGGCCGATATTGGTGTCGATCGAGATGCCCGGCAGGCTCAGCGTATAATCCAGGCCATAGGTGAAGCGCGTCGAATCCTCGAACCGATCGTAGCCCGCGAAGCGATTGAGCGCGAACAGGTTCGAATCCTCGAGATCGACCGCGCGCGCATCTTCATTGGGCAGGTCGAGATTGGCGATATGCGGCGCGGCGACGACCTGAACCCGTGGCGTCAGCCGCTGCGTGCCGCCAAGAAATTCGCCGACCAGCGGCCATTTGACGTCCACCGCCACCGCGCCGATCGCCTGCGTGTTGAAGCCGGATTCGCCGCGATAGGCCGCCACCGTCGTCGCCAGCGTATCACTGGTGTTGTAGAGATCGCCGCGCGCATAAGCGGTGAAGGTCACTTCCTGGCCCCAGCGCGTCAGCTTGCGCAGATCCCAGCGCGCGCCGGCGAAAGCACGCTGGGTATCCTGCCCCTCGGTCCGCGTGAGCGCGAGCGAATTGGCCTGCAACATCAACGTGCCGCCGAACAGCCCGTCGACCCGACGGCGATAATCGATTTCGGGCAACGCGATCGGCTGCATTCCCTGCTGGTCGTCGACGCGCAGCGTCTGCACCGCCCAACCGGCAAGCGAAAAATAGCTGTCGCGATCGATCCGTTCGAGCTGGATCGTGTTGCGCAGCCGATCGTCGCGCGAAATATCGTACCGGCGCAGGAAGGTGTCGTCGGTGGTCAGCCGGATCGAGCCGCTGACGCTCCAGTTCGGATCGAGCTGATAACGCCCCGCGGCATCGAGATAACCACGAAAATCCTCTTTGCTGCCCGGTGGCGCGGGGCCGATGAAATCGTCGCTGCGGCGGCTGACAGTGCCATAGCCGGTAAGCCGGAAGGCACCGAGCCGATTGATCTCGCGGTATTCGGCCTCGAGCATCGGCATCGCATCGCTGAACAGATGCGGCGTGATCGTCGCGGCGCGATTGCGCGCGAGCTGGAAATGATAGGGGACCGCGATCTCGATCCCGTTGGTTCGATCGTAGCGGATGTCGGGCGCGAGGAAGCCGCTGTCGCCATCGCTGCCGATCGGATGCGAAAAAGCGGGCAGCGGGACCCCGAGTCCGAAGAAATCGAGCCGCGCCCCCTGGTAATAGACGCGGCGTTTGTCGGGCCGGTAGGTGACGCGTACCGCGCTGATCTTCCAGGTCGGCTCCTTGGGGCAGCCGGTCGAACTCGTCACCGCGCACGGCGTATAGGCCGCGCCCTCCAGCGTCGCGACACCGTTCGCATCACGCGTGCCGCGCCGCGCGGCGAGCCGCCCCCCCTGTTCGAGCACGATCAGCATGTTTTCGACCACGCCGTCGCGCAGCGAATCGGTCAGGTCGATGCGATCGCCATAAGCGGTGTCGCCCTGAGGATTGGTGACCGCGATATTGCCGGTCGCGACGACCTGCCCGGTCTTGCGGTTCCACACCACCTGATCGGCGCGGAGCCGATCGTCGCGGCGGACCATGCGCACATCGCCGCTTGCGGTGACGACGTCGCCATCCATGTCATATTCGAGCGTGGCTGCGGAAAACTGGACCTGATCGGGATCAACAGGCCCGGAGTCGGCATCCGCTGCCTGCTCGGCGGGCGGGGGCGGGGCGTCCTGCCGCGGCAGATCCTGCGCGTGCGCGCCGCCACCGATCAGCGCTGCCGCGCCGATGACGCAAGTGGCCAACAAGGCGTGCCGGGTCACGGTAAACTCTTCCCCCAACGGGCCATATGCGTTCCATAAAGGCGATCGCCTATCGCATTGCCGCGCGCGGATCGCAATCGACGCCGCGCGCTTTGCCACGCAACCGTGGCTCGATTAGGACAGGCGCACGACTCGCCCAGGTGAATTATTTCCCGAGGATATGATGCAGATTCAGTTTTCAACCGCCCCCACCGATGCCGAATTGACCGTGCTTCCCGTCGAAAAAGACGGCCTCGCGCGGGTGAAATTCGGTGCGTTCGATGCATCGGCGCAGCGCGTGCTGCTTGCCGCGGCCAAGGCGGGGCGGTTCGAGGGCGAGGCAGGGGGAATCGTTGACGCGGTGGTCGCGGCGGGCGAGCGCGTTCAGCGCGTGGCGCTGATCGGGGTCGGCAGCGGCGAGGCCGATTACGAGCGCGCGGGCGGCGCGCTGACGGCGCGCTACCTCACCTCGGGCACGACCGCGCTGACGGTCGATTTCAACGCCTTGCCGGCGGCGGCGAGCCCGCGCGCAGTGGCACGCTTCGCGGCCGGCGCGGCGCAGCGCGGCTGGCGCTATGACGTCTATCGCACCAAGCTTGCCGACAAGGCCAAGCCGACATTGGCGACGCTGACGATTGCCGGCGCGCCCGCGGGCACCGACGCCGAATGGGCGCCGCGCGACGCGCTGACGCAGGGGCTGGCGCTGACCCGCGAGCTTGTCACCGAGCCGGCCAATATCCTCTATCCCGAAAGCTTCGTCGCGCGCGTCACCAAGTCGGTCGAAGGGCTCGGGCTCGAGTTCACCGTGCTCGGCGAGGAGGAGATGCGCGACCTGGGCATGGGGGCGCTGCTCGGCGTCAACCAGGGATCGCGCCGTGCGCCGCGGCTGCTCGCGCTCAAGTGGAACGGGGCCGGGGCGGGCGATCCCGCGCTCGCGCTGGTCGGCAAGGGCGTGACCTTCGATACCGGCGGCATCTCGATCAAGCCCGCCGGCGGGATGGAGGACATGAAGTGGGATATGGGCGGCGCCGGGGCCGTCGTCGGCACGATGAAGGCGCTCGCGCTGCGCAAGGCCAAGGCGAACGTGATCGGCGTGTGCGGGCTCGTCGAGAATATGCCCGACGGCAATGCGCAGCGCCCCGGCGATGTCGTGACGTCGATGTCGGGACAGACGATCGAGGTCATCAACACCGATGCCGAAGGGCGGCTGGTGCTGAGCGATGCGCTCACCTGGGTCCAGCGCACGCATCGGCCCAAGACGATCGTCGACCTCGCGACGCTGACCGGCGCGATGATCATCGCGCTCGGCAACGAGCATGGCGGATTGTTCGCCAATGACGACGGCCTGGCCGATCAGTTGCTCGCCGCCGGGCTCGCCTCGGGCGACAAATTGTGGCGGTTCCCGCTCGCCGATGCATATGACAAGCTGCTCGAAAGCCAGATCGCCGATATGAAGAACGTCGGCCCGCGCGGCGCGGGATCGATCACCGCGGCGCAGTTCCTCAAGCGTTTCGTCGATGAAGGCGTGCGCTGGGCCCATCTCGACATCGCCGGCATGGTCTGGGCCGACAAGCCCGGCGCAACCTATGACAAGGGCGCCACCGGCTATGGCGTGCGTGTGCTCGATCGGTTCGTGGCGGATAATTTCGAGCAATAAGCCGTCATGCCAGCAAAAGCTGGCATCTCTCCGTAACCCCCGAAACTCCAGCTTTTGGAGGGCCGGTTTGAGGCGGGCCGCATGCAGGTCGATTTCTACCATTTGACAGCAACACCGCTCGATCGCGTGCTGCCGCGGCTCGCCGAGCGGATTGTCGCCGACGGCGGCCGTCTGCTGATCGTCGCCGAAGATGCGCGACTGCCTGCGCTCGATCGGCTGCTCTGGACGTACAAGGCGGAGAGCTTTCTGCCGCACGCCTGCGCCGGCGGCGATGGTGACACCGTGCAGCCCGTTCTGCTTGCCGCGGTGCCCGGCGCGGCGAACGGCGCACGCAACATCCTGCTTGCCGACGGGGTGTGGCGCGAGGAGGCGCTGGGATTCGATCGCGCCTTCCACCTGTTCGACGAGGAGCGCATCCGCGAGGCACGGCTGACGTGGAAATCGCTCGGCGACCGCGACGGGATCGACCGCCGTTATTGGAAGCAGGACGATAGCGGGCGTTGGGAGCAGGCCGCCTGAGCCGGGTTGCATCGCAGCGCGACCGCGCCTAGGTCGGCGCGACTTTCGAACAACCAGCAGGAGTACGCGACCGCCATGGCCGCCAATCGCACCTTTTCGATCATCAAGCCCGATGCCACGCGCCGCAACCAGACCGGTGCGGTCACCAAGATGCTCGAGGAAGCCGGCCTGCGCGTCGTCGCCTCGAAGCGTATCCGCATGACGCGCGAGCAGGCCGAGGGCTTTTACGCTGTTCACCGTGAGCGCCCGTTCTTCAACGATCTGGTCGAGTTCATGATCTCGGGCCCGGTCGTGGTGCAGGTGCTCGAGGGCGAGGATGCGGTGCGCCGCAATCGCGACGTGATGGGCGCGACCAACCCGGCCGATGCGACCCCGGGTACGATCCGCAAGGAACTCGCCGAGTCGATCGAGGCCAATTCGGTCCATGGATCGGATTCGGATGAGAATGCGGCGATCGAGATCGCCTATTTCTTCAGCCCCGACGAGATCGTCGGCTGATATGGCGTGGCGGGTGCGGGCGGCGGTGCGCGATGACGCGGCCGCGCTCGCGCTCGTCGCCGCCGCCACCTTCCTCGACGCCTTTGCCGGCGTGCTCGAGGGCGCGGACATCGTCGCGCATTGCGGCAAGCACAACACGCCCGCCGCCTTTGCCGAGTGGATCGACGATCCCGCCGGCGCGGTCGCGCTGGTCGAGGCGATCCCCGGTGGCGCGCCGCTTGGCTATATGTTGCTGACCGCGCCCGATCTGCCGATCGAAACCGGCCCCGACGATATCGAACTCAAGCGGATCTACACGCTCTCGCGCTGGTACGGCGCGGGGATGGGGCCGGCGCTGATGAACCAGGCGTTCGACGATGCCGCCGACCTCGGCAAAAGCCGAATCCTGCTGGGCGTCTATGGCGGGAATTTGCGCGCACGCGCTTTTTACGAACGCCACGGCTTCGTGCTGGCCGGTGAGCGCCGCTTCCTCGTCGGCAGCACCTGGCACGACGATGTGGTCTATGCCCGCGAGGTTTAGCCTCCGCTCAGTTCGCCGGTTTTTCGCGCGCCCATAAGGCGTCGAGTCGCTTGGCCGAGCCGCTTCGTTCGCGCAGCACCAGCCCCTTGAGTCGCAATTTACGCCCGCGCAGCACGCGACCGTCGGTGTGCCAGATGATATCGTAGATCGCGCTATCGGTGCGATGCTGGTCGGCATCCCAATAATCGCTGGTGATCAGGACCGGGAGCCGGCCCTCGACCTGATCGGGGCCGCGATCGGTGAGATCGAGCATCGTACGCGCGAACCAGTTCGCGTCGATCCGTGTGTCGACCACCGCATGGCGCACCGGCAGCCCGAGATCGGCGGGGAAGGTGATGTCCAGGCTCTGGATGCGGTGTGCCGGATCCTTGAGCGCGAGCGCGGCGCCGTTATCGATCGGCGTCGCGACAAGCGAGACGATCGCCGCGGCATGGGCTTGCGCCACCTGTTCGGCCTTGCGCGCGGTGGCATCGTCGCGGCGCTGCGACCAGTTGTTCCACAGCGTCAGCCCGGCGATCGCGACCCCCGCCATCGCGAGCAGTTCGGCCAGCGTGATCCAGCGGCGACGGGTGGCGGCGGCTTCGGCCCTGGCGACCGCGCGTTCGGCGGCGTTCTCGATATTCGCCGACGGCGACACACCGGCGTCGGGCAACGGCCCGCTGGGGGGAAGGTCGCTCATCGCCCCTCCGCGGCGCGCAGCCGGGCCGGGGCCGCCAGCGCCCAGCTTTGCGCGAGTCGCTCCTCGATATGGTCCCAATCGGTATCGGGCGACGCGAGGTTGATTCCCAGCCAGCTCGGCAGATAGGCAGGCTTGTTGTAGGTTTCGGGCGCGATCTCGAGCAGCATCGCCTGTTCGTCGGGGCCAGCCACGCGCACGCAGACGACGACGCGGCCATCGCCATGGTGATTGTCGCGGAACTGCGCGAATTGCTTGCCCGCGACGAAGAAGGTCGGCTGGCCGTGCGACAGTCTCTCGCTGGTCTCAGGTAGCGCGAGCGCGGCGGCACGAAGCCGGTCGAGGGGCGGGGCAGCCGTCATCGCGCCATGAAGTCTGCCAGAACACGCGGATAAAGGCGATGCTCTTCGACAAGGACGCGCGCGGACAGCGTCTCGACGGTGTCGCCGGGCAGGATGGGCACCTCGGCCTGGCCGAGCACCGCGCCCGCATCCAATTCCTCGGTGACGACATGGACCGAACAGCCCGCGACCGCATCGCCCGCGTCGATCGCGCGCTGATGCGTATCGAGCCCCTTGTATTTGGGCAGCAGCGACGGGTGGATGTTGATGATCCGCCCACGCCAGCGCCCGACGAAATCGTCGGACAGCAGCCGCATATAGCCCGCCAACGCGATCACCTCGACCCCGGCCGCGCGCAATGCCGCGTCGATCTGCTGCTCATAAGCGGGTTTGCCGATGCCCCTGGGCGAGAGCGCGAACGTATCGATGCCCTCGGCGCGTGCCCAGTCCAACCCCGGTGCTTCGGGCTTGTCGCTGGCGACGATCGCGACCTCGTAGGGCCAGTCGGCTGCCTTGGCGGCTGCGACGAGCGCCATCATGTTCGATCCGCGCCCCGAGATCAGAATGCCGACTTTGGTCTTGGTCATCGTGGCAGATCACGCATTGTGGGTGGCCGACCAGCCTTGTTCGCTGCCCCAGCATCCGGCCGGCCCCGCAACGGTGCAGCCGCGCGTACCCTTGTCGACGATGCCCATCCGGTGAACGGTCTCGTTGGCCGTGGTCAGCGCGTTGGTGACGGCCTCGACCTCGGCTTCGGCGACGATCACCGCCATGCCGATCCCGCAGTTGAAGGTCCGCGCCATTTCGTCGGGGGCGATGTCGCCCTGCTGCTGAAGGAACGCCATCAGCGGCAATTGTGGCCACGCCCCGGCGTCGATCCGGGCATGGACCCCCTTGGGCAGCACCCGCGGAATGTTCTCGAGCAGCCCGCCGCCGGTGATGTGCGCGAGCCCCTTGATGCGCCCTTCGGCGATCGAGGGCAGCAGCGCCTTCACATAGATCCGCGTCGGTGCCATCAGCGCCTCGATCAGCGCGAGATCGCGATCGAACGGGGCAGGGGCATTGACGTCCCAGCCACGATCGGCCGCGAGCCGCCGCACCAGCGAGAAGCCGTTCGAATGCACGCCCGACGACCCGAGGCCGAGGACGACATCGCCGGCCGCGATGGTTTGGCCGGTCAGCACGCGATCGCGCTCGACCGCGCCGACGCAAAACCCCGCGAGATCATAATCGCCATCGGCATACATGCCGGGCATCTCGGCGGTCTCACCGCCGATCAGCGCGCAGCCGGCCTGACGGCAGCCATCGGCGATCGAGGCGACGACGCGCTCGGCGACGCGCGCGTCGAGTTTGCCGCTGGCGTAATAATCGAGGAAAAACAGCGGTTCGGCGCCCTGGACGATCAGATCGTTGGCGCACATCGCGACGAGATCGATCCCGACGCCGTCGTGGCGGTCATGATCGATCGCCAGCTTGAGCTTGGTGCCGACGCCGTCATTGGCGGCGACTAGCAGCGGATCGGTGAACCCGGCGGCCTTGAGATCGAACAGGCCGCCGAAACCGCCGAGATCGGCGTCGGCGCCGGGGCGGCGCGTGGCGCGCGCGAGCGGCGCAATCGCCTTCACCAGCGCATTGCCTGCGGCAATCGAGACGCCCGCATCGGCGTAGCTATACGGGCCCTTGCCCTGTGGCTTATCGGTCATAGCGGAAGCGCCTAGAGTGTTTTCGGATCAGACCGCACCGGCCCGCTTCCTCGTCCGGCCACCCATGGGATACAATCGCCGGGTGGCCGGGCGGGGGAGCGGGCCGGTGCCGTTTCGCTTGTGCGAAAAAGCGCTCTAACCACATCGCGCTTGGATTTCCACGCCTGCTTCGCCAAAAGGGCGCCTGTCATGCGTCGGTTCCCCCTTTTTCGCCCGCTCGTCGTGCTGCCCGCTTTGGCGGTGCTGGGCGTGGCCGGTGCGGTAACCGCGCAGATCGCGGGCGATCGCGGCGTTGCGCCGATCGACAGCTCGGGGAATTTCGAGGTTACCGACGTCCATGTCGACATCAGCGCGAAAAGTGCCGAGGACGCGCGCAAGGGCGGCTGGCGGCTCGCGCAGCGCAAGGCCTGGCAGATGCTGTCGCAACGGATGACGGGCCATGCCGGATCGCTGCCCGATTCGACACTCAACGGCCTGGTCTCGGGAATCGTCATCGAGAACGAGCAGATCGGCCCCACCCGCTATATCGCCACGCTGGGGGTGCTGTTCGATCGCGGCCGTGCGGGATCGCTGCTCGGTGTGGGCGGGCACAGCTTCCGCTCGCCGCCGATGCTCGTCATCCCGATCGAATGGAGCGGCGGCGTCGCGCAGAGCCTCGAATTGCGCACCGGCTGGCAGGAGGCATGGGCCCGCTTCCGCACCGGCAGCAGCACGATCGATTACGTGCGCCCGACCGGCACCGGATCTGACCCGCTGTTGCTCAACCTCGGCCAGACCGGGCGGCGCGATCGCGGCTGGTGGCGGATGGTGCTCGATCAGTTCGGCGCGTCGGACGTGCTGATCCCGGTTGCGCACCTGTATCGCCAATTTCCCGGCGGGCCGGTGATCGGCGTGTTCGAGGCGCGATTCGGGCCCGATAACCGGCGCATCGCGCGCTTCGCGCTGCGCGTCGAGAATGCCGATGGCGTGCCCGCGCTAATGGATGCGGGCGTTCAGCGGATCGATCAGGCGTATCAGAATGCGCTGCGTGGCGGCATCCTGCGGGTCGATCCCAGCCTCGCCTATATTCCGCCCCCCGAAGCCGAAGCGGCGCCCGACGACGGGCTGGGCGAGGATCTCATCGAGATGACCCCGGCGCCGGTGGCAGGGGCATCGTTCAACGTCCAGTTCGATTCGCCCAGCGCCGCCGCGATCGGCAGCACCGAGGCGGCGCTGCGCGCGGTGCCGGGGGTCGGCTCGGCGGCCACGACCAGCCTCGCCCTCGGTGGCGTCTCGGTGATGCAGGTGACCTATAGCGGCGACGTCAACGCGCTGCGCGCCGCGCTTGAAGCGCGCGGCTGGCAGGTCGATGTCGGCGGCACGACGCTCCGTATCCGGCGCCCGGTGGCGCCTGCGCCGGCGGCATCGCCGCCCGCCGCCGGAGGCGCGACGGCGGGATGAGCCAGATCGCGCTGCCCTTCGAGTGGCCGGCGGACCCCCGCGACGACGAATTTCTGGTCAGCAGTTCGAACGCGGCCGCGGTCCATGCACTCGAACATTGGGGCGCCTGGCCGGTGATGGCTGCGATCCTCGTCGGCCCGCGCAAATCGGGGCGCAGCCTGCTGGCGCGCATCTTCGCCGCCAAGAGCCACGGCAGCATCATCGACGATGCCGATCGCGCGCCCGAAACCGAGCTTTTCCATGCCTGGAACCGCGCACAGGCCGAACGCCGCCCGCTGCTGATGGTTACCGAGCAGGCCCCGCCCGAATGGAAAGTGCGACTGCCCGACCTTCGCTCGCGGCTCGCCGCGAGCCCGGTGGCGCGCCTCGGCCCGCCCGACGACGTGCTGATGCGCGCCCTGCTCGAGCGCCAGTTCATCAAGCGCGGGCTCGATGCGCGGCCCGATCTGATCGATTGGCTGCTGGCGCGAATCGAGCGTAGTCATATTGCCGTCATGCGCACGATCGATGTGCTCGATCAGCATGTGCTCGAACGCCGCAAACGCTTGTCGATCCCGCTGGCGCGGTCCACGCTGCGCGAAGCCGGCCTGGTGAACGATCACGCCACCGACGGCAGGGAGACCCGATGAACCGCCCCGCGCATCTCGCCCGGTTCCACGACGATGACGATCCGTTCACCGACGCGACCGCGGGCGACCGGTTTTTCAACCGCGAGCTTTCGTGGCTGGCCTTCAACCGCCGCGTGCTCGAGGAGGCGTGCAACAAGGCGCATCCGCTGCTCGAACGGCTACGCTTCCTGTCGATCTCGGGATCGAACCTCGACGAGTTCTTCATGGTCCGCGTCGCGGGCCTCAAGGGCCAGCAGCTTCAGGAGGTCGAGCGCCGCTCGGCCGATGGGCGCACGCCGGGGCAGCAGCTTGCCGAAATCAGCGACGCCGCCGCGACGCTGATGGCCGATATTCAGGCGGTATGGTGCGATCTTCGGGCGGCGCTTGCCGGTGAAGGGATCGAAGTCCTCGACTACGACCAGATCACCCCCGACCAGATCGCCTGGCTCGAAACCCATTTCCGCGATCAGCTTTTCCCGATCGTGACCCCGCAGGCGCTCGATCCGGCGCATCCGTTCCCGTTCATCCCCAATCGCGGATCGGGGGTGATGTTCGATCTGGAGCGCGTGTCCGACGGGGCGCCGGTGCGCGAACTGGTGATCTTGCCCGGCACCGCGCCGCGCTTTCTGCGGCTGCCGGGTGATCCCGCTTATTATGTCGCGATGGAAACGCTGCTCGCGCGGTTTTCCGGGCTGATCTTCCCCGGCTATCGCGTGAAGGCGGCGGCGGCGTTCCGCGTGCTGCGCGACAGCGACATCGAGATCGAGGAGGATGCCGAGGATCTCGTTCGCTATTTCGCCAATGCGATCAAGCGCCGGCGGCGCGGGCGCGTGATCCGGCTCGATCTCGAATCGGGGATGGCGGACGACCTCAAGGCACTGCTGCGCGACGAGCTCGGCGGGGCCGAGGCGATCATCACCGAAACCGGCGATTTTCTGGGTATCAGCGACCTCGACCTGCTCGTCGAGGAGGATCGGCCCGATCTCAAATTCCCGCCCTTCGCGCCGCGCTTTCCCGAGCGCATCCGCGAATATGGCGGCGATTGTTTCGCGGCGATCCGCGCCAAGGACATCGTCGTCCACCATCCGTACGAAACCTTCGATGTCGTCATCGCCTTCCTCAAACAGGCGGCAGCCGATCCGGATGTGGTGGCGATCAAGCAGACGCTGTACCGCGCGGGCAAGCAGCCGGCAGTAATCAACGCACTGATCGCCGCGGCCGAGGCGGGCAAATCGGTGACCGCGGTGGTCGAACTCAAGGCGCGCTTCGACGAGGAGCAGAATCTGCTCTGGGCCTCGGCGCTCGAGCGCGCGGGCGTCCAGGTCGTCTACGGCTTCATCGACTGGAAGACGCACGCCAAAATCTCGATGGTCGTGCGGCGCGAGGGGACGGGGTATCGCACCTATTGCCATTTCGGCACCGGAAATTACCATCCGATCACGGCCAAAATCTACACCGATCTCAGCTTCTTCACCGCCGATCCCCGGATCGGGAGCGATGCGGCGCACGTGTTCAATTACGTCACCGGCTATGTCGAGCCCGAGCACCTCCAGCTCATCAGCATGTCGCCGCGCGACTTGCGGGCACGGCTGATGGCGCTGATCGAAACCGAGATCGGGAATGCGCGCGCCGACAAGCCCGCCGCGATCTGGGCGAAGATGAACGCGCTGGTCGATCCAGCGGTGATCGAGAAGCTCTACGAGGCCTCGAACGCGGGGGTCGAGATCGAGCTTGTGGTACGCGGCATCTGCTGTCTGCGCCCCGGCGTACCTGAGATGTCCGAGCGCATCCGCGTCAAATCGGTGGTCGGGCGGTTTCTCGAACACAGCCGCATCTGGGCGTTCGGCAACGGCAAGGCGCTGCCCAATAATGACGCGAAACTGTTCATTTCATCGGCGGACTGGATGCCGCGCAATTTCGATCGGCGCGTCGAATATATGTTGCCGATCGAGAACCATACCGTCCACGATCAGATCCTCGATCAGGTGATGGTCGCCAATCTGCTCGACAACGAGCAGAGCTGGGAACTACAGCCCGATGGCACCTATAGCCGCGACGATCCGGGAGACCGACCGTTCAACCTCCACCGTTATTTCATGACCAATCCGTCGCTGTCGGGCCGCGGCGCCGCGCTGAAAACGAGCGAATCGGTGCCCAAGCTGTCGCTGCGCCGCCGCCGTTGACGGTGCGGCCAAGTGGCGCGCCGTGCGTTGGGTAGATCGATGGCAAATCTCCTGTCGCGCCGGACCGCCGCCGAGCTTGACGGCCCACCGCGGGTCGCGATCATCGACATCGGCTCGAACTCGATCCGCCTCGTCGTCTATCAGGGGCCGCCACGGCTGCCTTCGGTGCTGTTCAACGAGAAGGTCATGGCCGGGCTGGGCCGCGAGCTTGCCGACAAGGGGACGATCGGGCCCGATGCGATGGCGCGCGCGCGCGCCGCGCTTGCGCGGTTCGTCGCCGTGGTGCGCGCGATGGAGGTCTCGCGGCTGACGACGGTGGCCACCGCGGCGGTGCGCGAAGCGGATAACGGCCACGAACTCATCGCGCATGCCGAGGACCTCGGGCTCGACGTGACCTTGCTCGCGGGCGAGGAAGAAGCACGGATTTCGGGGCAGGGCGTGCTGTCGGGCATTCCCGACGCCGACGGCATCGTCGGCGACCTAGGCGGCGGCAGCCTCGAACTCGTGCGCGTATCGGGCGGCGAATTGTGCGATCGCGCCTCGTTTCCGCTCGGCGTGCTGCGGCTCGCCGCGATCCGCGAACGCGGCGATCACACGCTCGAACGCTATGTCGGCAAGATGCTCAGGAAAGCGGGTTGGGCCGGTGTTGGGGAGGGGCGCCCCTTGTACCTGGTGGGCGGATCGTGGCGTGCGCTGGCGCGGCTCGACATGCACACCACCAATTATGCGCTGCCGATCCTCCATCAATATGCGATGTCGGCCGAAACCGTCGCGCGGCTGGGCCGGATGATTCCGCGGCTTGAGAAGTCGTGGCTGCGTGACGTTCCCGAACTCTCCAACGCGCGAATCGCGACGCTGGGCGATAGCGCGGCGTTGCTGGCCACGTTGCTGCGTTCGCTGGGCAGCGACACGATGGTCGTCTCCGCCTTCGGGTTGCGCGAAGGCCTGCTGTACGGCCAGCTCGACCCGCGCCAGCGCACCGAAGACCCGCTGATCGTCGCCGCGCGCGAGGAAGGGCGACGCCTCGGCCGGTTCGCCGAGCACGGCAATCTGCTCGATCGGTGGATCGCACCGCTTTTTGCCGACGAGACGCCCGCGCTGGCGCGGTTGCGGCATGTGGCCTGCCTGCTCGCCGATGTCGGCTGGCACGCCAACCCGGAATTTCGCGCCGAACGCGGGCTCGACGCCGCGCTCCACGGCAATTGGGCGGCGATCGATGCGCGCGGGCGGGCGCGAGTCGCGCAGGCGCTGTTTACCAGCCTGGGCGGCGGCATCGTCTCCCCGGCGCCCTTGCCCGATCTGGCGACCGCGGACGATCTCGCGCTGGCGGCACGCTGGGGCCTCGCGATCCGGCTCGGTCAGCGGTTCAGCGCGGGCGTGGCCGGGCCGCTCAAACAGTCACGCCTGTCGTTGACGGGCGAGGCGCTGGTGCTCGATCTGCCTGCCTCGAATGCGGCCTTTTATGGCGAAGCGGTCGAACGACGCCACAAGGTGCTGGCGACGCAATTCGGCCGCAAGCCGGTGCTGACGCTCCGTTAAACGGAGCCGTGAGCGGTGATGAAGACGCGCCGCTTCCACGGGTGCGGACGATACCCCGATCAGCCGCAGGTAAACGAGGTGACGGCGTTCTTGTCATCGAGCATGATGTTGAGCCGATCGAAGCGGAAATCCATCGTCACCGCGCTGTTGGGTTGAATCCAGCGCACCGTGCGCGCGCCCGCCCGCTCCATCGCCGTCGCGCCCAGCGCCGCGCTGGCGGGCTGGCCGACCAGATCGGTGAGCGCGTCCGCCTTGCAGGCCACGCCGCTGGGATCGTTGGCGGCGGGGATATCCGTCGCGGGTGACGGGGTTTGGGCACAGGCGGCGAGCGCCACCGCGCCAAGCAGGATCGTCCGGGTCATGCAGCATCCTCCGTTCGGCTCATCTTGAGCTTGCCGTTCTGGACGGCAAACGCAAGCTGCCCTTCGACGAGCGCCAGCGCATCGCGACCGAATTCCTCGAACCGCCAGCCTTCGAGGATCGACAGCCCGTCGCGCTTGCCCGCCGCGAGCGCTTCGAGATCGTCGCTGCGCGCGAGCAGCTTGGCGGCGACGTCGATTTCGCGCGACCGGATCTTGAGCAACAATTTGAGCAGATCGGCGACCAGCGCGCCTTCCTTGCCCAATCCCGGCTTACGATCGTCGCGCAGCGGCATCTCGCTGGCGGGCAGCGGTTCGGCTGCGTCCAGCGCCGCCATCAGCCGTCCGCCGATGTCATTGCCCGCCCATGCGCCTGAAAGCCCGCGCACGCGCGCCAGATCGGCCTGTTTTTTGGGCGGCGACAGCGCGAGATCGGCGAGCGTCTCGTCCTTCATGATCCGCCCGCGCGGCAGATCCTTGCCCTGCGCTTCGATCTCGCGCCAGCGGGCCAGCGCCTTCAGGCGCCCCAGCGCTTCGGGTTTGCGCCCCGAAATCCGCACCCGCTTCCACGATTCGTCGGGATCGTTGATATAATGTGCCGGATCGGCAAGCCGCTCCATCTCCTGATCGAGCCAGGCGCCGCGCCCGGTTTTCTTGAGCTTTGCGAGCATCTTGGGGAAGATGACGGCGAGGTGCGTCACATCGGCGATCGCGTAATCGATCTGGCGTTTGTCGAGCGGCCGACGGCTCCAGTCGGTGAAGCGCGCACCTTTATCGACCTGGATGCCCAGCCAGCTATCGACGAGGTTCGAATAACCGATCTGCTCGCCTTGCCCGAGCGCCATTGCCGCGACCTGCGTGTCGAACAGCGGATTGGGGGTCGTGCCGGTGAGATTGGCGACGATCTCGATATCCTGCCCACCGGCGTGAAAAACCTTGAGCACATCGTGATTTTTGGTCAGCAGATCGAGCAGCGGCGTCAGGTCGATGCCCGGCGCGAGCGGATCGATCGCAGCCGCTTCGTTGTCGTCGGCGATCTGGATCAGGCACAGCTCGGGCCAGTAACTGTTCTCGCGCATGAACTCGGTATCCACCGCCACGAACGGCGCGGTGGCGAAGCGGCTGCAAAGGTTGGCGAGGGCTGCCGAGTCCTCGATCAGGTCATGGATGTGCATCGCGGCTCCATAGCGATGCGGCGGCGGCTTGACAAAGTGCCATCTGATGGGGAAGCGCAGCGCTTCTCTTGAAGCGTCACCCCCGCAAGGGCAGGGACCCGGCTCCTGCAATCGCCGCGTGTTGCATGGATACGAGCTGGGTTCCCGCCCTTGCGGGGATGACGTGCCGATATTGAAAGACGATTACCATGCACGCCTATCGCACCCACACCTGCGGCCAGCTTCGCGCGGATCAAGCGGGAGAGACCGTCCGCGTTTCGGGCTGGGTGCATCGCAAGCGCGATCATGGCGATCTCGTCTTCATCGACCTGCGCGATCATTACGGGATGGTCCAGATCGTCACCGAGATCGATGGCCCGGTGTTCTCGGTGATCGAGGGGCTGCGTGCCGAAAGCGTGGTGACGATCACCGGCACGGTCGAACGGCGTGCGGCCGATGCAATCAACCCCAACCTCCCCACCGGCGAGATCGAGATCCGCGCGATCGAGGCGACGCTGCTGTCTGCCGCCGCCGAACTACCGCTGCCGGTTGCGGGCGAGCAGGACTATCCCGAGGACGTGCGGCTGCGCTATCGTTTCCTCGATCTGCGCCGTGAGACGCTCCACGCCAATATCGTCAAGCGGACCAAGATCATCTCGGACATGCGCCGCCGTATGGAAGGCGCGGGGTTCACCGAATATTCGACCCCGATCCTGACCGCGTCGTCGCCCGAAGGCGCGCGCGATTTCCTGGTGCCGAGCCGCGTCCATCCGGGCAAATTCTACGCACTGCCGCAGGCGCCGCAGCAATATAAGCAGTTGCTGATGGTCGCGGGTTTCGACCGCTATTTCCAGATCGCGCCGTGTTTCCGCGACGAAGACCCGCGCGCCGACCGGCTGCCCGGCGAATTCTACCAGCTCGATCTCGAGATGAGCTTCGTGACGCAGGAAGACGTGTGGAACACGATGGAGCCGGTGATGGCCGGGGTGTTCGAGGCGTTCGCCGATGGCCGCCACGTGACGCCCGCGGGCAGCTTCCCGCGCATTCCGTATAGCGAGGCGATGCTCAAATACGGGTCGGACAAGCCCGATCTGCGCAACCCGGTACTCATCACCGACGTCACCGACCATTTCGTCGACTCAGGGTTCGGTATCTTCGCCGGGATCGTTGCCGGGGGCGGCGTCATCCGCGCGATCCCGGCGCCGGGCGCGGGCGCGGGCAGCCGCAAATTCTTCGACGACATGAACAATTGGGCCCGCTCGGAAGGGTTCTCGGGGCTCGGCTATATCAACATCAAGGACGGCGAGCCGGGCGGGCCGATCGCCAAGAACCATGGGCCCGACGCAACCGCGACACTGATCGCGGCGCTTGGGCTCGGCCCGAACGACGGTGTGTTCTTCGCCGCGGGCAAGGAAGCGCAGGCAGCCAAACTGGCGGGGCTTGCGCGGGTGCGCGTCGGCGAGCAACTCGACCTGATCGACAAGGATCGGTTCGAATTGTGCTGGATCGTCGATTTCCCGTTCTACGAATATGACGAGGACGAGAAGAAGGTCGATTTCGCGCACAACCCGTTCTCGATGCCGCAGGGCGGGCTCGACGCGCTCAACGATCAAGACCCGCTGACGATCAAGGCGTATCAGTACGACATGGTCTGCAACGGCTTCGAGATCGCATCGGGATCGATCCGTAACCAGTCGCCCGACACGATGGTCAAGGCGTTCGAACTGGTCGGGCTCTCCAAGGCCGACGTCGAGGAGCGTTTCGGCGGGCTCTATCGTGCTTTCCAATATGGCGCGCCGCCGCATGGCGGCATGGCGGCCGGGGTCGATCGCATAGTGATGCTGCTGTGCGGCGCGCAGAATCTGCGCGAGATCACCTTGTTCCCGATGAACCAGCGTGCCGAGGATCTGCTGATGGGGGCGCCGTCACCGGCGGCGCCGAAGCAGCTTCGCGAGCTTCAGGTCCGCATTGTCGAAGCACCAGCGAAGAAGGATGGCGACGCGGCCGGTGCGCCCAAGGCGGGCTGATCGTGGCGCGCCGAGGGTGATTTAGCGGCGCTGAGTCGCCAGATCATTCCATCTGGCTCGACATCGCTCTAACGCAGCTTGGAAATCCTCAAGCCATCGAGCTTGGCGCGGTCCTTGACCGATTCTTCGCTGCGCGTGAGCGCCTTGGCGATCGCCTTGAGCGGCATCCCCTTCTTCGCCAGTACGTGCAGCTTCTGCACCTCGTCGGCGGTCCAGGGCTGACGGTGGCGTTCAAACTGCTTCGCGCTCATGCAGCGTCCTCATCGGGGATAAGCCCGATCGCGAGGATCTCGATCGCGTCGGCTTTGCCGTTGAAGGGCAGCAATTCGCCTTCCTCGGCGCCGATCATCGCCTGCGCCAGCGGGGAGGCAAAACCGATGCGGTGCGTGGCGGGATCGGCCTCGTCAGCGCCGACGATGTCGATCCGGCGCTCGGTGCCGTTGAGGGTAAAGCGGACGCGCGTCCCGATCGCCACTTCGCCCTCGGGCGGGGGCGGGGCCAGCTCGGCGGTGGCGGCGCGCGTGTTCCAATAACGCAGGTCACGCTGACGCGACTCGGGATCGGCCGGGTCGTCAGCAAGCGATCGTTCGAGTCGCTGCACTTGTGCACGGATCAACCGGTCGCCGCGGGGGGTGACGATATTGGGTCCGGCGGGCAGCGGCAGTTCGAAACGAGGTTCCTTGTGCTCGTCGTCGCTTTCGCGCCGGAAAGCGACGCTCACGGCGCCGAACCGCCGATCACCGGTGCAAATTCGCCATCGTCGCCCATCACCCACAGCACCCCGTCGTGAATCGCGAAATAGGCGCCGCGCAGCTTGAGTTTGCCCGCTGCCTCGCGTTCGGCGACAAACGGGAACGTGTGGATATTGGCCAGCGAGACGCGCACCGTTTCGAGTTCGAGCGCGCGAGTCGCCTCGTCGCCATGGCCGTGTTCGGCGATGATCCGGTCGCGCGCCTCGTCGAGCATGTCGACCCAATTGGCGATGAACGCGCCGTCGCCCGGCGCCTTGTCGACAAAGGCATGGCTGAGCGACGCGCTGACGCCGCCGCACGATCCATGCCCCATCACGACGATTTCGGCGACTTCGAGCTGGGATACGGCGAATTCGATCGCCGCCGACACACCGTGCCGGCCGCCGCCGATTTCATAAGGGGGAACCAGATTGGCGATGTTGCGAACGACGAAGATTTCCCCCGGAGAGGCATCGAACACGGTCGCGGGATCGGTTCGGCTATCGGCGCAGGCGATCACCATCACGCGCGGATGCTGGCCGTGGGCCAATTCGGTCCAGCGGGTGTGGTGGTCTACATAGTCATGGTCGTGAAAACGGCGATAACCGGCGATGAGGTCCGCAAAGTCTGTCATGGACCGCCCTATTTGCAGGTTGACGCGGGGCTGGCAAGCGGTTGCGACAATCGCTATCTGGCGGCCATGAATGAGATGACCCCGCTCGCCCGTCCGCCGCGCCAACGCAAGCCGGACTGGATTCGCGTCAAGGCGCCCACCAGCGCCGGCTTCGCCGAAACCAAGCGGCTGATGCGCGAGAAGAACCTCACGACGGTGTGCGAAGAGGCGGCGTGCCCGAACATCGGCGAGTGCTGGACCAAGAAGCACGCGACGGTGATGATCCTTGGCGACACCTGCACGCGGGCCTGCGCCTTCTGCAACGTCAAGACCGGGATGCCGCGCGCGGTCGACCCGCTGGAGCCGCAGCACGTCGCCGAGGTCGCGGTGCAGATGGGGCTCCAGCACATCGTCGTCACCTCGGTCGATCGCGACGATCTGCCCGATGGCGGCGCGCGCCAGTTCGTGCGGGTGATCGAAGCGATCCGCAAGGCCGCGCCGGCAACGACGATCGAAATCCTGACCCCCGATTTCCGCAACAAGAGCGATGCCGCGGTCGAGATGATCGTCGCCGCGCGGCCCGACGTCTACAACCACAATCTCGAGACCGTGCCGCGGCTCTACCCCACGATCCGCCCCGGCGCGCGCTATTACGCGTCGCTGCGGCTGCTCGAAAGCGTCAAGAAGCTCGATCCGTCGATCTTCACCAAGTCGGGCGTCATGCTCGGGCTGGGCGAGGAACGACTCGAGGTGCATCAGGTGATGGACGACATGCGCTCGGCCGATGTCGATTTCCTGACGATGGGCCAGTATCTCCAGCCGACTCCGCGCCACGCCAAGGTGATGGATTTCGTTACCCCGCAGGCGTTCGATGCCTATGCCGCGATCGCGCGCGCCAAGGGTTTCCTGCTGGTCGCCTCGTCGCCGCTGACGCGGTCGAGCTATCATGCCGGCGACGATTTCGAGCGGATGCGCGCCAATCGCGAAGCGAAGCTGGCCCAGGCCGCCGCGCCAACAGCCTGATGCCGCAGCACCACGAGATCCGCCATCTTCCATATAGCTGCGAACAGATGTTCGATCTGGTCGCCGACGTGAAAAGCTATGCGCAATTCCTGCCTTGGGTCAGCGCGATCCGGGTGCGTTCGGACAATGCGACCGAGATGGTCGCGGACATGATCGTCGGCTTCAAAGGGCTGCGCGAGACGTTCACCTCGCGGGTCGCCAAGGTGCGGCCGCGTGAAATCCATGTCGATTATCTCGACGGCCCGCTCAAATATCTCCGTAACGACTGGAAGTTCACGCCGGAAGGCTCTGGATGTATGGTCGATTTCAACGTCGACTTCGCGTTTCGGAATCGCGTGTTCGAGATGTTGGCGGGGCAGGTGTTCGATCGCGCGCTCAGGAAGATGATCGGCGCGTTCGAAGCGCGCGCGGCCGAGCTTTATGGCGCGGATGCGAAGGGTTCTGCGTCGGGCATCAGCAGTTCGAGCGCACATAGCGCGGCCTGAAGCCGCACCCCGCCACGCCCCTGATCGCCAAAGTCCTTGGCATCGGCGACGACATCGGCCGGATCGGCGCCGCGTTCGGCGCGCGCGAATACCACGCGGCCCACCGGCTTGCGCTCGCTGCCGCCGCCCGGCCCTGCGATCCCGGTGATCGCCACCGCAACATCGGCGCCGCTCTGTTCGAGCGCGCCTTGTGCCATGCTCCACGCGGTTGCGATCGACACCGAACCGAAGGTCTCGATCATGTCGCTGCTGACATGGAGCACCGCCAGCTTGGCCTCGTTCGAATAGGTGACATAGCCCGCCTCGAGCACGTCGGACGACCCCGGAATTTCGGTAAGCGCCGCGCACACGAGCCCGCCCGTACAGCTTTCGGCCAGCGCGATGCGGCGACCGGCGGCTTTGTTGGCATCGACCACGCGCTGCGCGGCGGCGACGAGTTCAGCGGGGAGAATCGTCTCCATGGGTCAGCGCCTCTGCGCCGGGCAGAGCGGGAGATCAAGCGTCGGCATGCGCGTGTCGATCGCACCGGCGGCCTGCTTCTCGCGAATCAACTCCAGCGCCGACACCACCAGCCCCGCGGCGTTGCGCGGCGGAAGCGGCTGGAGCAGCGTCACCATATGATCGATCGCAGCGCAGTCGCTGGTCTGGATCTGCCCGACCAGCGCCGGGGCGAGCACCGACACCAGCAGCGGCCGCGTAAAATCGGATTGCAGCAGCGGCGCCATATCGGGCCCGGCGACCTTTTCGAGCGCGGCGCGCGCCTGCGGCCAGGCCTGGTTCGCGGCGGCGTCATATTGCGCCAGGAAGGCGCCGCTCGTCTGGCGGATCAGCGCGGTAACTGGCAGCACGGGGGCGCAGGCGCGCCCGGTCTGGCGGATGATTTCGGGCATCGCGACCAGCGTGATCGATTCGGCTTCGGCGGTGGTGATGCACGGTGTCGCCGCGGTGGCCGCCGTGCCGGAGGCGACCAGCGCGATCGCGCTCAAACTGGCAAGGAACTTCATACACGATCCTTTGATAGAGAGATGGCGCCGGGAACGGGGGCGGGGACACGGACGGTCGCGATCGCCTGCGCGGCAATACCTTCGCCGCGGCCGACGAACCCGAGCCGTTCGGTGGTGGTCGCCTTGATACTGACCTGATCGGGCCCCAGCCCGAGCAATTCGGCGATCCGCGCGCGGATCGCCTCGCGGTGCGGGCCGATCTTCGGGGCCTCGCACATCAAGGTCAGGTCGACGAAATCGATCATGCCGCCGCGCTCGGCGACGAGCCGCGCGGCGTGTTGGAGGAACTGGTCCGACGCCGCACCGCGCCACTGCGGATCGCTCGGCGGGAAATGCGTACCGATATCGCCCGCGGCGATCGTGCCGAGCAATGCATCGGTCAGCGCATGGAGCGCGACATCGGCGTCGCTATGCCCCGCAAGCCCCTTGTCGTGGGGGATCAGCACGCCGCCGAGCCACAATTGCTCGCCCGCGACGAGCCGGTGGACGTCGAACCCCGTGGCGCTGCGCGAGACCATCGCGGCGCCGAGGCGCGTCTCGGCGGCGGCGATGTCGGCGGGGTAGGTGATCTTGTCGAGCATCGTCTCTCCCTCAACCAATGCGATAGTGCCGCCGAGGCGACGCACCATCTGCGCGTCGTCGGTTGCTTCCTCATCGCCGGGCCAGCGTTGATGCGCGGTGCGTAGCGCGTCGAACCTGAACGCTTGCGGAGTCTGGACCCGGTAGAGCCCCTCGCGCGCCACCGTCTCGCCCAGCGTCGTGCTGCCGCGCGCGAGCGTGTCGGCAACCGGCAGCACCGGCACCGCGCCGTCGTGCGTCTCGAGCGCTTCGAGCAGGCGGTCGATCACCGCCGCGCAAAGGAAGGGGCGGGCGGCGTCATGGACCAGCACCCGCGTCACCGCCTCGTCTGCCAACGCGTCCAGCCCGGCTTGCACCGATTCCCGACGCGTCGCGCCGCCGGTGACGTGGCGAACAGCACCGAGCGCGGTTGCCAGCATCGCCTCCTGCCCGGCGCCGATCACCACGATCACGCGGTGGATCGCGGGATGCGCCGCCAGCGTGGCGTAGCTATGGGCGAGCATCGGCCTGCCGCCGAGCATCTTGAATTGCTTGGGCGGGCCGCCGAGCCGCGTCCCCTGGCCGGCGGCGACGATCAGCGCGATCGTGCGGTGAATGGTCATCGCGTGCGCCTAGCCCAAGCGCGCGCGGCTTGCCAGCAGCGGGCGTCTCGGATAAAGCGCTGCCCAATTTTCAGGCACATTATGACGACACTCGCTCCCATTCAGGTCGGCCCCGTGCGGATCGACAGCCCCGTCGTGCTGGCGCCGATGACCGGCGTCTCCGACATGCCGTTCCGCACGCTCGTGCGCCGTTACGGTTCGGGGCTCAACGTTACCGAGATGATCGCGAGCCAGGCCGCGATCCGCGAGACGCGCCAGTCGATCCAGAAAGCGGCGTGGCATCCGCTCGAAGAACCGGTGTCGATGCAGCTCGTCGGCTGCACCGCGCTCGAAATGGGCGAGGCGGCCAAGCTTGCCGCCGACAAGGGCGCCGCGATCATCGACATCAACATGGGCTGCCCGGTGCGCAAGATCGTCAACGGCTGGGCAGGATCGGCGCTGATGCGCGACCTCGATCTGGCGAGCGCGATCGTCAAGGCGGTGGTCGCCGCGGTCGACGTGCCGGTAACGCTCAAGATGCGGATGGGCTGGGATCATGCCAGCCTCAACGCGCCCGAACTCGCGCGGATCGCCGAGGACATCGGCGTCAAGATGATCACCGTCCATGGCCGCACCCGCTGCCAGATGTACAAGGGCAGCGCCGACTGGAGCTTCATCCGGCAGGTGAAGGACGCGGTGTCGGTGCCGGTGCTCGTCAATGGCGACATCTGCTCGATCGAGGATGCCGAAACCGCGCTCGAGCAATCGGGTGCCGACGGGCTGATGATCGGGCGCGGCGCTTACGGCCGGCCATGGCTGCTCGGCCAGATGATGCATTGGTTTGCCACCGGCACGCGGCGGCCCGACCCCTCGCTCGATGAGCAATATCTTGTTATTGCAGAACATTACGAGGCGATGCTGTCGCATTATGGCACCGAAACCGGGGTCAATATGGCGCGCAAGCATATCGGCTGGTACACGCGCGGGCTGCACGGTTCGGCGGAGTTCCGCAACACCGTCAACCAGGAACCCGACGCCCGGGTCGTCAAGAAGATGCTCGCCGAATTCTATGCGCCGTGGCGCAATCGTGCCGCGGCCTGAGAATGTCGTCGCCGGTGGCCCCGGCCTGTCCGAACTGCTTACGGCGTTGCCGGTCGGCGTGCTCGTCATCGACCCCGATCGCCGGATCGCGCGGGTCAATACGGCGTGCGAGCAATTGCTCAACCTGTCCGAGCGCGTTCTGGTCGGCCAGCGGCTCGATGATGTGCTTGCCTTGCCCGGCCCCGCGCGCGCGCGCCGTGACGGCCATGCGCTCGCGGCGTTCGATGTCGAGATCGAAACCAGCCGCGGCGCGCGCGTCCGCGTCGATTATCTCGAGGCCTTGCTCGGCGACCATGCCGGGTGGCGCGTGATCACGCTCCACCATGCCGCCACGCCGCGCGCGATGGGCGTATCGCCGGGCCGCGATGCGGGCGCGCGCGCGGCGGTGGGCGCGGCGGCGATGCTCGCGCACGAGATCAAGAACCCGCTGTCGGGTATCCGTGGCGCGGCACAATTGCTCAGTGGCGGGGAAGGGGCGGGCGACCTGACCACGCTGATCGTCACCGAGGTCGATCGGATCGCGGCGCTGATCGACGGGATGCAGGATTTCAGCGACACGACCCCGCTCGAATTGACGTCGGAGAATATCTATCCGCTGCTCGATCACGCTCGTCGCGTGGCACGCGCCGGGTTCGCGCGCGACGTGACGATCGACGAGCATTTCGATCCGTCGCTGCCGCCGGTGCTCGTCAACCGTGATGCCTTGCTTCAGGTGTTCATCAACCTGCTCAAGAACGCGTCCGAGGCCGTCGCGGGGCAGGCCGAACCGCGGATTCTCCTCACCACCGCATATCGCCAGGGCGTCGCGATCGATGCCGGCCCCGACAAGCCGCGCCGCGCGCTGCCGATCGAACTCGCGGTGATCGATAACGGCCCCGGTGCGCCGCCCGATATCGCCGAGCTGCTGTTCGATCCGTTCGTTTCGGGCCGGCCCGAGGGCAAGGGGCTGGGACTGGCGCTGGTCGACAAACTGATGCGCGCGATGGGCGGGATCGTCCAATATGCGCGCGAGGGCAGCCCCGAGGCAACCGTGCTCCGGGTCCGGCTCGCGCGCGGGGAGGCGGCATGACCGCGACCGTGCTCGTCGTCGACGATGATGCCGCGATCCGCACCGTCGTTGCGCGCGCGCTCGACCGCGCCGGGCACGATGTCGTCACGGCCGGATCTCTGGCCGAGATGGCGCGCGCGCTCGATCGCGGCTTGCCCGACGTGCTCGTCTCCGATGTCGTGTTGCCCGATGGCAACGGCCTCGACGCGGTCGCGACCTTCGTGCGCGATCATCCGCGGCTGCCGGTGATCATCCTGTCGGCGCAGAATACGCTCACCACCGCGGTCCGCGCGACCGAGGTCGGCGCTTATGACTATCTGCCCAAGCCGTTTGACCTTGATGTCCTGGTGCGCGCGGTGGCGGGGGCGCTGGCGCGGGAAGGCGGGGTGCCGGTGGCGCCGCTGGGCGAGGATGACGCCGCGCTGCCGCTGATCGGCCGGTCGCCGGCGATGCAGGATGTGTATCGCACGATCGCGCGAGTCGTCTCGAACGATCTCACCGTGCTGGTGTCGGGTGAATCGGGCACCGGCAAGGAGTTGGTGGCGCGCGCGATCCACGATCTCGGACCGCGCCGCCACGCGCCGTTCGTCGCGATCAACATGGCCGCGATTCCGCGCGAGTTGATCGAATCCGAGCTGTTCGGCCACGAACGCGGCGCCTTCACCGGCGCACAGGCACGCGCGGCCGGGCGGTTCGAGCAGGCCGGCGGCGGCACCTTGTTCCTCGACGAGATCGGCGACATGCCGATGGAGGCGCAGACCCGGCTGCTGCGCGTGCTCCAGTCGGGCGAATTCACCACCGTCGGGGGCGGGCGGGCGATCCGCGCCGATGTCCGCATCGTCGCCGCGACCAATCGCGATCTGACCCGCGCGGTTGCCGACGGGCGGTTTCGCGAGGACCTGTTCTACCGGCTCAATGTCGTGCCGATCGCGCTGCCGGCGTTGCGCGAACGGCGTCAGGACGTCGCCTTGCTCGCGCGGCACTTCCTCGAGCGCGCGGCCGAGGCGGGGCTGCCGCGCAAGCAACTCGACGCGCCAGCGATCGCGCTGCTCGAGGCGCATGACTGGCCGGGCAATGTCCGCGAACTCGAGAATATCACGCGGCGGATGGCGGTGCTCAGTCGTGACAGCGTGATCGGCGCGGCCGACGTGCGCGCGACGCTCGGCGCGGCATCGCCCGATGTGACGGTGCCCGATGGGGCCACGCACGATGCCGGGATCGAGGCCGCGGTGACGGCGCTCGTCGGACGTCTCGCGCGCGCGACGCCCGACGCGCTCACCGACGGCACGCTCTACGATCGCGTGATCGCCGAGGTCGAGCGCCCGTTGATCCGCGACATGCTCGCACGCAACGGCAATAACCAGCTCCGCACCGCCCGCGCGCTCGGCATCAACCGCAACACGCTGCGCAAGCGGCTCGACAGCCTCGGAATCGCGCTCGACGCGGACGACGAAGAGCGGCCATCCGGTTCTGGAGATCGGTGAACGGGGCTAATATGTGTTTTGCTTGCACGGGCATTGTTGTATTCGTGCAACGATGAGTGGCGAGGCGGTGACAATTGCGGGCGGTGAGCCGCACCGCTGGCAACCCGGGTTGTCCTGGCCCGCGCTGGTCGAAATCGGCGTGCTGGCGGCCGCGATCCTGATGGGGGTCGCGACCTATTTCATCCTCGATAGCAGCAGTACTTCTCAGAAATTACTCAGTCCCGGCGTTGCGGCATTGCTTTTGCTGGGAAATCTTTTGCCGGTGGCGGCGCTGCTGGTGCTGATCGGGCGCCGGGTCGCGAAGCGCCGGGCGGCACGTGCCGACGCCGCCGGCGATGGCAGGCTGCACGTGCGGCTGGTCGCGATCTTCTCGTTGATCGCCAGCGTGCCGATCGTGCTGACGGTGATCGCCGCATCGGTGATGTTCCAGTCGGTCAACCAGTTCTGGGCATCGAGCAAGGCGGAGAAGGCGTTCAACTCGACGATTGCGCTGGTCGAGGATGCGCAAGGCCAGTTCATCGATCGCTGGGTGGCCGAGGCGCGCGCGATGGCGACCGATCTTGGCGACAACCGCAATGTCTACCCGGTCGGCACCGAGACCGGGCACAATTATCTCGCGCGGCAGACCTTGTATCGCAACCTCAGCGAAGCGGTGCTGTTCACCTATGAGGGCAAGGACGGGATCAACGTCGTCGATGTGGTCAACCCGCCCGACGAAACGGCCTTCTCGGAACGTGTCACACCTGAATTGCTCAAGCTGATGAGCAAGCAGCAAAATCCAGCGATCAACCGCACGCCTGATACGATCTGGATCGTGATCAACGTGCCCGATGCGCCCGACCTGTATCTGTACATCGGCACGCATGTGAACGCGACCTTCATCAACCGCCAGCACCTCGCGGCGAGCGATCTGATCAACGAATATCGCACGCTCCAGGAGCATTCGCACGCGCTCCAACTCAAGTTCAACGCGGCGCTGTTCGCGGTCGCGGTGCTTATCATCGCGCTGACGGTGTGGATCGCGCTTGCGGTCGCCGATCGGCTGGTGCGCCCGGTCAACGAGCTTGTCGGCGCGGCGCTCAGGGTATCGGAAGGCGACCTTGCGGTACGCGTGCCCGAGCCGCGGACGCGCGACGAAGTGGGCGCGCTCGGCACCGCGTTCAACGTCATGACCGCGCGGCTTCAAACGCAGACGACCGCGCTTGAAAGCCGCCGCGCGCTGATCGAAGCGGTGATGTCGGGGGTCACCGCGGGGGTGATCTCGATCGATTCCAACCGCACCGTCCAACTCGTCAACAGCTCGGCGGTGGCGCTGCTCGATTCGGAGCGCGGCGATCCTGTCGGGCAACCGCTGGCCGCGCTTTCGGCCGAACTCGATGCCTTGCTCGATAGCGACACGCGTGAGGCGGTGATCCAGGTTGCCGCCGCCGAGCGCGAGCCGCGCACGCTCGCGGTCAAGATCACGCGCGACGCCGCGGGGCAGGTGCTCACCTTCGACGATATCACCCAGCAATTGCTCGATCAGCGCCGCGCGGCCTGGTCCGATGTCGCGCGCCGGATCGCGCATGAGATCAAGAACCCGCTCACCCCGATCCAGCTCGCCGCCGAACGGCTCCAGCGCCGCTATGGCAAGCAGATCGACAGCGCCGACCCCACCTTCAAGCGGCTGACCGAAACGATCGTGCGCCAGGTCGGCGATCTGCGCCGGATGGTCGACGAATTCTCGTCGTTCGCGCGGATGCCCAAGCCCGTTTTTCGCGAGGAATCACTGGTCGATATCGGCCGTCAGGCGCTGTTCCTGCACGAAGTCGCGCATTCGAACATCCACTTCACCTTCGAGCATAGCGGCAATGCGGTGATGCTGGTGTGCGATCGCCGCCAGATCGGGCAGGCGCTCACCAACATCGTCAAGAACGCCGTCGAGGCAATCGACGCGCGCGGCACGGATGCCGATGGCGCGATCGTGATGCGGCTTTGGGAGGATAGCGATCCCGATAGCGTGACGATTGAGGTCGCGGACGACGGTGTCGGGCTGCCGATCGAGCGCGATCGCCTGGTCGAGCCCTATATGACCACCCGGTCGCGCGGCACCGGGCTTGGCCTCGCGATCGTCAAGAAGATCGCCGAGGAACATTGCGGCACCGTTACCTTCGCCGATCGTGACGGCGGGGGCACCAAAGTGACGATGACCTTCGATCGCGCGATGCTGGCCGCGATCGACACCGGCGACGGATCGGACGCCGATGACGCCCGCGATCGCCCGCTTCCCGCTCTCACCAGAAACCGGACCCCCTGATTATGACGCTCGACATCCTTGTCGTCGATGACGAACTCGATATCCGCGAACTCGTGGCGGGCGTGCTCGAGGACGAAGGCTATGAGGCGCGCAACGCAGCGGATAGCGATGCCGCGCTGGAGGCGATCGCGGCGCGACGGCCGTCGCTGGTGCTGCTCGACGTGTGGCTTCAGGGCTCGCGGCTCGACGGGCTCGACCTGCTCGACGAGATCAAGCGGCGCGACCCGTCGATCCCGGTGCTGGTGATCTCGGGGCACGGCAATCTCGATACCGCGGTCGCCGCGATCCGCCGCGGTGCTGCCGATTTCATCGAAAAACCGTTCGAGGCCGAGCGGTTGCTGCTGATGGTCGAGCGCGCGACCGAGACCGAGCGGTTGAAGCGCGAGATCGCGTCGCTGCGGGCCTCGGTGGCGAGCGAGAGCGATCTTACCGGCGCGTCGGCGGCGATCAACGCGGTGCGCGCGACGCTCAAACGCGTCGCCTCGACCGGCAGTCGCGTGATGATTACCGGCCCGGCCGGGGTCGGCAAGGAGATCGCGGCGCGGCTGCTCCACGGCTGGAGCCCGCGCGCGAGCGCCCCGTTCATCGTCGTCAGTGCCGCCCGGATGACGCCCGAGCGCGTCGAGGAGGAATTGTTCGGGGTGGAGGAGGGCGGAGATCTCGTCCGGCCCGGCATGCTCGAACAGGCGCACGGTGGCACGCTGTTCCTTGACGAGATCGCGGACATGCCGCTGACGACGCAGGGCCGCATCCTGCGCGTGTTGACCGACCAGAGCTTCACTCGTGTCGGCGGCCAGCGCATCGTCAAGGTCGACGTGCGTGTCGTCTCCGCCACCGCGCGCGACCTGACCGAAGAAATCGCCGAGGGGCGGTTTCGCGAGGATCTCTATTACCGGCTCAACGTCGTGCCGGTCGCGATTCCGCCGCTGGCCGACCGGCGCGAGGATATTCCGCCGCTGGTCGATCATTTCGTTGCGCATTATGCCGCCGAGCGCCGCGTGCCGACCCCGGAGATTGCCACCGATGCGATGGTCGCGCTGCAATCGTGCGATTGGCCCGGCAACGTGCGCCAGCTCCGCAACGTCGTCGAGCGCACCGTGATCCTGGCGCCGGGCGATCGGATCGGCCGGATCGAGATCGACCTGCTGCCCGCCGAAGTGCTCGGCGAGCAGGGTGATCTCGGCGGCAACGGGACCGCGGCGATCATGGGCGCGCCGCTGCGCGAGGCCCGCGAGACGTTCGAGCGCGAATATCTGCGCGTGCAGATTCGGCGGTTCTCGGGCAATATCTCGCGCACCGCGAGCTTCATCGGGATGGAGCGCTCGGCGCTGCATCGCAAGCTCAAGCTGCTCGGAATCACCGAAACGCGCGAATCCTGAGCCGGCAGTGGACGCGGCGTCGCCGCATCCCTAAAATTGAAACAGCGTGCCGATAAAGGTGCGCATCCTGACGCCGGGAACCGGCGCGCCGCAGGGCCATGACCCTGCCAATAAGGACAGCAAGATGGCCGAAAAACACAGCTCCCTCCAGGATCTCTTTCTCAACGCACTGCGCCGGTCGAAAACACCGGTGACGATGTTCCTCGTGAAGGGCGTCAAATTGCAGGGAATCGTCACCTGGTTCGATAATTTCTCGGTGCTGCTGCGCCGCGACGGCCAATCGCAATTGATCTACAAGCATGCGATCTCGACGATCATGCCATCGGGGCAGATCGATGTCGCCGAGATCGTTGGTTCGATGGGAGAAAGCAGCAAGAAGCCAATGCTTCTGCAGGAAGTTTTTCTGAGCGCAGTGCGCAAATCGGAAGAGGGCGTGACGATGTTTCTCGTCAACGGCGTGATGCTCCAGGGGCATATCGCGGCGTTCGATCTGTTCTGCATGTTGCTCCAGCGCGACGGCATGTCGCAGCTTGTCTACAAACACGCCGTCTCGACCGTTCAGCCGGCGCATCCGCTCAATCTGGCGGAAGAGCAGGCGGATTCGAGCGAAGATTGAGCACCGGGTTCGATCGCGATCGGGATGATTTCGCTCGCGGCGCGCGCGCCGTCGTCGTGTTCCCCGATCGGGGGCAATCGAGCCGCGACGCCGAGGCGCGGCTCGATGAGACGGCGGGGCTCGCGCTGGCGATCGGGATCGTCGTTGCTGATCGCGTCAACGTCAAGCTGCGCGCACCCAAGCCCGCGACCTTGCTCGGCAGCGGGCAGGTCGAGGCGCTGGCGGCGACCGCGCGGATGGAGGATGCCGATCTCGTCATCTTCGATGCCGCGCTGACGCCGATCCAGCAACGCAACCTCGAAACCGCGCTCGACGCCAAGGTGATCGATCGCACCGGGCTGATCCTCGAAATCTTCGGCGAACGCGCGGCGACCGCTGAGGGACGGCTTCAGGTCGAATTGGCGCATCTCGATTATCAGGCGGGGCGGCTGGTCCGCAGCTGGACCCATCTCGAGCGTCAGCGCGGCGGCTTCGGCTTTCTCGGCGGGCCCGGCGAAACGCAGATCGAGGCCGATCGCCGACTGATCCGTGATCGCATGGCGCGGCTGCGGCGCGAGCTCGATCAGGTCAAGCGCACGCGTGGGCTGCATCGCGATCGGCGCCAGCGCGCGCCCTGGCCGGTGATCGCGCTGGTCGGCTATACCAATGCCGGCAAATCGACGCTGTTCAACCGGCTCACCGGCGCCGACGTGTTCGCCGAAAATTTGCTGTTCGCGACGCTCGATCCGACCTTGCGGCAGATCCGCCTGCCCGGCATCGACAAGGCGATCCTTTCCGACACGGTGGGGTTCGTCTCCGAACTGCCGACCCAGCTCGTCGCGGCATTCAAGGCGACGCTCGAAGAGGTAGCCTCAGCCGATTTGCTGATCCACGTCCGCGATGTCGCGCACCCCGACAGCGAGGCGCAACGCGCCGATGTCGAGGCGGTGCTGACCGAGATCGGCGTCGACGAGGCAACGCTCAGGATCGAGGCGTGGAACAAGCTCGACCTGCTCGATGCAGCCGAACGCGAGGAACGCCTGGGCGACGCGGCGAAGCGCGAGGATGTCGTCGCGGTCTCGGCGCTGACCGGGGAGGGGGTGGAAGCGTTGATGGACAGGATCAGCGCGGTGCTCACCACCAGCCACCGACGCTATCGGATCGCGCTCGACCCCGCCGATGGTGCGGGCGCGGCCTGGCTGCACCAGCATGGCGAGGTGCTCGATCAGGCGATGGAAGGCGATGCGCTGGTGTTCGAGATGCGGATGGCGCCCGCCGATCACGAACGCTTCGCGACGCGATTCGGGTAGCGAGAACAAGAAGGGAACGCCGGGGCAGGGAGCAGGGGCCGGCTATTCGGCTTGTTTCGCCGCGCTCCAGAGCATTTCCTTCTCATCGAGGCTGAGCCCCGCAAATCCATCGCCGGCGCGGCGCTCCATGTCGCGGAAGCGGCGCTCGAACTTTGTATTGGCGGCCCGAAGCGCGGCTTCGGGATCGATAGCGAGCTTGCGCGCCCAATTGACGACCGCGAACAGCAGGTCGCCGATCTCTTCGGTACGGTCCGCGTCGGTCGTCGCGGTATCGACTTCGGCCAGTTCCTCGACGATCTTGGCGCGCGCGCCGCTGGCATCGGGCCAATCGAAGCCGGTGCGCGCGGCGCGTTTCTGGAGCTTTTCGGCACGCAGCAGCGCGGGCAGGCCCAGCGCAACTCCGTCAAGCGCACCAGCGGCGGCGTCACCACGTTTGGCGGCGCGTTCCTCGGCCTTGATTTCTTCCCACAGGTGATGGCCGCCCTCGGCGCGATCGCCGAAGATATGCGGGTGGCGGCGTTCCATCTTGTCGCTGATGGCGGTGGCGACGTCGCCGAGATCGAACAGGCCGGCTTCTTCGGCCATCCGGCTGTGGAACACGACCTGGAGCAGCAGGTCGCCGAGTTCGTCCTTGAGATCGGCCATGTCGGCACGCTCGATCGCGTCGGCGACTTCATAGGCTTCCTCGATCGTATAGGGCGCGATCGTCTCGAAGGTCTGGACGCTGTCCCATTCGCACCCCGTTTTGGGATCGCGCAGCCGGGCCATGATGCGGACGAGGCGGTCGATCATCGGTGTGGAAGGCAGGCCGGAGGTGCTGGCGAAAGGGGCCCCTCGGGCGTTTCAGGATCAAGTTCGATAATATACATTATGTAAAATCTATCCATCGATCGGCACGAGGACGAGATCGCGCCCTTCCACGCGCCAGGCCTGCAATTGCGACAAAAAGTTCATCCCGATCACATTGGTGTCGCCGAACGCCGGCGACACGATCACCGGCAGATCGCGGGCGCTGAGGCTGCCGATCGTCACGCGGGCCGCACGCCCCGGCAGCGCGGCGATCGTCCCGTTGGCGGTGCTGATGATTTCGGGAAAGCCGCTTTCGTCGACGCGGATGCCCGCCGCGGCCGCCGTCGCTGCCGAGATCGCCGTCGTCGTCGCGCCGCTATCGATCAGCATCCGCCGCGTTGCGCCGTTGATCGAGACATCGGCCCAGAAATGCCCGTCCTCGGCCATCGGGATACGCATCGTCGTCCCCGAGATGCGTGAGCTGGTGCCGAATAGCGCCGTGTGGATGCCCGACCACGCCGCCGCCACGCGATGCCGCTGCGTCGCCAGCAGCAGCCCCAGCGCGAAGATCGCGATCCACGCGATCGCCATCTTGGCCACATGCCTGATCGGAAGCCGCCGCGCGAGCAGCGCCGAGAGCGGCAGGATCAGGCACAGCGCATAGAAAAGCGCGTTCTGGCTGGTCGCATCGTTCAAAGGACGATCTCCAGCCCATCATAGCCAGGCTCAACCCCGGCGGGCAGCGTCGCGCACAACGTCCGATAATCCATCGACTGGTCCATATGGATGAAGATGGCACGTTTGGGCGCGAGTTGCGCGATCCATTCGAGTGCGGTGGCGAGATCGGGGTGGCTGGGATGCGGGCGCGCGCGCAGGCAATCAAGAATCCAGACGTCCAGATTCCGATACAACGTCCGCATATCATCTGTCAGGATATTGAAATCAGTTGAATATCCTACAGATCGCTCTTCAACCGAGAAGCGCAGGCCGGCCGAATGGATCGAACCATGTGGTTGATCGACCACCGCGATCTCGATTTCCCCCACCGTCAGCCGATCGGGCAGAATTTCCGCTGTCGCCATGGCCGGATAGCCACCCTGCCCGCCGAACGCATAGGCAAAGCGCTGCTCGAGCGACGCCATCGTATCGGCGCGCGCCAGCCCGCGCACCGGCCCGCCGATCGCGTGATAGACCTGCCGCAGATCGTCGATCCCGTGGCAATGATCGGCGTGGTCATGGGTCCAGATCACCGCGTCGAGCGCCGCGACATCGGCCGCGAGCAACTGTTCGCGCATATCGGGGCTGGTATCGACGAGCACCCGCGCGCCGTCATGCTCGACCAGCAGCGAGGCACGCGTGCGTCGGTTACGGGGCTCGGCGGGATCGCACGCGCCCCAGTCATTGCCGATCCGCGGCACACCTGACGAGGTGCCCGAGCCGAGGATGCGAACCTTCACGCGCCGGTTTTCGCGAACAAGGTCTTGAAGTTACGCGTTGTCGCTGCGGCCAGTTCTTCGATACTTTCCCCGCGCAACGCGGCGAGGAAATGCGCGGTATCGACGACGAAGCCCGGCTCGCCCGTTTTGCCCCGGTGCGGCACCGGCGCGAGGAAGGGCGAATCGGTTTCGATCAGCAGCCGATCGAGCGGCAATCGCGCAGCGGTTTGCTGCAGATCCTTCGCGTTCTTGAAGGTGACGATCCCCGAAATCGAGATGTAGAAGCCCAGATCGAGCGCGATATCGGCAAATGCGCCGCTCGCGGTGAAACAGTGGATGACGCCGGGATACGCCCCCTTCCCCATTTCGTCGGCGAGGATCGCGGCGGTATCCTCCTCGGCGTCGCGCGTGTGGACGACGATCGGCAATTGCGTCTCGCGCGCCGCCGCCAGATGCGCGCGAAAGCTCGCCTGCTGGCGGGCGCGATCCGAATGATCGTAATAATAATCGAGCCCGCTCTCGCCGATCCCGACGACGCGCGGATGCTGCGCCCGTTCGACTAGTTTGGCGGTGTCGATATGGCTGTGCTGATCGGCCTCGTGCGGGTGGATGCCGACCGTCGCCCAGACGTCGGGCTCGCGCTCTGCGGTAGCGAGCACCGCGTCCCACTCGCTTTCGCGTGTCGAAATGTTGAGCATCCGCTCGACGCCGCGCGCGCGGGCGCGTTCGATCACTGCCTGCTGATCCTCGGCCAAGCCTTTGTAATTGAGATGACAATGGCTATCGACGAACATCAGTCGGCGGCCTCCTTGAGCTCGAGCCGGGGAAAGACCGGCGACGGCGGCGCGATCCGGAAATCGGCCGTGGCGAGCGTATCGTACCAACCCGCATCGTCGAGCGCGGCATGATCGCGCGCCTCGGCGCCAAGCTGATCGAGCACCTTGCCCGCCGAGTCGGGGATCACCGGCAAGATCGTGATCGCCAGCGCGCGGATCGCGCGGACCAGCGTCCCCAGCACCGCGTGCATTCGTGCCGAATCGGTTTTGCGCAACGCCCAGGGTGCCTGCACGTCGATATATTGGTTGCACGCGAATACGCCGCGCATCCATGCCTCGGTCGCATGCGACAGCCCGAGATCGGCAAATGCCTCGCGGAACGCGCTGTTTGCCTCGGCAACGCCTGCGAGCAGCGCGGTATCGGCCGCGTCGGCGCGCCCGGCCTCGGGCAGCGCGCCCTCGAGGTTCTTGGCGATGAACGAAAGCGTCCGCTGCGCAAGATTACCGAAGCTGTTGGCAAGATCGGCATTGGCCCGTGTTACAATCGCTTCTGCCGAAAAGCTGCCGTCCTGTCCGAAGCTGATATCGCGCAGCAGGAAATAGCGCAGCGCATCGACGCCATAAGCATCGGCAAGCGCGACCGGATCGACGATGTTACCGGTCGATTTGGACATCTTCTCGCCGCGGTTGAGCACGAAGCCGTGCCCGAACACCTGCTTCGGCAGGTCGATGTTCGCCGACATCAGGAAGGCGGGCCAATAAACCGCGTGGAAGCGGACGATGTCCTTGCCGATCAAATGCAGGTCCGCGGGCCACCAGCGCGCGAAATCGCCCGTTTCATCGGGAAAGCCGAGCCCCGAGATATAATTGGTCAGCGCATCGACCCACACGTACATGACATGGCCGTCGCTGCCGGGCACCTTGACGCCCCAATCGAAACTGGTGCGCGATACCGACAAATCCGACAGCCCGCCTTCGACGAAGCGCAAAATCTCGTTGCGGCGGCTCTCGGGCCGGATGAAATCGGGGTTGGCCGCATAATGATCGAGCAGCTTTTGCTGATAATTGGAAAGCCGGAAGAACCACGTCTCCTCGGCGGTCCACTCGACCGGGGTGCCGTTGGGCGAGAGTTTGCCCCCTTCCCCGTCGACCAGTTCCTTCTCGTCGTAAAACGCCTCGTCACGAACCGAATACCAGCCCTCATAGCGATCGAGATAGAGATCGCCCGCATCGGCCATCCGCTGCCACAGCGCCTGGCTGGCGGCGTGGTGATCGGGTTCGATCGTGCGGATGAAACGATCATGTGAAATGTTCAGTTTCGCTGCCATGTCCTGAAAATGACCGGACATTTCGTCGGCAAGCGCGCGAACGGGAACGCCGCGATCGCGCGCGGTCTGCACCATCTTCAGCCCGTGTTCGTCGGTGCCGGTCTGGAACCGCACGTCGCGCCCGGCCTGCCGCTGGAAACGGGCGATCGCATCGGCGGCGATCGCTTCGTAAGCGTGGCCGATATGGGGGCGACCATTGGGATAATTGATCGCGGTGGTGACATAATAGGGTTTGGGCATAGCCGCGCTGTTAAGCCATTCGCCGGGCCAAGCAAAGGTAGTGACTCGAGGGCTCGCTCAAATGGGGTCTAACGCGGCGAAGGCGTGGCCAGCCGCGCGACGATCCCCGCCATCTCGAACACCGTCGCCTGCGCGTCGAGCGATAGCGCGCGCGCACTCGCGGCGAGATTGCGCGCAGCGTCATGCGCGTCGAGCGCGGTGCGCAGGCGGTCGCCCTCGCGCCGGGCCGCCTCAGCCGCGACGAACGACGGCGTGCGATCGAGGAACGCCTCGTAGCGCGGCTGCGCGGCCTTGAGCGCGAGCGCCTGCGCCAGCCGGGAACGCTCGGCGTTGGTCGGATCGCCCCGCTCGGCAATCGTCGCCAACGCGTGATCGAGCGCCGCCATCTCGAGCCCGGCATAGCCGAGCGCGCGGCCGGGTGACCCCTGCCCCGCCGCGATCAGCGCTGCGATCTCGTCGTCACCGGCCTGCGGCAACGCTTCACGCAGCAAGGCTGTCATCGCCTCGCGCGGCAGCGGTTCGAAGCGCAGCAACCGGCAGCGCGAGCGGATCGTCGGCAACAGCCGCCCCGGTGCATGGCTGACGAGCAGAAAGATCGTTCCCGCAGGGGGCTCCTCAAGGCTCTTGAGTAGCGCATTGGCGCCGCTGCGCTCGAGGTCGTCGACCGCATCGATCAGCACCACGCGCCGCGACGACATCGACGGTGTGGTCGCGAACATCGCCTGGAGCGTGCGTACCTGCGCGATGGTGATGCTGCGCGCGAGATTTTCCCCCGGCTTGGCGGCATCCTTGGGCAGGCGTTCGAGCAAGCGGAAATCGGGATGCGAGCCCGCCGCGATCAGCGCGCGCGTCGGATTGTCGGGCGGCAGATCGAACCCCGCGCCGATCGTGCCGGGCACCGCGGCCTCGGCGAGCAACGCTGCCCCGGCCGCGCGCGCGAAACTGCCCTTGCCCACGCCCTCGGGCCCGGCCAGCAACCAGGCATGGTGCATCGAGGCGCCGTGCATCGCGGTGAGAAAGGCGGCCCGTGCCGCGTCATTGCCGATCAAGGACGTCATGGCAGCAGATCGGCGAGCCCGGCGAGCAACGCTTCGGTCACACTGTCGGGGGCGCCCGACGCATCGATCCGCCGCACGCGCTCGGGCTCGCGCTCGGCGAAACCGCGAAAGGCGGCAGCAACCGCATCGTGGAAACCGCCGTCGCGCGCGGCGAAGCGATCGGCGGCGGCGCCGTCACGTCCGGTCGCACGCACCGCCCCCTCGCTCGGGGCGATTTCGAGCACGAAGGTACGATCGGGCAGCAAGCCGCGCGACCCGAAGCCGTGGAGCGCCATGATCGCCGCATCGTCGATCCCGCCGGCCGCGCCCTGATAGGCGCGCGTCGAATCGATGAAGCGATCGGCGATCACCCAATGGCCGGCGCCAAGCGCGGGGTTGATCGTCTTTTCGACATGATCGGCGCGGGCGGCGGCAAACAGCAAGGCTTCGCTATGCGGGCTCCAGCGGGTGACCGCGCCCTGCATCAGCAGGGCACGGATCGCCTCGGCGCCCTCGCTGCCGCCGGGTTCGCGCGTCACCAAGGTGTGCAGCCCGCGCGCCTCCAGCGCGGCCGCGAGCCGCCGGACCTGGGTCGACTTGCCGGCGCCCTCCCCGCCCTCGAGCGAGATGAAGCGCCCGCGGGTCATCCGAACAGCGACGTCAGGCCGTTCCAGGCGCGCCGGAAGAAGCCCGCTTCGCCCACGTCGTTCGCGGCGACCAGCGGCACCGTCTGCGGGCCGGTATCGGGCAATTGGATGACGAGATCGGCGATGTGCTGGCCAGCCTTGATCGGCGCCTTGATCGGCCCCGAATAGACCACCTTCGCGCTCATCTCCGGCAAGGCGCCCGACGGCACGGTCACGGTCAGCTCGCGCGGGGCGACCAACCCGACCGACCCGGCGCTTCCCATCTGAACCTCGGCGGTCGAAACCTGCTTGCCCTTGGCGACGATCGGGTGCGCCTGCCACGCGCGGAAGCCCCAGTTCATGAAGCGCACCGATTCGCTGATGCGCTGGTTGAAGCTCGTCAGCCCCGATACCACCATCACCAGGCGGCGGCCGTTCTGTTCGGCCGACCCGGTAAAGCTGTAGCCCGATTCCTGGGTGTGCCCGGTCTTGAGCCCGTCGGCGCCCGCAACGCGGCCAAGCAAGGGGTCGCGATTGGCCTGCGTGATCGCCTCGCCGCCCAGCGTCTTGCCCCAGGTGAAATCGGGCTTCGAATAGAAGTTCTTATAGAGTTCGGGGAACTCCTCGATCGTCGCCTCGGCAAGCTTGGTCAGGTCGCGCGCGGTGACATAGCTGACGCCGTTATCGGGCCAGCCGTTCGAGGTGCCGAACTGGCTGTTGGTCATGCCGAGCTTCTTCGCCTCGGCGTTCATCTGCGAGACCCACGCCTCTTCGGTGCCTTGCAACCCTTCGGCGAGCACGACGCAGGCATCGTTCCCCGACAAGGTGATGATGCCGTAGAGCAGGTTGGCGACGCTGACCTGTTCGTTGGGGGAGAGGAACATCGTCGAGCCCGCCTTGGGCCCGTGCCAGCGCTCCCATGTCTCGGGGCGCACGGTGATCATCTGGTCGAGCTTGACCCGGCCCTGCTTGATCATGTCGAAGGCGAGATAGACCGTCATCATCTTCGCGAGCGAGGCCGGTGGAATCCGTGCGTCGGGGTTCTTCGCATAGAGCACCGCCCCCGATGACAGATCCTTCAGATACGCCACCGGCGCGGGCGTATCGAACGGCGGCGCGGCGGCCATCGTCGGATAGGACAGCGCGATGGCGGCGATCGAGGCGACGAACAGCTTCTTCATGGTGGATCCGTAACGCTGGAAGGGAACATTAATCGGTGAGGACGCGCGCATCGCCATAGCCGCGCTTGGCCGCGCCGTCACGCGCGCTCGTCGCCGCCGCGCGCGTTTCATACGGGCCGAGGCGAACGCGGAAATAGCGGCCCGCGGGCTGGACGGTGCCGCCGAGCGTCCTGGCAACCCCGGCGGCGCGATCGCGGGTCGAGAAGGTCGCGACCTGTACCTGATACCGCCCCGTCGCCGCGGCAACGGCGGGCTTGGACGCCGGTGTCGGTGTTGACGGCTTGACGACAGGTGGCACGGGTTTCGCTACGGCGGCGGGCTTGGGTATCGATGGCTTGGGCACGGGGGGCTTGTCGGTCGGCGGTTTGGCCACCGGCGCCACCGCAATCGCGGGCGGCGCAATCTTTTTCGCGTCGAGCATCGTGCGCAGCCCGGTGAGCAGCACCGGCGGCGCATCCATCCGCACCGATGCGGGGTGCCCGGCGCGGAGCGCGGCCACATCGACCGCGGGCGGATCGACCTGCCGCACGCGTACCGCCGCGCGATCGCCGCTGACGCCCAGCAACTGCGCGGCACCGGGCGACAGCGTCAGCACATGCCCGACAGCGACGGGGGCGGTGCCGCCAATCGCGACGAGGATCGTCTTGCCGCTATCGATCGCGGTCACTTCGGCGAAGCTGCCGGCGGCAAGCGCGGGCGACGCGGCCGAGATCGCGCCCGAGGCGTCCGCCCCGATCGCGGCATAACCGACATCGTCATAGCTTTTGACCGTGCCCGAGGTGCCGGCGGGGCCGGTTGCCTGTACCCCCTCGGGCAAAGGCGGCGCCTTGTCCTGCGCGATCGCGACCGCCGGCGCTGCGATCAGCACCAGCGCGAGCGCCTTATTGTTCCACTGCATCCGCCAACAGCCCCACCGATAACGCATAGAAATTCGAGCAATTGTAATCGAGAATGACACGGTAATTGCCGGTGAGCAAATAGGCCGTGGCGCCGGGGCCATCGGGTTCGAGCAGCGTCGCCATCATCTGCGGATCGGTGGGCCAGCCGCGCCCCTGCGGCACAAGGCCGAGCGCGCGCCACTCGGCGATCGTCTTCCACTGGCTGTGGCGCTCGAACACGCGCGGGCAGCGCGGCGAGACGGTGCGACCGACCAGCGCGGCGCGGTTGAGCCCGGCGGGGGTCGTCACCGCGAAGCCCCAGGGCTGGCCCTTGCGCCACCCGGCGTTGACGAAATAATTGGCGATCGAGGCGAGCGTGTCGGCGTCGCTGTTCCAGATATCGATCCGGCCGTCGCCATCGCCGTCGCGCGCGAGCCGCAGGAAGACCGAGGGCAGGAATTGCGGCCCGCCGGTGGCGCCCGCCCAACTCCCCTTGAGCGAGGATGCGGGCACGCCGCTGTCGATCATCTTGAGCGCGGCGATGAACTCGCCCGAAAACAGCGCCCGTCGCCGCCCCTCATAGGCCAGCGTGGCCAGCGAGCGCGGCAGATCGAACCCGCCCATATAGCTGCCGTAATTGGTTTCATGCCCCCAGATCGCGACCATGATCGATTCGGGCACGCCGCTTTCCGCCTCGATCCGCACGAGCTTGGAGCGATTGGCGAGATAGGCGCTGCGGCCACGCGTGATCCGCGCGGTATCGACATGGCGCGCCTTGTACGGCGCGAACATCGGGATCGGCGCATTGGGATTGCCGCCGGGCTGAGCACGATCGAGTTCGATCACCCGCGGGTTCATCGTCAGACCGGGGAAAACCGCGGCGATCGTCGCGCGGCTGACGCCGGCGGCCTCGGCCTCGGCGCGCAATGTTCCGAGATATTGCTGGAACCCGGCCTCGGTCTGCGCCGCCGCCGGGCCCGCCATGACGAGGCACGCGATCGCCGCCCCGCCCGCTGTGATCCAATTTGCTACGCTACGATACCCCCGCATGGGAGGATTCTTGCCACATCCGGCCGCGAACATGAACCCCTGATATCCCGCCGCTTGCACAAATCAGCGCATCCGCCCTAAGGCGGCGACAGCTGGAAGAGTGTCCGAGTGGTTTAAGGAACTGGTCTTGAAAGCTAACGGGGGTTTCAGCGCTCGGCAGCGCGGACCGGCGAAAAAGGAGTGTGGTTAGAATCGCTTAGCGGTGGGTCGGGAAATGGCTAAAGGTGAGCACAGCGCCGCCATCTAGCAGATTTCTAGCCGCGCCGCTGAATCGGTATGGAAGAGTGTCCGAGTGGTTTAAGGAACTGGTCTTGAAAACCAGCGACGGGGCAACCCGTCCGTGGGTTCGAATCCCACCTCTTCCGCCATAAATTATTGATTTCGCTGGATAATTTCAAATAGCACCGCCTCATGCCCACTGCGATGCCCATTTTGAGAATGGATTGATCTGGACGGATTTGGGCAGATTTGGCCGCTTGAGCGGCGGTAGCCGCTTGTTATGACGGTGACTCTCAGGAGCTTGCCAGTCGTTCGCAATCCGACAGAGCGGCGAGCGCCCACACCGAATCTCCAATGGCCGGATGGCCTGTGGCCTGCAACCATTCTCGCGCCATCGCATACTTGCATTGTAAAGTTAGGCTAGCCGCCACACCGTCATCTACGCGTTCCAGTTTGTACGCAAGGTGGACTCCGTCTTCCGCCGGTAGGCTGGCAATCCTGAGCGCAATATCTTGGGAACTCTCGCCCGATGGAGTCGGCTGACCGTGCCGCTCGTGGAGTTCGGCGATAACGAATGCGGTAAGAAGTTGGCGAAATGTGTCGGCCATGCTCGTCCCCTTGGGGGTTCCATATCATGGCAAGCACATAGTCGCCAGCATTCGCGCCCGGCAGGCCGATCCCGATTACGCCCCCACGATCCGCGCCACCACGCGCTCGATCTCGACATGCTGGGCAACCGCGAGCGCGAAATCGGCGGCGGGCGTCCCGTCAGCGATCGCAGCGGCGATCATCTCCGCCGGCACGGCATGGGCGGCGCCGATGCGCTTGATCGCTTCCTCGCGCGACACGGGCGGCTGCGGGGCCGGTTTCGGCTTCGGCGCCGGTGAGGGCGTCGGAGCCGCCGTGACAGCGACAGGCGCGCGCTCGCCGGGTAGCGGGGCGCCGAGTCGCTTTAAGCGCAACGCGAAGGCGTCCACGTTCATCTTTGCATACGGGTCGCCATTCGCGGCTTCGGCGAGGAATTCGCGATGGCGTGCCATGTCGGCTGCGATGCGGGTTTCGGTGGTCATCGTGGTACTTTCATTGGAATTGATGATGGAAGGCCGGGTCATGCCGGAAGCCGTGCCCACGCCGCCCGGATCGCATCACGATCGACCGGCGTGAACTGCGCAGCGACCTCGACTGGCACGCCACAGGCGCGGGCTAGCAGGGCGTCTTCGCCGGCATCGCCAAGCTCGATAATTTCGGCGAGAGGCGGCCGGCGCACGTGCACGGCGCGGATCAATTGGCCTGTGATAGGCACGGTCACACCACCAAACTGGAGCGCAACCGCGCTCACGCCGGCACCCGCGAACGCATAGGAACGATCGACTCCGCGTGCTCCATCGCCTCGCCAAGCGCTGCTTTCAGGCTTTCCCGGTCGGCCGACGAAAATTGCTTGGCGGTGCCGCGAGGCAGGCCGGCCGCGCGCTCTAACAGTGCATCGAGCCCGGCGTTGCGAAGTTCGTCAATTTCGGCATCGGACGGGCGGACGATCCACGCGGCCGAAATCGTGCGATCGCCGACCGTCAAGCCGTATTGAAACCGAACACGGGGCGGGCAGCGGGGTGTCATGCGGCGGCCTTTGCGGACGCAAGCTTTTGATATTTTTCGCGCCCGCGCTCGAAGCGCCGCAGATCAGCCTCGGCGACCTTCCGCACTTCGGGGTCGTCGCTCAGGGCGCGCGCTTTGGCGAGTTTCTCGCGGTACGCCTGCCACGAACGACCCGTGTGCGGATATCGTCCGACTGCGGCGGCAATAAGCTCAATGTTGAGCTTGGAGTCGAGGTCATACTTGACGACCAATGCTTCCAACTCGGCGCGAAGTGCCGGGTCGAGTGTTTCAGGATTTGGCACAGGCAAGAGCGAAAAGCCGAGGACACCTAGCCAAGCATCCGCAGTATTCAGGCCCGGAGTCGTGCTCGTGCGGGTAGCCTTCAAGGTGCAGGTCTGCACGCCGGAGCAGTACTCCATTTCCATATGGGTCACGCCCTGCTCGCGCATTTTGGTATAGATGAACTTCGCCACCGGATGGGCACGTTCGGGCACGGTAATTCGTGACGGACGCTTACTTCGCTTCGGCTCGTTCCAACGTTTTTGTTCCATGCCGAATAGAGTAGGGTTTTCTATTCTTTCAGTCGGGACGGTTTCAATCGTTATGCCGTGTGACTTTCTATTCGGTCTCTTCGCGTTCGGCCTGAAAACAAGGACCCAAGTTCAAAATTTTTTGTAATTTTTTTTCAAAGAGATTTCCGAATCTTGCTTTGATGGAAACAAGTTTGATATTTCCGATGTATCTAAACGGGGAATGCGCATTGTCCGAACCCGCGTGCGGCACCGCCGTGGGAGGACCCACGCTTTCTATGTAGGTTTTGCGGCGGGCGTGGGGTGGACATGCCGTCGCCGCTATGGTTCGTTTCGTAATCGAAACTCTGGGGATCATTGATGTTTCTGCTAGCGCTCGCCGCATCAACAGCGAACATCGCTGATTGCGTTAAGGCCGTCCACACCCGCACCGATATCAAAACGCAATGCGCTGCCGCCCACGATCCTGAGGGCCTGTGGAACGGCAACATTGAACCGCCACCCTGCAGGGAGGCCAAGACGCTCGGCCGAGCCTTTGACAACTGGCCAGATGGCATCCCGCGCGACGTCGCAATGCGGCAGTTCGACGAGGCCGCGAAGCTCTGCGTAGATTATCGCGAGTCCGAATTACCCGGAACGGCCGTCGATCGACTTTGGAATTAGGAGGGGATTATGCGGAAACGATGGATATTGGGCGGTGGCGCCTTGGCTCTAGCATTCGCCGTTGCCTATTTGGGGTCACCATTTTTGGCAATTCGCGACCTTAAGGCGGCGGCGCTGTCTGGCGAGGCTGATCGAATTGAGAAAAAAGTAGATTTTCCCGCCGTTCGCGAGAGTTTCAAATCTCAAGCCAATGCTGCGATGATCGCTAATATGAAAAATGATCCTGAGATGGCGGATAATCCGTTCGCAGGGCTCGGAATAATGCTGGCTCCCGTCATCGTCGACAAGATGGTCGACGCCTATGTGACGCCGGATGGATTAGCAGCGATCATAAAAAATGGTCGGCTTGCGGAGCCCGGCGCTGAGTCCGACAAACGGGCCGAGAATATCGAATATAGCTCACACTATACTGACCTCGATCGGTTCCGCGTCGATATTCGCTCCAAGGAGGTAGAAAAAACACCGGTTGGGCTATTGTTTGAGCGACGGGGACTGTTTTCGTGGAAGCTTGTGCGACTATATTTGCCAATAGACGAGTTGACCAATGAGCCCGCGAGTTAATCCGTCTGCGCTTTCTGATATTCAATTGATGCCTTCAAGCCAGCCGCGTGCGTCCGCAGCGGCATCGCCAGCGCCGCCGGCACTCAGTTCGGCGGGCCATTTCGAGCCCGTACGAAAAGCGGTGTGATCGCGCCCTTGGGAGGTCCCAAAACCTTTTTGACCTTTTTGACCCAAGGGGCCTGTAAAGGGACGGGGACACACGGAATTAAACCGTGCATGAAGGGGGGTCCCTAGTACAAAAAGGTCATAAAGTATTTTTAGTAGAAAACTCTAGGATTCCTGCGGCTTTCAGGTCCGACTTTTTGCTCGGAACGCCGGGTCAAAAAGGGGTCATAAAGGGTCAGAAAGTCTGTTACCCGGCCGACCTTTTTGACCTTTTTGACTCCCTTTATGACCCACCCGGGAGTCAAAAAGTCCGCGTATTCCGGGCAAGAAAATGGGCCGGCAAAGCCGACCCCCTTTCTTCCAACTCGCTGCTCCGTTCAGGCGACGAAAAAATATCGTTCCGACGGTCTACCGGCGCCCGTTCGACGCTCATGGCGAACACGGCCGGAAGCCTTGAGGTCATCGAGAATCTGCCCCCGCAGCCGGGTGTCGATGCCCTTGGCCTTCGCCCCGATGCGGCTCGGAACGATGCCTTTGTCGCCGGCCGTCTTGATCAGCCCTAGAATTTTGTTGAATGCCGCCGCGCGTTCATTGTCGGCGATGCGATCGGCACTCTCGCGGATCAACGTAGCCGCCGACAGGCGGGCCAGACGATACGCCCATTCGAGTATTGGGCCAGTGATAATTGGTGAGGCGGGATCGCAGCCCACGGCGACGACGAGGGCGAGCTTGAGGGCATGTTCCCGGACGCGGTTGAGGAACGGAAGCGCCTCGTTGCTTACGTCATTTTCCGCCTCGTCCAATTCGATGGTGCGTTCATCGTCGATCGCCTCGGCGTCGGCATCCAACGGCACCGTAATCGGGCGAGGCGCTTGACCCGACGTGGTCGCCAGATTGCCGAGCGGGTTTGCATCGGCCAGACGACGAACGGCATCGATCAAGGCTGATGGCGTCTCGTGCGGGAGCATCTGCGGCTTTACGCGAGCGGGCTTGGGTCCCGACACGTCGAGCAAAATCAGACGGGCAAGCAGGCCGTCAGACGCTGAGATTGATGAAAGGGATGACCAGAAGGCGTCTGGCGTGCTCGTGCCGCTCACCGACAGGTTGGGAGCAAAAACCTTGCTAGCCGCCTCGCCGGCATACTCCGCGCCCGCGAAGAAGGTGCCAGCCGCCGAAAACATTTCGAGCAGATCGTATCGGATCATGACGTTATGGAGACCCGCACGTCGATCGTGGATTTGGGACATGAAGCCGCCAAATTCATCGATATAGCAGCCAACGGATGGCTCGCGGGTGACAAGCTTACGAAGGGCGCTAGCGGACATCATCCGAGCCGGGCCGACGTATTTGTCGAGCCCGGCCGCCGTGGCCAGCGCCTTGACGCGCCCGAGGGCGTGGTCCTTGCCATGCCCCGACGGAGCGAGCGTCACGATGTAGTTATTGGTGCGCAGATTACTTGGCGTCGCGAATTTGCGTCCGGCGAGCGTGCCGACGAAGGTGAGTGCTGCGCCGAGCAGAAGCGCGCGGTTCGGGCGATCGGAGGAAGCCGCCATCCAGTCGACGATTTCGCCGACGAGTCCGGGCGGCGTGCAGAGATTGGCGATCCGATCCGATGACGTGAAGCTCGGATCGTCCTGCTCGGGTTCGTCCGGTGCCGGCGGCATGTTCGCCGGGTCTCGCCAATTCGCGGGATCGGCGAGGTCGAGCCCTACGTGCGCGCCGTCGGTGGTTGCCAATTTCAATTTTGCCATCTCGTCCTCAATGTATCCTTCCGCTTCATCTTCCGCCCGCATCGCCGCAAGAAATTTATGCGCGAACTCGATCCGGCGGCGGTGGGCGGGGGTGAGAGTGCGGACGGGTGATGCACCTGCGGTCACGAGCCACGCTGCATCGATATCGTTGTCGCGCAACAGGGCGGCGGCGTGGTCGTCACCCTTGCCCGCAGCGGCTTTCGCGGCTTCGCGGGTAACGCCGTAGGAGTCCGGCATGGCAAGCGCATCCGCGACGGCGTCGATCGAGGAAGCGCTTGCGAGTAGGGCACGGGCGCGTTCGACCGCTTCATCGTGCGCCGCCGCTTCAACTGCAGTGACCCATCCAACGTGATAACCGCGAAGCGCCCATTCGGCATCTTGAAGGGCGCGCTCGCGATCGTCGATCGTCACAAACTCAGCGGCCAGATCGACCAGTTCGGCTGGTTCGATCAGGGTTGACCAATCGCCATCCTTTGCAGCTGTATCGCGCGCGCCCCGTTGGATCAGAGACTCAAGAACGTCGGCACGCGCCCACTTGTCGTCGGCATCGAAGCCGTAATCGCGCTCGGCGTCGAATTGGTCGGCCATCGCATTGCGGGCGCGATCACGCTGGCCGGCCCGGTATGCGTCATTAATCGCGGCCTCGGCAATGCGGCTGGCGCGAATGCCAGCAGGGCCGGTAGACCACGCGCCTGATTCGAATGCGTCGGTGCTATCGGAGAATGGGCGAGCGTGCCGACCGGCTTCGAATGCGGAATCGCGGAGTCGAGAAAATCGGCGCGGAGCGTAGTTATTAAAAGCGTCCCCAATAGGAACGCGACTTTCCGTAAGAAAACTCAACGTTGTAACTCCAGACTGCCATTACACGTCTCCATTCGTGAAAATGGTTTGCCGTTTAAATCGGCGTTGGCGCGCCGATGACGAAAGATTTAGGCGGCGGTGACTTACGAGGTCGCCGCCGCTTTTTCACAGATATTGAAAATTCGCGCAGCGAATGCTTCGCCAGTTGGCATCGGGTCGTCGTCCGGCCAAGCTATGTGGTGAGTGCGGCCGTCACGGCGAGCGACCGCCGCTATGCCGGGAGCCGAGCGTCGAAGGCGGTGCTCGCGGCGATGATCCAAGAAGAATTCGCGATCCGTTTCCGGCGTCGGATGCGCGAGGATGCGGTCGAGGACGTTCACAGCGGACGCCCCCGCATATCCACGAGTTTGACAGCGTCAACGAAGCGCTCCGGCCGGATTCCCGGCTCTCGGCTTTCGGCGTGGATGATATCTTCAACCTCGCGCTCGATCAGGTCGTCGCGAATTACAACCTCGCCTTGTTCGTTGTACGCGTGGCGCGAGCCGTACCGCCGGCCATCGGCGTCGAAATAGGCGATGACTTTTTGCGTGATCGCAGGCCGCGTCCTACCGGCCGGGGTGCGGAGTTTGGTTTCCGCGTCGACGATGAAAGGCAGATCGCCCCGGCGAATGTTGAAATTATCGACGCGAGCCCGATAGGCGGCGTCTTCGTCGATCATCGCCCGGAGTTTGACCATTGCGTCTGTAATGGCTCGAATGCGCTTTGCGGCTGCTCCGTCGGTTTCCACGACCAGCTTTTTATGCTCGGCAGCGAGGGCGTCGCGCTCGGCGCGCACTTCCTGTTCGGCAACCGCCCCCCGCCAATGGGCGACGACGGATTCGGCAACCTCCAGCTCATCGGAAAGTTTGGCCTCGATGGCGCGCCAATCTTTAATTGCTGCGGCGTCGCCCGGGTCGGCGGGAACCTTTCGATGGGCTTCAAGTTCGGCGTGGGCTTGTGCTTCGGCGGCTTCTGCGGCGGCAAGGGCAGTGCGGGCGCGATCGAGGATCGGGGTGAATATGCTCATGCGCCGGCTCCTGCGAGAAGCTCGGCAGCGCGCACGGCGGCGGGGCCGAAGATGGTGCGGCGGGGCGAGATGCGGAAGCCAGGTGGGATCGCGCCCGTGCGCTCCCAATTAAACACCGTCATTCGCGTCACGCCAACGTGCCGGGCGAGTTCGGAACGGGACATAAATCGTACCTTCGTAAAGTTGAACACGAAGGCGACTCTGCCAGCTTTTACGAAAAGTGGGGGGGCGGTTCCAATAACGCCCAACTTTAGTAGGAATTAACCGTGCGCTAAATCCGTCCACAGGCGCCCAGATCAGTCCAGTTGAACGCCACCTACCCCTCACCGGCTCGCGGCCACGCGGCTGGCAAGCCAATCCGCCACCTCGGCGTCGAGCCAACCGACCGACCCGGCGGACAACGCGGTGCTATTCCCGGCCTTGATTACACCCGATTTGTCCCAAGCGCAGCCGCGACTCGAGCCGCCTGCTCGGGGGTGAGGGGCTGGCCAGCCGTCAATGCCGCGACAATTTCGTCAGCGTCATCCGCAGGCCCTCCCCCAGCAACCGCCTCGCCCGCCAGATAACCCGCCCATTCGCTCATCATAGGCCGGCGCAACTCGGCCAACTCGCCTCGGGCATAGGCGCGCCGCGCCTTGCTCCCCACTATGTGCGCCAGCGCTTCCTCGCTTAGATCGTCGGCATATTTGCCCCGCGCCCACTGCTTGAACGACGAACGGAAGCCATGAACGGTGATCTTGCGGGCGCCGTCATAGCCCATGCGGCGTAGCAGCATGGACATGGCCATATTGGAACGGGCCGCACCGTCGATCGCAAAAACGAGGTCGGTTGGCTTTGGCTCGGACGGCCGGACGCGCGCTAGCAAGGCGATAGCGGCGTCAGACAACGGCACTTCATGCTCGACGCCAGCCTTCATCCTGTCCGGTGGCACAACCCACAGTTTGCGCTTGCGGTCGATTTCGCCCCACGTGGCGCCCAATGCTTCGCCCGATCGAGCGGCGGTCAAGATGAGAAACTCTAAACACCGGGCCGCGAGCGCTGGGCGCTTTCGCAATGCGACCATGAAATCCGGAGCGTCGCGGTAATCCAGCGCCGCGTGGTGGCCGCGAGTCAGCTTTTTCTTTTTCGGCAGTATCTCCGAAAGATGCCCCTTCCAGATTGCGGGGTTGATCGCGTCGCGCGACCGAAGCCCATTCGCCATGGCGCCTGCAAGTATGCGCTCGATCCGTCCGCGCACCCGGTCGGCGGTTTCGGGCTTTGTTGTCCAGATTGGTTCCAGAACGGCGCGCACGTCATCGGTGCCGATTTCGGCGATAGGCATAGCCATAAGGGCCGCAGCATGAGCGCGGAGGCTGTGGCGCCACTGTTGCCGGTGAACTTCGTTGCGCCACCCCACTTCCTTTCCGGCAATATACGTCTCGGCGAAGTCGCCAAATGTGACGATACGCGGCCCTTCCTCGACGTTCGGCGCGATCACGGCGCGAGGGTCGCGCCCCGTCGCAACCGCCTCGCGCATCTCCGCCGCCAGCCGCCTCGCGGTTGCCAGCGATACGTCGACAGCGGCGCCCAGCCCGATCTCGGTCCGCTTGCCGCGTCCGGTCGTCATGAAAACCCATGACCGGGCGCCTTTCGGGGTAATGCGCAGATAGAGCCCGCCGCCGTCCGCATGACGACCGGACGCCCTCAGCGATGCGACTTGGCGGACGGTGAGACGGTTGATCGCGCGGGCCATGAGTAAATCCAAGGCTGAGGACAACCCATTCATGCCCACTTTGATGCCCACTTGCAACTTGGCTTTATCTGAACCAATTTGGACGAACGTTCGAAGTAGAATGGCGGCTTTATTCCATATATGGCTGTGATTTCATTGTTTTATGGGTTGAGATCGACGAAAAACTGCGGTGGAAGAAATGGAGGTTCTACGGACACCTCTTCCGCCAATCCTGCCAAATTGCCCGCTGTGAGCGCGGCGGCGAGCCCTATATACCGATATGCTCGGTAAAGACTCCAGCAATACCAGCTATCGTTGAACCGACAGCGGTAAAAATCAGCATCGAATTAAGGGACAGTTCGGCTCCAAACGCCGCATTGATTATGGCGATGATAGGGAAAATGAAAAATCCGAGGATGAAAAAGAGCAGCCCGCGCCTTTGGTTAAAGTCGAATGCCTTGGCCTTGGGGGCAGGCGGATCGCGAAGTGTCCAAATTGCCCAAAGGGCTAATAATAGGATAGGGAGCCAAACGTAGACAGGCCAAGATTGGTTCTTGTCCAGCACCCATGCTTTTAAGATGCCTGCCGTGCAAACAATGGCAATCGCCACATAGGCTAGAGTGTTTTTATTTATCATGACCGGACATCACTCGCAGTCACCTACCTAAGTCAACACCGAACAGCGTCCCACGCCACGCCCGAAGGTGCAGGGCGCTGGCAGCATCAAGGCGGAAGGAGTGTCGCCTACCCCTGCTGCTGCGGATGTTCGATTAACGAGGGACCGTCCGCTGGTCCTCGGCGCAGGCAGCCGAACAAAGCCCCGCGAACCCTATGCTCGCACCGGCATGGCACCGTCAGCGAGCATGTGCGCTCCACGTCCCGTTCGCTTCCCAGCGGCGCAGGCACGCGACCAGCGCAACATGTCGTCGGGAGCAAGCGCCCCGCTCTCCATTCCGGCCCGAACCGCACCGGCGCAAGCGCGCGCGGTTCCGGCTCAGCCCCCGGCCATCACCCGTGCTCGGCGCTGGGGTGGTAGCGCTTGACGCGGTGCAGCGTGTTCCGGTCGGTGTGGTGCATCTCTTCACCCGTCGCGGCGAGCTTGAGCAGCAGGTCCGACGTATAGCCCAGCGTGCCATCGTCATGGACCGTGAAGCTGCTCTTGAAATCGCGAATTTCCGCGCGTTCCAGCAGATATTTGTTCTGTAATATGCCGTAATGCGCCGCGCCGGGCTGCGCGTCGAAGGTCAACACCTTGTCGTGCGGTCCGGCGCTGCTGCCGGCGAGGATCGCGATGCCGCGCCCGAACACCACCGATCGCATCACCTCGCCATGTGCCTTGTCCCACAACAGAAAGCCGACCTCGTCGTGGAACGGGTCCATCGCTTCCTCGCCATGGCGCCACGCGGTCATGGTGTAGTGAAGTCCCCACAGCACCTGCTGCCCGTTTTCCTGGACCGGGATCGGCTTGAAGCACGCTTTCTCGAAATAGGTCGTCTCGGTCGTCCAGTCGTCCTTGTTGTGATACGACAGATCGACCCCGGCATCGCCTTCCCACTCACCGACAAATGGCGTCAGCGGCCCCAGCTTTCTCGAATAGGAAATGGCGCTCGACATGGTGGTCCCCCTCCTGTTGTTGAGGGGACATGGTAGGTCATCGCGCGAACGCGGGCCAATCGAGCCTTTTTACCGGCCTGATCGACGTAGGCGTTCGTAAGGGTCGCCGCGAGCGCCTCGGTCAGTCGGACGTCGCTGTCGATCGTTTGGGAATGAGCGTGCGCACCGCGCCGATCACGGGCTTCACCTGCGCGGCGATGATGTTGCGATGGGGATTGTCGCCACCCAGCCCGGTCGCGGGGAATTCATCCTTGCCGGGGCGGTGATAGGTGCCGAACACGATATCGAAAATCGGCAGGAAATCGGCGAAATTCTTGTTGTGGTGCGCCGGATCGACCGAGTGATGGATGCGGTGGACCTGCGGCGTCATGATCACCGGGTGCAGCCAGCGCAGCCGGAACCGGACGCTCGAATGATAGAACATCGATACGCTGACCATCGCAAAGACGACGATCACGCCCATATTGGCAGCCGCGGCGACGTTGAGCTTGAGCACCAGCCCGAGCGTGAAGGTCGGAAAGATCGTGCGCCACGCCGATTGCAGAAAATGGTCGCGGCCAAAGGTGCCCGCGTTCATCCGCTCCTCGCTGTGGTGCAGCTTGTGGAACTCCCACAGGAACGGCACTTTATGTTCGAGCCGGTGCGACCAGTAAAACCACAAATCGTGCAAGACGAACGCCGCGATCCCGATCACCACGACGCGGAGCGCTTCCCCCACGACGGGCACCGATCGCAGCAGATCGAACGACAGCGCGTAAGGCGTGAGCCCGAGCGCCTCCTGCACATAGCGCCCGCCCATGCCCGAGAGCATGCCGATCGGGATCACCAGCGCGAGCGTCGAGAAGATGATCGCCGCGTTGAGCAGATAATCACGCGGCCGGGGCCGCTCTCTCGCGGGCCAGATCTGTTCGAGCAGGATGAAGGGGATCAGCAGCAGGTGGAACTTGACCATCATCGGCAAGGTGTTGCGAAATGCCGTTACCGCTGTTTCGAAAAATTCCATTGGCCCCTCCCCTCTACAATCGGCTGCGGCGCCGTTATCACGGTCAATATGAACTGCAATCCCATATTATGTTGATTTACGCGCGCAACGCCCCCATCTCGCAGCGCGTGAGGCCACGTCCTCCCCCCTTTCGCGGGTTGAAGTCCGGGACGGCCCGGCACCTTTGACACAGGAGGTTGCCGTGGCGTGGATCGTCCTCATCATTGCCGGGCTGTTCGAAATCGTCTGGGCGTTTGCGATGAAGCAGTCGCACGGCTTCACGCGGCTATGGCCAACGCTGGCCACCGCGGGCGCGATGGCGCTCAGCGTCGGGATGCTCGCCTGGTCGATGCGCTCGCTGCCGCTCGGTACGGCCTATACGATGTGGACCGGGATCGGCGCGGTGGGCGCCTTCGTGGTCGGCGTTGCCGTCCTCGGCGAATCGGCCAGCCTGCTGCGCGTGCTGGCGGCGATGCTCATCATCTCGGGGCTGCTGCTGATGAAGGTGGCGAGTCCCGGTTAGGGCGCGCCCGTCCCTCATTGCAACCGCAGCGTCGCGTCGAGATCGACCAGCGTATCGAATGCGGCCTGGGTCAGCGGGTGATGAAATTCGCAGCCGGCGATGAAATCCGCGGCCCAGGCGATATCGGCGGCGACTTCGCCGATGTGCGGCAGCGTGAGCCAGATCGTCGTGCCGGGCTTTATCGCCGAATAGGTCTCGAGCCGGGCGCCGTGGCGTGACAGATCGACGACCCGGCACAGCGCGCGGCCCAACCCGTCGCGCGTAACGCGCACGTCCAGCGCAACGGCCGCGCGCGTGCTGCGACGACGGCCGGGCACGTCCGCGGGTTCGATTTCGGCAGCCAGCATGGGCCTTCCCTCTTGCGAACGAGGGAAAGCCTATGCCGGCTGTGGATAATGAAGTGTTAAAGCCGCCGCCTTGGCGCAGCGCTTATTTGCGGGCGAGCGAAAGCCCACCGAAACGCTTGTTGAAGCGCGCGACCTGGCCGCCCGAATCGACGAGACGCTGGTTGCCGCCGGTCCAGGCCGGGTGCGACAGCGGATCGATGTCGAGCGTCATCGTATCGCCTTCGCTGCCCCAGGTGGAGCGCGTCTCGAACACGGTGCCGTCGGTCATCTGCACCTTGATCATATGATAGTCGGGGTGCGTATCTTTCTTCACGAACAATCTCCTTGTGCGGGCTGGTTTCCGACCAGTCCTGGGAAGCGCGGGCCTCTACACGGCCCGTAGTGGTTGAGCAAGTCTCAGGCCGCGGGCGGATCGGCGATCATCGCGGTGAAATTCGCCTGCGCCGCGACCTTGCCGTCGATCAGCGCCTTGCCGGCGAATTTGCACACCGTCGCCCGTTTCTGGACGAATTCGACCTCGAGCCGCAGCAGTACGCCGGGTTCGACCGGCATTCTGAACTTCGCTTCGTCGATCGCCATGAAATAGACGAGCTTGCCCGAGCCCGCGAGCCCAAGCGATTCGACCGCAAGGATCCCCGCCGCCTGCGCCAGCGCCTCGACGATGAGGACGCCGGGCATGATCGGGCGGCCGGGGAAATGCCCCGCGAAAAAGCCCTCGTTGATCGTCACCGCCTTGATCGCGGCGATCCGCTGGTCGGGGATGATCTCCTCGACCCGATCGACCAGCAGCATCGGATAACGATGCGGCAGCGCCGCCATCACCCGCTTGATGTCGAGCGGGCCGATGGCAGGCCGATCGGCGGCGGCGGTGTCGCTCACCGGCCCTGCGTCTGTGCGGGGGCAGCGGCGGCGGGTGCGGCCTGCTGGTGCTGCTGGCCGGGCTGCCAAGTGGCGGGCGGCGAGATGCTCACGCTGGGGACGACGCGGTCGAGCTCGGCGGTGATCGCCGGGGTGATGTCCACCGCCGGCTGCGCGAAGAACGCCGATTCGGGGCGCAGCAACAGGCTCACATTCTTTTGCCCGACCACGGTCTGCACCGCCTTGTCGAGATGCGTGCTGATCTGCTCGAGCGCATAGCCCTGCGCGCGCGCGGCGGGCTGCTGGAGCCGTGCGAGTTCCTGCTTGCCGGCTTCCTCGCGCTGGCGGATCGTCTGTGCCTGCGTGGTCAGCGCGGCTTCGTTCGGGGTCGCGGCGCTGCGCGCGGCGTTGAATGCGTCATAAAGCGGCTTGAGCTCGGTCGCGATCGCCTGACGGCGCGCTTCGGCCTGGTCGAGCTGCGCCTTGTAGGTGGTCTCGATCTGCTGCTTGGCGGTTGCCCATGCCTTGGTGTTCGCAACGGCCGCTTCGGGATCGGCCACCGCGATGCCCGCGACCTGCGCGTGCGCGGTGCCGCCGATGGCGAGCGCCGGCGCGGTGAGGGCCGCCGCGGCGAGGAAGGTCTTCAGATTGATCATCAGAATTGTCCACCTACGTTGAAAGTGATGAGTTTCTTGTCTTCGCCCCGCTGACTGAGCAGCGCCTTGGCGATATCGATACGCAACGGGCCAAACGGCGAATTCCAGTTGACGCCAAAGCCGACCGACAGGCGCGGTTTCCAGCTGAAGCCGTAGAAATACTCGGCAAAGGGCGCGATCGACGTGGTGTACGCGGTGTTGGTCGAGGTGCCTGCGCAGACCCCGCCGAAGGTATCGGCATAGCCCGTCGTGCAGGTCGTCACCTTGCCCGCATTGTCCGCGGCGTCGGTGGGCACGATGTAGAGCGGACGCCCCTCGCCATCGAGCACGGGATTGATGATCGGATCGACGATCACATTGCCGTCGGCGTCCGTATGCGTCGGGAACACAGCGGTCGGCAGCGGTTTCTTGACGTCGAACAGCGCGCCGAAATCCATGAAGATCGACGGCCTGAGCCCAAGTTCCTGCGCACCCGAACCGAGTGGGATCTCCAGCTCGACATGGCCCAGATAATAGGCCTTGCCGCCGAGCGCGTCGTCGTAGATCCGATCCTTGTCGGTCACCAGCGTCTGCTTGCCATCGGCATCGGTGGTATAGGGCACGCGCTGGACGCGCGGGCCGACGCCGCGGATGTCGAAGCCGCGGAACTGCGGTTCGCCGAGGTAGAAACGGTCGATGATGCGGACCTTGTCGATCCCCGGGCCGCGGCTCTTCTCGAGCGAGAAGATGTACCCGCCCTCGGCGCGGACCGAGAAGATGAAGCCGCCGCCGACCCCCCAGTATTTGCTCGCTTCGGCGCGGGTGCGGACATATTTGACGTCGCCGCCCAGCCCCGCGAAATCCTGGCTGAACACCAGCCGGTTGCCCGCGCTAGGGCGCAGGCGGCTGTTGAGGCTGTCGTTGATCAGCGAATAGCCGATCGACGAGGTCAGCCGGTCGCCGAGCGAGTCGCACAGATAACGGCCCGCCTTGAGCGGATCGCACGAGCCGTCGGTGTCGAGGAACTGCTTGTCGAGCCCGACTTCGTCGTACGAGAGCTGATAGCGCCCCGCGAGCGACCAATATTCGGTGAGTGGAATGCCCGAGCGGAGCTGGAAGCCCGTCGACACCTGGCTGTAGGTCGTCTGCCGATCGCGGCCGAGATAGTTGAACGCATTGTAATCGCGCCGGAAAATATCCGCACCGACGGCGACCGATTTGTCGAACAGATACGGCTCGGTGAAACCAAGCTGCACCGACTTTGAATAAGCCGAATAATTAACACTAGCCCGCAATTCCTGGCCCTTGCCGCGGAAATTGCGTTGGGTGATGCCGGCCTGTATTATGAATCGTTCGAGGCTTGAGTAACCTGCTGAAAGCTGGATTTCGCCGGTCGAGCGTTCCTCGACATTGGCCTCGAGCACGAGCCGGTCGGGGGCCGACCCGGGGGTCTGCTTGATCTCGAACTTGTCCTGGAAGAAGCCGAGCGAATTGATCCGGTCCTGCGAGCGCTTGACCTGGAAGCTGTTGAACGCATCGCCCTCGGCAAGCCGCATCTCGCGGCGGATCACCTTGTCTTGCGTGTTGGTGTTGCCGTTGATGTCGATCCGCTCGACATAGGTGCGCTGCGACTGCGCGATGCGGAAATTGATCCCCATCGTCAGCGTCTCGCGGTCGCGGTGGAACTCGGGATCGACCTCGGCAAAGGCATAACCGACCAGCCCCGCGGTCTCCTTGAGCGAATCGATCGAATCCTCGACCGCCTTGGCGTTGTACCAATCGCCTTTGTGGAACGGCAGCGCCGCGGCCAGCCGATCGCCGTTGAAATCGCGAATGTCGCTATCGACGGTGACGTCGCCGAACTTGTAGCGCGGCCCTTCCTCGACGACATAGGTGATGATGAAATCGCGCTTGTCGGGGGTCAGTTCGGCCACCGCCGAGGTGACGCGGAAATCGGCATAGCCTTCGGTGAGATAGAATTGACGCAGCTTCTGCTGGTCATAGGCCATCCGATCCTGATCGTAGCTCGTATTCGAGCTCAGGATCGTCATCAGGCGCGCTTCCTTGGTCGCCATCTGCTTGCGCAGCTTGCCGTCGGAAAACTCCTCATTGCCGAGGATGTTGATCTGGCGGACCTTGGATTTCGGTCCCTCGCTGATCTCGAACACCACATCGACGCGGTTCTGATCGAGCGCGACCATCTGCGGCTGGACGTTGGCGGCGAAGCGCCCTTCGCGGCGATAGAGTTCGATGATCCGCGTCACATCCTGCCGCACCGCGGTGCGGGTGAAGATCTGGCGCGGCGCGAGTTTGATTTCCTTGGTGATCTTGTCCGACTTGAGGTGCTTGTTGCCTTCCAGGATCACCCGATTGATCAGCGGGTTCTCCTTGATCCGGATGACGAGCTGGCCGGTCTGCGCGCCGTCGATCGCGACATCGGCGAACAGCCCGCTGTTGAGCAGATCGCGCAGCGCCTGATCGAGCAGCGGGTTGCTGAGCGGCTGGCCGACCTGAAGCTTGGTGTAGGACAGCACCGTCGCGGGCTCGATCCGCTGCGACCCATCAACGCGGATCGAGGTGATCGTGCGCTGCGGCGTGGTATCGGTCGACGCTGCCGGTGGAGGATTGGCTGCGGGCGGGGTCTGTTGCGCGGCCTGTGCGTACGCCGCCATCGGGAATGCCGACAGCATCGTGCCCGCAAGCAGGAAGGCGGTGGCCTGGACGCCGAAACTGGAAATCTTGGTCGCTGTCACTGTCCCACCCCAAAAGGTATGTTTGCTGCCGGAGGCACGGCCGCGCCGCCCTGCCCCAACCGGCTCAGCCGATCAACCCGGCCAGATTTTTCCACAGTCCGAACGCGCCCAGATCGTTGAAGGTAACCAGCAGCATCAACGCGAGAATCGCCGCCAATCCACCACGGAATGCCCATTCCTGCACCTCGGGCTCCACCGGCCGCCGCCGAACCGCTTCGATTGCATAGAACATCAGATGGCCGCCATCCAGCACCGGGACTGGCAACAGGTTGATGAATCCCAGATTAATCGAGATCAGCGCGATCAGGAACACGAACGAGTCGAGCCCCATCACCATCTGTTCGCCCGAGACTCGCGCGATCGACAGCGGGCCGCCCAATTCCTTTACCGAGCGCCGCCCGCTGATCACCTGGCCGAGCGTTTCGACCATCATCCGGACGATGTCGCCGGTGCGCTCGACCGCAACCACCGGCGCGCGCATGAGCCCGACCGTGGCATGAACGGGCTCAGACGGACCGATGCCGAGCAAGCCGACGCGATATTCGTTGCCGAAGCGGTCGCGCTCGACGACCGTGCCGATCGCCGCGACGCGCGACATCGCCTCGCCGTCGCGCCGGAAATCGACCGTGACCCGTTCGCCCGCGCGGATTTTGACGTAGCGGACCATGTCATCGAAAGTTGTCATCGAGCGCCCGCCGAGCGCGACGATCGTATCGCCCGACGCCAGCCCGATTCGCGCGGCCGCACTGCCTTCGACCACGGTGCCGACGGTCGCCGGGGTGCGGCTTTCGCCATAAGCGAGCGCGAAACCGGCGAGAATCAGGATCGCGATCAGGAAATTGGTCACCGGCCCCGCCGCGACCACGATCGCGCGTTGCCACAAGGGCTTGGACTGGAAGGTGCGCGAACGCTCCTCGGCGGGCAGCGCGAGCCAATCCGACGAGGGTTGCCCCGCCGGGTTCATGTCGCCGGCGAATTTGACGTAGCCGCCGAGCGGCATCCAGCCGAGCTTCCAGCGCGTGCCGCGTTTGTCGGTATGGCCCCAGATCTCGCGGCCGAAGCCGATCGAGAAAGCGTCGGCCTTGATCCCGAACCAGCGCCCGGCGAGATAATGCCCCAGTTCATGGACGAACACGAGCGGCCCGATCACGAGCATGAACGCGACGATGGTGAGGAGCACGCCGGGAGAATCGATCAAGCCACGCAATCCTTTACACGCTCGCCCGCGATGGCCCGTGCTTCGGCATCGATGGCGAGCACCGCGTCGAGGCTGTCCGGCGCCGCCGGGGAATAGCACGCCAGCGTATCAGCGACGATTGCGGCAATTTCAAGAAATCCGATGGCGCGCGCAAGGAACGCGGCGACCGCCACTTCATTGGCGGCATTGAGGATCGCGGGCCGCGCGCCATCGGCCTCCAGCGCCTCACGGGCCAGCCTGAGCGCCGGAAAGCGTTCGGGATCGGGGGCTTCGAAGTCGAGCCTGCCAAGCGTCGCGAAGTCGAGCGGCGCCATCGCCGTCTCCATCCGATCGGGCCAGGCCAGCGTATGCGCGATCGGGGTGCGCATATCCGACGGGCCGAGTTGCGCGAGAATCGAACCATCGACATATTCGACCATCGAATGGATCACCGATTGCCGGTGGACGATGATCTCAAGCTGGTCGGGACGGACCGGGAACAGCCGCGCGGCTTCGATCAGTTCAAGCCCCTTGTTCATCATCGTCGCCGAATCGACCGAGATCTTGGCGCCCATCGACCAATTGGGGTGCGCGACCGCCTGTTCGGGGGTCATGCCCCGCATCTCGGCGACGCTGGTATCGCGAAATGGCCCGCCGCTTGCGGTCAGGATCACCCGCCGCACCCGGTTTGACCGCACCGAATCGAAGCATTGGAAAATCGCATTATGTTCCGAATCGGCGGGCAGCAGCGTGGCGCCGTGGCGTGCCGCTGCCTCGAGGACCAACGGCCCCGCCGATACCAGCGGCTCCTTGTTGGCGAGCACCACTGTACCGCCCCGTTCGAGCGCGGCCATCACCGGGCGCAGCCCCGCGCAGCCGACGATCGCGGCCATCGTCCAGTCGGCACCGAGCGCGGCGGTGTCGCACACCGCCTGGGTGCCGCCCGCGCTGACGATTCCCGTACCGGCAAGCGCGGCGCGCAGTTCAGGCAACGCGGCCTCGTCGGCCACCACCGCATAACGTGCGTTGGTGCGGATCGCCGCTGCCGCAAGGCCTTTCGCGTCACGATTGGCGGTGAGCCCGAGCACCTTGAATTGATCGGGCGCGCGCTCGATCAGGTCGAGCGTCGATGTTCCCACCGATCCGGTCGCCCCGAGAATGGTAACGGTCTTCATCCGAGCAACTCGCGGATCGGGATCAGCACCAGCAACGCGGCGAGCGGCGCCACCGGCACCAGCCCGTCGAGCCGATCGAGCACCCCGCCATGGCCGGGCAGGATCGCGCCGCTATCCTTTACGCCCGCGCGGCGTTTGAGCCAGCTTTCAAACAGATCGCCGCCCTGCGCGACCACCCCGAGCAGCGGTGACGCGAGCGTCAGCCGCAGCGGCAGGCCATGGCTGTAGTGAAGCGTGATCCCGAGCAGCGCCGCCGCGAGCACGCCGCCGCCGAGCCCTGCCCAGGTCTTGTTGGGGCTGATCGCGGGCGCCAGTTTGGGGCCGCCGATCGCCCGGCCCGCGGCATAGGCGCCGATGTCCGTCGCCCAGACCAGGGCGAGCGCCCAGAACGCGAAGACGACGCCGTTGCCCGGCGTCTCGCGGATCAGCAGCAACGCGAACACCGGCAATCCGCAATAGAAAATACCCCAGCCGAGGATCGGCCGTTTCGTGACGATGACGATGAAGAACGCGGCACCGAGCAATAGCCCGAGCGCGAAAAAATCGGGCCCGGCGGCAAACGGGCTGAAGATCGCGAGCGGCACGAACAGCGCATATTGGGCGAGCCGCCGGGTTTGAGGCGGCATCTTCGCGAGATCGGCCCATTCGCCCATCATCAGCAGCGCCATCACCGCGGCCAGCAGCCAGAACGCCATGCCGCCGAACACCAGCGCCGCCACCGCGACCACGATCAGCGCGATCCCGGCGACCACGCGCAGCATCAGCTCGGACGGCTGTTTTCGGACCTGCGAGCTAGTCACAATCCGCCGAAACGCCGCTCGCGCCGGGCAAAGGTCGCGATGGCCTCGCGCAGCCTGGCGCCGTCGAAATCGGGCCATAGCGTGTCGACGAACAGCAGTTCGGCATAGGCTGCCTGCCACAGCAGGAAGTTCGACAGCCGACGCTCACCCGAGGTGCGGATCACCAGATCGAGCGGCGGCAGGCCGACGGTGTCGAGTTCGGCCTCGATCGCGGCCTCGTCGATCGCCTCGGCAGCGATCTCGCCAGCGGCCGCACGCGCCGCGAGGCGGCGCGCGGCGGCGGCGATCTCGGCCTGTGCGCCGTAATTGAGCGCGATGACGAGAATCGCGCCGGTATTGCCCGCGGTGCGCGCGACCGCGGCATCGATCATCTGGGCGAGATCGGTGCCGAAACGGCGATAATCGCCGATCACGCGCAACCGGACGTTCTCGCTCACCAACTCGTCGAGATCGGAGCGGATGAAGGTGCGCAGCAGCGCCATCAGATCGGTGACTTCGGTATCGGGCCGCCGCCAGTTCTCGGACGAGAAGGCGTAGAGCGTCAGCGCTTCGATCCCGAGCCTACGCGCCTCACGCGTGACCTTGCGCACCGCCTCGACACCCGCGCGATGGCCTGCGACGCGCGGCAGCAGCCGTTTCTTCGCCCAGCGCCCGTTGCCGTCCATGATGATCGCGACATGACGCGGCATACCCGGTCCACCACCCGTGGCGGGCACGAAGGCGGGGCTGGTGCTCATCGGCGCCAAACGCCCCCGGCACGAACCGAAGAGAAAGAGGCCGGCGCGGTCCTCACTGGCCGAGAATTTCCTTTTCCTTGGCCTGCGCCACCGCATCGATGTCGGCGATCGTGCCATCGGTCACTTTCTGGACCTCGGCCTCATGGCGCTTGCGCTCGTCCTCGCCGAACAGGCCCTTCTTTTCGTCGGTCTTGAGGCTGTCCATCCCGTCACGACGCACGTTGCGCGCGGCCACACGCGCCTTTTCGGCATATTGGCCGGCAAGCTTGGCGAGTTCCTTGCGGCGTTCCTCGGTCAGATCGGGGATCGGCAGCCGCAGCGTCTGCCCGTCGGCGATCGGGTTGAGTCCAAGCCCGGCGGAGCGGATTGCCTTGTCGACCGGCCCCACGTTGGATTTGTCCCACACCTGGACGCTCAGCATCCGCGGCTCGGGCGCCGAGACGGTCGCGACCTGATTGAGCGGCATCGACGCGCCGTAGACCTGAACGGTGATCGGATCGAGCAACACCGTCGAGGCGCGGCCGGTGCGCAGACCGGCGAGATCGTGTTTGAGCGCCTCGACCGCGCCCGCCATGCGCCGTTCGAGATCGGCCTTGTCATAGGCGGCCATGATCCTGCTCCCTTCTAATCGATTGAGCTTATTCTACCACGGAAAGCGCCGGTTCGACGACGTTCGTGACGATCGTCGCCCTGCCCTTTCCTTCGAGCACCGAGGCGAGATTGTGTTCGCCGCGGATGTTGAACACCACGATCGGGATATTGCTGTCCCGGCACAGCGCCACCGCGCTGGCATCCATCACCTTCAGATTGTCCGCGAGAACGCGATCGAAGGTCAACGCGTCATATCGTTTGGCGGTCGGCACCTTCTTGGGATCGGCATCGTAGACGCCGTCGACGCTGGTGCCCTTGAACAGCGCGTCGCAGCCCATTTCGGCCGCGCGCAGCGCCGCTGCGGTATCGGTGGTGAAAAACGGATTGCCGGTCCCCGCCGCGAAAATGACGATCCGGCCCTTCTCCATATGCCGCACCGCGCGGCGGCGGATATAGGGCTCGCATACGCTCGACATCGGGATCGCCGATTGCACGCGGGTTTCGACGCCGATCTTCTCGAGCGCCGCCTGCACCGCGAGCGCGTTCATCACCGTTGCGAGCATCCCCATGTAATCGCCCGTGGTCCGGTCGATTCCCTGCGCGACGCCGGCCAGCCCGCGGAAGATGTTGCCGCCGCCGACGACGAGACACAGATCGTGCCCCGCCTCCTTCGCCGCCGCGATCTCGCGGGCCACGCGCGCGACCGTGTCGGGATCGATCCCGAACGGCGACTGGCCCATCAGGACTTCGCCCGACAGCTTGAGAAGAATACGTTTGAAGCGGGGCAGCGTCATGGAACCTGGCGAAACGATAGGGGGAAAGGTGAAGGCGCGCGGACCTTAGTAGCGCGTCTGGTGGATGCCAAGCGCTGATCCCGTGCAATCATCGTGCATGGCGGCGTAAACGAAAACGGGCGAGGTGGCCGGACCATCGCCCGGCTACCCCGCCCGCCATCGAACCGATGATCGTTTACTTGGTGAGGCCCGCCGTCGCGGCGACCTCGGCAGCGAAATCGCTCTCTTCCTTCTCGATGCCTTCGCCGAGCTGGAAGCGGACATAATCCTTAAGCGTGATCGTCGTGCCCGCGGCCTTGCCCGCCTTGGCAACGACGTCCGCGATCGGGGTCTTGTTGTCCATCACGAACAGCTGGCTGAGCAGCGCGTTCTCCTTGGCGAACTTCTTGACAGCCCCCTCAACCATCTTGGCGATGATATCGGCGGGCTTGCCCGATTCCGCGGCCTTTTCACCCGCGATCTGGCGCTCGCGCTCGAGCACCTCCTGATCGAGCCCGGTCTCGTCGAGCGCCAGCGGGAAGGCCGCGGCGATGTGCATCGCGAGCTGCTTGCCGAGCGGCTCGAGCACGTCGACGTCGGCATCGCTCTCGAGCGCGACGAGCACGCCGATCTTGCCGAGGCCCGGCGCCTGCGCGTTGTGGACATACGAGATGACCGCGCCCTGCGACACGTCAAGCCGCTTGGCGCGGCGCAGCGACTGATTTTCGCCGATCGTCGCGATATTGTTGGTCAGCGCATCACCGACGGCGGTGCCCGAAGGCATCTTCGCGGTCGTGAGCGCGTCCATATCGTCGCCCTTGGAGAGCACGATCGCGGTCACATCGCGAACGAACTGCTGGAACTGCTCGTTCTTGGCGACGAAATCGGTCTCCGAATTGACCTCGACCGCCGCGCCCGCATTGCCGGCGACGGCGACCCCGACCAGTCCCTCGGCCGCGGTGCGGCTCGACTTCTTCTGCGCGGCGGCAAGCCCCTTGGTGCGCAGCCAATCGACGGCGGCCTCCATGTCGCCGCCGCTCTCGGTCAGCGCCTTCTTGCAATCCATCATGCCCGCACCGCTGCGGTCACGAAGCTCCTTGACGGCGGCTGCAGTGATCTCGGCCATTGGGTCAATTCCTCATATATCGTGAAATGGATGCGGGCGGGGGAAGGCATCCGCCCTACCCCGCCCCCATGACTGTCCGGCGACGGTTCAGGCGTCGAGCTGGCGCTCGCCCTCGGCCGCCGTTTCGGGCTCGGTCGAGGCGGCGGGCGCCTCAGGTTCAGCCGCCAGCGCGGGCTCGACCGGCGGCTCGGCCATCGCGCCGAAATCCTTGCCGCTCATCATCGCCGCATCCTGGCCACCGCGGGTCGCGGCGATCGAGACGGCTTCGCAATAGAGGCGGATCGCGCGGCTCGCATCGTCGTTGCCGGGAACCGGGAAGGCGATGCCGTCGGGCGAGACGTTGGTATCGAGGATCGCGACGACGGGAATGCCAAGCGTGTTGGCCTCCTTGATCGCCAGCTCTTCCTTGTTGGCGTCGATCACGAACATCACGTCGGGGATGCCGCCCATGTCGCGGATGCCGCCAAGCGACAGCTCAAGCTTGTCGCGCTCCCGCGTGAGCTGGAGGACTTCCTTCTTGGTGAGGCCCTGCGTGTCGCCCGCAAGCTGCTCGTCGAGCGCCTTCATGCGCTTGATCGATTGCGAGATCGTCTTCCAGTTGGTGAGCATCCCGCCCAGCCAGCGGTGGTTGACGAAATGCTGGCCGGCCTTGCGCGCGCCATCGGCAACCGCTTCCTGCGCCTGGCGCTTGGTGCCGACGAACAGCACCTTGCCACCCGAGGCCACCGATGCGGCGACGAAATCGAGCGCGCGCGCGAACAGCGGCACGGTCTGCGACAGATCGATGATGTGGACGCCGTTGCGATCGCCGAAGATGTAAGGCTTCATCTTCGGGTTCCAGCGATGCGTCTGGTGGCCGAAGTGAACGCCGCTTTCGAGCAATTGCTGCATGCTGACGACTGGTGCCGCCATAAGGTAATTCCTTTCCGGTTGTTCCTCTGGGAAGCAGTGATCCATCGGCCACAGGCCCGGACACCGGTATAGAGCGCTTCCCATGCGGGATTGAGCGCGCGCCACTAGCCCAGGCGGCGCGCGAAATCAAGCGTTGACATGTGGAACGAATATGGAACATATAGTGTTCAACACGGGCACACGGAACGCATTTCCCACTATTCGGTTGGCGACGTTCCTGAATTTTCTCCGCGATCAGGGAGTTTGGACGATGATGGCAATGGTGCAGCTTGTGGTGTTCGCCGGCGCGCTGGCGCTGATCGCTTTTGTCCTGGCCGAAACCGTCATCCCCGCGCTGCCGCGTATGGCAATGCTGCTGCGGGGCGAGGCCGATCCGGCGGTGCGCCCGGCCTTCACGCCGTGGGCGGCACCGATCCGTGATCGTCGGCGGGCCGTGGTGCGGGGGCGTGCGCCGCGGCGCGAAGCCGCCTGACGCGCGCATAGCTCATGATGCTGAACGGCATCGCGATCAGATAAAACAGGCAGAGCGCGCTGGCGGTGTGCCACGGCGCCGAGATCAGCCCGCCGCCGAGCAAGGCGACGACGATGATCGCCTCGAAGCGGATATTCTGCCGCAGCTTGAGCGAACTCCACGAGAAAGTGGCGATGTTCGACACCATCAGCGCCGCCACGAACGCCACCCAGGGTGCGACCAGCCAGGCCGAGCGGAAGATCGGCTCACCGGTCCAGAACCACAGATACATCGGCAGCATCACCAGCCCGGCCCCCGCCGGTGCGGGCACGCCGGTGAGGAATCCGGCTGATTTGTGCGGCTGCTCGGTCACGTCGATATTGGCGTTGAAGCGCGCGAGCCGGAGCGCGCACAACACCGCGAAAGCGAGCGCGCACATCCAGCCCAGCCGCGGCAGATCGATCAGCGTCCACAGGAACAGGATCAGCGCGGGCGACACCCCGAACGAGATCGCATCGGACAGCGAATCGAGTTCGGCGCCGAATTTGCTCTCGCCGTGGAGCATCCGCGCGACGCGCCCGTCGAGCCCGTCGAGCACCCCCGCGACGAGCACCATCAGCACCGCGCGTTCCCACTCGCCGCCGATCGCGAAGCGGATACCGCTCAACCCGAAGCACAGCGCGAGTGCGGTGACGGCGTTAGGCGCGACCGCACGCAGCGGCAGACCGCGCCGCAGCTTGGGCCGCCTTTCCTTCACAACCGTGTCTCGATCACTGGGCGACGCCGGATACCGGCTGTCCGCCGATCCGGCCAAGCACCGTTTCGCCAGCGACGGTGCGCTGGCCGAGCGCGACCTGGCACGCCGCATCGTCGGGGAGATAGACGTCGACGCGGCTGCCGAAGCGAATCAGCCCGATCCGCTGGCCCGTCGCGACGATATCGCCGGTCTTGGCGAAGGTGACGATCCGGCGCGCGACCAGCCCGGCGATCTGGGTGAAACCGACGCGGCGGCCGTCATGGCCTTCGACGACGAAATGCTGGCGCTCGTTCTCGTCGCTCGCCTTGTCGAGATCGGCGTTGAGGAACTTGCCCGAGATATAGACGATCTGACGAATCGTGCCGCTTACCGGCGTGCGGTTCACATGAACGTCGAACACGCTCATGAAAATCGAGACGCGCACGCGGCTCGCCTCGCGAAGGCCGTTCTCGCCCGTCATTTCGATCGGCACGGGAACGCGCTGGATCATCGTAATCAGCCCGTCGGCGGGCGCGATGATCAGATCGTCGCCCTGCGGGGTGACGCGCACCGGATCGCGGAAGAACGCCGCCACCCAGACCGTGAGGCCGACCAGCGGCCAGGTCACGAAATCCCAGACGAACAGCGACACCAGCGCCACCGCGCCGGCGATCAGGATATATTTGCGTCCCTCGGGATGGACCTCGGGGAAACGCCACTTCACCGGGGCGGCCGTAACGGGGGGCTTATCGAGCGGGGACATGCGGCACGGTCTAGCGACGCGGCGTCCGCAACACAATCGACTCCCGCGCATCGGACGCACCAGTATTGCCCCCAAGGTTGATCGCCCGCGGCCATCTGCCTAGAGGCATGGCCAACAATCCACCCCGCAATTACGGAAAGCAAAACGCATATGGCGAAGATCAAGGTTAAAACCCCGGTCGTCGAGATCGACGGCGACGAGATGACGCGGATCATCTGGGAATGGATTCGCGAGCGTCTTATCAAGCCTTATCTCGACATCGGGCTCGAATATTACGACCTCTCGATCCAGAAACGCGACGAGACCGACGATCAGATCACGATCGATTCGGCCCACGCGATCCAGAAATACGGCGTCGGCGTGAAGTGCGCGACGATCACCCCCGACGAGGCGCGCGTCGAGGAATTCGATCTCAAGAAGATGTGGAAATCGCCCAACGGCACGATCCGCAACATCCTGGGCGGCACGATCTTCCGCGAGCCGATCGTCATCAACAACGTGCCGCGGCTGATCCCGGGCTGGACCAAGCCGATCGTCGTCGGCCGTCACGCGTTCGGCGATCAGTATAAGGCCACCGACTTCCTCGTCCCCGGCCCCGGCAAGCTGACGATGAAGTTCGAGGGCAAGGACGGCAAGGTCATCGAGCATGAGGTGTTCGATTTCGAATCCTCGGGCGTCGCGATGGGGATGTACAATCTCGATCAGTCGATCCGCGATTTCGCCCGCGCCTCGATGAATTACGGCCTCAACCGCAACTGGCCGGTCTATCTGTCGACCAAGAACACCATCCTCAAGGCCTATGATGGCCGCTTCAAGGATCTGTTCCAGGAAGTGTTCGACAGCGAATTCAAGGACAAGTTCGCCGAAGCTGGCATCGAATATCAGCACCGCCTGATCGACGACATGGTCGCCAGCGCGCTCAAATGGCACGGCGAATTCGTGTGGGCGTGCAAGAATTATGACGGCGACGTCCAGTCGGATCAGGTCGCGCAGGGCTTCGGCTCGCTCGGGTTGATGACCTCGGTGCTGATGACCCCGGACGGCAAGACGATCGAGGCCGAGGCGGCGCACGGCACCGTCACGCGCCATTATCGGATGCACGAGCAGGGCAAGGCGACCTCGACCAACCCGATCGCGTCGATCTTCGCGTGGACCGGCGGGCTCAAGTATCGCGGCAAGTTCGACGGCACGCCCGACGTCACCAAATTCGCCGAGACGCTGGAACGCGTCTGCGTCGAAACGGTTGAGAATGGCCATATGACCAAGGATCTTGCGATCCTGATCGGCCCCGACCAGCCGTGGATGACGACCGAGCAGTTCTTCGAGGCGATCCGCTCGAACCTCGAAAGCGCGATGTCGGCGCAAGGGCTCGGCTGACCGGGTCAGGTGACGATCATCCTTACTTTCCGACGGGATGTCTGCAAAACCCACCGTCACCTCCGGACTTGTTCCGGGGTCCAACCTGCCCCAGGCGCTGACGCTTGCGGATGGTTGGATGCCGGAACAAGTCCGGCATGACGGCAGGTGGGAGGAAAAATGGATGATCGCCATGACCGGGCATCGCGTTGATCGAGTATTGCGCTGATGGCGCGCTCCGGCACCGCCCGGCGGCTTGAAGTCCGTCTCGCCCGGATCGCTGATGTCGCCGGCATCATCGATCTGGTCGAGCGGTCTTACGATCGCATGTCGGGCTACAGTCCGGGGCAGGTGCGCGGCCAGATCAACCATTATCCCGAAGGCCAGTTCGTCGCGCTCTACGACGGTCGCGTGGTCGGCTATTGCGCGTCGATGCGGGTGGATGAGGACATCGCCCTCGTCCCCCATGACTGGAAGGGGATCACCGCCAACGGCTTCGGCTCGCGGCACGACCCCACCGGTGCATGGCTCTATGGCTATGAGATGTGCGTCGATCCCAAGGTGCGCGGCGTGCGGATCGGGCAGCGGCTCTATGATGCACGCAAGACCCTTGCCGAACGCCTTGAGCTGAAAGGCATCATCGTCGGTGGGCGGATGCCCGGCTTTCAGCGTAACCGGCGCAAGGTCGATGGACCCGAAGGCTATCTCGACGCGGTGATGACGAGCAAGCTGCGCGATCCCGTGGTCAGCTTCCAGCTTCGCAACGGCTTCGAAATTCGCGGCGTGCTCGAAGCCTATCTGCCCGAGGACAAGCGCTCGGCGGGCAATGCCGCGCTGATGGTGTGGCGCAACCCCTATATCCCCGACGATAGCGACAAGATCTACACCCTCCCGCGCGACGTCGAGAGTGTACGCCTCGCGACGGTCCAGTTGCAGGCGCGCGCGGTAAAGGATTTCGACGATTTCCTCGGCAATGTCGAATATTTCGTCGATGTCGCCGCCGATTACCGCTGCGATTTCGTCGTGTTTCCTGAGCTCTACACGCTGCCGTTGCTATCGTATGAGAGGCGCGACCTGACGCCGATGGAGGCCATCGACGCCTTGACGGCACACACGCCCCGGCTGGTCAAGGAACTCAACCGGATGGCGCTCGAATACAATATCAACATCGTCGGCGGCTCGCACCCGACCCGCACCGACGACGGCGATATCCAGAATGTCGCCTATGTCTGCCTGCGCGACGGCTCGACCCATGCGCGCGAGAAGATCCACCCCACCCCCAACGAACGCTATTGGTGGAACATCAAGGGCGGCGACGAGGTCGATGTCATCCAGACCGATTGCGGGCCGATCGGGATCCTGATCTGCTACGATAGCGAATTTCCCGAACTCGCCCGCCATCTGGTCGATGAAGGCGCCCGCATCCTGTTCACACCGTTCTGCACCGACAGCCGGCAAGGCTATCTGCGCGTGCGTTATTGTTGCCAGGCGCGCGCGATCGAGAACCAGTGCTTCGTCGTCATGTCGGGCAATGTCGGCAATTTGCCCAATGTCGACAATATGGACATCCAATATGCACAGAGCTGCATCCTGACGCCGTGCGATTTCCCCTTCGCGCGTGACGGCATCGCCGCCGAGGCGACCGAGAATGTCGAGACGCTGACGATCAGCGACGTCAACCTGGCCGATCTCACCTGGGCGCGCACCGAGGGCACCGTGCGCAACCTGACCGATCGGCGGTTCGATCTCTACCGCCTCGATTTCGAGCGACGCACGCCCGGCGCGGGCACCACGGTTCAGGGCGCACGCCCGCGCGGACCGCACAGCCCCGGCGGCGGCTGATCCCCTTCCCTACGCTTCGGGCGACCGCACATGCTCGGGCCGGAAACCCAGCCCGATCGCACGCGCGGGCAGGCGCCGCAGCAGCGGCAGCGCCGCCAACAGGCGCAGGAACCACGGCAGGCGATCGACTGTCGCCCCGTCATCGAGCAGCGGCGCGATCACACGGTTCTGGATCATCTCCTGCATCCCCTGCGTGAGGCGGGCCGGCAGCATCCGCCGCGCCTGAACCTTCGCCAGCAGCGGCGCGACGTCCTCACCCCGCGCGATGGGCCCTGCGAGGATGTTGGCGGCGGCCACCGCATCCTGGATCGCGAGGTTGATCCCTACCCCGCCGATCGGCGACATCGCGTGCGCGGCGTCGCCGATGAACAGCAGGCCAGGCTTGTGCCATGTCTCGAGCCGATCGACGCTCACCGTAAGCAGTTTGACGTCATCCCAACTCGCAACCGCGCCGGCTCCCGCCGCCGTCTCGGGGCCGATCGCCGCGACGCGCTGCCGAAAGGCATGGATCCCCTCGGCGCGGATCTGTTCAGCGCGGCCTTTGGGAAACACGAAGGCGCATTGCCAATAATCGCGGCGATCGATCAGCACGAACAGGCGGCCGGCCTCGAACACGCCCATGGTTTGGTTGTCGGGCGCCGCACTTTTGGGCAGGCGGAACCAGAACACGTCCATCGGCGCGCCGATCGTCCGCTGCGGCAACCCCGATTGCGCCCGCAACACCGAAGTGCGGCCGTCAGCGGCGATCACCAGCGGCGCATGGATTTCGTCACCGTTCGCCAGCCTGACCCCGGTGGTGCGCCCCCTGGTCTCGATCGTCGCCACCGCCTCGGCGTGGCGCCGTAGCGCGAAGCCGGGGTATCGCGCGGCCACGTCGGCGACGAAATCGAGGAAATCCCATTGCGGCATCAGCGCGATAAACGGCGCCGCGACGCGCAAATGGCTGAAATCGGCGACCGGGATCGTCTCGCCCGCGATCCGCGCATGGATGAGCGGCAATGTCACATGATCGCGCGCGAGCAGATCGTCGAGCAGCCCGAGGTCATGGAACAACTCCAACGTCGAGGGGTGGATCGTATCGCCGCGAAAGTCGCGGAGGAAATCGTCGTGCTTTTCGAGCACGATCGTCTCGATGCCGGCGCGCGCGAACAGCAGCCCCGCAATCATCCCGGCCGGCCCGCCGCCGACGATGCAGATCTGGCATGAAAATTTATGCATGACCCACTGACAAACGCCCCACCCTCCGGTTAAGTGCAATCATGGCGCTTGGTCTTGAGAATAACGGTTTCAGCGATGCATTGGTGATCCTCGGCGCAGCGGGGCTGGTGATCCCCGCATTCGCGCGCTTCAAGATCAGCCCGGTCATCGGTTTCATCCTCGTCGGCATCCTGGTCGGCCCCGCCGGGCTCGGCTCCTTCGCGGGGCAGGTTCCGTGGCTCTATTACATCACGATTACCGATGCCGAGGCAATCGAGCCGTTCGCCGAATTCGGTATCATCCTGCTGCTGTTCTCGATCGGGCTCGAATTGTCGCTCAAGCGGCTGTGGGCGATGCGCAACCTGGTCTTCGGGCTCGGCGCGGCAGAATTGCTCGGATCGGGGCTGCTGATCGCGCTCGCGCTGGCGATGCTGGGGCAGAATACCCCCGGCGCGATCGGGCTCGGGCTCGCGCTCGCTTTGTCCTCAACCGCGCTGATCCTGCCGATGGCGGGCACCGCTAGCCCGGTCGGGCGCGCCGCCTTTTCGATGCTGCTGTTCGAGGATCTCGCGCTGGTGCCGATCATTTTCGCATTGGGCGCGCTGGCGCCGACCGCGACCGACGCCGGATGGGAAGGTATCGCCGGGGTCGCGCTCTGGGGCGCGGTCACCGTGGTCGCGATGTTCATCGGCGGGCGGCTCGTGTTGCCCAAATTGTTCGCGCAGGCCGCGCGCACCAAGAGCCCCGAATTGTTTCTCGCCGCCTCGCTGCTGGTCGTTATCGCTGCCAGCCTCGCCACCACCGCGGTCGGCCTGTCGCCGATCGTCGGCGCGCTGCTTGCCGGGCTGATCATCGCCGAGACCGAATATGGCGACGAGGTCGAAGTGATGACCGAACCGTTCAAGGGCCTCGCGCTCGGGGTGTTCCTGATCACCGTAGGAATGAGCCTCGACCTGCGGCTCGTCGCCGCCAATTGGGTGGGGCTCGGCGGCGCGGTGCTCGGCGTGGTCGCGATCAAGACCGCGGTGACCTTCGGCCTGCTCCGCTTCACCGGCACGCGGGCAGGCACTGCCGCCGAAGCCGGCGTATTGATGTCGAGCCCGTCGGAAACGACGCTGATCGTGCTCGGCGTGGCAACGCAGGCGCAATTGATCCTGCCGTCCACTGCAGCCTTCTGGCAGACGGTGACCGCGATCGGCCTCACCCTCACCCCGCTGCTTGCGCGCGTCGGCCAGAAGGCGGCACGGCGGCTCGAACGCCGCGTCGGCGCCGAAGAGCCCGAAGCGGCGACCGATCCCGAAGGCCCCGGAACGGTGGTGATCGGGTTCGGCCGCGTCGGCCGGATCGTCACCGACATGCTCGAACGCCATGGCCGCAAATATGTCGCGGTCGAGGCCGATATCGATGCCGCCAGCGCCGCGCGCCGCGCAGGCTATCCGGTGGTTTTCGGCGATGCCGCGCGCGCCGAGCTGATCGATCGGCTCAACCTGGGGCGCGCCGACGCGTTGATCCTGACGATGGATGATCCGGTGCTGTCGGTCCGCCTCACGCGGCGCGTGCGCAATTGGGTGCCGCATCTGCCGATCGTCGCGCGCGCGCGCGATACCGCCCACGCCGCCGAACTCTACCGCGCGGGCGCCACCGATGCCGTCCCCGAAACCGTCGAAAGCTCGCTCCAATTGTCCGAGGCGGTGCTGGTCGAACTCGGGGTGGCAATGGGCCCGGTTATTGCCTCGATCCACGACAAGCGCGACGAACTGCGCCACATCATCAAGGAAGCCGCCAATCTCGATCACGAGCCGAGGATGCGGCTTGCGCGGCTGGCCGAAACCAGCGGCGAGGACCTTTCCGATCTCTGATAGAATGTGGCTGACGGCTTTGGCGCCAGGACTCCGTCTACTGGAACGGATCGAGGATATGGCTCGTTCTGCCGTCAGGACGGCACCGTTCGCCGGTCTTGCCGAGGGTTTGGAGTGTGTTATGAATTTCCACCGCTTTCGTGCGCGCGGCCGCCTTCTTGCCGCGATCGGCACCGGGACGCTGCTGCTCGCCGGCTGCGCAACCCCGACGCCCTATCAGCCCGCCACCGGCCATGGTTACAACCGGACCGGCTTCAGCGACCAGCGGATCGAGGCCGATCGCTATATGGTCAGCTTTTCGGGCAACTCGCTCACCTCGCGCGAGACCGTCGAGCGCTATCTGCTGTTTCGCGCGGCCGAATTGACCGTCCAGCAGGGTTTCGATCACTTCATCCTCGTCGATCGCAACACCGATCGCAAAACGCAGACCTATGTCGATCGCCCCTTCGGCCCCGGCCCTTATGGCTTCTGGGGGCCGTCGTGGCGCTTCTACGGCAGTTGGGGGTGGCGCCGCTGGGACCCGTTCTGGGGCGACCCCTTCTATAATAATTTCGATGTCCGCACCGTCGATCGCTACGAAGCGATGGCCGAGATCGTGATGGGCAAGGGGCCGCCGCCGCGCGACAATGTCCGCAGCTTCGATGCGCGCGACGTGATGAGCAACCTCGGGCCGACGATCAAGGTTCCGAAGTAACGCCCTTGAAGATCGTGTAAAAAATTCGGCCGGTTTCTCCCACATGGAAAGGCCGGCCGAACCTTTTTATCGCTCGCCAGCGCGCCTTACAGCGCGCCGTGGCAATGTTTGTACTTACGCCCCGATCCGCACGGGCACGGCGCGTTGCGGCTGACGCGGCCTTCCCATTGCGCCGGATCGGTGCCCAGCGGCGTATCGGGCGGCGACGGGTGCATCGTCGGCAATTGCGTCGTCACCAGACCCAGCGTGCCGCCGTCGATATCGTTGGTATCGTCGGTGCCGGTGAACGGGTCGAAATGGCTGGTGATGAAATCGGGCAGATCGGGCAGCGGCGGCGGTGGCGCCTGCATCTGGAACTGGGCGTGCGCGATCGTGCGGGTCACATCCTCGCGGATGCTCGCGAGCATCCGTTCGAACAGCGCGAACGCCTCCGACTTATATTCGTTGAGCGGCGTCTTTTGCGCATAAGCGCGCAGATGGACGACCTGCCGCAGCGCATCGAGCGTCGCGAGATGTTCCTTCCAATGCTGGTCGAGATTCTGGAGCAGGATCGATTTCTCGATCTGCGTCCACGTCGCCAGGTCGATCCCGCTCGCCTTTTCGGTGACCGCCGCATCGGCGATATCCCCGATGCGCTGCTCGATCATCTCGACGTCGACCGCGTCTTCCTTGAGCCAGTCGTCGAGCGGCAGCTCGAGGTTGAGCAATTCGGCGAGGCGCGCCTTCATGCCTTCAATATCCCACTGCTCGGGATAGCTGCCCGGCGGGCACGCATCGGCAACGATCGCGTTCACCGTGTCGGCGCGCATATCGTTGATGATCTCGGTGACGTCGTCGGCATCCATGATCTCGGCGCGCTGCTCGTAGATCACGCGGCGCTGATCGTTCATCACGTCATCATATTCGACGACCTGCTTGCGGATGTCGTAATTGCGCGCCTCGACCTTCTTCTGCGCGGTTTCGATCGCCTTGGAGAGCCATTTGGAGCCGATCGCCTCGCCATCCTCGAGGTTCGATCGCATCATCCGCGCAAACAGCGTGTCGGGGCCGAAGATCCGCAGCAGATCGTCGTCGAGACTGAGATAGAAACGGCTGAGCCCCGGATCGCCCTGGCGCCCCGAGCGGCCGCGCAACTGGTTGTCGATGCGGCGGCTTTCGTGGCGCTCGGTGCCGAGCACGAACAGCCCGCCGGCGGCGAGCACTTCGTGTTTCTCGACCTCGATCTCGGCGCGAATACGCTCGATCGCCTTATCGCGCTCGGGGCCTTCCTCCATGTCGCCAAGCTCGGCCTCGACGCGAAATTCAAGGTTGCCGCCAAGCTGAATGTCGGTGCCGCGACCGGCCATGTTGGTAGCGATCGTCACTGCGCTCTTGCGCCCGGCCTGCGCCACGATGTGCGCCTCCATCTCGTGGTGGCGGGCGTTGAGGACGTTGTGCGGCACTTGCTCCTGGTCGAGAAAAGCGGCGAGCATCTCGGATTTCTCGATCGAGACGGTGCCGACCAGTACCGGCTGGCCGCGCTCGGCGTGGAATTTGACCTTCTTGGCGATCGCCGCGAATTTGTCGGCCGTATTCTTGTAGAACTCGTCCTCCTCGTCGACCCGCTGGATCGGGAGGTTGGTCGGGATCGTGACGACGTTCATCTTGTAGATGTCGAAAAATTCGGCCGCCTCGGTCGATGCGGTGCCGGTCATCCCCGAAAGCTTGGGGTACATGCGGAAATAATTCTGGAAGGTGATCGAGGCCATCGTCTGGTTCTCGGGCTCGATCTTGACGCCCTCCTTGGCCTCGACGGCCTGGTGCAACCCGTCCGACCAGCGCCGGCCGTCCATCATCCGGCCGGTGAATTCGTCGATGATGACGACCTTGTCGTCCTTGACGATATAATCGGTGTCGAGCTTGAACATCTTGTTCGCGCGCAGCGACTGGTTGAGGTGGTGGACCACCTGCGTGTTCTCGAAATCGTAGAGATTGGCGCCGACGAGCACCCCTGCGGCTTCGAGCATCCGCTCGGCGCGTTCGGTGCCGTCCTCGGTCAGGACGATCGTCTTCTGCTTCTCGTCCATGTCGTAATCGGCGTCGCCGAGTTGCTTCACCACGGCGTCGACCTTGATATACATCTCGGACTTGTCGTCGGTGGGCCCGGAAATGATCAGCGGCGTGCGCGCCTCGTCGATCAGGATCGAATCGACCTCGTCGACGATCGCGTGGTTGAACGGACGCTGCACCATCGCGCTGCGCTCGTACTTCATATTGTCGCGCAGATAATCGAAACCGAATTCGTTGTTGGTGCCATAGGTGATGTCGGCGGCATAAGCGTCGCGGCGTTGCTGGTCGGTCAGATTGGGGATGATCGTCCCCACCGTCATCCCGAGATAGCGGTAGACCTGCCCCATCCACTCGGCGTCGCGACTGGCCAGATAGTCGTTGACGGTAACGACGTGGACGCCCTTGCCCGGCAACGCGTTGAGATAGGTCGCGAGCGTCGCGACCAGCGTCTTGCCCTCACCGGTGCGCATCTCGGCGATCTCGCCGCGATGGAGCACGATGCCGCCGATCATCTGCACGTCGTAATGGCGCTGGCCGAACACGCGCTTGGCGGCTTCGCGGACGGTGGCGAAGGCCTCGGGCAGCAGATCGTCGAGGCTTTCCCCCGCCTCGAGCCGTTCGCGGAAGCGCGCGGTCTGGTGCTGGAGATCATCCTCGCTCATCGCCGAAATTGTCGGCTCGAAGCCATTGATCTTGTTGACGATCGACCGCAGCGACTTGACGTATCGGTCGTTCGACGAGCCGAAAATGGTTTTGGCAAAGCTGCCGAGCATGGCGGAATCCTGTTCGTTATATTGCGGGGGCCGATGCGCGCGGGGCGCCCTTCAGGCGGCGCGACGGTCGACGGGAAACTATGGGGCGATATGGGGGCGGCGCGAGGACGCGCAACGCCCGGCGTCTATTCGCGCCGGCACTCGGTGGTCACGCGGGCAAAAGCGACCGCGGCGATGACAGGCAGCGCGCTGGCGATCCGGCGCGCATCGGGCACGACATGCGGCACGCCCGGCGCCCGCACCGCGCGGACGACGATGCGCACCGCGACGCGCCCGCTATTGGCCTGGCTCGCCGTAATCGTGGTCGTGCTGCCGAGCGTCACCTGCGCGCGTGCGGGGCTCTGGCCGGAAAGCCCGGTCAGCCCTGCGAGCATCGCGTAGAGGATCAGCAACAGTTCCACGTGTCTCCTGACGGATTGGCGGGCGATCGCCCGGCTAGGCAGGCCATATAATCCGCGACGGCGCCCGTCGACCCTATAATCGTGCGCGTGGGCGGGTTACAGCGGCAGCGGATCGTCGTCGCTCAGCGGCGCGATCTCCAGTTTCCACAGCATCGACGATGTCCATACGCCCGCAATCGCCTTGCCTGCCGCATCGTGCGCCGGGCTGAACCGGCCATTCATGACGACCAGCGCGCAGGTCGTGCTGTCGAGCAGCGCCGTGCCGCTCGATTCGGTGATCGAGCATGAGGTGACACGGCCTTTGGCATCGACATCGACCGCGAACCCCGTGCGCCCCTCCGCACCCGCCGCCTTGGCCGCCGGCGGATAGCTGTCCCCGGCGAACCAGTCGGCGGGGTTGCCGATCGGTGCAGGCGTCGACGCCTCGGGCGCCGATTGGGCGAGCACGGGACTGGCCGTCCCGGCCAGAGCCAGTGCGATCAGCGGTTGCAGAAGGAGCATGCGGTTCATACGCCGTGGTTACTGCCCCGACACGCCGATGTCACGCCTTCACCCTAATCCGAGAGGCGCCAGGTTACGCTTTGGACGATTGAGGGTGGTGGCTTGCCCGTTTCCGGCAACGGTTTGAATTCGGCATGCGTGGTAGCAATGCGACACGTGCCGTCATCGAGCACGCGCGACCCCGAGGAAGCGATGATCGTGCACGATGCCGCATGCCCCGCAGCGTCGATTGTGAGCCGGAAACGAACCGTGCCCTCGATGTTTTCCCGCAACGCCTGGCGCGGATAGCTGTCGGGGCCAAACCAATCGACCGGATTGCCCGACCGAACCGGCGGTATCTTGTCTGGCCACGTATCGACCACCGGCGAGATGGCTGGTCTGTCCAATGTGGCGGCAATGCGCGCCTTGATATCAGCGGTGACGCCCGAAAGCGTGGTCATCGTTCCTGCGCGCTCGGCGATAATGATCCCGATCGAGGCGATCGCCAGCACCAGCGCCACACAGAGCGTGACGACCGCGAACATCAACCGTTGGCCTTGCCCCGTCAGCACGCTAACACCCCTCATCCTCGACCCGTCTACGTGGGAGCCCCGCCCTTGTCATCCGCCCAGTCTCCGCTTGCGCCCACGCACTTCCCGGATCTCCCCGCCATCGCGGGCGTTGATCTTCGTGTGGCGCGGGCGCGGTACAAGACATGGGACCGGTGCGACCTCACCTTCGTGTCGCTCGATCCCGGCACCAGCGTCGCGGGCGTGCTGACGCAGAGCAAATGCCCCTCGCCCGAGGTCGAATGGTGCCGCGCCGCGCTGCCGCTCGGCACCGCGCGCGCGCTGGTCGTCAACGCGGGCAATTCGAACGCCTTCACGGGCAATCGCGGGCGGGCGGCGGTGGAGGCGATCGCGGCGCGCGCCGCCGGACACCTCGGCTGCGCTCCCTCGGACATCTTCGTCGCCTCGACCGGGGTGATCGGCGTGCCGCTGCCGATCGACAAGGCCGAGGCCGGGCTCGACGCCGCGTTCGCCGCCACGCCGTGCGACTGGAACGAGGCGGCGGCGGCGATCATGACCACCGACACCTTCATCAAGACGGCGGTCACGACCGCGATCGTCGATGGCCGCACGGTGACGCTGGTCGGGATCATCAAGGGATCGGGGATGATCGCGCCCGATATGGCGACGATGCTCGGCTTCGTGTTCACCGATGCCGCGGTCGAACCCGCTTTCCTCCAGGCGGCGCTCAACGCCGCCAACCGCACCAGTTTTTCATGCATCACAGTCGATAGCGACACCTCGACCAGCGACACCGTGCTGGCGTTCGCGACCGGCAAGGCTGGCAACGCGCCGCTGACGAACGCCGACGATGCGGGTGCCGACGCGTTTGCCGCCGCGCTGGGCGATCTGTGCCGGCGGCTCGCGCATCTGGTGGTGCGCGACGGCGAAGGCGCGACCAAGTTCGTCACCGTCGAGGTGACGGGCGCCACGTCGGACAAGAGCGCGCACCGTATCGCCCGCAGCATCGCCGAATCGCCGCTGGTCAAGACCGCGATCGCGGGCGAGGACGCCAATTGGGGCCGCGTGGTGATGGCGGTCGGCAAGGCCGGCGAACCCGCCGAGCGCGACCAGCTCGCGATCCGCTTCGGCGATACGCTGGTGGCGGAAAACGGCCTCGCGGTCGAAGGCTATGACGAAGCCCCCGTTGCCGCGCACCTCAAGGGCAAGGAGATCGACATCGGCGTCGATCTCGGCCTCGGCGACGGCCGCGCGACGATGTGGACGTGCGATCTGACGCACGGCTACATCGCGATCAACGCCGATTACCGAAGCTGAAGCAAAACAGCGCCCCGCGGCCGGAGCCGGGGGCGCTGTTTGTAAGATCGGATGTCAGCTTTCGCTGGCTTCGCGTTCGATTTACGCGAGTTCGTTTTCCAGCCACGCCTTGATCCGGCCCTTGGGCTCGGCGCCGACCTTGGTCGCGGCGGGGGCACCGCCCTTGAACAGGATCATCGTCGGAATGCCGCGCACGCCGTAGCGGCCGGGAGCCTCGGGATTGTCGTCGATGTTGAGCTTGGCGATCGTCACCTTCTCGCCGAGTTCTTCCGAAATCTCCTCAAGGCTGGGCCCGATCATCTTGCACGGACCGCACCATTCGGCCCAGAAATCGACCAGCACTGGCCCTTCTGCATTAAGGACGTCGTTTTCGAAGCTCGAATCGGTGATCTGTTTGGTGGCCATGAGGGCGTCTCCTTTGATCTCTAGGTAGGCAGGCCGGCGCGCTTGCTCAAGCACCGGCCGCCAAGCTTTGTTGCGCTGGCGGCAAGCGGGGCTTGTGGGCGGCGAGTAGCGCATCGGGGAGCGCGAACGATACCGGCCCTGCGGTGTAGAGCAAGGTGGCGCCGATCCGGCGATCGGGGAAGATCACGCGCAGCGCCTCGGCATAGGCCGCCATCTGGCGCAGATGATAGATTGGCACGTCATCGACCGTGGCGGGCACGCGCCGCCCGGTCTTGAAGTCGATCAGCTCGACCGCATCGTCGGTGACGAGCAGCCGGTCGATCGTCCCGGCGACCACCAACCCGTCGCCGATCACCGCCGTCACTGGCGCCTCGGCCAGCGCGTCGGGCCCGAACAGCGCGGCAAAGCGCGGATCGTCGAGTACCGCACACACCGTCGCCACCAGCGCATCGCGCGCGTGGGGATCGGCCACCTGCCCCACGTCGCGCAGCCAGCGGTCGGCTGCCGCCGCGCGGTCTGCGGGTGGCACCGGCGGCAGACGCTCGAACAGCGCGTGGATCAACCGCCCGCGCTCGGCGGCGGCGCGCATCGCCGGGCTCGGTGGCGGGTCGGCGACATCGTCCTCGCCCAGCGCCGACGGCGCGAGCGGACGCGGCGGGCGCGCTTCCTGCGGGGCCGCGCGCCGTGCCCAATCGGGGAGATCAGGTCGGGCGGCCGCACCCGGCGCCTCACCGGCCTTGGTGGCGATCGCCTGCTGCGGCACGTGCCCCTCGAAACACCGCGCCTCATCCTCGACCAGCGGCACGCCGAGCGCGGTCAGCGCACGATCAGCGGCGGCGTACCAACTCGCCTCGGGCGGCACGCCTTTCGCGCGCGGCCCCAGCGCCCCGGCGATGACGAGTTGCTCCTCGGCGCGCGTCGCCGCGACGTAGAATAGCCGCCAATGCTCCTCGAGTTCGCGCGCTTCGGAGGTTGCGGCCAGATCCGCGATCTCGCCCCCGCGCTCGATGGTGCGCGGGCGGAAGATCGGGATCGCGTCGCGCGCATCCTCGGGCTTCCAGCTCAGAATATCGCGCCGCACCGAGGCGGGGTCGGCGGTCGCGTCGGCGAGGATCACCACCGGCGCCTGCAATCCCTTGGCCCCGTGCGCGGTCATCACCCGCACCGCATCGAGCGGCGCCGACGGGTCGCGCACGATCTCGACATCGCCGCGATCGAACCAGTCGAGGAAAAGCTGGAGCGAGGGCGCCGATAGCGTCTCGAAATCGAGCGCGGCGCTCAGCAATTCCTCGATCGGGTCGCGCGCTTCCTGCCCCAGCCGCCGGATCAGCTTGCGCCGTCCGTCGAGCGGCCCGGTGAGCAATTCCTCGAGAAACTGGTACGGCGTCGCAATATCGGCGCGGTTCAACATCGCCTCAAGCGGCGCGAGCCGTTCCGCAGGCTGCGTCGCGCGCAGATGACGCCATAGCGGCATTCGCGACGGGCGCGGCGCGGCGGCGTGCATCAAGTCATCCTGGGTCCAGCCGATCAGCGGCGACACCAACAGGCTCGCCAGCGCCAGATCGTCCTCGGGTTGGAGCGCGAAACGCACCGCGGCGAGCAGATCCTGCACCGCCAGCGGCGTATTGAGCCGCAGCCGATCGACCCCCGCCACCGGCACACCCTCGGCATAGAGCCGCGCGACCAGCAGCGACGCCAGTTCGCCACGCCGTTTGACGAGGATCAGCACATCCTCAGGCCGGATCGGCCGCCCCTTGCTCGCCAGCGTACCGCTGTTGATCATGTCGCGCACGCTGCGCGCGATCTTGCCCGCCAGCGCGCGCGTCGCATCGCCGACCCAGCCCTCTTCATCCTCTTCCGGATCGCCAACATCGTCGCTGACCGCAGGCCACAAGGTGACGCGTCCCGGTCCGGGGACTTCGCTGGCATGGACCTCGACTTCGCCGATCTCGCCCAGCGCGGCCGCGCCGACCGTCGCGATCGCAGCATCGACAAATTCGAGCACTGGGCGGGTCGATCGGAACGATTGCGTCAGCGACAGCCGCTCGAACGGCACGCCCTCGCCCGCCAGCGGATCGAAACCCTCCCCCGCCAGTCGCTCGAAATACCGCCCCGCCCACGCGAAATTGAGCGGATCGGTGCCCTGGAAGCCGAAGATCGCCTGCTTGAAGTCGCCGACGGTGAACAGCGTCCGCACGCGATCGCCATGCCGGCCTTCGCCGGCGAAGAATTCCTCGGCCAGCTTGCCGATGATCGTCCATTGCGCGAGGTTGGTATCCTGCGCCTCGTCGATCAGGATATGTTCGGTCGCCTGGTCGAGCTTGTAGCGCACCCATTCGCCCATCCCCGGCTGTTCGAGCAACGCCACCGCGCGGCCGATCAGATCGTCGAAATCGACCGCGCCTGCGCGGCGCTTGGCGAGCGCATAGCGCTCGGCATAATCGAGCCCGATCTCGAGCCCGGCCGCCAGCAGATCGGCATAGGCCGCGCGCGTGCGCATCGAGACCAGCGCGGCGCAGGCCTCGTGCAGCCGGCTTGCGGCCTCGGCATAGCCCTCCTCCTGCGGCGCCTGCCCCTTGCCGAACGAGCGCATCTCGCCATCGGCCTTGGCCCAGACGAGATGCAATTCATCGAGCGTCGCCGCACGATCCTCGCTCGAACGCGCGCGCCACGCCGCGATGGTGTCGGCACGCGCAAGCCCGTTCTTGGTCCCCCACGCCGCGTTCATCGCGGCCACTGCCGCCAGCGACGCGAGATCGAACGCATCGTCGTCACATGCCGCGACCAGCGCCGCCTCGATATCACCAGCGGGCAGATCGAGCGCGCGCCGCACGAACGGCGCGATCCCGCCTTTGGGCAGCGCCGACAGCCCGGCGCGCGCGCGGGCGCAGGCGATCAGGAAGCCCTCGGCCCCGCCCTCGCCCAGCCGCAGGCTGAGCGCGCCGATGGTGTCGATCACATGTCCGCGCCCCTCGCGTTCGGCATCGACCAGCATCTCGGCCAGCGCCTCGCGCGCCAGCACCGCTTCCTCGCGCGCTTCGAGCGGGCGGAAACCGGGCACCAGCCCCGCCTCGATCGGGAAAGCCGACAGCAGGCTCTGCGCGAAACCGTGGATCGTCTGGATGCGGATGCCCCCGCCCGGCGCATCGAGCACCTTGGCGAACAAAGTGCGCGCGCGGGCCACTAGACCCGGATCGAGCGGATTTTCGCCCAAAGCGGCGAGATCGTCCTTCACCCGCCGCTCGGGCATCCGCACCCAGGCGGCGAGCCGCGCGCTGATCCGCGCCGCCATCTCGGCCGCGCCCGCCTTGGTGAAGGTGAGGCACAGGATCGCCCCCGGATCGACCCCGCGCAGCAGCAGCCGATAGACGCGCGCGGTGAGCACCTGCGTCTTGCCCGTCCCCGCCGATGCCGACAGCCAGACATGCGCGCCGGGCGCACTCGCGCGCGCCTGGCTGCCCAGCAGGCGGGGCAAGGTGCCGATGCCGTCAGCGCTCACGGCCATACCATTCGTCGCGGCGCATCAACTGGTCATAGTCGGCGTAAGGCGCATAATCGGGCACCAGTTTGGCGGTGAAGCCGCGCATCCCCGTCAGCCAGTCGCGCGCTGCCTCGGTGAAATGGTGCGCGGCGATGCTCGTGAAATCGGCGGTCGGGATGCGATCGCGCTTGCCCGCCGGATCAACCGGGGTGGCAATATAACCGAATTGCCCGCCGCGCTTGCTGATCGACCAATATTCGAACGCCTCGGCGATGCCCGTGATATCGGCAAAGCCGCCGCGCTCGGCGATCAGCCCGAGCAAGCCGAGCTGCATCGAAAACCCCGCGCGCACCGCCGCAGCCGAGGGCGGCTTGCCGGTCTTGTAATCGACGATCCCGATCCCGCCGCTCGCCAGCCGGTCGATCCGGTCGGCGGTGCCGTTGAGCGTCACTCCGGCAATGTCGATTTTACCGCGCAATTCGGCAGCGAGCACGCGCCTGCCCTCGCTTGCCTGCGCCGCCATCGCCTGCCCGATCCAGCCGATCGCCTCGTCGAGCCGCGGCCACCACAAGGCGCGCAGCATCGGATGCGTGCGCGCATCGTGCATCATCGCCAGCGCACGCGGGCGCAGCGCATCGAGGCGGCAAGCGTCCTCGCGCGTCCAGATTTCGAGGATGCGATGCACCGCCGTTCCGCGCCACGCCGCGCTGGGATCGGCATCGACCGCGTCGAGCGGCATCAGGCGCAGCACGCGTCGCGCGTAAAAAGCATAAGGGTCCGCCTTCAACCGATCGACCTCGGTCACCGAGATCATCGTCGGGCGCAGCGCCGGCGGCGGCACCGGCTCGGGGCGAGCTTCGGGCATATGCGCACCCGGATCGTCGAGCGCGCGCGTCCAGCCTTCGAGGCCGCGAGCGCGGGTAATCCCGCCTGCGATCGCCTCGAGCCGGAGCCAGAAGCGCGAGGGGATCGCGGGCGACCGCGCATCGCGGCGCGGGCGCGTCAGCAGCACCTGCGGCGCGCCCAGCGCCTCGGCCAGATCGTGCGCGGCCAGCCCCACGCGGCGATCGAGCCCCGGCAGCCCCAGTTCGGCACGGATGCGCGGCGCCAGCCACGGATCGGGCGCGGGCTGGCCCGGCCAGATGCCTTCGTTGAGCCCGCCGAGGATCATCAGATCGGCGGTCTGCAACCGCGCCTCGATCAAGCCATAGATCGCCAGTCGCGGATGCCCGCCCTGCGGCGGCCGTACCGCGGTCTCGTCGAGCAGCGTCCGCACCAACGGCGCGAGGCTGTCGGGCGCGATTTCGGGCGGCCCCAGCGCGGCGCGTGCTTCGAGTTCGGCGAACCATTCGGCGAGCGCACGTCCCGCCGGCCCCGACCACAAGGCATCGCCGCACAAAGCGATGGACGCCTCACGCAGCGCCGCGAGCAGCGTGCCCAGCGGTTGCGGTCCATCATCGAACACTGCGCCGATCGGCTCGAGCAACGGCCGCGCGTCGCGCCACCATGCCTGCGCCCGCGCCCGGATCGCACGGGTGCGCTCGTCGCCCTCGGCCAGATGCGCGTCGATCCCATCGAGCCCGGGTGCCGGACGCGGGCCGCGCAGCGCGAGATCGAGCGCGCGGGCGCCATCGAGCCATGCAAGCCGCGCCGCACCGAATCGCACCAGCGGGTGCTTGAGCAAGGCGAGCAGCGCGACGGGCGCGAAATGCTGTGCCGCGGCCTCGGCAAGCGCGATCAGCAGCGTGCCCGGCGGCAGGATCGACAGCGGCCGTCCCGCCGAATCGTCGATCGCGATGTTCCAGCGCGCGCAATGTGCCGCCACCCGCCGCGCCAGCGCGCGATCGGGGGTCACCAGTGCCGCCGTCCGGCCCGGCGTCTCGAGCGCCGCGCGCAATGCCAGCGCGATCGCCTGCGCCTCCTCGGCGGGGGTCGCGAGTTCGACGGCGGTGACGTCGGTGAGCCGCCGGTCGGTGCCCGCCAGATCGGTCCATTTGCCGGTGTAATCGGCGGGCGCGAGCGCGTTGGCGACCGCGCGGCCACGGATCGCACCGGCATCGTGTCCGCCGCCCTCGCGCCAGGTCTCGACCTCGCCGCGGTTGATCCCCATCCGGTCGAGCAGCAGCTTCAATTGGAATTGCGGGTGCGTCTCGATCGATCGCGCGCGGCGGCCGGTGTCGGGATCGGGCACATGCGGCCCCAGCGCCTGCCATTCGGCCTCGGGCATGTCGATCGCGAGCCCCGGCAGCACCACCAGCCCCTGCGGCAGTTCGGCCACGCAGCGCAGCAGCCGCGCGATCGAGGGCGACGCGGTGGTCACCCCCGCCGCGCAGACGAACCCGGTCGGCGGCGCCGCACGCCAGCGTGTCGTCAGCCGCACCATCAGCCGCGTGCGCCGCTCGGCCAGGTCGATCCGCCCCAGCCGGCGCAATTCCTCAGGCCAGCGATCGAGCACGATCCGGAAAAGATCGAGCGACCGCTGCCAATGCGACGACAATTCCGCCGCCATCTCGAGCGTGCCGAGCCGCGACGGCGCGACATCCTCGACCAGCAATTGATCGAGCGTCCGCGCCAGCTCGCCGGCGAGCCTTACCGCCTCGGCCGCGTCGATCGGCTGCCCGGCCTTCGCGCGCTCCTGCTCGACCAGCCGCGCGAGGATCATCCGGCGTTCGAGCGGCGCGACTGCGGGGGCGACGGGATCGGGATCGTCGGCGGGATCGAGCGCGGCGCCCGCCGCTTCGTCGAGTTCGGGATCGCCGATCGCGACCAGCCGTGGCAGCAGCAGCGCGCCGCCGCTCGCCCGCACAAAGGCATCGCGGACGCTGCGCTGCGCGCGGTTGCTCGGCAGCAGTACCAGCCCGCGCGCCAGCGTCATCCGGTCCTTGCCGAACCGGCGGATCAGCCCCGCTGCCAGCGCATCGGCAAACGCGCGATGCGCGGGAATCGTGAAAAGCGCGGGCCGGGCCGGGTCAGCCATGCCCAATCACGGCCTCGGTCGCCGGAATCGCCTCAGGGGTGCCGACATCGAACCACAGCCCCTGATGGACGACGCCAAACGCGCGCCCGGCCGCGATCGCGCGATCCCAGAACAGATTGGTCGAAAACGGCCCTTCGGGCGCATCGACCAGCAGCCGCGGCGACAGTATCTGGACCCCGGTAAAGACGAACGGCGCGACGCGGCTGCGTCCTCGTCGGCCGGTGATCCGCCCATCCGCCGCAAGCCGAAAATCGCCCTGCCCGCGATGATTGTTGGCACGCGCGAGCGGTACCAGCAGCAACAGCGCATCCATCCGCGCATCGTCCCACCCCGCAGCAAGCTCGCGGATCGCATCAATGGGGCCATCGATCCATAGATTGTCGCTGTTGACCACAAGGACCGGATCATCGCCGAGCAGCGCGCGCGCATGGATCAGCCCGCCGCCGGTCTCCAGCAAGCGTTTGCGCTCGTCGGAAACAAAGACCTCGATGCCTTTGATGCGGTTCTTGACATGCGCTTCGAGCGCGTCGGCAAGGTAATGGACGTTGACCACCGCCCGTTTGACCCCCGCCGCCCGCAACCGATCGAACACATGGTCGATCAGCGGCTTGCCCGCGACCTCGATCAACGGCTTGGGCCGCGTCGCGGTCAGCGGCCGCATCCTTTTGCCGAGCCCCGCCGCCATCACCATCGCGGTTTCGGGCACCGCAACGCCCGGATCAGGGCGCAGCGCCAGCGTGCGTTTCGCGGTCATGCGACCTCCATCGGGTCGCCGCGCTTGTCGGCAGGAACATGGGCGGCGAACCATGCCGCGACCGGCGCCAGCACGGGATCGGCAAGGTCACGCTCGAGATACCGCCACACACGCGGGCACATCGCGGCGTAGCGCGGCTTGCCGTCGCGCTTCCACAGCCGCGTGAAGATGCCCAGGATCTTGGCGTTGCGCTGCGCGCCGAGCACCGCATAGGCCGCGGCGAAATCCGCCCCCGCCCCGGTAGCGCGGGCATAACGGTCGCGCATCGCGGTCTCGATCTCGGGCGCGACGTCGCGGCGTGCATCCTGGAGCAATGAAACGAGGTCGTATGCGGGGTGTCCCGCCAGCGCATCCTGGAAATCGAGCAACCCAAGCCCCTTGCCGTCATCGATCAACATCAGATTCTCGGCATGGTAATCGCGCAGCACCGTGACGGTCTCGCGACGGTCGAGCGCGGTGCCCAGCACCGCATCCCACGCCGCGCGATAGCCCGCACCATCGACGTCGAGTCCGACCGCGGGGCAATACCAGTCGACGAACAGCCCCGCCTCGCGCTGTAGCTCGGCGCGATCATAGGGGCGCAGCGGTCCCGCCGGGTGCTTGTGAAGCGCGACCAGTACATCGATCGCGGCGGCGTAGAGCGCCTCGCCCGCCTCGGGTCGCGCATCGACCGTCTCGCGCATCCGCACGTCGCCGAAATCCTCGAGCAGCACGAGCCCCAGCGCCACATCGTCGGCCAGGATCTTGGGCGCCGCGAAGCCTCGCTCACCAAGCCAGCGCGCGATCGCGATGAACGGCCGGGCATCTTCATGCGGCGGCGGCGCATCCATCAGCACTGCGCGGCCTCTAGTGCCCGACACGCGGAAATAGCGGCGGAACGAAGCGTCACCGGCCAGCGGAGCGATCGTCGCGCCGCCCCAGCCGTGCGCTGCGAGAAAATCGGCCGCTGCGGCCGGCGGAATCATGTCTGCAACCATCGCTCTTTCCAAGGCGCGGGCACGTCGGCTGTCAAGGAGCGGGCGCCGTCGGGTGCGATCGCCAGCGTCAGCGCGAGCGCCTCCGGCCAATGCCCCGGCGCACGCTCGGGCCATTCGATCACCAGCACGGAATCGTGCCGCGCCTCATCGAGCCCGAGTTCATCGAGTTCGGCGGGCGATTCGATCCGGTAGAGATCGACGTGCAGCACCGGCAGCGTCACCTCGGGCACGTCATAAGGCTGGACGATCGCGAAGCTCGGCGACGGCGCGTCACCCTCGAGCCCGAGCGCTGCCAGCAACCCGCGTGCGATACTCGTCTTGCCCGCGCCGAGCGGCCCCGACAGCGTGATGACATCCCCCGCACGGACCAGTTCCGCCAGCCGCGCGCCCAGCGCCTCGCTCGCGGCAGCATCGGCAAGCCTGATCGTCATCGCGGCAGTTCGGCGAGGATCACCGTCCCGGCGCCGGGCTCAGCCATCAGCTTGATCGTGCCGTCATGCGCCTCGACGATCTGCCGTGCGAGCGGCAACCCGAGCCCCAGCCCGCGATCCCCGGTGGTTGCGTCGGCGTCGGTGCGATCGAAAGCATGGCCGATCGCCTCGGCGCTCATGCCGGGGCCGTCGTCCGACACGACGATCCGCGCCGCCTGGCCGGTGCCGTCGGTGTGGAGCAGCACCCGCCCGCGCCGTGGGGTGCCGGCGATCGCGTGGCGCAGCATATGTTCGATCGCCTGCTGGAGCCGCCGCACATCGCCCTCGACCGCCCCGGTCGATCCGTCGATCTCGATCGCGAAATCGATCGCCCGCTCACGCGCGAACGGCACCAGCGCTTCGGCCGCCGAACGCGCGATCTTCGCCAGATCCACGGTGCCGCGAGACAGATCGGGCACGGTCGCCGCCTGCTGGGTCAGCCCGAGCACATCGTCGATCAGCAGCCCCAATTTGGCGGTCGCATCGAGGATCGCGGCGACGTAGGAATCGGCCTCCTTGCTCAGCGTGCCCGCATAGCCGCCGTGGAGCATCTCGGCGAAACCGCTGATCGAGGTCAGCGGGGTGCGCAATTCGTAGCTCATATTGGCGACGAACGCGGTCTTGACGCGGTCGGCGGCTTCCAGCGCGTCGGCGCGCTCGCGCAGCGCCTGTTCGATCCGGCGGCTGTCCGAAATGTCGAGCATCGTGAACAGCGCGTTGCCATCGGGAAGGGGCACCGCGGCGAATTCGAAATGGCGCCCGTCGGCAAAACCCACGCGCCCGCCGCGCTGCTGGCGCTCGACCGTCGCCGATCGCACCAGTTCGCCGATCAGCGACGCGCGTGCGGGATTGGAGAGGCTTGGCGCGGCGGCCTCCGCCAGCGCATCGACGCGCGGGTGCGCCGCCAGGAAATCGTGATCGAACCCCCAGGCTTCGCGGAAACGGTTGTTCCAGAGCTGCAGCCGGCCATCGGCGGCGAACACCCCCAGCGCCTCGAACAGATTGTCGAAGGTCGCGGTGCGCACGCGCAGCAGCGTGTCACGCGCGCTGGCGAGCTGGACCTCCTCGGTGCGATCCTCGAACACCAGCAGCAACCCGCCATCGGGCAACGGCTGCGCCAGCACGCGCAGATGTGCGCCGCTCGGCAGATGCCAATGCTCCTCGATCGTTTCCTCATCGGCGTTGAACCACGCCCGCCGTTCGGCCTTCCAGCTCGGAAAGTCGCGCACTTCGGGCACGCGGCTCGCCTCGCGCATCCGTTCGAGCACGCGATCGAATTCGGGTTTGTCGGCCAGCCATTCGTTGCGCATCGCAAACAGACGGCGGAACGGCAGGTTGCAGAATGCGAGCGTGTGATCGGGGGTGAATTGCGCGACCCCCGCCGACAGCCGGTCGAGCATCGTACGCTGCGCCTCGCCCAGCCGCCGCATCCGCGCGCGCGCCTGATCGAGTTCGTCGATATCGACCGCAAAACCCGCGACCCCGCCGATCGGCAGCGGGATATCGTGGACGCGCAGCATCCGGCGCGCGCCGTCGATCGTCGCCGGCATCGCCTGTTCGGTCGGTTCGCCGGTATTGCGCGCCTTGGCCGCGCCCGCGAGCGGCCCGCCCAGCCCGGCGCCTTCGACCAGTTCGATACCGCGCGTGACGACATCCTCGGCATCGCGTCCCTCGACCGCGCGGACATAGGCCGAATTGACCATCGCCAGCCGCAAGTCGGCGTCGCGATACCACATCGGCAGCGGCGCGGCCTCGATCAGCCCGGTCAGCGCCTCGAACGCGTCGCGCAACTGTGCCGCTTCGGCCTCGGCACGCTCGACTTCGGTGCGCGCCTCGGTCGCGTCGAAAAACCACAGCAGGGCCGATCCCGGCCCGGCGACATCGACCGGCGCGCGCAGCCCGCGGATCATCAGCGTCCGGTTCGATCCCTGCGCATGGATCGCGTGGTCGAAGGCACGTCCCGATTTCTGCGCGGCGGCCGTCTCGCGCAGCAACACCGCCAGATCGTGTTCGCTCAACCCGGTGTCGGCGGTCCCCAGTTCGGACAGGTAACGCGGCCGGTTCGCCAGCCCCAGCCAGTCCGTCAGCCGCTCGGGCGGCGCGATTCGGCCATCGGCGCCGACCACCACCGCCAGCGCGGGGGCAGCGGTGAGCATCGCGGCGAGCCGGGCGTGCTCGTCGGTCAATTGCCGTGCCGCCAGCCGTGCGCGCAACCCGGCAAACAGGATCGCGATCGCCGCCGCCAGGACGACGAACAGCGCCACGCCCGCCAGCACGGTCTGCCAACCGATCTCCGTCATCGCCCCGCGCCGCGGCCGCCATCAACTTCCATGACTCCGCCTTAAGCGAAGGCATCCCATTCGCAAACAGCGCAGCGCGCGGACAGGCAAAGGAAGCCGGGGATGAACCCGACTTCCTCCGACCTTCCCCGGCTCAGAACTTGACGCTGGCCCCCACCTTGAAGCTGCGGCCGAAGAACGCATCGAAATAGGTCACCGTGCCGCCCGCGGCGGGCACCGGGAACGGCGGCCCCTTGTCGAACACGTTGTTGACGATGAACCGCCAGGTGAAATTGTCGTTCACCTTGAGCCCGATCGTGGTGTTGAAGAAGCTGACCGCCGGCACCCGTGGGAATTCATAGGTCGAATCGGGTGAATCGGGGTCGATCTTGGTCTTGCCATAATACAGCCACTGCCACGACCAGTTGAATGGGCCGTTGTCATACGCAAGGTTCACCGTCGCCTTGTGCGGCGAATACCCAATCGAATTGCGTAGCGTCGTCCGGTCTCCCTCGCCGACCCGCACCACCAATTTGTCGGTATATTGGTAATTGGCGGACAGATTGATCGAACTGCCGTTGCCCAGGAACGGCGTATCATGCTGATACCCGACCTGCGCGACGAGCCCGCGGAACTTGCGCGAGGCCGCGTTGGCGAAGCCGGTTTCGATGAAGGTGATCTGGCTGTTCGCGTCGCGGGTGAAGTTTGAACACAATGGCGACGGGAACGTGGGGCTGTCGTAGCATCCCTGCAAAACCTGATCGGCATCGAGCGATTCGATCGCCCCGGTCAGACGAATATCGATCCAGTCGACCGTGGCATTGAACCCCGGCAGGAAGCGTGGCGCCACGATCACGCCGAAGGTCAGCGCCTTCGCCTTCTCGTTATGGAGATCGGGATTGCCCGACAAGGTTCCACGCGCTGTGAAGTCGACGATATTCGACTGGAAGTTCGCCGGCACCCCGGCCGCGGCACAATTAGCCTGCCGCGTGGCGGGGTTCGGCCCGCCGTTGATGAACCGGGCATCGCACGGATCGTCCGCCGTGGTGAAAATCTGGCTCGACGGATTGAACAATTCGGTCACCGCCGGCGCGCGCACCGAACGGGTGTAATTGACCCGCGCCGCAAATCCGGGGACGAATTCCCATCGCGCATCGCCGGTATAGGTCCAGTCGGCGCCCGCCAGCGAATTGTCGATATAGCGCGCCGCGCCGTGCAGTTCGAACGCGTTGACGAACGGAATATCCTGCGATGGCCCGATGATCGGCAGGCGGAGCTCGCCGAAGAACTCGTCGGTGTTGAACCCGCCCGACACCGGATCGATCGGCACCGATCGGCCGAACTGGGTTCGCTCGCCGGTGGGATCGTTAGGGTCGGGTATCCCGTAATAGAAAGTGCCGGGATCGAACCGCGCCTTCTCGTCACGATGCTCGTAGCCGAGCGCATAACCGACGCCACCGCCCCAGATATCGAACAATTCGCCCGAGACCGATGCGGTGACCACCCATTGCTCGTTGACCGCGCGGGGGTTGGCGATCGTCGTCACATAATCGCGCGCGGCCTGCGATATCTGTTGCCCGAACGGATTGATCGGCGCGCAGGTGCTGCTGAGCGTTTCGATCGGCGCATTCTGATAGCCCGGTGCGCAGACGATATTGCCGCTCGGATCGAGCACGGCATTGAGCGCATTCTCAAAATTCTGCTGGACGAGCACGCGCTCGCGGCCTTGCGTGGTCGAGCGGCCGTAATTGCCGACCAGTTCGAAATTCATCTCCTTGCCCAGCGCCTGGAAGGTCCCGTCGAGCCCACCGACGAAGCGATAGAGTTCAACCGTCGATGCCCCCGCGCCCGAGGTGAGATCGGTGTTGGCGCGCCCCAGCAGGAACGTGTCCTGCGAATCCGAATCGGGATTGCTCGCCAGCGCGGCGATGATCGCATCACGCGCCGCCGGCTTCAGAAACGGATTGTTGATGCTGATGACCATGTTGCCGTCGGGATCACCGGCACGACCGAACAACCCGGTATTATACACCGGCTGATCGCGAAGCTGCTCGCCGCGGCTATTGGCGTACCAGCCTTCGGCGAACAGCCGCAAATTGGAGGTGAGCTGGAAATCGGCGAGCGCGGTGGCGAGATAGCGCCGCACCGGCGACAACAGGTTGCCCGGCAGGACGAAGCCGTTGCCGCCGTTGAAGTTGAGCAGATTGCCCGTTTGCTGGCCGAAATTGATCGGAACGAGGTTGCCGTTGACGTCGAACGCCAGCGGGTTGCCCGCGGCGTCGGTGACGCTGGGCTGGAATCCGAAACTGGCGGCTTGCGCTGGCGACAAGGGAATGCCCGGGAAAAGCTGCTCGCCTTCCGCATTGTAAATCCCGTCCATCACCAGCGGCACACCATATTGGCTCAGCGATGGCAGGCGGCGATCACCGATATAGACGTTATCGAACGGCGAGTTGCCCAGCGGGGTCGTGAAAAAGCTGTTGAGCCGCTTGCCGGGGCGGGCGAAATTGGTCAGCCCCGCTTCCTCATTATATTCGCCCGCGACGGTGATGTTGCCGCGTCCGCCCGCGAAATTATACCCCGCAAGGCCGCGCACGCGGAAATCGCGCCCGTCGCCGTCCTCGCTGATCCCATATTGGGCGTCGAGCGTGATGCCCTGATAATCATGCTTGGTGATGACGTTGATCGTGCCCGCGATCGCATCCGAGCCATAAATCGGGGCGCCGCCAACCGCGATCGTCTCGACGCGATCGACGATGATCGTCGGGATCACATTGAAATCGACCTGCGATCCCGCGCCCGTCGGCCCGAAGATCGAACTGGTGTTCGAACTGACGAAGCGTCGCCCGTTGACGACGGTCAACGTCCGCTGGTCGCCGAGGCCGAAGAAATTGACGAAATTCTGCCCCGAACCGAACGCCCCGGCCTGCCCGCCGACGCGGCTGCTGCCCGGAACGCCGAACGACGGCAGATCGTTGAGCGCGTCGCCGACATTGGAATAGCCGCGCTGCTCGATCGTGCTCGAATCGAGCACCAGTGTCGGTTGGCCGGTGTCGATATTGCGGCGTGGAATGCGCGAGCCGGTGACGACGATCTCGGAACCGGGGCCCTCGTCGGCGGTCGCTTCATCCTGCGCGGCGACATCAGCCTGATCGGGGGCCTGAGCGGGTTCGGCCACGCAGGTGGTGCCGTCCGCGCTCGCGACGCTGCCGTCAGGGCAAGTCGCCGTGGCAGGTTGATCGGTTGTCGTCTGGGCAAAGGCCGGTGTTGCGGTGGCGACCGCAAGCGCAAAAAGCGAACAGGCCCCAAGCCGGGAGGGTGACGAAAGATACGCTACACTCATCAGGCGCTCCTCGCGTTGCGAGTTGCCCCCCGGTGACGTTCATTAAGCTCCCAGGCGTACGCCTTGGCAAGGGCATGTGCTTGATTTCATTGCAGCGTTGCAGCGCAGCAACAGCGCCCGGGCGACACGAGGAATCGTGCCGCCCGGTACGGCTCAGTAACGATAGTGATCGGGTTTGAAGGGACCTTCGACGGGGACGCCGATATAGTCGGCCTGCTTTTTGGTGAGGGTGGAGAGGTGGACGCCGAGCTTGTCGAGGTGGAGCGCGGCGACCTTTTCGTCGAGGTGCTTGGGGAGCACATAGACGTCGTTCTTGTACGCCTCGGGCTTGGTGAACAGCTCGATCTGCGCCAGCGTCTGGTTGGTGAAGCTCGACG
>NZ_JAMSLX010000005.1 GCF_023806085.1 Hephaestia sp. MAHUQ-44
TCACGCAGGTCCATCGAATAAGGTCGCGCCATGCTCGCTGGCCTCCATGCCCAGCCAGCATCTTGAATCACATCTATACGCCCTCGTGAATCCCCTATCGATTCAATCCCACGTCATCCCGCTCTAATAGAAGCGGGCCGACTCTGGATTATCCTTTTTTTGCTGGCATTTCCGAGTCGCCAGATGATTCCATCCGGCTCGAAATCACGCCAACCGCCCGGCGGCCAGCCGCTCAGTTGGCGAGCGGTGCGGTGTCGATTTTCTCGACCCAGCTCGGGAAGAAGGCCGGTGCCCGCGTCGACCAGCCCGACGCGGTTGCGGCGGCTTCGCTGATCGACTGCAACAGCGTCCGCCGCAGATCGGGGTGGAGGTGCGGCAAGGTCGCCGCCGCGCAGAACGCCGCGGGCAGCCACGGCCGCACATCGGCGCCCAGCAACCGCTCATACAGGAAGCGATAGGCCGAAAAACCCGTCAACCGCCCCTGCCCCAGATCGAATGCGCTCACCGTCACCAACGGCGCCATGAACGGCTCGACTGCATCGAGGCCGCTATCTTCGGGGATCATCAAGCGCAATTCGGCAAGCCGCTCGTAGAGCCGCGCCTGTGCGCGAATGCTCGCTGCCTCGACGATGTCGCGCGACCAGCGCGCCAGCGCATCCTCGCGATCGAGCCCGATATCGAGCGCGCGCCGCACATAGCGCTGGGTCGCCGCGCTGAAGCCCGCGAATTCCTTCATTTCCGCCAGCGCCATCGCGCCTCTGGCCTGCTTCATCTGCGATCCCATAGCGTCACCCCGCCCGATCAATTACCGGTCGATCATGCGCGCTCATGGTTAACAGGCCCCTTAACGCACGCGTCGGCCAGTGTTCAGAAAGGAATCACAGAAGCCGCACCGTGGCAACGATCGTTGCGACAGATAGCGGATCGGGGGCGGAAATACCCGGTCGCTGCGGCCAACGCGCAACAGCCGACGCCTCCAGAGCGCGTGACGGCGGGCTTACTGGTCTTTGCCTTTGGCGCGTTTGTGCTCGGCCTCTGCGTCATAGCCCGACGACGGCGCCGGTTCGTGGCTGTGGACGGGCTGGGTCGACGATGGCGGATCGGAGGCGTCCATCGATTGATCGAGCGCGGTATCGAGCCGGGCATCCTTGCTTTCGGGATTGCGTTTGAGCCGGCGCGCGATCGATTCGTCCTGCCCGGCGTCGGCCTGAGGATGCGGCGGCCTGCCGCCTGCCTTGGTGCCGGTCGTGTCGTCGCTCATCGCTACTCTCCTGATACTACCCCAAGAACGAGCGGGGACGAGCGGCGTTCCTCGCCCCGGGCGCAACGAAAAGGGCCCGGCAGTCGCCTGCCGGGCCCTTCCTTGTCTCATTCCCTGACCGATCAGCTGCGGTTGCTGCCGAACAGACGAAGGAGGAACAGGAACATATTGATGAAGTCGAGATACAGGCTGAGCGCGGCCATGATGACAACGCGGCCTTCCATCTCGGTGCCCGCGACCTGCGCGTACATGCTCTTGGTGCGCTGCGTGTCATATGCCGTCAGGCCGGCAAACAGCAGCACGCCAACGAAGCTCACCACCAGATCGAGCGCGCTCGACTGGAGGAACAGGTTGACGAGCATCGCGACGATCAGGCCGACCAGCCCCATGATGAGGAACGTCCCCATCGCCGACAGGTCCTTCTTGGTCGTGTAGCCGTACAGGCTCAGCCCGGCGAACGCCGCGGCGGTGGCGAAGAATGCCTGCGCGATCGATGTACCCGAATACTGAAGGAATACGGTCGAGAGCGACAGACCCATCGCCACCGCGAAGCCCCAGAACATCAGCTGCAGCGTGCCGGTCCGCATCCGCGCCTGGCCGAAGCTCATCGCGAACACGAAGCCCAGCGGGGCAAGCATGATGACCCAGGCCAGCGGCCCGCCATTCATGATAATATTCGCCGCCGGCGAATTGACCCCACCGCGTGCGAACAGCATCGCGATGATGCCCGTCAGCAACACGCCCGAGGTCATATAGTTATAGACCGACAGCATGTATGAACGCAGACCCGCATCATACACATCGGTCTGGACACCGGCGGCCGTCCGGTAGGGCGCGGCGCTCTGCCGGGGGTCGGACCAGTTTGCCATTCGTAAAACTCCTTTGCCCGGCATAGAGGCCGGATGTGTCGAATATCGTCGGTCGGCGGCCGCTTTTCAAGCAAAACCGGTTGTCCCGGCATAACGGCGCCCTATGCTCGGGCGGACCATGCATCGCCTGTTCGTCGGTCTCCGTCCGCCCCCGCACATCCGCGCCGATCTGCGCGCGGCAATGGGCGGCGTGCAGCGCGCGCACTGGCAGGATGACGACCAGATTCATCTTACGCTGCGCTTCATCGGTGCGGTCGATCGCCCGGTCGCCGAGGATGTCGTCGCGGCGCTCGACGCGGTTCATGCTCCCGCGATTTCTGCGACGATTTCGGGCGTCGGCTGTTTTGAAACGCGCGGCCGCACCGACGCGCTCTGGGCCGGGCTGGCGCCCAACGATCCGCTGGCGGCGCTCCACACCAAGGTCGATCATGCGCTGGTCCGCACGGGGCTGGAACCCGAACGCCGCGCCTGCCGGCCGCACATCACGCTGGCCCGTCTGCCGCGTTCAGCCACGGATACACCCGACATCGTCCGTTTTCTCGATCGGTACGCGGGCCTCGCGAGCGCGCCGTTCGCCTTTACCCACCTGACCTTGTTCGAAAGCCACCTCGGGCACGACGGCGCGCGCTACACCCCGATCGAACGCTGGCCGCTCGGCTGACGCCTCAGGTCGCGAATCGATACTCCCTGAACTGCTCGCGCAGCGCGGTTTTCAGCAATTTGCCGGTCGCGGTGTGCGGCAGATCGTCGACGAACACGATGTCGTCGGGCAGCCACCATTTGGCGACTCTCGCGGCCAGATGCTCGCGGATCTGCACGCTCGTCACGTCGCTCCCCTTGGCGCGGACGACGACCAGCAGCGGTCGCTCGTCCCATTTCGGGTGCGCGACGCCGATCGCCGCGGCCTCGGCAACGCCGGGGCAACCGACCGCGGCATTTTCGAGCTCGACCGAACTGATCCATTCGCCGCCCGATTTGATCACGTCCTTCGATCGATCGGTGATCTGCATCGTGCCGTCGGGGTGCAGTACCGCGACGTCGCCGGTGTCGAACCAGCCCTCGGGGCACAGGCAATCGCCGCCCTCGTCCTGAAAATAGCGTTTGATGACCCATGGCCCGCGCACTTCAAGCCGCCCCGCGCTCACGCCGTCGCGCGGCAGCACGACACCCGCATCATCGACCACGCGCAATTCTACCCCGAACGGCACCCGCCCCTGTTTGGAAACCTGATCGAGCTGCTGCTCGAACGAGAGATCGTCCCAATCGGCGCCACGCGCGCCCATCGTGCCGATCGGCGAGGTTTCGGTCATCCCCCAGGCGTGGTTGACGCGTACCCCCATCCGCATCAACCGCTCGATCATCGCGCGCGGCGCCGCCGATCCGCCGATCGTCACCAGATCGAGATATTCCGGCGCGCGGCCGGTGGCGTCGATATGCTGGAACATCGCCATCCACACCGTTGGCACGCCCGCCGAATGGGTGACCTTTTCGTCGTTCATCAGATCGCACAGTACTTGCGCGTCGTTGACCGCGGAAAAGACGAATTTGACCCCCGCTCCCGCCCCGGCGAACGGCAGGCCCCAGGCGGCGGCGTGGAACATCGGCACCACCGGCAGCACCACCGACCGCATGTCGATATCAAATACCGAGGGCTGAATCTCGACCAGCGCGTGGAGCACCGACGAGCGGTGCGAATAGAGCACGCCCTTGGGGTTGCCCGTCGTCCCGCTGGTGTAGCAGAGCATGCACGGGTCGCGCTCGCCGCCCTCGATCCACGCATAATCCCCGGTTTCGGCATCGACGAGCGTCCGGAATCCGTCCGCGCCGTCGCCATCCATGACGATATAATGCTCGATCGATGTCCAGCGCGACCGCAACCGATCGACGATCGGCTGAAAGGCGCGATCGTAGAGCAGCACCCGATCCTCGGCATGGTTGGCGATATAGACCAGTTGGTCATCGAACAGACGCGGGTTGATGGTGTGGATGATCCCGCCCATCCCGATCGCACCGTACCAGGCGGCGAGGTGATGGCCGTGGTTCATCGCCAGCGTCGCGATCCGATCACCGGCGTTGCAGCCCAGCCGTTCAAGCACCTGGGAAAGCTTGCGCGCATCGGCAGCGATTCCGGCCCAGTCGGTGCGGCTTTCGCTGCCATCGGCCCAGCGGGTCACGATCTCGCGTCGCGCGTGTTCGCGTGCGGCATGATCGAGCAGGCGCGGCACGCGCAGCTCGAAATCCTGCATCTCTCCCAGCATCTTCTCCCCTCCCGCCCCTCGTCGGCGAGAGGCTATCCTGCCCGCGCGCGCCTCACTTCTGCGGGCATGAACGCGAACCCGGTGATACCGTGCATTGCTTCGAGCGCGCCCGCAAGCTCGGCATCGAGCAGGAAGTCACTGCCGAGCACCACTGTCGCCATACCGCCATCGGGCAGGCTGGCGCGCAACCGGATTTCGCCGCGCCCACCCCGCGCGCCCGCCACCAGCGCCGCGATCTGACGCACCGTGGCGGGATCGTCGACCGCGCAATCGATCACCATCCGCGCGGCCGTCGCCAGCCCCTCGAACGGCTGAAGGCGCTTGACGGTGACGCGCGGCGTTTCCTCGCCCGCGCGACGGTCGAGCTCGACCGTCAGCAGCCCGCACGCGCCCGATTTGGCCGCGGCCTCGAGATCGGCAGCAACCGCATCGTCGAAACAGGTCGCGATGAACTGCCCGGTCGAATCGGATAGCGTCGCCATCAGATAGCGCCGGCCGCGCGCCGAGGTGCGCCAGCGTGCATCCTCGACCAGCGCCGCCATCGTCGCGCCGGTGCGCTGCCCTTCGGCAATCGGCAAGTCGCCAAGCGCGGCATAATCGCGCGCGCCGTGCATCCGGGCGAGCAGCCGGTGGCGATCGACCGGATGTGCCGAGAAATAGAAGCCGAAGCCTTCCTTTTCCTGCTCCATCCGTTCGGCCAGCGTCCAATGCGCACTCGCCAGCGGCGTGATCGCGGCTTCCTCGACCGCGCCTTCGCCGCCGAACAACCCGCCCTGCCCGCTCGCGCGCTGCTCGTGGAGCCGGGCCGCGGTGGCAAGCACCGTCTCGACCACCGCGACGATGCCCGGCCGGTTGGCAACGATCGTATCGAACGCGCCGCCCGCGGCCAGCGTTTCGAGTTGGCGTTTATTGAGCAATCGCGGATCGACGCGACGCGCGAGATCGCTCAACGACGCGAACGGCCCGCCCGCGCGGCGTTCGGCGACCAGTTCCTCCATCGCCCGTTCGCCCACCCCCTTGAGCGCGGCGAGCGCATAGCGCACTGCATAGCCGTCATCGTGCGGCTCGACCGAAAAATTGGCCTCGCTCGCATTGAGATCAGGGCCGAGGCAGGCGACGCCCAGCCGGCGCATATCGTCCACGAACACGCTCAATTTGTCGGTCAGCGCCATGTCGAAGCTCATCGACGCGGCGTAGAATTCGGCCGGGTGATGCGCCTTGAGCCACGCTGTCTGGTACGTCAGCAGCGCGTAGGCCGCGGCGTGCGACTTGTTGAAGCCATAGCCGGCGAACTTGTCGATCAAATCGAACAATTCGTTGGCCTTGTGCGCCGTGATATTGTTGGTTTTCGCGCATCCCTCGACAAAGATCGCGCGCTGCGCGTCCATCTCGGCCTTGATCTTCTTGCCCATCGCGCGGCGCAGCAGGTCGGCGCCGCCGAGCGAATAGCCCGCCAGGATCTGCGCAGCCTGCATCACCTGTTCCTGATAAACGAAGATGCCGTAGGTTTCCTTGAGGATGCCTTCGAGCAGCGCGTGCGGGTATTCGATCTCCTCATGGCCGTTCTTGCGGCGGCCGAACATCGGAATATTGTCCATCGGCCCCGGCCGATAGAGCGCGTTGAGCGCGATGATGTCCTCGAACACCGTCGGCTTCACCGCCGACAGCGTGCGCCGCATCCCCTCCGATTCAACCTGGAACACCCCCACCGTGTCGCCGCGCTGGAGCAGTTCGAACACCTTGGCATCGTCCCATGCCAGCGCCTCGAGATCGACCGCGACCCCGCGTCTGGCGAGCAGTTCGACCGCCATCTTGAGCACCGACAGCGTCTTGAGCCCGAGGAAGTCGAACTTCACCAGCCCCGCGCCCTCGACATATTTCATGTCGAACTGCGTCACCGGCATGTCCGAGCGCGGATCGCGATAGAGCGGCACCAACTCGCTCAACGGGCGATCGCCGATCACGACGCCCGCGGCATGGGTCGAGCTGTGGCGCGGCAGCCCCTCGAGCTTCATCGCGAGGTCGAGCAGGCGCCGCACCCCCTCGTCGCCCTTATATTCCGCCGCCAGTTCGCTCACGCCGTTGAGCGCGCGTTCGAGCGTCCACGGATCGGCCGGCAGGTTGGGCACCAATTTGGCGAGCCGATCGACCTGGCCGTAGCTCATCTGGAGCACGCGGCCGGTGTCCTTGAGCACCGCGCGCGCCTTCAGCTTTCCGAACGTGATGATCTGCGCGACCTGATCGCGGCCGTATTTCTCCTGGACGTAGCGGATCACCTCGCCACGCCGCGTTTCGCAGAAATCGATGTCGAAATCGGGCATCGACACGCGTTCGGGGTTCAGGAACCGCTCGAACAGCAACCCGAGCTTCAAGGGATCGAGATCGGTGATCGTGAGCGACCAGGCAACCACCGAGCCCGCCCCCGAGCCGCGCCCCGGCCCCACCGGAATATCGTGATCCTTCGCCCATTTGATAAAATCGGCAACGATCAGGAAATAACCCGGAAAGCCCATCTGGATGATGATGCCGAGTTCGAATTCGAGCCGCGTGCGATACGCCTCGCGCTGCTCATCGGTGAGCGGCTGGCCCGCGAGCGCCTCGATCTTGGCGAGCCGCTTCTCAAGCCCGGCGCGCGCATCCTCGCGCAGCTTGGCCGCCTCCCCCTCACGATCGCCCGCGAGGCTCGGCAGGATCGGTTTGCGCTTCGGCGCCGCGACCGCGCAGCGTTGCGCGACGACCATCGTGTTGGCGATCGCCTCGGGCAGGTCGGCGAACAGTTCGCGCATATCGCGCGCGGGCTTCATCCACGCATCGGGCGACGATCGCGGCCGATCCTCGCTCGCGACGTAGCTCGAACTGGCGATGCACAGCAGCGCATCATGCGCCTCGCCGAAATCCCTGTCGACAAAGCAGCACGGATTGGTCGCAACCAGCGGCAAGCCGCGATCGTAGGCGAGATCGAGCAACAGCGGCTCGGCACGGCCTTCGACGTCGTCGAGCCGCCGCGTCAGTTCGACATAAAGCCGATCGCCGAACAGCGCCTGCAACCGATCGGCATAGGCATAGGCGCGATCGAACTGTTCCTCGGCGAACAGGCGGGCGAGCGCGCCTTCGCGGCCCGCGGTGAGCGCGATCAGCCCGTCGCTATGGCTTTCGAGATCGGCAAACGACACATGCGCGGGCAGTTCGATCGGGCGGTCGAGATGCGCGCGGCTGACGAGCGCGCAGAGATTGTCATACCCCGCCTTGTCCTGCGCATAGAGCGCGAGCCAGTCGAGCGGCGCTTCCACACCTTCGGGCATGTCGGGGCGGCGCACCCCCACCATCGCACCGATGATCGGCTGCACCCCCGATGCCTTGCACGCGTCCGAAAACGCCATCGCCGCATACAGCCCGTTGCGATCGGTCAGCGCGGCGGCGGGAAAGCCCATTTCCTGCGCGCGCTTGGCGATCTGCTTGGGCTCGATCGCTCCATCGAGCATCGTATAGGACGAGAAGATTCGAAGCGGGACGAACGCGGAATGAGGCATGGCCGTCACTATGCAGGCTGGGGCCGATTCGGGGAACCATCTTCGGCGTCTTTCATGCCGTGGAACCGCTGGATGATCCGTATCGTTGGCGCTCTGTAAGGAGCGATGCGCGATGACCGAGACGATGGCACAGGGCAAAATGCCGACGAGCGCGGGCTGGGGATGGCTGCTCGCTTATGGCATCCTGTCGCTGGCATTGGCCGTGATGGCGTTCATCTGGCCCTTTTCGGCGACGATCGCGGCGACGCTGATCGTGGGCACCTTCTTCATGGCCGCCGGGCTGGTCTCGATCGGCGCAGGGATTTTCGGCGGCGTGCGCGACGGGCGCGGCTATGCGATCGCGTTCGGCCTCGTCTCGCTGATCATCGGGGCGATCATGGCGTTCGAGCCGATGACGGGCGCGCTGTCGTTGACGCTGCTGGTGGTGTTCTGGCTCGGCGTACGCGGGCTGCTCGAACTCGTCTGGGGAATCAGGATGTCCGCGCATCGCGGCTGGATGATCGCGCTCGGCCTCGTCAACCTGCTGCTCGCGCTGCTGGTGTTGGCGACAATTTCATGGTCGGCGATGACGCTGCCGGGCTATATCCTCGGGCTGAGCTTCCTGATCGCGGGGATCGTCGAAATCGCCCGTGCTCGCGCCCACCGCGCGCACGCGCAGACGTTTTAGGGTTTGTTTCGGTTACGGCACCGGAACAAATCCCCTTCAGCCGATCACCCCGCCGTCGGGCGCACCGCGGGCCATCAGCCGGCCGATCGCTTCGAACAGCGAATCCATCGCAACCGGCTTGAACAATACTTCGTCGGCGCCCGCCTCGATGCACTGCGCGCGCAGATCGGGGGCGGTATCGGCGGTGACGACGATGATCGGGATCGTCGCCTTGGCATCGTCGCGGGCCCGAATGTGGCGAATGGCGCTCAGCCCGTCCATGCCCGGCATCCGCAGATCGACCAGCGCGACATCGAAATCATGTTGTTCGACCAGCGCGAGGCCCGCTTCGGCATCCTCGGCACCGATCATTTCGGCGCCTGCCACATCAAGCATGTCCTTGACGACGCGACGATTCATCGCGTCATCTTCGATGAAGAGGACGTTCATGCGCTTCCGTCCAAGCCACGGGCGGATTGTTTCGGTACTGAACTCATTGCTGCGAGCGTTATCTTCTCATGCCGCGTGGGACACAATAGTCCCCTTGCGGATATCGGTTTCAAGGCGCCCGGAGGCGGGGAACAGGCGATCGCGCAGTGCGGTTCCGGCGATCGGCTTGTCAATGACTGTATCAACTCCGATCTCGCTGCACACCAGCTTCGTGGAATCATTAGCACGCCGAAGCAGCGCCGTCTTGGTTCGATGCGACATCGCGGTGGCACTGAAGCCGCGGAGCACTGCCGCGAGCGGCCCGGCATCGGCAGCGGTATCGTCATCGACGATCGCAAGGCCGATCGGCCGCGTGGCCAGCAGCCGCTCGGCATCGGCGATCGATCCTGCAACCTCGACCCACGGCACGCACGGTTCGAACAGGGTGCGCATCATGCTGCGCGTGATCGGGTTGCGCTCGACGATCAGCAGCCCGTGCTCATGTTCCTCGGCATAGGCTGCGGCCGGGGGCGCTTCGGCTTCGATCAGCGGCAGATCGACGGTAAAGGTCGATCCCTCGCCGGGCACGCTTTCGACCCGCACATCGCCGCCCATCGCGCGTGCGAGGTTGCGGCAAATCGCCAGCCCCAACCCGGTGCCGCCGAACCGCCGCGTCGTCGATGCGTCGGCCTGACGGAACGATTCGAAGATCGTGCCCATCACGTCGGGTTCGATTCCGATCCCGGTATCGCTGACGTCGATCAGAACGCGACGATCCTCTCCCACGCCGGTCACCCGCGTTGCCAGGACAATCCGACCCTGCGCGGTGAATTTGAACGCATTGCCGAGCAGATTGAACACGATCTGGCGCAGCCGCGCGGCGTCGCCGATCACGAAGGCCGGGCAACCGTTCAGATCGAGCACGAAATCAACGCCCTTCGCGCGTGCCTGGTCCTCCCACACCCGCGCCACATCGCGCAGCGCGGCGCGCATATCCATCTCGGCCTGCTCGATCGTCATGTGACCGGTTTCGATCTTGGCAACATCGAGAATATCGTCGACCAACGCGCGCATCGTGATTCCGGCGCCATGGACGACCTCGATCCGGTCGCGCATCTCATCGCTCAGTTCGCGATCGGCGAGCATCACCTGCGTCATGCCGAGGATGCCATTGAGCGGGGTACGGATCTCGTGGCTCGTCGTCGCCAGGAATTCGGTCTTGGCGACGAGTGCTTTGGCCAGCGCAGTATTCGATTGCGCCAGATCGACGTTGGCCGCGCGCACCTGATTGCGGCTGCGGCGGATCGTCATCAGACTGATCGACAGCACCGCCAACAGGATCAGCGTCGCCACCGCGACGCCGACGAAGATGATCCGCTGAAAGCGTGCGCTCTCGCGTTCATATTGAACGCTGCGCCTGAGTTCCTCGGCCTTGAGCTGCGTGATCCGGAGGTTCTGGTTGGTATAATCGAACCGCGCCGCCATCAACGCGGTGTTGGTCGAGGCGGCGAGTTGCGCGGTCTGGTCGTCGAGCCGCTTCAGCGCCTCGAGATGGTCGAGCGCGCGGGCCTCGTCGCCATCGGCCTTGTAAATCCGGTACGCGGTCTCGTGGAGATCGCGATAGGCCAGCGTCGAACTGTCGCGATCGACCTTGGCGAGCGCCTGATCGATCAACCGCCGCGCGCGATCGAGACGGCCCTGCCGCTGCGCCAAAGTCGCCGAAATGCCCAGAAACTGAGCGCGTGCAACCGCATCGCCGTCCGAACCCGCCAGCGCAAGCCCGCGCTCGATCGCGCGCGCCGCGGCGTCCAGATCGCCCAGTTCGATTTCGGTGCGTGCCATGTTGCGCAGGATGCGGCCCTGTTGCGACCGGCTTTCCATTTTCTCGGCGAGCGTCAGCGCCTGCTGGAATTGCGCCAGCGCTTCGGCACCGCGCTCCATCTGTTTCAGTGCATTGGCGCGATTGTTGTAGATCGCGAGCAGCAGGCTGGGATCGGCCTGATAGGCATCCAGCGCCTGATCGTAATAGCGTAGCGCGGTCTCATTATCGTTGGCCTCGCGATAGAGCGAGGCGATCGACAGCAAGGCAATCGCCTGGCTGCGCTGTTCGCCGATGGCGTGGAAGATGCGATAGGCGTTGTGATAGGCCGCCAGCGCCGCGGCGACGTCGGGAATGGCGGTGTCGATCCCGCCGCGCGATAGCTGGATGTCGCCCTGCAGCTTGGTCGGCTCGCTGCGCCGCCCGACCGCCAGCCAGGCACGGTCGATCATCGGCTTGGCCCGATCGATTTCGTTGAGCCGGACATAGGCTTCGCCCGCGAGCCAATAAGCGGTTGCCTTGGCGATCACCCGATCGCGGATGGCCGGGTCTTGCGCGGCCAGCGTCTCCGCCGTCCGGGCGAGTTCCACCGTGCGATGCGGACTCGACAGCATATTGGCTTTGGCGTCGGCGATCACCGCGTCAAACGCCGCGCTCCCGCTATGCTCGGCGGGCGGTGCGTCGGCGGCGAGCGCAGGCTGAAGCGCACACCCCAACAGGGCGAGCACACCCAGCACACGCACCAGCGTGAGACGAAGCGAATGACCGCGCATACCCTCGATTGCCACGACGAGCGTTAACTCCTCGCTAAGAAGGCGTCGCGTCAGGCGCGTTTCCAGAAGCTGGCGGGGCGAACGAAGGTATCGCGGGGGTCGACCAGTCGCTCGGGGTCGTTGCCGCCGTCGAGGAATTGGCGCAGCGCGTCGAAGGCGATCGGCCGGCTGATCAGGAAGCCTTGCGCGATGTCGCACCCCATCACCGACAGCAACGCCAGCGCGGCCTGCGATTCAACCCCCTCGGCGGTCACTTCCATCTCAAGCGCGTGCGCGAGATCGATCGTCGAGCGGACGATCAGCGGATCGCGGTTGCTGCTGGTAAGCTGCAGCACGAACATCTTGTCGATCTTGAGCTCGCGCGCCGGCAATTGTTTCAGATATGCGAGCGACGAGAGCCCGGCGCCATAATCGTCGATCGCAATCGGAATGCCGATCTCGGCGAAGCGCCGCAAATGGCCGATCGCGGTGTCGGGATCGCGGATCACCGAGGTTTCGGTAATCTCGAACCCGATCCGCGCGCCCGATTCGGACACCAGTTCGCACGCTTCCTCGACGAACGCGGTATCGGCGAGGAGTTGCCCCGAAATATTGATCGACAGCACGATATCGTGCCCATGACGCGCCAGCCGTTGCTGGTCCTCGATCACCTGGCGCAGCGTCCACAGCGTCAGCGCTCCGATCTCGCGCGCTTCCTCTGCCACTTCGATGAAATCGCCGGGCAGGATCAGCCCACGGGTCGGATGCTGCCAGCGTACCAGCGCCTCGGCGCCAGCGACCTGCTGACGCCGCAGATGGAGCTTGGGCTGATATTGCAGGAACATCTCGCCGCGCGCGAGGGCGTCCTTGAGTTCGCGGGTCAACGTCAGCCGGTCGAACGCCGGCGTGCCGCGCGACAGATCGCGCAGCACCATGCGCTGCTCGGCGCGCGCGACGGCAAGCGCCTCTTCGGCTTCCTCGATCAGCCGGGTTTCTTCGAGATGGCGCACCTGCCCCATCGCCGCGCCCCACAGCAGATCGACGCGATGCGGCTCGCCATCGACGACCACGGGCGCCTCAAACGCCGCCGCAAGATCGGCGAGCACGGCTTCGGCCTCGGCCAGCCCACACACATCGACCGTGACCTCGATCAGCGTGCGCCCGACCGCCACGGCGTGCGCGCCGTCGATGCGGATCGAGACCCGCTCGACCAGATCATCGATCAGGCGATCGGCGCGCGGTGTGCCGACCAGGCGACGCAGCGCCGCAAAATTGGTGATGTCGCCAAGGCACAGCAGCCGCCAGCCGACGAACGGCAGGTCGATCATCTTGTCCCGGGTCATGCCGCGCGACGGCGACAGGCAGATGCCCGAATAACGCGGGCGCCGCGATCGCGCCGCCGGCGCAGCGTCCGTTTCCGCGGCGGTCGGCGCTGCCGACGCCAGCAGAGCATGCTTGCGACGCGCCGTAGCGGCGAGGGTCGATTCGCGGGCGTGCGAGCGGATCATCCTGGCAACCTATCGACCCATCTCTAAAGGAACCTTTAACCGCAAAAATGGCCACCGGCGTGGCGCCGAAAGCCTTCTCCATCCTTCTGATTGCGCTATCGTTAAAATTCCGGTAACGATTCCTAACGCTCCGTTGAGCGTGAATCTGAAGGGAGATTTCACAATGGCGAGCATGTTTTTTGTGGTCACGCACGGCGAAGACATTCGTCCCTGGTAACCAGTTCTGATCCGGGAAGCGCTTGATTCAGCCGATTTTCAGCGTTTCAGGCGCTCCCGGATCAACCTTTCGGCCCCGTCAACGCACGGGTCGCCACCCGCCCGGAAGATTTTCCGACGCGTTTTTGCTGGCTGATGTCGCCGATTCGTTCCTCTCGATACCGAGAGGATTTTTTCGTAATTTATGAATATTGCCGCGCGACTGGTAACGATCGCGCGGACGGTTGTTGCGCGCCGGCAGGCGTCAGCGCCCCATCTCCGGCTGGCGGAGCGTGTCGTCGAGCGTGTCGCTCAACAATCGGCGTGGCTGTTCAGTCGGCCACCACGGATGAGGGTTCGGGGTTCGAAAATTCCATCGAGCTATCGACCGATCCGAATTTGAGCGCCATCAGATCGAGCGCGTAATTCTGATGGAGCTTCCACGGCTTGCGATCGCCCTGCCTGGGCAATTTATCGAGCGCGCGCTGGACATAGCCCGAGGTGAAATCGAGGAAGGGCACTTCCCCCACCTCCTCGCCGATCCGCGGCGTCGCCTGCCGCACCTTGCGCGCCGCCATCGTGTTGAGCAGCCGGCAGACATAGCCCGCGGTCAGATCCGCCTTCAGCGTCCAGGAGGCGTTGGTATAACCGAAAGACGACGCCAGATTGGGCACGTTCGAGAACATCATGCCCTTGTAATTGAGCGTCTTCGCGATGTCGGTCGGTACGCCGTCGATCGTGAAGGCGATGTCACTCAACAATTGCATTTCGAGCCCGGTCGCGGTCACCACGATATCGGCCGCGATCTCGGCGCCCGAGGCCAATCTGATCCCGGTCTCGGTGAAAGTTTCGATCGTGTCGGTCGCAACCGATGCACGCCCCTCGCGGATCGCAACGAACAGATCGGCATCGGGCACCAGGCACAGCCGCTGATCCCACGGATTGTAGCGCGGCGTGAAATGCGTGCCGACATCGTAATCGGCGCCAAGCTCGTTCCGTACCATATCGATGATCCGCGCCTTGACCTTGGCGGGCTTGCGGCGCGCAAGCTTGTAGAAATACATGCCGAACAGCACGTTGCGCCAGCGCACCAGCCCATAAGCGAGCTTGGCGGGCAATTTGGCGCGCAGCCAGTTAGCCAGCCCATCCTCGGCGGGGCGCGACACGACATAGGTCGGCGAGCGCTGGAGCATCGTCACGTGCGCGGCCTGCTTCGCCAGTTCGGGCACCAGCGTCACCGCGGTCGCGCCCGATCCGATCACCACCACCTGCTTGCCCGCATAATCGAGATCGTCGGGCCAGAATTGCGGGTGGACGATACGGCCATGGAAGCGATCGGTGCCGGCCAGTTCGGGCGTATGGCCACGCGCGTAATTATAATAGCCCGCGCACATGAAGAGAAAATTGCAGGTGAATTCGATCGCCTCGCCCTCGCGCCCACGGGCTTTCAGCGTCCAGCGCGCATCCACGGTCGACCACGACGCCGCCTCGACATGGGTGTCGAACCGGATGTGCGAGTCGATCGCGTTCTCGCGCGCGGTCTCACGGATATAGTTGAGGATCGACGGCCCGTCGGCGATCGCCTTGGCTTCGGTCCACGGCTTGAAGGCATAGCCGAGCGTGTACATGTCCGAATCGGATCGGATACCCGGATAACGGAACAGATCCCACGTCCCGCCGATCACGCCGCGACTTTCGAGGATACGATAGGTCCGGCCAGGACAATTCGCCTGAAGATGGCGGGCCGCGCCGATGCCTGAAAGCCCGGCGCCGACAATGATCACATCGACATGTTCGCTAGCCATCCATACCGTATATTCAGTTTTGATGTGCAACGCAAAGCCAATCGGCCCCTCGTCATGCCGGACTCGTTCCGGCATCCAACCAGCCACGAACGTTACCGATTGGGGCGCGCTGAACCCCGAAACCCCTGCTTACGCAGGGGCAGGCAAGGCCGGGGTGACGTCGTATCAATAATCCTTCTTGTACCGCACCGTCACGTTCGACCCGCCGAACGACCCGGTCTGCGACAGCACGCTCAGCGCTTTCGTCAGCGCGATCTCGAGCTGGGTCGCGGTGAAGCCGCGCGCGTCGGTGATGATCTCGATATAGATATCGTCGGTCAGATATTTGCCCGCCGCGAGCGCCGTCCCGCGCCCGCTCGCCTCATCCGCGCCGAGGATCCGCAGCCGGTCGATCCCGGTCGCCGAGCGCAACGTACCGAGCGGATTGAGCCCGCCGCCCGATCCGCGCAACGAGTTGAGCGCCGCGGCAAGCTGAATCGCCTCGGTCGCCGACAGATTTTCCGGCGAACTGCCGAACAGCAGCCTGCTCAGCACCTCGTCCTGCGGCAGCGCCGGGGTCGAGGTGAAGGCGATATGCGGGTCCTGCGCGCTGCCGGTGATCGCGATCGTCGCGTTGATGTCCTCCTGCTCGGTGGTCGCGGCGATGTCGATCTGCGGGTTGGTCCATGCGCCCCCCTCGAACCGGACGATGCCGTGATCGACATCGAACCGCTTGCTGGCAAACGAATAGGTGCCGCGCACGATTTCCAGCGTCCCGGTGATGCGCGGATTGGCGGTGGTCCCGCGCACCTGCACATTGCTCTTCCATTCGGATTCGAGCCCCATCCCCGAAACGAAGATGCGGTTATCCGCCTTGACGTTGATCCGCAGGCGGAAACGGCTGGGCACGCCGGTCTGGCCCGTATCCGCGACGTGCGGCGGCGCCCCCTTGCGGCGCACGCCCTGAAGCTCGGGCACCTCGGCCGCGCCTTGCCGGATGATCTTGTAGCGCGCCTCGGGGATCGTCAGATCACCCTCGATCAACCCGCGATTGGCGGCGGTATTGGTGATATGCAGCGTGCCGGTCGCGGTCGCGCCCAGCGCGTCGCTCTCGGCGAGCTCGGCCTTGTCGAGCCGGGCGGTGATGTCGATCGGGAAGCCGCTGTCGGCCGCGAAGCCCACCGATCCTTGCGCCTGAACGCTGCCCTCACCCGCGCGCGCCTGCAACGTCGTGATCTCGAGCCGGCTCGAGGTGAAGCGACCTTGTAGCTTCATATTGGTCAGCCGCGTGCCGTAGGTGTCGTTGACGTACGTCAGATTATCGGCGCGCACGATGCCGTTGACCTCGGGCGCGCGCAGCCGCCCCGAGAAGTCGACCCCAACCGCGATCGGCCCCGTCACCCTTTGCCCCGGCAGCGCGGCAAGACTGAACAGCATCCCCGACGGTCCGCTATAGCGGAGGCCGCCCGATAGCGGCGCGCCCATCAGCCGCTCGGTCCACGATCCCGCACCCGGCGGCAACGGGGAGAGCCGTGCGACCATCCGGCCGATCGTCGTCGGGCCGCGCTTGAACAGCGCGCGCGCGTCGCCGCCTTCGGGCAACAACCGGCCGTTGAACACGATATCGACCGGTGTCGAGACCGTCGCGATCCCCGATCGCGTGAAATTGGTGATGTTGAGCCGCGCATCCATCGCGGGGAAGGTCGCTGCATCGGGCTGGCTGAAATCCAAGCTGCCCGTGGCGGCACCGCCGATATCCAGATTGGGCACAAAGGCGTTGAGGATCGACAGATCGAGCCGATCGAGCCGCGTCTGCACCGCCATCCCCTTGCCATAGGTGCCCGCGAGCCGCAGCGAGCCCTTGTCGAAATCGACCCGCGTCGGCGCCAGCCGATAGGCGCCGCCGGTCGCGGTGATATGCGCCGGATTGGCGGTCGCGAAGTCGATCCCGCTCGCCATCCCCTTGAGCGCGACGACATAATCGTTCGGCTTCAACCGCGCATTGGCCGCGATCCGGAAGGGCACGCCGTTCGACCCATTGGCGACGATCTGCGCCGTGCCGTTGCCCCCGCGATAATTGATCTTCGCCCGCGCCGCCGCGATCGTCGTCACCCCGTAACGAAGATCGGCGACCTGCGCGTCGGCAACGATCGACGGCGCTGCGGGATAAAGGATCGCGGTGCCGGTGACGATCGCGCGCCCAATCGTGAAATCGACCGCGCCGGGAATCTTCGCGGCATAAGCGCGCGCGTTGAGATCGGCGCGCTGGACATCCCCTGCCGCGGCGAGTTGCACCCGCCCATTCAGCCCCGAGCCCGCAAAGTCGAGCGCCCCCGCAAACGGCCCGGCCGGTGTCTGCTGGACGCGGCCGTGGAAATCGACGCCCGCGAACAGCAATTTGTTGACGTCCACCGTCAGCGCGTTGCCCGGCCGCACCAGCACATCGGCGCTGAACGGGCCATAATCGGTCCCCCCGGCCGCGCTCACCGCATAAGCATTGCCCGTCCCGCGCACCCGCGCCTCGAGATCGACCAGCCCGACGCCCACCCCCGGCCGCGGCGCACGCAGCAGCACCAGCGGCGCCGTCACCGTTCCCGTCACGCGCGCGGTGATCGGTCCGTACTGGGTCGACATCGCATTGGCATTGAACAGAATGCCGCCCGCCGGATCGTACCGTCCGCTGCCCGAGGTGATCCTGAATTGCGGCGCGTTCAATCGCAGCCGCTCGAAAGTGACGATCCCTTCGGGGCTGTACCCCAATTCGGTCGCCACGGTCGCATTGCCGCCCAGGAAGCCCCGCACCCCTTCATTGAAGATCTGCGAGGTCCGCGCCACCACGCGCCCTGCGATCCCGAACCCGCCTTTGGCACCGGGCACCAGATGCGCATCGGTCGTCAGGTTGACGATGCCAATGCTCTCGATCCGGTAATCGTTGACGCGGCCCTTGAGCGCGCCGGTATAGCGCCCGGTCGCAACGTTCGCGGCGATGATCGCGGTCGCGTCGATCCTGTCCGATCGGATCTTGAGATTGTCCGACAGGATCTGCGGCCCGGTAATCGCAAGATCGCCATTGACCCGCACGTTGGTAAGCAGCCCGCCCGCCGCCGCGTTGAGCCCGCTCACCCGCTTCGCGCGCGCATCGATCGGGATCAGGATGCGATCGGCATCGACCCGCGCCAGCCCGCTGGCATAGACCTGCTCGACCACGGTATCGCCAAAGCCGACCGCCGCGGCACGCACGACATAGTTCACGGTGGGCGTCGCCATCGGCCCGTCAAGCGCGAGGCTCGCCATCACATCGCGGCCGCGCAGATTCTCCGCGATCGCCCCCGGCGTCAGCAGTCGCGCATCGACGCGGACATTGTCGAACCGGCTGTTGCCGAAATCGATCAGCCCCTGCCCCGCCACCGCCAGCGCGTCCGAGCGCAGCCGCATCTGCGTATCGGCCTTGCGTTCGTTGAGCGTGGTATCGAGCGCGATATCGAGTTGCGGCGCGGTCAGCCGCTCGACCGGCCCCGCCATGTAGAGCCCCGGATGCGCATTGCCGCGCACCTTGATCGCCCCCTCGCGCGACGCGAGGTCGAGGTCGATCAGTGACGCGCCGTCCAGCGTCGCCACCGCCTTGCCGGCCCACGCTTTCCAGTCGCCGCGCCCGGAAAGCGTGAAGGTCAGCGGTTTCTTGACGCCCGTATAGCCCGCAACCGCCCCGTTGGCGGGGGCGACCAGCCGCACGTCGGCGGCCAGCCGGTTCGCGTCGGGCACCGCATCGAGCACGACCTTGAGCCGGTCGCCCCCCACCGTATCGGCGGTGTTCAGCGTCGCGGCATCGACGTTCAACTGCGCGCGCCGATCGGCGATATGCGCGTCACCGGCGACACGCAGGACGCGCTTGGCACCGGTGAAGCTCGGCGCGAGCACGAAGCGATCGATCTTCAAGCGATCGACGTCGATATCGATGTCGGGAAGCAGCGGCGCGTTTTCCTGCGTCGGCTGCACGATGAACTCAGGCGATCGCTGCAACGTCACCAGCGGGCTGGTGAATGCGCGCACATCGATATGATTGTTCAGATAGGCGAACGGCCGCCAGTCGATCGCGAGCCGCGGCGCGGTCATGAACACGCCCTTGGGATCGCGCACGCGCACGTCGCGCAGCACCATCCGGCCGTAGATCGAGCCCTCGATCCGCCCGACCTGCACGTTGAGCCCGGTCGCGGTGGTATAGGCGCCGATCTGGTTGACGAGGAAGCGCTTGCCCGGCCCGGTATTGAGCCCGAACACGATCGCCGCCGCCAGCGCGAGCAGCCCCAGCACCGGGATCGCGATCCACTTAAGCACGCGCACCCACAGCGGCCGTTTCCCGACGACCACCGGTTCGGTCGCCCCCCCATCGTCGATCGGTTCGTCGCCGGCCATCAGAACGCCTGCCCGATCGAGATATAGAGCGCGATCCGGCCATCCCCCGGCCGTGGGTTGAGCGGCGTTGCGACATCGATCCGGAGCGGCCCGAAATTGGTATAATAACGCGCGCCGATCCCGGCGCCGAAGCGCAGGTCGGACCCCTTGGGGAAGGTGCTTTCATAGGCATTGCCCGCATCGACGAACGGCACGATCCCGAAATTGCCGAACCGATAGCGCGCCTCGAGCGCGAATTCGTTGATGCTGCGCCCGCCCACCGGATCGCCATTGGGATCGAACGGCCCCAGCCGCTGATAGCCGTAACCGCGCACCGATCCGCCGCCGCCGCCGTAATAGCGCCGCGAGGGCGCGAGGTCGTCACGATCGATCCCCTGGATCGATCCCGCGCGCACGCGCCCCGCGATCGTCAAACTGTCGGTCACCGGATAATAAGTGCTCGCCTCGATCAGCATACGCGCATAGGGCCGCACCGCCCCGCGCACCGACGTCTCCGGGCTCAGGCTCAGCTTGAGGCGGTAGCCGGTCGTGGGGTTCATCAGATCGTTCGAGGTATCGAACTCCACCTGCCCCGGCAGCGCGAGGATGCCATAGGTGCCACGCTTCCGCTCGCCGACGTTGAAATTATACACGCTTTCGTTGGTGCCGATCAGGTCGACGCCATAAGAATAGGTCAGCCGCTTCTGCCAGATCGGCGTCGAATCGTAGCTCCACCGCGCCGACAGCGTGCCGGTGAACGCGTCGAACGCATCGTAATTGGAATGGTCCGCCCGCGCGATCAGCGAAAAGGTCTTGTCGCGCTGCCCGGCGTTCGATCGCCGGAAGGTGAGGCCTGCGCCCTGCTGCTGCGTGCCGAGGATACCATCACCGATCAGCGCGCCTTCGGGCGGGAACAGGTTGCGGTGCGTCCAACTCCCGCGGATCTGGAAACCCTCGCCGGTATTGTAACCGATCGCCCCCGCCAGCGTGCGCGGCGGCCCGGCATTCTGCCGTACGAGCAGATCGACCCGTTCGGTGCCGTCAGGACCGGCCTCGTGGCTGCGCCGCGGGATTACCGACACGGTCGAAAACAGCCCCGTCGCCACCAGCGCATCGCGCAGATCGTCGACCTTGCGGCTATCGTAAAGCTCGCCCGTCTCGAACCGCTTGAGCAGGTCGACATGAGCGGCATCGAACGCGAGATCGCCGCGCGTCGAAATCGTCCCGAACGACGATCGCGGCCCGGTATCGACCGGCAGCGTATAGTCGCCAAGATAGGTCTCGTCGTCGAGCAGGATATCGCGCGTGCCGATCTTGGCGAAGGGATACCCCATCTGCGGCAGTTTGAGGCTGACATTGGCCTCGGCGCCCTGCACCCGATCGGCCTCGATCGGATCGCCCGTCTTGAGCGGCAGATTGGCGCGGATCAGGTCGGGCGGCACCGTCGGTTCGGCCTTCACCGTGATCGCGCCCAGTTTGTAGAGAGGCCCCGGCGTCGCCGACAGCGTCACCAGCACGCGGCCCGGCGTGCTCGGCACCTGGCCGATCGTCGCGATCGCGCTGGCATCGTAATAACCGCGCGCCTTCATGATCCGGACCGCGAGCGCCTCATCCTCGCGCGCGCGCGCCGCGATCATTGCCCCGTTGGCAGCCTTGCCACCGCCCTCCTTGAGCGCGGAAAGCCCGCGGAATTCGCTCTCGGCGTCGATCTCGTCGAGTCCCTGCACAACCATATCGTAAGGAATCCCGGCCGATGTCCGATCGCCGCCCTCGCCCGCAATCTCGGCCGGCGGGGTCGCATCGAACACCGCAAGCGGCGGCAGCGGCTGGGCCAGTTCGGAATCCTGCGCGGGCGCCGTGCCGAGATCGCCCTGCCCCGCGGTAGCGACCGTCCCCGGCGCCTGCGCCTGCGGTTCGTCGAGCGCGGGCATTGCCTCGAGCGGCGCGTTCAGATCGTCCGACAGCGGCGGCAGCGCGTCCTCGAACGTGGCGTCGGGAATGATCGGGGCGGTCGCCTGTGGGGCACCTTCCTCGGGCGTGGTCTCCGCGACCGGGGGCGCTCGGCCGGAATCGACGCGATCGGGGCTGACCTGCGCGAACGCCGCCATCGGGACCATCGACACGCCCGCCAACGCTGTAATCGCGAAACCCCTGAACCCCACGCTTGCTCCATTTTGCCGCCAGCGGCCCGCGCGCACGCGACCAATCCCTGTTCGCGCCTGCAACGAGCGAAGCGTGTTTTCGCTCCTCAGGCAAGTGCAAAACGTTGAAATCGGCTCCTCCCGCGCCGCACGCGGATGAGAAACCGGGGGACGTCAGAACGCCATACGAATCTCCGTCGCCCCGAACGGCGGAAGAAGCGTTCTACCCCTCATCCTTTCATCTGCCGCCGCGCGGCCTTGATCGTCCCCGGCCCGTAAGGCGGCTTGATCCCGGCGAGTTTGGCGACATCGAGCCGCGCCTGTTCGAACACCGCCCTGGCATGGCTGAAGGTGCGGAACCCGTCGCGGCCGTGATACGCCCCCATCCCCGACGGCCCGACGCCGCCGAACGGCAGATCCTCCATCGAGACGTGGAACACCACGTCATCGAGCGTCACCCCGCCGGAAATCGTGCGATCGAGCACGCGGCGGCGCTCGGTCTCGTCGCGCCCGAAATAATAGAGCCCCAGCGGCCGTGCGCGGCGATTGACCTCGCCGATCGCGTCGTCGATCGTATCGTAGCGCCGCACCGGCAGGATGGGGCCGAAAATCTCCTCCTGCATCACGATCATGTCGTCGGTCGCGTCGCGCACGATATGAAGCGGCATCTTGCGCGCGTTGGTGCCGCCGAAATCCTCGCCTGCCGGGTTGACCGTCTCGATCGTCGCGCCCTTGGCGCGCGCGTCCTCGAGCCAAGACGACAGCCGCTCGAAATGCCGGTCGTTGACGATCGAAGTATAATCCGGATTGGCCAGCAAGCTCGGATACATCGTCGAGGCCGCGGCCTTGAGCCCCGCGACGACGCGCGGCTCCTCCTCGGTCGGGACCAGCATGTAATCGGGCGCAAGGCAGATCTGCCCGGCGTTGAGCATCTTGCCCAGCGCCACGCGCTCGGTCGCTTGTTTGAGATCGGCCGAGCGCCCCACGATCACCGGCGATTTGCCGCCGAGTTCGAGCGTCACCGGAGTCAGATTATCCGCCGCAGCGTGGAGAATGTGCCGCCCGATCCCCGTCGCGCCGGTGAACAGCAGATGATCGAACGGCAGCTCCGAAAACGCCTTGCCGACCTCGGGCCCGCCCGAGACGAACGCCAGTTCCTCGGGTGCGAAATATTGCCCGGCCAATTCTTCGAAAAGCGCGGCGACGCGCGGCGTATATTCGCTGGTCTTGACCATCGCGCGATTGCCCGCCGCGAGCACCCCGGCGAGCGGGCTCATCACCAGATTGACCGGGAAGTTCCACGGCGCGATCACCCCCACGACGCCCTTGGGCTGATAGTCGACCCACGCCCGCGCGCCCAGCAGGCCTAAGGGGAATTGCACCTTCCGTTTCTCGCGCGCCGCCCAGGCCTCGACATGCCTGATCGCGTGGTTGATCGGCGCCACCGATCCCGCGATGTCGGTCACCAGCGATTGCTCGCGGCTGCGATGACCGAAATCCTCGCTCAGCGCATCGCAGAACCGCGTCGCATGGTCCGCGATCATCGCCGCCGCGCGTTTCAGCCGATCCTTGCGCACCGCGATCCCCACCGGCAGTTCATCCATGAACGCCGTGCGTTGCCGTGTCAGCAGGTCGCGCATCCCGATCATCGCTCGCCTCTCCGTTGCTGACATCGATGTTAGCACGAGATCGACGTCCGGCCAGGCTGGATTCTCACATCAATGTCCACGCCGATGACGCGGTTTCCATTACCCCGGACTGGTTCCGGGGGCCAACGCGCCTCAAACGCTGGCGCTCGTCGAGGGCTGGATACCGGAACACGTCCGGCCTGACGAAAGAGGAACCTTTGTAAACGCCGCCGCACACCCCTAAATCGCGCGCAACAGATCATATATGGAGCCGCCGATGCCCACCGATCCGATCGTCATCCTGTCCTACGCCCGCACCCCGATGGGCAGCTTTCAGGGCAGCCTCGCCGGCGCCTCGGCGACTACGCTCGGCGCGACGGCCGTCGGCGCGGCGGTCGCGCGTGCCGGGGTCGACACGCAGGCGATCGAGCGCATCTATATGGGCTGCGTTCTTCCCGCCGGGCTCGGTCAGGCCCCCGCACGACAGGCCGCGCTCAACGCCGGGCTGCCGCAGCATGTCGAGGCGACGACGGTCAACAAGATGTGCGGATCGGGGATGCAGGCCGCGATCATGGCCGCCGACGCGCTCGCCGCCGGATCGGTCGATCTGCTGATCGCGGGCGGCATGGAGAGCATGACCAACGCGCCCTATCTCTCGATGAAGCACCGTTCGGGCGCGCGGCTCGGCCACGACGTGCTCAAGGATCACATGTTCCTCGACGGGCTCGAGGATGCCTATGAGCCCGGCCGGCTGATGGGCAGTTTCGCGGAAGAGAGCGCCGCCAACTATCAATTCACCCGCGCCGATCAGGATGCGTTCGCGATTCGAAGCCTCGAACGCGCGCAGCAGGCGCAGCAAACCGGCGCGTTCGACCGCGAGATCGTGCCCGTCGACATCGCCACCCGCAAGGGTATCGCCAGCATCACGCTCGACGAACAGCCAGCCAAGGCCGACGCCGCCAAGATCCCGACGCTCAAGCCCGCCTTCGCGAAAGACGGCACGATCACCGCCGCCAACGCCTCGTCGATCTCGGACGGTGCGGCGGCGCTGGTGATGACCCGCCAGTCGGTCGCCGATCGGCTCGGGATCAAGCCCGTCGCGCGGATCGTCAGCCACGCCGCCCACGCGCACGCCCCTGCCCGCTTCACCACCGCCCCCGTCGCGGCGATGCAGAAGGCGCTCGACAAGGCCGGCTGGTCGGTCGGCGACGTCGATCTGTTCGAGGTCAACGAGGCGTTCGCGTGCGTCGCGATGATCGCGATGCGCGATCTCGGCATCGCGCATGACGTGCTCAACATCCACGGCGGCGCGTGCGCGCTGGGTCACCCCATCGGCGCTTCGGGCGCGCGCATCCTCGCGACGCTGCTCGCCGCGCTCGAAAATACCGGCAGCAAGCGCGGCCTCGCCTCGCTCTGCATCGGCGGCGGCGAAGCGACCGCAATGGCGGTGGAATTGGTGAATTGAAGCGAATGCCGACGGTTTCGAACCGCTTTATCCTCCCCCGCCAGGGGGAGGTGGCAGCCAAAGGCTGACGGAGGGGGAGGATAGCGGCTAACCCTGCGGCTGCTCTCGTCGATCGAGGGCGATCGCGACGATCTGACGGACCACATCGTCGAGGTGCGACAACACGTCGCGCGCCGGATAGCGCAACACAGCCACGCCTTTCACTGCGAGCCAGGCATCGCGCCGCGCATCCCGTGCCGGCTGATCGCCGCGCGAATGAGCTTCGCCGTCGACCTCGATCGCCAATCGCGCAGGAGCGCAGTAGAAATCGAGCACGTAATCACCGGCCGGATATTGCTTACGGAAACGCAGGCCAGCGTCATTTTGCCGCAGCGCCAGCCAGAGGGCGATCTCCGGCGGCGTCATTTCGCGGCGCAGGCGCTTGGCGTTGCGTCGATTGAACGCCGCCCCTCCAGCCGCACCGCCGTCCTCCCCCTCCGTCAGCCCTCGCTCATGCGATGACTGCCACCTCCCCCTGGCGGGGGAGGATCAGGCTCACACCATCCCTCAATCCACCGCTTCGCTCTGATCAACGCCCCACAAATGCGCCTTCTCGACGAAACCGCCACGGCGGCCGACAGCGAACCAGCACCAGCTTTCGCTACATTTGCTGATCCGGCCGACCACGCCGGGCTCGGCGCGCCAATTGACCGCCGCGCCGGCATTGGGCGCTGCGCGCAGTTCAACGATTGTATCGCGGACAATCGCGGTACGCTGCGATGACAGCAAACTGACAAGCATCCACCCTTGCGTGCCGTCGGGGTCCTCGACCTTGCGCCAGTCGCGATAGATCGCAACCACCTTGATCGGCAGATCGGCGCGCACATAGAGCCATGTCGCCGGATAGGTGCGCGCGGGCCCGGTGCGCATCCGCGCCTTGCTCGCCGCGATCGACGCATAATACGGCGTCTCCCGCTTCTGCGCCCTCACATCCTCGGTCGCGACCACGGCAAGGCCCAGCGCCGTCACGAAAAAAACGCACCAGGCCCACAATCGCATTCGTCGTCCCCTGAACCGCATACCGCGGCAACCCTAGGCCGAAGCCTCGTGCGCCTTCAACCACCGTTGACGCAAGCGCTCACGCGCGCCAAGCCGATGCCATGCCCGAAACGAGACAAGCCCGCCCCAAGGTAGTGGTGACCCGCGAACTCACCGATGCGGTGATGGAACGGATGGAGGCGCTGTTCGACACCACCAACAACCGCACCGACACGCCCATGACGCGCGGTCAGCTCGCCGAGGCGATGGCGACGTGCGACGTGCTCGTCCCCACTGTCACCGACGTGATCGACGCAGGGCTGATCGAAGGCGCGGGCGAACGCCTGCGGCTGATCGCCAATTACGGCGCGGGGGTCGATCATATCGCGCTGCAGGCCGCGCGCGCGCGCGACATCATCGTCACCAACACCCCCGGCGTGCTCACCGAGGACACCGCCGATATGACACTGGCGCTGATCCTCGCGGTGCCGCGCCGGCTGGTCGATGGCGAGAAGCTGATCCGCTCAGGCGACTGGAAGGGCTGGAGCCCCGGCGGGATGCTCGGGCGGCGGATCGGCGGCAAGAAACTGGCAATCGTCGGCATGGGCCGGATCGGCCAGGCGGTCGCCGCGCGCGCACGCGCTTTCGGCCTGTCGGTCCATTACCATAACCGCCACCGGTTGCCGCAGGTGCTCGAAGCGCAATTGGGCGCGATCTGGCACGCCGATCTCGATGACATGCTGCGCATCGCCGACATCGTCTCGATCAACGCCCCGCATACCGAGCAGACCGAGCATCTGATCGACGCGCGGCGGATCGCGCTGCTCGGCGAGCATGTGTATATCATCAATACGGCGCGCGGTGAGATTATCGATCAGACCGCCTTGATCGCGGCGCTCGAACAAGGGCGACTCGCCGGCGCCGGGCTCGACGTCTACGAGCACGAACCCGCGCTCGATCCACGCCTAGTGGCGCTCCCCAACGTGACGCTGCTCCCGCATATGGGCTCAGCCACGATCGAGGGCCGCGCGGCGATGGGCGACAAGGTCATCGCCAACATCCGCGTCTGGGTCGATGGCCACCGCCCCCCCGATCAGGTGCTCGAAGGCTGGATCTAGCGTGATTTCGAGCCGGATGGAATCATCCGGCGGCTCGGAAATAACAGCAAACAAAAGATAATCCAGGGACGGTCCGGTTCAATGAGAACCGGATCGACTCTGAGGGGCTCCCGGCGAAGCCCCCGCCCCCATCATCAATCCCCGGTCAGGATTCGATCGACGAGTTGCTTCACCGTCGGCACGAACCCGTTCGAATAGAAGGGATCGCGCCTGAAGTTCGATGCCGAATGGCCGGCGAACATCAGATTGTTTTCAACCGGGCCGCCGTGCGCGATATCCTGCAGGGTCTTCTGGATGCAGAAGCTGCGCGGATCGGCCAGCCGGCCGGTCGAATTGGTGTCGGTATCGGCCCAGGACGAGAACAGGCACTGGCTGAGGCAGCCCATGCAATCGGCCTGATCCTTGCGGATGTCTTTCTTCTCGGCATCGGTGACGAAGACGAGCGTGTTGTCGGGGGTCTTGAGCGCCTCGGTGAAGCCCTCGCCGAACCACGTCCGCGCGCGCAGCAGGTCGTTGCGCGTCACCCAGAAATTCTTGCCCTTCACGCCGACATCGAGCTGGAAGGTGTGGTCGCCCGCTTCCTGCGTCGAGAACGGGATCTGCCGTTCCGAGCGCGCCTCGAGATTGCGGAGGAACGGATTGCGCACCGCGCTCGAATAGAAACCGGTCGGCGAAAACTGGTGCAGCAGCACCTCGTCGGGCTCGATCTCGAGCAGCTTGTCTTTCCACCCTTGCGGGATCGGACTTTCCTTGGTCAGCAGCGGGCGGGTGCCAAACTGGAAGGCGATCGTGCCCAATTCGGGGTTGTCGATCCAGTTTTCCCACTCGCGCAGATACCAGACGCCGCCCGCCATCACGATCGGCACATCGTCCGAAATCCCGCCTTCGCGCATCGTCTCGCGCAGCGCCTTGACGCGCGGATACGGGTCTTCGGGCTTCAGCGGGTCTTCGGCGTTGGACAGGCCGTTATGCCCCCCCGCGAGCCACGGATCTTCATAGACCACCGCCGCCAGCCACTCGGACGCCTTCGAATAGGCACGCTTCCACAGCGCGCGAAAGGCGCGCGCCGAACTGACGATCGGGAGATAATTGACGTTGTACGACGCCGCGATCTCGGACAGCTTGTACGGCATCCCCGCGCCGCAGGTTACCCCCGCGACCAGCCCGCGCGTCCGTTCAAGCACGCCGTGGAGCACGCGCTGCGCACCCCCCATTTCCCACAGCACGTTGATGTTGATCGCACCCCGGTTTCCCGCAATCTCGTGGGCACGCTGCACCTGCTGCACCGCGCCTTCGATCGCGTATTCAACCAACTCCTCGTGCCGCTGGCGCCGGGTCAATGCCTTGTAGACCTGCGGGATGATCTTGCCGTCGGGATCATAGCTGTCGGCGTTGACCGCCGAGATCGTCCCGATCCCGCCCGCCGCCGCCCAAGCGCCGGTACTGGCATGGTTCGTCGCAGAAACGCCCTTCCCCCCCTCGATCAGCGGCCAGACTTCGCGGCCGTTGTAGACGATGGGCTTCACGCCTTTGAACACGCATACCTCCAATTGAATCGACGCCGCTTATAACGGCGCGCCGCCGCGACGCGAACACTTTCGCCGCCTGACGCAAGCTAGGTTGGACCCGACTCGGGAAGCTTGCTCTAATCCCTTGTTATCGCATCGCTGTTTGCGAAAAATCGCGTCCCATTTTTTCGGACGATGCGCTAGCCGAAAATACCGGGCCGCCCGATCGAGTCGGCATAGAGCGCGGCATAACGCGCGATCATCACATTCTCGTCGAACATCGCCTGCGCTTTCGCCCGATTGTGAGCGCCCACCGCCACGCGCGTCGCCTTGTCGCCGGCCAGCATGGTGATCATGTCGCGCAGTTCCACCGCATCGACATGCGGCGCAATATACGGCCAATTGGCTTCGGATACCATCTGGCCGACATCGCCGACCGAGGGCGACGCGATCGGCAGCCCCGCCGCCATCGCCTCGATCACCGAGATCGGGAATTGCTCGCTTTTCGAAGACAGCGCGAAAATATCGAACAGCCCGACGAAACGATGCGGCTCGCGCAGAAAGCCCGGCAGATGCAGGCGGTCACCGAGCCCGACCAGCGCGGCCGCGTTTTCGATCGCCGCGCGTTCGGGGCCTTCGCCAACGATCACGATCCTGAGCTTGCCCGGCACGCCCGCGCACGCGCGCAGCAGCATCGGCAGATCCTTCACCGCCCGCAGCCCGGCCAGCGATCCCACCACCAACTCGCCCGGCTTGCGGCGAAAGCCGGGGATCGCCCTGGGATCGGGCCTGGCCGCATAGAGCCCGGTCGGGATGCCGTTGGGGATGCGGTGCAGCCTGGCGGCGGGCTGCTTCCAATATTGGGTCGCGATCTTTTCGAGCAGAACCGAGGGCACCACCAGCGCCGCCGCCGCGCCCAGCGCGATCCGGCGATACATGTTGCGTTCGATCTTGAGATGATCCGCCTCGTCGGCGTTGAAACCGTCCTCGTGGTGGATCAGCGGCGGCGCGCCCTTGGAAAAGGCGCGGCGCGCCATCACCCCGTCGACAGCGCCCCAATTATAGGTCAGCACCAGATCGAACCGCCGCATGTAGCGCGCCAGCGCCTCGAACCGCGCGACCGATGGCCGGCCGGTCAACGCCGGCGGGTCCTGCGCGATCTCGTATTTGATGCCCGGCGCGATCGCGTCGCGTGCCGATAGCGCGTCGGGCACCCCCGACACGATCGTATGCCGCGCCGCATCGCCGAACGCGTTCATCAGCCGCACCGCGCGCGCTTCCTTGCCGCCGAGATCGAAGGCGGAGTGGAGGTGGAGGATATTGACCGGCATGTGGGTGGCGCGCTTAGCCCGATTCGGCGGCGGCGTCATCCCGTTCGACCTCCGCCTGCAGCCATCGTGCCCGATCGCATGGTCACACGGCGGTCTTGCCGAATTCCTGTCGCGTCACCGGATGGCTCGACGACAGCCCGCCATCGACGACGATCGCCTGCCCGTTGATGTAGCTCGCCTCGTCCGAGGCAAGGAACAGCGCGACCCGGCCGATCTCCTCGGGCTCGCCGCCGCGCCGCAGCGGATTGAGGCGGCCGATCCGGTCCTCCTTGCCCTGCTCGCGGGCATAGTCGTAGGCGCGCTTCGTCATCCCGGTCTCGATCAAGCCGGGGCAGATCGCGTTGACGCGGACATTGGAGCCCGACAATTGCTGCGCGGCAAGCTGGACGAGGCTGATGACGCCCGCCTTCGAGGCCGAATAGGCCGGGCCGCCCGCGCCCGATCGCAAGCCCGCGACGCTCGCCGTGCACACGATCGCTCCCTTGCCGCGCTCGACGATCCGGGGCGCGGCGTGCTTGATTGCGAGGAACGGGCCGATGAGATTGACTCGTAATACCTCCGCCCACGTCTCAGGCGTATCCTCGAACAGGCCGGGAATACCGCCGGCGATCCCGGCATTGGCATAAACCACGTCGAGCCCGCCGAACCGCTCACAGGCCAGCGCGACGGCGCGCGCCACATCATCCTCGTTGCCCGCATCGATCCGGATCGCCTGCGCGGTGCCGCCATCCTGCACGATCATCGCCGCGGTCTCATCGGCACCCTCGGTCCGATCGGCGACGATCACCTGCCCGCCCTCGCCCGCGAACAGGCGCGCGGTCGCTCGCCCGATCCCGGAACCTGCCCCCGTGACGATGATCGACTTGCCCTCGAAACGCATGGTCACCTCCGTTCGCACGGGCCGTTATTCCGCCCCCGCCCTGACCGCGAAATCCCAGCTCGCCTTCGCCAGCCGATAGACCTGCGCTGCCGATTTTTCGGCCTGCGCGCTCGAGGCGGTGCCGTCGACGATCCGCTTCTTGATCCCCTGGACGATGCCCGTCAGGCGGAACAGATTGTAGCTGAAATACCAATCCAGACCGGGCATTCCGTCGCGTCCCGTTGCCGCGCAATAGCGCTCGGTCATGGCCTCGATCGTCGGGATGCCGGTCTCGGGCCCGGTCCGCCCCATGACCCCCGATCGCCCCTCGGGCGCGGTCACCCAGCTCATCAGAAAATACGAAAAATCGGCGAGCGGATCGCCCAGCGTCGACAATTCCCAGTCGAGCACCGCAATGACGTCGGGCGCCTCCTTCGCGAAGATCATATTGTCGATGCGGTAATCGCCGTGGACGATTCCGGTCCGCGTCTGCGGCGGGATCGTCGCGGCGAGAAAGTCGATCAGCCGCTCGACCTCGGGCATGTGTTCGGTTTCGCTCATGCGATATTGCTTGGTCCAGCGCGCGACCTGGCGTTCGAAATAATTGCCCGGCTTGCCGTAATCGCCCAGCCCCACGCGCACGTAATCGGTGCCGTGCAGCGCCGCCAGCGTATCGCCCATCGCATGGTAGAGCGCGGTGCGCTCGGCAGGCCCATAATCGGGCAGCGTCCCGTCCCACAGATTACGCCCGTCGGCATAGCCCATCACATAGAATATCGCCCCGATCACGCTCTCGTCGGTGCACAGCCCATAAGGCCGCGCGACCGGAAAACCGGTCGGGTGCAGCCCGGCGATCAGTCGATATTCGCGATCGACCGCGTGCGCGGAAGGCAGCAACGGCCCGAACGGCTTGCGCCGCAGCACATAGCTGCCCGAGCGGCTGTCGATGCGATAGGTCGGGTTCGATTGCCCCCCGGCGAATTTGGCGTAGGTGAGCGGCCCGCGGAACCCCGCGACATTGGCTTCCATCCACGCGGTCAGCCTCGCCTCGTCGAGCCGATCCTTCTCACCGACCGCGACAATGTTGATCTCGCCGGTCATAACGCCCCCTCAGAATACCACCACCGATCGGGTCGCGTCGCCCTTGCGGAGTTCGTCGAACGCGTGGTTGATCCGGTCGAGCGGCAGCCGCTCGGCGATGATCGTGTCGAGATCGAGCGCCCCACGCAGATAAAAATCGACCAGCCGCGGAATCTCGACCGGAAAGCGGTTTGCCCCCATCAGCGCGCCTTGCAACCTTTTGCCCGACAGCAGGTCGAGCGCGGACAGGCCCACCGTCTCGGCCAGCGGCATCATCCCGAGGATCGTCGCGGTGCCGCCGCGGCGCAGCACCTTGACCGCGGTCGCCGCCGATTGCGGCCGCCCGACCGCCTCGATCGCGTGGTCGACGCCGCCGCGCGTGATCTCGATCACCTCGTCGGCCGCGTTTTCCGACAGCGCATCGACAACGTGCGTCGCGCCCAGTTTCGTCGCGAGCGCACGCTTGTCGGCGACCGGATCGACCGCAATGATCTTGCCCGCGCCGGCAATCTTCGCCGCGTTGATCGCCGCCAGCCCGACGCCGCCGCAGCCGACGACGCACACGCTCTCGCCCGGCGTCACGTCGGTGGCATTGAACACCGCCCCCGCGCCCGTCGTCACCGCGCAGCCCAGAATCGCTGCGCGATCGAGCGGCATGTCGCGATCGATCGCCACGCAGGCATGTTCGTGGATCAGCATCTGTTCGGCATAAGCCGACAGGTTGAGCATCTGGTGGATAATCTGGTCGCCCATGCTCAGCCGCGGCGGCAGGCCCTTGGCACGCTTGGTGTCGGGCGCGACGCACAGCGACATCCGGCCGGTGACGCAGAATTCGCAATGTCCGCAATAGGCCGACAGACAGGAAACGACGTGATCGCCGGGCTTCACCGTGCGCACCTCGTCGCCCACCGCTTCGACCACGCCCGCCGCCTCGTGCCCCGGGATCGTCGGCATCGGATGCGGATAGGCGCCATCGACGAAATGCAGATCGGATCGGCACACGCCGACCGCGGCGGTGCGGATCAGCACCTCGTGCGGGCCGGGTTTGGCGATCGCCACCTCCTCGATTCGGAGTGGTTGACCGGCTTCAAAAAGAACCGCTGCTTTCAAGAGCCTACCTCCAACGTCCGTAACCGATTGCCGACTAGCGCCGCACCATTTCCTTCGCTGCCACCGCATCGGGCAGATCGGCATATTTCCCGAATTCGTGCCGTGCGATCGCGCGATTGTGAACCTCGTCGGGGCCGTCGGCGAAACGCAGCGTCCGCATCGCAGCCCAGGCGTGCGCAAGCCCGAAATCCTGGCTCACCCCGCCGCCGCCATGCGCCTGGATCGCATCGTCGAGGATCTGGAGCGCCATCGTCGGCGCCGCCACCTTGACCATCGCGATTTCCTGCTGCGCCGCCTTGTTGCCCGCCTTGTCCATCATGTCGGCGGCCTTGAGGCACAACAGCCGCGTCATCTCGATATCGATCCGCGCCTTGGCGATCCGCTGTTCCCACACCGAATGATCGGCGATGCGCTTGCCGAACGCGACGCGGGTCAGCAGCCGTTTGGCCATCGCCTCGATCGCGGCTTCCGCCACCCCGATCGTGCGCATGCAATGGTGGATGCGCCCCGGCCCGAGGCGCCCCTGCGCGATCTCGAAGCCGCGCCCCTCGCCGAGCAGCATATTCTCGACCGGCACACGGACGTTTTCGAGCAGCACTTCGCCATGGCCGTGCGGGGCGTGGTCATAACCATAGACCGACAGCATCCGCTCGATCGTGACCCCGGGCGTCTCCATCTCGAGGATCAGCATCGATTGCTGGGTGTGGCGACTGGCTTGCGTGTCGGTCTTGCCCATCAGGATCGCGACCTTGCAGCGGGGATCGCCGACTCCGCTCGACCACCATTTGCGGCCGTTGACGATATAATGGTCGCCGTCACGCACCATGCTGGTCTGGATATTGGTGGCGTCGGACGAGGCGACCGCGGGCTCGGTCATCAGGAAGGCGGAGCGGATCTCGCCGTTCATCAGCGGGCGGAGCCAGCGTTCCTTCTGCGCGCGCGTGCCGTAGCGGTGGAACACTTCCATATTGCCCGTATCGGGCGCCGAGCAGTTGAAACACTCGCTCGCCCAGCCGATCCTGCCCATTTCCTCGGCACATAACGCATATTCGAGATTGGTGAGCTGTTCGCCCTCGAACACGAACGAATCGTCGACATGGACGCGGCCCGATTGCGGCGGCATGAAGAAATTCCATAGCCCCGCGGCTTTCGCCTTCGCCTTGACCTCTTCGATGACGCCAAGCACTTTCCAGCGCTCGCCATCATCCGCCTCGGCATCGTGTTCGGCCTGCCGCGGACGGATCTCGCGATCGATGAAATCGCGCACGCGATCGCGCCAGTGCGTCTCGCGGTCCGAAAGCGTGAAATCCATACCGCCATCCCTTCCCGTGTCGCTTCGGCTTCAGCCTAGTCCATACCCGATATTCGGTAAAGCGCTCTCACCGCCCTTCAGCGTCGCCTCTGACCTTCAAGCGCCACGATCTCGCCTCGGCGCAAAAAGCTACTGTTCCTTCGAAACGAAGCTGGTAATCTAGCAACATGCACGGGGCGCAACCGGTATCACAGAGCGACGATGGCGGCACGAAGCGATTTCGTGCCAAGCGCGATGCGATTCTCGCCGCCGCCGCCGAGACGATCAACGCCCAGAGCGCGAAGGGGATGACCTTCGCCGATGTCGCGCGGCGGGTCGGGCTCAACACCACCAGCGTCACTTACTATTTCAAACGCAAGGACGATCTCGCCGCGGCCTGTTTCGAGCATACGCTCGACACGCTGATGGCGATGCTCGACGAGGCGCACAAAGAGCCGACCCCCGAGGCCCGCGTCTCACGCTATCTCGCGATCAACATGGCGCGCCTCGGCCGGATCGAGCGCGGCGAGGAGACCGCGTTCGCGGTGCTGTCCGATCTGCGGGCGATGGAGGAACCGTATCGCGAACCGCTGCTCGCGGGCTGGCGCGAGGTGTTCCGCAAGACGCGCGCGCTATGGGGCAACGTCACCGACAAGGCGCGGCACGATTTGTTCGGCGCGCGCGCGCACGTGTTGCTCGAGAACACCTTCTGGCTTCCGGTCTGGCTCGATCGCTACGATCCCGATCAATATGATCGCGTCGAGCAGCGGCTGATGGAGGTGTTCGCGCACGGGATCGCCGCGTCGGACGAGCAATGGGCCCCCGATCTGATCGACCTCGAACACGATCAGGCCGAGCCGGGGCGCGAGCAATTCCTGCGTGCCGCCACGCGCCTCATCAACGAACTCGGCTATCGCGGCGCCTCGGTGCAGCGGATCGCGAGCGAATTGAACGTCACCAAGGGTAGTTTCTACCATCATCTCGATGCCAAAGATGATCTCGTCATCGCCTGCTACAAGCGCAGCTTCGATACGATCGCCACAACGCAGCGGCTCGCCGATCAGCGCGGCGGTGCGCAGTGGCATCGGTTGTCGAGCATCATCGCGACGCTGCTCGACGTCCAATTTTCGGAACGCGGGCCGTTGCTGCGCACCACGGCGCTGCACGGCCTTCCGCCGGGGGTGCGACAGGCGATGGTCGATCGCTCGAACCGGATCGCGCGCCGCTATGCCGGCACCATCGCCGATGGCATCGCCGGCGGATCGGTGCGCGCGATCGATCCGCTGATCGCGGCGCAGACGCTGATGGCGCTGCAAAATGCCGCGTTCGACATGCGCAAATGGGCCTCGACGATGCCCCGCGATCGCGCGGTCGCGCTCTACGCGTCGACGCTCGCCTTCGGGCTGTTCGACGATCGGGTGCTGACGGCCTGAGGGGCCGCTTCACCACATTGTCAACCCAGGCCGCCACGCCCGCGAAAGCTCCGCTACCCCTGCCCCAAGCAAGCATGAATTGTGGTCCGGTGCCGCGCACGCCAGATGCTGCACCATGGTTAGTCTCCTCGATCCCGGCGCGCGTGGGCGCGTCATCCTGGTCGGTGCCGGTCCGGGTGATCCCGGCCTGCTCACCGTGCGTGCGGTCGATGCGCTGCAATCAGCCGATGTCGTCGTCCATGACGGACTGATCGACCCGCGCGTCCTCGATCTCGCCCCGGCGTCGGCGCAGCGGATTTCGGTCGCCAAGAAACGCGCGCGCCACACGCTGTCGCAGGACGCGATCAATGCGCTGATCGTCGCGCATGTCCGCGTGGGGTCGATCGTGGTGCGCCTGAAGGGCGGTGATCCGTTCGTCTTCGGCCGCGGCGGCGAGGAAGTCGAAGCGGTCCGCGCGGCGGGGCTTCGCGTCGAGGTGATCCCCGGCGTGTCGGCAGCGCTCGGCTGCGCCGCCGAAGCGATGCTGCCGCTCACGCATCGCGATTACAGCTCGGCGGTCAGCTTCGTCGCGGGCCAGTGCAAGGGGCTCACCGACCAGAATTGGTCGGGGCTCGCCGGGCAAGGCCGCACGTTGGTGATCTACATGGGCGTCGCCACCGCGGGCGACATCGCCGACAAATTGATGGCGGACGGCGTTGCCCCCGACATGCCGGTCGCGGTGCTCGAAAAGGGCACGCTTGACGGCGCCCGCGCGCTCAAGACCTTGCTTGCCGATCTGGGCGCGATGGTGACCCGCGAGCAGGTTGAGAGCCCGGCGATCATTGTCGTCGGCGAGGTCGTCGAGCTTTCCGACGCGCAGGACAAACTCGCCCGCTGGGCACGTATCGCGGAGACTGTAGCGTGAAGCTCCTTACCGGCAACGATCTGCGCACCGGCGCGGTCACCTGGTGGACCGGCAGTGACTGGTCGATCCATATCGAGGATGCCGTCGATGTCGGCGAAGAAGGCGATGCGATCGCCGCCGCCGAGGAAGGCGCGCGCCGCGTCAACGGCCCCGTCGTCATCGATGCCGAGGCGACCCCGCAAGGGCCCCGCCCCGCGCACATCAAGCATCGCATTCGGGCGCTGGGGCCCACCGTGCGCCCCGATCTCACGCTCAAGCCCGCTGACCCGCAGGCCGGCAACTGGGTGATCTGACATGTATCGTTACGACCAATATGACCAGCAAATCGTCGACGCCCGCGTCGAGGAATTTCGCGATCAGGTGCAGCGCCGCATCGCCGGCCACATGACCGAGGACCAGTTCAAGCCGCTCCGGCTCAAGAACGGGCTCTACCTCCAGCTCCACGCCTATATGCTCAGGATCGCGATTCCGTACGGCACGCTCAACCCCGATCAGGTGCGGATGCTCGGCCATGTCGCACGCACCTACGATCGCGGCTACGGGCATTTCACCACGCGCCAGAACATCCAGTTCCACTGGATCAAGCTCGAACAGACGCCCGATATTCTGGCCGAGTTCGCCAAGGTCCAGCTCCATGCGATCCAGACCTCGGGCGAGAGCATCCGTAACATCTCGGCGGATCATTATGCGGGGGCGGCGGCCGACGAGATCGCCGATCCGCGCCCCTGGGCGGAGTTGCTGCGTCAGGTGACGACCTTCCATCCCGAGTTCAGCTACCTGCCGCGCAAGTTCAAATTCGCCTTCACCGCCGCGCCCGGCGATCGTGCCGCGATCCGCTGGCACGACGTAGGGCTGCGCCTGGTGCGCAACGAGGCGGGCGAAGAGGGTTTCGAAATCTATGCCGGCGGCGGCATGGGGCGCACCCCGTTCATCGCCGAGTTGATCCGCGCCTTCTGCCCGGCCGATCGACTGTTCAGCTATTGCCAGGCGATCCTGCGGGTGTGGAACCGTCACGCGCGGCGTGACAATATCCACAAGCAGCGGATGAAGATCCTCGTCCACGAACTTGGCGTCGAGGAATTCACACGTCAGGTCGAGGAAGAATATGCGCATATCGCGACGCTCGGCACCGATCCGCCGCGCGCCGAATTCGATCGCATCGCCGCCTATTTCGCGCCGCCCGCGTTCGAAACCGGGCTGTCCGAGGAGATCGATCGCACAGACCCCGATTTCGCTTTGTGGGTCGATCGCCAGCTCGCCGAGCACAAGGCGCCGGGTTATGCGATCGTCAATATCAGCCTGAAGGCGATCGCGGGCATCGGCGGCGACATCACCGCCGACCAGCTCGACGTGGTGGCCGATCTCGCCGAGCGCTACAGCCTGGGCGAGGTGCGCGTCGCGCACACCCAGAACATCGTTCTGCCGCACGTTCGCAAGGCCGATCTGCCCGCGGTCTGGCAGGCGCTCGACGCCGCCGGGCTGGGCGACGTCAACCTCGATCTGGTCACCGACATCATCTCGTGCCCAGGGCTCGATTATTGCAGCCTCGCCAATGCGCGCTCGACGCCGGTCGCGCAGAAGATCGCCCAGCGTTTCGCCGACATCGAACGCCAGCAGGATCTGGGTGAGCTCAAGATCAAGATTTCGGGCTGCATCAACGCCTGCGGACACCACCACGCCGGGCATATCGGCATCCTCGGGGTCGATCGGAAGGGCACCGAAAACTACCAGCTTCTGCTCGGCGGTTCGGGGGCCGAAGATACCACGCTCGCCAAGATCACCGGCCCTGGCTTCGACGAGGACGGCGTGGTCGATGCGGTCGAAAAGGCGATCGAAACCTACCGCAGCCTGCGCACCGACGGCGAGCGCTTTCTCGATACCTACCGCCGCGTCGGCATGGAGCCGTTCAAGGAGGCCATTTATGGATGATATTCTGCGCTTCCGCGACGATCAGCCCGCCGAAGAGCCGGCGGTATCGCTCGACGCGTTCCTCGATCAGGACGGCGCCGTCTCGGTGCGGATCGAGGCCGGCGACGACGTTCGCCTGCTGCTCCCCGTGCTCGATCGCGTGCGGCTGGTCGAAGTCGATTTCCCGCGCTTCCGCGACGGCCGCGGCTATTCGTCGGCGCGCATCCTGCGCGAATCAGGTTATACCGGCGAGATCAGGGCGACCGGCGACGTGCTGGTCGACGAACTGCTGTTCATGCGCCGCTGCGGCTTCGATGCCTTTGCCCCCGATGCCCCGCTCGATCCCGAAACGGTCGAGCGGCTGCTGACGATCTACCCTTATGTTTATCAGCATGCCGCCGACGACGCGGTGCCGGTGTGGAAATTGCGGCATGGCTAGCCGCGCGCTGGACATCATCGATACCGGCCCGCGCTTCACCCAGGCCGAGGCGATCCGGCTCAACAATCTGTTCCGCGGTCATGACGCGGGCGAGATGCTGGCGGCCGTGATCGCCGACGATCTGATCGGCAACGCCGCGATCATTTCGTCGTTCGGCGCCGAATCGGCGGTGCTGCTGCATCTGGTGACCCGGATTGCACCCGATCTGCCGGTGCTGTTTCTCGATACCGGCAAGCATTTCGACGAAACGCTCGCCTATCGCGATCTGCTCGCCGGGCAATTGGGGCTCAATCTCGTCAACCTCACCCCCGATCCGGCCGATCTCGCCACGCGCGACGAAACCGGGCTGCGCTGGTCGTACGATCCCGACGGCTGCTGCGAGATTCGCAAGGTTCGGCCGCTGGCGCGCGCGCTTGCCGGGTTCGACGCGACCTTCACCGGCCGCAAGGGCTTCCAGTCGACGACCCGTGCCGGCCTCCCCCGGTTCGAGATCGACACCACCGACACCGCCGGGCGGCTCAAGATCAACCCGCTCGCAAGCTGGTCGCGGCAAGACATCGCCGCCTATTTCGAAACGCACGCGCTGCCCCCGCATCCGCTGGTCGCCGACGGCTATCCCTCGATCGGTTGCGCGCCGTGCACGAGCAAGGTCCAGCCCGGCGAAGACCCCCGCGCGGGCCGCTGGCGTGGCTGGGAAAAGGTCGAATGCGGCATCCACGTTCCCGACAAGCCGGGTGAGGAACCCTTCCTCTAGGCGGAAGCCCGGACCGGCACAACGCGCAGCGGCGTACCCGGTAGGTTACTCAAAAGCTCGGCGCGTTCCGGTAATCGTCGCTCGCCAGATCGCTGAAGCGCGTTACCTCGGGCTCGAACCGCAGCCGTACCCGTCCGGTGGCGCCGTGGCGCTGCTTGGCGACGATCAGCTCGGCGATGCCGTCGATCTCGCGCATCTGGTTGGCCCAGGCGGCGTGATCCTCGAAGACCTTGGCCGAATCGCCCTCCATCGGGATTTTGGGCTCCTTGGCGGCAACGTAATAATCCTCGCGGAACACGAACAGCACCATGTCGGCATCCTGCTCGATCGATCCCGATTCGCGCAGATCCGAAAGCTGCGGCCGCTTGTCTTCGCGCTGCTCGACCGCACGGCTGAGCTGCGACAGCGCGAGTACGGGCACGTTGAGATCCTTGGCGAGCGTCTTGAGCCCACGGCTGATCTCGGAGATTTCCTGCACGCGATTGTCGTTGCTGCTGCGTCCCGACCCCGAAAGAAGCTGGAGATAATCGACCACCACCAGCCCGATTTCGTGGTTGTTGCGCCGTTGCAGCCGCCGCATCCGCGTGTGGAGCGCGCCGATCGACAGGCCGGCGGTATCGTCGATGAACAGCGGTAGATTTTCGAGCTGTGCGGCCGCGGCGGCGAGCTGGCCGAATTCGGTCCGGCTGATCTTGCCCATGCGCAACGCTTCGGAACTGATCCGCGACTGTTCGGCCAGAATACGCGTGGCCAACTGATCCGCCGACATTTCGAGGCTGAAGAACGCGACCTTGGCGCCCACCGACTTCTCCGGGGCGATGCCGTCCTCCATGTCGCGCATCCAGCGCCGCGCCGCGTTGAAGGCGATGTTCGTGGCGAGCGAGGTCTTGCCCATGCCGGGGCGCCCGGCGAGGATCAGCAGGTCGGAACGATGCAGCCCACCGATCTTGGTGTTCACCGAATCGAGCCCGGTGGTGATCCCCGACACATTGCCGCCCGAATCGAGCGCGCGTTCGGCCATCTTGACCGCCAGCGTCGTCGCCTGCGCAAAAGTCTTGGCCGCGTTGGCGCCGCCGCCGTCGGCGGCGACCTTGAACAATTCTTCCTCGGCGAGTTCGATCTGCGCGCGCGGATTGACCTCCTCCGAGGTGTCGAGCGCACGATCGACCAGCGTCCGCCCCACCGAGACCAGCGCCCGCAGCATCGCGAGATCGTAGATCTGCTGCGCGAATTGCTTGGCGCCGATCAGTCCCGCCCCCGATCCGGTGAGCTGCGCAAGATATGCCGGGCCGCCCAGTTCGCGCATCCCCTCATCGGCCTCGAACAGCGGCCGCAGCGTTACCGGCGTCGCGAGCATGTCGCTGGCGCGCAGCGTGCGGATCGCGGTGAAGATACGACCGTGGACGGGCTCGTAGAAATGCTCCTCCTCGAGTCGGTCGACCACGTCGTCGGCAACGCGATTGTCGATCATCATCGCGCCGAGCAGCGCCGCTTCGGCCTCGACATTTTGCGGCAGCGCGGGGCCGTCGGCGGCGGGCGCCGGGGGGGCGAGAGCAATGGTGGCCATGGCAACCGCTCTAACCCGATTGGCGAGGCTCTCAAAGCCAAGATGCGTTCTCCCTGCTGTGGATAACGTGGAACCGATTGATTCCCCTCGCCCGCTCGCCGATAGGCGGGACATGGCCGATCCCCGGATCATCGACGTGCACCTCGACGAGCGTACCATCCTGTGGCGCAACGCCGATGTTGAGCAGGAACGCCGGATCGCGATCTACGATCTGCTCGAGGGCAATCATTTCGCGCCGCAGAAGCGGCATGCCGACGGCTATGCGGGGCCGTACCGGCTGGCGCTCACGGTCGAGGAAGGGCGCCTCGCACTCCGGATCGATCGTGAGGATCGCAGCCATCTCGAAACGCATGTCCTCGCGCTCGGCCGTTTCAAGCGCCCGATCCGCGACTATTTCGCGATCTGCGACAGCTATTATCAGGCGATCCGCGCCGCCACCCCGCAGCAGATCGAGACGGTAGACATGGCTCGCCGCGCGATCCACAACGACGCCGCCGACTTGCTGAGAGAGAGGCTGGGCGGCAAGATCGAGGTCGATTTCGATACCGCGCGGCGGCTGTTCACGCTGCTGTGCGTGCTGCACATCAGGGGGTAAGAGCGTGCTCAAGAGCCGAGTGGGGCGGGCCGGGGCGATTCTGATCGTGCTGGCGATCGCCACGACGATCGCGTGGACCAAAGCGATCCACTGGCGCCCAAGCCCCGAGACCTACCCGATCCAGGGCCTCCATGTCTCCGCAGCACAAGGCGAGATCGACTGGAACAATGTCGCCGCGCACGATGCCGATTTCGCCTATATCCGCGCCACCGACGGCGCGGTGCGCGATCCGCGCTTTGCCGCCAATTGGCGCGGTGCGGCGGCGGCCGGGCTGCGGCGCGGCGCGATTCATCTTTGGTCGTTCTGCACCCCCGCACGCGCGCAGGCCAATGCCTTCGTCACCACCTTCCCGCGCAGCGCCGACGCGCTGCCCGCGGTACTCGACATCGCTTTCTCCGACGAATGCGCCGTCCGCCCCGAACCCGCAGAGGTGATCGCGGCGCTCGAAACCTTCCTTCGCATCGCCGAAACGCATACAGGCGAACCGATGCTGCTCAAGGTTTCCAGGGCGGTCGCCAAGGCCTATCAGCCCGCCAATTCGTTCGCGCGGCCGATCTGGAGCGCGCGCAATTTCTTCGAACCAGATTACGGCCCCCGGCCGTGGCGGGTGTGGCAGGCATCGGACATCCGCCGGGTCGAGGGCATCAAGGGGCCGGTCACGTGGGATGTGGTCGCGCCATGAGCGATCCCGCCGCGCTGATCGCTGCCGCGCGCGCCGTCGCTGCGAACGCCCACGCGCCTTATTCGCGCTTCGCGGTGGGCGCGGCGCTGCGCCTCACCGACGGCAGCATCGTCACCGGCGCCAATTTCGAGAATGCGAGCTATGGTTTGTCGCTGTGCGCGGAAACCGTCGCGCTGGCGAGCGCGAACGCGCTGGGGCGGCTGGCCGATGTGGTCGCGATCGGAATCGTCGGCGGCGCGATAGGACAAGGTGGCGCAACAGGCACTGCACCGATCCGTCCCTGCGGTCGCTGCCGCCAGATCCTCAACGAAGCCGCGCAGATGGGCGGCCGCGATCTCGTGATCCATTGCGCGGGCATGACCGGCGAGACGATCGAAACCCACCTCCTGTCCGCGTTGCTCCCGCACGCCTTCGGCCCCGCCGATCTCGGTATCGGTCAAGGGCATCGGTAGAGTCGGCCCGGTTCTGATCGAACCGATCCGGCATGACGACGATCAACTCTACCGCAGCCGCGCCCAGGTCGGCGCATGGTCGCTGGCACGCTCGCGACCGCGATACTCCTTGTCGACCCCGGCATCGACCAGTCGATCGGCCGCCTGCGGGCTGAGCAGCAGATGATCGATGCGGAATCCCGCGTCACGCTGCCACGCGCCCGCCTGATAATCCCAGAAGGTCCACACCCCGCCACCCGGATGCCGCGTCCGGAGCGCGTCGGTCCAGCCCTGTCCCAATAAGGCGCGATAACCCGCGCGGCTTTCGGGCTGCATCAGCGCGTCGTCCTGCATCGCGCTCACCGAATAGGTATCGTCGTCATTGGGAATGACATTGTAATCGCCCGCCAGCACCGCCGGCCGTTCCTCGGCGAGCAGCGCACGGGCACGATCGCGCAGCCGATCGATCCACTGGAGTTTATAGTCGAACTTGGGCCCTGGCTGCGGATTGCCGTTGGGCAGATAGATCGATGCGACCGTCAGCCCGTCGATATCGACCTCGAGATAGCGGCTGTGCGCATCCTCGGGATCGCCCGCGAGCCCCCGCTGGCGCTCGACCGGGTCCATGCCCTTTGCGAGCACCGCGACCCCGTTGAACCCCTTCTGCCCATGCCACACCGCGCCGTAACCGGCCGCGCGGATATCCGCCTCGGGAAAGGTCTCGTCGCTCGATTTCAGTTCCTGCAGGCACACGATATCGGGCTGTTGCTCGGCCAGATATTCGACCAGCCGCGGCAGCCGCGCCTTGATGCCGTTGACGTTGTAAGTGACGATTTTCAAGATTTTCGTCCAATTATCGACACCGGCCCGCTCCGTTTCAAACAGGCCTCAAACCGCGAAGCTGGTACCGCAGCCGCAGCCGCTCGCCGCATTCGGATTTTCGACACGGAACGCCGCACCACCCAGCGAATCGACGAAATCGACCGAACAGCCGCGCACGAGATCGAGGCTGATCGGATCGACCACCAGCGCCGCACCATCGGTATCGACGCGAATATCGTCATCGTCGATCTGCTCGGCGAGACCGAATCGATATTGGAAACCCGAGCAGCCGCCGCCCTCGACCGAAAGCCTGAGGACCGCCGGCTTGCCCTGCCGCTCGGCGATCGCCGCAACGCGGGCCGCGGCCGCCGGCGTGAGCGCGATATCGGATATACTGGTCATGCCCCGCAGATAGGGCGTCGCGGGCGGCTCGGCAACCGATCGCCCACCGCAGGGGGCGTCAATCCTCGATCTCGACTCCGCCCGCCACCGCCGGAATCGCATGGAGCGACTTGTCCTGAAGCGCGGTCAGATAATCGGCGGTCTGGAGGAATGGCATCGGGTTGACCGCGCGGCCGTCGATGCGCACCTCATAATGCAGATGGCTGCCCGTCGAACGCCCGGTCGAGCCCATCAGCGCGACGACCTGCCCGCGCTTGACGCGCTGGTTGGGCTTGACGAGGATCTTCGAGAGATGGCCGTAGCGCGTCTCGATCCCCTTGCCGTGATCGATCTCGACCAGATTGCCATATCCCCCCGCGCGCCCCGCGCGCTCGACGATGCCGTCGGCGGTGGCGTAGATCGGGGTGCCCGTGGGGCCGGGAATATCGACGCCCGCGTGCATCGCCGCGCTGCCGCGGAACGGATCGCTGCGAACGCCGTAATAGCTCGAAAAGCGCAGGTCGGCGGCGCTGACGGGGTGGACCGACGGAATCGCGATCACGCCATTTTCAAGCGAATCGAGCTTCTTCCAGGTCATGAACAGCGAACGGAACTGCGCATCGCTGCGCGCCTCGGCACTCGCGGCACGGCCGTCGACGGGCTCATAGGGGCCACCCATCGCGTCGCCCTTCACCGCAAAGCGGCGCGGATCGATGCCGAGCTTGCGCAGCTTCGCGGCGGTCGTCTTGTAACGGAGTTCCGCCACTTTCTCGGCCTGTGCGGCGAGCGCGGCCTGGCGCTGCTCGACGCGGCCGAGCGAGGCGCGCAATTCGGGGGTAAGCGCTGCCAGTTCCTCGTTGCCGGTCATCGCGGCTTCGATCTCCTCGGGGGTCGATCGGCCCGCGAGCACCGCCGCGATCCATTCCTGGCGCTGCTCGACCTTGGTGACATGGGCCTGGGCCGCGCTCTTCACCGCCGCGACATCGGCCTTCATCTTCTCGAGCTTCGCCTGCATCGCCTCGACCTGCGCTTCGGGCGAGGTCGAATCGGCCAGCCCGGCAGCGCTGGCGGCAAACATCCCCGCCTGTGCGACTCCATAAGCCGAAAAGCTCAGCGTCACCGCGAGTACCGTGGCGAGCGCCGCCTGGGTCTTGCCGCCGATGCTGAACCGGCGCAAATCGCGCCCATCGTGCAGGATGAAATCGCGTGTCGTGAAGAAAGTCCGGAACCTGGCGCGCCAGTCCGCGTTGGACGTAGTCGAAATCGTGTTCATTATTCCCCGGCGACCGTTGTTGCGGCTGCGGTGAGATGCACCCGCTCCCTCGTGTTCCGACCGGTTCCCCGCCCTGCCGTGAACGACGCAGAGTACTGCCCGTAAGTATTATAAATCGGCAAGGGGCTCGTAATAATCCCGCGTTAGACCGGCTGCACCACGCGCTGAGTCGTTGAACGGCGGCTTAACGGCCCCACGAAAATATTGTGAGACTAGCATCTGCCAATGTTTTTCGGGGGCGAATCGATACGTCGCGCACCCCGATTCGAACCATCTCGTCCCCGCCGCGACATGCCGGATTTCATCGCGCACGATCCGGTCGAGAATGCGCGCGCTGGGGATATCGCCCGCTGCCTGAAAGCGCTCGATGGCGGCCGGCGTCACATCGAGCCCGCGCGCTTCGAGCACCATCGGCACCACCGCCAGCCGCGCCAGCGCATCGTGCGCGGTGTCGCGCGCCGCTTCCCACAAGCCATCATGCGCGGGCAGCGCACCGTAATGGCTCCCCAGCACCCTCAGCCGCCGATCGAGCAGCGCGAAATGCATCGCCTCGTCGGCGCCGACATCGATCCAGTCATCGACGAAGCCGCGCGGAAATTCGGCGCCGAACCGCCCCGCCATGTCGAACGCGAGATCGATCGCGACGAATTCGATATGCGCCAGCGCGTGGAGGAACGCGATCCGCCCCCGCACGGAGCCACCGCGGCCGCGCTTGGGCATCCGGTTGGGCGGCAGCAGCTCGGGTGTGGCGGGCCGCGCCGGCACATCGGGCATCGCCGCGTCGAAATCGTGCGGGAGGAGCCCCCGACGCCACGCCCGTGCCGTCGCACGCGCCAGCCGCACCTTCGCCGCGGGATCGGCCGTCAGCAGCACCGCACGCGCGGCGTGCGCAATGGAACTGGTCATCGCCCGAGCGCGCGGACCGCCTCGAGCACGTCCTCGACATGGCCGGGCACGCGCACCTTGCGCCATGCGCGCACCAGCACGCCTTCGGCATCGAACAGAAAGGTCGAGCGGTCGATTCCCATATAAATGCGGCCGTACATCGACTTTTCGATCCACGTCCCGAACGCGGCGAGGGCGACGCCCTCCTCATCGGACGCCAGCGGCACCGTCAAATCATATTTTGCGATGAATTTCTGGTGCTTTGCCGGCTTATCCTTCGATACGCCCAGAACCACCGCGCCCGCCTCCTTGAAGGCGTCGAGCCGCGCGCTGAATTCCTGCGCCTCGCGCGTGCAGCCGCTGGTATCGTCCTTGGGATAGAAATAGAGGACCAAGGGTGCCCCGACGAAATTGCGCAACCTGACCGGCCCGCCATCGGGCATCGTCAGTGTCACGTCGGGGATGCCCGCACCGGGTTCGATCGCCATCAGGCTTCTCCAATGATCGATTGCCAACAGGAACGCACCTCCTGCCGCGTCGTCTCCAGCGTCGCAACCACCTCGTCCCAGGTGTCGAGCCGCATCGTGCGCGCGATCAATGCCTGCGTGGCCGGTGCCGGGGGTTGCGCGTCGGGTGATAGCAGCCGCGTCGTCACCAGCAGCCGGGTGAGGAAATCGTGCGCAATGCGCATCGCGGGCGGCATCAACCCGGCCGCGGCCAGCGCATCGATCGCGTCCCCGAGATGCGGATCGAACCCGGTGCGATGGACGAGTTGCTCGACATGGACCGCGAATTCGAGATCGACCAGCCCGCCGGGTAGCAATTTGGCGTCGAGCGGCCCCAATGGCTGCTTGTGCGCGGCCATCTCGTTGCGCATCGTCGCCGCCTCGGCGGCGATGTCGCGCGACGGCCGATCGCCGCCGAGCACGTCGGCCACCACCGCCATCACCGCCGCCCGCGCCGCCGCCGATCCGAACACCGGCCGCATTCGCGTCAGCGCCATATGCTCCCACGTCCACGCGCTTTCGCGCTGGTAACGCGCGAAGCCGTCGAGCGAGACGGTCAGCGGCCCCTGATTGCCCGACGGCCGCAGCCGCGTATCGATCTCATAGAGCGGCCCCGCCGCGGTCGGCACCGATAGCGCCCCCGAGATACGCTGCGCCAGCCGGTTGTAATAATGCACCGCGCCGAGCGGCTTCTCGCCATCGGATTCGGCGGCATAATCGCCGGTGAAGACATAGATCAGATCGAGATCCGATGCGTGCGTCAGCGCCGCGCCGCCAAGCCGCCCGAGCGCGAGGATCACGAGTTCGCTATCGGGCACATGGCCGTGGCGCGCGACGAATTCGGCGACCGTGGCCGCCGCACCGACCTCGATCGCCGCCTCGGCTACGCGCGCATAGCCCGCCGACACCTCGATCGGATCGCTCACCCCCGCCACGATCTGCGTGCCGAGCGCGAAGCGGCGTTCGCCGACCACCCGGCGGATGCGGTCGAGCAATTGCTGGTAATCGTCCCCCGTCTCGCGCGCGGTCATCTCGGCGACCAGCGTCGGCACATCGGGCAGCGGATCGAGCGCCGAGGCATCGAGCAGCCCGTCGAACAATTCCGGGCGGCGCCCCAGCGTCTCGGCAAGCGGCGGCGCGTGGGACAGAATCGCCCCCAACAGCCGCGCCAGCGCGGGCTGGGCTTCGAGCAGCCGGAAGAAATTGATCGCGCTCGACAGCCGCGACAGGATCGTATCGAGCCGGGCCAGCGCGGCATTGGCATCGGGCGCCTCGCCCAGTGCCTCGATCAGCCCGCCCAGCACATCCTCAAGCGCTTGCCGCGCCGCCGGGCTGCGCAGCGCCGGATAGGTGCCCGCGCGCCAGCGCTCGATCCGCGCCGTCGCCTCGGGCGGGTCGCGATAGCCCAGCGCGCCGAGCCGCTCGGCGACGCGCTCCGGGTCGCGCGGCACCATCCGCGTGTCGTCGGCCTCGAGCGTATCATAGGTGCGCGCGGTCGCCTCGACATGCGGGCGCAACAGATCGAGCAACGCGTCACCCGTGCCCAACCCGTGCAGCCGCGCGACGCGATCCAGCGCCTCGCCGGTGGGCAGGCTGTGCGTCTGGCGATCGTCGATCATCTGGACGCGGTGCTCGATCGTGCGGAACGCGGTGTAGGAATCGATCAGCATCTGCGCCTGATCGGCATCGATCCGATCGGCTGCGGCGAGCGCGGCCAGCGCATCGCGCGTCGCGGGCACGCGCAGCGCCGGATCGCGGCCGCCGTGGATCAACTGGTGGATCTGGGCGAAGAATTCGCACTCGCGGATTCCGCCGCGCCCGCGCTTGAGGTCGAAACCAGACCCGAAGGCCTGGCCCTGCGCATGGTGATCGCGAATCCGGCGCGAGATCGACATGATCTCGCCGATCGCCCCGAAATCGAGCGCGCGGCGCCACACAAACGGCCGCACGCCATCGAGAAAACGCTCCCCCAGCACGCGATCGCCGGCGCAGGCACGCGCGCGGATGAACGCGGCGCGTTCCCATGCCAGCGCCTGCGATTCGTAATAACCGAGCGCCGCGTCGATCGGCAGCGCGATCGGCGTCGCCTCAGGCGATGGCCGCAGCCGCAGATCGACGCGCAGCACATAACCGTCGCTATCGCGCGCCTGGAGCAATTCGATCACGCGCCGCGCGATCCGTACGGCCGCCTCGCCCGGTTCCTCGCGCGCGCGGTGCGGCAGCGTTTCGGGGTCGAACAACAGGATCGGATCGATGTCCGACGAATAATTGAGCTCGTGGCTCCCCTGTTTGCCGAGCGCGATCGCGGTGAAGCCCACCGGCTCGGCATCGGGGGTTCGCTCGACGATCGCGGTACGGATCGCCAGATCGAGCGCTTGATCGGCAAAGGCCGTCAGTGCCCCGGTCACCTGCGTGAGATCGAGTATCCCCGCCAGATCGCCGATCGCGACCAGCAGCGCGAGGCGACGCCGCGCGATCCGCAACCGCGTGCCGACCGAAAGGTCGTCCGCCTCGACCCGCCAGGCGGCGAGCCCCGGCCAGCCGCCCTCGCCGAGTTGCGCCGCGAGCACGGGTTCGCGATCGAGCAGCATCGACAAAAACGGTGCATCGGCACGCGCCCGCGCGACCGCCCCGACGATCGATCCCGATGCGTTCATGCCACACTCCGTGTTCATCTGGCCGATTTCCGACAAAAACTAAGAAACAAACCGCCGTATCGGCCGTTTACGCAGACATGAACAAGATGCGCCCCCTTCCCGGCAAGACAATTGCGTCGCGCGGCGATGCCGTGCAGCGGCCGCGTGCCGGCGATGGAGTCGGCCAAGCGTTGCGCAATGCGTTCGGCGACGAAATGGGAGCGCTCCCTCCCGATATGAAGGCGTTACTGCAATCGCTCGATTGCCGCAGCGGACAGCACCATCTCGCCTGACCACGCTTTCCCGCGGCGCTTCAACCGCGGTCGCGGCTGAGATCGTCGACTTCACCCATGATCGTATCGAGCGCACTCTTGCCGCCCACATTCTCATAATCGCGGCGTGACGACAGCGTGCCTTCGGTCATGATCGTTTCGAGCGCCACGCGCCCGCGCGCTACCCGGCTTTTGATCGTGCCGACCGCGACCCCGCAGATTTCGGCCGCCTCTTCATAAGCGAAACCGCCCGCGCCGACGAGGATCAGCGCCTCGCGCTGCGGCTGGGGCAGATGCATCAGCGCGCGCTGCATGTCGCCGAGTTCGACATGCCGATCCTGGCTCGCGGGCGCGGCAAGGATGCGATCGGCGACGAGATCGTCCCACTCGCCCTTGAAGCGCGCCCGGCGCATCTGCGAGAGATAGAGGTTGCGCAGGATGATGAAGGTCCAGGCGCGCATATTGGTGCCGGCCTGAAAACGCTTGCGCGCCGCCCACGCCTTCATCAGCGTTTCCTGCACCAGATCGTCGGCAACGTCGCGATTGCCCGACAGCGACCGCCCGAAGGCCCGCAGATGCGGGATCACCAACGCAAGCTGGTCCTTGAACTCGGGATCGGACAGCGCGACATGTTCGCCCTCCCCCTGTATCGACTCACGCTTGTCGGAATCAGTCATCTAGGTCCGTTCGTTGCAGCGCGCCGCCGGTGATCCGGCGATAAGGGTAGGATGATACCGCAGCGAATGCCAGCGGCGTGTGCCAGGCGGGATGCGCGATCAGGCGAGCACGATCCAGGCGTAGATCGCAATCAGCAGCACCAGCGAGATACCGAGAACGTATCGCGTTACGTGCGGCGTGGCCCCCGCGCGGGCCTGCTCGCCATCGAGATGGATGGGGTCATTTTGGTCAGCCATCCCCGATCAACGCCCGAAACTCGTTTAAGCTCCGTATCGGTAGCGCGCGGTCATTCGGCGGGCACCGTCGCCTGATCGAAGAACAGTGCCTGGCTGATCGCCGCCTTGACGGTCGAACGCTGGAACGGCTTGGTGATGAGGAAGGTCGGCTCGGGCCGTTCGCCGGTGAGCAGGCGCTCGGGAAAGGCGGTGATGAAGATCACCGGCACCGAAAATTCGCTCAGGATGTCCTTGACCGCGTCGATCCCCGAACTGTCGTCGGCAAGCTGGATATCGGCGAGCACCAGCCCCGGCCGATCCCCCATCGCCAGCGCGACCGCTTCGTCGCGCGTTACCGCGACGCCGGTGACGTCGTGGCCGAGGTCGCGGACGATCGTTTCGATGTCCATCGCGATGATCGGCTCGTCCTCGATGATCAGCACGCGCGCGCGGGTCTGCTTTTCGATCTCGGCCAGCGCCTCGCCCACCAGATTTTCCACCTCGTCGGGCGCGACGTCGATCAGATAGCCGGTATCCTCGGGCGTGAAGCCCTCCATCGCGGTCAGCAGCAGCGCTTGCCGCGAAAGCGGCGTCATCCGCGCCAGCCGGGCACGCGCCACGGCTTCCGCCGCTTCCTCGGCACTGCCGCTATCGTCGGCCACCGCATCGTCGCCGTTGGCCGACCCCCAGATCGCCTGGAAGGTACGATAGAGCCCGAGCCGCGGATCGACATCGCGCGGAAATTGATCGGGGGCAGCGACGATGGCTTCGAGCGTGGCACGGACATATTTGTCACCATGGCTCTGGCTGCCCGTGAGTGCCCGGGCGTAACGCCGCACGAAAGGGAGATGCGGTGCGAGTTGCTGTCCAAGCGACATGATCTGCGGAATCTCCTAGCAAAAACACTGTTGTTGTGGGAGTGAGCTTCCCCCATTGCAATCGGTTTCGACGCACGGTTGGTGATTGGGTTACGAAACTTGCGCCGGATCGGGAACCAACGAGACGGTTTTTGGTTTCAATGGTTCTCCGCGTGCATACCATGACGGCCCTGTGTTCGTTATGTTCGTCATGATTGACATTGATCACTGGCCGGCGCCGGGCCGGCAGCCTGAGGGGGATGACGTTGGGTTCGGACCGTAGCGCGCCGAAAGGAAAACCGGGCAAGCCGGGATTGCGAGCCAAGGTGCAGACAAAAAAGCAGGACATGGGCGCCGCGTTGCGTTCGGTCTATCGGCGCACCGTGGAAGAGGATGTCCCCTCCGAGATGCTCGACCTGCTGCACAAGCTGGGATAACCCCAGAGCCGATGCGCACCTCCAGAGACGGGCGCGAGCGCCGCGCCGTCGCATCGCGTCTCGCCAGAATGCCCACCGGCGCCAAGCTCTTCCTGATCCTCAGTGCTGCGCTGCTGCCGCTGGCCCTGATCGCCGTCGTCGCCACGCTCCAGACCAACCGTACCGCCGATGAAGAGGCGCGCGCGCAATTGCGCGTCGCGATCGCGGAAAGCTCGCGCGCGCTCGGCATCGAACTGATCGGCGACATGACCGCATTGCGGGTCGCGCTCAATGCGCTCGATATCGATGCGCGCGACGCACCCAGTTGCGCCCGCGCACAAGGCGTTTTCGCCCAGCAGCTCGCCGCTGGCGGACGGTTCATGATCGCCGATCGGCTGGGACGGGTGCTGTGCGGCAGCGATCTCGGCAAGGAGCTTGCGCTCGACGCCCCTGCGGCGGCCGGGCCGATCTCGGCGCGCATCTTCCCGGCACGCGGCATCGTCTTGTCGATGGCGGGCACCAGCGGGGTCACGACCGCGAGCGCCTTCTTCCCGACCGGCATGCTGGCATCGATCGGCCGGCCGACGGGGTTCACGCCACCTTATGCGGCCGATCTTCAGCACGACGACGACCGGCTCAACCTTCAGGCGCTTGCCGATCACGGTCCGCTCGATCGACGCGAGCGGATGCGGGCATCGATCGGCATCGGCGAGCTGTTCCTCGAAATGTCGGTGCGCAATGCGCCGATCTCGTCGCCGCTGCTGATCGCGATGCTGCTGCCGATCGTGATGTGGCTCGCCGCCGCCGGGATCACCTGGCTCGTCGTCGACCGGCTGATGGTCTATCCGCTGCGCCGGTTGCGTGCGAACGTCTCGGCCTATCGGCCCGGCGAGGAAATCGACATGGGCGAGATCCGCTCGATCCCCTCGCAGGAAATCCGTGAACTCGGCGACACCTTCCGCACCATCAGCCGCACCGTCGCGCTGCACGAAGCCGATCTCGCCGAAGGGCTGGTCCGCCAGACCAGATTGACGCGCGAGGTACATCACCGCGTCAAGAACAACCTCCAGATCATTGCCAGCCTGATCAATTTCCACGCGCGCGGCGCACGATCGGCAGAGGTCGTCACCGCTTATGCGTCGATCCAGCGTCGTGTCGATGCGCTCGCGGTGGTCCATCGCAACCATTTCGCCGAGATGGAAGAGAATCGCGGACTCAGCCTGCGCGCGGTGATCGGCGAGCTGGCCTCGAACATCCGCGCGACCGCCCCGGACGAATCGGCGCGGATGGGAATCGTGCTCGATGTCGAACCGTTCCTGATCAATCAGGATGTCGCGATCGCGGTCGCCTTCATCATCACCGAGATCGTCGAGCTGGCGATGCTGTGCATCCCCGATGCCCAAATCCGCATTTCGGCGCGCGCCGACGCAGCCGACGACCGCGCGATCCTGCGCCTCAGCTCGCCCGGGCTGATCGCCTGCGCCGCGCTGCAAGAGGCGCTCGACGAGCGCTATGGCCGCGTGCTCGAAGGCCTGTCGCGCCAGTTGCGATCACAGCTTCATCATGAAGAATTATCGGGCGCATTCGAAATCTCGATCGCCATCATTGGCCGTGATTGATCGCCCCGCGGTGGCACGCATAAAAATTTGCAATCGACGGGAACCGTGGGTGCGGGCGGACGTTCTGCACTTCGGATAGTGACTAAATGCCCCCCCGCTCTCGCTATCCAAGACAATGGGCCCGAACACACACCATCCCCCCCCCCCGGTAGTGTGTTCGGGCCCAAATTCTGCCCCCTCATAACATCGCCACCGACCGCTTGACCGACAATTCGGGTCGCATGAGGGAACGATTCACCGGTTGCCGCGCTGTTTCTCCCAGAGGGCGCCGCCGCCCTTACGGTCAGGAGAGACGGATATGCGTAAAATTGTTGGGGTCGCATTGTTGACCACGATATTCATGGTCAGTGCGTGCAACACCGTTGAGGGCATGGGCAAGGACGTGTCTTCGGCTGGCGATACCGTCGCCGGCACCGCCAACGACGCCAAATAGGCGCGCTTTCGCTTTTGCTCTACCGGGCACCGCCCTCGCCCTGCATCGCCGGGCGAGGGCGAGTTCAGGCCAGCCGCGTCGATGTCAGGCCTCTGCTTCCTCTGCTTCCTCGTCGCGGCGACGGCGCCGTTCGGTCAACCAGATCCCGATCAGCCCGAGTTCGTACAGCCCGCATAAGGGAATCGCGAGCAATAGCTGCGACCCGACGTCGGGTGGGGTCAGCACCGCGGCGATCGCGAACGCGCCGACGATCGCATAGCGGCGTGCGCTCACCAATTGCTTGCGGGTCACGATCCCCGCGCGTTCGAGCAGCATCAGCAACACCGGCAGCAGGAACGACAGGCCGAACCCGAACAGGAATTGCATGATGAACGAGAGGTAATTGCCGATCGCGGGCAGCGCCTCGCGTTCGACGCCGCCGACATCGCCCTGAAAGCTCAGCAGAAAATGGAGCGCGATCGGCACCGCGATGAAATAAGCGAGTGCCGCGCCCGCGATGAACAGCACCGGGGTGGCGAGCAGGAATGGCAGCAGCGCGCGCTTTTCCTTACGGTACAGCCCCGGCGCCACGAATTGCCACAATTGGTTGGCGATGATCGGGAACGACAGCATCATCGCGGCGAAGAACGCAACCTTCACCTGGACGAAGAACGCCTCGAAAATCTGCGTGTAGATAACCTTGGCCTGCCCGGCCTTGAGCAGCGGCTGGAGCAGGAAGCCGAAAATCTGTTCGGAAAAGTAGAAACAGACACCGAACGTCAGCACCAGAGCGGCGATGCAATAGAGCAAGCGCCGCCGCAGCTCGATCAGATGATCGAGCAACGGCGCCCGCGTGTCCTGCAGTTCGTCGTCGTTCACGGCCTGGCCTTGTTGTCGTCGTCGTCGGAGGTTCCGGGCACGTCGCCATAAGCGGGATCGAGCACGGGCTTTTCCACCATCACCGGCGCTCCATCCTCGCTGGACGACGCGCTTCCGGTCGCCGGGGCCTCACCCGACGCCACGGCGTCGTCCGCAGCGCTGTCTCCGGCAGCCGCCGCATCGTCGGGCGCAGGCAACGCCGGCGCATCGTCCGACGGATGCTCCCGCATGATGCGCTCATTCTCTTCCTTCCAGCGCTTCTCCATTTCCTCGAGCTCGGCCTCGCGGACCATCGCATCGAAACCGGAGCGGAACTGGCGCGCAACACCACGCGCTCGCCCGACCCAATGGCCGACGAAACGCATCGCCTTTGGCAAATCCTTGGGACCGATCACGATGATCGCGATGAACGCGACCAACAGCAATTCGGTGGGCGCGATGTCGAACATTCAACGAGCCTGACTAGCCTGGGCGCCGGGCGGCGCACAGGCGGAAGGGATCAACGATCCTCGTGAACCTTGTCGCCGTCACGATCGAACGCTGAATCGGCAGCAGGCTCAGCGGTTTTCTTGGTCGCGATACGGTCACGACCGCTCCGCTTGTCGTCATCGTCCTCGGCCATACCCTTCTTGAAATTCTTCACGCCCTTGGCAACATCGCCCATCAGGCTCGAAAAGCGGCCCCCACCCAGCAGCAAAATCGCCACCACGGCGAGTACCAGCAGATGGATCGGGCTAAAACTACCCATGATTCGTCTCCTAAACGCCGCCTCTATCTAGTGAGCATCGTCGTCCGGCGCCACCTCGGCCAGCTCAAAAGCAATATCGACCGGATCAAGCAAGCCTGCCGCACGTAAATCGTCGATTCCCGGCAGGTCACGCCGGCTTACCAGCCCGAATTGGCTCAGGAATTCCGGCGTCGTCGCGTAGGTCAGCGGGCGTCCGGGCACATCGCGCCGTCCCGCCGGGCGAACCCAGCCCGCCTCCATCAGCACGTCGAGTGTGCCTTTGGATATCTGGACGCCGCGAATCGATTCGATATCGGCGCGCGTCACCGGCTCGTGATAGGCGATGATCGCCAGCGTCTCGATCCCCGCCCGCGAGAGCTTGCGCGCCTCCTCCCGATCACGCCGCAGCACGTGCGCCATGTCGCCCGCGGTCTGGAAGTGCCAGCGCTCGCCGCGCCGGACCAGTTCGATGCCGCGCCCGGCATAATCGGCTTCGAGCGTCGCCAGCGCCGCGCGCACATCCATACCCTCGCCGACATGGGCACGGATCGCCTCGACCGTCAGCGGCGCTTCGGCGGCGAACAGCACCGCCTCGACCGCGCGAACATTGTCATCGGGCGGATTCATGCGGGCCGCCGCAGATAGAGCGGTGCAAACGCCCGCTGCTGGCGCAGTTCGACCTTGCCGCGCCGCGCGAGTTCGAGCGCCGCGAGAAAGCTCGATGCCAGCGCCGATTTGCGCAGCGGCCCGGTGGCCTCATCGGGCAGGAAACTTTCGATCGTCGTCCACTCGATCCGCTGGCCCACCAGCCGCGACACACGCTCGATCGCCGCCTCCAGCGTCATCACCTGGCGTTCGGCGACGATATGCATCACCGGCCGCGTGCGCGCGCTCACCCGGCCATAGGCCGCGATCAGATCGTAGATCTCGGCCTGCCACACCGATTTGCGCACGGTGCGCAGCCCCTCGGGCGCGGGGCGCGTGAACACATCGCGCCCCATCCGGTCATGCGCCATCAGCCGCGCGCCCGCCTCGCGCATCGCCTGGAGCCGTTCGAGCCGCAATTGCAGCCGGAGCGCGAGTTCCTCGGGGCTCGGCTCCTGCTCGGGGTCGCGCGGCAGCAGCAGCGCCGATTTGAGGAAGGCGAGCCACGCCGCCATCACCAGATAGTCCGCGGCGAGTTCGAGCCGAAGCTGCTTCGCCTGCTCGACGAAATCGAGATATTGCTGGACGAGATCGAGGATCGAAATCTGCCGCAGATCGACCTTCTGCGCCCGCGCCAGTGCGAGCAGCAGGTCGAGCGGTCCCTCCCATCCGTCCACGTCGATCGTCAGAATGTCCTCATCCATCGCCGCGATGGTAGAACAGACCGTCGTGAGACAGAAGCGCTTCGTTTCCGTCCCGCCGCTGTGCGGCTGCGTGCCTTTTCCGCTGTCCTACAAGCCCGTGTTCATGGCAGGGTGATGCCGTTCTTTGACATCGCCGATCCCCTCCACCGCAGCGATCCGCCGCCGTCGGCGCTACCCCTTCGCGACTGTAAACTTTGTCAACTTCGCGCCCCTCAGGCGAGCGCCAGCAGGGCGTCGCGCTGCGCGATCAGCGCCTCGAGGTCATCGACTCCATCCCCGCGCCGCGTCCCCGCGCCGTGCATCGCCGCGTCGAGCCGCGCGCGCGATCGATCGGGCATCTCGCCCAGCCGCTCGGCGATCTCGACCATCTCGTCCATCCGCGCCCAGCAATCGAGCACGACATCGCATCCCGCAGCGATCGCCGCGGCGGCCTTGTCGCCCGCGCTGCCGCTCAAGGCCTTCATGTCGATATCGTCGGTCATCAGCAGGCCGTCGAAACCGATCCGTCCGCGGATCACCTCGTCGATCACGATCGGGCTCAATGTCGCCGGGCGCTCGGCATCCCACGTTTTGTAGATAATGTGGCTGGTCATCGCCATCGGTGCCCAGGCAAGGCTGCGGAACGGCGCGAGGTCGATCTCCAGTTCCTCTTCGCTCGCCTCGACCACCGGCAGATCGTAATGGCTGTCGACGCGCGCGCGCCCGTGGCCAGGCATATGTTTGACGACCCCGACCACGCCGCCGTCGCGCAGCCCCTCCAGCGTCGCGCGCCCCATCGCGGCGACGCGCATCGGCTCATGGCCCAGCGCGCGGCAGGCGATCGCCTCGGTGGTATCGGGGTGCGCGACATCGAGCAGCGGCAGACAATCGACCGTGATCCCCACCTCGGCCAGCGTCAGCGCGATGGCGCGCGCATTGGCCCGCGCCGCCTCGATGCCCGAAACCGGGGCGATATCGTAGAGCTTGTCGAAAGCCGGGCCGGCCGGAAACGCCGGCCATTCGGGCGGCTGCATCCGCGCGACACGGCCGCCTTCCTGGTCGATCAGGATCGCGAGATCGTCGCGTCCCGCCAGCGCGCGCAGCGCGTCGGTCAGCGCGCGCAACTGGGCACGATTCTCGACGTTGCGCTTGAACAATATATACCCGGCGGGCGCCGCCTCGCGAAAGAAGGCGCGTTCGTCGGCGGTAAGGCTCGGCCCCGAAAGGCCGAAAATGACGGGTTTCATCCCCGTTGGCTAACTATTCGCTGGGAACGAAACAAGCCTCGCCCGCGACCTTGAGCTTGCCGCAGACCGATTTGGCCTGATCGGCGCTCCCGGCATTGACGCGCAGGCGATAGACGGTGTTGCCGTTGACGCTGGCCTTCTCGATCGACTGGCCGAGCGACGCGACATAGGCAAAACGCTTCGAGACGCGCGTCCACGCGGTCTTGGCCTGCCCCTCGGTGGGGAACGAGCCGAGTTGGACGAGCGCGCTTCCGCCGCCGCCGCCCGCCGCCGCCTTAGGCGCCGTTACCGGTGCCTTGGCCTGCAACGTTCCGCCCGATTTGGGCACCGCCAGCGCCTTGCCGTCGCGCGCCACGGGCACCGTCTTGCTTGGCGTGCCGGCCGTCGCGGTCACAGGCGCCTCGGGCACCGCGCTGAGATCGATCGCGCCGCCGCCGGGATTGGCGCCCTCGCTGGTCGCCAGCGCCTGCGAATTTTCGCCATCGATCTTCATCCCGCCGGGCTGTTCGGGCTTGACCTTGTAATCGCCTTCCTGCGCGCGGATCAGGCTGCCGTTGCCCGAAGCCCCCGACGGCCGGTTCTGAACCCAATAGACCGCGTAAACCACGCCCGCGATCAGCGCGAGCCCGAGGATGACCAGCGCCGCGATACGCAGCACCGACGGCCCCTCTTCATATTCCTCGTCGACCGTTTCCAGCCAGGGCAGCCGATCGTCGTCGGTCAGGTCGCCATTACTGGCCATCAACTCATCTCCCGAACCGCCTCGACCCCCATGATGGCGAGGCCATTCCTGATAATCTGTCCAACCGCATCGGCCAAGAAAAGACGCGCGCACGTCAGCGCGGCATCGTCGGCAATCAAAAAGCGCCGTTCGGGGGCATCGTTGCCGACATTCCACATAGCATGGAACATCGCCGACAAGTCATAGAGATAAAACGCTATTCTGTGCGGCTCGCGCGCCACCGCGGCGGTCTCCACAACGCGTGGAAACTGCGCCGCAAACTTCACTAGCGCGAGTTCCTGCGTATCGAGATGGGACAGATCGGCGCTCGGGCACGCGATTCCGGCCTCATCCGCGCGCCGATGCAGCGATGCGATCCGGGCGTGCGCATAATTGACGTAGAAAACCGGGTTGTCCTTCGACGCTTCGACCACCTTGGCGAAGTCGAAATCCATCTGCGCATCGGCCTTGCGTGTCAGCATCGTAAAGCGGACGACATCCTTGCCGACCTCGCGCACGACATCAGCAAGCGTCACGAAATTACCGGCCCGCTTGGACATTTTCACCGGCTCGCCGCCGCGCAGCAACCGCACCATCTGGACCAGTTTGACGTCGAACCGCGTCCGCCCTTCGGTCAGTGCCTGCACAGCCGCCTGGATACGCTTGACGGTGCCGGCATGGTCGGCGCCCCAGATGTCGATCAGCGCGTCGGCGCTTTCGGCCTTCTGATAATGGTAAGCGAGGTCGGCGCCGAAATAGGTCCATTGCCCGTTCGACTTCTTGATCGGCCGATCCTGATCGTCGCCAAAACGGGTCGACCGGAACAGGGGCAATTCGACGGGTTCCCAATCCTCGGGCGTCTCGCCCTTGGGTGCTTCGAGCCTGCCGTCATAGACCAGATCGCGCGCGCGCAGATCGGCTTCGGCCGCCTCGGGCTTGCCCGCCGCCTGCAATTCGGCCTCGGACGCGAAGACGTCATGGTGGATGCCGAGCAACGCGAGGTCCGCACGGATCATCGCCATCATCGCCGCGACCGCGCGGGTGCGGAACAGCGGCAGCCACTCGGCCTCGGGCTTGCCAACGAACGCGTCGCCGAATTCGCGCGCCAGTTCCTGCGCAACAGGGATCAGATAAGCCCCCGGATACAGGCCCTCGGGGATCGCGCCGACATCCTCGCCCAGCGCCTCGCGATAGCGCAGGTGCACCGAGCGCGCGAGCACATCGACCTGCCCACCGGCATCGTTGACATAATATTCGCGGATCACCTTGTGCCCGGCGAATGCGAGCAGATTGGCGAGCGCATCGCCCACCACCGCGCCGCGGCAATGCCCCATGTGCATCGGCCCCGTCGGGTTGGCCGAGACATATTCGACGTTGACGGTGATCGGCGCCGCGCTCGTGATCCGGCCGTAATCGGGGCCGGCATCGAGGATCGCCGACAATTCGGCGCGCCAGGTATCGTCGGTGAGCCTCAGATTGATGAACCCCGGCCCCGCGACCTCGACCGCCGCGACCTCGTCGAGCTTGCCCAGTTCGACGGCAAGTTGCTCGGCCAGCGCGCGCGGTTTGGCGCCCGCCGGCTTGGCGAGCACCATCGCCGCATTGGTGGCGAGATCGCCGTGGGCGGGATCGCGCGGCGGCTCCACCGTCACCGCGCAGCGCTCCAGCCCCGCCGGCAAAATGCCCTGCGAGACGAGCGAATCCAGCGCCGCATCGAGATGCGCGGCGAAGCGCGTATAAAGGGTCATGATCCATCCAGCGTCAGGAAAGCGCGCGCCTTACCCCATGCGCGCGCCACGCGCAAAGCCCACCGCATCGTCGCGGGCTACCGTCACCCCGTCGGGCGGCGGTCAGAACCCGTCGGGTAAGGCGATCGCCCCCAATGTTTCGCGATATCGCGCGATCGCATAACGATCGGTCATGCCCGCGATATAATCGGCGATCTGGCGGCTGCGCCACGGTTCGTCGGTCGCGATCTCCTCGTGCCAGCCCGGCGCCATCCGGCACGGATCATCGCGATAGGCCGCGAACAGGCCGGTGACGATCACCCGCGCGGCATCAGCAGCCGCGAGTTGGCGCGGGTGGTGATAGAGGTTGGCGTACATGAATCGCTTGAGCGCGCGCTCCTCATCGCGCATCGCATCCGAAAAGCACGCGAGCGTTGCGCCTGCCGCGCGGACATCCGCCACCGTTTCGACTCCCGATGCCGCGATCCGTCGCCGGGTCTCCTCGATCAGATCGTTGACCATCGCGCCGATCTGCGAACGCACCAGTTCGTGCAGCAACCGCGTTTCCGCGACGTGCGGATACCGCGCACGCACCTTTGCCCAGCCGCGCGCGACGAACGGCACCTCGAGCAATTGGTCGAGCGTCAGCAGCCCCGCGCGCAGCCCGTCGTCGATATCGTGATTGTCATAGGCGATGTCGTCGGCGATCGCAGCGACCTGCGCCTCAAGCGAGGCATGAGTCGAAAGCTCGAGCGGAAACAACGCATCGGCCTCGGCCAGCGCCCAGCCGGATGTGCGAATCGGCCCGTTGTGCTTGGCGAGCCCTTCGAGCGTCTCCCATGTCAGATTGAGCCCGTTCCACAACGGATAAGGCTGCTCGATCACCATCAGCGTGCGCAGCGTATGCCCGTTGTGATCGAACCCGCCCTCGCCCGCCATCGCCGCTTGCAACGCATCCTCGCCGGCATGGCCGAACGGTGGATGGCCGATATCGTGCGCCAGACACAGTGCCTCGGTCAGATCCTCGTTGAGTCCCAGCGCCCGCGAGATCGTCCGCCCGATCTGCGCGACTTCGAGGCTGTGCGTCAGCCGGACGCGGAAATGATCGCCATCGGGTGAAAGGAACACCTGCGTCTTGTGCCGCAACCGACGGAAACTGATCGAATGGATGATCCGGTCACGATCGCGCTGGAAAGCGTCGCGCGGGCCACGGGTCTCTTTTTGTTCTTCATGGAGACGACCACGACTAGCATCGGGATGCGAGGCCCAGGGCGCGAGCGTGCCGGTCATGCGCGTCGCACGTTCATTTAGCCGACAATCTGGTCACTTTCTGCCCGTCCTTGCTCGTGAACGAGAAGGCCGAGACGCCCGCACCCGCGAGCTTGTTGACGAACGCCTGCGCCTCGGCCTGCGTTTTGAACGGCCCCGTCAGCACGCGGTTGGTGGCGTTGAGCGGCGTCCACCAGCCCTGCTTGCCCTTGAGCAAAGCCGGTGCCTTGTCGACCACGCCGGCATACGCGCGTGCCAGCGTCGACACATTGGCCCCACCGGCGACCTGAACCCAGAAGCGCGCGGGCTCCGCCTTGGCCTTTTTCGCCTCGGCCGCCTGCTTCGCCGCCGCTGCGGCTTTATCCGCCGCCGCCTTCTTGTCCGCCGCGATCTTGTCTTCAGCCGCCTTCTTCGCTGCGGCCTTGCGGTCGGCTTCCGCCTTTGCGGCGCGCTCGGCCTTGCGGTCGGCAGCGACCTTGATCGCGGCAAGACGATCGGCCTCGGCTTTGGCGGCGGCGGCATCGAGCGCGATTTGTGCCTTGGCGACGTCATCGGCGTCGTTGGCGGGCGCTCCCGTTGCCGGGGCGGCCGATACGGCCGGCGCCCGGCCCGGCATCGGCGCGACACCGAGTTCGCTCGCCGGCACGCTGATATTGGCGATGATCCGGGCCAGGATCGAATCCTCGCCGCCGATCACCGGCGTCACGGGCGCCGTGCTCGCGCGCGTCACAGGCGTCGGCGTCGGTGACGGTGGCAACGTTGGCCCGGGGACTGACGTCGGGGTTAGGGCCGAGATCGGGCTGTTCGCCGCCATGCGGACAGACGCAGCCACGGGCGGTGCCACGGGCGACAGCGCGTTCGGGCCTGGTGCCTTCAAGGGCGCCGCCGCGGGCGTTGAAACCGGCGGCGCCTGCGTTGCGGTCGCCGCCATCGCGGTGCGGCCCGGCCGGAGCGGCTTGGACTGCGATTTTTCAGGCTTTTCAGCCACCGAACGTTGGACCGGTTGTGGCACCGGGACGGGCGGCGGTGCAGCGGCGGCCAATCGTGTTGGCGCCGTCTCGCCTCCAAGCGGCGGCAAAGGTGGCGCCAGTTTCGCATCGGCCAGGCGAGTCGGGCTCGACCGTACTTCGCCGAAATGGACCGCGAAGGCGCGATCCACCGCCGACAATCCGGCAAGCTGCGCGAAGAAAGGCCGCATCCCCTCGGACGCCGGCCCCGGCATCATCACCTTGGCGATCTTCTCCGCCTCATCGGTATCGCCGTTCATCGCCAGAATGAACGCCCGGTCGCGCCACGCCGCGCGATCCTGCCGCCGCAGCAACGGATCGAGCGCTGCGATCGCAGTGTCCTTGTCTCCCGAAATACCGAGCGACAACGCGTAACGCCGCACGGTCTCGTCATCCCTGGCCTGGTTCAGCGCAACCCGATAGTCGCGCTGCGCATAGGCCTGTGCCCCGATCAGATCGTAGGCGAGCCCGCGTTCGGCCGCGAATTTCTCGACACCATAGCCGCCGCGTTCGGCCTCGGCGAACAACCGCAGCGCCTCGCCGGGGCGTTCCATCCGCACCAATGTCGCGGCCATGCCTGCCTTCATCCGGGGGTTGCCAGGTGCGATCTTCTCGGCGCGCGAAAACAGCACCGCCGCTGCCGTCGGATCGCCTAGCAGCAGAGTCAGTTCTCCGGCGCGGATCAGCGCATCCAGATCTTTCGGATTCTTGGCGAGCGTGCGCATCTGATCGGCAAGCTCGTCGGCATCGGGAGTCGGGGGCGCGACCATCGCCAACCCGCTCGCCGTCCGGTCCGCGGGCTGTGTCGTCTGCGCGACGGCGGGCGCGGCCATCGCTGCCGACATTCCCGCCAGCAGGGCGATCCCGGAAACGAAAGACGAAAGTTTCATGAGGTCCCAGCTAGGCGGCGGCGATGCTGAACACGCACTGACCCCCGCCCGCCGCCGCGACGAAGCGAGCCGCGCCGGCGATGGGCCGGCGCGGACGCGGTTACTGGTTGTTCTGACGGTGAAGGAAGCGCGGAATATCGAGCGCATCCTTGTCGTCGGCAGCTTCGTCGTCGCGGGCGCCTCGGCTGACGCTCGACATCCGCTCGAACAGCGTGCCGCCGAGCTTGACCTTGGGCGTAGGCTGCGTCGGCGCGCCGCCCTTCTCGACGATCGGGCTATGCTCGCTCGTCGTCACGCTCTCACCTGCTGCCGAGCCGGCCGACAGCCAGCGCCGGCGGTTGGGGCGTTCGGCCGGCACCGCAGAATCGGGAATGCTTTCAGCCGGTTCGGGCACGATCGTATCGCTGCCCAGCACGAGTTCGTCATCGTCCGCCTGCGCCGGAGCGGCGTCGGCGACCGGCGCCTCAACCGCGACGTCCGACACAGGCACCGCCGCTTCGGCGACAGCCGCTTCTTCGGCCGGCTGCGCATCGACGACGGACGTCTCGATCGCTTCTGCCGCGGGCATTTCCACGACCGTATCGGCCACCGGCGCGGGCACGGGCGCCGGCTTCTTGGACGTCGCGAACGAAAAGACGCGCGCGCTATCCTGTGCGGGTGGCTGGATCGCGGCGTCGGCATCGATCCCGGTCGCAACGACCGAGACGCGGATCTTGCCGTCGAGATCGGGATTGAACGCCGAGCCCCAGATGATGTTGGCATCGGGATCGACCAGTTCGCGGATATGGTTCGCGGCTTCGTCGACCTCGAGCAGGCGCATGTCCTCGCCACCGGTGATCGAGATGATCACGCCCTTGGCGCCCTGCATGCTGACGCCGTCGAGCAGCGGGTTGGCGATCGCCTTCTGCGCGGCTTCGAGCGCGCGACCGTCACCTTCGGCTTCGCCGGTGCCCATCATCGCCTTGCCCATCTCCTGCATCACCGAGCGGACGTCGGCGAAATCGAGGTTGATGAGCCCCGGCATGACCATCAGATCGGTGATCCCGCGAACGCCCTGCTGGAGGACCTCGTCCGCCATCTGGAACGCTTCCTTGAAGGTCGTGTTCGCGTTGGCGATCAGGAACAGATTCTGGTTAGGGATGACGATCAGCGTATCGACGAACTTCTGGAGTTCCTCGATGCCCGCGTCCGCCGATTTCGCGCGACGATTGCCCTCGAACGCAAACGGCTTGGTGACGACGCCGACGGTCAGGATGCCCATGTCCCGCGCCGCCTTGGCGATCACCGGCGCCGCACCGGTGCCGGTGCCGCCGCCCATGCCCGCCGCGATGAAGCACATGTGCGAGCCTTCGAGCATCTTGACGACGTCTTCGATCGTCTCTTCGGCCGCCGCGCGCCCGATTTCGGGCCGCGAGCCCGCGCCGAGCCCCTGCGTGATCTTGGCGCCCAACTGGATCTTGCTCGACGCGCTCGACTGTTTGAGTGCCTGCGCGTCGGTATTCGCGACCAGGAAATCCACCCCCTGGACCTCGGCGCGCATCATGTTCGCGATCGCGTTGCCGCCCGCCCCGCCCACGCCGATCACGGCGATGCGGGGGGACAACTCGTCAGCCTCAGGAGTGAGGAATTCGATGCTCATCGGTGTTCTCCGCCCTTCCCCCGATACTCTGGGGATTCAATATACCTGTTGCCTTTTGCACTATGCGTTGGAGCTACTCTAGTGAAAACACCGGTGCCCCGGCACAATTGCTTAATAATTCGCTTTAACCGCAGCCATCAAACGCCTTACCGCGCCCAGGCCGCGCGGTTTGTGGATCATCTGATCGGCCGGAACCGCCGACCGCAAGTCGATCGGGTCGCTTGCGGCAAAAAAGGCGAGCCCCGCCAGCGTCGAAAACGCCGGCCCCGAATGCGCGTCAGGCAGCGCGGTCAGCCCGCGGGGACGGCCGACGCGTACCGCGCGGCCCAGCGCCTGCTGGACGTAATCGGCGATCCCCTTCAACTCGGCACCGCCACCGGTCAGCACGACCTGCCGCCCGACCGGCCCGTCGAAGCCCAGTGCCTTGAGCGCCTTCTGGATTTCGCCGGTCAACACTTCGAGCCGCTGGCGGATGACCGCGATCAGCTGCGCGCGGGTGATCCGCGATCCCTCGCCTTCATCCTCGGCGGAGATCGGCGCGACATCGATCATGTCGTGATTGTCGCGCGGGCTCATATTCGCCGAGCCGTAGAAGCATTTCATCCGCTCGGCCTGCGTGCGCCGCGTTCCGAACGCCGAGGCGATGTCGTCGGTAATGTCGGCGGCGCCGATCGGGATCGACTGTAGCCCGACGAGCATCCCGCCCGCGAACAGCGAGACATTGGTGATCCCCGCCCCCATTTCGACCAGCGCGACGCCCAGTTCGCGTTCTTCGTCCGAAAGACACGCAAGCCCGGTGGCGAGCGGCGCGGCGATGATCGATTTCACCTCGAGATGCGCCGAACGGACGCACAGGTCGAGGTTGCGGACCGGCGATCCATCGGCGGCAACGACATGAATGTGGACACCCAGGCGATCGGCATGAAGCCCGAGCGGCTTCTTGACGCCGGTGAGGCCGTCGAGCGTGTAGAGCGTCGGCTGCGCGTGGAGCACCATGCGGCCGCCGGGATCGATCGATTCTCGCCCGGCCTGAAGCAGTTCGTCGATGTCCGCCTGCTCGATCCGGTGCCCGCCCAGTTCGACCTCGACCGAGGCGACGTCGGACACCAGCCCCCCGGCCGAAAAGCTGACCCACACATTCTCGATATTGATGCCCGCGATCCGCTCGGCCTGCTCGACCGCCTCGCGCACCGCGATCTCGGTCGCGGTCATGTCGGCGATATAGCCACGCTTGACGCCACGGCTTTCGCGCTGGCCGGTGCCGAGCACGATCAGCTCGCCGCCATCGGCCTTTTGCGCGATCATCGCGGACACTTTCGACGACCCGATGTCGAGTGCTGTGATCAGATCTTCGGGCGCTGCCTTCGCCATTCGATGTCCCCCTAACGCAACATGCTCAGCCGGTTTCGCCGGCCACCGGCGTGCCCGAGGCGATCGGCCTCGGCGACGCTGCCGGCATGACATCCTGCCGTACCACCTCTCCCGGCTTGCGCGCGACCAATTTTGTCGGATCACGCATGTCAAACCGCAGGAATCCCTTGCCGAGTAGCCGATCGGCCCCGTCGAGCTCGGCGAATTTGACGAGCGCGCGCGCCGCATCCTCCTCGGGCAGCGCCAGCGTCTCGCCGCTGTCGAACAACAGGTTCCAGCGCCGGTTGCCGATCCAGGTCGCCGCGCGGATGCGCGGGCGCAGCGCGGGCGCGGCATCGATCAGTGCCTGATAGGCAGGCGCCTGCCCTGCGGCGCCCTCACCGACCAGCAGCGGCAACGGCGGCATCGCGTCGGGCGACACCGGCTCGAGCAGCACGCCCTGCGCATCGATCAACGTCAACTGGCGGTTATCCTGCCAGATCGCCGCGGGGGTGCGCTCGTCGATATGGATCAGCAGCGTATCGGGCAGCCGCCGCGAGACATGCGCATCCTCGATCCAGCCATAGCGCAGCAGCTTCTGACGCACGTCCTCGAGATCGACGAGCGGCATCGCGCGCGATTGCTGATCGAGCGCGACCGCATAGACCGTCATCTTGTCCATCCGCTTGAGCCCGGTGACCTCGACCTGCTCGACCCGGAAACCCGCGCGGCCGACGCCCTCGGCGACCGCGGCGCCGACCATGCCGGGCACGCCGATCCACGACGCCGCGACGATCACCACCACGCTCGCGGCGAGCACGATCGCCCAGGTCACCGCGCGGCGTAGCGTGTCCTCGCTGATCTGGAGCCATTCAAGGATACGGTCGCCGATCGAGCGGCGCACCGGTTTCTGCACGCGCCGCTTGGCACCGCCCCGCCGCGGTGACGATCCACGCCTGATCGCCGGGCTCACGGCACCACCTGCACCATCGCCTCGTCGACGATGCGCTGGACCAGATCGGCATAGGAAATGCCCAGATGCCGCGCCTGTTCGGGAACGAGGCTGAGCGGTGTCATCCCCGGCTGGGTATTGACCTCGAGCAGGAACAACCCGTCCTCGCCGCGTTCGTCATCCCAGCGGAAATCGGCGCGCGAACAGCCCTTGCACCCCAGCAACCGGTGGGCGTCGAGCGCGATCCGCTTGCACGCCTCGGCGATGGCGTCGGGAATGTCGGCGGGGAAGATATGATCGGTGAGGCCATCGGTATATTTGGCGTCGTAATCGTAAAAGCCGCTCTTGGGCCGTAATTCGGTGACCCCCAGCGCCCGCTCGCCCAACACCGCGGTCGTCAGTTCGCGGCCCCGGATGAACGGTTCGGCGAGCAACTCGTCGAATTCCTGCCACGGGCCGTGCGCCCCACGCGCGATCGGATTGCCCATATTGCCGTCATCGGTCACGATCGCGACACCCACCGACGAGCCTTCGTTGACCGGTTTGAGCACATAGGGCCGCGCCAGCGGATCGGCGTCGTACAGTTCGGCGGTCTTGACGATATGCCCACCGGGCATGGGGATGCCGTGCGGCACCAGCGTCTGCTTGGTGAGTTGCTTGTCGATCGCGACCACCGAGGTGGCGAGCCCCGAATGGGTGTAGCGAAGCCCCATCAGATCGAGCATTCCCTGCACCGATCCGTCCTCGCCCGGCGTGCCGTGAAGCGCGTTGAACACCAGATCGGGCGTCGCCTCGGCCAGCCGCAGCGCCACGTCGCGCCCCATGTCGATCCGGGTGACGCGGTGGCCCAGGCTTTCGAGCGCATCGGCGATGCCCGCGCCCGACATCAGCGACACCTCGCGCTCGGCGGACCAGCCACCCATCAGGACGGCGATGTGGAGGGACGTCACGACACTGTTCCTTCCGGAGAGGTACGCGCGGGGGTTGCAAGGGAAAGTCTCATACCGACACGCCCACGCGCTGAATTTCCCATTCGAGAATCACACCCGAATGCGCCTTTACCGTTGCGCGCACCTCCTCGCCCAACGCCTCGATATCGGCGCTGGTCGCGTTGCCGAGGTTGAGCAGGAAATTGCAATGCTTTTCAGATACCTGCGCATCGCCGCGCCGCAGCCCCCGGCATCCGGCGGCGTCGATCAGCGCCCAGGCCTTGTGGCCCTCGGGGTTCTTGAAGGTCGAGCCCCCGGTGCGCGAGCGCAGCGGCTGTGAGGCTTCGCGCTCGGCCGCGATCCGATCCATCTCGGCCGCGATCACCGCTTTGTCGCCGGGCACGCCCGCGAACAGCGCCTCGACCACGACCGCGCCGGCGGGCAGCGCCGAATAGCGATAGGTATAGCCCAGCCGTTCGGCGGGCCAGGTTTCGACCGCGCCGTCGCGCGTCACCAGGGTTGCTTCGATCAAGATGTCGCTGGTGTCACGGCCATAAGCGCCCGCATTCATCCGCACCGCGCCGCCGACCGTGCCGGGGATGCCGCGCAGGAATTCGAGCCCCGCGATGCCGGCATCGCGCGCGGCGCTGGCGACGGTGATCCCCATCGCCCCGGCGCCCGCGCGCACGCGATTGTCGGGCTCGACCGAAACCTTCGCCATTGCCTTGGGAAGCCGCACCACCACCCCCGGCACCCCGCCGTCGCGCACGATCAGGTTCGAGCCAACCCCCACCGGCAGCACCGGCGTATCGGCCGCGAGCCCGGCCATGAAGACCGCCAGATCATGGGTGTTTTCGGGGCGCACCAGCCATTCGGCGGGGCCACCGGTGCGAAACCAGATGAAATCGGCAAGGCTGCCTTGATGCTCGGCGGTGCCCCGCAGCGGCGGCAAGGCATAGCACACGCTCATGCCGCCCCCCCGCCCCGCGCCGCGACGATCGCCGGCGCAAGCTCGGCCGCCCATTTGGTGATGTCGCCCGCACCAAGGCAGATCACCATATCGCCCGGCTGGATCGTCCCGGCGAGCCGCACCGCAAGCGCCTCGGCATCGGCAACGCTCGCCGCCGAGCGATGGCCGCGCCGCTTGAGCCCATCGACCAGCGCCTGCGCGTCGATCCCCTCGATCGGCGCTTCACCCGCCGGATAGACCGGGGCCACCAGTACCATATCCGCATCGTTGAACGCGGTCTGGAATTCGCTCATCAGATCGTGGAGCCGCGAATAGCGATGCGGCTGGACGATGGCGATGACGCGGTTCTTCGCGCCTTCACGCGCGGCCGACAGCACCGCGCGGATTTCCACCGGATGGTGCCCGTAATCGTCGATCACGGTAACGCTGCCGCCATCGAGCGCGATCTCACCGACCTTGGTGAAGCGCCGTTTGACCCCGGCGAAGCTGGCAAAGCCTTGCAGGATTTTCGCATCATCGATGCCGAGTTCGAGCGCGACGCCGATCGCGGCGAGCGCGTTCTGGACGTTGTGGCGTCCCGGCATCGGCAGTTCGACACCCTCGATCGTGCGGACATCGCCGTCGCGATCGCGCACCGCGACATCGAACCGGTTGGCGCCGCCTTCGGGCGTCACGTTGATCCCGCGGACATCGGCCTGCGCGGCAAAGCCATAGGTCACGATCCGCCGATCGCGGATACGTGGGACGATCCCCTGCACCTCGGGATGATCGAGACACAGCAGCGCCGCACCATAAAAGGGCACATTCTCGACAAATTCGACATACGCCGCTTTGACGTGATCGAAGTCTCCATAATGATCGAGATGCTCGGGATCGATATTGGTGACGACCGCGATCGTCCCGTCGAGCTTCAGGAAGCTGCCGTCGCTCTCGTCGGCCTCGACCACCATCCAGTCCGACGCACCAAGCCGCGCGTTCGAGCCATAGGAATTGATGATCCCGCCGTTGATCACGGTCGGGTCGATCCCGCCCGCATCGAGCAGCGCCGCGATCATCGACGTCGTCGTGGTCTTGCCGTGCGTGCCCGCCACCGCGACGGTCGATTTCAACCGCATCAACTCGGCGAGCATCTCGGCGCGCCGTACCACCGGAATGCGCCGTTCGAGCGCGGCTTCGACCTCAGGATTACCGCGCCGGATCGCGGTCGAGACGACGACCACCGCCGCGCCGTCGACATTCTCAGGTCTGTGGCCGATTTCGACCGCGATGCCGTGATCGCGCAGCGCCTTGACGACATAGCCTTCGGCAACGTCCGATCCCTGCACATGGTAGCCGAGGTTGTGCATCACCTCGGCGATGCCGGACATGCCGATCCCGCCGATGCCGACGAAATGGATCGTCCCGATATCGATTGCGACGCCCCTCATGCGTAAGCCGGCCGGCCATCGGCGTCGGTGGGCAGCGGCACACCAATTTCGCTCGCTCGCGGCGGCGGGCCCAGCCCTTCGACCAGATCTGCGAGATCACGCGCCGCATCGGGCCGCCCGCAACCGCGCGCGCGGGTTGCTGCATTGGTCAGCGCGACCGGATCGAGCCCCAGCTTCTGCATCTGCTTGGCGAGTTCGACCGGCGTGAACCGATCCTGCCGGATCGTCCGCGCGCCGCCTGCCTGCGTGATCTCCTCGGCATTCGCGGTCTGGTGGTCATCGGTTGCCGACGGCAATGGCACGAGGATCGCGGGCCGCCCCGCGGCGGTCAACTCCGCGATCGTCGAGGCGCCCGCGCGCGCGATCACGAGATGCGCCCAGGCAAGCTGTTCGGGCATGTCGGGCAGATAGGTCGCCAGTTCGGCAGGGATCGACAGTTCGGCATATTTGGCGCGCGCCTCGTCAATATCCTCGATCCGCGCCTGATGCGTGACCTGCAACCGGCGACGGAACGCGACCGGCAGCATCGACAGCCCATCGGGGACGACCTTGCTCAACACGCTCGCACCCTGACTGCCCCCGGTCACCAGCACGCGGAAAATGCCGTCCTCCTCCAGCACCGGATAGGGGCGGTCGCGCAGCGCCAGCACCGCCTCGCGCACCGGATTGCCGACGAGGCGGGCCTTGGCGGCATATTTGGCGTCGAGTCTCGCGACCTCGGCATAAGAGGTCGCGATCGCATCGACCCTGCGCGCGACCAAACGGTTGACGCGGCCCAATACCGCATTCTGTTCGTGGACCGCGGTCGGAATGCCGGCCTTGAACGCGGCGAGCAGCGCCGGAAGCGCCGGATAGCCTCCGAAGCCGATCACCGCCTCGGGCTTGAAGGTACGATAGAGTTCGACCGCCATCGCGCGCCCGGCAAGGATGTTGCGCCCTGCCCTGAACCAGCCGAGCGGCCCGCCCGCCAACCGTCCGGCAGGCAGGACGTGCGTCTGCACCCCCTCGAACAGCCCCGGAAAGCGCACCCCGCGCGCGTCGCTCACCAGCGCGACACGGTGACCGCGTCGGGCCAGCTCGGCCGCAAGCGCTGCGGCAGGAACCATATGGCCGCCGGTGCCTCCGGCGGCGAGTACGAAATGGCGTTCGCGTGTCATGCCCCGCTCCATCGCACGCTATAGGGCGACCGCGTCAAGAACGGATTGCGCCGCGTGAACGCCAGCAGCAGCCCCATCCCGATCGACAGCGCGATCATCGACGAGCCGCCATAGCTGACAAACGGCAGTGTCATGCCCTTCGATGGCGCCATGCCGGTGTTGACCAGCATGTTGATCGTCGCCTGCGTCCCGAACTGGATCGCAAGCCCCGCGCCCGCGAGCAACCGGAACTCGTCTTGCTCGTCGAGCAGCTTGACGAACACCCGCGCGATCAAAGCGACGAACAGCAAGGCGACGATCACGCAACTGATCAGCCCGAATTCCTCGCCGATCACCGAGAAGATATAATCGGTATGCGCCTCGGGCAGGCGGAATTTCATGATTCCCCCGCCGGGCCCGGTGCCGAACAGGCCGCCGCCGGTCAGCGTCGCGTGTGCCATGTCGGTCTGGTAATGGTCCATCATCTGGTTGGGATCGGCGCCACGGAACAGAAAGGCGTCGATCCGCGTGCGCGCGGTATCGTAAAACACATAGGCCGCGACCAGCCCTACCGGCACGCATCCGATCAATGCGCCCAGCAGCCGCATCGGCATCCCCGCCACCATCAGCAGCGCCAGCCACACCGCGCCGAAAATGATCGTCTGGCCGAAATCGGGCTCGAGCATCAGCAGGAAACCGATCCCCGCGGTCAGCAGCAGCGTCAGCGGCAGCACCGGCAGATCCTTCTCGCGCGCGCGGATCGATAGCAGCCAGGCGATCGTGACGATGAAGAAGGGCTTGAGGAACTCGGAGGGCTGGAACTGGCCAAATCCGACCGAGAACCAGCGCCGCGCGCCATTGACCTCGGCCCCGACGAACGGCACCGCCGCGAGCAAGGCGACGCACACCGCACAGCCGACCAGCGCGAGCCGCTTGGCGGTCTGCACCGGCAGCATCGAGACGACGAACATCACCGGCAGCGAGATCGCGACCCACGCGAGTTGGCGCCAGAAATAATAAAGCGGCGCGATATGATGGTGGTCGCCCGAATAGCGCGCCGCGCTGGCCGGCGACGCGGCAGCCACCGCGATCAACCCGATCGCGATCAGGCACAAGGCGATCAGCAACAGCACACGATCGATGTCCCAGAACCACATCGCCAGCGGGGTGGCATCGCCCCGCCCCGCGCGCGGCTTCATCCGCGTCCAAAAGCCGATACGCGGTGCGCGTGCGTCGGTCATGCCAGCCCCTCCACGGCAATGCGAAACGCGTCGCCGCGCGCTTCATAATCGCGGAATTGATCGAACGACGCACAGGCGGGCGACAGCAATACCGTCTCACCCGGTTTCGCCGCCTCATGCGCCCGCGCGACCGCGACATCGAGCGTGCCGCTTTCGTCCACCGCCATATGCGGCCGCAGAATCTCGGCGAAACGCGGCCCCGCCTCGCCGATCGTATAGGCGCGCGCGATGCGATCGAAATAGGGCGCGCAGGCGTCGAGATCGTCGGACTTGGCACGACCGCCCAAAATCCAGTGGATGCGCTCGAACGCCCCCAGCGCGGGCGCGACGCTCTCGGGGTTGGTCGCCTTGCTGTCGTCGACATAAGCGACACCCGCCACCACGCCAACGCGTTGCATCCGGTGCGCAAGCCCGGTGAAACTTTCCAGCCCGCGATCAATCGCCGCCGCCGGCACGCCCAGTGCCGCGCACGTGTCGATTGCGGCCAGCGCGTTCTGCGCATTGTGCGGCCCTTGCAGGCTGGGCCAACGCGATTGATCGAGACACGTGCCCGGCGCGATCTTGGTGAGGTGCTCGCCGCGCGCCGAAAGCGACCGCGCGATCGCCGCCGAAGGCGCGTCGCCGATCCCGACGATCGCCGCGTGATCGGGCGACTGCATCGCGAACAACCGTGCCTTCGAGGCCGCATAGCCCGCGAACCCGTCATACCGATCGAGATGGTCCGGCGTGATGTTGAGCAGGATCGCGACGTCGCAATCGAGGTTCTGCGTCAGATCGATCTGATAGCTCGACAGTTCGAGCACATAGACCCCGCCCTTAGGCAATGGCTCATGCCCCAGGATCGGCAGCCCGATATTGCCGCCCATCAGGCTGGGGATGCCCGCCGTCTCGAAGATGTGGTGGATCAGCGCGGTCGTCGTCGACTTGCCGTTGGTGCCGGTGATGCCGATCACCTTGTGCGGCGGTAGTTCGGCGCGCGCCTCGGCGAACAATTCGATGTCGCCGATAATCGGCACCCCCGCCGCGCGCGCTGTCGCGGCCAGCGGGTGGCGGTCGATCGGCACGCCGGGCGAGACGATCAGGGCATCGAAGCCCGCCAGATCGATCGCCTCGAGATCGGCGATCTCCAGCCCTTCGCCGGCAAGCGCCGCGCGCCGCGCTTCGTCCGAATCCCACGCCACCACCTCGGCACCCGCCGCCAGTAGCGCGCGCACGCTCGCCTGCCCCGACCGCGCCAGCCCGAGCACCGCATAGCGTCTGCCGCGCCAGGCGGAGCTGGCGATCATCTCAATTTGAGCGTCGAGAGCCCCGCCAGCGCGAGGACCAGCGCAATGATCCAGAAGCGGATCACGACGGTCGGCTCGCTCCAGCCGAGCTGTTCGAAATGGTGGTGGATCGGTGCCATCTTGAACACGCGCTTGCCGGTGCGCTTGTAGAAGAAGACCTGGATGATGACGCTCAGCGCCTCGACCACGAACAGCCCGCCGATGATCGCGAGCACGATCTCATGATGCGCTGTCACCGCGATCGCGCCCAGCGCGCCGCCCAGCGCAAGGCTGCCGGTATCGCCCATGAACACCGCTGCCGGGGGCGCGTTGAACCACAGGAAGGCGAGCCCGCCCCCCACGATCGCGCCGCAGAAGATCGCCAGTTCGCCCGCCCCCGCGACATGCGGAATGCCGAGATAGGTCGCGAATTTTACGTTGCCGACGAGGTAGACGATGATCATGAATGCCACCGCGGCGATGATCACCGGCATCGTCGCCAGCCCGTCGAGCCCGTCGGTCAGGTTCACCGCATTGCCGAACGACACGATCACGAACGCCGCGAAGGCGACGTAGAACCAGCCGAGATCGATCGACACGCCGGTGAAAAACGGCAGATAGAGATGCGTGCCATTCTGGAGCACGATCAGATAGCTGGCGATGCCCGCGATCGCGAATTCGCCGAGCAACCGCATCCGGCCCGAAACGCCCGCACTGCTCGCCTTCCTGACCTTGTCGTAATCGTCGAGGAATCCGATCGCACCGAACCCCAGCGTCACGCATAGGCACGCCCAGACGTAGGGATTCTTCAGATCCATCCACAGCAGGATCGAACAGGTCAGGCTGGTGAGGATCATCAGCCCGCCCATCGTCGGGGTACCGCGCTTGGCGAGATGCGTTTGCGGGCCGTCGCTGCGGATCGGTTGCCCCTTGCCCTGGCGCACGCGCAACCAGCCGATAAACTTCGGGCCGATGACAAGGCCGATGAACAACGCGGTCGCGACCGCCCCGCCCGAACGGAAGCTCAGATAGCGAATGAGGTTGAGGACACCCGGAAAGCCGAGATGTTCCGCGATCAAATACAGCATGACAATTTCCCACGCGCGAGCGCGTCGATCACGCTGGCGAGCCCCACTCCGTTCGATCCCTTGACGAGCACCACATCACCGGGCGCCAGCATTGTCGCCAGCCGATCGCGCGCGGTTGCGGCATCGGGGACATGGACCAATTCGATACGCCCCTCAAGCGCCGTGGCGAGACTCGCCATCGCCTCACCGACAAGAACGACCGCCTCGGCGCCCGAGGCCAGCAGCGGCTCGGCAAGATCGGCGTGATAGGCGTCGCTCGCCTCGCCCAGTTCGCGCATCTCGCCCAGCACCGCGAGCTTGCGCGCCGCCGGTTCGGCCGCGAGGACGGCGAGCGTCGCGCGCATCGACGCGGGGTTGGCGTTGTAGCTCTCATCGATCACCAGCACGTCGCCGCCGGCGACACGGGCGATGAAGCGCGCGCCGCGCCCCGGCAATCCGCCGAGTTCGGCCAGCGCGAGCCCCGCCATCGCAAGGTCGCCACCTGCTGCCTGCACCGCCGCCAGCACCGCGAGGCTATTCGACACCCAATGCGCGCCGGGCTGCGCCAGCGTGTAACTCAGTTCCTCATCACCGAGCAGCGCGGTGACGAAGGTGCCGCCGGTGGGCGTCCGCATCGTCTCGATCGCCACCACATCGGCGCCCTGATCGAGCCCGAAGGTCACGATCCGCGCGGCGTGAGGCGTTGCCGCCCCGATCAGGCGGTCGCGATGCGGGCTGTCATAAGGAATGATCGCCGTGCCGCCGGGTTCGAGCCCCTCGAAAATCTCGCCTTTGGCATCCGCAATGGCCGATTCGTCGGGAAAAAACGCGGCATGTGCCGGCGCGATCGCCGTGACGATGGCGATATGCGGCCGCACGAGACGGGTCAGCGCGGCAAGCTCGCCGGCGTGGTTCATCCCCATTTCGAAGATGCCGAACCGCGTCTCGCGCGGCATCCGCGCAAGGCTGAGCGGGACTCCGGTATGATTGTTGTAGCTCTTGAGCGAGCGATGCGCGCCGCCCGGCGCGGGCCGATCGAGCGCGGCGAACAGCGCTTCCTTGGTGCCCGTCTTGCCGACCGAGCCGGTGACGCCGATGATCGTCGCCGCGGTCCGCGCGCGCGCCGCACGGCCGAGGTCGTCGAGCGCGGCGGTCGTATCGGCGACCAGTACATGCGGGTGCCGCGCCGCGGTGTTGACCACAGCGCCCGCCGCGCCCCGCTCGTAAGCCGAATCGAGAAAGCGATGCCCGTCGGTGGTCTCGCCCTTGAGCGCGATGAACAGATCGCCGCTGCCCACCTCACGCGAATCGAAGGTAACCCCGGCCGCCGCAAAATCCCCCGACGCCGTGCCGCCCGTCGCGGCCGCGATCTCGGACGCGGTCCACAGCGGCGCGGTCACCTCGCCGCCTCGCGCGCAACCGTCACGTCGTCGAACGGCAGGACCAGATCGCCGACGATCTGCCCCTGTTCGTGCCCCTTGCCCGCAAGCAGCACGATGTCGTCGGCTCCGGCCAGCCGGATCGCCTCGGTGATCGCCGCGCGCCGGCCACCGATCTCGATCGCGCCGGGCGCGCCCTTCAGGATATCGGCGCGGATCGCCGCCGGTGCTTCGGTGCGCGGATTATCGTCGGTCACGATCACCACATCGGCATGCGCGGCCGCCACGCGTCCCATGTCCTCGCGCTTGCCGACGTCGCGATCGCCGCCCGCGCCGAACACGACGATCAGGCGCCCGCTCGCGTGCGGTTTGAGCGCGGCGATCGCGGCCTCGATCGCATCGGCAGTGTGCGCGTAATCGACATAGACGGGGGCGCCGCTGCGCGTAATCACCGCGCGTTCGAGCCGCCCGCGCACTGGCTGGAGCCGTGACAGCCGCGCCAGCGTTTCCCCGACATCGCCGCCGGTGGCAATCACCAGCCCGGCCGCGGTCAGCGCGTTGGCGGCCTGATAGGCACCGATCAGCGGCAAATTCACCTTATACTCGCGCCCTTCGGCCTCGATCACCAGCCCCTGGCCGAGCAGAGTCGGCGCACGCGAGACGAGCCGCAGCGTCTCGCCGTGAACGCCGATGCTGATGATGCGGTTGCGGCGCTCGCGCGCCAAATCGACAACACGCGCGGCATGGGGATCGTCGACCCACACCACCGCGGTGCCGTCGGGTTCGAGCACCTCGGCGAACAACCGCAACTTGGCGGTGAAATATTCCGCCATGTCCTTGTGATAATCGAGATGATCGCGACTGAGGTTGGTGAACGCCGCCGCGCCCACGAGCAGACCTTCGGTGCGATATTGCGACAGCCCGTGGCTCGATGCTTCGAACGCGAGATGCGTCACCCCCTCACGCGCCAGCCCGGCGACATTCGACAGGAAAGTGACGATATCGGGCGTGGTCAACCCGGTCGAGACGCTGTCGTCGGCCGTGGTGACGCCGAGCGTGCCGATCGACGCGGCGTGGTGCCCCGCCATCCGCCACAATTGCCGCGTCATCTCAACCGTCGAGGTCTTGCCGTTGGTGCCGGTGACGGCGACCGTCGTCTCGGGGAACGGCGCGAAAAACTTGGCGGCGAGCCGGGCGAACAGCGCACGCGGATTGGCGTCGGCAAGGTGCGCCGCCCCCGTGACAGCGACCTCGGGCCGCGCGACAACCGCGATCGCGCCCGCCGCGATCGCGGCCGGGATGAAATCCTCGCCGTTGACGCGTGTGCCCTGGAATGCGCCGAACACCGTCCCCGGCGCCACCTTGCGGTGATCGATCGCAAAGCCGGTGACGGTGGCTGCCTCGCCTCCACCGGTGAGCGCGCCGAGTTTCACTGGCCTGCCGCCGCTTTTTCGGCGGGCGACTTCCACAGCAGCGGCAACAGTTCCGATACGTCGATATCCTTGTTCATGTCGGGGATCACCCCAAGTTGCGGCCCGATCCGCTGGATCACGCGCGACACCACGGGCGCGGCGTTCCACGCAGCGGTGGTGCGACCGTAAGTCTCGGGCAAACCGATCGGCGAGTCGAGCATGGCAATCACCACATAGCGCGGTGCGTCCATCGGGAAAGCCGCCGCGAACGTCGAGACGTTGTGATGGCGCGAATAACCGCCGGCATGCGCGATCTCGGCGGTACCGGTTTTCGCACCGATCCGAAAGCCGGGAGCGTCACCCTTGCGCCCCGTCCCCTTCATCACGATCAGCCGGAGAAGCTGGCGCATCCGATACGAGGTCGATTCCTTGAGCACGCGCCGCCCCTCCACCGCCTGGCCGGGGGGCACCTTGAGCAGCGTCGTCGGGCGCCAGATACCGCCGTTGACGAGCGTCGCATAGGCATTGGCCAGATGCAGCGGCGTCACCGCGATGCCATGCCCGTAGGCGGTCGTCATCACCGTCGTGCGCGCCCAGTATTTGGGCCAGATCGGCGTGCCCTTCTCACGCAGTTCGATCGCGGGCTTGGTATCGAAACCGAGCTCGCGGAAGATCTCCTGCATCCGCTCGGCGCCCAGTTCGTCGGCGATCCGCGCGGTCGCGATATTGGAAGAATAGATCAGCGTTTCCGGGATGTTGAGCCAGCGCCACTGCTCGTCACCGGGATCGTCGTGGATCGTGAAGCGCCCCACCTTGATCGGCGCGGTCGCATCGAAACGCTTCGACATCGAGGTTTCGACGCCCATGTCGATCGCCGCGGCAACCGCGATCGGTTTGAAGGTCGATCCCAATTCGTACACGCTCTGCGTCACATTGTTGCGCAACTCGTCTTCGGTCGCGTCGGCGATATTGTTGGGATTGTAATCGGGCAACGACACCATCGCCAGCACTTCGCCGGTATCGACGTCGAGCACGACTCCGCCGCCGGCAAGCGCCTTGAATTTGCTCACCGCCGCGCCAAGCTCGCTTTGCATCGCCGCCTGCACGCGCGTGTCGAGCGAGAGCGCCACCGGATCGCCGCGCAGTGCCGGATCGAGGAGCCGCTGGTCGAGCGCGCGCTCCATGCCGCGCGCGCCGTGGCCCGAAAATTCGATGAAGCCCAACGCGTGCGCCGCCATGGTCGATTGCGGGTAAAGCCGCTCGGGCTCGCGATCGAACACGATCCCCGGCTCACCAAGCGCATTCACCTGCTCGACCAGATCGGGCATCGCGCGGCGCTTGATATAGGTGAAATTGACGTCGCGATGGAGCAATCGCGAGAAATAGGCCGCATCGCGTTCGGGAATCAGGTCGGCCAGTTCGCGCGCCAGTTCGTCGCGATCGCCGATGATGCGGTTCGGATGCACCCCGATCGACCAGGCATCGATCGTACGCGCCAGCGGCTCACCGTTGCGATCGACGATGTCGGCGCGCAGCGGCACCAGCGCCGCGGCCGCATCACGACTGGTCGCGGGCTCCGTGAACGCCGCGAGATAGAATAACCGCCCGACGATCAGCACCGCGGCCGCCGCAAACAGCATCAACAACATCACCAGCCGCTGATGCGACGTCACGACCAGCGCGTGACGCTGGCCGGTCAGCCGCCGTTGCGGCAACGGCCGGGCAACCAGGACGCTCAACGAGCCCTGCGTTCCGCGCGTGCACCCGCCACGATGTCACCCAGCGTCGAATCGCTCAACAGCTTGCGGTCGAGCATTGCCACCGCCTCGGCCTTGGCCCGCGCGGGCGCCGCTTTGATTCCCGAAGTGTCGGCATGGACGGCCACCGCCTTGACAATATGTGGCGCAGGCTCGGCTACCTTGGTACGGGCCACCGCTTGCGGCGCGACCGCGACCGGCGCGTTCGCCGCCATCACGACCGGGCCCGGCATCGCCTCAACCGGCGACACGACGGCGTTGCGCAGCGGCGCGGCGTTGGGAATCACAAGCTGCGCGGTCTGGATTTCGGTGCCGCCCGGCCCGTTGAAATCGAGCGCGGCAAGCTGCGCCTCGCTCGACACGAACTGCGCCGAGGTCGGGGCTGACAGCGCCAGCACCTCGCCATTCCAGCGTTCGAGCTGGGCAAGGTTCGACCGCGCCGAGAATTCGGTCTGTAGCGAGCGGATATCGTGTCGCGCCTGAGCGATCTCGCGGTTCATGATCTCGAGCTTGTTGCGTTCGGTCGCAACCTGAAGCGAGATCAGATAGAAACCGAGTGCGCCGATCACGCACGCCAGGAACCAGCCCATACCCTTCAGTCGATGGGTTGCGGTCATGCTGCTTCTCCCGTCCAGGCGGCGTTCGCGGTCCGCCGCGCCACGCGCAATGTCGCAGAGCGTGCGCGTGGGTTACGCTCGATTTCCTCAGCGCCCGGCCGCACCGGACGCGCTACGTGTTCGAAACTCGGCGCCACCGTTTCCTGCACTTGCGGCAGGTGGCGCGAGCCACCCGGCGCCGCGCCGCTGCGGATGCGCAGGAAGCGCTTGACCAGCCGGTCCTCGAGGCTGTGAAACGTGACCACCGCGAGCCGCCCGCCGGGCTTGAGCACGCGCTCCGCCGCCGCCAGCCCCTCGGCCAGTTCGTCAAGCTCGCGGTTGAGATGGATACGAATCGCCTGAAAGGTGCGTGTCGCCGGGTCTTTCTTGTCGTGCGGTTTGTGACCCAACGCCTTGCGCACCACCGCCGCGAGCGCCGCAGTGCGCGTGATCGGCCGCGCCGCGACGATCGCGCGCGCCACCCGGCGCGACTGGCGCTCCTCGGCGTAGAGATAGAGCACGTCGGCGATCTCGGCTTCGTCGGCGGTGTTGACGAAATCGGCCGCCGTCGGGCCATCCTGACTCATCCGCATGTCGAGCGGGCCGTCCGACTGGAACGAGAAGCCCCGCTCGGCGCGATCGAGTTGCATCGAGGAGACCCCGATATCCATCGTCACGCCGTCGACGGGCGCGAGGCCCCGCGCCTCGATCTCGCGATCGAGCGCGGAGAAAGGGGCTTCGATCAGGATCAGCCCATCGCCGCTTTGGGCCACCAGCGTCTGCCCGTCGGCAATCGCATCGGGATCGCGATCGAACGCGATCACTGCCCCGCCCGCCGCCAGCATCGCGCGGGTGTAACCGCCCGCGCCGAAGGTCGCATCGACATGCCGCTCGCCAGGGGCGATCGCGAGCGCATCGATGACTTCGGCGAGCAAGACGGGAGTGTGCGGGGCAAGCGCGGTCACAGCTCGATCCCCTTCTCGGCCATGAAGAAGCGCGCGGCGCGTTTCTGCACATCGGTCGCGGTCGGGCATTCGATCAGCGTCTTGGGGTTCCAGATCTCGAAGAAATCCATCACCCCCCAAAAGAAGGCAAAGCCACCGATACCGGCCTCGAAACGCGGGAAAGGCGGCAGGATGAAGCGACCGCTGCCATCGAAGGGCACCGCTTCCGCCGCACCCGAACCACGCCGCTTGATGTTGTAATCGACCTCACCGTCGGCGTCGGTATGGGCCAGCTCACGCGCGGTAAGCCGCTCCTTCAACTCGGCGACATAGGCCAGATCGTAACCGATCAGGCAGGTTTCCTTGGGATGTGTGGAGATGATGACGCGGCGTAAATCCTTGCCGTTGGCGTCCGCCGGGGTGTTGGCCTCGATCGTCGCGCGCAGGGCAGCCGGGATGGCGACGCGCCCCTTGTCGTCCACCTGCGCCAATCCGTAGCCCTGATAATTTCCCCGATCCAACACGCCCACCTCAACAAGCGGTGCGCAACCCGCCCTTTTTCCGAAAATCAGCCGTCGCCGCGCGTCGGCTTCGGTTCGGGTTGCAAGACGGCCCGCTCCTCTGTTGGAAAATGCATATCAGGGGCCAAACGGGGTGCCAAGGGGATTATTGGGGATTTCGCGGTTCAAACGCGGTCAAATGCAGCATCCTTCGCCCACGCACAATCGTGGCAGGCATTGATTCATGAATTGTTCCGGAAAGCCAGCACCCAACACCCGCGCCCGTCCAAGCGCAGGTCAGTGCGATTCCATTAAGGCCTTGTCAGCGCGGCGGTGCGGCGGGCGTGGCAACGACCGTATTGGTCGGGGTCGTGCTGGGCGCAACGCCGAGCTCGGCCAGCGGTTCGCTGGGGGTACTCGCGGCGCCTTGCACGCTATTACCCAGCACCAGATTGGCAAGCACGTCCGATTGGGCGGCGCCAGCGAGGTCTCCCGGCGTGTCGCTGCTGGCCGAACTGAAGATGATGCTCGCCACGCCGATGAGCAGCAGCACGAGCGCAAGCCCGGTCATTGCCACCTTCACGCGCTGCATCGTCTGGCCTGAATCGTCGGTGGTCTTCATGCCGGAGCGAGGTGTAGCCGCGCCCGGCACGCTTGTCGATGCACAGCAGGGGCACCCGGCCTCGGAGAGAAGCGGCGCCGGCGCGTGCCCATCACCTCAGCGCGCGGCGAGCCATTCGGGAACGGACAGCCCCTTCGCCTCCAGCCAGTCCCGATTGTAGAGCGTCGAAAGATAGCGGAATCCGGTATCACACAGGATCGTCGCGATCCGCTTGCCCGGGCCAAGTTGCTTGGCAAGCCGGATCGCGCCAGCAACGTTGATGCCGGACGACAGGCCCAGGCATAGCCCTTCCTCAGCCAGTAGACGCCGAACCCAGGTCAACCCTTCCTCATCCGAGATGCGGAATTGCGTGTCGATCGGCGCGCCTTCGAGATTGGCGGTGATCCGCCCCTGCCCGATGCCTTCGGCAACCGAATTGCCCTCCGATTTCAGTTCGCCGTGCGCATAATATTCATAGAGCGCGGCGCCGTACGGATCGCTGAGCGCGATCGTGACCTTCTCGTCCTTCGCCTTGAGCCCGAGACCAATACCGGCCAGCGTACCACCGGTACCCACGGCGCAGGTAAAGCCATCGACGCGCCCGTCCATCTGCGCCCAGATTTCCTCGGCGGTGCCCTGGATATGCGCACGGCGGTTGGCGATATTGTCGAACTGGTTAGCCCAGATCGCGTTATCGGTTTCTTCGGCGATCCGGCGCGAGGTATGCACAAAATGGCCAGGGTTCGAATAAGGGGCGGCCGGCACGAGCACGAGTTCTGCGCCGAGCGCACGCAGCGTGTCCATTTTCTCGCGGCTCTGCGTCTCGGGCATGACGATGATCGTCTTGTAACCCTTGGCATTGGCCACCAGCGCGAGCCCGATTCCGGTATTGCCCGCGGTGCCCTCGACGATCGTCCCACCTGGCGCGAGTTGCCCCCTGGCCTCCGCGTCCTGGACGATGAACAGCGCCGCCCGATCTTTCACCGATGCCCCTGGGTTGGCGAATTCACACTTGCCGTAAATTTCGCCCCCGCTCGCTTCACTGGGCCCCTTGAGGCGAACGAGTGGGGTGTTGCCGATGAGCGCGAGCGTGTCGGAAGTTGTTTGCATGGCGTTCAGATACGCTTGTCATCCGCCCGTCGACAACCAAAGATCGCTTGACCCCATGCAAGCTGGACACGCGGTACTCGCCGCGGGCATCGCCCACCGATAGAAGGCCTCAAGCAAGGAGAGCCGCGCTTGATCCATCTATCGGTCGCCATCGCGCGGTTTATCGAAACCCTGCTCTGGGCGTTGGTGCGCGCGAGTCTTTCGCTCGCCGGGCTAGCGCTGCTCGGCGCCGTACTGCTCGGCCTCGGCTATTTCCTCGCCCGCTACGTCATCAGGCGCTCGCGGCAGCGGTGACATAAAGATGAGGAAACCATGCCGGCCGGCAATATTCTTATATAAAACGCCGTACAAACTTCTTGACGAACGGAGCCTCGTAAGCGAAGCACCGCGCCGCTATGAACACCCTATCCTTTACCGCCGCGGCGGCCGCGATCCTTCTGCTCGCCGGTTGCCAGCAGAAAGCCGAAACCGTCGACACCACCGCGCCGGATCCGATGGCTGCCGAACTCGCCAACGCACCCGCGGTCGAGCTGCCACCGTCGATGAAGGCGTCGGTCGCGTTCCGCTGCAAGGACAACAGCCTTGCGTTTGTCGACTTCTTCTCGGGTGACAAGCTCGCCAATCTGCGGACGAAAAAGGATGGCGAGATCATCCATCTCACCGCCGCGAATGCGGGCGATCCGCTCACGAACGAGGGTGGCTACAAGCTGACCGGCGACCAGAAGAGCATCACGCTCACCACGCCCAGCGGCACGCAAACCTGCAAACACTGAAACGCTCCAACGTGATCGAGCGCAAAAGGGGTCGGTATTGCCGGCCCCTTTTTGTATCTGCGGCTACCCTGCGGCGGCCAGTCGTGGCACATTCGCGCCATCCATGACCGCGCCCGCGACTCTCCGATCATGACGATGCTCGATCCGCATCTGGTGCTCGGCGCCTATGCGTCCGGGGTGTTCCCGATGGCGGACAGTCGTGACGCCGACAGCATTTTCTGGGTCGAACCACGCCAGCGCGCGATCCTGCCGCTCAACCGTTTCCGAGTCTCGCATTCGCTGCGCAAGACGATCGCAGCGGACCGGTTCCGCGTGACCGCCGATGCCGCCTTTGCGCAAGTGCTCCGGTTATGCGCCGAGCGGGCGGAGAACCGGGCCGATACCTGGATCAACCACGCAATCGAGCGCGTTTTCATCGAGTTGCATCGGATGGGCTATGCGCATTCGATCGAATGCTGGCGAGGCGACCGACTCGTCGGCGGGCTCTACGGCATGGCGCTCGGCCGCGCTTTTTTCGGCGAGAGCATGGTAAGTCGCGAAACCGACGCCTCAAAAGTCGCGCTCGCTTGGCTGATCGCGCGGCTCAAATACGGACGCTTCACGTTACTCGATTGCCAGTTCCAGACCGATCACCTCGCGTCACTGGGGGCCGTGGAGATATCGCGCGCCGATTATCTCGAGCTGTTGGGCTCAGCGCTGGACGAATTGGCTGGGGCGGGCGCTGGCGCGGCAGGCGTCGGAGTTGGCGCAGGCGCCTCGGCCTCGACAGCCGCCTCACTTGCGGATTCATCGCTGGCCTCACCCGATTTCTTCGCACTCGATGCGCCCGATCCAAGCGATCCGATCGCCACCGTCTCGGGGCCGGTATCGGGCCGCGCCATCGTGCAGCTCTTGGTCCACACATCATAGATCGGGTGCTGGACGACGTTCAGCCCCGGCCGTTCCTTGAACAGCCAGCCTGAAAACACACGCCGCCACTTCTGATCGAGTTGCTGCACATCGAGCTGGACGAACGCCCCGGTATAGTGCGTCTGCTCCCACGGTGCCGTTTCCTCGCATGCACGCAGCCGCACGATCACGTCGCCCACGCGCACTGCCTGCCCCGGCTTGAGCGTGATGTCGCGGCTTTCGCCGTTGCGCTTGTTGAGCAGCCCCAGCACCGCGACTCGCTGCGCCATCGGCGTCGTACCCGCCTCGCTGATCGCAGTTTGTGGCGTGTCGATCGTGACGATGTCCGAAGCGGCCTCACTGCCCTGCCCGACCGCAGCCGTCGTCGATGGCAATGGCGACGATCCGGCACCGGACGAGCGCATCGCGTCGATTCCCTGCCACGCACCCACAGCAAGCGCGGCCGCAAGTGCCGCTCCGCCAAGGAGCCGCAGGCGTGACATTATTCGGGAACCCAGGCTTCGTAATCACCGGTGGCGGCGGCGCGGTGTCCGCCCTTTTCGAGCGCACCGGGCGGCCGATAGGCGAGCGCGGTGCCCGTCATGTTGGGCGTGGCGGGCTTTTCCCAGCGCCGGACCTGCGGCAGTGCACGGTCGGGCACCTCATCGATCTGGTGGTGCAGCCATGAAAACCAGTCAGGCGGTACCCGGCTGGCATCGTTGGCGCCCTTATATATCACCCAACGCCGCGGCACGCCGTTTACGTCTTTACCGCCCTCGTAATAAGCGTTCCCCAGCGCATCCTCGCCGGCTCGACGCTTGCCGCGCAGCCCCATCCAGGTACCGAAGGTGGCGCCTTCCCACCAGGTGAAGGTTGATTTGAGCAGTCCCATGCCCGAGCGCTTACCGCGTGGAGCGAGCCCGGGCAACACTCGTTCAGTCAGTCGGTCGCGTTGGCGCCGCGTACGAGATCAACCGTCCGCACCCGGCCAAGTCACCCTATCGTTTTCCCCGATCCCGAGTTCTGCCGTCCGCCCGCCACGCAGTTCGAGCACCGCACCTACCGGCTCGCCCGACCCGATCGGATCGGTCGAATAAGGCGTCGTATTTTCGGCAATCCGCGCGATCGTGTGGTCAGGACGGATATAGATGATGTCGAGCGGGCTCGGCGTGTTCTTCATCCAGAAGCTCGCCTCGCGCGGCGGCCCGCCACCGGCGGGGTATGGCCAGAAGAGCATGCCGCCATCCTTGGGGATGTCGGTACGGAACATCAGCCCCCGCTCCTGCTCGGCGGCGGTCTTCGCGGGCTCGACTTCGAAATGGTGGGTGCCGGTCGTGGCGCTGGTGATAGTGACCGCGATCATCTTGGCGGCCACGGCGTCATTGGTGGCGGTACCGGCCGCATTGCCGCCGGTACAGGCGGCGGGAACGGCCATGGCGGCAGCAAAGAGCGCCACGATGATTCGCGAAGTCATGCTGCCCTACCTTCTTTTCAATGCGCGTCGTCGATCGCTTCGACCGCGACCGCAAGCGGTCCCTTGCCGGCGTCCACAACGCGCGCGCGGAGCAACTGATCCGGCTCTATGTCGATAATATCGGCGCGACGCAGTGTCTCGATATGGATGAAGATATCCGCAGACCCGGCTTCACGCACCAAAAATCCGTAGCCTTTGAGCCGGTTGAACCATTTCACCCGGACCGGCTCGAAATCCCCCGCATTGTCGGCAAGCGCATCGACATCATTATGCGTGCTGCGCGAGCGCGGCGTCGGCTCGATCGCATTGCTGAGGTCGATCGAAAGAATCTCGCGTGCCTGAAGGCCGCGATCGCGATGGACCGCGATACAATGCACCCGCGCGCCTTCGGGCAAGCTGCGCCGGCCATGCGGCTGAAGCACGGTGAAGTGGATCAGGATGTCGCCCACACCGGGCTCATCGGCGACGATGAACCCGAATCCCCGCGTGACATCGAACCATTTGAGCGTGCCGCTATAGGCACGCTCTCCCCCCCCCAGATCGATTGCTTCGTCTGTCTGTTCCGGTGCGCGTGGCACCGGTTGCGGACTCACACTCATCACGACTACCCCCAGCCACCTTCTCTATCACAAGAAAGCGCCGAGTCTAAAAGGTTGAGCCTTCGTTTACGGCTGCGGCGCGGTTTACGATTGTATCGATTCGGGGCGCGCGGGCTCCTCACCCGGCGCCATCGCGACGATTCGGCACGCGATCGCGAAATCATGACCGCCACGAATCATCGCCGCCAGATGCCTCTCACGCAGCGGGCGATCAGGCACCGATGGCGCGAACGGGCCGATTCGCCGCCGCCGGGCAAAAGCAAGCGCCGCATCCAGCACCGCCGATTCGACGATCGCCGTCGCGGTGTCGCTATCCTCCTCGGCAACCCCCGCGGCATGCAGCGCCATCGCAACGCGGCGCCCGCCCAGCCCGCGGCGGGTCATCGATCGCGCCCGCGCCTCCGCGAAAGCGCGATCATCGATATAGCCGAGTGCGGCCATCCGTTCCGCGACATCGACGGGATCAATCGGGGCGCCTTCCCACCCTCGCTCACGCATCTTGCGCGCCAGATACGTCGCGAGTCGCGCGCGAGTCGTCGCGAAACGCTCGACGTAACGGAGCGCGAGTCGATCGAGCGCCGCGGCGTCTAGCGGTTTTGGGGAACGTCGTTGGCCGGGCATGACGCCATCATTGTGCCACAGTCACAACGGAATTTGAACGCTAGCGCGGGGCAGAGCGATCTTGACCGCGGCGTGCGGTCGACTTTTTAAGACACTGCGCGAGGGGCGCGAAGGAATGATGTCCAACGAACTCGAGCGGATCGATGCCGCCGATACGGCAGCACCGCTTGCAACACCGACCGAGGACAGCCTCCAGCGGCGCTGGGCCGATTTCGCCACGCTTGGCGAAGCGCTCGACTATGCGGCGACCGGTGCGCGCGGCTTCAATTTCCACGATCCGCGCGGGGCGCTGGTGCGTGCCTATTCGTTCGCCGAACTCCGCGACGACGCACTCGATTGCGCCTATCGCCTGATCGCCCGTGGCATCGTCCCCGGCGACCGCATCGCGCTCGTCGCCGAAACCGGCCCCGAATTCGGCGCCCTGTTCTTTGGCGCGGTCTATGCCGGTGCCTGGCCGGTGCCGCTGCCGCTGCCGACCTCGTTCGGCGGCAAGGAATCCTATGTCGAACAGCTCCGCGTCCAGCTTTCGAGCTGTGATCCGCGCCTGCTGATCTTCCCGCCCGAGCTTGCCGACATGGCGCTCGACGCCGCCCGCCTTGCGCAGGTCGAGGGCGTGGATTGGGCCAGTCTCGCGACTGCCGTGGCGCACGAAGTACCGTTGCCGCCCGCCAAGAGCGACGACATTGCCTATCTGCAATATTCGAGCGGTTCGACGCGTTTTCCACACGGCGTCATCATCACGCATCACGCCTTGCTCAACAATCTTGCGGCCCACGCCAACGGTATGCAGCTGATCGACACCGACCGCTGCATTTCATGGCTTCCCTGGTATCACGACATGGGGCTGGTCGGCTGCTTCCTGTCACCGGTCGCCAATCAGGTATCGGTCGATTATCTCAAGACCGAGGATTTCGCGCGACGTCCGCTCGCGTGGCTCGATCTCATCACCCGCACGACCAAGGCCGGCGGCACCACGATCAGCTATTCGCCGACCTTCGGCTACGACATCTGCGCGCGCCGTATGTCGAGCCAGACCCGCGCCTCGGAACGGTTCGATCTGTCGAGCTGGCGACTCGCGGGCAACGGTGCCGACATGATTCGGCCCGACGTGATGCAGAGCTTCGTCGATGCTTTTGCCGACGCGGGTTTCCAGGCCTCGGCCTTCCTGCCGAGCTACGGCCTCGCCGAAGCGACGCTGGCGGTGTCGATCATGCCGCCGGGCGAAGGCATTCGCGTCGAACTCGTCGAGGAAACGCAGCTTTCGGGTATCCCCGCAGGCCAGGACCGGCCGCAACGCTTCCGCGCGATCGTCAATTGCGGCCGACCGGTCAAGGACATGACGGTCGAGGTCCGCGAGGAAGACGGTACGCCGCTGCCCGACGGCGCGATCGGCAAGATCTGGTGTTCGGGGCCATCGCTGATGACCGGCTATTTCCGTGATTCCGACGCGACCGACGCGTGCATGACCGATGGATGGCTCGACACCGGCGACATGGGCTATGTCTCCAATGGCTACGTCTATATCGTCGGCCGGGCCAAGGACATGATCATCGTCAACGGCCGCAACCATTGGCCGCAGGACATCGAATGGGCGGTCGAGCAACTCCCCGGTTTCAAAGCCGGCGACATCGCGGCGTTCGCGATCACCACCCCCGGTGGCGAAGAGACCCCCGCGGTGCTCGTCCAATGCCGCACCTCGGACGATGCCGAGCGCCAGCGGCTGCGCGACGAGATCCGCGAACGCGTCCGTTCGGTCACGGGCATGAATTGCGTGATCGAACTGGTGCCGCCGCGCACGCTGCCGCGCACCAGCTCGGGCAAATTGAGCCGTACCAAGGCGCGCAACCTCTATCTCGCCGGCGAGATCAAGCCTTACGCGATCGCGGCCTGAGCGCACGGGACCGCGACGGTGGCCAATCCACCTTGTCGTCAGCGCGGCCCTGATAACATTGCGCTGTGAATCGCTCGTGCCGGGCTGGATTCTGTCCAGACGGGCCGGCCTCATCAGTTTGACCAGCACCGCGGGCTCGCCTCGCGTAATCGCACCTCGACGACCGCGAGCGTGGGCGACGCACGCGATACGATGCCCGAAAGCATCGCGCTGACCGCGATCTGGTCGGTGATCCCATTCGCGATCGGTCCGCCGGCGAGCGCGAGCGAAGCGCTGGGTCTGTGGGTCGTCATCTCGCTGCTGGATGACCGCATCGGCGGTGTCGCTGGCAGGGTTGCCTCTGGCGACGCTCGCGTTCCTCGGATTCCTCGGCAGTACGGTGACCGTAACGCTCGCGCTCGTCAGCGGACCGCTGCTCGCGATGGGCGCGGGCTGTTGCTCATGCTGAGCTGCCTTCGCCGCGGCCACACGCTGGCGGTGATTCGCGCGGGCGAAATCGCGCTCGTCGAACATGATGATACGATGCGGCTATTGCTGCGCGATTTCGCAGATCAGCGCGCCGACTGGTTGTGGGAGATCGGCGCCGCACGCCCCATCGTGCGTGCCAGCCTACGGCTCTACCACGCCGTCGGGCCCGATCAGATGCATTCAACGGGATGCCGTTCCTCCAGATTTCGACCGGACCGACGTAGGACCAGGGCAATTTTTCGGCCGTCCGCTGCCGGTCGGCGAAGCACGCCCGATCGCATGCGGCCCCTTCGATAATTCATCCATCGCCATCGCCCGACCCGAAGCATATTGCCCCAGCGGGAAAGGATGGGTAGGGGCGGGGGCGTAGGGGCGTAGCTCAGTTGGTTAGAGCGTCGGTCTCCAAAACCGAAGGCCCTCGGTTCGAATCCGAGCGCCCCTGCCATCCGTCGTGCCGCGCCCTTGCCCGCGGCGGGCCCTTGTGTTTCGGAATATCCGACGCTATCTCGCGGTCACTTTTCCGACATCGCGGACAGGGCTAGCGGTTGACCAGCACCGGGCACCGGGCCATGTCCCTTTTTCGGTATTATTGGAAGAGCACAGCCCCGTGGCCAAGACGTCCCCGATCGAGTTCATCCGGCAGGTTCAGGCCGAGACCCGCAAAGTCGTGTGGCCCGGCCGGCGCCAGACGGTGATGACCGCGGTGATGGTGATCGTCATGACCTCGATGCTCGCGCTGTTCTTCGTCGGCATCGATTCGATCTTCGACGCGATCGTCAAGGCATTGCTGTCGCTCGCCGGCTGACCTCAAAAGACAAGGGACAAGGGACATATCCATGTCGCGTTGGTACATCATCCACGCCTATTCCGGCTTCGAGGGCAAGGTCCGCGATGCGATCATGGCCGAGGCCGAACGCATGGGCCTCGAGCAGCTCGTCGAACAGATCGAGGTGCCCACCGAGACCGTGACCGAGGCGCGTCGCGGCAAGAAGGTTCAGGTCGAGCGCAAGTTCATGCCGGGCTATGTGCTCGCCAAGCTGATCATGACCGACGACGTGTACCACCTCGTCAAGAACACCCCGAAGGTGACGGGCTTCCTGGGCGCGAGCGGCAAGCCGCAGGCGATCAGCGACAAGGAAGCCGCGCGGATGCTCAATTCGAAGGAAGAGGCCGCCGCCGCCCCCAAGACGCAGATCAAGGTCGATTACGAGATCGGCGATGCGGTCAAGGTACTCGAAGGCCCGTTCGCGAGCTTCAACGGCACCGTCGAGGAACTCGATTTCGACAAGGCCAAGGTCAAGGTATCGGTCTCGATCTTCGGCCGCGCCACCCCAGTCGAACTCGATTTCGAGCAGGTCGAGCGGTCCAAGTAAGGCGGAGCGAGGCGATTAGCGCACGCTAATCGCCGCTCGCGCGCACGCGACGCGAACGCCCGGCCGGCGGGTCGGCACCGCCGACCCCGTCCGACGACGCGGGATTTACTCCCGCGTCGGGCTAGCGACGGCGTTGCGGCCGATCGCTCCCCCCCTCCTCCCCCGCACGCCCGCCCGTTACGCGGCGGCCAAAAAGAAGGCCGCGCATCGTGCGATGCGCGGCCCAGGTTGCGTGATCGGGAAATCTAAAGATCAGAAGCGGAAGCTGGCGCCCGCGCGCACCTGGCCGTTGCCGACCTTGACGCCATTGCCGATCCCGGCGCTGTTGTAATCGTTCGCGATATATTCGACGCGGACCGACGCCTTGCTGCCGACGCGGGTTTCGATGCCGCCGCCATATTGGAAGCCGGTCTGCGAATTGGCGTAGGTATCGACGCCGTCCGAGAGCTTGAAGCGCGTGTCGATGACGCCGCCGCGCGCGTAGACCGCCGTGCTGTCGTTGATCATCGTGCCGACGCGGGCCGACGCACCGAAGCTGCCGCGAGCCTTGGCCGAATAGGTGTCACCGGCATAGGTGGCGCTGATCTTGGCGGCGCTGAGGTTGCCGAACGCTTCGACGCCGACGAAGATGCTCGACGTGAGCGGCAGGTCATAGCCGGCGAACACACCGCCAACGACGCCGTTGCCGCTGATGCCGTCAAAATCAATCCCGGAACCAAGGACGTCTTCGCCCTTAACTTCGTAGCCGTCGTGGCCAATTTCTACGCCGACATACGGGCCAGCGAAGGTCTGAGCGGAAGCAGGCACAGCAAAAGCGACCGCGACAGCCGCCGCAGCCAGAACAATATTCTTCATGTAATGGGACTCTCTTACGATAATTAAAGCATTACTCGCGCAATATTTCCCGTATCGTTATTTTCTTGCGCAGGCGGACCGTTAGCAACCGCGCGCCCGGCCTGACAAGCGCCAATGCCGCGGATCGCCGACAAGTCGTTTCGATGTGGTAATTACGCCACAAAATGCCCGTGTGCCGTAGCGTCAACCGTGGCTTAGGCTGGTATCCGCGGATGACGGTTTACGCTGGCTTCGATATACAAGCCACGACATCGGTGATGGCGACGCCTCCCCCTTTTCCCGTCGTTCAAAGCGCCGAACGAGAGCGATTATCCCAGAGCCTCGTTGCGATGGGGACGCATGGCAGCGAAGATGGGCGATCCATAACGGCAGTTTTAGAGGGTAGCTTGCGGATAGCGGCCCTTCGAAGCGGCAGCCTTCGATGGCAGCTACAGCCCCCCAGACTCGGCCCGGCAAGGCCCTGTCCCCTTACTCCGACAACTGCCGTCGCGTGCCGGACGCTATCGACGCGACGTTCGTTGCCGACGAAGTTACCCTATATTCACGGACTTGTAAGAGGATCGGGCGACAAGTTTTGCGAGCCGTGAATCCATGCCCACCCCATACAGCCAACGGTCGGTATCACACGCATTTCCAAAGGTCGCGTGGGCACAGCTCGCATCGATCGCGATCTTTGCATTCCTGGCCCTGCATGCGCTCACGATCGTCACCATCGGCGACAATGCCAAAGCCGGCTCTTATCTTTTTCTAATCGCTGCGCCTCTCGTAGCGGCAGCGGCCTGTGCCGGGCGCGCCAGGCAGGAGCGAAATTATCAAGGATGGACCGAATTAGGGCTTGCGCTCCTGTTGTGGGCGACCGGCATGGCCATCAACATGAGTGTCGACCTGATGCTGGCGAGGCCGCTCGACGTGCCGGGCATCAGCATGTTGTTCTACGTGCTGTACGGCGTTCCCTTGATCTTTGCGGTGGCAAGTCCCGCGCACGAGCAAGGACATATCCGGATCATCGACGGCGTTCTGGCCTTAACGCTCGGCGCGCTTTTCTGGCTTCACACTTTCAGCTTTGCCGCTTTCGATCAGGCAAGCGCGGAGGGCGTCCTCGCTATTCGCTGGCTGTTCGACGTCGAAAATTGCTTCATCGCGATGTTTGCTCTCGTTCGCTGGCAAGCGTCTTCGAATCCCCAGCGCCGATCCTTCTTTGCTATCCTGACCGGCTTCGCGATCCTCTACGGCATCGTTGCCGCATATATCAATCACCTGGCCTCGGAGATCGACTTCGGCAACCTGCCCGATCTGGCAATCGCGCTCCCCTTTCTCTGGCTGGCATGGGCGGTGCGCCCCGGGCGCAAGCAACGCACGCCGTTGTGGCGGCCCGCTTCGCGCTTCTCGCTGGCCGTTCGCGCGGGTAGCCCCCTAATGCTTCCCGCCACGCTCCTGATCGTGGCGTGCACGCTGATATACCGGGCCCCGCAGGTCGCCGCGGCAGGGTTCGTCGTCGGGACCCTGGGCTATGGCCTACGAAATGTCCTGGCACAGATGCGCGGGATCGCGGAACAGGACAGGCTCAACCGGCTGAGCCACCTGGACGCATTGACCGGACTGCCCAACCGTCGGCAATTCGATACGACGTTGCAGCGGGAATGGGCGCGCGCACGCCGACTGAACAACGCGTTTGCCATACTCATAATCGACATCGATCACTTCAAGCTCCTCAACGACAAATTCGGCCATCTGGTGGGGGACGAACGCCTTCGCGACGTCGCGCAAGAACTCTCCTCCTGCCTTGTGCGTGGCGACGATTTCGTGGCGCGTTATGGCGGCGAGGAGTTTGTGGCGATTCTATCCGGCGCGACCGAAACCTCCGCCATCGCGATGGCAGAAAAGATGCGCAAGGCGGTGTTGGCCCGGGCCCTGCCTACGGCCGCGCCCGGCGGAATCGTCACCGTCAGCATCGGGCTCGCCTGGGTAGCGACGCCCTCAGCCGATCCGGCTGACCTGATGGTGTCGAAGGCTGACGCCGCCCTTTACAGGGCAAAGAACCAAGGTCGCAATCGAGTAGAACATCGTCCGCAATAACAGCGAACAGCCCGTTATCGGTGCCATTCAAGCCCATAAGCAACCGGCCCGACATCACCCCTTCGCCTCCCAATCCTTCAACCGCCAGCCGCCGAACAGCGCGGGCTTGCCGATGCCCTTATCGGCCTCCGCCTCCCCGGCCCCGTCCGCCGGGCGGCGCTGCGCGTTGCTCCAGCCCGTCACCTGATCGAGCGCGGGCAGCGGGGGCGGGGCGGGCTCGAACGGCGACGGCTGCCGCCCCTCGCGACGGGCGGCTTCGGCGACGTCGAACGCCTCGCGGGCGCGCTGCTGGCGGGCCGCGTACATCTCACCGAGGCGGAACGACCAGGCGTCGCTGCTCTCGCCGCGGCGGCGCTTGATATAATCGGGCTCGCTCCACAGCCACGCCTCCTTCTGGTGGAGGTAGAGAAGCTGGAGCGCCTCGGCCGCGGTCATCCGCGGGATCGGCGGGGGATCGTTATGGCGCCACGCATCGTCTTCATAGGCGGCGGGCAGATAGCTTTCGAGCAGCGCCTGTTCGAGCCGTTCGTAGCCGATCTGAAGCGCGAGCCGCCATTCGCGGGCGAAGCCGGGGTTATGGCGGCGGTGCGCATAGAAGGCCGCATGGGTGAAGCCCGCCGCGGCGGCGCTGAGGCGGACGTTGGCGGTCGCCGAGAGCGCGGCGAGGAACGCCTGTTGGTGCGCCGGCGTGAGGCGGCGGCGGCCACCGGGGCGGCGGAGCTGGAGGCGGCCCGAGGGGGTGCGGTGGAGGGTGGCGCCGAGGGTGGTGTCGCCCCCTCCACCACCGGCCTGTGGCCGGCGGTCCCCCTCCCCGTGCCGGGGAGGTATGGAGAGAGTTGCGTGCGCGAGTGCCAGAGCGGCGTCCCATTGGGTGGCGAAATGGGGGTGCGCGTTGCGGCGGCGGGTGAATTTGGCGCGGTGGGCGCCGACCGCGCGGGCGGCCTCATGCGCGTTGCCGGTGCGGGCAAGCGCGTTCAGGAAGGCGCGGTTTTCCTGATGCTGGGCGCGGGTGAAGGGTCTGGGCATCGTCGCTCCTTTCGCGTGGCGCGCGGGCGACATGTTATTCAGCGCAGAATTTCCTACATTGCAACAGCCGGACCGCAGCGCAGCGATTGCATTTGCAGGGCGATTGCGTTACCCGCGCCAGCTTCCAGCGCGACAGCTTTGGAAATGCTTGCGGGAGGCGGGGGCTTTGGCGCCCGTCGTTCGGACCGCTAAACTTGAATTGGGGCGATGGCGCGGTTGCGCGCGGCGCTCCCTTGAAAGAGTGAGACATGGCAAAGAAGATTACCGGCTATATCAAGCTACAGGTGCCGGCCGGCGCCGCCAATCCGTCACCCCCGATCGGCCCGGCGTTGGGCCAGCGCGGCGTGAACATCATGGAATTCTGCAAGGCGTTCAACGCCGCGACCGGCGACCTCGAGAAGAGCGCGCCGATCCCGACGATCATCACCGTCTATGCCGATCGCAGCTTCTCGTTCGTCACCAAGTCGCCGCCCGCGACCTTCCTCATCAAGAAGGCCGCCAGCCTCAAGTCGGGCTCGAAGGAGCCGGGCAAGATCGTGGCCGGCAAGATCAAGCGCTCCGCGCTCCAGCAGATCGCCGAGACCAAGATGAAGGACCTGAACGCCACCGATATCGACGCGGCGACCCGCATCATCGAAGGCACCGCCCGCGCGATGGGCGTCGACGTGGTGGAGGGCTGAGACCATGGCAAAGCTGACCAAGAAGCAGAAGAGCTGGACGATCGACGGCGCGAAGCTCCACGGTGTCGACGAGGCGATCAAGCTCGCCAAGGACAATGCCACCGCGAAGTTCGACGAGACGATCGAGGTCGCGCTCAACCTCGGCGTCGACCCGCGCCACGCCGACCAGATGGTCCGCGGCGTCGTCACGCTGCCCAAGGGCACCGGCAAGACGGTGCGCGTGGGCGTGTTCGCCAAGGGGGCCAAGGCCGATGAAGCCAAGGCCGCCGGCGCCGATGTCGTCGGGGCCGAAGACCTGATGGAGATCATCCAGGGCGGCACGATCGATTTCGACCGCTGCATCGCGACCCCGGACATGATGGGCGTCGTCGGGCGGCTCGGCAAGGTGCTCGGCCCCAAGGGGCTGATGCCCAACCCCAAGCTCGGCACGGTGACGATGGACGTCGCCACCGCGGTCAAGGCAGCCAAGGGCGGGCAGATCGAATATCGCGTCGAAAAGGCCGGGATCATCCATTCGGGGATCGGCAAGGCGAGCTTTGCCGCCGAGGATCTGCGCGCGAATTTCGATGCGCTGGTCGACGCGGTGGTCAAGGCCAAGCCGGCGGGCGCCAAGGGCAAGTACGTCCAGAAGGTCGCGATCAGCTCGTCGATGGGCCCCGGCATCAAGGTCGATACCGCCGAGGTGACGGGCGCCTGATCGCCTGACGCCGCAAGCACGAAAAAAGGGGCCGGGAGACATGGTTTCCCGGCCCCTTTTTCGTGGGCGCACGCGGGCGCGGGTCACTCGTAGCGGTAGAGGCGCACGCGCTGGACGGTAAGCTTGTCCGACGGCAGGCGGAGATGGCGGCCCTGATGGTTCTGATCGCCGTTGAGGCGGCGACCGGGGGTCCATTGGCCGCCCTCGTAGGCGCCCTCGTCGATCGCGGCGATGCCGGTGATCCCCTTCCCCGTCGCCGGCGCGAAGGTGAAGGTGACCCCGCGGCCCGCGATCAGATAGTCGTCGGCGCCGAGCTGGAGCACGATCGCGCCGTGCGCTTCGGGATGCTGGGGCTTGTCCCCGCGCGGCGGAAAGGGATCGGTGAGCCGCGCGGTGAGGCGCGTGGCGCCCATCGTCAGCACCTGATCGGCGAGATCGGGAGTGCCGTCGAACGCGACCGGCGCGCGTACCGCCGCGATCCGATCGCTGCCCTGCCGCTCGAGGATCAGCGGCGCGAGGCTGGCGAGCATCGCATAATTGTCGGCGAGCCCGGCATCGTCGCCGGGCACCAGATCGTCGATCGAGAACGGGCTGTAGCCGAACGCCCCGAGCGCGCCGATCGCATAGAGCGCGTTGGCGGGCGCTTCGATCGCGCCGGCCTGATTCGCCTCGGGGATGAACCACGGATCGCCGAGCGCGGCATAGGCCTTGGTCCATTCGACGAAATTGGGGAAATAGATGTCGGGGGCGAGGAAGTCGATCGACGGCGCGCCCTTGCGCCAGATATCGGCGAGCTTGGGGAGCGGCCCGGCGGCGGGATAGCCGCTGCCAGGCAGCCGGCCGGGACGCGGCAGCGCGGCGTTGACGAACATCGGCAGCGGATAGGCGCGCTTGCCCGCGGCGGCGACGCGATCGGCGTAGCGCGCATAGGCCCAGGCCATGAACGCCTCGTCGGCGTCGTCGCCATAGGCCTGCTGCCAGCTCTTGCCCGCCCCTTTGAGCCCGGCAGGCACCGGCTTCGCCCACGCGGCCAGCGCGAGCGGCGACCGATCGCGCGGCTCGGGGATCATCCCGATCTCGTTTTCGACCTGGACCATCAGCACGGTGCGCTGCGGATCGGTTTTGGCGAGGTGCGCCATCAACGCGGCGAAGGCACGGGCATCGGCCTCGGCATTGGCGGGCGCGAAGGGGGTGAGCATCTCGATCGCGCTGCCGTCGGCGATCCGCGCGCGCGGGAAGCGGCGCGAATCATCCTTGACCCAGGCGGGCACGTAGCTCGACATCGAATTCTTCCAGCTGCCGAACCAGAGGATCACGATGCGGAGATGCTGCGCGCGGGCATCGTCGAGCAGGCCATCGACGAGCGCGAAATCGAACTGGCCTTCCTTCGGCTCGATCAATTCCCAACTGACCGGCATCAGCACGGTATTGAGGTTGAGCTGCGCCAGCGTCTTCCAGCGCGGCGCCATATAGGCGCGGCTCGACGCGCTCGAATTGGCGAGTTCGCCGCCGAGCAGCAGCCATGGCTTGTCATCGACGATGAGCCGGCGCCCCTCGATCCGCGGCATCGGGCGTTGCACCGCGGCGGTATCCACGGAAGCCGCGGGGGACGCGGCAGCCGTAGGGGGAGCCCCCATGACGGCAACAAATGTGACCGCAACCATGGCCACCAGCATACGGATCATCGGCACTCTCCCTGTTATTCGGCGAGAGTGCGCAACCCGGCCGTCGCCGTCAAGCGGGAGCGCTACCGCAACGGCTGGGTGCGGCTCTCGATCCAGCCCGGCACGATCGGGCGGGCGGCGTCAGGCGCGATCGCCTCGGCCGCGCGCTCGACCAAGGCGATGCGATCCTTGCGGCCGAGATGCGTCGTCCCCGCAAGCAACCCGCCGTCGCCGAGCGCCCTGGCGTGATCGCGCCATAGACGCGCCGCCGCCATCGGATCGTAGCCGGCATTGGCGAGCAGCACGACGCTGAGCCGGTCGGCCTCGGCCTCGGTCGTGCGAATCAGCCGCGCGTTGCGCCCGAAGATGCTCAGCATCCCCCGCGACACCCGCGCCGCGGTCAACCGTTCGGGGTGACGCAGGATGATATGCGCCAGTTCGTGCGCGACCAGCGCGGCGAGCTGATCGTCGTCGCCGATCAGATTGAGCATCGCGCTATCGACCTGGAGCACCAGCCCGTCGGTGGCGGCATTGAGATCGGCGGTGACGCGCAATTCGACGCGACCGGCGCAGGCGGGCTCGGTGTGCACCGACACCGTGCGTGCGCGGCCCGCATCGCGCAGCGCCAGCACCACCGTGCCACCGGGCGGGATCGCCGCCAGCGCGGCGCGGGCGTGATCGAGCGCCGCCTCACCGAGGATCGCCGTCGCGCCGATCGCGGTGACCGATTCGTCGGCGACGACACCAGCGCGCGCCGCCGGACTCTGCGCGACCACCGCTTCGATCGCCACCGGGGCGTCGAACCCGAAAACGCGCCGCGCGGTATCGCGGATGCCCGAATCGTATGCCGCGAGCGCGTGAAGCACGAGCCCGGTCGCCCCCACCCGGCGATCGCAGAGCGCCACATTGGCGATCATCAGGCGATCGGCGATCGTCGCGAGACGCAGATCGGCCGCGCGCAGCCCGGCAAGCGCCGCTTCCTGGCTGTTTTCCGTGGGCGCGGCCCGCTGAGCGCCGACACCGGGCGGCGCGGCGCCGAGCACGGCCGGCACCGCGGCGAGGAGCAAGGCGGCGAGAGTCGATCGCGTGCGAAACCGAAGCATCGTCATCACGCCCCGCTACCATTTCGCCCACGCGAATCATAATCCGGCCGCCGCGGAATAGTTACGCCATCGCAACCAACCAAACGTGGCGCGGAAGCCTCACTTCATCCCAAAATCACGGAGAACATTCAAAAAGTTCTTGCGTTTGCCTCTCCACGGGGTATCCCGCAGTGCAACCTGTTTCAACTCGGAGACGAAGATGACCCGGACAAAGTACGCTGCCGGCCTTGCCGCGATCGCTTGCATGCTCAGCTCGACGGCGGTTTTCGCTGCCGACGCGACCCGTTCGAGCGCAGCGCTTCCCGCCGCGCAGGCATCGACCGCGCCGGTTCAGGGCGTTCGCACCGCGACTCCGCTGAAGAAGAAGAGCAATGCGCTCAGCCAGGGCGCCGCGATCGGCGTCGGCCTGCTCGGTGCAGCCGCTGTCGTCGCCGGCATCGTCGTCGCGACCGACAATGACGACAAGGCCGACAGCGCCGGCTGATCGTTCGATCAGAGACAATATGGAAAGCCCCGCGATCTTCGGATCGCGGGGTTTTTTGTGTGTCAGCCCGTGCACCGTCGCGGCGCCCGTCAAAAGCCGATCTCGTCGAGCGTCGCGGCAACCCGCGCGGCATATCCATGGCCGAACAGGCGAAAATGGACCAGCAGCGGCCACAAGCGGTAGACCGGCTGCCGTGCCCGCCACCCCGGATCGAGCGCGAGCGCATCGATAAAGCGCGCCGGCGGCGAATCGAACAGCGTCAGCATCGCCACATCGACCTCGCGATCGCCATAGGCGCAGGCGGGATCGATCAACCCGGTGATCGTGCCGTTCGCGGCAAGGATATTGCCGCCCCACAGATCGCCATGGAGCAGCGCGGGCGGCGGCCGTTCAGGCAGCAGCGTCGCGATCGCCCCGGCGAGCCGATCGATGCGGCGGGCCAGCGCGGGCGGCAGAAACGGCAGGTGGCAGCGCAGCCGATAATCGGCCCAGAAGCCGGGCCAATCCGCCCGGCGCGCGTTGACGATCGCAACCGGACCGAAGGCGTGGTCGCCCTCCCAGCCATATGCCTCGCCGTCACGCGGGGCGTGGAGCAGCGCCAGCGCATCCGCCAGCGCGGGCCAGGCCGCAGCGAGCCCGCCTTGCGTATCGCATTCCTCCATCACCAGCAGATCGTCGGCGACCGCGACCACGCCCGGCGCGGGCGCGCCGGTGGCCGCGATCGCGCGGAGCATCGTCGCCTCGGTCGCCGCGCAGGGCCCCAGCTTGGCGATCAGCGTGCCGCCGCGCGCAAGCTCAAGCCGCAGCACGGTGGAAAGGTCGCCCCCGGCCAGCGGGGTCGCGGCCGCGATACGCGTGCCGAGCAACGCCGCCAGCCGGGCGAGCGGCGGCGTCATCCGCCCAGACGGTCGATCAACCGCGCCGCCGCCGTCGTGACGTCCGCCCAGGTGATTTCAAAGCCCGTCGCATCGCCATAATAAGGATCGACGACAGCCGTGCCCTCGCGGCCGGGCACCACATCCATCAACAAGGCGAGTTCGGCGGTGGCATCGGCCGGGCGAATCGCGGCGAGATCGGCGAAATTGACCGGATCGAGCGCGTAGACATGGGTGAAGCGGCGGAAATCATCCGGCGTCACCTGCCGCGCGCGCAGCCCGGCGATATCGACCCCGTGCGCCTTCGCCACCGCCTGCGCGCGCGGATCGGGCGGGCGGCCGACATGCCAGTCGCCGGTGCCCGCCGAATCGACCACCAGATCGCGCCCCGCCGCCGCCGCCGCGGCACGCAGCGCCCCCTCCGCCAGCGGCGAGCGGCAGATATTGCCCAGACACACGAAGAGGATCGACACAGGTTTCGACAAAATTGACTCCCATCCTGATTGTCCCGCGACAAGACACTGCCGCGTTAACCAACGAATCCGCTGGTCCCGATCGTAAATAACCCGTTAACTGTCCGCCATGCAGACTCCGACCGCCGCCGCGCTCACGCCGTCGCGCCATCCGTTCCGCCGCAGCCTGGGCATCGTCCAGGCCGTCGACGCCGAGCGGCGCGAGGAGCACGACCTCAAGCTGTTCGTGTTGAGCTTCACCGCCTTCTTCATCTGCATCTACAGCTTCATTTCATAGGGGTGTAAGCCGCACCGGCCCGCTCCCCCACCCCGGCTCCCATTCAGGATACTGCCGTTGGGAGGCGGGGTGGGGTGCACCCCACAAAGTATACTTTGTGGGGACCCCGTGGGGGAGCGGGCCGGTGCCGCCTCCGTACAATCGCCCCGCTCAATCGCAGGCGAGGTGGAGTTTCTGCGCGAGCCATGCCGCGACCAGGCACATCGCCGCGACCAGCAACAGCATATTCTCCGGCGTGACCCCCGCCGCCGTCAGCGCGAGCACGGCGCACGATCCGATCACCATCGCGCCCGAATTGACGACATTGTTGGCCGCGACCGTGCGCGCCGTCTGATCCTTGGTCACCGTGGTGGTGAGGAAGGCATAGAGCGGCACCACGAACATGCCGCCGGTGATCGCGACGCCGACGAGGCTGAGCGTGATCGCGATCGCATGCGGTTCGGCGATGAACGCGAGCACGCCGTAGAACTGCCCGTCGGGGAGCGGCGTCCAGGTGCGCACCAGCAGCGAGAACAGCACGACGAAGCCGCCCATCGCGATCACCGACGCCGGCGCGAAGCGCGCCGAGATCCGCCCGCGCAGCATCGTATTGATGACCACCGAGCCGATCGCGATCCCGACCGAGAAGATGGCGATGACGAGGCTGGCGACGCGTTCGTCGGCGGTGAGGATGTTCTTCACCAGCGGCGGAAAGATGATGATGAGCACCGCGCCGATCGTCCAGAAGAAGCTGATCGAGCAGATCGCGAGGAACAGCCGGGGGATGTGCATCGTCGCCCCGATCAGCCGCCACGACGCGGTGAAGGGGTTGTAATTGAGCGCGAGCGGCGGGCCTTCGCGCGGCGCCGGCGGCACCTGGCGGCCCGCGACCCAGCCGATCGCCGCGACGATCAGTACGCCGATGGCCGAGCCTTCGACCGAGAGCCAGCCGGCGAGCACGGTACCCATCAGGATCGCGAGATAGGTCCCCGCCTCGATCAGCCCGGTGCCCGCGAGAACGTGATCGCGATCGAGATGCTGGGGCAGGATCGCGTATTTGATCGGGCCGAAAAAGGTCGAGTGGATGCCGAGGCACAGCACCGCGCCGAGCATCATCCCCATGCCGATCGCATGATGCCCCGCCGCGGCGATCATCAGCCCCGCCGCGCCGCCGATCATGATCAGGATCTCGGCGGTTTTGACCAGCCGGATGATCTTCGCCTTGTCGACCGTATCGGCGAGCTGGCCCGACAATGCCGAGAGCAGGAAGAAGGGCAGCAGCGACAGGCCGGTGGCGAGCGCATTGAAATTCGATTCGACCGCGGCATCGTTGAAAATCTGGTAGGTCGCGAACAGCACCATCGCGGTCTTGAAGAAATTGTCGTTGAAGGCGCCCAGAAACTGCGTGATGAAAAGCGGTAGAAAACGGCGCTCTTTGAGCAACCCGAGCGCACTGAGCATGAAACCGACGGCCTTCGTCACTTGGCGGATCGCGCGGGCATAGCCGAGGAAAGACGGCGGCGGCAAATCCATGGGCGCGATTTTCCCGGAGGCCGTTGCGAATCGCCCCCCTTCCCCGCCCGCGCGCGCGCGGCTAGAGCTTGGAGCCATGCTGACGCTGCCCAACCTGCTCACGCTGTCGCGCATCCTGGCGGTACCACTGCTGGTTGCCTTTCTGTGGTGGCCGCAATGGGCATTGGGATACGGCCTCGCGTTCATCCTCTATTGCCTGATGGGCGTGACCGATTATTTCGACGGCTATCTCGCCCGCGCGCAGGGCGCCGTCTCGAAGCTCGGCGTCTTCCTCGATCCGATCGCCGACAAGATCATGGTCGCCGCCGTGGTGCTGATGCTGGTCGGCACGCGCGATATTGCGGGCATCCACGTCATCGCCGCGCTGATCATCCTGCTGCGCGAGATCGCGGTATCGGGGCTGCGCGAATTCATGGCGCAGCTTCAGGTATCGGTGCCGGTGTCGCGGCTCGCCAAATGGAAGACGACGTTGCAGCTCGTCTCGCTGGGCGGGGTGATCCTGGCGGGCGCGTTTCCGGGCGCGCCGTGGATCGGGATCGCCGCGCTCGCCGCCTTGTGGGGCGCGGCCGTGCTGACGCTCATCACCGGCTGGGACTATCTGCGCGCCGGCCTGAAGCACATGGACTGACGCACGCCGTGGACCTGCTCTACTTCGCCTGGGTGCGCGAGGCGGTGGGAACCGGACACGAGCGGATCGACCTTCCCGACGATGTCGCCACGATCACCGCGCTGCTCGACTGGCTGGCGGCGCGCGACGCCCGCTACGCCAGCGCCTTCGCCGACCGCACGCGGCTGCGCGCCGCGATCGACCAGCGTTTCGTGGGGCTCGACGCGTCGCTGGCAGGCGCGCGCGAGGTGGCGATCTTTCCGCCGGTGACGGGCGGATGATCCATGTGCTTGTCGCGCCCGGGCCGATCGACCTCGCGGCCGAACTGGCGCGGATCGAGGCGCTGACGGCGGGGGCGGTGGCGAGCTTTTCGGGGAGCGTGCGCGCCGACGACGGCGTGACGCTGCTCGAACTCGAACATTATCCGGGGGCGACCGAAGCCGCGCTAGCGGCGCTGGCCGCCGACGCGGTGGCGCGCTGGCAGCTTCAGGGCGCGATCATCGTCCACCGGGTGGGACCGATGCGGCCGGGCGAGCGAATCGTGCTGGTGGCGACCGCCGCGCCGCACCGCGCGGCCGCGCTCGATGCCTGTGCCTATCTGATCGACCGGCTCAAGACCGACGCGCCGTTCTGGAAGCGCGAGACGCGGGGGAAGGACAAGCGCTGGGTCGACGCGCGCGACACCGATCGCGCCGCCGCAGAGCGGTGGGCAATCCCCGCGCCCGACGCGTAAAATTCAGTGATTTTCGGAAGATGGTGGAGCCGAGGGGGATCGAACCCCTGACCTCTGCAATGCCATTGCAGCGCTCTCCCAGCTGAGCTACGGCCCCATCTGCCCGGGAAGGAGCGTCGCCTTTAGTCAGGCGACGCCGCCTTGGCAAGCGTCAGTTCTCGTCGTCGCTCTCGGCCGCCTTGACGCCGAGATCATCGTCACCGCCGAGATCGACCTCGTCGTCGGGGGACGGCTCTTCGTCCTCATCGTCGAGGTCCAGATCGTCATCGGCGTCGTCGCCCGAAAGAACCTTGTCTTCCTTCTTGCGCGCGTCGTCGCTCTTCGGCTGCTCGAACGGCATCGGCTGCTTCGATTTCAGAATCGGTTCCGGCTCCCAGGTGGTGCCGCATTCGATGCAGGTTACGGGATTGTCTTTCCCGAGATCGTAGAAGCGCGTGGCGCACTTCGGGCAGGTACGTTTCGTGCCCCATTCCGGCTTGACCATGTGAAGCCTCGATCCCTTTCAAAGATGGTGGAATTACGGGTGGTGCCCGTCAAATCGGTGCGCGCCTTGCCATAGCGGAACCGCGCTGTCAAAAGCCGCGCGCCATGTCGCATCCTGTTTCCCACCCGCTTTCGATCGCCGCACGCGGCCCCCTGACCGGTCGGCTTACCGTCCCCGGCGACAAATCGATCAGCCACCGCGCGCTGATGCTGGGCGCGCTCGCGATCGGCACCAGCCGCATCACCGGGCTGCTCGAGGGCGAGGACGTGCTTGCCACCGCCGCCGCGATGCGCAGCATGGGCGCGACCATCACCCGCGAGGACGACGGCACCTGGGTGGTCGACGGGGTCGGCGTCGGCGGGCTGCTCCAGCCCGAATCGGCGCTCGAGATGGGCAATTCGGGCACCTCGGCCCGGCTGCTGATGGGGCTGGTCGCGACGCATGCGATCACCACCAGCTTCACCGGCGACGCCTCGCTTTCCAAGCGCCCGATGGGCCGCGTGATCGAACCGCTGGCGCAGATGGGCGCCGATTTCACCGCGAGCCCCGGCGACCGCATGCCGCTGATGGTGCGCGGGATCGCGCCCGCGGTGGCGATCGACTACCGGCTGCCGGTCGCCTCGGCGCAGGTCAAATCGGCGGTGCTGCTCGCCGCGCTCAACACGCCGGGGCTGACCCGCGTGATCGAACCCGTGCCGACGCGCGACCATAGCGAGCGGATGCTGGCCGGATTCGGCGCCGACCTCACGATCGAGGAAGCCGACGGCGAGCGGATCATCACGATTCGCGGCGAGGCCGAGCTTCGTGCCCAGCAGATCACGGTGCCGGGCGATCCCTCGTCGGCGGCTTTCTGGGCAGTCGCGGCCTCGATCGTGCCGGGATCCGACGTGCTGATCGCCAATGTCGGGCTCAACCCGACGCGCGCCGGACTGTTCACCGCGTTGCGCAGCATGGGCGCCGATATCGAGGAAATCGACCCCCGGACGGTGGGCGGCGAGCCGGTGGCCGACCTGCGCGTGCGCCATGCGCCGCTGAGCGCGATCGACGTGCCACCCGATCTGGCGCCGAGCATGATCGACGAATATCCGATCCTGTTCGTCGCCGCCGCGCTCGCCACGGGCCGCACCGTGGCGCGCGGGGCCGAGGAATTGCGCGTCAAGGAATCGGACCGGATCGCGACGATGGCGACCGCGCTCAGGGCCGCCGGCGTGGGAATCGAGGAATTCGACGACGGGCTTGCGATCGAGGGCAGCGGCGGCATGCCGCTGGCCGGAGGCGCGCAGGCCGCCTCGCACCTCGACCACCGCATCGCGATGGCGATGGCGGTCGCCGGGCTGGTGGCGACCGCGCCGATCACGATCGACGACATATCGCCGGTGGCGACAAGCTATCCGGCCTTTTTCGAGACGCTAGACCAATTGACGAGCCAGCCATGATCATCGCCGTCGATGGCCCCGCCGCATCGGGCAAGGGCACGATCGCCCGCGCGCTCGCGCACCGTTACAAATTGCCGCACCTCGACACCGGGCTGCTCTATCGCGCGGTCGCGGTGACGGTGCTGCGCAACGAACTCGATCCGACGATCGAAGCCGATGCGGTGGCGAGTTGCAGCTTCGACGACATGCTGCTGGGCGACCCCGAATTGCGCACCGACGCGGTCGGCCAGATCGCCTCGATCGTGTCGGCGCATCCGCTGGTGCGCGCGGCCTTGCTCCAGCGCCAGCGCCGCTTCGCGCGCCAGCCGGGCGGCGCGGTGCTCGACGGGCGCGACATCGGCACCGTGATCGCGCCCGAGGCCGAGGTGAAATTGTTCGTCAAGGCGACCCCGACGATCCGCGCGCGCCGCCGCCACGCCGAATTGCAGGCCCATGGCGGCACCCAGAGCTTCGATCGCGTGCTCGCCGACATCCGCGCGCGCGACCTGCGCGACGCGCAGCGCGCCGCCGCGCCGCTGGTGCAGGCTCCCGACGCGCTGCTGCTCGACACCAGCTTCCTGTCGATCGATTCGGCGGTGCAGAAGGCGGTGGATCTGGTGGAAGCGAAGCGGCAGGGCGCCGCCTAGAGAAAACCGTCATGCCGGACATGTTCCGGCATCCAACGTGCAACAAGCGGTAGCGCTCGTGGAGGGTTGGACCCCGGAACAAGTCCGGGGTGACGAGAAGCTGACAATTTTGTCGGGTCTAAGCCTCGCTCGACCGTCCACCGGCGGCGAATCGCCGGCGCGCATCGACGGCAATTTCGTCCACCGACCGCTCCGATATGCCGCTTGCCCGCGCCTCGTCGATCAGCCGCTGCATGCGCGCAACCTTCTCCGCGCGACCGATCGCTTCGGCAGGGCGCGGCGCTCCATTAGAAGCCTTAGACATCCTCGCCCTTTCCACGCTGGATAAGGTAATTGACGCCTTCGATAGCAAACATAACCGCAAGCATGACCAGCATCGTCATCGATTTGCTATAACCGCGCATAGCGCCACCGATACCCAGGGCGCCGGCCGTGACATACGCTGTTATCCGAAGCCACCTAGCCACTGGCACCTCCATGCTTTGGGCAAAGTGTAGGAAGTGGTGGCCGGATGCGACAGACTCAGGTCGAAATTCAAACGACACTGTTTAGAACGAAATCCAGCCGTACCTTGCCTCGCGGGGCGACAAAGGCTATGTGCGCGCCCGTCCGGCGGGCGGTGCTCGCGGAGGAAGGCGCGACGGGAGGTTCCGATCGCGCCCTTTTCGCTTATCGGCGGTCCTTCGTCAGCCTCGCCTCATGGATGCCGCGCCCGTATTCGGCGTGCGCGGCAGTTCGGCCACAAGACCGCCGGAACCAACCGGCTGGCCGGAAACCGTTGAACCAGGAACGTCATCCTTATGGCCACTATGGCAACCCCAACCCGCGATGATTTCGCGGCCATGCTCGAGCAGACGCTCGGCGGCACCGACAGTTTCGAAGGCCACGTCGTCAAGGGCACCGTCACCGCAATCGAGAACGATCTCGCCGTCATCGACGTCGGGCTGAAGAGCGAAGGCCGCGTGCCGCTGCGCGAATTCGCCGCGCCGGGCCAGAAGGCCGATCTCAAGGTTGGCGACGAAGTCGAAGTCTATGTCGACCGCGTCGAGAATGCGAACGGCGAAGCGATGCTGAGCCGCGACCGCGCCCGCCGCGAAGCCGCCTGGGACAAGCTCGAAACCGAATTCGCCGAAAGCAGCCGCGTCGAGGGCGTGATCTTCGGCCGCGTCAAGGGCGGCTTCACCGTCGACCTGAACGGCGCCGTCGCCTTCCTGCCCGGCAGCCAGGTCGATATCCGCCCGGTGCGCGACGTGACCCCGCTGATGGACATGCCGCAGCCGTTCCAGATCCTGAAGATGGACCGCAAGCGCGGCAATATCGTCGTGTCGCGCCGCGCCGTGCTCGAAGAGACCCGCGCCGAGCAGCGTTCGGGCCTGATCCTGTCGCTGGCCGAGGGCCAGGTGATCGACGGCGTCGTCAAGAACATCACCGATTACGGGGCGTTCGTTGACCTGGGCGGCATCGACGGCCTGCTCCACGTCACCGACCTCAGCTACAAGCGCGTCGGCCACCCGTCGGAGATGCTGGGCATCGGCGACACGGTGAAGGTGCAGATCATCCGCATCAACCGCGACACGCAGCGCATCTCGCTGGGCATGAAGCAGCTCGAGAGCGATCCGTGGGAAGGCGCATCGGCCAAGTACCCGGTCGGCGCCAAGCTGTCGGGCCGCGTCACCAACATCACCGAATATGGTGCGTTCGTCGAACTCGAAGCCGGGATCGAAGGGCTTGTCCACGTCTCCGAAATGAGCTGGACCAAGAAGAACGTCCATCCGGGCAAGATCGTGTCGACCAGCCAGGAAGTCGAAGTCGTCATCCTCGAGGTCGACGAAGAGAAGCGTCGCATTTCGCTGGGCCTCAAGCAGGCGCAGGCGAATCCGTGGGAGGCCTTCGCCGAGAAGCACCCGATCGGCTCGACCGTCGAGGGCGAAGTCAAGAACGCGACCGAATTCGGCCTGTTCATCGGCCTCGACGGCGACGTCGACGGCATGGTCCACATGTCCGACATCGCCTGGGGCATCTCGGGCGAGGACGCGCTCAATCTGCACCGCAAGGGCGAGACCGTCGAAGCCGTCGTGCTCGACATCGACGCCGAGAAGGAGCGGATCTCGCTCGGCATGAAGCAGCTCGAGCGCGGCGCCCCCGCGGTCGGCGGCGTCGCTGCCGCGGGCAGCAAGGTCGCCAAGGGCGCGATCGTGACCGTCACCGTGCTCGAAGTGCGCGATGCGGGCCTCGAAGTGCAGGCGGGCGAAGACGGCGTCACCGGCTTCATCAAGCGCACCGATCTGGGTCGCGACCGCGACGAGCAGCGCCCCGAGCGCTTCCAGGTCGGCCAGAAGTTCGACGCATTGGTATCGGGCTTCGACCGCTCGAAGAAGCCGACCTTCTCGATCAAGGCGATGCAGATCGCCGAAGAGAAGCAGGCGGTTCAGCAATATGGCTCGTCCGATTCGGGCGCGTCGCTGGGCGACATCCTTGGCGAAGCGCTGAAGGCGCGCGAATCCAAGGACTAAGCCACACAATGACGGCGAGCGGGGTGGACGTCCCATTATCCGGGATACCGGCCGGGAATCCACTCCGCTTACCGTAAAACGCGTTTCGTGTGTCGCAACAATCCTATCCGTACGCGCGAATCGCGTGTACGGATTGGTCTGATCAAGATTGAGCGTTCCGGCACGGTGCCGGGACATTCGGAGCGCCCGCGTGTGCCAGACCGTAGCGCCCGACGCGATCACCTGGGAGAGCGTTGATGATTCGATCTGAACTCGTTCAGATGCTTGCGGATGAAAATCCCGATCTGGCACTGCGCGACGTGGAAGCGATCGTGTCGACCTTCTTCGACGAGATTACCGACCGGCTCGCGGAAAACGGCCGCGTCGAATTGCGCGGTTTCGGGGCGTTTTCAACCCGCGCGCGCGATGCCCGCACCGGGCGCAACCCGCGCACCGGCGAGACCGTGAAGGTCAACGCCAAGCGCGTCCCCTATTTCAAGCCCGGCAAGGAAATGCGCGCGCGCCTCAACGTCTGAGGCCGACGGCCATGCCGCCGCGCGCGCCGACATGGTTCGCTTTCACTTGACGACCCCACCACCGATGCGCTTGTCGTCGGGCGCGCGGACGTGGCGAAATCGGTAGACGCAGCGGACTTAAAATCCGCTTGCCTGAAGGCAGTGCGGGTTCGAGTCCCGCCGTCCGCACCACCGTATCATCATCACAATTAACCCCGCGTCTCGATGGCGCCGGGGCGGTTGAGGTGGCACAGTGGCGCCGCACGCGGCGAACGGAGGCAAGGATTGACGCGCACGACGCGCACGACAGGGGCGATCGCGCTGATGCTGGGGCTTGGCCTGCTCCCGCTCGGCCTGCTGGGCGGGTGCGACCGGCGCAGCGATGTCGGGCCGGTGGTGGCGAGCGTGATCGGCACCGCGCCGGTGGCCGCCGACCCCGCGCGCGGCGCCCTCGGCCGCCCGTCGCAGATGCTGATGGCAAGCATCGCGCAAGGGCTGGTGCGGCTCGACGCCAGCGGACAGGTCGAGCCCGGCATTGCCGAGCGCTGGATCGTGATCGACGACGGCATGAGCACTATCTTCCGGATCGGCGACGTGACCTGGCCCGACGGCCGCGCGGTGACCGCGCGCGACGTGGTGCAGCGCCTGCGCCGCGAACTCGCGGCCGATTCGCGCAACCCGCTGCGCCCCTATCTGTCCGCGATCGACGAAGTGGTCGAGATGACACCCGAGGTGATCGAGGTGCGGATGAAAACGCCGCGACCCGACCTGCTGCGGCTGCTCGCGCGGCCCGAACTCGCGATCTTCCGGCTCGGTCCGCCGCGCGGCACCGGCCCGATGCGGCTGAGCGCGCAGCGGGGCGGGCCGGGCGTGCTGCTCGAACCCGTCCCCGGCCCCGCCATCGACGACGACACCCCGCCCCCGCCGCGGCCCGAACAGACGGTGCGGCTGATCGGCGAGCGCGCGGCGAAGGCGATCATGCGGTTCAAGACGCTGCAATCCGATCTGGTCGATGGCGGCACCGTCGGCGACTGGCCGCTGGTCGCGGCGGCCGAGATCGCGCCGACCGCGATCCGGATCGACCCCGCACAAGGGCTGTTCGGGCTCGCTTTCGTCGAACGGACGGGATTTCTGGAAGAAGCCGATCACCGCGCGCTGGTGGCCGGCGCGCTCGACCGCGACGCCATCGTGGCGGGGGTGCGCACGGGCTGGACGACCACCGACCGTATCCTGCCCGATACGATCGATCTGGTGACGCCGCCCAACCTGCCCGGCTGGGCGATCGGGACGCTCGACGAGCGCCGCGCGCGGGGGCGCTCGGTGGTCGCACAGTGGGAACTGGCGCACGACAGCGCGCTGAGCCTGAAGATCGCGCTGCCCGACGGGCCGGGCGCGACATTGTTGTTCGGCGGGATCGCGCAATCGCTCGCCACGATCGGGATCGACGCGGTGCGCGTGGCGGAAAACGCCGACGCCGACCTGCGGCTGATCGACGCGATCGCGCCCGCGGACAATGCGCGCTGGTATCTCGCGCGCGCGTGCGCGCCGTGCGGCAAGCAGGCCGCGACGCTGATCGACGCGGCACGCACCGCGACGAGCACGGCGGCGCGCGGCGCGGCGATCGCCGAGGCCGACGCGGCGCTGGCGGCCGATGTCGCCTTCATTCCCTTGGGCGCTCCGCTGAGATGGTCGCTGGTCACCGCGCGGCTCGATCTATGGCAACCCAATGCGCGGGCGTGGCATCCGTTGAATCACCTGCGCACCGACACCAAATGAGCTGAGATGGCGAACCGCACCACCCGCATCGACCCCGCAATGATCGACCGGCTGGCCGACATGGCGCATCTCGAGCGCGATCCCGCCGCCGTGCGCAAGCGCGTCGAGGCGATGGAAAATCTGCTCGAACGGATGTTCACCGTGCCGGGGCTCAACCGCCCGATCGGGCTCGACGTGATCGTCGGGATGGTACCCGTCCTGGGCGATGTCGTGGCCGCATCGCTGGGAAGCTGGATGGTGTGGGAAGCGCGCAACCTTGGCATGTCCAAATTCCAGATGACGCGGATGATGGGCAATGTCGGGGTTGATTTCGTGCTCGGGCTGGTGCCGATCATCGGCGCGATCCCCGACTTCTTCTTCCGATCGAACACGCGCAACCTGCGGATCATCAGGAAGCATCTCGACAAGCATCACCCGTCGACCGTGGTGATCGAGGGATAGGTTGCCGGGCTAGGCGGGCGATAAGCGCGCCGTCATGCCGGACGGGGATCGGCCCTTTCACGAGCGGTAGCGCTTGAGGCGCGTTGGACCCCGGAACAAGTCCGGGGTGACGGGTGGGGTCTCGGTGTTTTCCCTTACTTCGTTCCGCGCCAGATCTTGAGCGGGGCGGTCGCCGCGAGGCCGCGCTGGAAGGCGGAGCAGCGGCGATAGCGGTAGGCCGTATCGAGGCAGACCCAGATTTCTTCGAGCCAGCCGCTGCGGTTGGCGGTGATACGCAGCATATCGGCTCCCAGCCCCGGATTGGCGCGCGCCATCGCCGCAGCGAAGCCGCCTGCGGTGAGCGGACGGCGCGAGAGCGCGTCCATGTCGGGATAATGCAGCCGGGCATAGAGGCGGCGCGCGCGCGCGAAATATTGCGCGGGCGTATCGCGCGTGCAGGTGCCGTGCTTGGCCCATTCATGCTGGATGAGCTGGAGATCGGGGGTGGTGCAGAGTTGCTGCGCGAGGATACGTTCGGGAAGCAGCCCGGTCGCGCGGCAATATTGCGGCCATTCCTTCGTCTTGCCATCGGGCCACAGGCCGTGGAGCGTGAAGCCGAAGCGGTTGCCGCGCGCGCACTGAAATTGCGCCGAGGTTTCCCCTGCGCGGTTGCGGCAGGCTTGCGGGCTCCAGCTGATCGCGAGCGTGTAGCCGCCGATCGCGCGCACGCGTTTGGGCTGGTCCTTATCGGGCAGATCGGGCCGGGGCTGCGGCAGGGTGCGGGGCAGCGCGCAGGAATAGGCCTGCGCGTTGGCGGCGACCGGAAGCGCGAGCGCGAGCGCGGCGGCCATCGTGACAAGCGCTTTCATCGGCCCTCCCCTTCCCTGTCGCTGTCGCCGGTTACACGCTGGCAAAATCGAGCCCGATGTCCGCCGCCGGCGCCGATTGGGTGAGGCGGCCGACGCTGACATAGGTGACCCCGGTGTCGGCGATCGCGCGGATCGTTTCCAGCGTGACGCCGCCCGACGCCTCGGTGGGAACACGCCCGCCGATGAGCGTGACCGCGCCGCGCAGCACCGGCGGCGGCATGTTATCGAGCAGCAGATGGGTGGCCCCGGCGGCGAGCGCGGGCTCGATCTGATCGACCGAATCGACCTCGACGATGATCCGGTCGATCCCCGCGGCGACCGCGCGGCGCACCGCCTCGCCGACCGAGCCGGCAACCGCGACGTGATTGTCCTTGATCATCGCGGCATCCCACAGCCCCATGCGGTGGTTGGTCGCGCCGCCCATCCGCGTCGCATATTTTTCGAGCGCGCGCAGGCCGGGGATGGTCTTGCGCGTATCGAGCAGGATCGCGCCGGTGCCGAGGATGCGATCGACATAACCCTGCGTCATCGTCGCGATGCCCGAGAGGTGCTGGACGGTATTGAGCGCCGAGCGCTCCGCGGTGAGCAGCGCGCGCGCGCGCCCTTCGAGTCGCATCAGATCGGTGCCGGGGGACACGCGATCGCCCTCCCCGACCAGCCGCTCGATCCTGACCTCGGGATCGAGCGCGCGGAAGAACGCCTCGGCGATCGGAAGCCCGGCGACGGTGATCGCGTCGCGGCTATCCATCACACCCGAGAAACGCGCGTCGGCCGGGATGACGGCGGCCGACGTGATGTCGCCGCCATCGCCCAGATCCTCGGCGAGCGTGGCCGCGACGAAGGCCTGAAGATCGAACCGATCGAGCGAAAAGGTCAAAATTGCGTGCTCCTGTCGTGACCGTTCGTGCTGAGCTTGTCGAAGCACCGCTTCGCTTCAGGTTGAAGCAGGAAATGCGGCCCTTCGACAAGCTCAGGGCGAACGGGGGTGTTCGCGGCCAGCCTTCCCCGGCGAACGGGAAGGCCCTATTCGAGCAGCTTGGGGCCTTCTTTCTGGAGGACGCCGCGAAGCTGGTTGCCGAACATGCCGAGGATGCCGGGCAGATCGAATTCGGCATGGACATTGGCATCCTGCACATCGAGGCGGCTGGCGATGCGCTGGCCCATCGCCTCGACGGTGAAGTGCATCACATCGCCTTCCCAACGATGGTCGGTGATCGCGCCGCCGGGGACGAACCTGGCGATCTTGCCCACACCGCGTTCGATCCGGCCGCGCGCGACGGCCTTGCCGAGCCGGTGGGGGAGATCGACGGCGACGGGTTCGGTCATGGCGTCCTCACGCTGCAAAGATCATGGCGTCATCGGCAAACGCTTTGAATTCGAGCGCGTTGCCCGCGGGATCGTGAAAGAACATCGTCGCCTGCTCGCCCACCTGCCCGGCAAAGCGCAGGTGCGGCTCGATGACGAACGCGGTGCCCGCGCGCCGCAACCGATCGGCGAGCGCCTGCCAATCGGCCATCGTCAGCACCACGCCGAAATGCGGCACGGGAACGTCGTGGCCGTCGACCGGATTGGCATGGCCGCGCGGACGCGGACGCGCATCGAGATGCGCGACGATCTGATGACCGTAGAGATCGAAATCGATCCATTCAGGCGCGCTGCGGCCCTCGCGGCAGCCAAGCACGCCGCCGTAAAAGGCGCGCGCGGCGGCGAGATCATCGACCGGAAAGGCAAGATGGAAAGGGCGGATCGCATCGGCCATCGCCCGCCAGCGCTATCGCATCCGCCGCCGCTTGGCGAGAGGAACGCGGAACCCGATCGCCGTGCGGGGCGTATCGCCGGGATGATGACGCATCCGAAACCATACCGGCGGCGGCGATGATCAAGACGCTGGCGGTCGCCGCGCGCGATCGCGCCCGGCTGGGCGAGATATTGGCGGTCGCCTCGCGCTTCGGGCTCGAGACGCTGCTGGCGCGGATCGGAATCGCGCGCGGCGGCGACGCGGGCGAGGAGTCGGCGAGCGACCTGCCGCACCGGACGCGGCTGGCGATCGAGGCGTTGGGGCCGACCTTCGTCAAACTGGGGCAGATTCTGGGCACGCGCGGCGATTTGCTGGCGCCCGAATGGATCGCCGAACTCGAAAAGCTGCACAGCCAGGCGCCCAAATTGCCCTTCGAAGCATTGCGCCCGGCGGTGGAGGAGGCGCTGGGCCAGCCGCCCGAACAGGCATTCGCGCGGTTCGACCCCGCACCGCTTGCCGCCGCGTCGATGGCACAGGTCCACCGCGCCTGGCTGGACGACGGACGGGCGGTGGTGCTCAAGATCCGCCGCCCCGGCGTGCGGCCGCTGATCGAGGCCGACCTCAGGATCGTCGCGCACCTTGCCGCGCTGGCCGAGCACGCCAGCGCCGAGGCGCGCCGCTTTTCGCCGCGCGCGCTGGCGCGGCAACTCGCCGAGTCGCTGCGCGACGAACTCGATTTCACGATCGAGGGGCGCAACGCCGATCGGCTGCGCGCGGATTTTGCGGGCGACGGCCGTGTGCTGGTGCCCGAGATCCACTGGGCATGGTCGTCCGAGACCTTGCTGGTGATGGATTTCATCGAGGGGCTGCCGCCGGTGGGCGGCGCGACGCTGCGCGCGCACGGCATCGACTCCGCGCAAATCGCGGCGACCGGCGCCGACATGGTGCTCGACATGGTGCTGGTGAACGGGCGTTTCCACGCCGATCCGCACCCCGGCAATCTGCTGTGCCTGCCCGGCAACCGGATCGCGCTGCTCGATCTGGGGTCGATCGGCCATGTCTCGCCCAAGCGGCGCGAGGAGTTTCTGAGCTTCGTCACCGCGCTGCAATCGGGCGATCCGGGCGGGCTCGCCGACACGCTCGCCTTGTGGTCCGACGGCCATGACGTGCCGCGCGAGAATGTGGTGCGCGCGGCCGAGCGGCTGGTGGCGCGCCACGGCGGCGGGCGGATCGTGCTGAGCGCGCTGATCGGCGATTTTCTGCCGATCCTGCGCGACGAGCGGCTGATCCTGCCGCCCGATCTGCTGCTGATCTTTCGCGCGCTGCTGACGATCGACGGCGTGCTTACCGGCATCGAGCCCGATTTCGACCTGTCGGGGCCGATGGCGCGCGCGGGGCTGCGCGTGGCGCGCGCGCGGCTGGCGCCCGAACGCTGGCAGGCGACCGCGCAGGCGCTGGTGTGGGAACTGTTGCGGCTGGGCGACGATGCCCCGCGGCTGATCCGCGCGGCGGTGCGGCGGCTCGAGGCGCCGCCGGTGGCAGAGGCCGCGACCAGTGATGCGGCGATCCGGGCGGCGGGACGGTGGATCGCGGGGGCGCTACTGGCCGGGTTCATGCTCGTCGCGGGGGCGATCCTGCTTGGCCACGGGTGAAGCGCGGTTGCCCGCCCGCCCGTTTCACGCGATAGCAACTCGATGAGCCGGTTCGCTTCCCTTGTTGCGCTGCTGCTCGGTGCGGCGGCGGCGACCGGTTTCGCGCCGCTCGACTGGTGGCCGGTGACGCTGATCGCGGTCGCGGCGTGGCTGTGGCTGGTCCACGACGCGACGTGCCTCAAACAGGCGCTGTGGCGCGGCTGGGTGTTCGGGGTCGGGCATTTCAGCATCAACAACAACTGGATCCAGCACGCCTTCACCTATCAGGACAAGATGCCGCACTGGCTGGGCTATGCGGCGCCGATCGCGCTGGCGCTCTATCTGGCGGTGTACCCGGCGATCGCGGCGGGGCTGGCGTGGAAATTCGCGAGCGCGCGCGGCGTCGGCAATCCGACCGCGCGGCCCGATGCGCGCTTTGCGCTGGTCGCGGGCGCGGCATGGATCGCGACCGAATATCTGCGCAGCACCATGTTCACCGGTTATGCCTGGGACTCGCTCGGCGTGATCTGGGTGGCGGTGCCGCCGATCGCGCACGCCGCGACCTGGGTGGGCACCTATGCGCTGTCGGGGCTGACGATCGTACTCGCGGGCGCGCTGATGCTGCTGGCGGCGCGGCGCTGGGCGATGCCCGCGGTCGTGGCGGGCGCGACCGCGATCGTCGCCGGGCTGGGGCTGGTCGCGCCGGCCCCCCCTGCCCCCGCCGCCGACGCGCCACGGGTGCGCGTGGTGCAGCCCAATCTGGGGCTCGAGGCGCGCGAGGGCAGCGATTACGACGAATCGAGCTTCCGCACGCTGCTCGGGCTGAGCGGCACGCCGGGCGCGGTGCCGCGGCTGGTGCTGTGGCCCGAAGGCGCGCTGCGCTACCTGCTCGAGGACGGCTATCCGGCGCAATATTATTGGGGCAGCACCGCCGCCTTCGCGCGGATGCGGATCGCGGCGCGGCTGGGCCCCGACGACGTGCTGCTGACCGGCGGCGACGGGCTGATCTTCGATCCCGCCGGGCAATTGACGATGGCGACCAATTCGATCTTCGCGGTCGATGGCGACGGGCGGCTGCGCGGGCGCTACGACAAGGCGCATCTGGTGCCGTACGGCGAATATCTGCCGCTGCGATCGATCCTGGGGCCGCTGGGGCTGGCGCGGCTGGTGCCGGGCGATGTCGATTTCCGCCCCGGCCCCGGCCCCCGCAACCTGACACTGCCGGGCTTCGGCGCGATCGGCGGGCAGGTGTGTTACGAGATCGTGTTTTCGGGGCAGGTGGTCAATCGCCAGCAGCGCCCCGCGATTCTGTTCAACCCCTCGAACGACGCCTGGTTCGGATCGTGGGGGCCGCCGCAGCATCTGGCGCAGGCGCGGATGCGCGCGATCGAGGAAGGGCTGCCGATCCTGCGCTCGACCCCGACCGGAATCTCAGCGGTGATCGGCGCCGACGGGCGGCTGATCGGCACGCTGCCGCCGCATCAGGCGGGCGCGATCGAGGTTGCGATGCCGCAGCCGCTGCCGCCGACATTGTTCGCGCGGGCAGGCAATTGGATGGCCGGCCTGATCGCGGGGCTGCTCGTCGCGTTGGCCGTTGCCATCGCCCGGCGCAGCCATTAGATGCGCATATAACGAAAGCTTTATATGCGGCTTCGGCCGCCAATTTCCCCGCAAAAATCCGAGGGTTTCATGCGCGCATCGTACATCTTTACGTCCGAATCAGTTTCCGAGGGCCATCCCGACAAGGTTGCCGACCAGATTTCCGACGCGGTGGTCGACCTGCTGCTGACCACCGATCCCGAAGCGCGCGTCGCCTGCGAGACGATGGTGACGACGCAGAAGATCATCCTGTCGGGCGAAATCCGGTCGTCGGATCGGTCGCTGATCGACGAGCACGGCGTGCTGACGCCGCTCGGCCGCGACAAGATCGAGCAGGTCGCGCGTGAGACGGTGAAGCGAATCGGCTATGAGCAGACCGGATTCCACTGGAAAACCGCCGAATTCCAGAACAATCTGCACGCGCAATCGGCGCATATCGCGCAGGGCGTCGACGAGAGCGGCAACAAGGACGAAGGCGCGGGCGACCAGGGCATCATGTTCGGCTATGCCTCGGACGAGACCCCCGATCTGCTGCCCGCGACGCTCTATTATTCGCACCGCATCCTCGAGCGGATGGCCGCCGACCGCCATTCGGGCAAGGCGCCGTTCCTCGAGCCCGACGCCAAGAGCCAGGTGACGCTCGAATATGCCCATGAGAAGCCGGTCCGCGCGACCGCGCTGGTCGTCTCGACCCAGCACAGCGCGAGCCTGAGCAACGACGAGGGCCAGAAGAAGCTGCGTGAATACGTCAAGGGCGTGTTCGCCGACGTGCTGCCCGACGGCTGGCTGCCCGAGGACAAGGCGATCTACGTCAACCCGACCGGGCTGTTCGAGATCGGCGGCCCCGATGGCGACGCGGGCGTGACCGGGCGCAAGATCATCGTCGACACGTACGGCGGGGCGGCCCCGCACGGCGGCGGCGCGTTTTCGGGCAAGGACCCGACCAAGGTCGATCGCTCGGCCGCCTATGTCGCGCGCTATCTGGCGAAGAACGTGGTGGCCGCCGGGCTTGCGCGGCGCTGCACGATCCAGCTTTCCTACGCGATCGGCATCGCCGAGCCGCTGTCGGTCTATGTCGACACGCACGGTACCGGCACGGTTGCCGAAGCGAAGCTTGAGGAAGTACTGCCGACGCTGGTGCGGCTGACCCCCAAGGGCATCCGCCAGCACCTTGGCCTCAACAAGCCGATTTATACCGAAACCGCCGCTTACGGCCATTTCGGCCGCACCCCCGATGGCGACCTGTTCACCTGGGAGCGCACCGATCTGGTCGACAGACTGAAGGCTGCCGTCGCCTGAACCGGCGTGGCGCATTGAGCTGATTTCTGCTATATCCCCCGGCGTGGAAAGCGCGCTGGGGGACATTTTATGTTCCGATCACTCTGTGTCGCATCGTTGATGGCCTCGTCCGGCGCCGCATGGGCGCAGACCGCGGCTGCCCCCCTTATCCCAACGACGGCTGGACGCTGCCGATGGCGTTCGCCGACATCCCCGCCGGCACGCGCGACGCGCTGTTGCGGCAGGCGGGCTTTCACGGTGCGGGCACGGCATGGAAAGGCTGTGACGGCATGTCCGATGTGTCGTTTGCCGACAGCATGGTACAGGATCTGAACGGCGACGGTCGCGCCGAGGTGATCGTGATCGATCAGGGCACCGGCTGTTACGGCATGACCGGCACGGGCTTCAGGATTTTCGCCGCCACGCCGGGCGGCTGGACGCTGATGGACGAGAATAGCGGCATTCCCACCTTCCTGCCCGGCAAGGGCGCCGGAAATTTCCCCGACATCGAGGTGGGCGGCCCCGGATTCTGCTTCCCGGTCGAACGGTGGAACGGCACGCACTACGCGATCGTCGGCTATGCCTATGACGGCAAAGCCTGCACCCCGCCCTGAATCATCTTTGCACCCGCGCGCGCCTGCTGCCATAGGGCGCGCGCAATGAACGATCCCACCACCATCCGCCGCCTCTACGGCCGCCGCTCGGGCCATGCGCTGCGCGCAGGGCAGGCGGCGCTGGTCGAGGAATTGTTGCCGCAGGTTGCCGTGCCCGAGACCGGGGCGCTCGATGCGGCCCTGCTGTTCGGCGACGCGCGGCCGCTGGAGTTCGAGATCGGGTTCGGATCGGGCGAGCATCTGGCCGGGCAAGCCGCGATGCGGCCGGGGAGCGGGTTTATCGGGTGCGAACCGTTCCTCAACGGCGTGGTCGGCGCGCTGGGGCATATCCGCGACGGCGGGCTGGACAATGTCCGGCTGCATATGGGCGATGCGCTGACCGTGCTCGACCGGCTGCCCGATGGCTCGCTCGACCGGCTGTATCTGCTCCACCCCGATCCCTGGCCCAAGGCGCGCCACGCCAAGCGGCGGATGGTCAACGACGGCCCGCTCGACATGATCGCAGCCAAGCTCAAGCCCGGCGCCGAATTCCGGCTCGGCACCGACGACCCGACCTATTGCCGCTGGTCGATGATGGTGATGAACCGCCGTCGCGATTTCGACTGGCTGGCGACGGAGCCCCAAGACTTCCTGACCCGCCCCGACGACTGGCCCGAGACGCGCTACGAGCGCAAGGCCCGGCGCAAGGGGCATGAGGTCTGGTATTTCCGATACCGGCGGCTTTGACCCAGACCGACGATGTCGACGCGATCGTGCTCGGCGCGGGCGCGGCGGGGTTGATGTGCGCGGCCGTGGCCGGGCAGCGCGGCAAGCGCGTGCTGCTGATCGACCATGCCGACCAGCCGGGCAAGAAGATCCTGATTTCGGGCGGCGGGCGCTGCAACTTCACCAACATCGGCGCGGGCCCTGAGCATTTCCTGTCCGCCAACCCGCATTTCGCGCGCTCGGCGCTGGCGCGGTATCGGCCGGCGGACTTTCTGGAGCTGATCGCGCGCCACGGGATCGCGTGGCACGAAAAGACGCTGGGGCAATTGTTCTGCGACGGATCGGCGCGGCAGATCGTCGCGATGCTGCTCGACGAATGCGCGCGCGGGCAGGTCGAGATCGCGCTGGGCCAGCCGATCGCCGCGGTCGACCATGCCGATGCGCGCTTCCGGGTAAGCTGGGGCGGCCGGACCGCACAGGCCCGCGCGCTGATCGTGGCGACGGGGGGGCCCTCGATTCCCAAGATGGGCGCCACCGGGTTCGCTTATGAACTGGCGCGCCGCTTTCGCCTGAAGGTCGTCGAGCCGCGCCCGGCGCTGGTGCCGCTGACGCTGGGGCAGGACGACCTGTTGTTCCGCACGCTGTCGGGCGTGGCGACGCCGGTGATCGCGCGCGCGGGCAAAGGCGTGTTTCGCGAAGCGGCGCTGATCACGCATCGCGGGCTTTCGGGCCCGGCGATCCTCCAGGTGTCGTCTTACTGGCGCCACGGTGAGTCGGTGACTCTCGACTTTCTGCCCGACCGCGCGGCGGGATGGCTGCGCGAGACCAAGCGCACGCAGCCGCGCACGACGCTCACCAAAAGCCTGGCCGGCGCGCTCCCCGAGCGGCTGGCGGTGGTGCTCGCCGAGCGGATCGGCCTTGCCGGCGAGCTGGCCAACCTGCCCGATGCCAAGCTGGCCGCGGCCGAACAGGCGCTTGCCGCGTGGCGCTTCATGCCCAACGGCACCGAAGGGTTCGCCAAGGCTGAGGTGACCGCGGGCGGTGTGAGCACCGCCGATCTCTCGTCGCAATCGCTGGCCGCGCGAGGCGTGCCGGGGCTTCATGTTATCGGCGAGGCGGTCGACGTGACGGGCTGGCTGGGCGGTTACAACTTCCAATGGGCGTGGGCGAGCGCACAGGCCGCGGGACAGGCGCTCGACTAAAGATTGATCCACTGACGTGGAATCCGGCTCTAACGCAGCGTTCGGACACGCCCGCGCTTGACGACCGATGCGTTCGACGCCAGCGGGTGAGGCAATGCTCACTATCAATTCCATCACCGTCCGGCTGGGCGGGCGCACCATTCTCGACAAGGCCAGCGCGGCGCTGCCGCCGGGGAGCCGTGTCGGGCTGATCGGGCGCAACGGCGCGGGCAAATCGACGCTGGTGCGCGTGATCGCGGGGCTGCTCGAGCCCGATGACGGCGCGACCGAGATGCCGCGCGACACGCGGCTGGGCTATATCGCGCAGGAGGCCCCCGCGGGCAGCGCGACGCCGTTCGACACCGTGCTCGCCGCCGATACCGAGCGCGCGCGGCTGATGATCGAGAGCGAGACCTGCCACGACGACCACCACCGGCTCGCCGAGGTCCACGAGCGCTTGCTCGCGATCGACGCTTATGCCGCCCCCGCCCGCGCGGCGCGGATTCTGGTCGGGCTCGGCTTCGACGAGGCGATGCAGCAGCAACCGCTCGACAGTTTTTCGGGTGGCTGGCGGATGCGCGTCGCGCTGGCGGCGCTGCTGTTCTCGCAGCCCGATGTGCTGCTGCTCGACGAGCCATCGAACCATCTCGATCTCGAAGCGGTGATGTGGCTGGAGGATTTCCTCAAAAGCTATCGCGCGACGATCCTGGTCGTCAGCCACGAGCGCGATTTCCTGAACCATGTCGTCGATCACATCCTGCATCTGCAGGGCGGCAAGCTGACGCTCTATCCCGGCGGGTACGATTCGTTCGAGCGCCAGCGCGCCGAGCGGATGGCGCAACTGGCGGCGGCGAAGGCCAATCAGGAGGTCCAGCGCGCCAAATTGCAGGATTATATCGCGCGCAATTCGGCGCGTGCCTCGACCGCCAAGCAGGCGCAATCGCGCGCCAAGGCGCTTGCCAAGCTCCAGCCGATCGCCGAACTGGCCGACGATCCCTCGCTGTCGTTCGGCTTCCCCAGCCCGAGCGAGCTGCGCCCGCCGCTGATCACGCTCGACATGGCGAGCGTGGGCTATGGCGACACGCCGATCCTCAAGCGGCTCAATCTGCGGCTCGACCCCGACGACCGGATCGCGCTCTTGGGCCGCAACGGCAACGGCAAGACCACGCTCGCGCGGCTGCTGGCGGCGCAACTGGCGCCGATGGACGGCGGGATGACCGCATCGGCCAAGATGAAGGTCGGCTATTTCACCCAATATCAGGTCGAGGAACTCGATACCGGCGATACCCCGCTCGAACATATGACGCGGGTGATGAAGGGCGCGAGCCCGGCGGCGGTGCGCGCGCAACTCGGCCGGTTCGGCTTTTCGGGCGACAAGGCGACCACCAGGGTCGGCAAATTATCGGGCGGCGAACGCGCGCGGCTGGCGCTGGCGCTGATCACGCGCGACGCGCCGCACCTCCTCATCCTCGACGAACCGACCAACCATCTCGACGTCGATGCGCGCGAGGCGCTGGTGCAGGCGCTCAACGATTATGCCGGCGCGGTGCTGATCGTCAGCCACGATCGCCACATGCTCGAGATGACCGCCGACCGGCTGGTGCTGGTCGATCACGGCACCGCGCGCGAATTCGACGGCAGCCTCGACGATTATATCGCGATGATCCTCGCCGGCGACGGCGCCAAGGGCGAGGGCAAGAAAGCCAACGGCAAGGAAAGCCGCCGTGCCGCCGCCGAAGCGCGCGAGGCCGCCAAGGCGCTGCGCAAGCGGCTGCACGCGCTGGAGACCGAGGCCGCGCGGCTGACCGGCGAGCGCGATACGATCGATCAGGCGATGACCGACCCCGCGCGCGCACCCGCGCATCTTGCGGCCCGATCGATGGGCGAATTGATGAAGCGGCGCGCGACGATCCAGGACCGGATCGACGCCGCCGAGGCCGATTGGCTGGAGGTGAGCGGCGCGCTGGAGGCGGTGGCGTAGGGCCGATCTTATAGACCGTCATGCCGGACATGTTCCGGCATCCATCGTGCAACAAGCGACGGCGGTGCAGGTGGAGGGTTGGACCCCGGAACACGTCCGGGGTGACGGAGGATCAGCAAGCAGGCGAGGAAGATGGGTCCCCGCTCTCGCGGGAATGACGGGTGTAGGGTCTACGCCGGTTGCAGCGCGACCTCGTAGCTCGCCGTGGTCTTGGCGGCGATCTCGTCGGTGGTCACGCCCGGCGCGAGCTCGATTAGGCGGAAGGGGCTGGCGTGATCGGGGCGCTGGAACACGCAGAGATCGGTGACGATCATGTCGACCACGTTCTTGCCGGTCAGCGGCAGCGTGCAGGCGGGGATGAACTTGGGATCGCCGTGCTTCGACGTGTGTTCCATCACGACGATGATCTTCTTGACCCCGGCGACCAGATCCATCGCGCCGCCCATGCCCTTGATCATCTTCCCCGGAATCATCCAATTGGCGATGTCGCCGTTTTCGGCAATCTCCATCGCGCCGAGCACCGCGAGATCAATATGCCCGCCGCGGATCATCGCGAAGCTCTGTTCCGAACCGAAATAGACCGTCCGGTCGAGTTCGCTAACGGTCTGCTTGCCGGCGTTGATCAGATCGGGATCGACCTCGTCGGCATAAGGGAACGGGCCGATCCCGAGCATCCCGTTTTCCGATTGCAGCGTGACATCGACGCCATCGGGGATGTGGTTGGCAACCAGCGTCGGGATGCCGATCCCGAGGTTGACGTAATATCCGTCGCGCAATTCCTTCGCGGCGCGCGCGGCCATCTCGTCGCGGGTCCAGGCCATCAGTGTACACTCCCGTTGGTGGTGGATGCCGGCGTGGGCACGGGCTTGGGCGCCGTATCGGCCGGGTCGGTCCATTGCTTGTGATTGGGAAAGACTTCGTTGAACGAGCCCTTCAAGGCGCTGCCGTAGACCGGGTTGGGCAGCAGGAACCAGCCCAGCCCCCACAGCCATTCGACATTCTTGGCCGATACCGAGGCGCGGCGATCGGCGACATCGGGCGTGGTCGCGTTGAACAGATCGGTGAAGTCGCCGAGCTGATCGCCGACCTGCGCGATCACGCAATATTGCTGCGAGATCGCCCAGCGGCGGCGATCCTTGCCGTGTTCGCCCGCGCTCGCGAGCCACAAGGTATCGCCATAAGCGACATCGCCGAACCCCGCCTGCTTGAGCATGGCGGCGGTGGCGGCGGCATTGTCGACCGAGCGGTTCGAGTTGAAGATCACCGTGACGCCCGCCTGCCGCGCGATCGCGACCGCATCGAGCACGCCGGGGACGGGGGCGACCTGCGCCTGCCCGGTCTGTTCCCAGCGCAGCCAGCGCTGCTGATCGTACTCGCCGCCGCGCTTCGCCTGATCGGCCTCGAAGCCGAGGTTGAGCACCGCGGTTTCGTCGACATCGAACACCACCGCGAGCGGTTTCTCACCGCAGTCGGCGAATTTGGGTTCCTCGAAGGTCGCGCCCGGCGCGAGCACCACCGATTTGACCTCATGCCCGATGCTGCGATCGGAGGCGCGCGCGATCATATAGGTATCGAGCGCGCGATAGGCTTGCAGGCTGGCGGCCGCGGCTTCGCCCGAACCGTAGAGATATTGCATCGCCGGCGGCACCGTGACCATCCGCGCGGCGGCGGTGCCATCGCCCGGGCCGAGATAGGTGAGCGTGCCCGGCGGCGGCTTGGGCAGCGGCGCATCGCCATCGTGATCGCCCTGCATGAAGCGCTGGCGCGCGATCGCCGCCCCCGCCGCGACCGGCAGCGCCGCGACGCAGCCTTCGATCAGCAGCGCCCCCGCCGCCAGCGCCAGCAAGGGCGCCGCGCGGTTCACGCCGTCGCCCGCTCGCGCGTCGTCATGAATTCGATGCGTTTGTCGTAGGGCGCGCCGAGGATCAGCCGGTTGACGTAGATGCCGGGGAGATGGATCTGATCGGGATCGAGGCTGCCCACGGGCACGATTTCCTCGACCTCGGCGATGCAGACCTTGCCCGCGGTCGCCATCGGCTGGTTGAAGTTGCGCGCGGTCTTGCGGAACAGGAGGTTGCCCGCCTCGTCGGCCTTCCAGCCCTTGATGATCGCGAGGTCCGCGCGGATGCCGCGTTCGAGGACATATTCCTGGCCGTCGAACACCTTGGTCTCCTTGCCCTCGGCCACCTGCGTGCCGACGCCGGTCCTGGTATAGAAGCCGGGAATGCCCGCCCCGCCGGCGCGGCAGCGCTCGGCCAGCGTGCCCTGGGGGCAGAATTCGACTTCCAGCTCGCCAGCGAGATACTGGCGCTCGAACTCCTTGTTCTCGCCGACATAGGACGAGATCATCTTCTTGACCTGGCGGCTGCGCAGCAGCTTGCCGAGGCCTTCGTTGTCGATCCCGGCATTGTTCGAGGCGATCGTCAGATTCTTGACTCCCGAGGCCTGGATCGCGTCGATCAGCCGTTCGGGAATGCCGCACAGCCCGAAGCCGCCGGCACACAGGGTCATCCCGTCGAACAGCACGCCATCGAGCGCGGCCTTGGCGTCGGGATAGAGCTTCTTCATCGCGAGTCCTCCGGGATTATCGGGCGGGGCATAAGCGGCACGACGGCGCGGGGTCAATGACGGCGCTGTTAACCGAATCACGAAATGTGCCCGCAAGATCGACTCGGCTACGACCAACACCATGTTTTCGGGACGGATCTTTCGAAGCCGCTGGGTCGCGCTGCTGTGGGCGGCGGGGATCGTCTGGACCGCGATCGATGTCGCCGGGGCAAACAAGGCGGCGCCGCCCGCGAGCAACGCAACCGCCGCTGCCGACGCGGCCGACGCGCTGGGGCAGCCGGTGCGCAATCAGGATCTGGCCATTCTCGCCAACGCGCTGAACTGACCGGATCAGAAGGCGAGTTTCAGCCCCGGCCGCTGCCAGCGCATCGCCGCCAGCCGACCCGTTGCCGACAGCGTGATGAACGCCGTGTGCCGATCGGCGCCGCCCCACGCGATATTGGTGGTGAGCGGATCGTCGGTCGGCACGAAATCGACCAGTGCACCGTCTGGGGCAATCACGCTGATTCCGCTCGCACCAATGGTCGCGACGCAGATATTGCCGCTTTCCTCCACCCCCAACGAATCGAAATAGGTGTAGCCCCCCGCGCCATAGAGGAACGTCCCACCAGCCCCCGACAGCCCCTGCCCCACGGCAACCTCACCGGGGCCGGTGACGTCGAACGCCCAGAGTTTGGTGGTGTAGGTTTCGGCCACATAGAGCAGCGTGCCATCGGGCGAGAGGCCGATGCCGTTGGGGTTTTCGAGCGGGAAGATCACCTCGCGGCAGGCGCTGCCGTCGGCACGCGCGTAGAACACCCCGGTGATGTCGCGCGAGCGCGGGTGCGTCTTGCCGTGATCGGTGAACCAGAAGCCGCCATGCGTATCGAACACGATGTCGTTGGGGCCGCACAGCGGCCTGCCCGCCGCCTCGGTATAGAGCGTCTCCACCGCGCCGGTGGCGATGTCGATCCGCTGGATCGACCCGCCACCATAATCGGCGGCGGTGCCATGCGGGATCAGCAGGCCATCGGCCTCGATCCAGCCGAAGCCGCCGTTGTTGCAGCAATAGAGCGCGCCATCGGGCCCGATCGCGAGCCCGTTGGGGCCGCCGCCGGGCTCGGCCACGGTCTCTTTGCGGCCATCGGGGCGGACGCGGGTGATGCGGCCGGCGGCGATCTCGACCACGATCACGCTGCCGTCGGGCAGCGCGACCGGGCCCTCGGGGAAGCGCAGACCGGTGGCGATCGTCGAGAGCTGGCTCATGGCATCATCCCCTTATGTCCATTTTGGGCGCACCCAATCATGACCGTCGCGGCGAGGCAAGCGCGGGAGGTGGGTTCCCGCCGACGCGCGAATGGCGCTATGAATGGCGCAGGGAGATATCGAGTGAGCACACGGACCGGCGGACGCATCCTGGTCGACAACCTCGTCAGGCAAGGGTGCGACCGCATCTTTACCGTCCCCGGCGAAAGCTTCCTTGCGGTGCTCGATGCGCTTCACGACACCCCCGCCATCGATCTGGTCGTGTGCCGGCAGGAAGGCGGCGTAGGCTTCATGGCGTGCGCCGACGCGACGATGACCAACCGGCCGGGGATCGCCTTTGCCACGCGCGGGCCGGGCGCGACCAATGCCGCGATCGGGGTGCATGTCGCGCGGCAGGATTCGCGGCCGATGATTCTGTTCGTCGGCGATGTCGACCGCACGACGCGCGACCGCGAGGCGTTTCAGGAGATCGATTTCGAGGCGCTGTTCACCCCCATCGCCAAATGGGCGGCGCGGATCGACGACGCGCGGCGCATCCCCGAATATATCGCGCGCGCCTATATGGTCGCGATGGCGGGGCGGCCGGGGCCGGTGGTGCTCGCGCTGCCCGAGGACATGTTGCGCGACGAGGTCGAAGCGATCGACCGCGCGCGCGTCGCGGCGCCGGTGCAGGCGTGCGACCCGATCGCGATGGGCGAACTCTCCGCCATGCTCGACCGCGCCGAGCGGCCGGTGGCGATCATCGGCGGCGCCGACTGGAATGGCGATGCGGCACACGATTTCGCGGGCTGGGCCGCCAGGACCGGGATTCCGGTGGCGGCGGCATTCCGGCGACAGGATGCGGTGGCCAACGATTGCCCGGTCTACGCCGGCAATCTGGGTTATGGCCCCAACCCCAAGCTCGCCGCGCGCATCCGCGATGCCGATCTGCTGCTCATCGTCGGCGCGCGGCTCGGCGAGGCGACCACCGACGGCTATACGCTGGTGACGCCCGAGCATCCGGGGCAGGCGCTCGTCCACGTCCACCCCGATCCGGCCGAACTGGGGATGACCTATCGCACCGATCTCGCGATCTGCGCGAGCATGGCCGAATTCGCCGAGGACGTGCATGCAATCGAGCGCGAGCCGCTGGCGGCGGGCGCCGAGGCGCATGCCGAATGGCGCGTCTGGGCGACGCCCCAGCCGCGCGACGTGACGATGGATCTTGGCCCGTGCGTGGCGGCGATGCGCGCGGCGCTGCCCGCCGACACGATCATCTGCAACGGCGCGGGCAATTTTTCGGGCTGGTGGCACCGGTACTGGCATTATGCCGGGCCGGTGTGCCAGTTGGCGCCGACCGCGGGGGCGATGGGGTACGGCGTGCCCGCGGCGACCGCGGCGGCGCTCAGACACCGCGACCGGCAGGTTGTCGCGCTTGCCGGCGACGGCGATTTCCTGATGAACGGGCAGGAACTGGCGACTGCGGTGGCGCACGACGCCGAGATGATCGTGCTCGTGATCGACAATGGCGCCTATGGCACGATCCGGATGCATCAGGAGCGCGAATATCCCGGGCGGCTATCGGGCACCGCGCTGAAGAATCCAGATTTCGCGGCGCTGGCGCGCGCTTATGGCTGTTGGGCGGAAACCGTGGCGCGCACCGAGGACTTCGCGCCCGCGCTCGACCGCGCGCTGGGCGAGACAGGCGTGCGGCTGCTGCACCTCAAGACCGATATCGAGGTGATCACGGCCAGCACGACGATCAGCAAGATACGCGGACAATAGCCAAGCCCGAGCGCAACTGCACTGTGCTCCTGCGCAAGCGGGGGTCCAACACCACCGGCGAATGGCGCTCGAAATCCCGGGTTCGATCCCGACGCTCCGGGCCATGTACAGCCGGTAATAAAGGCCGCCCCGGTTGCCCGGCGCGGCCTTTCGTTCAGCCACTGAGGCCGCGTCAGATATCGTCGCCTAGCGCGCCTTTTACCTTGCCCACGACCTTTTGCGCCTTGCCCTTGCCTTCCTGCGCGGCGCCTTCTGCGCGGGTCTTGGGATCGCCGCTATGCTGCTTGGCCTTGCCGATCGCTTCGTTGACCGTGCCTTTGATCTTGTCGGTAAGCTCACCCATGATCCGGTACCTCCTACACAGCGCTCCCGGGCGACGATCGACCGGGGATGCACTCGCAGCAAAGAACCATCGAAGCGCGGCGGCGGTTCCGCGCTTTATCTCAACCGACTGTTTTCTTGAGAAAATCCATCACCGCCTGCCAGGTGGGCGCGGCACCCTGCGGGTCTTTGGCCTCGATCAGCGTCGACGCGCCGTGGATCGCGCCTTCGGGGGGCGTGAAGAAGGTCGCCTTGCCGCCCGGCACGCGCGCGGCGATCGCCCTGGCCGCCGCGATTTCCTTGGGATCGTTGGCCGCGGTGATGAAGATCGGCTGCGGCAGATATTCCGCCGAGCGGCCGACCGAATGCTTGTCCTGCATATATTCGCCCGGCGAGAACGCCAGCACCGCCTTGACGACCTCGGGGTAGCTGCTGGCGACGGGGATCACGAGCGAGGCCGAATAGCTGCTGCCCCAGAGCACCACCGGCAGCCCGATCGGCCGCGCCCAGCGCACCGCGCCGTCGAGATCGGCCATCGCCTCTTCATAGGGTTTCGAGCCGCCCATCCGCTCGACCGTCTCGTTATGCCCGTACAGATCGCCGCCCGCACGCTGATCGATCGCGAGCGCCGAATAGCCCGCGGCGGCGAGCTTCGGCGCGATCGTGGCATATTCCTCCTTGCTCGACCCCGCCTGGTGGAACAGCAGGATCAGCGCCTTGGGGTTCCGGGCTTCGTAAAAATCGCCACGGATCGATTTCTGATCCGACGCCTGGAGCCAGACCACGGCGGGCTTGATCGCGGGGGCGGCGGCAGCGGCGTTGGCGGCGGCATCATTGGCGGTGGGTTGGTTCTGGCAACCGGCGGCGAGCGCGAGCAGCCCGGCGGCGAGCAGGGGGCGGATCATAAGGCGGCTCTCCCGTTTTACGCGCGCGTTTTTCCAGCGAACGTCCGGTTTGTTATCGGATACCTAACCTGCCGCACCCTTGATGGCGAAACAAGGCTCCCCACCGGCCGCCGTATCAGCACACCGCCCACAACCCGTTCGCCCTGAGCTTGTCGAAGGGCCGTTCTTTCTTTTCGACGCCGCAAAAGAACGGTGCTTCGACAAGCTCAGCACGAACGGATCAGGTTTAAGGCTCTTTGCCCTAGATCAGCCCCGCGAGCGGGCTCGACGGATCGGCGTAGCGGCGCACGCCCATGCGGCCGGCGCGATAGGCGAGGCGGCCGCCCTCGATCGCCGCCTTCATCGCGGCCGCCATCATGATCGGGTCTTTCGCCTCGGCGATCGCAGTGTTCATCAGCACGCCGTCACACCCCAATTCCATCGCCACCGCCGCATCCGACGCGGTGCCGACCCCGGCATCGACCAGCACGGGGACGCCCGCGCCCTCGACGATCAGCCGGATCGTGATCCGGTTCTGGATGCCGAGCCCCGAGCCGATCGGCGCGCCCAGCGGCATGATCGCGACCGCGCCCGCATTTTCCAGCCGCTTGGCCGCGATCGGATCGTCGACGCAATAGACCATCGGCTTGAAGCCTTCGTTGGCGAGGATTTCGGTCGCGCGCAGCGTTTCGACCATATCGGGGTAGAGCGTTTTCGCTTCGCCCAGCACCTCGAGCTTGACCAGATCCCAGCCCCCCACCTCACGCGCCAGCCGGAGCGTGCGGATCGCTTCCTCGCCGGTGTAGCAACCCGCGGTGTTGGGGAGGTAGGTGATCTTTTTGGGATCGATAAAGTCGGTCAGCATCGGCGCATTGCGATCGCTGACGTTGACGCGGCGCACGGCGACGGTGACGATTTCCGCGCCCGATGCCGCGAGCGCGGCGGCGTTCTGCTCGAAATCCTTATATTTGCCGGTGCCGACGATCAGCCGCGAGCGGAAGGTCTTGCCCGCGACCGTCCAGCTATCGTCCGCGATCGGGCGCACATGATCGCCGCCGCCGACGAAATGGACGATCTCGATCGCATCGCCTTCCTCCACACGCACGTCGGCGAGCGTCGAGCGCGGCACCACTTCGAGGTTACGCTCCACCGCGACCTTTTCCGGCGCCAGCCCCAATTGCGCCGCCAGCCCGGCGAGCGTGAGCCCGGCGGCAACGCGCTGCTGCGCGCCATTGACGTGAATCGTGATGCTTTGATCGGTGTGCGCCATGGTAACTCCGTTCGAGCCGAGCCTGTCGGCGCCCCACCCCCGCCGCCGGGGAACCGCCCTGACGACAAGCGCAGGGCGAACGGAGCGAGGACAGGTGGCCCAGGATTCGGTTTTCATATAAGGACCGCGCATTGTCCGCCGCAACCGATAGGCACCCATGCCCGATACGATCTTCGTTCTGAACGGCCCCAACCTCAATCTGCTGGGGCTGCGCGAACCCGACATCTATGGCCACGAGACGCTCGACGATATCGCGGCACGGATGGAAGATCGCGCGCGCGCCCTCGACCTCACGATCGATCTGCGCCAGTCGAACCACGAGGGGCATCTGATCGACTGGCTCCACGAAGCGCAGGCGATCGGTGCCAGGGCGGTGATCCTCAATCCCGGCGGCTATACGCATACCTCGGTCGCGCTGCACGACGCGATCAAAGCGGTTGCGACGCCGGTGATCGAGGTGCATCTGTCCAACCCGCACGCCCGCGAGGCGTTTCGCCACATCAGCTATGTCGGCCGCGCCGCCAGAGGAACGGTGGCCGGATTCGGCGCGATGTCGTACATGCTCGCGCTTGAAGCGGCGGCGCGACTCTGACAGGAGGCGCGCGTGACAGGGAAAAGGGTCCAAATGACCGATAACAAAGATCATCATATGCGCATCGACGTCGATCTGGTGCGCCAGCTTGCCGAGATGCTCGACTCCACCGGGCTGACCGAGATCGAGGTCGAGGATGGCGACCGCAAGGTACGCATCGCGCGCACCGCCGCTGCCGCCGCACCGGTGCAATACGCCGCCGCGCCCGCGATGCCGGCACCCGCTGCCGCGCCTGCCGCCGCCGCGCCCGCGGCCGAGGCGCCCGCCGCTGCGGCGGTCGGCGCCAATGCCGTGCGATCGCCGATGGTGGGCACCGTCTATCTGGCGAGCGAGCCGGGCGCGAAGCCGTTTTCGAGCGTCGGCCAGACCGTCGCCGCCGGCGACACGCTGGTGATCGTCGAGGCGATGAAGGTGATGAACCCGATCGTCGCGCCGTCCGCCGGGGTGGTGAAGGCGGTGCTGGTCGAGAACGGCCAGCCGGTCGAGTTCGATCAGCCGCTGGTCGTGGTTGAATAAAAGATTTTGGCAGCGTTTTCCCAATTGTTCGGGCTGAGCCTGTCGGAGCCTGCCCTTCGACAGGCTCAGGGCGAACGGGGGAAAGCGCGTGCTCACGGGAAATGCGTCCATGCGTGAAATCAAGAAACTGCTGATCGCCAATCGTGGTGAGATCGCGCTGCGTATCCATCGCGCGTGCCACGAAATGGGGATCAAGACGGTCGCGGTGCATTCGACCGCCGATGCCGACGCGATGCACGTCCGGCTCGCCGACGAAGCGGTGTGCATCGGCCCGCCGAGCGCGACCGATTCGTACCTCAACATCCCCAACATCATTTCCGCGGCCGAAATCTCGGGCGCGGACGCGATCCATCCCGGCTACGGTTTCCTGAGCGAAAACGCCAAATTCGCCGAGATCGTCGAGGCGCACGACCTGATCTTCGTCGGCCCCAAGCCCGAACATATCCGCATCATGGGCGACAAGGTGGAGGCCAAGCACAGCGCGGGCGCGCTCGGCCTGCCGCTGGTGCCGGGTTCGGACGGCGCGATCAGCGATATCGACGAGGCCAAGCAGATCGCGCGCGAGATCGGTTATCCGGTGCTGATCAAGGCCGCCTCGGGCGGCGGCGGGCGCGGCATGAAGGTGGTGCCCGACGAGGACCATCTCGAAACGCTGATGAGCCAGGCGGGGAGCGAGGCGAAGGCCGCGTTCGGCGATGCCACCGTCTATATGGAGAAATATCTTGGCAACCCGCGCCACATCGAATTCCAGATTTTCGGCGATGGCGAGGGCAAGGCAATCCACCTCGGCGAGCGCGACTGCTCGCTCCAGCGCCGCCACCAGAAGGTGCTCGAGGAAGCGCCCTCGCCGATCCTGAGCCGCGCCGAGCGCGACCGGATGGGCGGCATCGTCGCCAAGGCGATGGCCAACATGGGCTATCGCGGCGCGGGGACGATCGAGTTCCTGTGGGAAGACGGCGAATTCTACTTCATCGAGATGAACACCCGGCTTCAGGTCGAGCATCCGATCACCGAGATGATCACCGGGCTCGATCTGGTGCGCGAACAGATCCGCGTCGCCGAGGGCAGAGGGCTGACCTGCACGCAGGACGAGGTCCGTTTCGAGGGCCATGCGATCGAATGCCGGATCAACGCCGAGGACCCGCGCACCTTCGCGCCGTCGCCGGGCACCGTCACGCAGTTCCACGCCCCCGGCGGGATGCACGTTCGCGTCGATAGCGGGCTGTATACCGGGTATAAGGTGCCGCCTTATTACGACAGCATGATCGCCAAGCTGATCGTCTACGGCACCACGCGCGAGCGCTGCCTGATGCGGCTCAAGCGCGCGCTGGAGGAATTCGTGATCGAGGGGATGAAGACCACGATCCCCTTGCACCAGGCATTGCTCGACGATCCCGACTTCCAGCGCGGCGACTATACGATCAAATGGCTCGAGGAATGGCTCGCGCGCGAACAGGCCAAGGGGTAGCACGACGCAACCGCCGCCGGGAACTTTCGCGGGCACCCCGCATCTAATGCGATCATGACGATCGCACACCACGCCCCGGCTACCCCCCGCCCTGACGACGACCTGCTGCGCCGCGCGCGCGCAGGCGATCGCGATGCCTTCTCCACGATCATGACGCGGGGCAACCAGCGGCTGTTCCGCATCGCGCGCAGCGTGGTGGGCAACGACAGCGAGGCCGAGGACGTCCTCCAGGAAAGCTATCTGCGGGCGTTCCGGGCGATCGGGGGGTTTCGCGGCGACGCCGACGTCATGACCTGGCTGACCCGGATCGTCGTCAACGAAGCGCGCGGACGGCTGCGCAAGCGCCGCCCCACGGTGGGGCTCGAACAGATCGAACGCGCGCAGGAAGCGGGCGCGGCGATCATCGCCTTCCCCACCCCGCCGGGCTTCGCCTCCCCCGAGGCGGCGGCCGAATCGGCACATTTGCGGCGGATGATCGAGGCCGCGATCGATGAACTGTCCGAACCGTTCCGGCTGGTGTTCATCCTGCGCGACGTCAACGGCCGCTCGATCGAGGAGACCGCCGACGCGCTCGGTATCCCGGCGGCGACCGTCAAGACGCGGCTCCATCGCGCACGACGGCAGATGCGCGCCGCGATCGACGATCGCCTGCGCGCGACGATCGCCGAGGCCTTCTCGTTCCTCGGCCCGGCCTGCGCACGGATTACGGCCACGGTGCTGGCACGGCTCGACGAGCAAGAGGTTGGCGTGGAGCGTTAGGGTCGCCTCCACGCCCGAGGAGGCGACACCGGCCCCCTCCCCCCACGGCCGGTGCCGCCTCCGGTTGTCGGCGCTTCACCGCCTAAGAGTCTGTTTGAGAAATTGCGAAACAGCGATTTCTGGAGCGGCACCGGCCCACTCTCCCACCCGGCCACCCAATGCGATTATCCTATGGGTGACCGGGTGGGGGAATGGGCCGGCACCGCAATGCGCCGGAAGGCGCATTCTCAAACAGGCCCTGAAACCAGCGGGAACCTTTCGGTTGCCCCCACCATCCAATCGGCGGGCTTTCAGGGGAGAAGACATCATGCTCGTTTATGCAGTCATCGCTTTTGCCGTCGCGGCGGTCGGCGGCCTGATACTGGCCGCGTCGGTCTTGCGCGGCCAGCTCGCGCCCTGGGCGCTGTCGCTCGTCCATGCCGCACTGGGCGCCACCGGGCTGGTGCTCGTCTTGGTGGCGGTGCTCGGCGGGGCCGGCGGCCATGCGCCGCTCGCGCTCATCATCCTGCTGGTCGCGGCGCTCGGCGGGTTTTTCCTCGCCTCGTTCCATCTGCGTAAGGCCCCGGCCCCCAAGCCGGTGGTGATCGTCCACGCCGCCGTTGCGGTGACCGGTGTCGTGCTGCTCGCCTGCACCGCGTTCGGGATCGCGTGAGGCCGCGATGCGGCTGATCGGCCACCCGCTGCATCCGATGCTGGTCCATTTCCCGATCGCCTTCTGGGTGGCGGGAAGCGTGGGCGACGTGCTGACGCTGGCCGGACTGGCCGGGGCACGCCCGATCGCGTGGCTCGCGATCGGCGTGGGCGACGCGGTCGCGCTGGCGACGATGGCGGCGGGACTGGTCGATTTCACCGCGCTCGACGAACGGCTGGTGCCCGCCGCGATGCGCCACATCGCGCTGATGGCGACCGCGTGGCTGCTCTACACGATCGCCTTCGTGTGGCGCAGCCATGGGTTCGCCCCCGGCGACGGGCCGGTATTGTTGCCGGCCTTGTGTGGGTTTGCCGGGATGATTGCGTTGCTGGGCGGTGCGTGGCAAGGCGGCGAGCTGGTCTATCGTCACGGCGCAGGGGCCATTCCCCAACGGTAGCGTATCCGGCGCGATCGGCGTAACCGGTGACGCATGACGCTGATCGCTGCACCGCATGGGCACGCTACCGCTCCGGCGACGGGCTGACGATGCGCGTGGCGCGGCGGCATCTCCGACGTCGGCGGTCGCGCCGGTTCTGGCTGGCAACGCTCGCGCTGGCAGCGATCGTGGTGGCGGCGGGGCTGGTGTGGCAGCAGCAGCGCGCGCGCCCCGACCCGGCCGTGCTACTCTCCGACCGTCAGCAGCGCGTCGCGGCGGCATCGGCGGCGTTGCGCGCCGATCCCAATGTCGCCGATCTGGTCTATTCGCCGCGCGCCGACCAATGGGACGTGACCCCCGCCATGGCCAGTGCCGATGCGACCGCGTTTGCCCGTTATATCTGTTTCGTGCTTGATACCCACCGCGTCACGCATCCTACGACGAGCGTGCGCGTTATCGACAATGAAGCGCTCGATGCGAGCGGGTTCGATTACAATCAGGCCAGCCGTGGCCGGCTGACCTGCGGAACGGAGACACAATGAAGGCGACCATCTGGCACAACCCGCGCTGTTCCAAATCACGGCAGGCGCTGGCGATCCTCGAAGACGCGGGCGCCGAGGTGACGGTGATCGATTACCTCAAGAACCCGCCGGGCGCGGGCGACCTCAAGGCGCTGTACGCACGCGCCGGGATGACGCCGCGCGAGGGGCTGCGCACCGCCGAAGCCGGCGCCAAGCCGCTGAAGGACGCCGACGATGCCGCGATTCTCGCCGCGATGGCGGCCGATCCGATCCTGATCGAGCGTCCGCTGGTCGCCACCGACAAGGGCGTGGTGCTCGGCCGCCCGCCCGAGAAGGTGCGCGAGATCCTCTGAGCCGATGGCACGCCCCACCCCCGCCCTCGAGCCCGGCCGCAATTGCTGGCGCATCGCGCGCGCCGACCGCGCGAGCGTGATCGTCGATGCCGCCGATTATTTCCGCGTCGCGCGCACGGCGATGACCGATGCGACGCACCAGATCCTGCTGATCGGCTGGGATTTCGACGCGCGGATCAAGCTGGTCCATGACGACGCCACCGCCGACGAGGTGCCCGTATCGGTAGGGCATTTCATCGACTGGCTGGTGGCGCACACGCCAACGCTGCATTTCAATATCCTGCGCTGGGATGTGGGCGCGATCAAATCGGTCTTTCGCGGCAAGACGATCTTCACGATCGCGCGCTGGATGGCGCACGACCGGATCACGCTCAAGCTCGACGGCGCGCACCCGACCGGCGCCTCACACCACCAGAAGATCGTGGTGATCGACGATTGCCTCGCCTTTTGCGGCGGGATCGACATGACCGACGATCGTTGGGACACGCGCGCGCATGATGACGACGCGCCCGAGCGCATCCAGCCCGACGGCAAGCCTTATGATCCGTGGCACGATGCGACCACCGCGATCGCGGGGCCGGCGGCGGCGGCCCTGGGCGATCTCTCTCGCGCGCGCTGGGCGCGGGCGGGCGGAACCCCGCTGCCCGTGCCGCCCGCCACCGACGCGTGCTGGCCCGAGGGGCTGGAGGTCGATTTCGACGATGTCGATCTCGCGATCTCGCGTACGGTGCCCGAGATGGACGGGGTGACGCCCGCGCACGAGATCGAGCAGCTTTATTGCGATCTGATCGCGCGCGCCGAGCGCTGGATCTATGCCGAAAGCCAGTATTTCGCGTCGCGCCGCGTGGCCGAGGCGATCGCCAGGCGGCTCGATGAGCCCGACGGCCCCGAGATCGTGATCCTCAACCCCGTCACCGCCGAAGGCTGGCTGGAGCCGATCGCGATGGATTCGGCGCGCGCGCGGTTGATGGAGGCGCTGCGGCGGCGTGACGCGCATGGCCGGCTGCGATTGTATCATCCGATGACCGCGGGCGGCACGCCGATCTATGTCCACGCCAAGATCATGATCGTCGATGGCGAAATTTTGCGGGTCGGCTCGTCCAATTTCAACAACCGGTCGATGCGGCTCGACACCGAATGCGACGTGACGATCGACGCGACGCGCAAGGGCAACGCCCATGCCGCGCCCGCGATCGCGCGAATCGCTCATGAACTGCTTGCCGAGCATCTGGGGGTGGCGCCCGAGACGATCGCGGCGCGGTTCGCCGAGACGGGGTCGCTGATCGCGACGATCGAATCGCTGCGCGGTGCGGGCAAGACGGTGCAGCCGTATGAAATCCCCGATCTGGGCGAGGTCGAGGCCTGGCTCGCCGATCACGAGGTGCTCGACCCCGAAGGCCCCGACGCGATGTTCGAGGCGCCGACCGCGCGCGGGCTGTTCCGGCATCTGAGAGGCGGATCGAGCGGGAAGCCACGCCGCACAGCGCCGATCGCACTGGCGGCGGTGGGGGCCGCGGGGCTGGCCGGACTCGCCATCTGGCGGTCGACCCGAAAGCGGTAAGCCGGGCTTTGCTCTAGCGAGTCGCGCGCGGCCCGGCTAAAGCCCGCGTCATGACCGACATCACCCCTGAAATCGTCGCCCAGCACGGGCTCAGCGAAGAAGAATATGCGCGCGTGCTGCGCGCACTCGGCCGCGCCCCGAACCTTGTCGAACTCGGCATTTTTTCGGTGATGTGGTCCGAGCATTGCAGCTACAAAAGCTCGCGCATCCATTTGAAAAAGCTGCCCACCACCGGCCCACAGGTGATTTGCGGCCCCGGCGAGAATGCCGGCGTGATCGACATCGGCGACGGCCCCGACGGAACCAAGCTGGCGGCGATCTTCAAGATGGAGAGCCACAACCACCCGTCGTATATCGAACCCTATCAGGGCGCGGCGACGGGCGTCGGCGGCATCCTGCGCGACGTCTTCACGATGGGCGCGCGGCCGGTGGCCAATATGAACGCGCTGCGGTTCGGTTCGCCCGACCACCCCAAGATGCGCCACCTGATCGCGGGCGTCGTCCAGGGCATCGGCGGTTACGGCAATTGCGTCGGCGTGCCGACGGTGGGCGGCGAGGTCAATTTCCACAGCGCCTATGACGGCAACATCCTGGTCAACGCGATGACCGTCGGCATCGCACAGGCCGACAAGATCTTCTATTCGGCCGCCTCGGGCGTGGGCAATCCGATCGTCTATGTCGGATCGAAGACCGGGCGCGACGGCATCCACGGCGCGACGATGGCCTCGGCCGATTTCGACGAGGATTCGGACGACAAGCGCCCCACCGTGCAGGTCGGCGACCCGTTCACCGAGAAATTGCTGATCGAGGCGTGCCTCGAACTGATGGCATCGGACGCGATCGTCGCGATCCAGGATATGGGCGCGGCGGGGCTCACCTCATCATCGGTCGAAATGGCGTCGAAGGGCGGCGTCGGGATCGAACTGGTGATGGACGACGTGCCGCAGCGCGAAACCGGCATGACCCCGTATGAGATGATGCTCAGCGAATCGCAGGAGCGGATGCTGATGGTCCTCAAGCCCGGCCGCGAGCCCGAGGCCGAGGCGATCTTCCGCAAATGGGAATTGGATTTCGCGGTGATCGGGCATGTCACCGATACCGGGCGGATGGTGCTCAAGTTCGAAGGCGAGACGGTGTGCGACATCCCGCTGGCGCCACTCGCCGACGATGCGCCCGCCTATGACCGGCCGTGGGTGGCGACCATTCCTCCTGCCCCGCTGCACGATATTCCCGACGTGACCGACCTTGCCGCCGACCTCAAGACGCTGATGGGATCGCCCGATATCGCCAGCCGCCGCTGGATCTGGGAGCAATATGACCACATGGTCGGCGGCGACACCGTGCAGCGCCCCGGCGGCGACGCGGCAGTGGTGCGCGTCCACGGCACCGACAAGGCGCTGGCGATCACCACCGATTGCACCCCGCGTTACTGCTTTGCCGACCCCGTCGAGGGCGGGCGGCAGGCGATCGCGGAGGCCTGGCGCAACCTGACCGCGGTGGGCGCCACGCCGCTCGCGACCACCGACTGCATGAATTTCGGCAACCCGCAGCGGCCCGAGATCATGGGGCAGTTCGTCGGCTGCATCGAGGGCATGGCCGAGGCGTGCGCCGCGCTCGATTTCCCGATCGTGAGCGGCAACGTCAGCCTCTATAACGAGACCAAGAACGAGGACGGCAGCGGCTCCGCCATCCTGCCCACCCCCGCGATCGGCGGCGTCGGGTTGCTCGAGGACTGGTCCAAATCGGCGACGATCGGTTTCAAGGGCAGCGGCGACGTGCTGGTGGTGATCGGCACGCGCGGCGGGCATCTGGGCCAGTCGCTGTGGCTGCGCGAAGTCCATGGCCGTGAGGGCACCGAGGCCGGGCCGCCGCCGCCGGTCGATCTCGCCGCCGAGCGCCGGACCGGCGATTTCGTGCGCGGCCAGATCAATGTCGGCGCGCTGACCGCGGTGCACGACGTGTCCGACGGCGGGCTTGCCGTCACGATCGCCGAAATGGCGCTGGCGGGCGATATCGGCGCGCTGATCCAGCCCGCCGGGCCGGGGCATATCGCCAAGCAATTCTTCGCCGAGGATCAGGGACTGTACGTCGCCACGGTCGATGACGCGCATCTGCTCGATTTCCTGACCGGCGCCGATGCCGCTGGGGTCGAGGTCGAGCGGATCGGGCGGACCGCGGGCAAGCGGCTGATCTTCGAACTGGCCGACCACGATTTCTGCGTGCCGCTCGACGAGCTGCGCGCGGTGCACGAAGGCTTTTTCCCCGATTTGATGGGGACCGGCGCCGCGCGCGGCTGAGCCGGCAGGCGGGGCGATGACGGCGCTCGCCCCGCCCATGGCGCGGATCGCCGCGATCGATGCCGTGCGCGGGTTCGCAATACTCGGCATCCTGATCATGAACGTGGTCGGGATGGCGATGCCGGGCGCGGCCTATGACGACCCCCGCGCTTATGGCGGCGCGGCAGGCGTCGATCTGATCGCCTGGACGGCGGGGTTCGTGGTTGCCGACGGCAAGATGCGCGGGCTGTTCACGATGCTGTTCGGCGCGTCGATGGCGATCGTCGCCGACCGCGCCGTCGCGCGCGGGGCGAGCCCGGCGGCGGTCCATTATCAGCGGATGGCGTGGTTGCTCGTGATCGGGCTGATCCACGCTTATGCGATCTGGCACGGCGACATTCTGGTCGAATATGCGGTGACCGGCGCGATCCTGTTTTTCGCGATTCGGTGGCGCCCGGCGGCGCTGTTCTACATGGCGCTGGTGTTCTGGGGCATCGACATCGCGATGCACGTCGACGGCTGGTGGGCGCTCGACACATTACGGACCGTCGCCGCCCGGCCCGATGCCGCGCCCGAGACGATCGCGCACTGGGTGCGGCTGTCGGCCCCCGATACGGCGGCGGTCGCGCGCGAGCTGGCCGCCTATCGCGGCGATCTTGCGAGCGTTGCAGCGGCGCGGATGGCCAACGCGCTCGCGATTCAGCGGATGTTACCGCAATTGCTGATCGAATCGCTGGGCATGGCGGCGCTGGGGATCGGCCTTTACCGCACCGGCTATTTCACGCGCTGGCCGGTGCAGGTGCATCGTGCGCTGATCGTCGCGGGTGGAATTGCGCTGGGGCTCACCGCGTGGGTGGCGATCGGCACGGCCGATCTCGATCCGGTCGCGATGGCGCGAGCGAAGGTCGCGAGCCTCGTGCTGCGGCCCGCGATCATGCTGGGCTATGCGAGCGCGCTGATCCTGCTGGTGGCGAACGGGCGGCGCCGCGAACTGGGCGCGCGGCTGGCGGCGGCGGGGCGGATGGCGCTGACCAATTATCTCGCGTGCAGCATCGTCCTCACCACGATCTTCTACGGCTATGGCGGCGGGCTGTTCGGCACACTTTCGCGCGCGGCGCTGGTGCCGATCGTGCTCGCGATGTGGGGGCTGATTCTGCTGTGGTCGGCGCCCTGGCTCGCGCATTATCGCTACGGCCCGATCGAATGGCTGTGGCGCAGCCTGGCGCGTCGCGCGTTGCAACCGATGCGCATTGGCCATAAGGCGCCCCGCAAACGCGACTGACTCGCAATAAGGCTTGCGAATCACTCGCATTAGCCCTAGACGATCGACGACCGAAAGGAGATTCGCGTGGTCGTCTGTATCTGTAATGCCCTGCGGGAAGATGACGTGCGCGCCGCGGCACGCGGCGGTGCGACCAGCGTCTGCCAGGCGTATCGCACGTTCGATCGCCAGCCCAAATGCGGCCAGTGCGCCTGTTTCGCGCGCGAGATCATCGATGCCGAACACGCCGCGATGGAAAGCGAAATGCGCGCGGCTGCGTAGCATTCGCATCAAGGAAAACCGCTGATTTCCGCCATTTTTAAGGTGTCCTTCGCGGGCGCAATGGCGTAGACTCATGGCCAGTGCACAGGAGGCCATGATGAAGGGCGACCCCAAGGTCATCGATTTTCTGAACGAGGCGCTCAAGAACGAGCTGACCGCGATCAACCAGTATTTCCTGCATTACCGCATGCTCGATCATTGGGGCGTCAAGCGGCTCGCCAAGTTCGAATATGAAGAATCGATCGACGAGATGAAGCATGCCGACATGCTCGCCGAGCGCATCCTGTTTCTCGACGGGCTGCCCAATTTCCAGCTGCTCGGGCGGCTGCGGATCGGCGAGACGGTGGAGGAAATCCTCAAGGCCGATCTCGCGCTCGAAATGGATGCGGTGCCCCAGCTCAAGAACGCGATCGAATATTGCGAGCAGGTGCGCGATTACGTCAGCCGCGACCTGTTCCGGCGTATCCTCTCCAGCGAGGAAGAGCATGTCGATACGCTCGAGACCCAGTTCGAGATGATCGAGCGGATGGGGATCGAGAATTACATCCAGCTTCAGTCGCGCCCCGCGATCGAGGATTGACTGGCGGCCCTGCCCTCTCAGCGCGAGAGGGCGCAGAGACGCTCAGGAATGGCCGAAGCCGCCCGCACGGCGGCCGAAGCCGTTGCTTTCGTGGCGCTGCATCAGCGGATTCGCCTCGCGTTCGAGCATATCGAGCGTGCGCTCGAACAGCGGGCGAAGCTTGACCACGAGTTCGAGCGCTTCGCTGGGATTGTCGCGGGTTTCGACGCAATCGCGCGCGATCATCTCGATTCGCTCGGACAATGTGGCGAGCGGCTCAGCCCCGAACTGATATGATTCGCCCTTCAGCGTGTGCGCCGGAATGATGAGCGCCGCCGAATCGCCGCGCCGCATCGCGTCTTCGATCGCCGCGACCGATTTGACGCCATCTTCGCGGAAATAGCCGAGAATACGCACAAAACTGGCGCCCAGCTCGCTGCGGGCCTCTTGAAAGACCGCCCAATCCACCAGCGAATCCTGTTCGATCATGCTCGCATCATTCCCCGCGTGGCGCCGCAGCCCCCTGGCAACGCCGCACCCGAATCTAGCCAAAGTGGGTAAACACGCGGTTGACGTGAGAGATCGCCAGAGCGGGATTCAGCGTTGCCGAATCCGGGCGCGATGCCAGGCGATCAGATCATGCAAGCGCGAGCGCCAAAGATGGCGGGTTCGTCCTGAGCCCTTCGAGAGACCATGCTAGCTCTGGGCGCCGCCGCAAGAAGAACGGTGCTTCGACAAGCTCAGCACGAACGGGCCGTGGGCGGTGATGTCGCGTTGCGGCGCGACTCTGGGTTATCGTTTGTTTGCCGTGGCTTCCGGGTTGCCAGATGATTCCATCGGGCTCGACGCCACTCTAGCCGCCGAACGGATTCTTGGGCGCACGCAGCGTCAGCCGGATCGGGACCGCGCCGAAGCCGAGATCGCGGCGAATGCCGTTGATCAGATAGCGCTGGTAGCTGTCGGGGAGTTGATCGACGCGGGTACCGAACAGCACGAAGCCGGGCGGGCGCGTCTTGGCCTGCGTCAGATAGCGCAGCTTGATCCGCTTGCCGCCGGGCGCGGGCGGCGGATTGGCCTCGATCGCGCGCTCGAACCAGCGGTTGAGTTCGCCGGTACCGATCCGCCGCGACCATGATTCGCGGGTCTCGAACGCGACCTTGACCAGCGTATCGATGCCCTTGCCGGTCGCCCCCGAGACGGTGAGCAGCGGAATGCCCTTGACCTGTGCCAGCCCCTCCTCAAGCGCGCCGCGCACGCCGTTGAACAGCGACGACGCATTCTCGGCGATATCCCATTTGTTGAGCGCGATCACGAGCGCGCGGCCTTCCTCGAGCACGTTCGCGGCGATCTTGAGATCCTGCACCTCGAGCCCGCGGGTCGCATCGAGCAGCAGCACCACGACCTCGGCGAAATCGATCGCGTGGAGCGCATCCGACACCGAGAGCTTTTCGAGCTTGTCCTGCACGCGTGCGCGCTTGCGCATCCCCGCGGTGTCGATCAGCCGCACCTCGCGCATCCCGCCCTCGGGCCCGCTCTCCGGATCGTGCCACTGCCAGTCGATCGCGATCGAATCGCGGGTGATTCCCGCCTCGGGGCCGGTGATCAGCCGATCCTCGCCCAGCATCCGGTTGATGAGGGTCGACTTTCCCGCATTGGGGCGCCCGACGATCGCGAGCTTGAGCGGGCTGTCGAGACTTTCCGGGTCGGCATCGTCGTCATCGATCGGCGTCTTGCCGTCGAGATGCGGCAGCAGCGCCTCGAACAGATCGGCCATCCCCTCGCCGTGTTCGGCCGAGAGCTGCACCGGATCGCCGAAGCCGAGCGCCATCGCTTCGTAGACCCCCGCTTCGCCGGCGCGCCCTTCGGCCTTGTTGGCGACGAGCACGATCGGGGTTTTCGCACCGCGCAGCCAGCGGGCGATTTCCTCGTCGAGCGGGACGATTCCCGCCCGCGCATCGACCAGGAACAGCGCGACATCGGCCTGGCGCACCGCCGCCTCGGTCTGCACGCGCATCCGCCCCGGCAGCGTTGCCGCATCCTCATCCTCGTAACCGGCGGTGTCGATGATGCGGAAATCGAGCCCGATCAGGCTCGCATCGCCCTCACGCCGATCGCGCGTGACGCCGGGCTGGTCGTCGACCAGCGCAAGCTTCTTGCCGACGAGCCGGTTGAACAGCGTCGACTTGCCGACATTGGGGCGGCCGATGATGGCAACGGTGGGGAGCCTGGACATGCGTGCCTTCTAGCGTGTGTGGGGCGTAAGGCGAAACCGTGCTCCTGCGACAGCAGCAGCACGGAATCGCGAACGTGAGCGAATGTGCCCCGTACGCCTGCCTAGACCGGAGCACTGATCTGACAGCCAGCCCTAGCGGAAAGCCGAGATGCGGCCCGAATGATCGAGGATGTAGAGCGTGTTGCTCGCCACCACGGGGGAAAGCGTGATCGCGTCGCCGACCGCCATCCGGCCGATTTCCTCGCCCGTCTGCGGCGAGGCGAACACCACATCACCCTCGCTGTTGCCAAGGATGAGACGATTGCCCGCGAGCACCGGGCCGGTCCAGGTGATCAGCCCCTTGCTCTTCTTCTCGTTCTTGAAGTGGCGGAGCTGGTGGAGCCAGCGAATCTTGCCGCTGCCGCTCGACAGCGCGATCAGCCGGGCATCGTCGGTGACGACGAACACCCATTCGCCCACCACCCACGGCGTGGCAATGCCCGCGAAATCCTGTTCCCACAGCCGCTGACCGGTATCGAGCTGGATCGCGACCATGCGCCCACCCTGCCCGACCGCGTAGACACGGCCCCGATCGATCACCGGATCGGCATCGATATCGGCAAGCGACGACACCGAGGTCGAGATCGTCGTGCGCGACAACGCATCCTGCCACAAGGTGCGGCCGTTCTCGTAGCGATAGGCATTGAGTTCGCCCGACGAGAAGCCCGCGACGATGCTGCCCTGCGCCACCGCCGGCGCGGCGACGCCGAACACGCCCTGCGATTCGAGCGAGGCGCTTTCGGTCCAGGCGATTTTGCCGGTCGCCTGCGACAGCGCGTAGAGCTGATTGTCCTGGCTGAGCACATAGACATTGCCGTTGCCGATCGACGGCGCCCCGCGCAGCGGCCCGCCCGGACGTGCCCGCCAGACCTCGGTGCCGTCGGTCGCCTTGAGCGCGACGACATCGCCGAGCCCGTCCGTGGCATAGAGCGTGCCGTTATCGACGCTGACGCCGCCGCCGAAGCGCGCGCTGGCGTTCTGGTCGCCGGTCGCGATCTGGCGTTTCCAAAGCAGGGCGCCATTATCGGCCGAGAACGCATGGACGACCGCGTTGACGTCGATCGCGTAGACGCGGCCATCGGCCACCGCGGGCGACGCGGCGAGACGCTGGCGGTTCGATCCGCCCTCGATCTGCGCGGTCCAGGCGCGCGCCAGCGAGCCGCCGAGCGCGAGATGCCCCATCGATTTGGCCGCGTTGCCGCCCGGCTGGCTCCACGCCGCATTGGCGGCGGGCGCCGGCAGCAGCACCTCGACCCCCTGCAAGGCGGCATCGGGCGAGACATTGTCTTCGGTAACGAGGATCGGCACGCGATCGCCGACGGTCGGCGTCTTTTTACCGCCGCCCTTGAAAATCCCGCAGCCACTGAGCGCGAGCAGCGCCATCGCCACGGCGGGCGCCTTCATCCGCTTGATCATTGCGCTGCCTTGTCCTCGTTCTGATCGACCGCATCCACCCCTAGAGTCCCCGACATCTGAACCGCACGTTGACGGATCGATTCGGGGACGTGCTCGGTCGCGGCGATCTCGCCGAACAATTTACCCGCAAGATCGGCCCGGCCCTGACGAAGATGGGCGAGCGCGACCATTTCGCCCGCGCTGCCGATCCACGGGCTGCCCTTCACCGCCAGCCCGCGCAGACGGTTGATGACCACTTCGGGCTTGAGCGAATCATATTCGGCCGCCGTCTGGCGAATCAGCGCGAGATCGCGAAACGCCGCGGCCAGCTTCTGGTCCTGCGCGATGCTCGCGAACTTGGCGGCCGCGCCCTTGAGATCGTTCTTCTGAAGCAGGATATCGGCCTCGGTGAAGCGCGCCATCGCGCGGTAGCCGGGGGTATTCGACTCCGCGAGCGGGCCGAGCTGTTTCGCCGCGTCGCCGACCTTGTTCGCACCGAGCGACTCGATCGCCTGCTGGAACTGCTCGCCTTCGACCCCGGCGGCCTGTTCCTGATGGTGCCGCCAGTAGAGATACCCGCCGAGCGCCAGCAGCACGGCGACGATGCCGACGATGATCCATACGCCGAAACGGCGTGCGAATTCGGCCATTTCGTCGCGGCGAAGCTCCTCATCCACCTCGCGGAAGAAAACCTCGTTGGTCGGGGGCTGGGACGCCAAAGGGGGACTCCTAGATCATCGGAAAGGCGCGGACATTAACCGCGCAACAGGCGAAACGGAAGCGACTCAATCCTTCGCCGCATAGGTCTGTTCGGCGCCGGGAAAGGCACGCGACCGGACATCGCTCGCATAGGCCTCGACCGCCGCCGAAATGCGGCCCGCCATGTCGTCGAAGCGCTTCACGAAGCGCGGGGTGCGCTCGAACAGGCCGAGCATATCCTCGGCGACGAGCACCTGCCCGTCGCATTGCGCCGAGGCGCCGATGCCGATGGTGGGACAATCCACGCCGCGCGTCAGCGCGACCGCGATCGGTTCGACCACGCCTTCGACGACGATGCTGAACGCCCCCGCCGCGGCGATCGCCTTGCCGTCGTCGATGATCTTCGAGGCTTCTTCCTGGGTACGGCCGCGCGCGCCATAGCCGCCCAGCACGTTCACCGCCTGCGGAGTGAGGCCGACATGCCCCATCACCGGAATGCCGCGTTCGGTGAGGAAGCGGACGGTATCAGCCATCGCCGTGCCGCCTTCCATCTTCACCGCCGCCGCGCCGGTCTGCTTCATCAGCCACGACGCATGCTCGAACGCCTGCGTGGGCGACGCCTCGTAGCTGCCGAACGGCATGTCGACGACGATCAGGCTATGATAGCTGCCGCGCACCACCGCGCTCCCGTGCGCCGCCATCATCTCCAGCGTCACCGGCACCGTCGAGGGCAGCCCGTAGATGACCTGGCCGAGGCTGTCGCCGACCAGCAGCATATCGCAATGCGGATCGAGCAATTGCGCCATCGGCGCGGTGTAGGCGGTAAGCATCACCAGCGGCGCGCCCGCCGCCTTGCGCTTGCGGATCGCCGGCACCGTCATCCGCTTCATCGGCGCGGAGACCGGCGTCGCCCGGCTGGTCGAGGTGTCGATCGTGTAGGTGGTGGACATCGGCCCGGCTGTAGACGCTGCATGGCGCCGCGCCAAGGCGAACCGCCGGATGCGTTCATAACAATTGACATGATGTTAGATTTATTTTACATAGAGTCGTGTTTATTCGACATGAAAGTCCGATCATGGCATTTCGTGAAAAGCTCGCCTGGACGCTGCTCACCACCAATGCGGTGGGCTATGCAGTCTATCTGTACATCGTCGCGGGCATCACCACCGCGCTCGGCTGGGACGCGCCGGTACGCGCGATCATCCCGGCACTGATCGGGATGATCGTGTGGGAGACGATCCTTGCGATCGTCGGCGCGTCGGCGGCGGCGCTATCGGCGCCGAAGGAATCCTACGCCCCCGCCGACGAGCGCGACCGCGCGGTCGCCCGCCATGCCGCGGCGCGCGCTTATGGCCTGCTCTCCACCGGCATCGGCGTGACGATCGTGCTCGTGCTGATCGGCATGAGCCTGTTCAAGATCGTCAACCTGCTGCTGGGCCTCCTCGTTCTCGCCGAGATCCTTCGCTATGGCGGCGAGGCCTGGCATTACCGGAAGGGCTATTGAGCCATGGCAGTTCCCCTTCGCGCGCGCGGCGACATGCTCGACATGGCCTATCGCGAAAAGACCAACTGGCTGACGCTGATCGCGATGGTGATCGCTTATACCGTCTATTTCTCGATCGTGCTGCCCCGCGGGACGGCATTGTCACTGCTTCAGACGCTCTGGTTGTTCGCGCAGGTGACGATCACGCAAGCGGTGGTCGTCATCATCGGCAACATCGTGCTGGCGGCCCGGACCGACAAGCGTGCGCGCGTCGCCGACGAACGCGACCGGGCGATCGCCCGCCGGGGCGCCACGAGCGGCTATTACACTTTGCTGGTCGGGATGATCCTGGTCGGCGTGGTCGCGCCGTTCGACGACCTGCCGCGCACCACCCTGCTCAACTATGCCTTATTGTGGATCGTGATCGCCGAGGCCGTCCGGCTGACGACGATCGTATCGAGCTATCGGCGCGGCTGGCATGGCTAAGCCCCCGATCGCCAACGACATTCGTACACTGCGCTTCCTTGCCGGCGAAATGACGCAGGCCGAACTGGGCGACCGGATCGGCGTGACGCGCCAGACGATCGCCGCGATCGAGGCAGGCAAATATTCGCCCACGCTCGAAGCCGCGTTCCGGATCGCGCGCGTGTTCGGCAAGCCGCTGGAGGAAGTGTTCCGCTGGGAAGGGGAATGAAGGGATAACGGGGCGGCGGCGCCTCACATTCAACTCACCCAGCCGCGGCGCGTCGCATAGCCTGTGAACCAGACCCCGAAGGCGGCCACCAGCGCGATGACGATCGGGAACGGCAGCGTCGCCCCGGCCCCCTTCACCGCGATCACATCGGTGGCGAGGAAGAAATAACCGAACATCGCGACGATCGCGACCAGCGATACGATGAACAGCCACAGCGCGCTCGCCGACCGCGCGAGCAGCGCGATCGCGCCGAGCAGCCCGGCACCGACCGCGATCGCATAGACCCAGACGTACCAATCGGGCAGCGCGGCGAAAAGCTGGCGATCATAGTCGGTTGCAGGGCCCATCGCCTCCGCGCCGAGCGTTTTGTGGAGATACCAGGTGTAACAGCCGAAGGCGTTCCACAGGGTCAGCAAAATCACGACCACGCGAAAAGTACCGGTGGGCCGCTGTCGCAGATACGCCATCGTCGCTCTCCCGAATATCGGGATCGAAAGCTGCGCTCGTTCGGCGCCGATTGCAATCCGCATTTACGCAGGCGTAACCATCTCCGACTCGCCGAACAGCGCGGCGTAGCGCTCGGGCTTGAAGGCGACCAGCAAGGCGCCGTCATGCGCGAGCACGGGGCGTTTGATCATCGACGGCTGCGCGACCATCAGCGCGATCGCCTTTTCCTCGTCGAGCCCCGCCTTGTCGGCATCGGGCAGCTTGCGAAAGGTGGTGCCGGCGCGATTGAGCAGCGTTTCCCACCCGACCACTTCCGCCCAGCCGCGCAGCGTTGCCGCGTCGATGCCGGCGGTTTTGTAATCGTGAAAATCATAGGCGACGCCGTGCGCATCGAGCCACGTGCGCGCCTTCTTCATCGTGTCGCAATTCTTGATACCGTAGATAATCGTCAAGGCGTCGCCCCTTCGCGCAATCGTCATCATGGGCTATATCGACGGCATGGATCAGGGCAAGTTCGGCGACGCGGCGCGGTTTCCGGTCGCGCCGGAATGGCAGGTCGATCGCTGGCTCAACAGCGGCGGGCCGCTGAGCCTCGCGGCATTGCGGGGGCGCATCGTGGTCGCGGTCGCGTTCCAGATGCTTTGCCCCGGCTGCGTCGTCGAGGCGCTGCCGCAGGCGCAGCGCGCCGCCGCCAGCTTCGCTGCCGCCGATGTGGCGGTGATCGGGCTGCACACCGTGTTCGAGCATCACGCGGCGCAGGGCACGCCCGAGGCGCTGGCCGCCTTCCTCCACGAATATCGGATCGGTTTTCCGGTCGCGATCGACGCCCATCGCGATGACGACCCCCTGCCCGCGACGATGCGCACCTATGCGATGCGCGGCACGCCGACGCTGCTGCTGATCGACCGGGAGGGGCGGCTGCGGCTCAACCATTTCGGGCATCTCGACGACATGCGGCTGGGCGCGGCGATCGCGACGCTGATCGCGGAAGGCGCCGCGCAACCGCTGCCCACATCGGATTCGACGGGGCCGGTGTGTCGGGTGTGAGCGGCTAGAGTGATTTCGAGCCAGATGGACTCATCTGGCGACTCGGAAATCACGGCAATCAAAAGATAATCCAGGGGCGGTCCGGTTCCATGAGAACCGGGTCGACTCCAGTTCCGCGCGGCCGCTGTTTCCGGGTCATTCCCACTCGATCGTGCCGGGCGGCTTCGAGGTGTAATCGTAGACCACGCGGTTCACGCCGCGGACTTCGTTGACGATCCGCGTCGCGACACGCGCGAGGAATTCGCTCGAGAAGTGGAACACCGCCGCGGTCATGCCGTCGGTCGAGGTCACGGCACGCAGCGCGAGGACATAATCGTAAGTGCGGCTGTCGCCCATCACCCCCACGGTGCGCACCGGTAGCAGCACCGCGAACGCCTGCCAGATCGCGTCGTAAAGGCCCGCGTTGCGGATTTCCTCGAGATAGATCGCGTCGGCCTTGCGCAGGATGTCGCAGCGTTCCTTGGTCACCTCGCCCGGAATGCGGATCGCGAGACCGGGGCCGGGGAACGGGTGACGGCCGACGAAAACGTCGGGCAGGCCGAGTTCGCGGCCGAGTTCGCGCACCTCGTCCTTGAACAATTCGCGCAGCGGCTCGACGAGTTTCATGTTCATCCGCTCGGGCAGGCCGCCGACATTGTGGTGGCTCTTGATCGTCACCGACGGCCCGCCGGTGAAGCTGACGCTTTCGATCACGTCGGGATAGAGCGTGCCCTGCGCGAGAAATTCGGCGCCGCCGATCTTTTTGGCTTCGTCTTCAAAGATGTCGATGAAGGTCTTGCCGATGAACTTGCGCTTGGCCTCGGGGTCCGACACCCCCGCCAGCCCGTTCAGGAACAATGTCTCGGCGTTCACATGGACGAGCGGGATGTTGTAATGGCCGCGAAACAGGCTGACGACCTGATCGGCCTCGCCGGCGCGCATCAGCCCGTGATCGACGAACACGCAGGTGAGCTGGTCGCCGATCGCCTCATGGATCAGCACCGCGGCGACCGCCGAATCGACCCCGCCCGACAGCCCGCAGATCACCCGCCCCTTGCCGACCTGCGCCCGGATTTCGGCGATCTTGGTCGCGCGGAACTCGGCCATCGTCCAGTCGCCCGACAGCCCGCAGACGTGGCGCGCGAAATTGGCGATCAGCCGGCCGCCATCGGGGGTGTGGACGACCTCGGGGTGGAATTGCATCGCATAATAGCGGCGGTCGTCATCGGCGATCACCGCGTAAGGCGCGCCGGGGCTCGCCGCGACGATGCGGAAGCCCGGTGCCAGCGCGGTCACCTTGTCGCCGTGGCTCATCCACACCTGATGCGATTCGCCCTCCGCCCAGAGACCGTCAAACAGCACGCACGAATCGCGGATCTCGATAAAGGCATGGCCGAATTCGCCGCTGTCGCCGCGCTCCGCCGCGCCGCCAAGTTGCGCCTGCATTGCCTGCTGGCCGTAGCAGATGCCGAGCAGCGGCACGCCCGAATCGAGGATCACCTGCGGGATGCGCGGGCTGCCTTCGTCGGCCACCGAGGCGGGGCCGCCCGACAGGATGACGCCGCCGGGGCGCATCCGCTCGAACGCCTCCGCCGCCGCGTTGAACGGCGCGATCTCGCTATAGACACCAGCCTCGCGGACGCGGCGGGCGATGAGTTGGGTCACCTGGCTGCCGAAATCGACGATCAGGATGCTATCATGGGAGGGTGCGGTCATGGCCGAGCCGCATAGCAGATGCGCGAGCAGGCGAAACCCCTCACCTAGCCAACATCAAGCCCGGTCCATTTCGCCGCGAAGGCCCAGGTGTCGGCGGCTTCCTCGATGATCTTGTCGGTCGGCTTGCCCGAGCCGTGGCCGGCGCGGGTTTCGATGCGGACGAGATGGGGTTTGCCGCCGATATCGGCGTGCTGGAGCGCCGCGACATATTTGAAGCTGTGCGCCGGCACGACGCGATCGTCGGTATCCGCCGTCGTCACGAGGATCGCCGGATAGGCGCGGCCGGGCTGGATATTGTGATAGGGCGAATAGCCGTGGAGCACGCGGAACGCGGCTTCCTCGGCCGGCGAGCCGTAATCGTCGACCCAATAGCGCCCCGCCGTCCATTTATCGAAACGCAGCATATCCATGACACCCACCGCGGGCAGCGCGGCGGCGAACAGATCGGGGCGCTGGTTGACCACCGCGCCGACCAGCAGCCCGCCATTCGACCCGCCCTGGACCGCAAGCTTTTCGCGCGAGGTGATGCCTTGCGCGATCAGATGCTCGGCCGCGGCGATGAAATCGTCGAAGCTGTTCTGCTTGTTGGCGAGCCGGCCGCCGTCGTGCCATTCCTTGCCATATTCGCCGCCGCCGCGAATGTTGGCGACCGCGAACACCCCACCCTGCTCGATCCACGCCAGCCGCGCGGTCGAGAAAGCGGGCGCGACGGGGATGTTGAACCCGCCATAGCCGTAAAGGATCGTCGGCTGGGGTTCGGCGGGCAGATCCTTGCGGCCGACCACGAACATCGGCACGCGCGTGCCGTCCTTCGAGGTGAAGAAGGTCTGTTCGACGGCATAATCGTCGGGATCGAACGCGACCTGCGGGGCTGCCCAGACGCTGCTTTGATCGGCAGCGACATCGTAGCGGTAGATCGTGGTCGGGGTCGCGAAGCTGGTGAAGGCATAGAAAGTTTCGTTATCGCCGGCCTCGCCGCCGAAACCGGCGACCGAGCCGATGCCCGGCAACGCGACGCTGCCGAGCGGCGCGCCGCTGAGATCGAAGCGGCGAACCTCGGTTTTCACATCGACCAGATATTGCGCGAACAGCACCCCACCGACAATGCCCGCGCCTTCGAGCACGGCATCCGATTGCGGCACGATCTCGCGGAGCTGGCGCGACATCGAGGCGACGTCCATCGTCACGATGCGGCGGCGCGGCGCCTGCGTATCGGTGACGAAATAGAAGATCGAGCCGACATTGCCCGCCAGACTCCAGTGATTTTCGAGACCCCGCACGACGATGCGCCTGGTCATCCGCGCGCTGGTGAGATCGATCACGGTCAGTTCATAGCGATCGTCGGTGCCCTCGGACGAGGTGACGAGCAGCCAATTGCCATCGTCGGTGATCTCGGCGACGCTGTTGAGCCGGGGGCGATCGGGGGTCGCAAAGACCAGCCGGTCCTGCGCCTGATCGCTGCCGAGGGTATGGAAATAGATCGCGTGGTTGAGGTTAACCGCCTGATATTCGGCCCTGGCGGCGGGTTCAGGAAAACGCGAATAGAAGAAGCCCGCGCCGTTGCGCGCCCAGGCGAAGGCCGAGAATTTGACCCAGCGCACCTCATCGGCCGCGATCGCACCGGTCGCCACGTCCATCACGCGGACCGTGCGCCAATCGGTGCCGCCGTCCTGCACCGCGTAAAGAAGCTGGGTGCCGTCTTCGCTGGGAAGCCATTCGGCGAGCGCGGTCGCGCCGTCCTCGGCCCAGGCGTTGGGATCGATCAGCACGCGACCCTCGCCCTCGGCAGAATCGCGGACATAGAGCACCGGCTGATTCTGCAGCCCCGAATTGTGCAGGTAGAAATAACGCCCGCCCTTCTTCACGGGCACGCCGAAGCGCTCGTAATCGAACAGGCTGCGCATCCGCGCGGTGAAGGCGGCGCGGCCGGGGAGCGTATCGAGATACGCGTCGGTAACCGCATTTTCCGCCTCCACCCAGGCGCGAACGCGATCGCTTTCGCGAACATCGGTTTCGAGCCAGCGATAGGGATCGGCGATCGCGATGCCGAACAACTCGTCCGAAACATCCTCGCGATCGGTGTGCGGATAGGCGATCGGGTCGCTCATCTCAATCCTTTGGCAGTGCTGCAATCAGCGTGAATTTGGGGTCGGCGACCGCGAACGAAAAGGGGCGCGCCGATTGACCGGCGCGCCCCCCTTTCAAAGCGGTTCGCTTTACTGGCGCGCCTCAGGCGGCGGCATCCAGATCATCGTCGCCCAGCACCGGGCCCGAATCCTGGCCCTTGGCCGAGGTATCGCGATCGACGAACTCGATCACCGCCATCGACGCCGCATCCGACGCGCGGATGCCGGCCTTGATGATGCGGGTATAGCCGCCCTTGCGATCGGCGTAGCGCGCGCCGAGCACGTCGAACAGCTTGGCGAGTTGCGCATCGTCGAGCAGACGGGCGTGCGCCAGGCGGCGGTTCGAGAGGCCGCCCTTCTTCGCGAGCGTGATCAGCTTCTCGACATAGGGCCGAAGCTCCTTGGCCTTGGGAAGCGTGGTCGTAATCTGCTCGTGCTTGATGAGCGCGGCCGCCATGTTGCGGAACATGGCGATCCGATGGGCCGAGGTCCGCTGGAGCTTCCGACCGCCTACGCGATGACGCATGGTATTTTCCTTCGTTCGTTAAGGGGCCGTGCGAGGTACCCCAGACCAGGTGGGACAACGGGCCACCCTGTTCATGTCACCCCGGCCTTGCGCCGGGGCCCCTTCATTCTGCTTCGCGGCCCGACGCGGGAATAAATCCCGCGTCGTCGGACGGGCTACGCCCGCCGGCCGTGTCCGGCGATCAGCCCGGGATCAAGTGCCTTGATCCCGGACGCCGGGCTCAGCCCAGGATTTCCTGTTCGAGCTTCTTGGCCATTTCCTCGATATTCTCCGGCGGCCAGCCGGGGATTTCCATCCCCAGACGCAGCCCCATCGACGACAGCACTTCCTTGATCTCGTTCAAGGATTTGCGACCGAAATTGGGGGTACGCAGCATCTCGGCTTCGGTCTTCTGGACCAGATCGCCGATGTAGATGATGTTGTCGTTCTTGAGGCAATTGGCCGACCGTACCGACAGTTCGAGCTCGTCGACCTTCTTGAGCAGGTAACGATTGATCTGCTGGGTATCGCCCTCGGCCTCGGCGGCAGGCGCGGCCTGGCCGATCGCCTGGCTGCGCGCGATCGCCGAATCGTCGAAATGGACGAACAAGGCGAGCTGATCCTGAAGGATGCGCGCGGCATAAGCGAGCGCGTCTTCGGGGGCCACGGTGCCGTCGGTCTCGATCGTCAGCGCGAGCTTGTCGTAATCGAGATCCTGCCCGACGCGGGTCGGATCGACCTTGTAGCTGACCTGACGCACCGGCGAGTAGAGCGCGTCGACCGGGATCAGCCCGATCGGCGCATCGGCCGGGCGGTTGGCGGTCGCGGGCACATAACCCTTCCCGGTATCGGCGGTCAGCTCCATGTTGAGCGTCGCGCCTTCATCGAGATGGCAGATGATGAGATCGGGGTTGAGCACCGCGATATCGCCCGACACCGCGATGTCGCCGGCCTTGACCGGGCCGGGGCCGGTGGCGGAAAGCTGGAGCCGCTTGGGGCCCTCGCCTTCCATCTTGAGCGCGATCTGCTTCACGTTGAGGACGATATCGGTGACGTCCTCGCGCACGCCGGCGAGCGACGAGAATTCGTGCAGCACGTTCTCGACCTTGATCGAGGTGACGGCCGCACCCTGAAGCGACGAGAGCAGCACACGGCGCAGCGCGTTGCCGAGCGTCAGGCCGAAGCCCCGCTCGAGCGGCTCGGCGACGAAGGTCGCCTTGCGCTTGCCGTCGCCGGCGGTCTTCTTGTCGAGACCGACGGGCTTCTTGAGTTCCTGCCAGTTCTTTGCGTTGACGGACACGGGCTTCCCCTTGGTTTTGGGCGGGAGCGAGGGCTACTCCGGCCGTGGGAGAAAGATGGTCCGCGCTGCGCGATCAACCGCGCGCGGACCGGGCGAATTCAGACGCGACGACGCTTGGACGGGCGCACGCCGTTGTGCGGGATCGACGTCACGTCACGGATCGACGTGATCTGGAAGCCCACCGCCTGGAGCGCACGGAGCGCCGATTCGCGACCCGAGCCGGGGCCTTTGACTTCGACTTCAAGCGTGCGGACGCCGTGCTCGGCGGCCTTCTTGCCGGCATCCTCGGCGGCGACCTGCGCCGCATAGGGGGTCGACTTGCGTGAGCCCTTGAAGCCCATCATGCCGGCCGACGACCACGAAATCGCGTTGCCCTGGGCATCGGTGATCGTGATCATGGTGTTGTTGAAGCTGGCGTTCACGTGTGCGACGCCCGCGGTGATGTTCTTGCGCTCGCGCCGACGAATGCGCTGAGGTTCGCGTGCCATAGTTGAATTCCTGACCTGATCTGAAGCTGGAAGAAACGGTGCCGTTAGGCGCGCCGCTTACTTCTTCTTGCCCGCGATGGGCTTGGCCTTGCCCTTGCGGGTGCGCGCATTGGTGTGCGTCCGCTGACCGCGAACCGGCAGACCCTTGCGATGGCGCAGGCCGCGATAGGACGCGAGGTCCATCAGCCGCTTGATGTTCATCGCGGTTTCGCGACGAAGATCGCCTTCGACGGTGTGATCGGCGTCGATCGCCTCACGGATCTGGAGCACTTCCTGATCGGTCAGGTCCTGCACGCGACGCTCGGGCGCAATGCCCAGCTTCCGGGTGATTTCCTGGGCCTTGGTCGACCCAATGCCGTGGATATAGGTGAGCGCGATCACCACGCGCTTGTTGGTCGGGATGTTGACGCCCGCAATACGTGCCATGGATGTTTTTCTCCTAGCTCCACAGGGCTGGCATGGCCGCACACGCCCCATCTCATCGCGTTTACTCCCGAAACGCAAGACACCGGCGTGCGCAGACAAGCGCCGCCGGAGAACCGGTGTATTCGGAAAGTGTGTGGGAGATAGGCGCGGGGGCGGCCTGAGTCAAGCGGGGGCTCCCACATTGCGAGACGTGAAACACCTGCGCGCAGGGGCGAGATCGTGCCGGCTGTCCGCCGCTTATTCCTTCATCGCCGCGATCAGCTTCCTGACCTCCTGGCTGCGGCCGCGCGGCACGACCAGGACATCGTTGCCGCTGGCGACGACGATCAGATCCTCGACCCCGACGAGCGCGATCCGGGGGCCATCGGAGCGCACGAGGCAATTGCTGCTGTCGATCGAGAGCACGGTGCCGCGATGCGTGTTGCCGTGACCGTCGCAATCGCTGAGCAGATGGAGCGCATCCCAACTGCCGACATCGCTCCACCCCATGCTGACCGGCACCACCGCGACCCGATCGGCCTTTTCCATCACCGCATAATCGATCGAATCGGCGGGTGACGCGGCAAAAGCCTCGGGATCGGGCAGGATGCGGCTGCCGATCCGCGTCGCGGCGTCCATCGCGGCGCGGCAGGCGGCAAGCATCTCGGGAGCATGGGTCGCCAGTGCGCCAAGAAAGCTGTCCGCGCGGAACAGGAAGATGCCGCCGTTCCAAACATGGCCGCCCGCCGCCAGCATCGCCTCGGCGCGGTCGCGCGGCGGCTTTTCGACGAACCGGTCGACGCGATAGACGCCGGGGACGATGGGCTGCCCTTGCGCGATCCAGCCATATCCGGTTTCCGGCGCGTCGGGGGCGATGCCGAAGGTGACGAGCCAGCCATCGTTGACCAGCGGCAGCGCGGCCGCGATCGCGCGGTGGAACGCCGCCACATCGGTGATGACATGATCCGAGGGCATGACGAGCAGCGGCGCTGCCCCCCCACCCGCCGCCAGCGCGGCGAGCGCGATCGCGGGCGCGGTGTTGCGCCCGGCGGGTTCGAGCACCAGCGCCTGCGCCGAGGCCCCGACCGCGCCCAGTTGCGCCTCGACCTGATCGGCATGGTGCGCGTTGGCGACGACGATCGGCGCATCGAAGCGCGCCGCATCCTGCGTCCGGCGCGCGGTCAATTGGAGCATCGTCTCGTCGCCGGTGAGCGCGAGCAATTGCTTGGGGCATTCGGGCCGCGACATCGGCCACAAGCGCGTCCCCGAACCGCCGGACAGGATGACGGGGACGACGCGTGGCGATTCTGACATGCAATACTCCTGACGGTTCAATGTAGGGTGTGGACGCCGCGAGGCAAACACCCGAGCCACCGACCGGGGTGCAGCGTGTTCAACCTTTCTTTGTCAATTTCTGCGACAGAGGCCGTGTCGGATTTGTTTACACTTTGCCGGCTAGGACCGCGTTCGCGATGATCAGGCTGTTCAAACATTACGTCCCCAACGCCGTGCTGCTGCTCGGGTTGCTCGATATCATCCTGTTGCTGGCGGCGGCCGAACTGGGCTGGGTGATCCGCGCACACCAGATCGACATGGCGGTCGAACCGGTACTGACGCGGCTGCCACAGCTCGCCAGCTTCGCGCTCAGCCTCGAACTCGCGATGGTGGCGGTGGGTGTTTACGGTGCCGACGCGCTCCAATCGCTGCGTTTCGCGACCGCGCGGCTGCTGGTCGCGGTATCGCTCGGCACGATCTTCCTGAGCCTGATCTTCTTCCTCGTGCCGACGCTGACCTTCTGGCGATCGAACCTGCTCTACGCGATGGCGATCGCGGCGGTGGCGATGATCGCCTTGCGCATCCTGCTCGGCAAGACGCTGGGCAGCCAGGTGTTCAAGCGGCGGATCGTGGTGCTGGGTGCGGGCGCGCGCGCGGTGCGGCTGAAGGCGCTGGCGGCGACGCCGGGCGCGGCGTTCGTCGTCGTCGGCTATGTCGCGATGAACGAGGCCAACCGCATCATCCCCGAGGCGATCGCGCGCGACGCGATCTACAACCTTGCCGACCATGTGGTGTTGTTGAACGCGAGCGAGGTGGTGCTGGCGCTCGAGGAACGGCGCAACGCGCTGCCGCTCAAGGACCTGCTGCGGATCAAGACCACCGGGGTTCACGTCAACGAGATCTCGACCTTTCTCGAACGCGAGACGGGACGCGTCGATCTCGACAGCGTCAATCCGTCGTGGCTGATCTTTTCCGACGGCTTTTCGTCGAGCCGCGTACTCTCAAGCCTGTTCAAGCGGCTGTTCGACATCGCCGCGAGCCTGGTGCTGCTCATCATCGCGCTGCCGTTGATCGTGCTGGTCGGGATCATCATCAAGCTCGAGAGCCGCGGGCCGGCATTCTACCGCCAGCGCCGCGTGGGGCTGTACAATCAGGGCTTCGACATCGTGAAGCTGCGCTCGATGCGGCAGGACGCCGAGGTCGGCGGCCAGGCGGTATGGGCGGAGAAGGACGATCCGCGCATCACCCGCGTCGGCCGCATCATCCGCAAGCTGCGGATCGACGAGCTGCCGCAAGTGTGGAGTGTGCTCAAGGGCGAGATGAGCTTCGTCGGCCCGCGTCCCGAACGCCCCCAGTTCGTCGAGGATCTCGAGACGCGGCTGCCTTATTATGCCGAACGCCATATGGTGAAGCCGGGGATCACCGGCTGGGCGCAGATCAACTATCCCTATGGCGCGTCGATCGAGGATTCGCGGCAGAAGCTCGAATACGACCTTTATTACGCCAAGAATTATTCGCCCTTTCTCGATCTGCTGATCCTGTTGCAGACGATCCGGGTCGTGCTGTGGCCCGAGGGCGCGCGGTAGGCGGCGCAACGATGGTCCAGCCGCTTATCCTGTGGGGCCATGCACTGGCAGCACTCCTGTTCGGGGTGCTTGCTGTGTCGCAGGTGCGCGGGGCGGGCAGCGCCTTGCCGCGGCTGACCTTCCTGATCGCGCTGGGCATGACCGCCTTGTGGGCGCTTGCCGTCGCCGGGATCGACGATCGCGAGGTGGCGCCGCGCCTGACCGAATCGCTGCGCAACCTCGCCTGGCTCGCCTTCATGTACGCACTGGTGCGGCGCGGGCGGCGGGCAACGGAAAGCGCCGCGATCACCGGTATCTACACGATCGTCGGCCTGATCGTATTGATCGGGCTGGCGCTGGGGCTGACGGCCGAGGGCAGCGCCCCCGCGTTCGCCGGGGTGCGGATGGTACTGGCCATGATGGTCGCGGTGTCGGCGCTGGTGCTGGTGCATCACCTGCACGTCGCGGTGTCGCCACGCGCACGCGACGGCATCCGGCTGGCAGTGATGGCGCTGGCGGCGCTGTGGCTGATCGATCTGCTGCTCACCGCCGCCGCTTATGCGGGCATCGAGGACAAGAGCCCGATGATCGCGATCCGCGGCTTCGCGGTCGCCGCGCTGGCGCCGCTGTTCGCGCTCGCCGTCCATCGCAACGGCGACTGGTCGCTCCGCTTGTCGCGGACGGTGACCTACCAGTCGCTCTCGCTGATCGGCATCGCGGTCTATGTGCTGTCGATGGTGCTCGCGACGAGCGCGATCACCGCCTGGGGCGGCGGCCATGCCCGGATCGCGCAGACCGCGTTCGTGTTCGGATCGACCGCCGCCGCGCTGACCCTTCTTTCCAGCCCGTGGTTGCGCGCGTGGATCCGGGTCAAGCTCGCCAAGCATCTGTTCCGCCATCGCTATGATTATCGCGCCGAATGGGTGCGCTTCACCGACACGCTGGGCCAGCCGGGCGCCGACGCCGCGCCGCTCGATGAGCGTATCGTCAAGGCGATCGCCGACCTGACCGAATCGCCCGGCGGGGTGCTGCTGGTGCCCGAGGAGGCCGAACTGGGCTTCGGCGCGGCGTGGAACTGGCCCGCCGACGCGCTGCCGAGCCAGACCGGCGACGCCGCGCTGGCCGCCTTTCTGGGTGCGAGCAGCCGGATCGTCGAACTCGACCGTCTCCGCACCGGGCATGGCGACCCCGCCGAACTGGCGAGCGTACCGATCTGGATGCTCGATTGCACGCAGGCCTGGGTGCTGGTGCCGCTGGTCCATTTCGGCCAGCTTACCGGCGTCATCCTGCTCGCGCGCCCCCCGCTCGACCGCGCGCTCGACTGGGAGGATTTCGACCTGTTGCACATCGCCGGGCGGCAGGTGGCGAGCTACCTTGCCGAAGCCCGCGCGCAAGGGGCGCTCGCCGATGCGCAGCGTTTCGACGAGTTCAACCGGCGCTTCGCCTTCATCCTGCACGACATCAAGAATCTGGTGAGTCAGTTGAGCCTCGTCGCGCGCAACGCCGAGCGCCACGCCGACAATCCCGATTTCCGCGCCGACATGATCGCGACGCTCAAGGAATCGGCCGGGCGGATGAACGACCTGCTCGCGCGGCTGTCGCTCCATCACGCCGGGGGCACGCGCACCGAGCCGCCGACCACGATCCACATCCTGCCGCTGATCGAACGCGTGGCCGCCGGCCGGCGCGCGCAGCACCCGATCGTCACCAGCGGGACTGACGACGCCATCATCGAGGGCGATCCCGCGCGGCTCGAACAGGTGCTCGGCCATCTCGTCCAGAATGCGATCGAGGCGAGCCCGCCGACCGAGCCGGTGACGCTCGCCATCTCGACCGATGGCGAGCGCGTGGCGATCGACGTGATCGACCGCGGGTGCGGCATGGCGCCAGGGTTCGTGCGCGATCAATTGTTCCGGCCGTTCGTCTCCTCCAAGCCCGGCGGGTTCGGGATCGGTGCGTTCGAGGCGCGCCAGTTGACCGCCGCGATGGGCGGCGAGGTGAGCGTGACCAGCCGCGAGGGCGAGGGCACGCGCTTCCGCGTCACCCTGCCCGCCGCGCGCCGCCGTGCCGCGCTGGACGCCGTCGCATGAGCGGCCCCCGCAAATTGCTGATCGTCGAGGACGATCTCGGGCTCCAGCGGCAATTGCGCTGGGCGTATGACGATTATGTCGTGCTCGTCGCAGGCGACCGCGCGACCGCGATCGACCTGCTGCGCGCCGAGGAACCCGATGTCGTCACGCTCGATCTGGGGCTGCCGCCCGACCCCGACGGGGTGAGCGAAGGCTTTGCCACGCTGGCCGAGATGCTCGCGCTCAAGCCCGACACCAAGGTGATCGTCGCCTCGGGCCATGGCGCGCGCGACAGTGCACGCCGCGCGATCGCCGAGGGGGCGTGGGATTTCTACCAGAAGCCGATCGACATCGACACGCTGGGGCTGATCGTCGCGCGCGCCTTCCACGTCCACGATCTCGAGGTCGAGAACCGGCGGCTGGCCGAGCGCGGCGACGGCGCCACCGCCGGGCTGGGCGGAATCATCACCGCCGCGCCCGAAATGCTCAAGGTGATGCGCACGATCGAACGCGTCGCCGCCGCCGATGTCTCGGTGATGCTGCTCGGCGCGAGCGGGACCGGTAAGGAATTGCTCGCGCGCGGGCTGCACGACGCGAGCCCGCGCAGCCGGGGCGCGTTCGTCGCGATCAATTGCGCCGCGATCCCCGAGACGCTGCTCGAAAGCGAATTGTTCGGGCATGAAAAGGGCGCGTTCACGGGCGCGGTAAAAACCGTGATCGGCAAGATCGAACAGGCCGCGGGCGGGACGCTGTTCCTCGACGAGGTCGGCGACATTCCGCTCGCGCTTCAGGTCAAGCTGCTGCGGTTCCTGCAAGAGCGCGTGATCGAGCGGATCGGCGGGCGCCGGCACATCGCGGTCGACACGCGGATCGTGTGCGCGACGCATCAGGATGTCGACACGATGGTGGCCGAGGGGCGCTTTCGCGACGACCTGTATTACCGGCTCGCCGAGATCGTCGTGCGTATCCCCGCGCTCGCCGAGCGGCCGGGCGATGCCGGGCTGCTGGCGCGGCATTTCATCAAGAAGCACGCGCACGCGATGCGCAGCCAGGCCACCACGCTGTCGGCCGACGCGCGCGCCGCGATCGACGCCTGGGGCTGGCCGGGCAACGTCCGTGAACTGGAGAACCGCGTCAAGCGCGCGGTCATCATGGCCGACGGCAAGAGCGTGACCGCCGCCGACCTCGATCTCGACACCGCCGCCGACGACGCACCGATCAATCTCAAGGCCGCGCGCGAGAGCGCCGACCGCAAGGCGATCCGCCACGCGCTGGCCCGCGCCGAGGGCAATATCTCGAACACCGCCAAGCTGCTCGGGATCAGCCGGCCGACGCTGTACGATCTGCTCAAGAATTACGGCCTGCATGCCTGACCAGCCGGGTGCCGCGATCGTACTGGTCGGGGAACCGCGCTTCCGCCGCAAATGGACGCAGCGCAACGGCGAGCGGCGGCGGCGGCGGGTGCGCTTGTCTCCAACGATGGCACGCGTGTTGACGCTGGCGGTGGCGATCCTGCTGTTCGCCGCGCTTTATGCCTTCGCCCCGCGCCCCGAGCCCGCCCCCGACCGTGCCGCCGCGACCGAGGCGCTCACGCGCGCGCTGGTGCTGTTCGGGCGCGGCAATGTGAGCGGGGCGCTGACAGCAGCGCAGGAGGCGACCAACGCCGACAGGAATTGGGGGCTGGCGCACGCCTTTGCCGCGCGGCTGCATTTGGCGCAGGGCGATGGCGATGCCGCTGAAGCCGCGATCGTGCGTGCGCGGCGCACCGGCTTTGCGCCCGAGCGTACGCAGCATCTGCTTGCCGACGCGTGGCTGCTCCAGGGCGATCCCGCGCGCGCGATCGCCAAAGCCCGCCAGGCGCCGCCGCGTTACGCCGCTTATGCGACGCGGGTCCGCGCGCGCGCCGCCGCCGCACAGGGCGAGGCAGGCGCGGCGCAGGCGCTGCTCGCGCCGTTGCTCGATCATGACGATGCCGCGGCCTGGGCCGATCTCGGGACGATCCGGCGCGATACCGGGGATATCGGCGGCGCGATCGACGCCACCGCCCGCGCGGGCGCGATCAACCCCGCGATTCCCGGCCTGCTCGTGCTCAAGGGCACGCTGGTGCGCAGCCAATACGGCCTCGTCGCCGCGCTGCCATGGTTCGAGGCGGCGGACCGGCATGATCCCGCCGATCTCGACGCGCTGGTCGAGGAGGCCGCGACGCTGGGCGATCTGGGGCGGGCGCAGGACATGCTGGCGGTGACGCGCCGCGCGATCGCGACCGACCCCGCCGATCCGCGCGCTTATTATCTGCAGGCCGTGCTCGCCGCGCGCGCGGGGCGGTTCGATCTCGCGCGCGTGCTGCTCCAGAAAACCGGGGGCACGCTGCGCGGGATGCCCGCCGTGATGCTGCTCGGCGGGATGCTCGATTATCATGACGGCGCCTATGAACAGGCAATCGGCCAGTGGCGCGCGCTGGCCGGCACCCAATCCTATAACCTGACCGCGCGACGGCTGCTTGGCGCCGCGCTGCTGCGCGCGGGCGATGCCAAGGGCGCGCTCGACGTGCTGCGGCCGGTGGCGCTGCGCGCCGATGCCGACCGTTACACGCTGACGCTGGTCGCGCGTGCGTTCGAGGCGATCGGCGAGCGCGACTGGGCGGGGCTTTATCTCGATCGCGCGGCCGCCCCCGAGCGCGGCGCGGCGACACCGTTCGGGACCGAGGACAGCCTCGCCATGCTCGCCGCGGCCGCCGAGGACGCACCCGGCGATCCGCAGGCGGCGGTCGATTATGTGCGCGGGCTGATCGAAACCGTCCAGCCCGCCGCGGCGCTGGTGCGCGCGCGTCAGCTTGCGCAGGCCGCGTCCGGCGCGCCGGCGGCGCATTTGCTGGTGGGCGACGTGCTCGCCGCGGCCAACCACCAACAGGACGCGGCGGCTGCTTATGCGCGTGCCGCCGACCTGCGGTTCGACGCCCCGACCGCACTTCGGCTGGTGACCGCGCTCGACCGAGCCGGACGGCGCGACGCGGCGGCGCACACATTGGGGCTCTACCTTGCGCAGAACCCGGAGAGCCGCGACGCGCAGCGGCTGATGGCGCGCTGGCAATTGGCGGCGGGCGATTGGGACGACGCGATCGCCACGCTCGAACGACTGCGGGCGCGGACCGGTGACACCGATGCGATGCTGCTCGCCGAACTCGGCAGCGCGCATCTCGGGCGTGGCGACATGGCCGAGGCGACCCGGCTGACCGCGGCCGCGCACCGCCTTGCGCCGCTCGATCCGGCGATTACCGATGCTTATGGCTGGGCATTGTTCAAGACCGGCCGCCGGGCCGCGGCGCGCCAGCTGCTCCGCCAGGCGGTGGCGACCGCGCCCGACCACCCCGGCCTGCGCGCGCATCTGGCGCAGGCGACGGCCGTGCGTTGAGGGCTGACGCGGGCATATCGTTTCGTTAGAGCCGCTTCATCGTCGTTCGCCCTGAGCTTGTCGAAGGGCCGTTCCTGGTTCGCGCCGGCAAAGAAGAACCGTGCTTCGACATGCACGGCGCGACCGGAAAACACTGGACAACCGGGGTATCCGCATGACCGATCCGATCGACCGTATCGCCGCCGCGCTCGAGCGGCTGGCCCCGCCCCCGCCGCCGACGGCCGATCCGCTGGCGCACCAGGCCTATGTCTGGCGCGGCGACGGGCTTGCCGCCGCGCGCCAGTTCGCGCCGCTAGCGCTCGATATGCTCCACGGGGTGGAGAACCAGAAGGCCGCGCTGGTGGCCAATCTCGAACGGCTCGCCGCGGGCCATGCCGCGCAGGACGTGCTGCTGTGGGGCGCGCGCGGCACGGGCAAATCGGCGCTGGTCAAGAGCGCGGTCGGGCACGTTCAGGCCGCGGGCGGCGCGCTGGCGCTGATCGAGGTGGTGACGCATCAACTCGATGATCTGGCGACGCTGTTCGACGCGATCGCGCCGGTTGAGCGCGCCTTTGCCCTGTTCATCGACGATCTCGGCTTCGATGCGGCGAGCGATGCGCGCGCGCTGCGATCGATGCTCGAAGGCGGTGCCGAGGCGCGCCCCGCCAATGCGCGGCTGGTCGTCACCTCCAACCGGCGCCATCTGGTGCCGCGCGACATCGCCGAGCAGGACAGCGCGATCAACCCGCGCGATTCGATCGACGATCACCTCGCGCTCGCCGACCGGTTCGGGCTCAGCCTCGGCTTCCACGTCGTCGATCAGGACGGCTATCTGGATATCGTGCGCGGCTATGCTGTGGCCTATGGCCTGCCGTTCGACCCGCAGGAAGCGGTCAATTGGGCGACCCGCCGCGGCAGCCGATCGGGCCGCGTCGCGTGGCAATATGTCGTCGATCTGGCGGGGCGGAACGGGAAGGCGCTGTAGCCCTCGGCCTCAACCGAGCGCGTCGACCTGTTCGGCGAGGTCGAGCCAGCGCAGTTCGGCGGCATCCTTCTCCGCGCGCGCCTTCTCGATCGCCTTCATCAGCGCATCGAAGCGCTTCGGGTCTTTCGCATAGAGATCGGGATCGGCCAGCGCGGCCTCGTCGCGGGCGATGGTGGCATCGAGCGCCTCGATCCGGCCCGGGAGCAGATCGTAGTCGCGCTGGTCCTTGTAGCTGAGCTTGACCGATCTGGGCGGCGGGGGCGCGGCAGGCGCGGGCTTCGGCGCTGCCTTTTTGGGTTCGGCGCGCTGGCTGCGCTGGCGTACCCAATCCTCATAACCGCCCGCAACGGCATCGATCGTGCCCGAACCGTCGAGCCCGAGCGTCACCGTGACGGTACGATCGAGAAAATCGCGATCGTGGCTGACGATCAGCACGGTGCCGTCATATTCAGCGATCACTTCCTGGAGCAGATCGAGCGTCTCCATGTCGAGATCGTTGGTCGGCTCGTCGAGCACGAGCAGGTTCGAATGCCGGGCGAATTCGCGCGCGAGCAGCAGCCGCGAGCGTTCGCCGCCCGAGAGCGTGCCGACCAGCGCGTCGGTCAATTCGGGGTCGAACAGGAATTCCTTGAGATAGCCCTTGATGTGCTTGCGCACGCCGAGCACGTCGATCCAGTCGCCGCCATCGGCGAGGATGTCGCGGACGCGTTTTTCGGGCGCCATCATCTTGCGCTGCTGATCGATGATGACCCCGTCGAGCGTCTTGGCGAGCCGGACGCTGCCCTCGTCGGGCTGGATCTCGCCGGTCAGCAGCCGGAGCAAGGTCGTCTTGCCGGTGCCGTTGGCGCCGACCACGCCGATCCGGTCGCCGCGCTGCACCCGCAGCGTGAAACCCTTGATGATCGTGCGATCGCCGTAGCGTTTGGTGACATTCTTGGCGTCGATCACCGTCTTGGTGCGCACATCGTCGGCGCCGGTGACGAGCTTGGCCACGCCCTGCGGCCCGAGCATCGCCGCGCGCTCGGCACGCATCTCGTAGAGTTTGGTGAGACGGCCCTGGTTGCGCCGGCGGCGGGCCGTGACCCCGCGTTCGAGCCAATGCGCCTCGAGCTTCAGCCGCGCGTCGAGCTTGTCGGCAGCGCGCGCTTCCTCGGCATAGACCGCCTCGGTCCAGGCCTCGAAGCCGCCATAGCCGACCTCGCTGCGGCGCACCTTGCCGCGATCGAGCCACAAGGTCTGGCGCGTCAGCCGGGTGAGGAAGGCGCGATCGTGGCTGATGACGATGAACGCGCCCGAAAAGCGTGCCAGCCAATCCTCAAGCCATTCGATCGCGCCGAGATCGAGATGGTTGGTCGGCTCGTCGAGCAGCAGCACGTCGGGGTCCTGCGCCAGCGCGCGGGCGATCGCGGCGCGGCGACGTTCGCCCCCCGAGGCCGTCGACGCCAGCCGCGACAGATCGATCCCGATCTGGTCGGCGATCGCCTCGGCCTCGTGGCGCTCGGGCGCGTCGTCGCCGCCCAGCACATAATCGAGCAAGGTTTCAGAGCCGGTGAGATCGGGTTCCTGTTCGAGCAGCACGACGCGCGTGCCGGGCTTGATCATGCGGCGGCCTTCGTCGGAATCGATGATCCCGGCGAGCGCCTTGAAGAAGGTCGTCTTGCCCGCGCCGTTACGGCCGATCAGCGCGAGCCGATCGCGCGGGCCGACATGCACGTCGAGCCCGCGGAACAGCCAGCCGGTGCCCTGGTTCAGACCGAGGTTTTCATATGCGAGGACGGGAGCAGCCATGGTGCCGCGTCCCCTAGGACGCCGGGGCCGGAACGGCAAATGCCGCATGCCGGCGATGAGCGCGACGTGAGCGGGGCATTCATAGGCTATTCAACGCATCGCCGCTATGCCACACGCCATGAGAATGGCTGTCGTCTCTGCGTTCTGCGCCCTTGCGGCACTCGCCGTGACCGGTTCCGCGCAGCCCGCGGAAGCGGCACAGCATCGCCGTGGCGATCAGCAGGAAGCCTTTGAGGCACGCCGCGACGGTCGAATCCTGCCTTTGCGCGAGATCGAGCAGCGGATCGTGCCGGCGATGAAGGATTCGCGCTATCTTGGCTTTGTGTTCGATTCGGCGAGCGCCATTTACACGCTCAAGTTCCTGCGCAATGGAGTCGTGATCTGGGTGGACGTCGATGGGCGGACAGGCCGCATCATCGGCCGGACCGATCGCTGACCACCCCGCCGACGGCATAACAGGGAGACTGCACGTGCGCGTTCTGATCGTCGAGGATGAGCCGAGCCTGGGCCAGCAGCTCAAAAGCACGCTCGAGGGCGCCGGCTATGCGATCGACCTCGCCACCGATGGCGAGGAAGGCCATTTTCTGGGCTCGACCGAAACCTATGACGCGGTGGTACTCGACCTCGGCCTGCCCGAGATCGACGGGCTGACCGTGCTCGACCGCTGGCGCAAGGACGAACGCGTGATGCCCGTGCTGGTGCTCACCGCGCGCGACAGCTGGTCGGACAAGGTCGCCGGGCTCGATGCCGGGGCCGACGACTATCTCGCCAAGCCGTTCCAGACCGAGGAACTGATCGCCCGGCTGCGCGCGCTGATCCGCCGCGCCTCGGGCAATGCCTCGTCCGAGCTGACCGCAGGCGACGTGCGGCTCGACACGCGGTCGGGCAAGGTCTCGCGCGCCGGCGAGCCGGTGAAGCTGACCGCGCAGGAATATAAATTGCTGAGCTATCTGCTCCACCACAAGGGCAAGGTCGTCAGCCGTACCGAGCTGATCGAGCATATTTACGATCAGGATTTCGACCGCGATTCGAACACGATCGAGGTGTTCGTCACGCGCATCCGCAAGAAGCTGGGACAGGACGTGATCACCACGATCCGCGGCCTCGGTTACAGCCTCGAAGATCCCGACGATCGCCGGGAAGCATAAACCCCCTCCGTTCGCCCTCAGCCTGTCGAAGGGCTGTTCTTCTGTCATCCGGGAAAGGAAAAACGGTGCTTCGACAAGCTCGGCACGAACGGAATAGCCTGTCGGCGACGGGCTGATGGCAACCGCCACCGAACCGCCGGAGCAAGCCGACGTCCGCGTCTCGGGCTCACTGAGCCGGCGGATGATCCTGATCGCGGCGGTGTGGATCGCGTTGATGCTCGCCGGCGGCGGGTTCGCGCTCGATCGCGTGCTGACCGCCGCCGTCACGCGCAATTTCGACAACGGCATCGAATATATGCTGACCTCGCTGATCGTCTCGGCCGAGATCGGCCCCGACGGCGAGGTCGTCTTCAACCGCGAACTGGCCGACCAGCGCACGCTGGAGCCTTATTCGGGGCTCTACTGGCAGGTGAGCGCGCAGGCGCACGAGGATTTCCCCTCGCGATCGCTGTGGGATCGGCGGCTGGACTATAATCCCGCGCATCACGACGTCGACATCCACGCTTACGACAGCAATCAATTCGCGCGCGAGCGGCTGCGGATCGTCGAACGCGACGTCAAGCTGCCCGGATCGGCGACGTGGTGGCGGTTTCAGGTCGCCGAGAGCCGCGCCACGCTCGATGCCGAGATCGCGGTGCTGCGGCGGACGCTGGTGCGATCGTTCCTGCTGCTCGCGCTGGGGCTGATCGTGATGGCCGCGCTCCAGACCGTTTACGGGCTGATGCCGCTGCGCCGGGTGCAACAGGAGATCGCCAAGATGCGCGCGGGCAAGCTCCAGCGCGTCGAGGGAGCCATGCCGATCGAGGTTGTGCCGATGGTCGAGGAGCTCAACGCGCTGATCGCGCATAACGAGCGGCAGGCCGAAGAAGCGCGGCGCCATGCGGGCAACCTTGCGCACGCGCTCAAGACCCCGCTCACCGTTATCATGAACGCCGCGACCGCAGACGCCGAGGACCTGGGTGAAACCGTGGTGCGCGAGGCGCGGACGATGCGGCGGCAGGTCGATCATCACCTCGCGCGCGCGCGCGCAGTCGGCCGACGCGGCCACGCGCATAGCCGCGCGGACGTGTGGCCGAGCCTCGAAGCGGTCGAGCGCGCGGTGTCGCGGCTCTACCCCGAGGTGCGGTTCGATCTCGACGGCCCCAAGGATCTCCAGGTCCATGTCGAGCGGCAGGATCTCGACGAGATGCTCGGCAATTTGATCGAGAATGCGGCCAAATATGGCGGCGGCAGCGTGTTCGCGACGGTGCGGGGCGAGGCCGGTTATGTCGAGTTCCTGATCGAGGATGACGGCCCCGGCATCGCGCTGGAGGACCGATCACGGCTGTTCGATCGCGGCGCGCGGCTCGACAGCACCAAGCCGGGCACCGGGCTGGGCCTCGCGATCGTACGCGACGTGGCCGAGATATACGACGGCACCGTCGGCCTCGAAGAGAGCGAGGATCTGGGCGGGCTGCTCGTGCGGTTGCGGTTGCCCGCGGCGAGCTGAGCCCGGCACGCTGGCCGCCGGAACAAGGCCGGGGCGACCGGGCCTTATTCGGCGGGACGCGCGGCGGTCGCCTCGGCGGCGGCCTTCATCAGATCGAGCTGGTGCACGAGCACCTGATCGACCGCGGGCGCGAGCGTTTCTCCCCCACCCCGCATATAGCCGCCGACCACATATTCCAGCGTTGCGCGCGTGCCATCGCCGTCCGGTTCGAGCGTGAAGGTGAGCGTTGCGGTGACGGCCTCGCGCTGGAGCGGCCCCAGTCCGCCGACGAGCCGGAGCACGCGCGGCGGCTGGCTGAACACGATCCGCGCGTGTTCGACGCTGCCCTTGCCGGGCAGGCGCTCGCACAGGCAACCTGTCGCCTGCCGATCGAGATAGAGGTTGGCGGAGTCACCCGAATAGGTGTGATCCTTGTCCCACCAAGTCTGCGGCGCGCCGAGCGTCGCCCAGACGGTGTCGAGCGGCGCGGCGATCGTCAGCTCGGTCTTCAGCTCGAAACTGTCGGTCGCGACCGAGACGACCTCCGCCGACGCGACGGTGCTGCCGCCCGCCAGCGCGACCGCGAGCGCGATGGCCCATGATGCGTGCCTCATCCTGCCCCTCCCCCATCAGGGGACGAGCCTATCGCACTTCTACAATCCGAGAAACCGTGGTGCGCGGTTACGCCTTGCCGTCGAGGATCGCTTCGATCGCCTGCGTGACGTGGCCGATGTCGGCCATCCCGTCGACCCGGCGGACGAGCCCGCGGGCGTCGTAGATCGGCAGGATCGGCGCGGTCTTGGCGCGATATTCGACCATCCGCGTGCGCACCGTTTCGGCATTGTCGTCAGGGCGGCGCTTGAAGTCGTGGTTGCCGCACACGTCGCACGTGCCCTCGACCTTGGGCTGCTTGTAGCGCTCGTGATAGCCCGCGCCGCACACCGCGCAGGTATAGCGGCCGACGATGCGATCGACGAGCGCATCCTCATCGACCCCGAGCTCGATCACATAATCGAGCTTGCGGTCCCGCGCGGCGAGCAGCGCGTCGAGCGATTCGGCCTGCGCCGCGGTGCGGGGATAGCCGTCGAAGATCAGCCCGACATCGTTGCCGAGCTGATCGAGCCGTTCGCCGATGATCGCCGAGACGATCGCGTCGGACACCAGTTCGCCCGCGTCCATCACGGCCTTGGCCTGGCGCCCGACCTCGGTGCCGGCCTTGACCGCGGCGCGCAGCATATCGCCCGTCGAGAGCTGGACCATGCCGCGATCGGCGACCAGCCGCTCGGCTTGCGTGCCCTTGCCCGCTCCTGGCGGTCCGAGCAGGATGATATCCACGGCAACGTTCCCCTTCGTCGTCAGCGCATCCGCGCGGCGGCCCCCGTCCGGCCATTCAGCACGAACCCGCCACGCGATGCAAATTCAGGCATGTCAGCGCAGGCGCGCGCCCTTGAGTTTCGCCTTCTTGATCAGATCGCCATATTGATGCGCGAGCAGATGGCTTTGGATCTGCGTCACCGTATCCATCGTCACATTGACGACGATCAGCAGGCTGGTGCCCCCGAGATAGAAGGGGATGGCCAGCGCCGAGACCAGATATTCGGGCACGAGGCAGATGCCCGTCAGATACGCCGCACCCACCACGGTGATGCGCGTGAGCACATAATCGAGATAGGTCTCGGTATTCTTGCCTGGCCGGATCCCCGGAATAAAGCCGCCGTGACGCTTCAGATTCTCCGCCGTCTCCTCGGGATTGAACACCACCGCGGTGTAGAAGAAGGTGAAGAAGATGATGCCCGCGCCGTACAGCGCCATGTAGAGCGCCGACCCGTGCTGGAGATACTGGTTGAGCGTGAGAATAAGATCCCCCCACCAGCTTTCACCCTCCGCACGCTGGCCCGCGAACTGGCTGACCGTGAGCGGAAGCAGCAGCAGCGACGACGCGAAAATCGGCGGAATGACGTTGGCGGTGTTGAGCTTGAGCGGCAGGTGGCTGCGCTCGGCCTGCATCCCGCGCTGGGTGGCGCGCTTGGGATACTGGATCAGGATGCGGCGCTGGGCCAGCTCCATGTAGCAGATGAACAGCGTCAGACCGAGCACCGCGGCGACGATCAGGATCAGGCTGATCGCGTTGATCGAGCCGCTGCGTCCGCCCTGAAGCAGATTGAACAGCGAGGTCGGCATGTCGGCGACGATGCCGGCCATGATGATCAGCGACACGCCGTTGCCGACGCCGCGGCTGGTGATCTGCTCACCCAGCCACATCAGGAACATCGTGCCGCCGACGAGGCTGATCACCGCGGCGACGCGGAACAGCATGCCGGGCATCACGATCGCCTGGACGCCGTTATTGGCGCCGAATGCCTCGAGCCCCACCGCGATGAAATAGCCCTGCACCGCCGTCAGCCCGACGGTGCCGTAGCGGGTATATTGGTTGAGCTTCTTGCGCCCCGATTCGCCTTCCTTCTTGATCGCGGCGAGCGTCGGCGACAGCGAGGTCGCGAGCTGCACCACGATCGAGGCGGTGATATAGGGCATCACCCCGAGCGCGGTCAGCGACATGCGCTTGAGCGACCCGCCCGAGAAGGTGTTGAAGAAATCGAGCACGCCGCCCTGCGTCTGCTGCGAAAGCAGCCCAAGCGCGGTAGGATCGACCCCCGGCAGCGGCACGAAGCTGAGCATCCGGAACACGATGAGCACGCCGAGCGTGAACCACAGGCGCTTTTTTAGCTCGGTCGCCTTCGAGAAATTGGCGAGGCTGATATTGGTTGCCATCTGATCGGCGCGCGATGCCATGTGAATGTCCCGAAAACTGAAGGCGGCGGGTAAGCGTTATGCCGCCCCCCGCCGCTCATATAGTCGTGCCTGGCGGCTTGTCTAACCCGCCTCAGCCTTGCTTGGCGATCTTCTTGACCGAATTCTTCTTGGCGGCCGCCTTTTCCGCGGCCGGAACGACCTTGGCCACCTCGACCGTGCCGCCGATCTTTTCGACCGCGGCAATCGCCGCCTTCGACGCGCCGGCAACCGCGAACGCCACCTTGGTGGTCAGTTCACCCTTGGCAAGCAGGCGGACGCCATCCTTGCCGCCGCGCGCGAGCCCGGCGGCCTTGAGCGCTGCGTGATCGATCACGGCCTTGGTGTCGAGCTTCTTGGCGTCGATCACCTTCTGGATCGCGCCGAGGTTCACCTCGGCATAATCCTTGGCGAAGATGTTGTTGAAGCCGCGCTTCGGCAACCGCATGTGGAGCGGCATCTGGCCGCCCTCGAAACCCTTGATCGAGACGCCCGAACGGCTCGTCTGGCCCTTCTGGCCGCGGCCGCCGGTCTTGCCCTTGCCCGAGCCGATGCCGCGCCCGATCCGCATCTTGCGGTGGCGGGCGCCCTGATTATCGCGGAGATCGTTGAGATTCATGATTGTGCACTCGCTTTCGCTATGTTCGCGCTGAAATGAGGAAGGGGGCCATTAGCCCCCTGCCCCTGATTTGTCACGGGGTGATCGGCGGCCTCAGCCCTCGACCGACACCATGTGCTGCACCTTGCGGATCATGCCGCGCACCTCGGGGGTGTCGCCAAGCTCGACCGTGCGGTGCATCTTGCCCAGGCCGAGGCCCTTGAGCGTTGCAAGCTGATCCTTGCTGCGGCGGATCGGCGACGCGATCTGCGTCACCTTGACCGTGCCGGTTGCTTCCTTCTTCGCCATGCTGGCTTACTCCGTGACGGCCGCGGCATCAGCCTCGGCGGTCTGCGATCCACCGCGACCAAGCAGGTCGGCGATCTTCTTGCCACGGCGCTGCGCCACGCTCTTCGGCGAGGTCTGCGACACCAGCGCTTCGAAGGTCGCGCGGATCATGTTGTAGGGGTTCGACGTCCCCACCGACTTGGTGACGACATCGGCAACGCCGAGCGATTCGAAGATGGCGCGCATCGGGCCACCCGCGATGATGCCCGTTCCCGCCGGCGCCGAGCGCAGCGTCACGCGGCCCGCGCCGAACCGGCCGTTGCCATCGTGATGCAGCGTGCGGCCTTCCTTGAGCGGCACGCGGACCATTGCCTTCTTGGCCGCGGCGGTCGCCTTCGAAATCGCTTCCGGCACTTCGCGCGCCTTGCCGTGGCCGAAGCCTGCACGGCCCTTGCCGTCGCCGACGATGACCAGTGCCGCAAAGCCGAAGCGCTTGCCGCCCTTCACCGTCTTCGAGACGCGGTTGATATGCACCAGCTTTTCGATCAGTTCCTCGCCGCCATCGTCCGCGCCACCGCGCCGATCGTCGCGCCGACCGCGGCCGTCACGGCCCCGCCCGCCACGATCGCCGCCACCGGCACCACGTCCACCGCGCGGACCGCGGCCGCGGCCGCCACCGGGCCCGCCGGCGCCGGGGTGAGAAGCGGTATCGGCCGCCGCATTCGCCTCGGGCTGCGTGCCTTCGCCGGTCGTGTTCTCTTCAGCCATCATCAGAACTCCAATCCGCCTTCACGCGCGGCATCCGCCAGCGCCTTGACGCGGCCGTGGAACAGGAAACCACCGCGATCGAACACCACCTGGGTGACGCCCGCCTTCTTGGCGGCCGCAGCGACGCGCTTGCCGACTTCGGCGGCCGCCTCGACATTGGCGCCCGATTTGGCGCGCGCGCCTTCTTCGAGCGTCGACGCCGATGCGAGCGTCTTGCCCTCGGCATCGTCGATCACCTGGGCATAGATATGCCGGCCCGAGCGATGCACCGACAGCCGCGGGCGCGTGCCAGCGCGGGCGCGAAGCGCGGTGCGGTTGCGCCGACGGCGCTTTTCGAAAAGAGAAAGACCCTTGGCCATTACTTCTTCTTCCCTTCCTTGCGGAAGATGTACTCGCCGCGATATTTGATGCCCTTGCCCTTATACGGCTCGGGCTTGCGCCAGCGACGGATCTCGGCCGCAACCTGACCCACCCGCTGCTTGTCCATCCCCGTGATCTCGACCGTGGTCTGATCGGGCGTCTTGATCTCGATCCCCTCGGGCACCGCGAAATTGACGTCGTGGCTGAAGCCGAGCTGGAGCTTCAGGTTCTTGCCCTGCGCCGTCGCACGATAGCCGACACCGGTGATCTCGAGCACCGTGGAGAAACCCTCGGTGACGCCGGTGACGAGGTTCTGCACCAGCGTGCGCTGCATCCCCCAGAAGGCGCGCGCACGCTTGCTGTCATTGGCCGGCTGCACCGAGATGCTGCCGTCTTCGAGCGCGTAGGTGATCTCATCCGCGAGCGCGATCGCGAGCGTCCCCTTGGGGCCCTTCACGCTGAGTTTCCCGTCGCCGATATTGGCCGTCACCCCGCTGGGGATCGCGACCAGCTTTTTGCCGATGCGGCTCATCAGAATACCTCCGCCAGCACTTCGCCGCCGACATTCTGGTCGCGTGCTTCGGCATCCGAGAGCACGCCACGCGGCGTCGAGACGATGGTGATGCCCAGGCCATTCTGGACGCGCGGGAGCTCCTTCGAGCCCGAATAGACGCGCCGGCCCGGCTTCGAGACGCGCGCGACATGCTTGATCGCGGGCTGCCCCTCGAAATATTTGAGTTCGATCCGGATGCCCTTGGCGGGCCCCATTTCTTCCTCGGTATAGCCGCGGATATAGCCTTCACGCTGGAGCACGTCGAGCACGCGGACACGCAATTTGGAGCCCGGCGTCAGGACGGAGTCCTTGCGCGCGCGCTGGCCGTTGCGGATGCGGGTGAGCATATCACCCAGGGGATCGGTCACTGCCATCTCTAGATCCTTACCAGCTCGACTTCGTGACGCCCGGGATCAGGCCCTTGTTGGCCAGATCGCGCAGCTGCACGCGGCAGAGGCGGAACTTGCGGTAATAAGCGCGCGGACGGCCCGTTACCTCACAGCGGTTGCGGACGCGCGTCGGGTTACCGTTGCGCGGAATTTCCGCCATCTTGAGGCGCGCGATCAGCCGCTCGCTATCGTCGAGCGTCTTGTCGTTCGCCTGCGCCTTCAGCTTCGCATACCGGCCGGCATATTTCTTCACCAGCTTCTTGCGACGCTCGTTCTTATTGATCGAACTCAGTTTCGCCATGACTTAAGTTCTTCCTCTCTTACGCGGCCTGACGCTGGTCAGCGTCGGCCTGCGGGAACGGGAAACCAAACAGACGGAGCAGCTCGCGCGCTTCCTCGTCGGTCTTCGCCGTGGTGGTAACAATGATGTCGAGCCCACGGACCTTGTCGATCCGGTCGTAGCTGATCTCGGGGAACACGAGCTGTTCCTTGAGGCCCATCGCGTAATTGCCGCGGCCGTCGAACGAATTCGGGTTGAGCCCGCGGAAATCGCGGATGCGGGGCATCGCGATCGTGATCAGGCGATCGAGGAATTCGTACATCCGCGTGCGGCGCAGGGTGACCTTGCAGCCGATCGGCATGCCTTCGCGCAGCTTGAACTGCGCGATCGACTTCTTCGCCTTGGTGACGACGGGCTTCTGGCCGGCGATCAGCTCCATTTCCTGGGCTGCCTGATCGACCTTCTTCTTGTCCTGCGTCGCCTCGCCCACGCCCATGTTGAGGACGATCTTGTCGAGCCGCGGGACTTCGAGCGCGTTCTTGTAGCCGAACTTGTCGGTCATCGCCTTGACGATACGCTCGTCATAGATGCCCTTCATGCGGGGCGTATACTTGGCATCAGCCATCGATTGTCTCCCCGGACTTGACCGCGACACGGACCTTCTTGCCGTCCTTGCCGGTCTCGAAACGAACGCGGGTCGGCTTGCCGTCCTTGGTCACGTGCGCAACCTTGCACACATGGAGCGGCGCTTCCGCGCGCTTGAGGCCACCCTGCGGGTCGCCCTGGCTCGGCTTGACGTGGCGGACGGCGATATTGACGCCCGACACGATGACCTTGCCTTCCTTGGGCAGCGCCTGGGTGACATCACCCGTCTTGCCCTTGTCCTTGCCGGACAGGACGATCACGCGATCGCCCTTCTTGATCCTGGCGGCAGCCATCACAGCACCTCCGGCGCGAGCGAAATGATCTTCATGTGCTTCTTGGCACGCAGCTCGCGCACCACCGGGCCGAAGATACGGGTGCCGATCGGCTCCTCGTTCTTGTTGACCAGCACCGCGGCATTGCCGTCGAAGCGGATCACCGAGCCGTCGGCGCGGCGAATGTCCTTCGCCGTGCGCACGATGACGGCGCGATGCACATCGCCCTTCTTCACCTTGCCGCGCGGCTGCGCTTCCTTGACGCTGACGACGATGATGTCGCCGACGCCGGCCGTGCGACGCTTCGAGCCGCCCAGCACCTTGATGCACTGCACCCGCTTGGCGCCGCTGTTATCCGCGACGTCGAGATTGGATTGCATCTGGATCATCGATCCGGTTCCTTCTCACCTGGCTTTCCGGGACACGCCCGGAAGTTCCACCCAAAATTGCCGCTCACCCCTGCGGGCTGAGCCTATCGAAGCCCCGTAGGAGCCTGCCTTAACCTTCGGCCGTCGCGCGCTCGGGCGTCGCATGGGCATTGACCCGCTCGACCACCTTCCACGTCTTCAGCTTGGAGATCGGGGCGGTCTCTTCGATCCGCACCGTTTCACCCTGCTTGTACTCGTTCGCCTCATCATGGGCGTGGTACTTTTTCGAGCGACGGATGATCTTGCCGTAGAGCGGGTGCTTCACCCGGCGCTCGACACTCACCACCACCGTCTTGTCGGTCTTGTCCGAGACGACCTGTCCCGTCAGCACGCGCTTCGGCATAGCTTCGTCTTCCTTACTTGCTGGCCGCGCGGACGCGAGCGCCCTGCAGCGTCTTGATGCGGGCGATGTCGCGACGCACTTCGCGGATCCGGCTCGGCTTTTCGAGCTGGTTGGTCGCGGCCTGGAAGCGCAGGTTGAACGCCTCGCGCTTCAAATTGCCCAGCTCTTCCCCGAGCTGGTCGTCGGTCTTCGCCTTGAGATCGTCGATCCGGGCCATGATTATGCTCCCAGGTGCGAGGTGTCGCCGAGACGCGCCACCACCTTGGTCTTGATCGGCAGCTTCATCGCCGCCCGCTCGAACGCTTCGGCCGCAAGCGGGCCGGGAACGCCGTCGAGCTCGAACAGGATGCGGCCGGGCTTGACACGCGCCGCCCAGAATTCCGGCGAGCCCTTGCCCTTGCCCATGCGGACTTCGGCAGGCTTGCCCGACACGGGCACGTCCGGGAAAATGCGAATCCACAAACGCCCCTGGCGCTTGATGTGACGCGTGATCGCGCGGCGAGCCGCCTCGATCTGGCGCGCGGTGATCCGTTCGGGCTCCATCGCCTTCAGCCCGTAGGAGCCGAAGTTGAGCGCAGCGCCGCCCTTGGCATCGCCATGGATCCGGCCCTTGAACGCCTTGCGGAACTTTGTGCGTTTTGGTTGCAACATTGTCTTTTATCCCAGCCTTAGCGGCGCCAATTATCGACGATCGTCGCGCGCCGGGCGCACGCCGGAGGTCTGGGCCTCCATCATGAGCCGGTCTTGCGCCATCGGATCGTGCCCGAGGATCTCGCCCTTGAAGATCCACACCTTGACGCCGCACACGCCATAAGCGGTGTGCGCCGACGCTTCGGCGTAATCGACGTTGGCGCGCAGCGTGTGCAGCGGCACCCGACCCTCGCGATACCATTCGGTCCGCGCGATTTCCGCGCCGCCCAAACGGCCGCCGCAGGTGATCCGGATACCCTCGGCGCCCAGACGCAGCGCCGATTGCACCGCGCGCTTCATCGCGCGACGGAAGGCGATGCGGCGCTCGAGCTGATCGGCAACGCCCTGCGCGACGAGCTTGGCGTCGACCTCTGGCTTGCGGATCTCGACGATGTTCAGCGACACGTCCGACGAGGTCATCTCGCCGATCTTGCGCCGAAGCTTCTCGATGTCCGCGCCCTTCTTGCCGATGATCACACCGGGGCGGGCCGCATAGATCGACACCCGGCACAGCTTGGCCGGCCGCTCGATCACCACCTTCGAGATCGCGGCCTGCGGCAGCGATTCGATGATGTACTTGCGGATTTTGAGATCCTCGAGAAGGAGACGACCGTAATCGGCACCCTCGGCGAACCAGCGGCTATCCCACGTCCGGTTGATCTGGAGACGCAGGCCGATCGGATTGCTCTTCTGACCCATTATGCTTCTTCCTGCTCACGGACGACGATACGCAGCCGGCTGAACGGCTTCAGAATGCGCGTCGATTTGCCGCGGCCGCGCGTGGCGAACCGCTTCATGGTGATCGACTTGCCGACCGACGCCTCGGCGACGACGAGGGCGTCGACATCGAGATTGTGGTTGTTTTCGGCATTGGCGATGGCCGAGGCCAGCACCTTGCGCGCGTCGACCGCCATGCCCTTCGTCGAGAAGGCCAGGATGTTCATCGCGTCGCTCGCCTTCTTGCCACGGATCAGGCCCGCAACGAGATTGAGCTTCTGGGCCGAGCCACGGATCTGGGTCGCGACCGCAAGGGCCTCGTTATCCGCAACGCGGCGGGGAGCTGCCGGCTTCGACATCAGCGCTTGCCCTTCTTGTCTGCGGCGTGGCCGGGGAAGTAACGCGTCGGCGCGAACTCGCCCAGCTTCATGCCGACCATGTCCTCGTTCACCGTCACCGGCACGAACTTGCGGCCGTTATAGACGTTGAACGTGAGACCGACGAAATCGGGCAGGATCGTCGAACGGCGCGACCAGGTCTTGATCGGCGCGCGCGCGCTGGTTTCCTGCGCAACTTGCGCCTTCTTCAGCAGGTGCAGGTCAACGAACGGACCTTTCCATACGGAGCGGGCCATGATTACCTCTTCTTCTTCGCGTGACGCGACCGGATGATCATCTTGTCGGTCTGCTTGTTGTGGCGCGTGCGCGCACCCTTGGTCGGCTTGCCCCACGGCGTGACCGGATGACGGCCGCCCGAGGTCCGGCCTTCACCACCGCCGTGCGGATGGTCGACCGGGTTCTTGGCGACGCCGCGTGTCAGCGGGCGCTTGCCCAGCCAGCGGTTGCGCCCCGCCTTGGCGAGGTTCTGGTTCTGGTTGTCGGGGTTCGACACCGCACCGATCGTCGCCATGCAGTCCGACCGGATGTACCGCTGCTCGCCCGAATTGAGCCGCACCATCACCATCCCGCGATCACGACCGACCACCTGCACATAGGTGCCCGCCGAGCGCGCGATCTGACCGCCCTTGCCCGGCTTCATCTCCACATTGTGGACGATGGTGCCGACCGGCATCTGGCCAAGTTCCATCGCGTTGCCTGGCTTCACGTCGGTCTTCTTGCCCGCGACCACCTTGTCGCCGACCGCAAGACGCTGCGGCGCGATGATATAGGCCAATTCATCATCGGCATATTTCACCAGCGCGATGAACGCGGTGCGATTGGGATCGTATTCGATCCGCTCGACCGTACCTTCAACGTCCCACTTCCGGCGCTTGAAATCGACGAAGCGATAGCGCTGCTTGTGGCCGCCGGCGATGCCGCGCGACGTGATGTGGCCCTTGTTGTTCCGGCCGCCGGTCTTGCGCTTGCCTTCGGTGAGCGCCTTGACGGGGCCACCCTTGTGCAGGCCGGTGCGGTCGATCAGGATCAGGCCGCGACGCGACGGGCTCGTCGGATTGTAATGTTTGAGCGCCATGGTCAGTTGACCCCCTGCGTCACGTCGATCGACTGCCCGTCCTTGAGCGTGACGATCGCCTTCTTCATGTCGGAGCGCGTGTAGGGCTTACCCTTCCAGCGCTTGGTCTTGCCCTTCTGCGTGATCGTGTTCACGCCGGTCACGTTGACGTCGAAGATCGCCTCGACGGCCGCCTTGATCTCGGGCTTGGTCGCGTCGCGCGCGACCTTGAACACCACCGCGTTGTTCTCGCTCATCAGCGTCGACTTTTCGGTGATGTGCGGCGCGACGAGCACGTCATAATGACGATTGTCGACCGCTTCCTTCTGCTTCTTAGCCATTGAAGCGCGCCTCCAGCTTCTCGACCGCCGCGCGGGTAAGAACCAGCGTATCAGCCCTGAGGATGTCGTAAACATTGGCGCCGATCGCCGGCAGCACGTTCACGTTGAACAGATTGCCCGCGGCGAGCGCGAAGCTGTTCTCGACCGCATCGCCATCGATCACCAGCGCCGTCCGGCCGAAGCCCAGCCTGGCGAGATCGGCGCTGAGCGCCTTGGTCTTGCCGTCCTTGACCGCGATCGAGTCCATGACGATCAGCGAGCCGGCCTTGGCGTGGCTGCTGAGCGCCATCTTGAGGCCGAGCGCGCGAACCTTCTTGTTCAGCGACGGATTGAAATCACGAACCCGCGGGCCGTGCGCCTTGCCGCCGCCGATGAAGATCGGGGCGCGGCGATCGCCGTGACGCGCGGTACCGCCGCCCTTCTGGCGACCGAACTTCTTGCCGGTACGAGCGACATCGCCACGCTCACGGGCCGCGCGGGCGGTGCCGCGACGCTTCTCGAGCTGCCAGGTAACGACGCGGTGGAGAATGTCGGCACGCGGCTCGACGCCGAACACGGCCTCGTTGAGCTCCACGTCCGCGGCCTTCGCCTTGGCGTCAAAGGAGGAAAGTTTGACCTTCACGTTCAGCCCTCCTGGCCTTCGGTCGCCTCGGGCGCCGGCGCTGCATCAGCGGGCGCCTCGGCGGCGACATTGTTGCTGTTGGCGACGGCCTTGAGGCCGGCGGGGAACGGCGCATCGGCATGGCGCGGCAGCTTGACCGCATCCTTGACGATCAGCCAGCCACCCTTGGAGCCGGGGACCGAACCCTTGACGAACAGCAGGCCACGCTCGGCGTCCGTGCGGACGATCTCGAGATTCTGCTGGGTCCGATTGCGGTCACCCATGTGCCCCGCCATCTTCTTGTTCTTGAACACGCGGCCCGGATCCTGACGCTGGCCGGTCGAGCCGTGCGAGCGGTGCGAGATCGACACGCCGTGCGACGCGTTCAGACCGCCGAACCCCCAACGCTTCATCGCGCCGGCAAAGCCCTTGCCCTGGGTACGCCCCGAGACATCAACCATCTGGCCGGCAACGAAATGATCGGCGGAAATTTCGGCACCGACATCGAGCAGACCGTCTTCGTCCACGCGAAATTCGCAGAGAACCGCCTTGGGCTCGACCTCGGCCTTGCCGAAATGGCCACGCTGCGGCTTGGCAACGTTCTTGGTCTTCGCGGTACCCGCGCCGACCTGAACGGCGGTGTAGCCGTCCCTATCCTTGTCGCGAACGGAAACAACCTGAACGCCTTCGAGCGCCAGAACGGTGACCGGCACATGGCGGCCGTCGTCCTGGAACAGGCGGGTCATCCCCATTTTCTTCGCGATCACGCCAGTGCGCATGATCCAGTGCTCCTCAACAGAGGCACCCCGGGCCTATCCCAAAGGTGCTTGCAGACCCGACGTCTCGTCGAGCCCAGGTCCAGCCCGGAAAAAGCGAAGCGTGCCCCCGTCCCGGGCTGGGTGTCCGGCGTGCCGGACGTGACGGGAGACGCTGGCCCAGCGGCCGAAGCCGCTGGCGGTATCTCTAAATGTCGTTGCGTCCGCAGGATCGCTCGAATCGAGCGATCGACCGCGGATGCACGGCCCTTAGGCCAGTTTGATCTCTACGTCCACACCCGCCGCGAGATCGAGCTTCATCAGCGCATCGACCGTCTGCGGGGTAGGCTGCACGATATCGAGCATCCGCTTGTAGGTACGCACCTCGAACTGCTCGCGCGACTTCTTGTCGATGTGCGGGCCACGGTTGACCGTGAACTTCTCGATGCGCGTCGGCATGGGAATGGGGCCGCGAATGAGCGCGCCGGTGCGGCGGGCCGTATCGGCGATGTCGCCGGTCGCCTGATCGAGCACACGATGATCGAACGCCTTCAGACGAATGCGAATATTCTGCGTTTCCATAACCCTACCGATGCGAAAGAGCGGGCCGCTTGCGCGGCTCTTGCTTGTTAGACCACCAAAACGGCAACCGGCCGACCCCCTGTGAAACCGGGGAATCGGCCGGACGCGCGTCTATATTACTTGTCGATGCCGCTGACAACCCCCGCGCCGACGGTACGACCGCCCTCGCGAATGGTGAAACGCTGGCCGACGTCCATCGCGATCGGTGCGATCAGCTTGATGCCGAGCGCAACGTTGTCGCCGGGCATGACCATCTCGGTGCCCTCGGGCAGCTCGACGGTGCCGGTGACGTCGGTGGTGCGGAAGTAGAACTGCGGCCGGTAGTTGGCGAAGAACGGCGTGTGACGGCCACCTTCGTCCTTCGACAGCACATACACTTCCGACTTGAAATCGGTGTGCGGCTTGATCGAACCCGGCTTGCAGAGCACCTGGCCGCGCTCGACCTCTTCACGGCCGACGCCGCGGATCAGCGCACCGACGTTGTCGCCGGCCTGGCCCTGATCGAGCAGCTTGCGGAACATCTCGACGCCCGTGACCGTGGTCTTGCGGGTGTCGTGGATGCCGACGATCTCGACTTCCTCACCAACCTTGATGATGCCGGTTTCGACACGGCCGGTGACGACGGTGCCACGACCCGAGATCGAGAACACGTCTTCGATCGGCATCATGAACGGCTTGTCGAGCGGACGCTCCGGCTCGGGGATGTAGGCATCGACCTGCGCCATCAGCTCAAGCACGGCCTTCTTGCCGATTTCGTCGTTCGAATCCTCAAGCGCGGCGAGCGCCGACCCCTTGATGATCGGAATATCGTCGCCCGGGAATTCGTAGGACGACAGCAGCTCACGGATTTCCAGCTCGACGAGCTCGAGGATTTCCGGATCGTCGACCTGATCGACCTTGTTCATGAACACGACCATCGCCGGCACGCCGACCTGACGCGCGAGCAGGATGTGCTCACGGGTCTGCGGCATCGGGCCGTCGGTCGCCGACACGACGAGGATCGCCCCGTCCATCTGCGCGGCGCCGGTGATCATGTTCTTCACATAGTCGGCGTGACCCGGGCAATCGACGTGCGCATAGTGGCGCTTTTCGGTTTCATACTCGACGTGGCTGGTCGCGATCGTGATGCCACGCTCGCGCTCTTCGGGCGCCTTGTCGATATTGTCGTACGCGGTGAACGTGGCGCCCCCGGTTTCGGCGAGCACCTTGGTGATCGCGGCCGTCAGCGAGGTCTTGCCATGGTCGACGTGACCGATGGTGCCGATGTTGAGGTGCGGTTTGGTCCGCTCGAACTTAGACTTGGCCATTGCTTTCCTACCTTTTGATCAATTTCCGCGCCGCTGCGGGCCACGCGCGAACGCGGCCCCATAGCGACTGATTCGCGATTACGCCAGCCCAACGCGCCTTAACGCATCAGGCCAGTTTAGCCTTCACTTCGTCGGCGACGTTCTGCGGCACTTCATCATAGTGCGAGAACTGCATCGAATATTGCGCGCGACCCTGGGTGAACGAGCGCAACTGATTGACGTAGCCGAACATGTTCGCCAGCGGCACCACGGCATCGACGGTTTGCGCGTTGCCGCGGCTATCGGTGCCCTGGATCTGCCCGCGACGCGAGTTCAGATCGCCGATGACGTCGCCCAGATATTCCTCGGGGCTGACGACTTCGACCTTCATGATCGGCTCGAGCAGCTTGATGCCCGCCTTCTGCGCGGCCTCACGCATCGCACCGCGCGCGCAGATTTCGAACGCCAGCGCCGACGAATCGACGTCGTGATACTTACCGTCGATCAGGTGGACCTCGAAATCGATGATCGGGAAGCCGATCAGCGATCCGGTCTCGGCGGTCTCACGGAAGCCCTTTTCAACCGACGGGATATATTCGCGCGGGATATTGCCGCCCTTGATCTCGTCGAAGAACTGGAAGCCCGACCCACGCTCGCCGGGGATGACCTTGACCTTGACCTCACCGAACTGGCCCGACCCGCCCGACTGCTTCTTGTGGGTGTAGGTCAGTTCGACCGGCTTGGCGAGATATTCGCGATACGCCACCTGCGGCGCGCCGACATTGGCGTCGACCTTGAACTCACGCCGCATGCGGTCGACGAGAATCTCGAGGTGAAGCTCGCCCATCCCCTTGATGATGGTCTGGCCCGATTCCTGATCGGACGAGACGCGGAACGAGGGGTCTTCGGCCGCGAGACGATTGAGCGCGATGCCCATCCGTTCCTGGTCGGCCTTGGTCTTGGGCTCCACGCTCAGCTCGATGACGGGGTCCGGGAACTCCATCCGCTCGAGGATGATCGGGTGCTGCGCGTCGCACAGAGTATCGCCGGTCGTGGTTTCCTTGAGCCCCGCGATCGCGACGATATCACCGGCGAAGGCCTCGTCGATGTCCTCACGCGCATTGGCGTGCATGAGGAGCATGCGGCCGATCTTTTCCTTCTTGTCCTTCACCGAGTTCATGTAGCTGCCCTTTTCGAGCTTGCCCGAATAGACACGCGCGAAGGTGAGGCTGCCCACGAAGGGATCGTTCATGATCTTGAACGCCAGCGCCGAGAACGGCGCCTTGTCGTCGGCCGGCCGCGAATCCTCGGTCTCGCCGTCGAGCTTGACGCCCTTGATCGCCGGCACGTCGAGCGGGCTCGGCAGATAATCAACGATCGCGTCGAGCAGCGGCTGGACGCCCTTGTTCTTGAACGACGACCCGCACAGCACCGGCACGAAATCGAACGCCAGCGTCCCCTTGCGGATCAGCGCCTTCAGCGTCGCGACATCGGGCTCATTGCCTTCGAGATAGGCCTCCATCGCGGCCTCGTCCTGCTCGACGGCAAGCTCGATCAGTTCCTGGCGCGCGATCGCCGCCTCTTCCTTCATATCCTCGGGGATGTCCTGGATCTCGTACTTCGCGCCCAGGCTCTCCTCGAGCCAGACGATCGCACGGTTTTCCACCAAGTCGACGAGGCCGATGAAGCTGCTCTCGATGCCGATCGGGAGATAGAGCACCGCCGGGCGCGAACCCAGACGATCCTTGATCATGTCCACGCAGCGCCGGAAGTTCGCGCCGGTCCGATCGAGCTTGTTGACATAGCACATGCGCGGCACGTGATATTTGTCGGCCTGCCGCCACACCGTCTCCGACTGCGGCTCGACGCCGGCAACGCCATCGAACGCGGTGATCGCGCCGTCGAGCACGCGCAGCGACCGCTCGACCTCGATCGTGAAGTCGACGTGGCCCGGCGTATCGATGATGTTGATCCGGTGATCGTTCCAGAAACAGGTCGTCGCGGCCGACGTGATCGTGATCCCGCGCTCCTGCTCCTGCTCCATCCAGTCCATCGTCGCGGTCCCCTCATGGGTCTCGCCGATCTTGTAGTTCTTGCCGGTATAGAAAAGGATGCGCTCGGTGGTGGTCGTCTTACCGGCGTCGATGTGCGCCATGATGCCGATATTACGATATTTTTCGAGCGGATGGCTGCGGGCCATGATCTTATCTCCGTGGCCGGGGCGCCATCGACGCCCCGGCAGTTTCCTGAATGCTTACCAGCGGTAGTGCGAGAAGGCGCGGTTGGCTTCCGCCATACGGTGCGTATCTTCGCGCTTCTTGACCGCGTTGCCGCGATTGTTCGACGCATCGAGCAGCTCGCCCGACAGGCGCCCCGCCATCGTGTGCTCGCTGCGGGCCCGCGCGGCCGCGATCAGCCAGCGGATCGCCAGCGCCTGCGCGCGCTCGGGGCGCACCTCGACCGGCACCTGATAGGTCGCACCACCGACGCGGCGGCTGCGCACCTCGATGCCCGGCTTGATGTTGTTGAGCGCCTCATGGAACACGCCCAGCGGGTCTTTCTTGGCCTTTGCTTCGACGGTGTCGAGCGCGCCATAGACGATGCCTTCGGCGACGGCCTTCTTGCCGTCCAGCATCACCGAGTTCATGAATTTCGACAGAACCTCATCACCAAATTTGGGATCAGGCAGGATTTCCCGCTTTTCGGGACGACGACGACGAGACATATTGAAAGCCTTTCAAAACCTGCGATCGGATCGTGCGGGGCATTGATCCCGAAGAAAATCGTTCAGGACGATTTTTCCCGGAATATCATGCCCCCGGCAGGATCACTTCGGACGCTTGGCGCCGTACTTCGAGCGGGACTGCCTGCGATCCTTGACACCCTGGGTATCGAGAACGCCGCGCAGAATGTGATAACGCACACCCGGAAGGTCGCGCACGCGGCCACCGCGGATCAGGACCACCGAGTGCTCCTGAAGGTTGTGGCCTTCGCCCGGAATATAGCTGATCACTTCACGCTGGTTGGTGAGGCGGACCTTGGCCACCTTGCGCAGCGCCGAGTTCGGCTTCTTCGGAGTCGTCGTATACACGCGCGTGCAGACACCGCGCTTCTGCGGGTTCTGATCCATCGCAGGGACCTTGGATTTGGCCTTCTGCTGGTCACGGCCCTTGCGGACCAACTGGTTAATCGTTGGCATGAAGCCCTTCACCTTATGTTACCAGAAATCCTGGCGGTTACTTTGCCGCAAACACGAAACAGCACGAACGGCCCGTGGGCCGCTTGACCGGCCCTGGCCCCGTGCTTTGCCGGCAATGTTCAATGCTCTCAGTCGAATGGGCGGCACCGGAGACTCGGCTCCATCACCGCCAGCCCTTCCGCAAGCAGGCGCGGCCTATACTGGGGCGCCCGGTTGGGGTCAACAGCATCGGCGGCGCCACATGCGCGACCGGCGCGAATCCCTGCCGGGTGGACGCGCCGCCGCGCCATCGTTAGCATTTAACCATAATCGCACCGGGGGGCACGATGTTCGGCAAGAAGGATGTGGGAAGCGCGGCCGCGAAGCGCAACGGCTTTTCGGTGCTGGGGCCGGACGTGACGGTGACGGGCGATATCGAAGCCGATTCGGATCTGCATATCGACGGCATCGTCGCGGGCGACCTCGTCTGCGCGAGCCTGATCCAGACCGCGGACAGCCGCATCACCGGCGCGGTGCGCGCGCAATCGGCGCGCATCGGCGGCACGATCGAGGGCAGCGTCACGGTCGACGCGCTGACGATCGAAGCGAGCGCGCGAATCAGCGGCGACATCGCGTATAAGACCGTGACGATCGAGGGCGGCGCGACCGTGGACGGCCGACTCTCACGGATCGACGGCAATGACGACACCGCCAGCGGGCCGGTGCGGCTGATCACCGCGGCCGAGTGACGCCCCGGCGCTGTTCGAGGAGGCGCACGCGATGACCGGATGGACGCTGCCGATGGACGGGGGATGCCGGTGCGGCAAGCTGCGCTTCCGCATCACCCGGCCGCCGCTGCTGACGATGGCGTGCCATTGCACCGGTTGCCAGAAAATGAGCGGCAGCGCCTTTTCGACCACGGTGATGGCGCCGAGCAACGGCTTCGAGGTAACCGCGGGCACGCCGGTGATCGGCGGGCTCCACGGCGCGCAGAGCCGCCACCATCATTGCGACTGGTGCAAGAGCTGGGTGTTCACGCGAATCGCGCCCGACATGGGGTTCGTCAATGTGCGGGCGGGCGCGCTCGATGATCCGCACTGGTTCGCGCCGTTCGTCGAAAGCTATACCAGCGAGGCGCTGCCCTGGGCGAACACCGGGGCGCCGCACAGCTTCCCCGAATTTCCGCCGATCGACCAATATCAGCCGCTATTGGCCGCGTTCGCGGCAGCACTTTGAGCCACCCCGGCGCTTGCCGGGGTGGCATATCATCTCAGATATGCAGCGCCCGCCCATAAGCGGCGAGGACGCTCTCGTGCATCATTTCGCTCAGCGTCGGGTGCGGGAAGACGGTGTTCATCAGTTCGACCTCGGTGGTCTCGAGCGTCTTGCCGACGGTGTAGCCCTGGATCAGCTCGGTCACCTCGGCGCCGATCATGTGCGCACCAAGCAACTCGCCGGTCTTGGCGTCGAACACCGTCTTGACGAAGCCTTCGGCCTCACCCAGCGCGATCGCCTTGCCGTTGCCGATGAAGGGGAAATTGCCGACCTTCACCTCATAGCCTGCTTCCTTCGCCTTGGCCTCGGTGAGGCCGACGCTGGCGATCTGCGGGTGGCAATAGGTGCAGCCCGGAATGTTGCGCACGTCCATCGCGTGCGGGTGGACGTGCTTGTTGCCCAGCGCCTGCGCGATCGCCTCGGCGGCGATGACGCCCTCGTGGCTCGCCTTGTGCGCGAGCCAGGGCGGTGCGGTGACGTCGCCGATCGCCCATAGCCCCTCGACATTGGTGCGGCACAGGCCATCGGTCTTGATATGGCCGCGCTCGGTTGCGACCTTGAGTGCCTCCAGCCCGATCTTCTCGGTGTTGGGGACGATGCCGATCGCGACGATGACATGGCTGAACTCGGTGGTGACGACCTTGCCGTCCTTGCCCTTGATCGAGGCCTTGACGCCCTTGTCGCCGACGTCGAGCTTCTCGACGCCCGCGCCGGTCATGATCGTCATGCCCTGCTTCTTGAGCGCCTTTTCGAGGAAGGCCGACACATCCGCATCCTCGACCGGCACGACGCGATCGAGCATTTCGACCACCGTCACGTCGGCGCCCATATCGTTATAGAAGCTGGCGAACTCGATCCCGATCGCGCCCGAGCCGATGACGAGCAGCTTGCTGGGCACTTCGCCCGGCACCATCGCGTGGCGATAGGTCCATACGCGCTTGCCGTCCGCGGGCGCGAACGGCAGATCGCGCGCGCGCGCGCCGGTGGCGACGATGATGTGCTTGGCCGACAGCTCGGTCTTCTTGCCGTCCTTGTCGGTGACCGACAGCTTGCCCTTACCCGTCAGCACGCCCTCGCCCATATGGACCGCGATCTTGTTCTTCTTCATCAGGTGCGTGACGCCCTGATTGAGCTGTTTGGCAACCCCGCGCGAGCGCTTGACCACGGCATCGATGTCCGCGCTGATCTTCTCGGCGACCAGCCCGTAATCCTTGGCGTGATTCATATAATGGAAAATCTCGGCCGATCGCAGCAGCGCCTTGGTGGGGATGCAGCCCCAGTTGAGGCAGATGCCGCCCAGATTCTCGCGCTCGACGATCGCGGTCTTGAGCCCGAGCTGCGCGGCACGGATGGCCGCGACATAGCCGCCGGGGCCAGAGCCGAGAACGATGACGTCGTAAGATTCAGCCACGATATACTCCTCGAACGTACCAGCCGGCGGCATCGCCACCGGCGCTATTTCAAATTTTCAGACCGCATCGGCCATCGGCGGGACGCGGCGTGGATTGCGATCCTCGTCGACCGCCACGAAAACGAATTTGGCCTGCGTCACCCGGTGCGATTCCTCGCTGTGGCGGGCACGGCGCCAGGTTTCGACGTCGATCGTCATCGAGGTGGTGCCGACACGCACCAGATGCGCGAACACCGATACGTCGTCCCCGACGAACACCGGATGATGGAACTTCATGCCCTCGACCGCCACGGTGACCGCGCGCCCCTTCGAATGGCGCGAGGCGACCACGCCCGCGGCCATATCCATATGGCCCATCAGCCAGCCGCCGAAAATGTCGCCATAGGGATTGGCGTCGGCGGGCATCGCGGTAATCCGGATCGCGGGCGCGGTCGCCGGCATCACCTCATCGCCAGCCATATCCTCAGCCATGCGCCCGCCTTCTCGCGCGCGTGATGCGGATCGCGCGGCGCAACGGGTTGATCCCCATCAACACCGTCAACACCATCGCGACCCCGCCGATCGTCCAGATCGTCTTTGCCCCCAGCGGATAAGCCCAGGCCGATACCCACGTCACCGCCAGCGCGGCGGCGAGCCCCGCGACGATGTGAAGGAGTTCGGCCAGGACGCGCATGTTACGCGATCATGCCCAGCGGGCGCTCGACCAGTTCCTTGAACAGCTTGAGCATCTGCGCGCCATCGGCACCGTCGATCGCGCGATGATCGAAGCTGCCGGTGACGCTCATCACCGTCGCCACGCCGAGCGCGTCATCGACGATATAGGGCCGCTTCTCACCCGCGCCGACCGCGAGGATCATGCCCTGCGGCGGGTTGATGACGGCATCGAACTGCTTGATGCCGAACATGCCCATGTTCGAGATGCTCGCGGTACCGCCCTGATATTCTTCCGGCTTGAGCTTGTTCTCCTTGGCGCGGCCGGCGAGTTCCTTCATCTCGACCGAGATCGCCGACACGCTCTTGTTGGCGGCATCGCGGATGATCGGGGTGATCAGCCCCGACGGCGTCGAGACCGCCACCGACACGTCGGCACGCTTGTAGCTGATGAGCTTGTCGCCCGCATAGGTGACGTTGCACTTCGGGCTCGCTTCGAGCGTGACGCCGAGCGCCTTGATCAGCAGATCGTTGACCGAGAGCTTGATACCGCGACCGCCGAGCGCCGCGTTGAGATCGCTGCGCAGCTTAAGTAGCGCATCGAGCCGGACATCGACCGTCAGATAGATGTGCGGGATCGTCTGCTTCGCCTCGGTGAGGCGGCGCGCGATCGTCTTGCGGATATTGCTGAGCTTTTCTGCCTCGTGCGGGATCGAATCGTCAAACCAGATCGCCTTGGCCTCGGCAGACGCCGCCGCGGGCGTGGGCGTGGGCGTGGGCGTGGCGGCCGGTGCAGCCGCACGCGCGGGCGCGGCGCCGGGGGTCGCGCCCTCGATATCGGCCTTGACGATCCGGCCGCCGGGGCCGGTACCCGCAACGGCGGACAGATCGATCCCCTTGTCGGCCGCGATGCGACGCGCGAGCGGGCTCGCCTTGACGCGGTCGCCATCCGGGGTCGCGGCGGGCTGAGCCGCCGGCGCGGGGCTGGCGGCGGGTGCCGGGGCCTCGGCCTTGGGCGCCGCGTCGGCAGCGGGAGCGGGAGCGGGCGTCGGCGCGGCGGCGGGCGCAGCCTTCGGCGCCGAGACCGCCGATGCGTCTTCGCCTTCCGCGGCGAGGACCGCGATCACCGTGCCGACGGGCACGCCCTCGGCACCTTCAGCAACCAGAATCTGCGCGATCACGCCCTCGTCGACCGCTTCGAACTCCATCGTCGCCTTGTCGGTCTCGATCTCGGCCATCAGGTCACCGGCCGACACCGTGTCACCTTCCTTGACCAGCCACTTGGCAAGCGTGCCCTCCTCCATGGTGGGCGAGAGGGCGGGCATCTTGATCTCGATCGGCATCGAATGGGGAATCCTTGTGTCACGCGCTGGTCTGACAATGGGCGCCGGGGCTTCCTTCGTCATCAACGCGCACGCGTCAAGACCGTGCCCTTGCGCGAAGCCGATTTGGGCGCCACCTTCGCCCCCGCAAGGGGGGAAAGTGGCGATATGCGCATCTATCTGGTCGTGATCGACGAATCACCCGAAGCGAGCGTCGCATTGCGCTTTGCCGCCCGGCGCGCCGTGAAAACCGGCGGCGCGGTGGAGATTCTCGCGCTGCTGCCGCCCCCCGAATTCGTCCAATGGGGCGGCGTGCAGGCGACGATCGAGGAAGAGGCGCGACTCAAGGCCGAAGGGCTGGTCGCCGCGGCGGCGGGCACGCTGGTCGAGGAATCGGGGCTCAAGCCCTCGATCACGGTGCGCCAGGGCGAGGCGCGCAAGGTGATCCGTGAGATCATCGCGCAGACCCCCGACATCGCCGCGCTGGTGCTCGCGACCACCAAAAGCGGCGCGCCGGGGCCGCTCGTGAGCTATTTCGCCAGCTCCGACGGCGGGCTGCCGGTACCGCTGATGATCGTACCGGGTAGCCTGGACAACGCCGCGATCGACCGGCTGAGCTAGGGGCGGAACCTAGCGCGGCGCGAACAGCATCCACGGCTTGGGGCGACCGGTGGGCTTGGGCACGCCGTCGAGGCGGACCGCGCGAATCAGACGAACGGGCTGGAGGATCATCTGGCCGCGCATCGGCCCGCGCCCGCCCCCGGTGGGAAGCGCGAGGATGCGCCTGACCACATCCATCCCGGCGACGACCTTGCCGAACGCCGCATAGCCGCGATAGCTGCCGCGCGCGTCGAGCGACGGATTGGCGCCGACCATGATCGAGAAATTGCCATTGGCCGAATCGTCGTCGGCGCCGTGCGCCATCGAAAGCGTGCCATCGAGATGCTTGAGCCCGGTCCGGTCGGTCGGTTCGAGCGCGAGCGGGGGCAAGCGGCGGCGCGCGTCCATCGCGATCCCGCCCTGGATGAAACCGAACGCGGCCGCGCCCTTGCGCCGCGACGCGCGATAGAAGGTCGTGCCGTCGAGCCGCCCGTCATCGACATAAGCGAGGAAATTGGCGGTAGTCTCGGGCGCATGGCGCTGATCGAGCGCGACGACGATGCGGCCCGCCGAGGTCTCGATCGCGACCCGTACGAAGCCGGGCGTGGCGCGGATCGCCGATTGGGCCGAGGCAGGCGCGGCCAGCATCAGCGCGAGCAACGCGGCGACGAGAATCGTGAAGCGCTTCATGCGCCACGCCGATAGCGGCTGACGCGCGCGCACGAAACCCGGTCGACGTTTCCCTTGCCCTTCCCTCTCCCCGCAGGGAGAGGAAAAGGGGCGTGAATCAATCGCGCAGCAATTCGTTGATGCTGGTCTTGGAGCGCGTCTGGGCATCGACCTGCTTGACGATCACCGCGCAATACAGCGCGGGCTTGCCGTCGCCGCCCCCCATCGAGCCGGGGACGACCACCGAATACGGCGGTACCTGCCCGCGATGGATTTCGCCGGTCGCGCGATCGACGATCTTGGTCGAGGCGCCGAGATAGACGCCCATCGAAAGCACAGCGCCTTCACCCACGCGCACGCCCTCTGCCACTTCGGCGCGGGCGCCGATGAACGCGCCGTCACCGATGATGACCGGATCGGCCTGAAGCGGTTCGAGCACGCCGCCGATGCCGGCACCGCCCGAGATATGGACGTTCCTGCCGATCTGCGCGCAGCTGCCGACGGTCGCCCAGGTATCTATCATCGCGCCTGCCCCCACATGCGCGCCGATATTGACGAAGCTCGGCATCAGCACCGCGCCCTTGCCGATGAAAGCGCCGCGCCGGACGATCGCGCCGGGCACCGCACGGAAGCCCGCCTCACGGAATTCGCTCGCGGCCCAGCCGGAGAATTTGGAGGGCACCTTGTCCCACCAATTCGCGCCGCCCGGGCCGCCCGAAATCTCAACCATATCGTTGAGGCGGAACGACAGCAGCACGGCCTTCTTGAGCCATTGGTTGACGCGCCAGCCGCCCGCGCCATCGGGCTCGGCCACGCGCACCGCGCCGGTATCGAGTTGCGCCAGCGCCTGATCGACCGCCTGACGCACCGCCCCCTTGGTGTCGCCGCCGATCGAATCGCGGTCCTCCCAGGCGGCGTCGATCGTCGCTTGAAGGTTCTCGCTCATTCTTCCTCCTGAAGTGTGTGCAGCCAGGCTGCGATATCGGCCACCTTGTGGTCGACGAAACTGCGATCCTCGCCGATACCCTGTTCGGAGCCGTTGTCGACCCACAGTGTCGTCATCCCGATCGCTTTGGCGGGCGCAAGGTTGCGCGCCATGTCGTCGGCGAACAGGCAGCGCGTCGGATCGAGATCATAGGCCGCGCACAGCCCGGCATAGGCATCGGGGTGCGGCTTAGGGACGTAATTGGTCGCGCGCAGATCGAACAGCGCCTCGAAACTGTCGCCAAGCCCCAGCCGGGCAAGCACGCGGCGCGCATAAGGCGCATCGGCATTGGTGAAGACCAGCTTGCGCCCCGGCAGCGCGGCGATCCCGGCGACCAGCGGCGCATCGTGTTCGAGCTGGTCGAGCGCGATGTCGTGAACATCGTCGAGATAATCGGTCGGGTCGATCGCATGTTCGGCCATCAGCCCGGCGAGCGTGGTGCCGTGGTGGTGAAAATAATCCTTCTGGATTCGTCGCGCCTCGACCGGATCGCAACCGAAATAGCGCGCGACATAGGCGCCGATCCGCTCGTCGATCCGCGCGAACAGATTGGTCGACGCCGGATAGAGCGTGTTATCGAGATCGAAGATCCAGGTGTCGATATGGGCAAGATCGGCGCGCATGGCGGGCGCACGCTTAGGCGGGCGGGCGCACGCGGGCAAGGCAGGGAGTGGCAAACGCGGCCGGGCCGCCCCATCTTGCCGCGATGACCGCTTTTTCACTGCTCGATCTCGCCCCCATCGTCGATGGCGGCACCGCTGCCGAGGCGCTTGCCAATTCGGCCGATCTCGCGCGCCATGCCGAGGCGCTGGGCTTCACCCGTTATTGGGTCGCCGAGCATCACGGGATGGCGGGGATCGCCTCTGCCGCGACCGCGGTGGTGATCGGGCATATCGCGGCGGCGACCAGCCGCATCCGCGTCGGTGCGGGCGGGATCATGCTGCCCAACCACGCGCCGATCGTGATCGCCGAGCAATTCGGGACACTCGATGCACTATTCCCCGGCCGCATCGACCTCGGCCTCGGGCGTGCGCCGGGATCGGACCAGCGCGTCGCTCGCGCGCTCCGGCGGACGCTCGACAGCGACCCCAACGCCTTCCCGCGCGACGTGATCGAGCTGCAAAGCTATTTCGCCGATGACGGCCAGACCGGCATCCGCGCGGTGCCCGGCGCGGGCGCGAGGGTGCCGATCTGGATTCTCGGATCGAGCCTGTTCGGCGCACAACTCGCGGCGATGCTGGGGCTGCCCTACGCCTTCGCCTCGCATTTCGCGCCCGACGCGCTCGATCAGGCGCTCGAGATCTATCGCCGCGACTTCCGGCCTTCGGCGCAACTCGACCGGCCCTATGCGATGGCCGGGTTCAACGTCTTCGCCGCCGACAGCGATGCCGAGGGGGAATTGATCGCGAGTTCGCAGCAGCAGGCGTTCGTGGCGCTGCGCACCGGCCACCCGCGCCAATTGCCGCCGCCGGTCGCGGGGTATCGCGACAGTCTGGGCGAGCAGGGCCGGTCGATCCTCGATCACGTGCTGCAATGTTCGGCGGTCGGCGGCCCCGAGACCGTCGCGCGTGGAATCGCCGCGTTCGTCGAGCGCACGCAGGTCGACGAACTGATGATCGCCAGCGCGATCTTCGATCACGACGCGCGCAAGCGGAGCCTGTCGATCACCGCCGAGGTGATGCGCCGGTAAACGTCACCAACCAGCCGCAAGCCAAAGCGCTCGCGGATGGTTGGATGCCGGAACGAGTCCGGCATGACGCGTTACCCCATCAGCGCTTCGGCCTGATCGAGCGTGTCCTTGAACACCGCGACCACCGCCTGATACGGCGCCGCCGAGGCCATATCGAGCCCGGCGCGCTTGAGCACGTCGGTGGGATAGGCCGAGCCGCCCGCCTTGAGCACGCCGAGGTAATTGTCGCGCTCCCTGGCGCCGCCCGACAGGATCGACTTCGCGAAATAGGACGCCGCCGCGATGCAGGTCGCATATTGGTAGACGTAGAAGCTCGAATAGAAGTGCGGGATGAACGCCCATTCGGCCGCATAGGCCGGGGCGATCTCGACCCTGGGGCCGTGGTAGCGCTTCAGCAGATCGAGATACATTGCGGTGAAGGTCTCGCCTGACAGCCCCTCGCCCGCCTCGGCCTTGTCGTGCGCGGCAAGCTCGAACTCGGCGAACATCGCCTGACGGTAGAAGGTGCCGCGGATATTCTCGAGCTGCTGGCCGAGATAATAGAGCTTTTCCTGCTTCGTCCTGGCCTTTTCGACCATGTACGCGACCAGCAATTGCTCGTTGCAGGTCGAGGCGATCTCGGCGATGAACAGCGGATAATCCGCCTTTTCGTAGACCTGCGCCTTGTTGGCGAGCAGCGAATGCATCGCGTGCCCCCATTCGTGCGCATAGGTCGTCATCCCCGAATAATCCTCCTTCAGATTGAGCAGGAGATAGGGGTGCACGTCATACGCGCCGGGGTTCATATACGCCCCCGAACGCTTGCCCTCACGCGGGAGCGGGTCCATCCATTTCGCCGCGCTCGCCCTGCCGAATTCGTTCACATAATCGGGGCCGAGCGGCTTGAGCGCATCGAGCACAATGGTGCGCATCGCCGCCAGACCGACGGGTTTGTCCAGTTCTACGAGCGGCGGATAGATGTCGTAATAATGCATATCCGGCAGCTTGAGCAGCTTGCGGCGCAGCTCGAAATAACGGTGGAGCTGCGGCAGGCCGGCGTTGGTCTCCTTGACCAGCGTGCGATAAACGGTTTCGGGAATGTTGTTCGACGACAGCGAGGCAGCGAGCGATGTCGGGTATTTGCGCGCCTTCATCTCGAACACATCGGCCTTGAGATGCGACAGATAGGCCGCGCCGAACGAACTCTTGAACTGGCCGTATTGCTTCCAGAAGGCGTCGAACACCGCCTTGCGATCGGCGCGGTCGGGCGCGTCGCGGTGGAGCGTATAGCCCTGATCGTCGAGCCGCACCTCGGCCCCCGTCGACAGCGTGATCGTCGGCCATTCGATATCCGAGGCGACGAGTTGCCCACGGATATCGCTGGGCCCCGAAAACGGCGCCGCGGTGCCCGCGAGCAGCACCTCGCCTTCGGGTGACAGCGTGTGCGGCGCCTCACGCAGCACATTGGCGAGGTAGAAATCGAAACGCTTCTTGAGCGTGTCGTTGGCGGCGATGAAGCCGGTGACCTTCGCCTCACCCACGGTGAGGATCTCGGGCGCGATCCACGATACCGCCTCGCCGAACGCGGTGTAGAGGTCGATCGCCTGTGCCTGTCGTTCCTGATTGGCGGCGATGCGGACATCCTCATCGGCCTTGAGCGAGACATAGGTGTAGATGCGCGCGATCGTGCGGCCGAGATCGGATTGGGCAACCAGCGCCTTGGCCAGCGCGTCGGCACTGGTGCCGAGCGTGCCCTGATAGGCCTTCATCCCCGGAATCGCGGCAAGCGCCTGCTTGCGCGCGGCATCCCACGCGGCGTCGTTGGGGTAGATTTCGGCAAGATCCCATTGGGCGGTATCGGCTGGCATTTTTGTATCCTGTGCCCAGGCGGGCATGGCGACCACAAGCGCGGCAAGCGCGGACGCGGCCAGAGTTTCACGGCGGCTAAAATCGGTCATATCGGTCCCCCGATGCTCGGCACCGGAAGGACTCCGGCGCGGCGGAATGATCGCTTCCTGCCATGCGCCGGAGTGTTTGACCAGAGTAGAGCACCCGCCCATCGGGCTGGTCGCGAAGTCAGGCGATCCCTTCTTCGGCCATTGCCCTGGCAACCGCGGGGCGCGCCTTGATCCGCTCGAAATAGGCGACCAGCGGCTCGGGCACCTCGATGCCGAACGCGAACGCCCAGCGCAGCATGACGAACAGGAACGGATCGGCGACGCTGAACGCGCCGAACAGATAATCGCCCTTCATCGTCTCCGCGAGCAGCGTGAACTGGCGCGTGATGGCATCGCCGGCGGGCCTGGTTTCGTCCTCGCCGCGGCGCTGGAAGAAGGGCTTGAAGCTCTTGTGAATCTCCGACGAGATATAGGCCATCGCTTCGAGCAGGCGGGCACGGCCCAGCGGGCCTTCGGGCATCAGCGCGGGGGTCTGTTCGGCGATCCAGTAGAGGATCGCGATATTCTCGGTCAGCACCGGGCCGCCATCGAACGCGAGCGCAGGGACATAGCCCTTGGGCGTGATCGCGCGATAATCGGCGCCATGGGCGGTGATCTTGGTCTTGAGATCGACGCGTTCATGCTCGAACGACAGGCCGGCTTCGTGGAGCGCGATGTGATCGGCGAGGCTGCACGCACCGGGGGCATAATAGAGCTTCATCCATTTTCTCCCTTGTTCTGAACGACAAGGTGAGAAGCCCGAGGGCGATGTGCAAGCGGCCATCATAGAAAAGGGGCCGGGAGACATGCTCTCCCGGCCCCAAATCTTCTGGCTCAGGCCAGCACCGGCAAAGCCGGCGCTGCGTCGAACGGCATCGACGGCAATGCCGCCGAGCCGCCGGCCGGCCTTGGGCAAAACCACCGCCAGCCGAGGCTGGCGATGGCCCTGCGGCTTAGAAGTCCATGCCGCCCATGCCGCCCATGCCACCGCCAGGCATGCCCATCGGCGCGGGCTTGTCTTCAGGCAGCTCGCTCACCGCCGCTTCGGTGGTGATGAGCAGGCCGGCAACCGAGGCTGCGTTCTGGAGCGCGGTGCGCACGACCTTGGTCGGGTCGATCACGCCGGCTTCGACGAGGTTCTCGTACTTGTCGGTCTGGGCGTTGAAGCCCTGCGTCGGATCGTTGCTCTCGAGCAGCTTGCCCGAGACCACCGCACCGTCGTGACCGGCGTTGCTGGCGATCTGGCGCACCAGCGCCGTCAGCGACTTGCGGACGATATCGATGCCGCGGGTCTGGTCGTCATTGGCGCCCTTGAGGCCTTCGATCGCGCGGGTGGCATAGAGAAGCGCGGTGCCGCCACCGGGGACGATGCCTTCTTCGACCGCCGCGCGGGTCGCGTGCAGCGCATCATCGACACGATCCTTGCGCTCCTTGACCTCGACCTCGGACGCGCCGCCAACCTTGATCACGGCCACACCGCCGGCGAGCTTGGCGAGACGCTCCTGGAGCTTCTCACGATCGTAATCACTGGTGGTGTTTTCGATCTGAGCGCGGATCGCTTCGGTGCGGCCCTTGATCGCCTCGGCATCACCGGCGCCGTCGACGAGCGTGGTGTTGTCCTTGTCGATCGTGACGCGCTTGGCGGTGCCGAGCATGCCGAGCGTGACGTTTTCGAGCTTGATCCCGAGATCCTCGGAGATGACTTCGCCCTTGGTCAGGATCGCGATGTCCTCGAGCATCGCCTTGCGGCGATCGCCGAAGCCCGGCGCCTTGACCGCGGCGACCTTGAGCCCGCCACGCAGCTTGTTGACGACGAGCGTGGCCAGCGCCTCGCCCTCGATATCCTCGGCGATGATGAGCAGCGGACGCCCCGACTGGACGACGGCTTCCAGAATCGGAAGAATCGCCTGGAGGTTCGACAGCTTCTTCTCGTGGATCAGGATGTAGGGATCCTGAAGCTCGACCGTCATCTTTTCCGGGTTGGTGATGAAGTACGGCGACAGATAGCCGCGATCGAACTGCATGCCTTCGACGACATCAAGCTCGAACTCGAGGCCCTTGGCCTCCTCGACGGTGATGACGCCTTCCTTGCCGACCTTTTCCATCGCCTCGGCGATCTTCTCGCCGACGACGGTGTCGCCATTGGCCGAGATGATGCCGACCTGGGCGATCTCGTTCGACCCCGACACGGGCTTCGAGCGGCTCTTGATGTCGTCGATGACCTTGCCGACGGCGAGATCGATGCCGCGCTTCAGGTCCATCGGGTTCATGCCGGCCGCGACCGACTTCATGCCCTCGCGCACGATCGCCTGAGCGAGCACGGTGGCCGTGGTGGTGCCGTCACCGGCGTTGTCGTTGGTCTTCGAGGCGACTTCGCGCAGCATCTGCGCACCCATGTTCTCGAACTTGTCCTTGAGCTCGATTTCCTTGGCGACGGTGACGCCGTCCTTGGTGATGCGCGGGGCACCGAAGCTCTTGTCGATGACGACGTTGCGCCCCTTCGGGCCGAGCGTGACCTTGACCGCATCGGCGAGGATATCGACGCCGCGCAGAATGCGCTCACGCGCATCGCGCGAGAATTTTACGTCCTTGGCTGCCATGTTGATTGGCTCCTGATTTCGCTAAGTTGACAAAATTGACAGTCTGAAGGGGGTAGGATCAGCCCTCGACGATGCCGAGGATGTCGCTTTCCTTCATGATCAGCAGGTCTTCGCCATCGACCTTGACCTCGGTGCCCGACCATTTGCCGAACAGGATCTTGTCACCGGCCTTGACGTCGAGCGGCGTCACCTTGCCGTCCTCGGCCTTGGCACCAGCGCCAGCAGCGACGACCTCGCCCTCCTGGGGCTTTTCCTTCGCGGTGTCGGGAATGATGATCCCGCCGGCCGTCTTTTCCTCGGCCTCGACACGACGAACCAGCACACGATCGTGCAACGGACGAAAATTCATGCGCCATCCTTTCCTTGGGTTGAGCGATGATAACAGCTTTGGCACTCCCCGGCGGAGAGTGCCAGCAGCACGTCATATGCGAACCGCCCCGCGACTCGTCAACGGGTAGCGGCGAGGATTTTTTCGCAACGCCGGTGACCGGTCGCAGGCCCCTGTATTGCCCGCGTAAGACGGCGTTGCCTCAGGGGTCGCATTGCCCTAGCACCAGGGCAAGAGCGATGTGGCAACACGAAGGATCGACGCGGTGAAGCTGGTTCGAGGCGCCTGGAAATTGCTGGTGGGGATCAAGGACGCATTGGTCCTGGTCGCGATGCTGTTGTTCTTCGGGTTGCTGTGGGCGGCGCTGTCGGCGCGGCCGGCCCCGACCGCGATCGGCGACGGGGCGTTGCTGCTCGATCTCAACGGCACGATCGTCGAACAGCCCGCCGAGGTCGATGCCTTCGCGATCGCGAGCGGGCAGCAAGTGACGCGCGAATACCGGTTGCGCGATCTGGTACGCGCGATCGACGCCGCCAGGGACGACAGCAAGGTCAAGGCGATCGTGCTCGATCTCGATCATTTCCAGGGCGGCTACCCCGCCGCGCTTGCCGAAGTCGGCGATGCGTTGGGCCGGGTGCGCGCAAGCGGCAAGCCGGTGCTCGCTTATGCCACCGCTTATACCGATGCGGGCTATCGCCTCGCCGCCGAAGCGAGCGAGATCTGGATGAACCCGATGGGCGGCACGCTGTTCATGGGGCCGGGCGGATCGCAGCTTTATTACAAGGGGCTGATCGACAAGCTCGGGGTCGACGTCCACGTCTTCCGCGTCGGCAAGTTCAAATCGTTCGTCGAACCTTATACCCGCACCGACAAATCGCCCGAGGCGGCCGAGGCCGATCGCGCGCTTTACGGCGCGATCTTCGGCCAGTGGCAGGAGGCGGTGAAGAAGGCGCGGCCCAAGGCGCAGATCGCCCCGCTGCTGACCCAGCCCGGCGCGGTGATCGCGGCCACCCAGGGCGACATCGCGCAGGCCAATCTCAATGCGGGGCTGGTCGACAAGCTCGCCGACCGGATCGCGTTCGGCACGCACGTCGCCCAAATCGCGGGCGCCGACGACAAGAAGAGCGCGGGCAATTTCCAGACGATCGATTACGACGCTTATGTTGAGGCGCATCCGGCCAAATCGGGCGGCGCCGCGATCGGCGTGCTGACGGTGGCCGGTGAGATCGTCGACGGCGAGGCCGGCCCCGGCACCGCGGCGGGCGACACGATCGCCAAGGCGATGCTCGACGGGCTCGCCAAGAACGATCTGAAGGCGCTGGTGGTGCGGGTCGATTCGCCGGGCGGATCGGCCTTCGCCTCCGAGCAGATCCGGCTGGCGATCCTGCAGGCCAAGGCCAAGGGGCTGCCGGTCGTGATCTCGATGGGGAGCCTTGCCGCGTCGGGCGGCTATTGGGTGTCGACCGCGGGCGACACGATCTTTGCCGAACCCAATACGATCACCGGATCGATCGGCATTTTCGGCGTCATCCCGACCTTCGAGAACACGCTCAAAAAGATCGGCGTCACCAGCGACGGGGTGAAGACCACTCCGCTGTCGGGCCAGCCCGATATCACCGGCGGCATCACGCCCGAGGTCGGCGCGATCTTCCAGGCCGGGATCGAGCACGGTTATCGCCAGTTCATCACCCGCGTCAGCGAGGCACGCAAGCTGACGCCCGCACGCGTCGACGAGATCGCGCAGGGCCGGGTGTGGGATGGCGGCAGCGCGCACCAGATCAAGCTGGTCGACCGGTTCGGCAATATGAACGACGCGATCGCCGAGGCCGCGCGCCGTGCCAAGCTCGATCCCGCCAAGGTCCATCCGGTGTTCCTCGAAAAGAAGCCGAGCTGGATCGCCACGCTGGCCGCGCAATTCGCGCGCAAGCAGCGCGGCGAGGATGCCGACGCCGCGGGCGACCTGTTCAGCCGGCTCGCGCGCGAGCGCCGCGCGGTGTTCGCGCAGGCGCTGGGCGATATGCGGCGGCTGTCGAGCGGTGCCGCGATCCAGGCGCGCTGCCTTGAATGTACCGGCATGGGGCCGACGACGCCCTCCCCCGCCGACACCAGCCTGATGGGCGCCGTGCTGGCGCGGCTCGCGCTGTGATCGCGATCCGCGCCGCCCGCCCCGAGGACGCCGCCGCGATCGCCGCGATCTACGCGCCGCACGTCACCAGCGGCACCGCTTCGTTCGAGATCGAGGCTCCCGATGCGCGCGCGATGCGCAACCGGATGGCGGCTTCCGACGGGCTCTATCCCTGGCTGGTGGTGACCAATGGCGAGGGCGAGGAAGCCGGCATCGTCGCTTATGCCTATGCGACACGATTCCGCGACCGGCCCGCCTATCGCTATGTCGTCGAAACCTCGATCTACGTCGCCGGGCCGGTGCAGGGCCAGGGCACCGGGCGGCTGCTCTATCGCGCGCTGATCGATACGCTGCGCACGCAAGGCTTCACGCAGGCGATCAGCGCGATCGCGCTGCCCAACGACCATTCGATTGCGCTCCACGAGGCAACCGGGTTCCGGCGCGCGGGCGTGTATCGCGAGGTTGGCTACAAGCATGGCCAATGGATCGATGTCGGGCTGTGGCAATGCGAGCTCAACGATTCGGCGGTGCCACCGATCGAGCCCAAGCCGTTCGCCGACGTGGGGGTCGTGCGGAGCTAGAACGGCCCTTTAGTGCCGCACCGCCCCGCTCCCCCACCCTAGCTCTCGTTCGGGCGGCCGCGATAGGTAGGGAGCCCGAGCTTCCAGTGGATCGCGGCGGCGCGCAACCCGAAGCCTGCGGCAGCAGCGATCAGCGCCACCTCGAACGACGGCAGCCCCAGCCACCTGAGGCCGACATACAGCGTCGCGGCGAGCGCGGCGGCGGTGACATAGAGTTCGGGCCGCATCAGGATGGACGGCTCGCCCGCGAGCGTATCGCGGATGATGCCGCCGACGCAGGCGGTGAACACGCCCATCACTGCGGCCGGTAGCAGCGGCACGCCGAAGCTCAGCGCCTTGGCCGCACCGTACACCGCATAAGCACCGAGCCCCACCGCATCGAGCCAGACGAGCGCGGCCCCATTCCACCAGCGCTGCGGCGTCACCCAGATGGCGAGCGCGACCGCGAGGCACACCAGCGCGTACAAGCGATCCTGCACCCAGAATACCGGGGCACCGATGAGCAGATCGCGCACCGTGCCGCCGCCTACCCCGGTGACCAGCGCAAAAAAGGCGAGCGTGACGAAGGTCTGCCCGCGGTGCGTCGCCGCCAGCGCGCCGGTGGCGGCGAAAACGGCGACTCCGAACAGGTCGAGCCAGGGGAGAATGGGGCCAATCTGCCAAAATGCCTGATCCATCGTGCCTTGCTAGGGCTTATTGCGCCGACGTGGAAGCAGGCCGATCGCGACGGGCCGCATGATTTTCGGGGTGGCAACGACGCCTCCGGCCCGGCAAAAGGCAAGGATGCAGCGCTATCAAACTCCGATGATCACCGCGGCCGTCCTGCTCGCAATACTGGCCGGCTTCGTCGATGCGATCGCCTATATCAGCCTTGGCGGGTTCTTCGCGTCGTTCATGAGCGGCAACACCACGCGGCTGGGCGTGGGGCTCGCCACCGGCGCCGCCGCCGATGCCTGGAATGCGGGCGCGTTGATCCTTGCGTTCGTGTGCGGCGTGATGGGCGCGTCGATCCTGTCCGCCCGGTTCGCGCGGTGGCGCAAGCCGGTGGTGATGACCGCGGTCGCCGCGTGCCTTGCGATCGCGGCGGGGGCAGCGCATTTCACCTTTTCATCCTTCCCGCTGCTGCTGCTCGCCGCCGCGATGGGGGCCGAGAACGGCGTGTTCCTGCGCGACCGCGAGGTGAGTATCGGCGTCACCTATATGACCGGCACGCTGGTGCGCACCGGACAGAAGCTCGCCGATGCGCTGCTGGGGCGCGGCGATGCACTGGGATGGGTGCCGCATTTGCTGCTGTGGCTGGGGTTTGCCGGCGGGGTCGTGCTGGGCGGGACGACGCTGGGCGATCGCGGGCTGGAGGCCTTGTGGTTCGCCGCCGGGGGCGCGCTGGCGCTGGCGGCGTTGCTCGCGGTGCTGACGCGGCATGGGGATGCGGCGTAGCGGGGGCTATAGTCTGTTTCAGATAGATTGAAACAGAGACCGCACCGGCCCACCTAAGTGACGCCAGTGCCAGCGGCGCGGCAAAGCCGCGCCGTCGGTCGGGGCCTGGCGCCCCGCCGGCCGGTCTAGCCTCGTTCGCGCGGATTTAGCGTCGCTAAATCCTGCGCCGGCTAGACGTGTATCGCCTTCCCCGTCACCGCCATCGCGGCTTCCTTGATCGCTTCCGAATGCGTCGGGTGGGCGTGGCAGGTATAGGCGATGTCTTCGCTCGTCGCGCCGAATTCCATCGCCTGCGCGGCCTGCGCGATCATCGTGCCCGCAACGCTGGCGACACACCACACGCCGAGCACGCGATCGGTGTTGGCGTCGGCGATCACCTTGACGAAGCCGTCGGGCTCGTGGTTGGTCTTGGCACGGCTGTTGGCGAGCATCGGGAATTTACCGACCTTGACCGCACCGCGCTCCTTCGCCGCCTCCTCGGTGAGGCCGACGCCGGAAATCTCGGGCCAGGTATAGACCACGCTGGGGATCACATCGTGGTTCACGATGCCGGTGAGCCCGGCGATATTCTCGGCCACCGCGATCCCTTCGTCCTCGGCCTTGTGGGCGAGCATCGGCCCCGGCGTGACATCGCCGATCGCCCAGACGCCGGGAACGCTGGTGCCGAAATCCGACGCGGTTTCGATCTGGCCGCGCTGGTTGGTCGCCAGCCCGATCTTGTCGAGGCCGAGGCCATCGGTGTTGGGCTTGCGGCCGATCGACACGAGCACATGGCTCGCCTCGATCGTCTCGGCGGCACCGCCCTGCGCGGGTTCGATCGTGACCATGGCCTTCTTGCCCTTGACCGCGACGCCGGTGACCCTGGTGCCGAGCTTGAACTCGACGCCCTGTTTTTTGAAAATCTTGTTGGCTTCCTTGCGGACCTCGCCGTCGAAGCCGGGCAGGATCTGATCGAGGAATTCGACGCACGTCACCTTGGCGCCGAGCCGGCGCCACACGCTGCCGAGTTCGAGCCCGATCACGCCGCCGCCGATCACCACCAGATGCTTCGGCACCTCCGGCAATTCGAGCGCGCCGGTCGAATCGACCACGACCTTCTGGTCGATCGTCACGCCGGGCAGCGGGGTGACCGACGAGCCGGTGGCGATGACGATGTTCTTCGCGCTGACCTTATCCTTACCGACCGTGACAGTGTGAGCGTCCTCGAAGGACGCCTTGCCCTTGAGCCACGTCACCTTGTTCTTCTTGAACAGATATTCGATGCCCGCCGTAAGCTGCTTGACCGCATCCTTGCGCTGGCCGTGCATCGCATCGAGATCGAGCTCGGGGGTGACCTTGATACCCAGCTTGGCCATCGCGCCGCCCGCCGCCGCCTCGAAATATTCGGAGGCGTGGAGCATCGCCTTGGAGGGGATGCAGCCAACGTTGAGGCAGGTGCCGCCCAGCGTCTCGCCGCTTTCCGCGCACGCCACCTTGAGGCCGAGTTGCGCCGCGCGGATCGCAGCGACATAGCCGCCCGGCCCGGCGCCGATCACGAGGACATCATAATCGTATTGCTGGTCAGCCATTCCAAACTCCGTTCGCTCTGAGCTTGCCGCAGGGCGTGCTTTCTTCCGGTCGAGAAAAGAACGGTGCTTCGACAAGCTCAGCACGAACGGAAGATGGGGTGTTCGTGGGGAAATTACAGGTCGATCAAAATCCGCGTCGGGTCCTCGATCGCGTTCTTGAGCGCGACGAGGAAGGTCACGGCCTCGCGGCCATCGACCAGACGGTGGTCGTAGCTGAGCGCGAGATACATCATCGGGCGGATCACGATCTCGCCGTTCACCACCACCGCGCGATCCTCGATCCGGTGGAGGCCGAGCACCGCGGATTGCGGCGGGTTGATGATCGGGGTCGACATCAGCGAACCGAACACGCCGCCGTTGGAAATCGTGAAGGTACCGCCCTTCATCTCTTCCATCTTGAGCGTGCCGTCCTTGGCGCGGCGGCCGAAATCGCCGATCGTGCGCTCGATCTCGGCGACCGAAAGCTGATCGGCATCACGCACCACCGGCACCACGAGCCCCTGCGGCGCGGAAACCGCGACCGAGATGTCGGCATAATCGTGATAGACAATTTCCTCGCCGTCGATCGACGCGTTGACGCTCGGCACATCCTTGAGCGCGAGGCACGCCGCCTTGGCGAAGAAGCCCATAAAGCCCAGCCGGACGCCGTGCTTCTTCTCGAACAGATCCTTGTATTTGGCGCGCGCCGCCATCACCGCCGTCATGTCGACGTCGTTGAAGGTGGTGAGCATCGCCGCGCTGTTCTGCGCTTCCTTGAGGCGCTTGGCGATCGTCTGGCGCAGGCGCGTCATGCGGACGCGTTCTTCCTTGCGCGCGGGCGCCGCACCTGCGGTGGCCAGAGCGGCAGGGGCCGGGCTTGCGACCGGGGCAGTCGAGCCGCCCTTCTGCGCGGCGGCGACGACATCATCCTTGGTGATGCGGCCATCCTTGCCGGTGCCGGTGATGGTCGCCGGATCGACGCCGAATTCGAGCACCGCACGCCGCACCGACGGCGACAACGCAGCCGCATCGACATTGCCCGCAGGCGCCGCCGGTGCAGCGACCTCTGCCTTGGGCGCCGGTGCCGGGGCGGGCGCGGGTGCCTGGCTTCCGGCGGGAGCCGCCGGGCTGATCCTGGCCGTGCTTGGCTCAACCGACCCGATCACCGCGCCGACTTCAACCGTGTCGCCCACCGCAACCCGGTGCGCGCCCATCACGCCTGCGATCGGCGAGGGCACTTCGACCGACACCTTGTCGGTTTCAAGGCTCGCGATCGCTTCGTCGACGGCAACCGGATCGCCGGGCTGCTTGAGCCATTCGCCCAGCGTCGCTTCGGTGATCGATTCGCCCAGAGTGGGGACTTTGACTTCGGTCATATTGCTACCTCGTCATTCCAGCGAGCGCTGAAATTTTGCCATAATCGGGTCCCCCAGCTTCCGCCGGGGGGACGTGAAACTCAACCCTTGCGCTTGCGCCGGATTTCCTCGCGGACATTGTGGCCCAGCGCATCGGCAATCAATGCGCTCTGTTCCATCTGGTGGCGCTTCATCAGCCCGGTTGCGGGCGATGCCGCCGCCGCGCGACCGGCGTAGCGCGCACGCTTGACCGGCGCCCCGGCCTCGGCAAGCGCTTCCTCGATCAGCGGCTCGGCAAAGAACCACGCCCCGTTGTTCTTCGGTTCTTCCTGCGCCCAGACGACGTCTTCGAGATTGGACATCGTCTTCAACCGCACCGCAAGCGGCTCTCCCGGGAACGGATAGAGCTGTTCGATACGGACGATCTGGGTGTCGGTGTCCCCCGCGGCGTCGCGCGCCTCGATCAGATCGTAGGCGACCTTGCCCGAACACAGCACCAGCCGCTTCGTATCCTTGTCCGCCGGCGCCGACGGATCGGACAAAATGCGGCGGAAGTGGCTTTCGCCGACGAAATCGGCCGTCTTCGACACCGCCATCTTGTGCCGCAGCAGCGACTTGGGGGTCATGATGACCAGCGGCTTGCGGAACGACCGATGCATCTGCCGGCGCAGCAGGTGGAAATAGTTCGCCGGCGTGGTGCAATTGGCGACCTGCATATTATCCTGCGCGCACAATTGCAGATAGCGCTCGAGCCGCGCCGAACTGTGCTCCGGCCCCTGCCCTTCATAGCCGTGCGGCAGCAGCATCACGAGCCCGTTGGCGCGCAGCCACTTCGCCTCACCCGAAGCAATGAACTGATCGATCATGATCTGCGCACCGTTGGCGAAATCGCCGAACTGCGCCTCCCACAAGACCAGCGTCTTGGGATCGGCAAGCGCATAACCATATTCGAAGCCGAGCACGCCATATTCGGAAAGCGGGCTGTCGAGCACCTCGAAATGGCCATGCTCGACCTGTGCGAGCGGGATATATTCGTGCTCGTCGGTCTGATCGACCCAGACGGCGTGGCGCTGCGAGAAAGTCCCGCGGCCCGAATCCTGCCCCGACAAGCGGACGCCATAGCCTTCCGACAGCAACGACCCGAACGCCAGCGCCTCGCCGGTCGCCCAATCGAAATGCTCGCCCGAATTGAACATCTCGCGCTTGGCATCGAGCACGCGCCCCAGCGTCTTGTGAATCTGGATGCTGTCGGGAACCGTCGTCAGCGTACGGCCCAGCGCATCGAACAGCTTCTTGTCGATGCCGGTTTCGACGTTGCGGCGCGCGCTTTCGGCATCGGCGGGGGCGTGCAGCCCCGACCAGCGCCCCGCAAACCAATCCGCCTTGTTGGGCAGATAGGATTGGCCCGCCTGGAACTCGCTTTCGAGCAGCGTGGTGAACTGGTTGATGTGATCGTCGACCCATGCCTGATCGACCACGCCTTCCTCGATCAGCCGCTTGCTGTAGATCTCGGCGACGCCGGGATGCTTGCGGATCGCCTTATACATCAGCGGCTGGGTGAAGCCGGGTTCGTCGCCTTCATTGTGGCCGAAACGCCGGTAGCACCACATGTCGATGACGATGTCGCGGTGGAATTTCTGGCGGAATTCGATCGCCAGCTTGCACGCGAAGGTCACCGCCTCGGGATCGTCGCCATTGACGTGGAGGATCGGCGCCTGGACGCCCTTGGCGACATCCGAGGGATAGGGCGACGAGCGCGCGAATTTGGGGCTCGTCGTGAACCCGATCTGGTTGTTGATGACGAAATGGATGCAGCCGCCGGTATTGTAGCCGGGCAGTCCTGAAAAACCGAAACACTCCCACACGATCCCCTGCCCCGCGAAGGCGGCATCGCCATGGATCAGAACCGGCAGCGTCGCGATATGATCGCGCAGATCGCCCTGAAGCGTCTGGATCGCGCGCGCCTTGCCGAGCACGACCGGGTCCTCGGCCTCGAGATGCGACGGGTTGGCGACCAGCGACATATGGACGCTGATGCCGTCGAACTCGCGATCGGTGCTCGTGCCGAGATGGTATTTGACGTCACCCGAGCCGCCGACATCCTCAGGGTTGGACGACCCGCCCGAAAATTCGTGGAAGATGACGTGGAACGGTTTGCCCATGACGTTGGCGAGCACGTTGAGACGGCCGCGATGCGCCATCCCGAACACGATCTCGCGCACGCCGTACTGGCCGCCATATTTGATCACGCTTTCGAGCGCGGGGATCATGCTCTCGCCGCCGTCGAGCCCGAAGCGCTTGGTGCCGACATATTTCTTGCCGAGGAACTTCTCGTATTGCTCGGCCTCGATCACCTTGTTGAGGATCGCTTCCTTGCCCTCTCGGGTGAACTCGATTTCCTTGTTCTTGCCTTCGAGCCGTTCCTGAAGGAAGCGGCGCTCCTCGACATCAGCGATGTGCATATATTCGAGGCCGACATGCCCGCAATAATTGCGGCGTAAAATCTCGACGATCTCGCGCAGCGTCGCATATTGCAGCCCGAGATAGCCGCCGAGATAGATATTCTCGTCGAGTTCGCTTTCAGCAAAGCCGTGATAGTCGATCCGCAGATCGTCGGGCATTTCGTGCGTCGAAAGCCCGAGCGGATCGAGATCGGCGGCGAGATGGCCGCGCACGCGATAGGTGCGGATCAGCATCATCGCGCGGATCGACGCATCGGCGGCGCGGGCGATCGCATCGCGGCTGGCCGGCGCCACCGCCGGAGCCGACCCACCGCCCTTGGCGGGCTTGGGCGCAGGCTCGCTCTGGGTGGGATCGAGCGCCGCCGTCAGATCGTCGGTGGTGGCGAGCGGCCAGTTGGCCTGCTGCCAGCTCGGCCCGCTGACCGTCGCCTCCAGCCCTTCGAACCAACCGCGCCAGCCCGATTCGACGCTCGCGGGGTCGGCCTTGAAGCGCCGGTAAAGCGTCTCGACGAAGGCGGGGCTGACCCCGCCTGCAATCTCGCTGAAATCCTGACCTTCGTAACCCATGGCCCGTCTCCAATGCCCGGCAAGGCCGGAAGGTTGCGCCCGGCCTACATCGCCGGGCGCCCACTTTATCGCTGCAATACCTCGACCAGCGTCGACCCCAGCTCGCTGGGGCTGTCGGCGACCTTGATCCCGGCCGCCTCCATCGCCGCGATCTTGTCGTCGGCGCCGCCCTGGCCGCCCGAGACGATCGCCCCGGCATGGCCCATCCGCCGCCCCGGCGGCGCGGTGCGCCCCGCGATGAAGCCCGCCATCGGCTTGCTGCGGCCGCGCCTGGCTTCGTCGCGGAGGAACTGCGCCGCTTCTTCTTCGGCCGAACCGCCGATCTCGCCGATCATGATGATCGACTGGGTCGCCTCATCGGCAAGGAACAACTCGAGCACGTCGATGAAATTGGTGCCGTTGACGGGATCGCCGCCGATGCCGACCGCGGTCGTCTGACCCAGTCCGGCATTGGTGGTCTGGAACACCGCCTCATAGGTGAGCGTGCCCGACCGCGAGACCACGCCGACCGAGCCCTTCGAGAAGATCGACCCCGGCATGATGCCGATCTTGCACTCGCCCGGCGTCAGCACGCCCGGGCAGTTCGGGCCGATCAGCCGCGATTTCGAGCCCGACAGCGCGCGCTTGACCTTGACCATGTCGAGCACCGGAATGCCTTCCGTGATGCACACGATCAGCGGCACCTCGGCGTCGATCGCCTCGAGGATCGAATCGGCGGCGAAGGGCGGCGGCACGTAGATCACGCTGGCATCGGCGCCGGTCTTTTCGCGCGCCTCGGCGACGGTATCGAACACCGGCAGCCCGAGATGCTGCTGCCCGCCCTTGCCCGGCGTGACGCCGCCGACCATCTGCGTGCCGTAATCGAGCGCGGCCTGGGTGTGGAAGCTCCCGGTCTCCCCGGTCATGCCCTGGGTGATGACCTTGGTGTTCTTGTTGACGAGAATGCTCATCGGTTCTCCAATTCTACCACCCCGGCGGGGCACGCCTCGGCAGGCTTGCTATCGGCCCGAGTGCGGGGTGCCGCCGCCGCGCACTCACCATGGCGGCCCCCGGCCTGCGCCGAGGACCTGCCCTGGCCCAGTTCCTCAGTTCAGGCTTGAGTCGATACCCTTGCAGGCGACCAGCAGTTCCTTGACCGCGGCGACCGACTTGTCGAAGCCGATCCTGGCGTCGCCCTTCAGCTCGATCTCGACCACGCGCTCGACGCCGCCCGCACCGATCACCACCGGCACGCCGACATAGAGATCGTCGACGCCGTACTGACCGTCGAGATGCGCCGCGCACGGCAGCAACCGCTTCTTGTCCTTGAGATAGCTCTCGGCCATCACGATCGCGCTGGTCGCCGGCGCGTAGAAGGCGCTGCCGGTCTTCAAGAGGCCGACGATCTCGCCGCCGCCCGAGCGCGTGCGCTGGACGATCGCGTCGATCTTTTCCTGGGTCGACCAGCCCATCTTGATGAGATCGGGAACGGGGATGCCCGCGACGGTCGAATATTCGACCACCGGCACCATCGTGTCGCCATGGCCGCCGAGTACGAAGGCGGTGACATCCTCGACCGACACGTCGAATTCCTCGGCGAGGAAATGGCGGAAGCGCGCGCTATCGAGCACGCCCGCCATGCCGACGATCTTGTCGTGCGGCACGCCCGAGAACTCGCGCAATGCCCATACCATCGCATCGAGCGGATTGGTGATGCAGATGACGAACGCGTTCGGTGCGTGGGCCTTGATGCCCTCGCCGACCGACTTCATCACCTTCAAATTGATGCCGAGCAGGTCGTCGCGGCTCATGCCGGGCTTGCGCGGGACACCGGCGGTGACGATGCACACGTCGGCATCGGCGATGTCGGCATAATCGTTGGTGCCCTTGAGCCGGGCGTCGAAACCCTCGGGCGGCCCCGCTTGCGCGAGATCGAGCGCCTTGCCCTGGGGGACACCATCGGCAATGTCGAACAGGACGATGTCGCCCAATTCCTTCATCGCGGCGAGGTGGGCGAGCGTGCCGCCGATCATGCCGGCGCCGATCAGCGCGATCTTCTTGCGAGCCATAAATCTCCTCCGGGCAGTGCGCCGGCACACCTTTAGCCCGCGCGAAATCGAGCGCGACTTAGGCGTTTTGCTGCGCTGGGGCAACCTCTAAAGCGGGTTCCGACAGGTTCATATTGCACATCATTCGCAATAGCGATAATCAATCGCCTGCCAAGCGATGCGCATAATAATCGGCCAGCACGGCGAAGGCCTGTTTGCGCACGCCGGTTTCCGACACCAACCCCTTGCGATTCCACCCCTGCTGATAGACCGGATGCTGCCGCCGCGGGGACCGGAAGTCTTTGAAAATCCACGGCGACATGCCACGCAGAAAGGGGATTCTGGACGCCATGTCGAGCGTCGCGCGGTAATAATCGGCCTGAAATTCCTCGGAGAATTTGTGCGTGCCGGTCGCATCATGCTCACCCGCGAGTGCGCCCGCGCCGAATTCCGACAGGACGAGCGGTTTCTTGTACGGCGAGCGCCACACGAATGCTGCCAGATCACTCAATTTATCGGGCGTGTACCAGCCGTTATAGGCGTTGACCGCCATCACATCGAGCGCCGGAATCAGCGGATCGTCGATGGTGAACACGCTTCGCCCGCTCTCTTCCTTCCGCCCGACGAGCAATGCTGCCGAGACCAGACGGCTATCGTCGAGCGTGTGCGCGTCGTTGGCGAGCGTGGTGAGGAAGGCATTGCGCGCGGCGCTGACGGGGGTTTCGTTGCCGACGCTCCAGATCACGATCGCGGCGCGGTTGCGATCGCGCAAGATTTCCTCGGCGAGCATGTGACGCGCGGTGGCCAGCGTCTGCGGATTATCGAACGCGACGCGCCAGTAGATCGGGATTTCGCTCCACACAAGCAGCCCGAGTTCGTCGGCCATCCGCGTCATCACCTCCGAATGCGGATAATGCGCGAGGCGGACGTAATTGCCGTGGAGCCCCTGCTTGATCTCGGTGAGGAGCGCGCGTGCCGCCGGCGGGGTGATCGTGCGCGCGGGGTTGGCACCGAATTCCTCCTCATGGAGCGCGATGCCCGCAAGATAGATCGGCTTGCCGTTGAGCAGGATCCGATCGCCCTCGACCGCGATCGTGCGGAATCCGATCCGATCTTTCCAGACATCATCGCCCGCGCTGATCGTGACATCGTAGAGCCGCGGCGTATCAGGCGACCAGCGTTCGAGCGCACTGGGCATGGGCACGCTTGCCGCCCAATGCCCGGCGGCGTCGGCCTTGCCCTCAAGCGTGAGGCCGAGCGCGGGGATCGCCAGCACCAACGCGCGGCCGGCGGCGCCTTTGCCGTCAACCGCCACATCGACCGCGATCCGCCCGTCGCGGGTCAACCGTACCCAGGCATCGTCGACATAGGTGGCGGGCGTCGTCACCAGCGTGATCGCGCGGGTGATGCCGCCATAGGTTTCCCAATCGGTGACCGGCGGCGGCAGATCGGTGTCGCTGCGTTCCGAATCGACGCCGATGGTGATCTGGTTTTCGCCCGACTGGAGCAGCCCCGTCACCTCGAAGGCGAAGGTCGTGAACCCGCCCTCATGCGCGCCGACGCTTTTACCGTTGAGGTAGATGCGCGCGCGATAATTGACCGCGCCGAAACGGAGGAACTGGCGCTCGCCGGGTTTGGGATCGGCGGTGAAGCTGCGCTGATACCAGACCAGCCCGCGATAATGGCGCATCGTCGCGTCGTGGGTCAGCCACGAGGACGGCAGCGTCGCGGTGGGCGTACGCGCCATATCATATTCGTAGAGCGCGGCGGGATCGCCGCGCATCGCGGCGGCGACATCAATGGTGTCGTAGCGGCGGTGGCCGAGCCCCGGATCGCCGCCGTGGAACCCCGCCATGCCGTCGCGATACGGATCGATCGAATAATGCCACTGGCCCGAGAGGTCGAGGCTGGTCCGCAGGTCGCCGCTGGCGAGCACGGGATGAACCGGTGCGACCGGCTGCGCCTGCGCCAATGCCGGCGCCAGCATAAACGTTAGCGCTAACAAAAATCGCTGCATCGATGCGCGCATCGGCCCCTCCTTGTCGTTATCCCGAACGCTATGCGGCGACGGCGGCCGCGTCCAGCCTCAACCGACGCCGTGGCCCTGCGCGAGATAGTCTTCGGAGCGCATCTCCTCGAGCCGCGAGACGGTGCGCTCGAATTCGAATGCGCCGTCGCCCGCGGTGTAGAGCGCGGCGGGCTCGGCATCGGCGGCAGCGAGCAGCTTCACCTTATGTTCGTACAGCGCGTCGATCAGCGTCACGAAGCGCGCGGCTTCGTTGCGGCTTTCCGGCCCCATCCGGGGGATGCCGACGAGGATGACGGTGTGGAAACGCCGCGCGATCGCGAGATAATCGGCGGCCCCGCGCGCCTCGCCGCACAGCCGCTTGAACGAGAACACCGCGACCCCCTTCAGGCTTTTGGGGACGTGCAAGGTGCGGCCGCCGGAGACCGGAATATCCTCGGTCGGCACATGCGCACGATCCTCGACCGGATAGTCGGTCAGCCGGAAGAAGGCGGCCGACAGCGCCTGCGTCGCCTCGGGCCCGTTGGGGACGAGCCAGGTGTCGATCCGGCCCAGCCGATCGAGCCGGTAATCGACCGGGCCGTTGAGCGGCAGCACATCGGCCCTGGTTTCGAGCAAGGCGATGAAGGGCAGGAAATGCTCGCGGTTGAGTCCGTTCTTGTAGAGATCGCGCGGTGGACGATTCGAGGTCGCGACGATCGTCATGCCGCGTTCCCACATCGCCGCGAACAGCCGCGACAGGATCATCGCATCGGCCGAATTGGTGACCACCATTTCGTCGAAGGCGAGCACGCGCGCATCCTCGGTCATCGCCGCGGCGACCGGGGCGATCGGATCGCCCGCCTCTTTCTTGCGCTCCTCGGCAAGGCGGGCATGCACCTCGAGCATGAATTCGTGGAAATGGACGCGGCGTTTGCGCTGGATCGTCAGGCAGCCGAAGAACAGGTCCATCAGCATCGATTTGCCGCGCCCTACCCCGCCCCACAGATAGACCCCTTTCGGCGCCTCGGGCCGGCGGCCGAGCGCGCGCCACAAGACGCTGCCCCTGCGCGGGCTCGCCTCCAGCTCGGCGGCGAGCGCATCGAGCCGGCTGGCAGCGGCGGCCTGTTCGGCATCGGGGCGCAATTCGCCCGCAGCGACGAGCGCTTCGTAACGCGCGAGGACGGTGGTCATCGCCGCGTCGGCTTTCTGATCGTGCCCGAAAAGCTCGCGACCGTGCCGTCGCCCTGCACCACGAGCCCGCGCAGGAACAGCAGCCGCCCGGTTTCACGCAGCAATTCGACCCGCGCTTCGAGCGGCGCGCCGACCTTGCCCGCGCCGATGAACTGGACCGCGAGATCGAGCGTCACCGCGGTGCCTGCCTCGATCACCCCGAACCCGCGCGAGGCGGCGAACAAGGCGATGTCGATAAACGCGAGCAGCGCGCCGCCGTGGAGGTTGTCCTGAAGATTCGAATGTTCGTGGCGCGGCGTCATCTGCACGCGCGCGACATCGCCTTCCACCCTGAGCAGGAGCGGGCCGAGCAGGCTGTTGAAGCGGGTGGGGTCGGACAATTCCCACGTCACCCAGCCAGGATGGTCGGGCGATTCCTGCTGCAAGAAGGAAGGCGAATTATCGGACACTCAAGCCCCCGTCCGTATCGAGCGACGCCGAGATACGGTTAGAGTCGCTTCTCGACACCGCTCGACGCGAACGGTTGAATTACAGAACCCGCTCGGCTTCCATCTTCTTGATCTCGGCGATCGCCTTGGCGGGATTGAGGCCCTTGGGGCAGACGTTCGCGCAATTCATGATCGTGTGGCAGCGATAGAGGCGGAACGGATCCTCAAGCGCGTCGAGCCGCTCGCCGGTCATCTCGTCGCGGCTGTCGGCAAGCCAGCGATACGCCTGGAGCAGGATCGCCGGGCCCAGGAACTTGTCCTGGTTCCACCAATAGCTGGGGCATGAGGTCGAGCAGCACGCGCACAGGATGCATTCGTACAGCCCGTCGAGTTGTTCGCGTTGCGCGGGCGTCTGGAGCCGCTCCTTGCCCGAGGGCGGCGGCGTCACCGTCTGCAACCACGGCTGGATCGAGGCATATTGCGCGTAGAAATGCGTGAAATCGGGGACCAGATCCTTGATCACGTCCATCGCGGGCAGCGGCGTGATGCGGATCTCACCCTTGAAATCCTCGATCGCAGTCGTGCAGGCGAGCCCGTTCTTGCCGTCCATGTTCATCGAACACGATCCGCAAATCCCCTCGCGGCACGACCGGCGGAAGGTCAGCGACGCATCCTGATCGGCCTTGATCTTGATCAGCGCGTCGAGAACCATCGGCCCGCAATCGTCGAGATCGATCTCGAAAATATCGTAGCGCGGATTTTCGGCGGTGTCGGGATCGTAGCGATAGATTTTGAAGCGCTTGACGCGCGCCGCATCGCCGCTCGCCTTGTGCTCCTTGCCCTTCTTGATGACGCTGTTCTTGGGCAGAGTGAACTTGGCCATGTCAGATTTCCCGTGAAATAAGAAAAAGTGCGCCCGCGCGCATCAATAGACCCGCTTCTTCGGCTCGATATACGCGACGTCGTCGGTGAGCGTGTAATCGTGGACCGGCCGGTAATCGATGCTGGTCGCACCGCCCTTGCCGCCCCAGCCATCGAAGGTGATGATCGTGTGCTTCATCCAGTGCGCGTCGTCGCGATCGGGATAATCCTCGTTGACGTGTGCGCCGCGGCTTTCCTTGCGGTTGGCGGCCGAATTCATCGTCGCCACCGCCTGTGCGATCAGATTGTCGAGTTCGAGCGTCTCGACCAGATCGGTGTTCCAGATCAGGCTGCGATCGGTGACGTGCACGTCCTGCATCCGCTGATAGACCTTGGCGATTTCGGTGACGCCCTCGCCGAGCAGTTCATCGTTGCGGAACACCGCCGCGTGGCGCTGCATCGTCTTTTGCATCTCGACGCGGATTTCCGCGGTCGGCGATGTGCCGTTCGCATTGCGGAAATGATCGAGCCGGTCGAGCGCCAGCCTCTCCGATCCCTCGGGCAGCGGCGCGTGCGGGGTGTTGGGCTTGACGATCTCGGCGATACGCTTGCCGGTCGCGCGGCCGAACACCACGAGATCGATCAGCGAGTTCGAGCCGAGCCGGTTGGCGCCGTGGACCGAGACGCACGCCGCCTCGCCCACCGCGAACAGGCCGGGGACGACCGCATCAGCATCGCCATCCTTCAGATGGACGACTTCACCGTGATAATTGGTCGGGATGCCGCCCATATTGTAATGCACCGTCGGCGTGACCGGCAGCGGCTGGCGCGTCAGATCGACGCCGGCGAAAACCTTGCCCGTCTCGGTGATGCCGGGCAGGCGTTCGTGGAGCACCTTGGGGTCGATGTGATCGAGGTGCAGGAAGATGTGATCCTTGTCCTTGCCGACACCACGGCCCTCGCGGATTTCCATCGCCATCGCGCGCGACACGACGTCGCGGCTGGCAAGGTCCTTGGCCGAGGGGGCATAGCGTTCCATGAAGCGCTCGCCCTCGGAATTGGTGAGGTAGCCGCCCTCGCCGCGCGCGCCTTCGGTGATCAGCACGCCCGCGCCGTAAATGCCGGTCGGGTGGAACTGGACGAATTCCATGTCCTGGAGCGGAAGCCCGGCGCGCAGCACCATGCCGCCGCCATCGCCGGTGCAGGTATGCGCCGAGGTCGCCGAGAAATAGCAACGCCCGTAGCCGCCGGTCGCGAGCACCACCGAATGCGCGCGGAAGCGGTGGATCGACCCGTCCTCAAGGCACAAAGCGATCACGCCGCGGCACGCGCCGTCTTCCATGATCAGATCGAGCGCGAAATATTCGACGTAAAAATCGGCGTCGTACTTCAGGCTCTGCTGGTAGAGCGCATGGAGCATCGCATGACCGGTGCGGTCGGCCGCGGCGCAGGTGCGCTGCGCGGGCGGGCCTTCGCCCATGTTCTGCATCATGCCGCCGAACGGGCGCTGATAGATCGTGCCCTCTTCGGTGCGGCTGAACGGCACGCCGGCGTGCTCGAGTTCATAGACCGCCGCGGGTGCCTCGCGGCAGAGATATTCGATCGCGTCCTGATCGCCCAGCCAGTCCGATCCCTTGACGGTATCGTACATGTGCCAGGTCCAGTGATCGGGGCCCATGTTGCCGAGGCTGGCCGCGATCCCGCCCTGCGCCGCCACGGTATGGCTGCGCGTCGGGAACACCTTAGTGATGCACGCGGTCTTGAGGCCGTTCTGCGCGCATTCCATCGTCGCGCGCAGCCCCGAACCACCGGCGCCGACCACCACGGCATCGTAGGTATGATCGATGATCTTATAGGCGGCGGGCATCAGGCTGGCGCTCCGGTGAAGGCGATCTTGAGGATCGAGACGATGGCGATCGCAGCCGCCACCAGGGTGAACAGGTTGAGCAGGACGATCGACGCGATCCGGCCGGGGCCGTGCTGATAATCCTCGATCAGCACCTGAAGCCCGAGACGGAAATGATAGAAGACCGACGCGACAAGCAGCACGAGCGGGACCGCCACCAACGGCGACGTCATCCACTCGGTGACCGTCGCATGATCATAAGCGGGCATCCGCGCGATCGAGAAGATGAACCAGAGGACGAGCAGCAGATTGCCGCCCGCGGTCAGCCGCTGGTGCCACCAATGATGCGTGCCCTGCTTGGCGCTGCCCAGACCGCGCACGCGGCCGATCGGCGTTCCGTCGCCCATGCTTACTTCCCCACCAGCAGATATGCCCAGAAGGCGATCGTCGTGAGCGCGGCGAACACCATCGTCAGCAACGCATACCGGCGATTGGTGCGCAGTTCGAACCCCGCGCCGGTATCGAGCACGAGGTGGCGGATACCGCTCGCCATGTGCTGGAAGAACGCCCAGCTCAGCCCGATTCCGAAGATATAGCCGAGCGCGTTGAGGCTGCCGTCGGCATAAGTGAACGTATCGACAAAGATCGCATAGGCCTTGGCCCCGGCCGCCAGCGCGGCGAGCCACCAGACGAACAGGCAGGTGCCCACCAGCGCCATCCCGTCACCCGTCGCGCGATGCAGGATCGAGACCAGCATATGCGGCCCCCATTTCCAGATCTGCAAATGCGGTGATAACGGGCGCGTTCGCTCAAGCTGCGTGGCCAAGACCCTGGTCCCCTCGTTCGATAGATGGCGCCGTATTAGTCTTCGCGGTCGCCGATGCAACCCGCGAGCGCGATTGTCCGGCTGGCCCGCGCATGGCCCCACACCCTAACCCTGCCTTAACCAAATCGCCCTAAACCTGCCGAAGCACCCCGCCACCAGGCGGGATATCTGATTCTTCGGAGACCTCGCGCGTGGATAAAAGCAATCTCCCGGCCCCCGGAACGCTTGCCGCCAGGATCGATCTGGCCGCGCGATTGAGGGTGTTCGATTATGATGGCTCGCTGGCCGCGGCGGGCAAGCAGGTGTGGGCGTTGATCGAACCCGACATCCGCACGATTTCCGACGCTTATTGGCAGCAATGGCTGCGCTGCTTCGCCGATGATCGCGTGTGGGCGCCGCACGAAACCGAGAAAATGGTGGATCTCGGCGTCGTCTTTCTCAAACACCGGTGCCTCGACACCTATGGGCGCGCCTGGATCGAGTCGGTCGAACGATCGGTGGCGGCCGCCTATGGCGCGGACGTATCGCCGATGGCGCTGCTGTCGATGATCAACGCCAGCGATCGCGCCGTGCTCGATTCGCTGATGCGCCGCGTCGATCGCAGCGATCCCCGGCTGCCGACGCTGATCGATACGGTGATGCGGCTCTCCGCGCTCGAGGGCGAAGTCACCGTCGCGCTCTACAACGCCTATCGCGAGCATAGCGCGCAGAACGGCCGTGATCGCCTTACCGCCGAATTCCGTGACGGCATCGTCACCATGGTCGACAACGCGCTGACCGAAGGCGAGGTGCTGCGTGAGCAGCGCGGCCGCGCCTCGGTGGTCGCACGCGGGATGCTGGGCAAGGCCTCCGAAGTCGCGGCGGCCGCCGAGCAATCGGCGGTGGCGATGCGCGAAGCGGCGCAAACCGCCGCCGGGCTGATCCGCGCGATCGAGGACGCCCGCAACGAGGTCGAAGCCGCCGCCGAGATCGCGACCCGCGCCTCGGGCCAGGCAGGTGCAGCAGTCGGCATGTCCGAGACGCTGTCCGACCATGCCAAGTCGATCGAATCGATCCTCGGGCTGATCCGCGACATTGCCGGGCAGACCAACCTGCTCGCGCTCAACGCGACCATCGAGGCGGCGCGTGCGGGCGATGCCGGGCGTGGCTTCGCGGTTGTCGCGCAAGAGGTGAAGAGCCTCGCCAACCAGACCGCGCGCGCGACCGACGATATCGCCGCCAAGATCGCCGCGATCCAGTCCGCCACCCATTCGACCGTCGAGACCAATGCCTCGATCCGCGACACCGTCGCCGAGGTCCAGGAATCGGCTGACCGCATCCGCACCGCCATGGAAACGCAGGCGCAGACCGTCACCGCGATCACCGCCGCCGTCGACGAGACCGCCCTCGCTGCCGATTCCATGTCCAACACAATCGCCGCCATCCGCGAGGATACCGAAACCGTCGCCAGCGAGATCGACAATGTCGGCCACGGCTTCGATGCGCTCGACGAGCGGCTCGGGAACCTCAAACACAGCACGGGCGATTTCGTCGCCAAGGTCGCCGCCTGAGCGCGTAAGGAGTAAACGGGAATGGATGAGGCGAACCAGATACAGGTTCAGCGGGCAGCGGCGGTCGAGGCCATCCGCAAACGGCTGCACGCTTATGATCGCGACGGCGCGATTGCCGCGGCGAGCGGCGAGATCAGCGCGCTGATCGCCGACCATTGCGAGGATATTGCCGATATCTTTCTGAGCCTGTTCCTGAGCGATCCCGATCTCACCCAGCGCGCCAGCACGATGTCGGCCGACGCGTACGATCGCCAGCGCGCCGATTCGACCGCTTATGTTCGCCAGAAATACGCGCAACCGCTGAGCACCGAATGGGTCGGCATGGCGCTGCGCAACGCGGCGCGCTGCCACAAGGCGGGGGTGCCGATGCACGCCTATCTGTCGGCGCTGTCGGCGGGGCACACGCGCGTCATCGAGTTGATCCGTGCATCGAGCCCGAGCGTCGCCGACGCGTGCCGGTTGACCGACGTCATCCAGCGGCTGGCGATGGTCGAGGCCGCGGTGATGGCCGAACATTACGGCCGCCGCGAACAGGAACGCGCGCGCCGCGAACGCGCCGCGCAATCCGCCGAATTTCGCGACACGATCGGCGTCACGCTGATGGCCACCGCCGAACTGGGCACGCGCGCCCGGATGCAGGCGCAGAACACCGCGACATCGGTGCGCGGGATGCTGGGCAAGGCATCGGAAGTCGCCGCCGCATCCGAACAGTCCGCGATCGCGATGCGCGAAGCGGCGCAAACCGCCGCCGGGTTGATCCGCGCGATCGAGGACGCCCGCAACGAGGTCGAGGCCGCCGCCGAGATCGCGACCCGCGCCTCGGGCCAGGCAGGTGCAGCAGTCGGCATGTCCGAGACGCTGTCCGACCATGCCAAGTCGATCGAATCGATCCTCGGGCTGATCCGCGACATTGCCGGGCAGACCAACCTGCTCGCGCTCAACGCGACCATCGAGGCGGCGCGTGCGGGCGATGCCGGGCGTGGCTTCGCGGTTGTCGCGCAAGAGGTGAAGAGCCTCGCCAACCAGACCGCGCGCGCCACCGACGATATCGCCGCCAAGATCGCCGCGATCCAGTCCGCCACCCATTCGACCGTCGAGACCAATGCCTCGATCCGCGACACCGTCGCCGAGGTCCAGGAATCGGCTGACCGCATCCGCACCGCCATGGAAACGCAGGCGCAGACCGTCACCGCGATCACCGCCGCCGTCGACGAGACCGCCCTCGCTGCCGATTCCATGTCCAACACCATCGCCGCAATCCGCGAGGATACCGAAACCGTCGCCAGCGAGATCGACACGCTCCAGCGCGATTTCGGCGAGGTCGATGATCGTCTGGGCAACCTCAACACCGCCGCCGACCGCTTTTCGACCAGCGTCGCGGCATAGCCGCCGCGTTCCAGCGACCGGAAACAGGCATCGGATTATGACGAGCGAGCCTCCGCTTTCGCTGGGGTGACGGAACGGCTAAGCCGCGGCCATGCCCAACATCCTCCTTACCGGATCGAGCCGTGGAATCGGCGCCGCGATCGCCGAGACGCTTGGCGCGCGCGATGACGTGCGGTTGATCGGCCACGGCACGCGCAGCGGCATCGCCGCCGATTTCAGCGATCCCGACGCCCCGCAAACCTTGTGGGCGCAAGCGCTCGACGCGCTCGATGGCCGGATCGACGTGCTGATCAACAATGCCGGGATTTTCGAGGCCGCGCCGATCGACCAGCCGCATACGGACTGGGTCGCTGGCTGGGAGCGGACGATGCGGATCAACCTGACCGCTGCGGCCGAACTGTGCCGGCTCGCAATACGCCACTGGCAGGAGGCGGTCCACGGCGGCCGTATCGTCAACATCGCCAGCCGCGCCGCCTATCGCGGCGACAGCCCCGCGCATTGGCATTATGCCGCGTCGAAAGCCGGTATGGTCGCGATGACCAAGACGATCGCGCGGGGCTATGCCCGCGACGGCATTCTCGCCTTCGCGATCTGCCCCGGCTTCACGATGACGGGGATGGCCGACGACTATCTGGAGAGCCGCGGTGGCGACGCCTTGCTCGCCGACATCCCGCTCGGCCGCGTTGCCGCGCCCGCCGAGATCGCCGATACCGCCCATTACCTCGCGCTCGAGGCCCCTGCATCGATGACCGGCGCGGTCATCGACATCAATGGAGCAAGCTATGTCCGCTAGCTGGAAGCTGACCTTGCCGTGCACCCGCGCCGAGGCCGAAGCGATCGAAATCGATCTGGGCGCGCTCGCCGCGCTCGACCCACCGCCGGTGCTGATGACGAGCGAAGCCGTGCTCGACGATCCCGAGAGCTGGCGGCTCGAAGCCTATTTCGAAGGCAAACCCGACAAAGCGACGATCGCCGCGGTTCGCGCGCTGGTGCCGAGCGCCGGCGCGACCAAGGCGACGCCCGAAAAGATACCCGACGCCGATTGGGTGACGCTGAGCCAATCGGGGCTGGAACCGGTGCGCGCGGGGCGCTTCGTCGTCCACACCTCGGCGCACGACATTGCCGACGCGCCGGGCGTGCGGCGCTATATGATCGAGGCCAGCCAGGCGTTCGGCACCGGGCATCACGAGACCACCACCGGTTGCCTGAACATGCTCGACCGCATCCGCCGCCGCGGCACGCGAGTCGACAATCTGATCGACCTCGGCACCGGCACCGGGCTGCTCGCCTTTGCGGGGATGCATTTGTGGCCGCGCGCTTATGCGACCGCGACCGATATCGATCCGATCGCGATCGACGTCACGGCCGAAAACGCCGACGTCAACGGCGTGCCGCTGGGGCTCGGCATGGGCAGGCTCGCGCTTGCCGTCGCCGATGGCACCGCCAACGCACTGGTGCAGCGCCGCGCCTCTTATGACCTGATCATCGCCAATATCCTCGCCGGGCCGCTGATCGATCTCGCCCCCGACATCGCCGCGATCGCGACACCGCGCGGGCAATTGGTGCTCGCCGGGCTGCTGCGGACGCAGGCCGCGGCGGTCGCGCGCGCCTATCGCCGGCAAGGGTATCGGCTGGCCGAACAACTCGATCTGGGCGACTGGGCGATCCTGCGGCTGCGCAAGCGGCGCGACTGAACCGCGCGGCCGGGACGCACAAGCGCCGCGACGGGCTGTCACGGCAGCCGCGCATCTGGCATGGCGTCGCACGAAGATCGGATAAAAGGATAGCAGGCGGATGACGAGCATCGGGATTTTCGGCAGCGCCGGGCGGATGGGCCGGGCGATCGCGGACCTTCTCGCCACCGAAGGCCTCACGCTGGCCGGGGGCACCGACATTGGCGACGCGCCGGGGCCGGTCGCCGAAGCGGCCGACGCCCTGGTCGATTTTTCGAGCCCCGCCGCGCTGGAGGCCAATCTGGTCGCCGCGCGCGCCGCGCGCACCCCGATCGTCGTCGGCACCACCGGGTTGAACGAGACGCACCATGCGCTGATCGACGCCGCCGCCACCGAAATCGCCGTGCTCCAGACGGGCAATACCTCGCTCGGCGTGACCTTGCTCGCGACGCTGGTGCGCGAGGCAGCAGCGCGGCTCGGCCCCGATTGGGATGTCGAGATCGTCGAGATGCACCATCGCTACAAGGTCGACGCGCCGTCGGGCACTGCCTTGCTGCTCGGCGAGGCGGCGGCGAGCGGGCGCGGCGAGACGCTGACCGACGTCAGCGTCATCGGGCGCGGCGGGCTGGTCGGCCAGCGCAGCGAGGGCACGATCGGCTTCGCGAGCCTGCGCGGCGGGTCGGTCGCGGGCGACCATCAGGTGATCTTCGCCGCCCCCGGCGAGCGGATCGAGATCGGCCACCGCGCCGAAAATCGCGACATCTTTGCGCGCGGCGCGGTGCGTGCCGCGCTGTGGCTCGCCGACAAGCCCGCGGGGCGCTACACGATGCAGCAGGTGCTCGGCCTATGAAGAAGGCGGACGTCGTTTCGTTCTTCGCGCGGCTGGCCGAGGATAATCCACACCCCGAAACCGAACTCGAATCGGTCAATGATTACACGCTGCTCGTCGCGGTCGTGCTGTCCGCGCAGGCGACCGACGCAGGCGTCAACAAGGCGACCCGGCGGCTGTTCGCCGTGGTCGATACGCCCGAAAAGATGGTGGCGCTGGGCGAGGACGCGCTCAAGCAGCACATCAAGACGATCGGGCTGTTCAACACCAAGGCGAAAAACGTCATCGCGCTGTCGAAGGCGCTGATCGCCGACCATGACGGGCAGGTGCCGGCGGACCGCGATGCGCTGGAGGCGCTTCCAGGGGTGGGGCGCAAAACCGCGAACGTGGTGATGAACGTCGCCTTCGGGGCGGAAACCTTCGCGGTCGATACGCATCTGTTCCGCATCGCCAACCGCACCGGGCTCGCGCCGGGCAAGACCCCGCTCGCGGTCGAAAAGAAGCTCGACCGAATCGTCCCCCAGCCCTTCCGACTGCACGCGCACCATTGGCTGATTTTGCACGGCCGCTATGTCTGCAAGGCACGCAAACCGGAGTGCTGGCGATGCACCGTCGCCGACCTGTGCGCCTACAAGCCCAAGACCCCGCCGCCCGGCGCATGAAAGCGCTGGCGCCCGCGTGGATGCTTTGCTAGGCGCGTGCCCGGCCGGCACCCGTAGCTCAGCTGGATAGAGCGCTGCCCTCCGAAGGCAGAGGCCAGAGGTTCGAATCCTCTCGGGTGCGCCAATCTCGCAAATTCGTCGATCGAGAGCGCGCGCCGCGCGACGCGGGTGGCAAAGCGCAAAAAGAACATATAGTGAACATTGTTATGAGAAAATCTCTGCGTGACCGGTTGGCGATTCTGTCGGATGCCGCAAAATACGATGCTTCCTGCGCGTCGAGCGGTGGCAAAAAACGCGATGCGACCACGGGCGGTATCGGCTCATCGGGCGGGACCGGCATCTGCCATGCCTATACGCCCGACGGCCGCTGCATCTCGTTGCTCAAGATCCTGATGACCAATTTCTGCATTTTCGACTGCGCCTATTGTATCAACCGCGTGTCGAGCAATGTCGAACGGGCACGCTTTTCCGTCGACGACGTGGTGTCGCTTACCCTCGAATTCTATCGCCGGAACTATATCGAGGGCCTGTTCCTGTCCTCGGGCATCATCCGATCCCCCGATCGGACCATGGCGGACATGGCGCGCATCGCGCAAACCTTGCGCGAGACGCACGACTTCAGAGGCTATATCCACCTTAAGACGATTCCGGATGCCGCACCGGAATTGATCCGGGAAGCCGGGCGGTGGGCCGATCGGCTGTCGATCAACGTCGAACTGCCGCAGGATGCAAGCGTGCGCAAACTCGCGCCCGAAAAGCGGCCCGAAACCATTCGCGCGGCCATGGCGCAGGTGCGGCTGGAGCATGAGGCCGCCGGGGATCGAACCCATACCGGTCGCACGCCGCCGCGCTTTGCCCCGGCCGGCCAGAGCACCCAAATGATCGTCGGCGCCGATGGGGCCGACGATGTGACCATCCTCAACACCGCCACGCGCCTTTACAACGGCTATCGGCTGAAGCGCGTCTATTATTCCGCTTTCAGCCCGATTCCGGATGCCTCGTCGGCGCTGCCCCTGATCATGCCGCCGCTGCTGCGAGAGCATCGGCTCTATCAGGCCGATTGGCTGATGCGTTTCTACGGCTTTTCGGCCGAGGAAATCGCGACCGGCACCCATCAGGGGCATCTCGACCTCGATCTCGATCCCAAGCTGGCGTGGGCGCTCCGGCATCGCGCCCAGTTTCCGCTGGACGTCAATCGGGCCTCGCGTGAGCAATTGCTGCGCGTACCGGGGTTCGGCGTGCGTATCGTTGACCGGATCATCGGCGCACGCCGCCATGCGCGGTTGCGGTTCGACGATCTGATCCGCATGGGGGCCTCGATGAAAAAGGCGAAGGCCTTTATTCACCTGGCCGATTGGTCGCCGCGCCACCTGATCGACAGCACCGACCTTCGGGCGCGCTTCGCGCCGCCCCCGCAACAATTGACGTTGCTATGAGATATGCCGTCTCCCTGCCGCAACGCGACGTCTTTGCCGCCTGGCGTACAGCAGCCCGGCAGGCGATCAGCCACCGCATCGCGCCCGACGATATCGACTGGAACGGGCAAGGCGCGCTGTTCGCGAGCGCGGCGCTGCCCGAACCGGCCGCGGGCCACGCGGCCCGCGTGCCGGCCGACTTCATCGCGCTGGCAGGCGCGGTGATCTGGCATTCGGCGCCGGACCGTTTCCCCCTGCTCTATCAGGCGCTGTGGCGCCTCGACCAACATGACGGCACACCGCTATCGCCCGCCGACCCATTGGGCCGCAGGCTCGCGCTGATGGCCGCATCGGTAAAGCGCGACATCCACAAGATGCACGCGTTCGTCCGTTTCCGTGAACTCCCCGCGGCTGGCCCCCGACGCAGCTTCGGCGCCTGGTTCGAGCCGGCGCATCACACGCTGGAGCCGGGCGCCGCGTTTTTCGTCGAGCGCTTCGCCGATATGGATTGGCTGATCGCCACCCCTGCCCTGACGGCGCGCTTTACCGATGGCGTGCTCGACTTCGACACCGGGGGCGAACGGCCCGACTTGCCCGACGACGCGACCGAAGCGCTCTGGGCCACCTATTTCGCCAATATCTTCAATCCGGCGCGGGTCAAGCTGGCGGCGATGCGCGCCGAAATGCCGAAGAAATACTGGCACAATCTGCCCGAGACCCGCTTGATCCCCGCGATGCTGGCCGATGCCGAGGCACGCGTCGAGCGGATGCGCGCGGCCGGCGCCAGCGCGCCACGCCCCGGCGCGGCCGCGGTTTCGACGCGCTATCGCGCGACCTTGCCCATCGCGGCCGATACACCGGAAACGCTCGAACAAGCGCGACGGGCCGCGCGGCAATGCCGGCGCTGCGGCCTCTGCGAAGCCGCGACGCAAACGGTGTGGGGCGAAGGCGATGCCACCGCGCGGATCATGATCGTCGGCGAACAAGCAGGCGATCAGGAGGACCTTGCGGGGCGCCCTTTCATCGGCCCCGCCGGACAATTGCTTCGGTCGGCGATGCGCGATGCCGGCCTGGCACCCGAACGAACATGGCTCACCAATGCGGTCAAACATTTCAAATTCACGCCGCGCGGCAAAAGGCGGCTGCACCGGACGCCCGATCGCGATGAGATCGCGCATTGCCGCTGGTGGCTCGGCCTGGAACTGGCCTTTATCCAACCGCAGATCACGCTGGCGCTCGGGGCATCGGCGGCGTTCGCGTTGACCAACGACGCGCGCCCTATCGCGGAGCGACGCGGGGGCGTCGAAACCGGCCTGCATCGTGGCCCGGTACTGATGACATGGCACCCCGCCTACATTCTGCGCACCACCGATCCGGCCATGCGTGACCGCTTGCGCCGAGACCTCGTCGCGGATATTGGCGCTGCCCGGATCAGGGCGTCCAGCAGCGGTCTGCCGAATAGTCCGATTTCGGCATAGGGCCGAGGCCATCACGACCCCAACCCTACCCGATCTTTACATGTTGACGGCGGCATTATCTCCCAGTTCAGGGGCACCGCCGGTCACCGCCGCGACCAACATCTTTGCACCCGAAACCAGCGCGCCGGGGCTGTCCCAAATCTCACCGCGTTCGGGCGTGACCGTCAGAAGCCGGATCGTCGGATCGTCCTTGCCCTCCCACCACATCTTATCCATTTTCGACCACAGTTCCGTGATCTTGGCGCGATCATCGGTCACCTTGGCTCGACCCGAAACCACCGCAAAACGGTAGTTTCCGGTATCGGCCCAGGCGAGAGACACGGTGGGAAACGCTTCGAGCTCGGCGTTTTTCTCGCCGCTGACGTCGGTGAGGAAGTAGATGGCGTTTTCGTCGCGGTTGGGCCGGGCCGACATCGGCCGGCTGCGCTGCTGTTCGCCATTCCAGGTCGTCAACATGCAGATGTCGATCTTGGCCGCCAATTCCCACACGCGATCGATGATCTCGTCGGGTGTGGCAGGGTTGTCGTGTTGACGTTCCTTCATGGAGGATCTCCTTTGGGGGGCCTCTTCAACGTCAAGGGCGCGGGAGCCGTTCCACGCAGGATACGCTATGGCGTCCCCGACGCAGCGACCGCACTGGCCCCGATCGGTGCCCGTCGGGTCATTTACCCACGCAGCCTGCGTAGCAACGATCGCAACCTCGAAAACGCCAGTCCCGCCAGTGTATAGACCAGCGTGGCAACGACGATCGACACGATCGTGACGTCGCGCACCGCACCATCCTCGCCTGCGCACAGCAAGAAGCGCGAAACGCCCTGCTGGCCCGGTTTGTAGGAATAGCTGTTCGAAACGATCTCGATGCCGCTGCCGCAGACGAACGGCTGGGCAACGATCGCCACGATCGGCGGATAAACCGCGCCACCCGCGATGGCCAACATCATGGCAACCAAGCCCCAGCCCAGCGCACTGGCCAACAGGTCCCCGCTGCGCAACCCCTCCAGCCTGGCCTGCAACCAGACAAGGCCCAGGATTGCGATCACGATTCCCGGCCCGATCAGCGCGCGCAAGAGAATGCTGTTGTCACCCGCCGTCATCGATCGGGGCCGGGCCGCCGCGTCCCGGCCACCAGCGGCACGGTCGCGGTTTCACAATGGCAGGCATATTGTCGCCAGGCCGGAGCGTCGATCGGGCATTGGCAGAGATATTCGGCCTCGTGCCCGCATCCGGCGACGTGGAAGGCTTTATAATACCAGTCGAATCCTTCCGAATAAGGCGCATGTTTCGCCTGCCACAGCGCCAGACGCTGCGGATCGGCGAGAATATCCGCGGGTGGATCGGGGATCGGGTGTTCGCGCTTGCGCACCTCGCTCCAGCGCACGCCGTCGATCTGCGTCGCCGTCACCCGCTCGATCGGGCACGTGACGGCCCTGGCCAGCGTGTCGCGCGCTGCCTCTTCATGGCTCGCACAGGCCGCGACAACCATCGCGGCCGCGATCGCCAGCATGCCTCCCGACCGACGACCCGCCACCCCGCGACGCTCCTTGCGCAAACGGCGCGGGCGGGGCCTGGCCGCGACACGAAATCGAAACGTGCTCATTGCATCGCCTCCCCCGCGAGCCCCATGGTTCCGGTCATAGGTCCGACAATATCGCCGCCCGGCTGGCTTGATATTCGGTCTCCGAGATCAGCCCGGCATCGCGCAGCGACACAAGGTGGCGGAGCCGCTCCTCGACCTGCCCCCGGCGCGGGTCCGGTGTCCGCATGGGGCGGCGCACGATATCGGCATCGACGCGCAGCCGATCGGCAAGCGCGCTTCCGCGCGCATCCGCCGTTCGCGCATCGGCGCCGACGTGCCCACCGGTGGCCCTGCGCGGCTTCAGCAGCCGGCGGAGAACCATCAGCACCAGTGCCGCAGCCAGGAAGATCAACGTGTAATAGACGGTCGCGGCGCCGATCGTCCGCAAGGTGATATCGCGCGAGCTACCGTCCGCACCGAGGCAGAAGATGACGCGCGCGACGCCCTGCTGCCCCGGTTTGTAGGAATAATTGTGCGACAGGGCCTCGACCGTCCCGTCGCAGACATAGGGCGCAGCGACCGTCACCAGCGGCGGATGGATCGCGCCGCCCGCGGTCGCCACCATCAGTCCGCAGAAGGCGCAGACCGGCACCACGAGCAGCATCGCACATCCGAACCGCGCGACGGGCCGGGGCAGGCTGTGAAGCGCACCCCCGCCGCCCCCGCCGCGTCGCACCACGCGCGCGATCAGCACCACGACCAGCGGGATGATCAGAAACGGCAGCCAGCCGGCGATGAACATCGCCAGCGTGAAGATCGTCGCATCGTTCATCGCCTGCCGCCCCCAGACCTGCCGCTCATCGGATCGCGCCGGTCACAGACCCGACAATATCTCGGCGCGCTTGGCCTGATATTCGGTTTCGGAAACCAGACCGTCGTCGCGTAACGATTGAAGCCGACGAAGCCTGTCCTCGGCACCGGTGGCTGCCGCATCGTCTGCAGGGTCCGCACCGGTGCTCGCCGTCGCCCGCCCGCCGACCATCCCGTCGCCGTTCAGGTCGATCCCGGTCATGGCTTCAAAAGCGACAATCGCCTCGTCCGTTGCGGGCTGCCCGTTGACGCTGATGCTTGCCGGCATTCCGAACACAACCCCAGATCGCGGCGCGTGCGCGCCGGCACCGGTTGACGCGGCCCGCTGATCAGCACCATTGAGCCGGCTCGCGACCTGCGCCGCCTGCTGGGCGCCGCGCTCCGAACCCGAAGGGACCCGATCCCACAGGATCACATATTTGTGAGGATCGTCGCGTTCGGCGAGAACCGGCAGCACGACGCCGGGCATCGGCCATTGGGCCAAGCGAACGATGCTCGCCTTTCGGACCGCCACACTGGGCTGGCCGGGAATCGTGACGACGAGATGCATCACGCACATGCCGCCGCCGCCGCTCTTATGGGGTGGCATGCTGGCCGATACGACCTGCGCTGTACCCTCCACCGGATCGGCAAGGTTTGGCTTGCCAAGCGCGTCGATCAGATTTCCGAAAAAGCCCATGAATCACCTGTTGTCGGCGATGGCGGCAATGCAGAAACGTTCGGGCGCCGCAATATCCGGCCCCGACAGCGTTTCATCGCCGCAGCGGTTGTGCGTCGACCACAGAATCGTCCCGCGATCGGCGGCCATGGCATAAGGGCGGTCGCCCCGCGCGGTACCGGCGATGCGGCGTTCCACCCGCGTCGCCATATCGAGCAACGAGACGCCGGTATCGGCGGCATAGACCAGCCGCGAGCGCGGATCGTCGATCACGAAATGCGCCAGTTCCCACCCGCCCCATCCGACCAGATAGGAGACAGCGCCCGGCGCGCGCGGGCGGACGTGGAGATCGATCGTGGCGTGGCCGTGATCGGCCGCCCAGACGAGAAAGGCGTCATTGCCCTGCACGGGTTCGATGACGGCATCGTCGGTGGCAAGCGCCTCGTCATCCACCGCCAGATCGGTGCTGATAGGTTGGAAGCGCCCGTCGAGGGCACCCGACGGATCGCGCACGCGCTGGCTACCCTTGATCGACGCCTTGTAGATGGCGGTCGTGCCTTCCTCGCCATCGCCGCTTCCGCCCCACAAAGCGACGCGGACGAAGATCGTGTCGCCCTGCCACGCCAGCGCCTTGATCGCGGCGACAGCGCCATCGGGATAAGGCGGCGCGCCTCGATGCGGTCGCGGGGTTGCCGGCACCAGCTTGCCGTCGGCGACCCGGTACAGCCACAATTGATCGGGCAGATCGAGGTCCTGACTGGGCAGCAGGATGGCGACATGCTTGCCATCGGGCGCGAGCCGCATCGCCGTGATCGGCACCTGATCGTCCGCGACGAGTTCGGGACGCGCGCGGACGATCGGCCGCAGGTCGATCTCGCGCACCGCCTGCGTCGCAATCGGCGCGGCAACCCCGTCCACCAATGCGCGACGACGATCGAGATAGACGGTCATCAGGCAGAGGCGGGCCGGTTCGCGCAATCCGGCCGAAGGTGCGGTCAGTTGGGCGAAGGTCCGATCACCGACGCAGCGGCAGTCGCGCTCGACCAGCCAATCGCGCTGGGTGGCCAGCAGCGCGGCGCGCGCGGGGCCCGAGGCCGCATCGCGCGCCGCGCGATAGGTTCGCGAGAGCGCCAGATCCTGCCAGCGCAGCGTCGCATCGGCGCAGATGAAGCGATCGATCGCGCGTGTGGCCTTGCCGCAATCGAACCCGGCCGGGACCGTGGCCGGTGGCGGTGCGGCGGACGAGACGCCCCCCACCCCGGCCATGGCAAACACCGCGAGCAGCAAACCACCCAACCCCATGCCCGCCCTGCTAATCATGGACGATGATCCGCGGATCGTCGCACAAATTCTGGATCGCGATCGGAAGCGGATCGCTGCAGCAATCCTCTTCTTTCTCTGCGAAAAGCACCGAGATTTCATAGGCGCAGATCCCGGCGCCGCCGGGGATGGTCATGGTCCGCTGGCGCCCCGGCGCCAGCCCGCCATAACCGAACGTGTCCGAATCGAGTTCGATGGAATCGAGGTCGCGCAGTGCAAGCTGCACGAGGCGGCGGCGGGTCTTGTTGGTCACCGCCACTTTCAGGTCGTCGGCGGGCGCGGCCCGCGCGGCGGTGCCGCACAATGCGAGCAACGGCGCAGCGGCCGCGGCCACCCCGTCGAGCGGATAACGGGCCGCGACACCGCCGACGCTGACGGTCAATTGCCCCGTCGACGCCAGGATCGCTTCGAGCGGCGCATCGAGCGTCACCTGGCCCTTGAGGTGCAGGAGATCGTCCATTTCCTGTGCCTGAACACGGGCCGGGAAGGTTACCGTCGCGCGCCCGGCGCTCAAGCTGACGGACAATTTTGCCCCGGTAGCCGCGCGCACCGGTGGGTGGACCAGATAGGCCGATACGATCGCGGCGCGGCGGTCGCAAATGAACACCAGTGATGTATCATCGCTGTCGGGCACGCCGTACACGAGGCGTGACTGTTCGGCGCCATCGACGCCGTACCAGCGTGGCTGATCGTCCTGTGCCAAGGCGGGCGCTGCCCACAGCGCCGTGGCCATGGCGAGCAACGCGCCCGATGCTGAAACCCTGCAATCGTTCGTGAATCGCACAATCATCTTGTCTGTCTCCAGCCGCGATGGTGATTAACGGCCTGCCCATGCCTCACGAGATGTCTCGCGCACATGGACAGGCCGAACGGGGCAACCGGACAGAGATGGAGGGAAGCCAGGGTGGCCCGTTCTCTCTGTGTCGGTCGACGGATGGATCGTCGGGTCGCTAGCGACGCATCCGTCCCCGTATCAGAAGCCGAGCGCGCACCCCGGGCTGTCCGGTATCGGGCACAACAATCGACGCTGACGCATGAGACTCTCCCCTTTGCAGCGGTGATGCCACGGGGCGCGGAAGCCTGTCTCGGACCAGACGGCACGCGAGATGGACCAGACGGCACTCGATCGATAGGGTGCCGGAACGACACCGTACTATCGCGTCGGACATCGCGGCACAGAACGGAAAAAGAGCATGAACTCGGCTTACCTATCGCACCGATTGTCCACCGCCTCGGTGCCGATGCGCGACCGTCTGTCAATGTGGCGCGAAGTGTTCGGGCAAGCGATGGCCCGGCTCGATATCGAAGCCGTTGGGGATGCACCCTTTCATGCCGAAGGCACCTTATGCGCGCTGCCCGGCGCGGCCTATGCCTCGGTGCTCGCGTCGCCGGTTCGGGTCGCGCGGACACGCGGCCTGATTGCAGCGGACAGCGCCGAAATGATCTATCTCATCACCGCCGATGCGCCGGTGGAGGTCGTCCAGAACGGACAGGAACGGGTGCTCGCGACCGGCGATGCGATCTTCCTGCGCGGCGGCGAGGTCTCCAGCATTCTGTCCGATGGACCAAACCGCTTCACCAACATCGCCGTCGCGCTCAACGACCTTCGCGCGCTCTATGCGGGTGCCGACGATCTGGCGATGCGCGTTGTCCCCCGTCAAAGCGATCTGCTGGGGCTGCTCCACGGCTATGTCGACATGCTGCGGATGCGCGGCGATGCAGCCCTGAAGGGCGCCGAACCTCTCGCCGCCGGGCATATCCGCGACCTGATCGGCGCCATCGCCGCCCAGGACGACGGCGCGGGGATAGAGGAAGCCGGCGTAAAGGCCGCACGGCGGCGCGCGATCAAGGCCGACATCGCGGCGCGGTTGTGCGACTCCCGGCTCAATATCACCGCGGTTGCGGCCAAGGCCGGGATCAGCCCGCGCTATGTCCGCCGTCTGTTTCAGGACGAGGGCAGCAGCTTTTCGGCGTATATTCTCGGCCAGCGGCTCGAACGCGCGCATCGCCTGATCCTGCATCCCGGCCCCGCGCCGCGGACGATCGCGGCGATTGCCTATGCGTGCGGCTTTGGCGACCTGTCCTATTTCAACCGCACCTTCCGCCAGCGCTTCGCGATGACCCCATCGGATCTGCGCGGGGGAATGGGCGCCGCCTAAACGCCACCCCATCCGCGCTGGAAAGACGGGCTTATCCGCTCCCCTTGTGCCGCAGCTTGGCGATGATCGCGGCGACGCCCGCATCGATCCCGCCGCGGAGATCGCCGCGCCGGAACAGCGGCAAAATCGCACCTTCCATGATCTCGGTGCAGGTGGCATCGGGCAACGCGCTTTCGAGCCCGCGCCCCACCGCGATCCGCGCCTTGCGTTCGGCCGGTGCGACCAGCAGCACGATGCCGTCGTTGTGCGCGCGCCGCCCGATGCCCATCCATTCGCCAAAGCGGTGGTATATGCCGCGATGTCTTCGCCGCCGAGCGTAGGCACCGTGACGACGACAAACTGGTGCCCGCTCATCCGTTCGAACGCGGCGAGCCGGGTCTCGAGTGCACCTTGTCCGCAACGGACAGAATAGCGGCGGCATCGGTGACGCGGCCCTGCATGGGCTGCAACGCCGCAGCCGATTGTACCGGTGTCGCGGTGACCGCGACGATATCCGGCGACGGCGCGACCGGTGTCGGCGGCGCAACCCGATTACCAAGGCTATCGGCCGGTTGGGCACCACTCTCGGCCGCCCATTGCCCGCCCTGATGCGTGCCGCGCCAATGCAAGGCGCCTGCGGCAACGATCGCGAAGGCTCCGATGGCGATGAGCGGATAGCAGAGCAGTTCCGCCTTTCCGAACCCGCGTTTCATCACCGCGCCGAACAGGATCAACCCCACGCCGCCGATCAGAAACAAGAGACCGCCGCCGTCGATCACAGCGGCGCGGCCTCCGCCGGCATCGCCATCAGGATTTCAAATAACGATCGCCGCACGCCTTCATCACGTCGATCGGTGGGCCCAGCCGCACCGCCTGCGCCATTCCGCGCATCGCGCGCCCGGCCAATTCAGCGGGATTGATATCGCTGCCCGCCTGCAATTCCTCCAGCACCGATTGATCGAGCTGGCTGTTGAGCTTGATGTATGTTTCAGCACGCGCGTCGGGCGCCACCTCACTCCCTGCGAAAATCTGAAGCAGCACGGTCGACAGCGTGTAGCACATCATGCGCGTATCGCGGTTGTCGGGGGGAAGCGCCTTGAACGTACCCGCCTGCGTTTCCGGAAAGGCTTTCGCGCACGCGGCGGCATAAGGCGCGGCATTCTTTTCGGCGACGAATTTGCTTTGCAGGGTTTTGCCGCGCGCGCCGATCTGTTCCACTTTGGTCGGCTCGCCCACGCCGTTGAGCGACGCGCCGAGCAGGATGAAATGCGCGGCATGGCCAGCCTGGTCGACCGTGAGCGGGCCCGTGCCATCCTGTTCCTGCGCGAGCGCCAGCGTGGCGCCGTAACAAAGCGCGGCGCTCTCCTCCATGTCGGCCGGGAGCGTGATCTCGGCGGCGCCGCACCCGCTGAGGATCAGGCTCGCAGCGGCCGATATGCCGAGCGCGGTCCCCCGGCGCGACGTTTTGCGATACCGACCATGACGCATCTCGATCTCCCCCCAGATAAACCGCACGCTTGTATCGCCTGTGGTTGCCATCGCCGACGCCGCCGCGTCTTGGACGGAGCGGAACACAATACGGACGAGCCGGCACAAGAGCGCAGAGATCGCAACTGCTTCGACAACAAGGCGATAATCGCTTATATGCAATTGGTCGGTGTTCGTCTGGCCAACCCCTTTCAGGACAAACCAGATGGGTCGATCGACACCCGAGGAGAGCGAATGACGGGCGCCAGACTGGTCGCGATCTGCGGCATCCTCCTCTTGTCGACACCCTCCTTGCCCGCGCTGGTGGCCGGGGCGGAACGCGCGCCCGGTTATGCTGCCGCAGGCCCGGTGTTCGACTTGCCCGCCGGGATGAGCGTGGATCGGCAGGAGGTGCACGTCGCGCTGCATTCGGTGCGGCTGCTCTATGTGTTCAGGGCCACCACCCACCGGACGGTGCATTTCAGTTTCCCCCTGCCCGCCATGCCGGTGGATGCCAGCCCCGATGCCATCGGACTTGGGGACGCGACGGCGGCGACAGGCCTCGACGCCGATGTTCGACCGCCCAATTACCTGAACCTTGCGGTGCGCGTGAACGGCACCCCGCGGACACTCGCCGGCCATGGTCGTGCGCTGTTCAAGGGCCACGACGTGACGCGACGCTTGCGCGATGCCCGCGTGCCCCTGCTGTACCCACTCGACGGCGAGGCGCCGTGGCGCCACCTTCCGCCACAAACGCAGGCGATGCTCAAGGCAGACGGCCTGATCGACACCGATGCGGCGCAATGGCAGTTTCAGACCATTTTTGAATGGGATCAGGCATTCGAGCCGGGCGAAACCCGGATCGAGATCGGCTATATTCCGGTCGCCGATTATTGGAGCGACATCACATCGAACCACTTCCCCGAGATCGCCCCCGGCGGCTCGGCGACGCGGGCCTATTGTATCGACGATGCGCTTCGTCGCGCCTTTCTCCGCAACCCCAATTACGAACTCTATACCGTCACCCATGGCGTGACACGATCGGGCGGGTGGCACGGCCCGGTTGGTCATTATCGTCTGGTGGTCGACAAGAACTCGGTCAGCAATATGGTTGCGTTCTGCCCGGCGTCGGCAACCAAGACCTCGCCGACGACCTTCAGTTGGACGGCCACCAATGTCACGCGCGACGATGCCATCAGCGTGCTGTTCTTTGTCGATCCAGCTGACGCGGCGTCCAACGCACACTAGCGCGCCGCGTCTCGCCAACCCTCGCACCATCTTTCCCGCTTCCGTCACGACCGCGCAATTCATGGATCCTAACCCTAATATTGAGGCGCCACGACGCCTATCTTCAGCACGTCCGGGCGCCCGCAGAGGCGTTCTCTTGCTTCCGAGGAGATCCGCATGACCACCAAAGCCTATGGCGCCTACGCCGCCGATCGTCGTCTCGAACCGTTGACGATCACCCGCCGCGCGCCCGGCCCGCACGATGTCGTCATCGAGATCGCTTATTGCGGTGTCTGCCATTCGGACCTGCATCAGGTCCGCAGCGAATGGGGCGGCACGCATTACCCGTGCGTCCCCGGCCATGAGATCGTCGGCCATGTCCGCGCGGTGGGCGACGAGGTGACCGATTTCGCGGTGGGAGAAACGGTCGGTGTCGGCTGTATGGTCGATAGCTGCCAGGCATGCCCGTCGTGCGATGAGGGGCTCGAACAATATTGCACCGGATCGGGCTTCGTCGGCACGTATAACGGCCCGACATCCGACGCGCCGGGCCATACGCTCGGTGGTTATTCGCAGGCGATCGTGGTCAATGACAGGTTCGTGCTCAAGATCCGCCACCCCGAGGCACAGCTTGCCGCGGTCGCGCCGCTGCTGTGCGCCGGGATCACCACCTATTCGCCGCTGAGGCACTGGCAGGCTGGGCCGGGCAGGAAGATCGGAATCGTCGGGATCGGCGGGCTCGGCCATATGGGGATCAAGATCGCGCACGCGATGGGCGCGCATGTCGTCGCCTTCACCACCTCCGAGAGCAAGCGCGACAGCGCCCGTTCGCTTGGCGCCGATGAGGTCGTCAACGCACGCAACGCCGCGGAGATGGACGCACATGCCGGCAGTTTCGACATGATCCTCGATACCGTCGCCGCGAGCCACGATCTCGACGCCTTCGCCAAGCTGCTCGCTCGCGACGGGACGCTGGTGCTGGTCGGCGTGCCCGAACACCCGCACCCCTCGCCCAATATCGCGCCACTGATTTTCAAGCGCCGCGCGATCGCCGGGTCGCTGATCGGGGGTATCGCCGAGACGCAGGAAATGCTCGACTTCTGCGCCGAACACGGAATCGTCTCGGACATCGAGATGATCCGTATCGAGCAGATCGACGAGGCCTACGACCGGATGCAGCGCAGCGATGTGAAATACCGCTTCGTCATCGACAATGCGACGCTCGACGCCTGACGCGGGAACCTCCGGCGGCGGCACGCATCTGATCGAGCAGGGCGGGCGCTCGCGCACGCGGGCGCCAGACCCTATATGGTGATCTGACGCGGGGCCGCCGGCCACGAGGGCCTCAACGACACTTGCCCGCGCCGCGCGAGATCATCCGCGCGCACGAGCAAGGAGACAGCCAATGGGGCACGATTCCTCGGCACCGACCGGACCCGATTTCACGCAAGGCATCCCTCTTGCCGAGATCGCGGACGGCGGCATGGTGGCGGGCCATGTCGGCGGTGAGGCCGCATTGCTAATCGCGCGGGGCGACGATCTGTTCGCGGTTGCCGCCACCTGCACGCATTATGGCGGGCCGCTCGCCGAAGGGCTGCTGGTCGGCGAGACGATCCGATGCCCGTGGCACCACGCCTGCTTCAACCTGCGCACCGGCCACCCGCACGCGCCCGCGCTCGACGCCCTCAAACGCTGGCGGGTGGAGACGCGCGACGGCACCGCTTTCGTGCGCGAGGAACTGCCCGAACACCGGCCTTCTGCATTGGCCGACACCGCGCTGCCCGCATCGATCGTCGTCGTCGGGGGTGGCGCGGCAGGCAATGCCGCGATCGAAACGCTGCGGCGAGAAGGCTATCAGGGACCGATCACGCTGATCAGCGCCGACGCCGCTTTGCCGTGCGACCGGCCCAATCTGTCGAAAGACTATCTCGCCGGATCGGCCGCACCCGAATGGATTCCGCTGCGTTCAGCCGATTTCTACGCCGAACAGCGGATCGACGTTCGGCTGGCGTGCCGCGTCACCGCGATCGATCCGGGGCGGAACAGGCTGACGCTCGACGACGGCAGCACGCTCGATTACGGCGCGTTGTTGCTCGCGACCGGTGCCTCCCCGGTCCGGCTGACGATCCCCGGCGCCGATTTGCCGCATGTCCACGTCTTGCGGACGCTGGCCGACGCCGACGCGCTGATCGCCGGGCTCGACGGGGCGACGCGCTGCGTGATCGTCGGCGCGAGCTTCATCGGCCTCGAAGCGGCGGCCGCGCTCAGCACACGCGGGATCGAGGTGCATGTCGTCGCACCCGACAAGCGGCCGATGGAACGCGTGCTTGGCGCGGCGATCGGTGACGCGGTGAAGGCGCTCCACGAAGCGCATGGGGTGGTGTTCCATCTCGAAACCACGCTCACCGCGATCCACCCCGATCGGGTGACGCTGTCGACCGGCACCGATCTCGCCGCCGATCTGGTCGTCACCGGGATCGGCGTGCGCCCCGATATCGCGCTCGCCGAGGCGGCCGGGCTCGCCACCGATCGCGGCGTATCGGTCGATGCCTTTCTCACAACAAGCGCGCCGGGCATCTACGCCGCGGGCGATATCGCGCGCTGGCCCGATGCGCGCACCGGCGACAATATCCGCGTCGAACATTGGGCGGTCGCCGAACGGCAGGGCGCCACCGCCGCCCGCAATATGCTCGGCCGGCACGAGCGCTTCGCGGCGGTGCCGTTCTTCTGGTCGCAACATTACGACACGACGATCAACTACGCCGGTCATGCCGAGGGCTGGGACCGGATCGAGATCGACGGCGATCCCGCCGCGCACGATTGCACCGTCACTTATTGGCAAAGCGGCACCCGGCGCGCGGTGGCGACGATCGGGCGCGACATCGCCTCGCTCGACGCCGAAGCGGCGTTCGAGAAGGAGGTATCGGCATGACGACCCCCGCTTTCCCGCCCGCGCATCTCAAGCTCAAACGCGCCTACGAGCCCGCCGTGCCCGAAGACGGCGTGCGCGTCCTGATCGACCGGCTCTGGCCGCGTGGGGTGAGCAAGGCCAGCGCCGCGCTCGACGAATGGATGAAGGAGATCGCGCCGAGTACCGAATTGCGCAAATGGTTCGGCCACGATTCCGCGCGCTGGGAAGAATTCCAGCGCCGCTACCGCGCCGAGCTTCAAGCCCACGCCGAGGCGCTGGATCGCCTGCGCGCACTCGCCGAAAAGCACGTCGTGACGCTGGTCTACAGCGCGCATGACGCGGCGCATAACGATGCGGTGGTACTCCGCGAGGTGTTGACCGAAAAAAGCTGAGGGGATCAGCCCATTCCGCCGAGCGCGTTCACCGAGAAGGCCAGGATGCCCATGTTGAACACGAACGCGGCCATCGACTGGATCAGCGCGACACGGCGGATATGCGCGCCGGTGATCGCGATATCCGAGGTCTGGAACGTCATCCCCAGCGTGAAGCTGAAATAGAGGAAATCCCAATAATCGGGGGTCGGCGTTTTGGGCATGTCCAGCCCGCCTCGATCTCCGCCGCCATCGCCGCCAAGATAATAAAGATGCGCATAGTGCAGCATGAACACGCTGTTGGCGAACAGCCATGCCAGCGCCAGCGTGATCACGATCAGCGCGATCGCGGGCCAGTCGAGCGTCGATTTGCCGGCGATCAGCGTGCCCACCGCGACCAGGACCACCAGCGAGATCAGCACCGTGAGCACAAGCAACCCGCCACGCCGGGCATCGTTGGCCGCCGCCGTGCGCCGCATCGTCGCGGCATCGTCGTTGAACAGCGACGCCAACGCGGCGAGAAAGGCGAGCGCCGCGGCATCGAACCCGATCAGCGGCGCGATCCGCGCGGACGCGCCGAGCACGCTCGCGACCATCGTTCCGGCGACGAGCACCACCCCGAACAGAACAAAGCGCGCGGGCGCGATCCGTTTGGCGATCGCGGCGTCGGCCGCGGTGCGGGACCGCGCGTTCATCGCGCGCGCCTAGGGTCAGGACCCATTGATTGCGCGGTCGTGACGGAGGCGGGAAAGATGGCGCGAGAAGGCGCGCGTGCGGTCCATAGCAGCGCTATGGACCAATCGAGCAACGCGCTCGCGGCGCTTTCCCGCCCCGCCCTTCGGGTGTCCCCCTGCGGGCCCGTGGCAGCGTCGAAGCGTCTCGACGGGGGAAAACCCCCGCCTTCGACGCTTCTCCTCACCACGAACCCGCAGGGCGACATCACGATCCTCGCAATCAATGGGTCCTGACCCTAAGCGGCCATCACGCGCACGGGGATCGCCTTGGCGGCGGGCGTGCCGCTGGTCCGGTCGTAATGGTCGAGCGGCAGCAGCGGATTGAGTTCGGGGAAATAGCCCGCGAGCGACCCGCGCGGCATCGGATAATCGATCACCGTCAGCCCCTCGACGCGCCGCGACACCCCGTCGTCGCTGATCGTTTCGGCGACCACGCGCGCCTTGGGGGCCAGCCCCCGTTCGGCGCGATCCTCAGCGTTCATGAACAGCACCATGCGATCGTTATACACCCCGCGATAGCGATCGCTGTAGCTGTAGATCGTGGTGTTGAACTGATCGTGCGAGCGCACCGTCGCCAGCCGCAGCATCGCCGGATCGGCCACGCTCGGGTTCACCTCGAGCCCCGGCAGGATCAGGAAATTCGCCTTGCCGTTGGGGGTCGACCAGACGCGGCGGCGCGGCGGGATATCGAGATGGAAGCCGCGCGGGGCTTTGATCCGTTCCGAAAAGCCGGTGTAGATCGCGGGATAGACCTGGGCGATCGCCTCGCGGATCAGGTCGTAATCGTCGCTATAGCTTTCCCACCGCACCTTGCTGTCGGGCAAGGTCGCGCGCGCCATCCGGCACACGATCTCGACCTCGGGCAGCAGATCGGGGCTGGCGGGTGCGAGCACCCCGCGCGAGGCGGTGACGTTCGAGAACGAATCCTCGATCGTGATGAACTGCTCGCCGGCCGCGGTGCGGATTTCCTCCGACCGCGCGACCACCGGCAGGATCAGCGCGTCGCGGCCGTGGACCACATGGCCGCGGTTGAGCTTGGTGGTGATCGCGACCGTCAGCGCGAGCCCGCGCATCGCGGCATAAGCGCGCTCGGTATCGGGCACCGCGCGGACGAAATTGCCGCCGAGGCCGATGAACACCTTCGCCGTCCCGTCGAGCATCGCCGCGATCGATTCCACCGTGTGATGGCCATGTTCGCGCGGCGGCTCGAACCCGAACACCTCACGCACCCGATCGAGATAGGCCGGGGTCGGTTTTTCATCGATGCCGACGGTGCGATCGCCCTGCACGTTCGAATGCCCACGGATCGGCGAGATACCCGCGCCGAGCTTGCCGAAATTCCCCTTGAGCAGCAGCAGATTGGCGATCTGCTGCACCAATTGTGAGCTTTTCCGGTGCTGGGTGATGCCCATGCCATAGCAGATGATCGTCGCGCGCGAGGCGATGTAGATCGCGGCACAGCGGCGGATCTGCTCCTCGGCGACCCCCGAGACCGCGACGATCTCCGCCCAATCCTGCGCCATGATATCGGCGCGCAGCGCCTCGAGCCCGGCGGTGTGCTCGGCGACGAAATCGTGATCGATAATCGCCTCGCCTTCGGCCTCGCGCTCGAAGATCACGCGCATCAGCCCCTTGAGGAAGGCAAGATCGCCGCCGATCCCGATATGGACGAACTCGCTCGCGATCGGGGTCGATCCGAAGGTCGCCATCTGGACGATATCCTGCGGCTCGGTGAAGCGCATCAGCGCGCGTTCGGGCATCGGGTTGACGACGACGATCGGCACCCCGCGCTTGCTGGCCTCGACGAGGTTGGTCATCATCCGCGGCGCGTTGGTGCCGGTATTCTGGCCGATCACGAAGATCGCCTCGGCGTGTTCGAAATCCTCCATGATGACGGTGCCCTTGCCGACGCCGATCGCATGGGGCAGCCCGCGGCTGGTCGGCTCGTGGCACATGTTCGAGCAATCGGGGAAATTGTTGGTCCCGAATTCGCGCACGAAGATCGAATAGAGGAACGCCGCTTCGTTGGGCGTGCGGCCCGAGGTGTAGAACTCCGCCTCATGCGGGCTGTCGAGCGCGCGCAGATGCGCACCGATCAGCGCGAAGGCGCTGTCCCAATCGCACGGGACATAGTGATCGGTCGCCGCGTCGTAGCGCATTGGTTCGGTCAGCCGGCCCTGGATTTCGAGCCAGTAATCGGACTTTTCCATCAATTCGGTGACGGTATGCTGCGCGAAGAATTCGCGCGTGACGCGGAATTTGGTCGCCTCATGCGCGAGCGCCTTGGCGCCATTCTCACAGAAATCGAGCGTCTTCTTGCGGTCCGCATCGGGGAAGGCACAGCTTGGGCATTTGAAGCCGCCCGGCTGGTTCATCGAGACCAGCGCGCGCGAACCCTTGGTGACGACGCTTTGTTCGAGCAGCACCTTCGCGGTCGCCGCCGCCGCGCCCCAACCGCCCGCGGGGCGATCGTAGGTTTTGTAGCGGGGCCGGTCTCCAGCCATGATCAGACTCCGAAACGTTACCGAACAGGATCATGATAAAGCACGGTATGCCAACGTTGGCGACCCGCATTGGCTCCGGGAGGCCGCTACAGCCCCAATTCGCGCAGTGCCGCGCGGACACTCGGCAGCAAATCAGCCTCGAACCACGGGTGCTTGGCGAACCACGGCTGGTTGCGCGGCGACGGATGCGGCAGCGGCAGATAGCCCAGTGGCAGATACTCGCGCCACGCGGCCACCGTGGCGGTCAGCGTCGGCTTGCGGCGCGCGCGCAGATAATAGGCTTGCGCATAGCTTCCGACGAGCAGCGACAGCGCGATATCGGGCAGTTGGGCGAGCAGCTTGGCGTGCCACAGCGGCGCGCATTCGGGGCGCGGCGGATTGTCGCCCGAGGCCGCCTTGCCCGGATAGCAGAACCCCATCGGCACGATCGCGACCTTGGCGGGATCGTAGAATTGCGCCGGGCTCAGCCCCAGCCAGCCGCGCAGCCGATCGCCCGAGGGATCGTTCCACGGCACTCCGGTGTCGTGCACCTTGCGCCCCGGCGCCTGGCTGATGATGCACAGCCGCGCGGTGCGCCCCGCCTGCACCACCGGCCGTGGGCCACATGGCAGATCGGCCGCGCACACGCGGCACGCGCGAATGTCGTCGAGCAATTGCGCCAGCGGATCGTGCATGGTCCGCGCTTACGCTCCTCCCGCCGGATGGTCAGCCGCATAGGCACGCGACGACACCTCATCGAGATGGTGGAGCAGATCGGCCGGATCGTCATAGACGCGCAGCGCCCAGCTTCGTTCGAGTTCCTCGCGGCCATAACCGCCCGAGAGCAATCCCACCCCGAGCGCGCGGCACCGCGCCGCCGCAAGCATATCCCACACGCTGTCGCCGACGACGATCGCATGATCAATCGGCACCCCGAGCCGCCGCGCGGCCTCGACGAACAGGTCGGGGTCGGGCTTGGCGAAGCGCACCTGATCGCGCGTCACCACCACATTCTTGTCGGAATCGACCCCGAGCGCACGCAGATTGACGCTGGCGGTCTCGATCCGCCCGCTGGTCGCGATCGCCCAGGGCACACCCATGCCGGTCAGCGTGTCGAGCAATTCCTTGGCGCCCGGCAGCGGAACGACATCACCGGCGAGGCGATGATATGCCTCGGCATGACGCGCGCGCAGCCGCTGGATCATGGTCGCTTCGATCGGCCGGTCGATCTCGCGTAGCAATTGATCGGCGAACAGCCCGCCGCTCATCCCGATTTTGCGATGGATGCGCCAGACCGAGAGCGCGATGTCCTCCGACCGCAGCGCCTCGTGCCACGCCAGCACATGCTGATACACGCTGTCGACCAGCGTACCGTCGAGATCGAAGAGGAAGGAATTGCGCACCATCGCAGGTCATCCGCCGCCATGACCTGCCAGCCAGGCCCATCGCGGCGTCTAGCAGATGCCCGACGCATTTCCCACCGGCGCGCCCCGCGCCGAAACGAACATGCCGGAAATGAAAAGGCGGGGCCGCAGCCCCGCCCTTATTTGGTGCAGTCAAGCTGCTTGTTAACAGCTGGCCCGCGATCTCTGAGATCAAACTCGTCTCACGCGAATGAAACGAAGTCAAGAGCCAGCCGCAACCAAGAGTCAATGGCAATCGCCGAAGCAGTTACGCATGCCCTTGAGCCGGATGCGGGGTTGGATTTTCCGCCTCCTGCACAATGATGATTCATAGCTTTCCGGCTACTAGCGGCCTCATCCGCGGTATGGGCTCGCGGTCAGGCTACGCATCCTTGTGTTGCACCCCTTATCAACCGATATATGCCGATTGTCAATCTCCAAGAGTCAATATTTTATGAGCCTCAACCACTACATGGTGATCAATCTGATGGGAAGCAGCGCATGGTGGTCAATCTGCTAGGGAGGGGCGAGAAGCTTGCGCAAATACGATTGAATAATAGTCTGTTCGCGGGGGAGAACAATATGCGGAGACTCGGACTCGACATCGGCACCAACAGCATCGGCTGGTGTCTCATCGAAGACGATGAGCGGATCATCGACATCGGCGTGCGCATCTTCAGCGATGGGCGCGATCCCAAATCGGGCGCCAGCCTTGCGGTCGATCGCCGCGAGGCGCGGGCGATGCGGCGGCGCCGCGATCGCTATATCGGGCGGCGCTCGGCGTTTCTCGACAGCCTTGTCGATTATGGGTTGATGCCCGCCGACAGCGACGAGGCCAAATTGGTCGCCGAGCGCGATCCCTATGCGATCCGCGCCCGCGCGCTGACCGAACGGCTGGAGCCGTATGAGATCGGCCGGGCGCTGTTCCACCTCAACCAGCGGCGCGGGTTCAAATCGAACCGCAAGGCCGATCGGCGCGTCAAAGACAATGAGGACGGCAAGATCGCGAGCGGCGCCAAGGCGCTCGATCAGGCGATGGCCGAGAGCGGCGCCGACACGCTCGGCCAGTTTCTGGCCGGCCGCGACCAGAAGCGCGTCCGGCTCGACAGCGACGCCCAAGGCTATGATTTCTACCCGCAACGCCGCCATATCGACTATGAATTCGGCCGCATCTGGGAAGAGCAAGCGACGCACCATCCTGCCCTGCTGACCGACGAGGCGCGCGCCGCGCTGCACCGCATCCTGTTCTTCCAGCGCCCGCTCAAGGAAGCGGTGGTCGGCGTGTGCACCTTCGTCCAGACCGAACGCCGGCTGCCCAAGGCGCATCCGCTGTTCCAGCAACGGCGGCTCTATGAAGAGGTCAACCAGCTCGAGATCACCACACCGGGCGAGGCCCCGCGCAAGCTGACGCTCGACCAGCGCGATGCGTTGATCCTCGAACTACGCGGCAAGCGGAAGGTGGCGTTCTCCACGCTCGCACGCCGCCTCAAGCTCCAGCCGGGCGAGAGCTTCAACAAGGCGAGCGAGACGCGCACCGATCTGGCGGGTGACGAGGTCCATGCCGTGCTTGCCGACAAGAAGCGCTTCGGCAAAGCCTGGGCGCATCTGCCCGCCGAGCGCCAATGGACGATCATCGCGCGACTGATCGACGAGGAAGACCCCGACGCGCTCCATATGTTCCTGACCGAGGAATGCGGGCTGGACGACGAGGCCGCGCGCAACACCGCCAAGGCGCCGCTGCCCGAGGGCCATGGGCGGCTGGGCGAGACCGCGACGCGGCGCATCCTCGACGAATTGCGGCGTGAGGTCATCACCTATGACGAGGCGGTGCGGCGCGCCGGCTGGCATCATTCGGACGACCGCACCAGTAAGAGTCTGGACTGCCTGCCTTATTATGGCGAGTTGCTGGCGCGCGACATTCCGCCGGGCAGCCAACTCGCCACCGATCCGCCCGAGAAGCGGTTCGGCAAGATCACCAACCCCACGGTGCATATCGGGCTGCGGCAGCTCGAAAAACTGGTCAATGCGATCATCGCCATCCACGGCAAACCCGACCAGATCGTTGTCGAACTCGCGCGCGAATTGAAGCTCAACGAGAAAGACCGCGCCGAGCACGATCGCCGCATCCACCGCGATACCGTCGCCGCGATCGCGCGCGGCGAGTATCTCGAGCGCGAAGGGATCGCCAATACCGGCGCCAACCGGGCGCTGTTCAAACTGTGGGAGCAGCTCAACCCCGCCAACCCGCTCGATCGCCGCTGCCCGTATTGCGCCGAGCCGATCGGGATGCGCCAGCTCTTCTCGGGCGAGGCGGATGTCGATCACATCATCCCTTATTCACGCTCGCTCGACGACAGCGCCTCGAACAAGGTCGTCGCGCATCGCCATTGCAACCGCAGCAAGGGCAACCGGACGCCCCATGAGCGCTGGGGGCATGACGCCGGAACCTGGGACAAGATCGCCGGGCAGGTGGCGCGGCTGCACCGGTCCAAGCAATGGCGCTTCGGCCCCGATGCTATGGAACGCGTCGCAAAGGATGGCGGCTTTCTCGCGCGCCAGCTTACCGACACGCAATATCTCTCGCGGCTCGCCGGCAAATATCTCCGCAGCCTCTATCCGACCAAGGAAGATGGCAGCGTCTATGTCATCCCCGGCCGGATGACCGCGATGCTCCGCCGCCTGTGGGGGCTCAACAGCCTGTTGAGCGATCACAATTACGTCGAGAACGCGCACAGCAGCGCGCCCAAGAACCGGCTCGATCACCGCCACCATGCGATCGATGCGGCGGTGACCGCGGTCACCACCCGCAGCCTACTCCAGCGGATCGCACGCGTCGCCGGCCAGGCCGAGGACAAGGATCTCGACCGGCTGTTCGAGGGGCTCGATCAGCCGTGGGAGGGGTTTCGTGAACAGCTCGGCGCGGCGCTTGAGCGCGTGACGATCAGCCACAAACCCGATCACGGCCGCAAGGGCCGGCCGGCGCGCGATCGCGACGTCACCTCGGGGCAATTGCACAACGAGACCGCTTATGGGCTGACCGGCGACGTCAACCGCAAGGGCGACAGCCTGGTCGTCTACCGGATCGCGCTGGCTAACCTCCAGCCCAAGGATCTGACCGATCCCGAGCGGATGACCGATCATGCGCTCCAGAATGCGCTGTATGCGGCGACGCGCGGGGCAACCGGCAGCGCGTTCCAGAAAGCGCTCGCCGATTTTTCCAAAGCGCCCGGCCCGTGGCAGGGCATCCGGCGGGTGCGCGTGCGCAAGCCGTTGCAGGTGATTCCGATCCGCGACGCCACGGGCCGCGCGTACAAGGGTTATCAGGGCGATTCGAACGCGCTCTACACCGTGTGGCGCCTGCCCGACGGCAAATGGGTGACGCATTGGACCGACGCGGACGGGATCGCCCGATCGGGCATCGTCTCGACCTTCGATTATCACCAGAAGGATTATGTCGAGCACCGCCCGCATCCGGCCGCGAAGAAGGTGCTGATGCTGCGCCAGAACGATCTGATCGCGATCGAACGCGACGGCGGCCCGCGCGAGATCATGCGCGTACAGAAATACGGCCAGAATGGACAAGTCTTCCTGATCGCCCACAACGAAGCCGGCAAGATGGCCGAACGCGACAAGAACCCCGACGATCCGTTCAAATTCTACGGTCCGGGCGCCAGCGCGCTGCAAAAAATGAAAGCGCGGCAGGTGCGGATTGATCCATTGGGGAGGATTTTCGACCCCGGCCCCCGATGATCGGCGTGCATGGGGGCCGATAGCGCTGTGCTGGGGGAGGCTTGATGGACCGAATCGTCGATATCGCGACCGATGGGCGTCACCTGTCGCTCTACCGCGGTTTCCTGATCGTCGAAGAACAGCGCGAGGAAGTGGGACGCATCGCGCTCGACGATGTCCATGCGGTGATCGTCCACGCCTATGGCACGACCTGGAGTGCCAATCTGGTCGCCGCGCTGGCCGAACGGGGCGCGCCGCTGGTGTTTTGCGGCGCGAACCACGCCCCGATCGCGGTCACCTTGCCGGTCGCGGGCCACCACGCCCAGAATGCCCGCTTCCGCGCCCAATGGGAGGCATCCAAACCGCTGTGTAAACAGCTCTGGCGCCGGATTGTCGCGGCCAAGATCCTGATGCAGGGATCATTGTTGGCAGCACGCGCTGTCCCCGATGCGAGCGCCTTCGCGCTGATGGCGCGACGGGTGAAATCGGGCGATGCCGGGAACCTCGAAGCGCAGGCCGCGCGCCGTTACTGGCCGCTGCTGATGGGCCCCGCGTTCCGGCGCAGCCGCGACAGCCCTGGCGCCAACGCCCTGCTCAATTATGGTTATGGCATCATGCGGGCCACCGTCGCCCGCGCCGTGGTCGCGGCCGGCCTGCACCCGACGATCGGCATCAACCACGCCAACCGCGGCAATGCGATGGCGCTGGCCGACGACCTTATCGAGCCGTTCCGCCCGCTGGTCGACGCGCTCGTCGTCACGATGTCGACGCGAGGCATCGAAACGCTCGATCCCCCACTCAAGCGCCGTTTCGCGCGACTGATCGCGTTCGATCTGCGGGTCGGCGACGAGCTTTCCCCGGTATCGCTTGCCGCGGTGCAACTCGCCCAATCGCTGGCGCGATCGTTCGAGACCGGCCGGCCATCGCTGGCGCTGTTCGATCCGCCGACGCCGATCGAATGGTCGACGCTGACCCGGAAAGACGACAAGGATGCGCCGGCAGCGTGAGCGACACCTCCTATCTGAGCGGGTATCGTCTGATGTGGATTTTCGTCATGTTCGATCTGCCGGTTGGCACGAAGAAAGAAGCACGCGACGCCACCAAATTCCGCGAGTTTCTGCTCGACGAAGGGTTCGAGATGAGCCAGTTTTCGGTCTATGCCCGCTTCTGCAACGGCAAGGACAGTTTCGAGTCGCATCTCGCCCGGATCGAGCGCAACCTGCCCGAGAAAGGCGATATTCACATCCTGACCTTCACGGACCGGCAATATGAAAATATCGTCAGATTTTCGAGCCAGCGCCGCCAGCGACCCCGACAGAATCCCGATCAACTGGCCATGTTCTGATATCGAGCGACAGAATGCGCCACCCGAATGTGCCAGCTTCTCCTTGTTAATCAAGGCGTTGCCAGCACATCCGGGTTAGCAGCTCAGAGATCGAGGGCCAACCGCAACCCATGCGAAGCCGGTGCGCGTCATGTAGAAGGGTTAGCAGCTCAGAGATCGAGGGCCAACCGCAACGAGAGGACTACCGCAAGCCGGTGAAAACAGGGTTAGCAGCTCAGAGATCGAGGGCCAACCGCAACTCCAGCGATCGCTGCCCGAGGCGCGGCTCGGGGTTAGCAGCTCAGAGATCGAGGGCCAACCGCAACCGTCCCGGCCCTCATCGCGTTTGTGGGACGGGGTTAGCAGCTCAGAGATCGAGGGCCAACCGCAACCGAAGCACCGTCACCGTCGAAAGGCCGGTGGGGTTAGCAGCTCAGAGATCGAGGGCCAACCGCAACTCGCTGCGCAGCCGGCCGCGCTGGTCGATGGGGTTAGCAGCTCAGAGATCGAGGGCCAACCGCAACGGCCTTCGGCTTGCCGATGGCCGGAAGCGTGGGTTAGCAGCTCAGAGATCGAGGGCCAACCGCAACCGCACGGGCGAAACGCTCACGATCGCCGCGGGTTAGCAGCTCAGAGATCGAGGGCCAACCGCAACTCCGGTGCGCTCTGTGCGATCAGAGAGCGGGGTTAGCAGCTCAACGAGCCAGAACCAGCGATAGCGCGCTGCCCCTGTAAAATCGCCTCTGCTCAGCCAAGACTGGCAACGAAATCCTTGGCCTGGCGGGCGACGGTGTCGGCATCGTCGCCCATGCGGTAAAGCGCCGAGCCGAGGCCGAAGCCGTTGGCGCCCGCCGCGCGCCACGGCTGCATCGTGGCGGGCGTGACGCCGCCGACCGCGAGCATCAATGCCTCCTTCGGCAACACCGCGCGGTGTGCCTTGAGCACGGCGGGCGACGCGCCCTCGGCGGGGAACAGCTTGAGCGCGGTGGCCCCCGCATCGAGCGCGGCGAAGGCTTCGCTGGGCGTGAAATAGCCCGGCAGCGACGCCATGTCGGCGGCCACCGTTGCACGGATCACGTCCGGGTTGGTGTTGGGCGACACCACCATCCGCCCGCCGGCCGCCGCCACCCCGGCAACGGCATCGGTGGTCAGCACGGTGCCCGCGCCGATCATCGCGCGATCGCCGACCGTCTGCACCAGCCGCGCGATGCTCTCCAGCGGGTCGGGCGAGTTGAGCGGCACCTCGATCAGCGTGAAGCCGGCCTCGACCAGTGCCACGCCGATCGGCGCGACCTCGTCGGGCCGCACGCCACGCAGGATGGCGACCAGCGGGCAGCGCGCGAACGCGGCGGCGAAATCACGAACGGCGGTCATCCAAGAAGCTCCTCGATTCGGGTAATGCCCGCGACGAAGGTCGCGTGGCTGTCGATCCGCGCGGCCGACGCGCCGACGATCTCGATCGCGCGGGCATAGAGCGCGCCCAACGCCTCGTCGGCAAGCAGGTACACTGTCTCGCCGGCGCGGACATGCGCGCGCACATCGGTGCCGATCAACAGCCCGCTGACATAGGAGGTCGCGGTGCCGGGCGCGCGTAACCCCAGCACGCCCGCCGCGCGCACCCCGAACAGCGCACCAAGCAGGTCGCCGCGCCCGGCATCGGCCACGCCCTCGCCGAACGCATCGTCATTGACGACCGCGCCCGTCATTTCCTGCCCGATCAGCGCATGCGTCTTGAGCAATGCAAACAATTCGCCGGTCATCGCGGTGACGAAATCGGCGAGCGCGCCGTGCTTCATCCACGCCCATTTGCAATGTGTGCCGGGCTGGCAGAGCAGGCTGTCGCGCGGCACCATCCCCGCCGCGACCGCACCGAGCAATTGTACCTCCTCGCCGCGCATCACATCGCCGCGCCCTTCCACCGCGCGGCTGACGCCGGGCACGATCGCGACCCCCGCAATCGGCCGCACGACATTCGCGGCAAGCGCCTCGATCGTCGCGGGCGCGGCGACATAGCCGGCATCGACCCAGCCCCGGTTCGATCCCACCATTCCGGCGAGCACGATCGGCACATCGCTATAGCGTTCGCGCAACGCCGCGATCTCGGCGTCGAACCCGCCGGGCGCGATCGCAAGGATGCCGCGATCGTCGCGCGTCGTCGCCATCACCGCGCCCTGCTCGATCAGATAGGCGCGGCGATTGGTGGTGCCCCAATCGATGGCGAGAAAGCGGCTCACCAGAAGGTCGCGTACAGCACGATGAGGATCAGGATCACGCCCAGCGCGCCGATGTTGAAGCTGGTGTGCGTCGCGTAGCGCACGTCAGCGGTTTCGATCGTATCGGTGCCGGCGCGCGCGGGGACGAGCAGCGAGATCACCACCGCCAGCGCCAGCGAGGCCAGGAAGACGATCCCCATCCGATCCATGAACGGCAGCGACACCCAGAACAGCTTGAGCGCCCATGACAGCACCACCGACGTGACTGCCGCGGCGATCGCACCCGCCTCGTTCGCGCGCTTCCAGAACAGGCCAAGCAGGAAGATCACGGTGATCCCCGGCGTGAAGAAGCCGGTGAATTCCTGGATGAACTGGAACGCCTGTTCGGAACTGCCGATCAGCGGCTTGGCGGCGAGGATGGCGATCAGAATCGCGACCGTCGCCGCGACGCGGCCGACGAATACGAGGTGGCGCTCCTCTTTCTGCTTGCCCGCGCCGTCCTCCGCGACCCCATCCTCCGCCATCGTCCGGTCGCCGCGATATTTGGCGTAGACATCGAGCGTGAAGATCGTCGCGATCGAATTGATCTTGGAGGCGGTGGACGCGATGATCGCGGCGATCAGCGCGGCGAACACCAGCCCGAGCAGCCCGGTCGGCAGCAGCCGCATCATCATCGGATAGGCCTCGTCGGGCTTGGCCAGATCGGGCGCAAGCACCACCGCGGCGATCCCGGGCACGACGATGATGATCGGCATCAGCAGCTTGAGGAAGGCCGCGAACAGCACACCCTTCTGCGCCTCGCTGATGCTCTTGGCGGCCAACGCGCGCTGGATGATATATTGGTTGAACCCCCAATAACTGAGGTTGGCGATCCACATCCCGCCGATCAGCACCGACAGGCCGGGCAGATCCATATAATGCGGATTGCCCTTCTCGAGGATCATGTGGAAGTGATCGGGGATCTCGGCGGTCAGCCGCGTCCAGCCGGCGATGACGCCCTGCCCGTCACCAAGCTCGCCCAGCGTCAGCCCGGCGATGATCAGCCCGCCCATCACGAGCAAGGTGACCTGGACGATATCGGTGAGCGCCACCGCCTTCAGCCCACCGCGCAACTGATAGAGCAGCGCGAATGCGCCAAGGATGACCAGCGCGAGCATCTGATCGACCCCCGCCACCTTGGTCACCGCGATCGAACCGAGCCAGATGATCGAGGTCAGGTTCACGAACACGTAGAGCGCGAGCCAGAAGATCGCCATCAGCGTGCGGATCGACTTGCCGTACCGCCGTTCGAGGAACTGCGGCATCGTGTAGATTTCGTTGCGCAGGAAGATCGGCAGGAAGAACTTGCCGACGATCAGGAGCGTCAGCGCCGCCATCCATTCGTACGACGCGATCGCCAGCCCGATCGCATAGCCCGATCCCGACATGCCGACGATCTGTTCGGCCGAGATATTGGCCGCGATCAGCGACGCGCCGATCGCCCACCAAGGAAGGTTCTTCGAGGCGAGGAAATAATCGGCGCTGTCCTTCTGATGCCCCGCTTTCTCGCGCGACACCCATTGCGCAAGGCCGAAGATCGCGATCGCATAGACCGCGACCACCACGATATCGATCGTCCCGAGACCCATGCGACGCCATCCAAACCATCAACAGCCGAGCGCCTTTTATATGATCGATCGGACTTGTCGAGGCGCTTCTGATCTGCAAAAACGCCGGGCCTGAGGTTGGGCTGGGAGAGGTTCGGTGACAGGTTCGGTTCCGCATCCGCAAGACGCGGGGCTGGCGCGCAACCAGCTTGGCCGGAACCTGACCTACGGCCTGCTCGAAGCACTGGGGCGCTCGATCGTCGTCGGCGAGTATAGCGACCGCGCCTTCCCCACCGAGGCCGAGCTGGCCAAGGCACATGACGTCAGCCGATCGGTGACGCGCGAAGCCGTCAAGATGCTCACCGCCAAGGGGCTGCTCGGCGCGCGCCCCAAACAGGGCACTTTTCTCCAACCCGAAAGCCATTGGAATCTGTTCGATACCGATGTGCTGCGCTGGCTGCTCGAGCGGCGGTCGTCGATCGGCCTGCTGCGCCAGTTCAACGAATTGCGTATCGCGGTGGAACCGCAGGCCGCCAAGCTCGCTGCGACCCGCGCTGCGCCCGCCGATGTCGCCGCGATCGGCACCGCCTTGCAACGGATGCGCGACGCCGAACTGGGGCATGAAGACACGCTCGATGCCGATATCGCCTTCCACGTCGCGGTGCTCTACGCGTCGGGGAACCCGTTTTACGCGCAGTTCCGCGACGTCGTCGATACCGCGCTGCGCACCTCGATCCGCTTCACCAACCGGATCGCGGGGCGCGCCGCCAGTATCGACAGCCACGCCGCGGTGTACGATGCGATCGCCGCCGGCAAAGCCGCGCGCGCCGAAAAAGCCATGCGCCACCTCATCGACGACGTCCTTGTTCTCATCGAACAGGTGGTCGCCAACGATCCCGCCTGATGCCCTCAACGACAGGAACCGCCATGTCCTCTACCCCCATTCCGATCGCCATCATCGGCATCGGCAAGATTGCCCGTGATCAGCACATGCCCACGATCGCCGCCGATCCGAATTTCCGGCTCGCCGCCTTCGTCACCCGCCGCGATCAACCCGACGACGTGCCCCGGTTCGCGACGATCACCGAAATGGCCAAGGCAATGCCCGAGGTGAAAGCAATCGCGATCTGCACGCCGCCGCGCGGGCGGCTCGAGCTGGTTCGTGAGGCGATCGCGGCCGGGCTCGACATCATGCTCGAAAAGCCACCCGCCGCCACGATCGGCGAAGCGCAGGCGCTCGCCGATCTCGCCGCCGCCAGCGACGTCGTGCTCCATGCCACCTGGCATTCGCGCGAGGCCGCGGCGGTCGAACCCGCGATGGCATGGCTCGCCGATCGCACGATCCACAAGGTCTCGATCGCGTGGAAGGAAGACGTGCGCGTCTGGCATCCGGGGCAGGAATGGATCTGGGAAAGCGGGATCGGCGTGTTCGATCCCGGCATCAACGCGCTGTCGGTGCTGACCAAATTGCTCGGCAGTGCGGTGTTGCTCGAGACCGCCGCGCTGCGCTTCCCGAGCAATCGCGACGCCCCGATCGCGGCCGATCTGACGCTGGCGGCGGGCCCGATCCCGATCGAGGTCGCGTTCGATTTCGATCAGCGCGGGCCGCAGACCTGGGATATCGTGATCGAGACCGACCGCGGCACGCTGACGCTGAGCGCGGGTGCCTCGAAGATGGCGGTCGACGGCACGGCGGTCGCAGTCGCCGACGATCCCGAATATGCGCGGCTCTATCGCCGCTTCCACCACCTCGTCACGACGCGTACGAGCGACGTGGATTTCTCGCCGTTCCGCCTCGTTGCCGACGCCTTCATGCTCGGCAAGCGCGAGACCGTCGGCGCATTCGACTGGCGCTGAGGCAAGGCCCGAACCATCGGGGAGAGGCGGTTTTCTTGCCAGCGCGCGACACGAATCGCCTCATCTCGAGACGGGATGCAACCTTGCATATTTGATCGAGGCAGGCGCGTAACGGCAGCGGGCGACGACCACGCCCACGCCCGCCATGGCGGCCAGCGGCGGAATAGGCCGCAAAACAATATCGGAATGCGGCTTGACAGGCGGCAAGGAACATAGGATTTCCGCCGCCGCGCGGGTGTAGCTCAATGGTAGAGCAGAAGCTTCCCAAGCTTACGATTTTGGCGGTTTTCTACGGTTTTCGCTGTAAACTTCAATCCAAAGAGATCGATATAAATCAACAGCTTAGATTTTCACTGTAAACTACTCCACCTACCGTCGCGAAGCGATTCGGTGCTTATCCCCGGCCCGTGCGATCAATAACCGGACATTTTATAAATCATAATTTCGCGTACGATAATCGATAAAGAGAGCATTTATCGATCATGCGCTGGAACTGGCAACAACCTGATTGGCCTGATTTCGCCTACGCCCCCGCCGCGTTGCAAGCAGCCGAAACACAATTCCTGAAAGGCGCCGGCATCGTTGTCGGAGCGATGCTCCACGCGGAAGGTGAGCAGAAGCAATCACTGACGATCGAATTGATCGCTCAGGAGACGGTCGACAGCTCGGCGATCGAAGGCGAAGTGCTCGATCGCGCAAGCGTCCAATCCTCGCTAGCCAAACACTTGGGTCTGCAAGCCGACCGCCGGCGCGCCAGTGCGGCCGAGGCCGGTGCCGCCGAACTCATGGCAAACCTCTACAGACATGGGCCGAACACTTGTCCGATCAGGCGCTTTTCGACTGGCACACCATGCTGATGGCCGGCAGGCGCGACTTGGGAACGATCAGCGGCTATCGCACCCACGCCGATCCCATGCAGATCGTGTCGGCGCACTGTACGCGCCGCGCATCCATTATGAAGCGCCGCCTTCCGAACGCGTGCCGCGGGAAATGCGGACTTTCGTCGAGTGGTTCAACGCCACGACACCCGGCGGGTCGAAGCCGCTACCGGCGATCACCCGAGCCGGAACGCCCACCTCTGGTTCGGGTCGGTCCATCCCTTCGAGGACGGGAACGGACGCATCGGCCGCGCGATCGCGGAGAAGGCGCTCGCACAGACCATCGAAGCACCGACGCTCAGGGCGCTCGCCGAAACGATCAACCGCCCCGCAAGGATTATTACGCTCAATTGCAGCACGCCAGCCACTCCAACCACATCGACGGTTGGCTGGCGTGGTTCGCGGATATCGTTCTGGAAGCACAGCAACGGACTCTCGCTCGCATCCGTTTCCTGATCGACAAGACCCGCCTGCTCGAGGGCCTGCGAGGCCGGATCAACGAACGGCAGCAAAAAGCGCTGATCCGCATGTTCGCCGAGGGACCCGACGGTTTTGAAGGCGGCCTGAGCGCGCACAATTATCGCACGATTACCGGCGCCACGCGATCTGACGGAACTTGTAACTCTCGGCGCGCTACGCCGTGAAGGTGAGCGAAAAGCGACGCGCTACCATCTCGTGACGTAGCTGAGTGGGTTAGGTTGGCCGTATTCGAGTTCAAATGCAGACAGGTCCACCAGCCCATTCGGTTGCCTTAGCACTCCAAAACTGCTCCGCAAGTTACCCTTGCTTTATAGCTATATACGTTTCTCCATTTCCAATTATGAACGCCGAGCTGTCCACCAGCGATTTCGCTTGGGCAGAAGCGCCCTCTCGAAAATTGTGTTGGTCGTTGCCCTGCGCGCGCCAATATCCAAAGCCTTGATCGAACAGCAGAACGGCGCTCGATCCGTCATCATAGATGATAGTCAACTTGCGAGCATGCGGAGCCCCGCCGTCGTCGTATTGAATATCAAATCCAAAGTAATCGGCCACGGCAAAAACGATATCGGCGCGAGCATCGTCATCCGGCCAATTATCGCGAAGTCGATGGCATCCGTTTCGATAACGGTCCTCTCCGATGCGAGATGTCGCAATCGATAGACGAAGCACGGCATCTTTTGGAGCGAGGGCATCGCGCAGCCCGACCACCGTTCGCATCAACAAGGTCAGCGGCAGGGGCGCTTTGAGATAACGATCGGAATAGGTAAGCTCGACAAGCTTACCCGGCTTCCATAATCCAATGGCGTCGAGCTCGTCCTTGAGAACCCTGTTCACAAGCCCGACCCCAAATTGCCGCAGGGGCCGTCCGGGATCATTCGTAAGTATCTTTACCCGATCGCCGATCCGAGGTTTGCGTTCGAGTAGTTCAGGATCAACTGCTTCCACGATCGGCTGCGTGGTCAATGGAGCGCTGACGACCGGGTGGAGGCTGCCGATACCCCATCCTTCGCGAAGAAGCGTCGCTGACTGATCACGCGAAAACCAACCAACGACCCCATTGGGATTCTCGATCGCTGCGATCAGACTGGCGCCGTTTGGCATCGGGGAAACAGCGCCTATTCCAAGCTCGAAACGATGGCGCTGCGCCAGGTTACGAAGACCAAATCGCTGCGCCTCATCGAGATCGCCAATGACCGGTGCAGGTAGGGCAATTCGGACTGTGCTGCCCTTTCTTTCCGCGTCGGCGAAAAGTGCGACAAACGGATGCTTCGCTAAGGCGCTGAGATCGGGGACGTCGTTAGCGAATATCGTGGCGACTGATCCGGGGCCGAGACGGCGAGCCAGCGCGTCCGCGACAGGCGGGCTGAGTGCAGAGTCCGGCGCGACAACGTCGCCGTCTTCGGGGTTTGCCAGCGCTGCCAAAAGCGGAGCGAGAAATGCGCGAGCAGCTTGCCGGTCGATGATTTCCTGTTGGGCATAGAGATCAGTGACCAATACACAGGCGGAGCACCCTCGCTGACAGTCGAGCTTGCATGTGAGCACCCCATTTGCCTCACGCAGCAAACCCGTTAGATCATCAAGTATCCGGGGCGAATATCCAGCTCCGCCAGAAGCCAGATCATAAAGAAAGATCGAGTGCGTAAACGTTCCCAACGCGGTCTGCCGTGGGGCAACGGAAAGCCCAAGTTCGCGCGTTTCAACGCCCAGCCGGCGCGACAAGGCTTCGCGCAACGCAGAGGCGAGCGCCCACGCGGCTCCAGGATCTTCCAGATCTGCCGGTTGCAATTCAGCCACATCGGTAAGCACTTCATGGCCGAGCGCCAGCGGGCGGGTGATTGCGTAGGTTTTGTCATTTCCCGCACAACGACCAGCTTCGCCTTTCGGCGGCATCAGCGCCGTATGACCGGACAATGCGTCTTCGTTCTCTTCCGCCGCGCGCCCGCAATCCAGACACACGCGATAGCCGCTGCCGGAAGTTCCCAAGGAATAGTGGAACACCAGGCCGTCACCAGTTGCCCGAACCCTACCCAAGGCGGGATCGAGCAATGGCTCCCAGCGGGCAAGATGGGCGGACACACGCGGTGGCTGTGGTTCAATATAGCGCACCTGATCGGTTTCAGCGTGGGGTTGACTGTTCCAATCTACGCGAAAACCGGCTGGCTCAAGGAATTGAAGAGAAGTGATTTTTGCAGAACCACAAGCCGGGCATTCATTCGCCATGCGCCTGTCGCAGCCCGCCTCGCCGCAGTCGCCGCAGAGCCACGACCAGCGGATGTCCTCGATGTCGCTGGCCTTTTCATTCGCCGGCCGCTGCCAGTTGAGTTGAACTCCCGCCGAGGTCCAAACCAATCCATCGACGACCACTTCGGCGCCGGGAGCATACTCACGGATGGCGATGTCGGCGTTACGGCTCGGGTAATCGTATCGGCGATTTCTTCTCGTCTCGCCGCCCTCTTCATCGTCGCGTTTCCGTTCGCGCGTCTGAGCTTCCCGACAATCAGTGATGAACGGAACGACCGCCGTGGGAAATCCGTGCCCCGGCAATAAAGAGCGATTGGCAAGCTCTCGCAGCAAAAACTCGCGGCACATTCGCCTTACAGTGTTTTCGATGCTCTTGCGTGCGGCCTCCGCAACATCCTTCGCTTGGTCGCGTAACGCCTGCCATTGTCGTCCGAAATCGTCACGAGCGACTTCAAACATCCGCGCGGTTTCGTCCGGCAAGCCCGGCATGCTCTCGAGAGCAGTTCCACGGACCAGTCGAGAGATCGCACCCGATACGGCCTTCCTAGTGCTCGGTTGCTTGAGCCATCTGCAAAATTGGATTCCGGGGGCATTGGGATCGGGTTCGATTCCCAACCCTTGCGGGAAGCCGAAAAAATCGCCAGCGCGGGTCTTCGTAAGTTCGCCCGCTGCTTCAGCGAACCAGCGCGCCAGTAACAGCGCGTTGACGTGACGTTGAACAATCCGCTCCGAATCAAGCTTGATCTTGGGAGCGCGCAGTTTGCGGATAAGATAGCCAGCCGGATCGCGAAACGCTTCTCGTTCGAGCGGCGTGTTGCGCGCGAATGTTAATGACGAAGCAAATCCTTGCCCACGACGGCCAGCGCGGCCCACTCGCTGGCGATAATTGGCAATCGAGGGTGGAACGTTCGTGTTGAGCACCGATTCAATCGAGCCGATGTCAACGCCCATTTCCATCGTAGTCGAACAGGCCAGCAGGTTAATCTTTCCGGTCTTGAACTCGTTCTCGAACGCCCGAAGCCGATACGGTGGTTGCTGCGCCGAATGTTCTTCGGCTCGAATATAGGGAGCAAACGTGGCCGCGCGATCATGGAGATTTCCCCACACGCCCCGCGCGCGAAGGGCCGCGATTTCGGCGTCTCGTTCCACGAATGCGGCGAGTTCGTTTCGTTCAGCGTCATTTGAGGGAAATGACAGGGGCAGCCGCGGCAACAAAATCTGCTGAGGCAAGCCTGCGGCTCTACCAAAACCTCGCAGTGAATAAGGAGTTCGGCCGAATACCAGCCGTGGCAAAATGCGATTGGTCACTGGGCATAACCAGGCTTCTCGAACGGGCGACAGAGCCGCTCGATCGAGGCTCAACTGGTAGGTCGAGCCGGCGCCTTTCAGCAGCGGCCGCAGTTGGTCCCACGCTTTTTGCAGTATTTCATTGATATCGGCGCGATCCTGCGGCTGCCCCGCATCCAAGTTGAGCCCGGTCTCGATCGCCAAAACTGCATTGGACTTGGCTCCATGCAGATCTGCCCCCCTGAGGAACGGCCAAACGCGATCAGTGAGATTACGGCGATCCTCATTTGGCCCAACGATCTCTCTCACGCGCGAATGCCGAGGAAGCAGCCAACGCTGGTCGGCACGATCGATGGTCAGAACAAAGTAGTTCCTGATGATGGTATCGATCAAGAAATATTGGAAGTCCTTCCAATCCGATAGCGTTCGCCCCACGCGTCGTAGTTGCTCCGGGACCTGTGTCTCGCGCAGCGTCTCAATCGGGGGAAAAATCAGTTTGGCGAGACCAAGAGTCTCGATTGCGTTCGCTCGCCGCGGGCGGCGGGCGAGTTCGCGGAGAAGCAGGAAATTCGCAAGCGACTCGCGGTCTTTGGCAAAGCGGGCGTCGCGATCCTCATCCCACACGGCGCCGATCCAGTTCTTCACCATCGGCTCGGCGGCGAGCCCCCGCACTGCTTTGCGCCAAGGGATCGGGGCGACCGCAGAAGTGCCTTCCAACGCAACCTCGGTTTCCGAAATGAGCTGATCGAATGTCGGATCGCCCGCGTGTGGCTTAAGTTTGGCAAGTCGGCGCTCAAGTTCGGCTCGCTGCTCCAGATCTGTTTCGGCGGAACCCGCGCCCTGTTGAACAGCATGATAAACCCACGCCCGGACAAATCCCCGCTCGGCCATCGTCTCGATATTAGCCGCAAATCGAGCCGTGCCTTGGCGGCTGTCAGTGAACGACAGCAGGCGTCGCCCGTCGGCCGGCAGCTCCTCAGCAGTGCTCGACACCCCTGCGACCCCCTCGAGCATCGTCGGGGCTGCATTCTGGATCAAAAAGGGGGCGCCAAAGCGAAAGGGCCAGATCGGCGAAGGACGGTCTTTATGGTGGGCGGCGCCGCAGCGGGGGCACCCATCATCGGCATCAGCTTTGCTGGCCTGAATCGGGCTTCCCGCATCTCGTCGCTCGGGCAAAGTGCCGGTCTTCAAGTCGACCGAAAGCGTGAGTAGGCTATTACTGTCGCAAGGTCGAGTAGCGATAAGACGCAGAGGCCCACTCGAAACAGCCGGCACTTGCTCGTCCGGCTCTCCATCCTCTTCCGAGTCCAATTCGCGGGCACTGGCGGCCGCAAACTCGTCCCGATCTTGCTTGCTCGAAACCGGCAGCAGCGCATTGCCTCCGTTGATCGCTTGCAACCAGGGCTCGCCACATTCCCGGCAGGATACAATCTCGAATTGAGGTGAGTGGCAGTGGGGGCATCGGTCCTCGTCTTCAAATAGGATCGCGCCATAGGGCCACCCATCCGGTTTTCCTCCGGCGCACTCGGGGTTGAGACAAGACCAAAGTCCGGGAATGGCCCGAATGAACTTGTGCACGCGCATGGGCAGCAATGGCCCGCGGTCGTCCGACCGCGAAGCAGCCATTGAACCGAGCAACTCTACGGCGTCACGTTTATCGTTTGCAGCGAGCTTCTCGACTTCACTTACCGTCGCAGGTTTTTCTTCGAGCGTGCGAATGATCCTCTGGATCAACGGATCAGATGTCGAGCCCGAACCGTCAAACGTCACCGTGGCGGGTTTGCCCATGATGACTTCAACTTGCGATTCCGCAACGCCAGCAAGGTCCGCCAGGAATTTACGAAGATCGAGTTCTGCCCCTTCGCCTTCGCCGATCGTGGCCGACGTAGCCACAAAGCGGACCTGAGCAGGATCGACGCTGAACGCCTCCATCACACGTCGCAGAAGCAGGGCGACTTCTGCTGCTGCGGACCCGACATAGCTATGCGCCTCGTCGATGATGATCCATCGCAGCTTACCTTGCGACGCTTCGACAATAGGCCGATCCGCCCGGCGGATCGTCATATATTCGAGCATCGTATTGTTGGTGACCAGAATGGGCGGCGGATCGTCCCTAAGCGTCGTGCGATAGATCACCTGCTCGGGCCTATCGCGGACGGCCTGTTCACATTCTGATTCGCGCGCGTCCCCCATGAGCCCGTTGTAGAGGGCGAACCGAATATCGCCGTGGAAGGGCCGCACCCAGCGTTTGAGCCGCTCCTCCTGGCTGGCGATCAGGGCATTGAGCGGATAAAGCATGAGCGCATGCACACCGGTGAGCCTGCCCCCTTTCCGATCCACCTCGCGGGCGAGATCATCAAGCATAGGCACGAGGAAACATTCCGTTTTGCCTGAACCGGTGCCGCTGGAGACCAGCACCGAGCGGCGCTCGGGTCTACTCAACGCCCGCCATGATTCTAACTGATGTTGATAGGCAGGGTGTGTAAATCGATAATCATCGCCTTCTTCGCCGTCAGTGAGGGCGGCGACAAGTCGGGAATGAAGGAGAGAACCCTCCAAGTCGCGCGGCGTCTTTCCCGATGTTTCATAGCCCGATGCGGCTTCTATGGTGGGTTCGGCGAATAGCGAACCCCCGGCCACATCGGTTCCCGCCAGCCGCTCGCGCAGAAAAGCGTTAAGAGCTTCATGCCGGATGCCTCCTTGCGCGATCACCGCTTCCGTCACGCGCGAGCGCAATCGTGCGTCGATATCGAGCGGCGTGGGACGATGAATTTGCGCTGGATCCGCCTCGGCCATTTACATCTCCTTGAGCGCAGCCGCGAAACCTTCGCGAAACCAATGAGGATGGCGCCTTGCTATGTCCTTGACAGCCATAAGCTCGGGCGCATCGAGTTCGGTCTTTCCCCGAGCAGCCAAAGCCGCCACGAGCGGCGCGTCGAGCGAGCGCCAAAATTGCTCGTCGTAGCGCCAGGCGGGTAAGTCTGAATCGTGCCGCGAGCGAAAAGGATTTGGGTTCTTGGCGGCGATACGATCGCCCGAACGGTTCAAGAATGAATTGACCGCTACATCGAGCGGACATTTCGGCACCGACTGCTCCAACAATGGCGCCAATATGGGTTCCAGCAGCGACAGCTCTGTGCGTGTCTCGCCTATCGTTCCTGCAACGAGCTGAAACTCGTCGGGGAGGCGATCGAACAGATAGTCGGCCTGGGCTTTTGCTGCAGCGTTCCAGTGCATCTTTGGCACCAACCACCATGCGAAAGGCAAACCCTCGGCCAGTCGCAACAGCGGCTCCAACTCGTCCCGCCGCGCCTGAAACAACATAAGCGTCGCGATCTCTGGATATTGGGGCAACAGGAGCAACGCGTCGAACGTCCCCGGCGGGAGCCCGTCCAGCGAAAGGGTGAGGTCGATGAGCTGTCTGATGAGCGCGCGAGCGCTCCCGCTCGTCGGCTCTGCCGCCGCTTGGGAGAATAGGAGTTCCAAAGCGGCTTGACGGTCGGATTTGGCCGCCACGCTCATCGCACGCCCAAGAGGGTTTTGCGCCTGATTGTCGATTAAACCGGCCATGAGGCGCGGTGCGCTCAGCACCCGATCGTCGGCTCGCAGGTAAATCAGCGCATCGCCATACTGACGCGGGAGGACGATCGGATGATGGTTGATGCTGTCGAGCAGATCATATCGTCCCAAGTCATGCTCGCGGGTTGGGTCATGAATCGCTCGTCGAACGATTCGCGCGCCCTCTTCTGCAACAGCCGGATTGGGAACCAGGCCACCGCGCTCGTCGCTGAGTTCGTGCTCGAACTCGCCGACAAACCAATAGTCCTCATTCGCGTCGTTGAAATTCAGCTGAATCGTGGTCCGCAGTTTGCCGCTTGGACGCAGGAGAGCGGCGAGATCGTCGCGAACCGTCGATAGCGGCATTTCGCCATCAACCCACCATCGGACATGCCCCTGAGGCACCGGGCGGCGGTTCTCATCGAGAAGGTCAGCCATCAGCTCGCAACGTTGGGCAGTTCGCGCGACATACCGGTTGATTACCGACAGAGAGAGACGCGCTCCCTGCCTTGTAGGTCCTTCTGTCCAGCTTTCGATCCATGCTTGGTGGCGCAGGGGAATGACGATATCGAAGGCATCGCCGCCGGCCGTGCGCAGGGTTACGACGAAGCGCGAACGCGTGTCGCCCTTGGCGTGAAGGCGCCAACACTTTGGGCCGTGAGGTATGCCGTCGTGAGCGGAAGCTCCATCAAGCCAGCCGACAATGGATATCTCCTGTTGATTGCCGACGACCGCGTGGCGAACATCAAAGCCATCCGGTAACACCACTACATCTCGACGATCTCGGATGTGGCCCGTGCGTTGATCGCGCCAGGCAAACTCGCATCGGCCGAGTTCCGCGCCGGAAACCCCCGGCCGCCAGCCGCTGGTTCCGGCGGGCCTCCAGAAGAGCTCGTCACGACCTGCACTTCTGGAGCGCGCTCGCTCTTCAACAAGCGCCGATGGTTTTCCAACGATCAACACGCTCGTCGGATCGGCCAATCCGAACGAGCAATTGCTTGCATGCACAATCAGCCGATCGCGGGTCGCAGCCTTTTGGCCGGCGCGCAGCAAATAGCAGTCGCCACGCGCGTTCGTGACGACCGCCGCGCCGGAAACCTTCGCCATTGTCCGCTCGGCGGATTTCCCCGCCGTAAACGGCTCGCAGGCAGCGCCATCCCCGTGCGCCTCGACCGACCAGCTTGCCGGCGTATCCACCACCAGCGCTTCGTCGCGAAAAGCGCCGCTGGCCGAACCGATCTGTCTGAGCCTGATCGCCTCTTCGGTCTCGCACTCGATCACGTAAACCCGAAGATCACCAGTGACAGCGTCGCCGCCCGCCATCACAAAGGGCATTCCAACGCGCTGCCCGTCACCGCGGAGCTCGGCGGCGATCGGGACACTTGCGGGCACGGCGAAGTCCGTCCTGTGGATTGACGGACGCGCGCGCCAGGCTCCGTCTTCGTCTGGATCGGCAACCGCCAGTTCGCCAACCACATGCTGGGCGAACGAGCCGGAGGGATATAGCCGCAGCCGACTCCAATCCGCCGCCAGATTGCCCGGAATCGCCTTGCCGTCCAGCAGCCCTGCAAGTTCGAGCGTGATGCCCTCCTGCCGGCCATCGGGTCCGATCTCAAGCCAACGATAGCATTTGACCGCATCATACCCACCGCGGAGGACAACGGTGCGCATGAGGCCGTCGATCAGTGTCCGGCCTGCTTCCGAGCCGACCGACAGCGGGAGCTCGTCGCGCCAGCCTGGCAGATGCTCATCCAGCCACGGGCTGACGAGGGCGCCGGCCGGCACGCCATCGGCTTCCGCGAGTTGCCGAAGGCGCACGACCTCCGTCGCGAGTTCGGCGGAAACGATCCGCATCCCCTCGTTTTGCCAGGTCGGCGGCACCATCTCGATCAGCCGCTCGGCAACCGCCTTGGCGGCATCGAAGTCAGGCAGAGGGTTGGCAGCCAGCGTCCCCACCAGGGTTTCCAAATAACGTTGCGCCCAGCCGCCCTGTGTGCGCTCGAGTGCCGCGACAGGGAATCCACCCTGCCGCGCTATCGCGGCAAGACGGTGATGCGTGCCGTTGAGACGCAGGGGCTCGAGGCGCCAGAACCGCATTCCTTCGTCGGTCAGGTCGCGCCAATGCCGCCATTCGCAGGGAGCGCCGAGTTCCGCATTCAGCGCCTCCCAATTCAGCCCCGTTCCGTTGTAGCAGCGCCTGAACCATTCGGCGGCCCACAACACGAATTGCCCCGCGAGGTCGCGGCTTGGCGCTACCGAAAGCGCCGCGCGGCGCTCGCACAACCGCTCTTTGAGCGCACGAAAGCCGTCTTCCGAAATTCCATATCGATAGAGAGGCCGGCCATCGATTGCTTCGATGCTTAGGTCCGTCAGCCAGCTGGCGACAGGTGCAGGATGGCGCGGGGCGCTCCGAATCCACCCTTGAGCCGCCTTTGCGACAACCAGCCTCGAAATCGTCACCAGCCGCAACCGTAGGGCCTTGGGCGTGCCAATGACGCGCAGCTCCTCGGCAATCCTGCCGAGCTCTGCGGGATCACCTTCCGCAGCGGCGATTCTGCGCCGGAACTCCCCCACGTCCACCCTTCGCTTCCCCCAAGCGAACTTAGCATCCCCGGTTAGGAAGCAACCATAAACAGTCCATTGAAGTCAAAGAATAATACGTTCCCGCCTCGAAGCGACGGCCTATTCCGCCGGCTCGCCCGCGCCGAGTTTTGCCGCGACGTTGCGGAACTTCTCCAGCGCGAGTTCCAGGCTCGCCACGATCTCCACCGCGACTTCCTCAGGCGGGGGCAGGCTGTCGGGATCGGTGGCGCTGGCGTCCTTGAGCCAGAAGATGTCGAGGTTGAGCTTGTCGCGCTTCGCCAGCTCTTCGTAGGCGAAGCAGCGGAAGCGCTCGCTCTCGGTGCGTTCGTGGCGTTTGTGCTTGGCGCCATAGCACTGAACGAAATCGTCGAGGTCAGCGCGTTTCAACGGGCGCTCGCGCAGCGTGAAGCGCTGGTTGGTGCGCAGGTCATAGACCCACAGCGCCTCGGTATTCACTCGATCGCCCGGCGGCGCGCGGTCGAAGAACAGCACGTTGGCCTTCACGCCCTGGCTGTAGAAGATGCCGGTGGGCAGGCGCAGCAGGGTGTGGAAATCGAAATCCTTGAGCAGCTTGCGGCGCAGCGCCTCGCCCGCCCCGCCTTCGAACAGCACGTTGTCCGGCAACACCACCGCGGCGGACGATGTGGTGATCGTCATGATGTGCTGGAGGAAATTGAGCTGCTTGTTGCCCGTGGTGACGGTGAAATCCTCGCGGACATAATCCTGCCGCTCGGTCTCGATCGCCCCTTCCGCATTGACGATGCGGAACGACTGGCGCTTCCCGAACGGCGGATTGGTTAGCACCAGATCGTAGCGGCCGCCGTCGTCAGCGATCAGCGCGTCGCCCTGCTGCACAGGCGAGTGCGCGCCGCCGATGCCGTGCAGATAAAGGTTCATCGCGCACAGCCGCACGACCTCGGACACGATGTCCTTGCCCGACAGCATCTCTTCCTTGAGTCGGCGCGCCGTCCGTTTGTCGTTTGCTGCGGGCTTGGCGCGCATATGCTCATAGGCGGAGAGCAGGAAGCCGCCGGTGCCGCAGGCGGGGTCGTGGATCGACTCGTTGGGCTCCGGGTCCATCACCTCGACGATTGCGTCGATCAGCGGGCGCGGGGTGAAATACTGGCCGGCGCCGGACTTCACCTCGCCGGCGTTGCGCTCGAGCAGCCCCTCGTAGATCGTGCCCTTCACATCGACGTCGAGCCCCATCCAGGTCTCGGCGTCGATCAGCTGAATCAGGCGCTGGAGCCGCGCGGGATCGCCGATCTTGCTCTCGGCCTTGAGGAACAAGGTGCCGACGATGTCGTCGCGCTTCGAAAGCTTGGCGAGCACCTCCTTGTAATGCGCGTCGAGCGCGGCGCCGGAGAGCGCGCGCAGGCTGTCCCAATTGCAATCCACCGGGATCGCCGAGGGCTCGCCGAGCGCCCCGGCGCGCTCCTTGTCCATCTTGAGAAACAGGAGGAAGCTGATCTGGCCGAGATAATCGCCATAGGAGACGCCCTCGTCACGCAGCACGTGCGCATAGTTCCAGACCTTCGAGACGAGCACCTGTTCGTTCACTGGACGAGTTCTCCACGGAAGGCGGCGGCGAGGATGGATTGGCGGAGGGTGCTCGCGTCTGTTTCCTCCAGCGCCTCCTTCATATCGATATGACCCAGCCAGCCTGCGTCGATTCGCGACATCATTTCATCCAATTCGAGTCGAGGCGGCAGCGGGATAGCCAGTGCACGCAGCGAATCCTGGGAGATATTCCGCATCGACAGCTGATTTCCCGTCGCCGCTGCTTCGATTTGCTTCCGGCCCAGCGGAGACTTGAGCACATAATAAACCCACCGCTTCACCGTCTCATCCACATGAAGCCGAAGCACCTTATCGCTAATCACCAGGCGCCTGCCGATATGTCCGACGATCGCAGGTGCTCCAACAAGCTCCAAGGTGTTTGCACGCGAGAGCAGCAGATCACCGGGTCGGATCAGGTTCGCCTCCCGGATCGCCGTATCAGCGAACAGGGTTTTGCTCTCCGTCTCATCAAATTCATCCCAAGTGACGGCGCTGATTTTGACGATGCCGGTCTCACCGGGTTCTGGCGGGCGTCCTTGCGCTTTCACGTTCAGACCGGCTTCAATGTGAGTCATCAATTGGCCGAGCGTTGCCCAGGCCCAACTTTCGGACAATGTCGGTAGTATCGCAGGATCGGCCGAGGACGTTCGGCCAGAACGTGGCCGGCGGCGTCCCTCTGGCGGTTCGCGGTTCGCCCGGAGCTGGGAGAGGAACGCTGTGCCGTCGCCTTCCGGGGCGTTACCTTCCCGCCAATCCGCCGTCAGTTCGCCGGTGACGGCAGCCTTGAGCAGGGCCTTGCGGTAGGTTTCCAGATCGGCGCGCGCCCGCGCCAGTTCCTCCTCGCCATCGTCGAGTTCGGAAAACAGCTCGTCGATGCGCGCGACGATGCGGCGCTGGGTTTCGGACGGAGGCACCGGAATCGAGGCATTGCGTAGATAGTCCAGCGGCACACGCTTCTGGCCCGCCGTGCCGGTCATGTTGAACTCAGCTTCTTGCCGGAATTGGCGCTGCGACAGCCAATAGAACAGAAACCGCGCCTCGACGCGTTCGGGTGCCAGCACATGAAACTCCGTCGATCCCGTGCCGAAGGACGACCGGAGTTCCGGGATGACGGCGATTTTGCCATTCTCCATGCAGGGCGTGATTTTGGCGAAGATCACGTCACCGGACTGAAACCGCGTATATCCCTTGCGCACCTCGACAGCGGGTCGAGACTGACTGACATCGATCTTACCGGACTCTTCGGCAACCGCCGCCATCGGCACGAATGCCATTGGTTCGTCATCGCTGGTGCTGCCGAATTTTCGTTTGGGATTGACCGGCGCGACATCTTCGATGCGCTCCCATCGCCATCCTCCGGGCAAGGCCCATGGCTTGCCGCCCGCAATCGAACCCTTCACCTACGCCACCAACGCCGTCGTCAGCTCATCCACCACCGCATCCAGCCGCCCCGGAAAGGCCGCACGCGCGGCGATGATGCCACCGCGGCGTTCGAATTGCGGCAGCTCCTGCAAGTCCCTCAGCGGCAGCTCGATATTGGCGGCGAGGTGGTCGCGGATCGCCTCCAGCCAGCCGAGCTGCGCCTGGCTGTAGTCGCGCCCGGCCTGCTTCTCGCGGCCCAGCCACAGGTTGAAGCGGCCGGCCATCTCGCTCGATAGCGGCGCGAGCGTCTCCGCCTGGCCGATCGCGAAGCGGACCAGCGCGACGATATCCGTCAATGCCTTGGCGGGATTGCCGCGCACCTTGTCCCCCTGGAGTCTGCGATACGCGCTCCATAGCTCCAGCGGCTGCAAAAGCCATGGGGGGCGGAGCATCGCGGCGCGCAATTCCTCCAGGCTGGCATAAGTGAGCCGCGCCTGCGCCGCCGGGCGGCCGAACAGAATCTGGAGCGCGACGATCTCGTCCTGCTGCTGGTCGAGAAACGCGCGGAAGCTGCTGGTCATGCGCTCCGCCGCGGCGGGATCGAACGCCGAGGAGATGACGGCGTCGCTCGACAGATTGTCGATCACCAATTCGCTGGCGCGCTTGAGCTCGATTAGCAGGGTGCGCAGACTCGGCTTGTCGAACGGGCGCAACGCCTCTTCGCGCTGCCGTCGGCCTTCTGCTTCGGGGTCGCTCGCGAAGGTAATACAATCATAGTCGAGCGCATCGACCAGCGCGCCGGCGAGCTCGTTGAGCGAGCGCCCCTCCGCCGCCTCGATCACCTTCTGCCGATCTTCGGGCGTGAGCTTGCGGTCGAGCGCCGAAAGGCGATGCGCGAGGCTGGAGACGGTGTCCTCATCGCTGGCGCCCGATGCGACATTCTCCAGCAGCTTGTCGAACGAGACCTGGCGCTGGCGCTCGAGCGGCTGCGTGACGGTCTTGTCGCTTTCGGTCACGCCCACCGCGTCGATCAGCACGAAGCGTTCCTTGGCCGGAGCATCCGGCGTCACGCGCGCGAGGTCGCCCGCCGGGATCGAGCGCACGCCGCGGCCGCGCATCTGCTCGAAATAGATCGCCGAGCGCACGTCGCGCATGAAGATCAGCGCCTCGATCGGCTTCACGTCGGTGCCGGTGGCGATCATATCCACCGTCACCGCGATGCGCGGCAGATATTCGGTGCGGAACTGGGCGAGAATCTTCTCGGGCTCGGTGGCGGCGTAGGTGATCTTCTTGGCGAAATCGTTGCCCTTGCCGAACACCTCGCGCGCGATCATCACGATCTCCTCGGCGTGGTGATCGTCCTTGGCGAAGATCAGCGTCTTGGGCACCTCGGCGCGGCCGGGGAACAGTTCGGTCGACAGCGTGTCGCGATAGGTTTCCAGCACGGTGCGTATCTGGTTGGGGACGACGACCGAGCGATCGAGATCGGCGCCCGAATAGACGAGATCGTCGTCGAGCTGCTCGTAACGCTGCCGACGGGTGTGGCGATCGCGGTGCGGCACGCTGTAGCCGGCGGACACGCGCCCGCCATGCTCGCCGATCTGGGTGCGGATGCGGAAAATCTCGAACGGCACGTTGACGCCGTCGGCGACCGACCGCTCGTAAGGATATTCGGCGACCAGGTTGCGGTTGAAGAAGCCGAGCGTCACCGGCGACGGCGTCGCGGTGAGGCCGATGATCTGCGCGTCGAAATAATCGAGCACCTGACGCCAGCTGCCGTAGATCGAACGATGACATTCGTCGACGATGATGAAATCGAACGTCTCCGGCGGGAGGCGGGGATTGTAGATTACCGGGCGCGTGGGCGCGTGCGCGGTCTCAAAATCGCCCTGCTCCTCGTCGTCCTCGTCGAGCTCGGTGCCGGCAAGCTGCGAAAAGACGCGCTGAATCGTCGAGATGACCACCTTGGCCGGCGGATCGAGCCCGGCGGGGCCGAGCCGTTGGACGTTGTAAAGCTCGGTGAACAGGCGGCCGGTGCCCGGCGGGCGATAAGTCTGGAACTCCTTGAGCGTCTGCCGGCCGAGGTTGTTGCGATCGACCAGGAACAGGATGCGTTTGGCGTCGGCGTGCGCCAGCAGCCGGTAGCAAAGCGTCGCCGCGGTAAAGGTCTTGCCCGCACCGGTCGCCATCTGGACCAGCGAGCGCGGCTGCCCCTGCGCCAGCGAATGCTCGATGCCGTCGATCGCCTCGACCTGACACTCGCGCAGGCCGTCAGCGATGAGCGACGGCAGTCCGGTCAGGCGGGCGCGCACGCTCGATGCGCGTTCTAGCCATTCGAGCATGGTTTCGGGCCGGTGGAAGGCGAATAGCGGCCGCGAACGCTGGTCAGGATCGAGGCGGTCCGAGAAAAGAATTTCCGAGCCGCTGGCTTCGTAATCGAACCGCAGCGGCATCCCCCAATTCGCCAGCGCGTCGGATGCGCCGGCATTGTAGCCCACCGCCTGATCGGTCACGCCCGAGAGCGTGAACCCTTCCTTCTTGGCCTCGACCACGCCGCACGCTTTGCTATCCACCAGCAGCAGATAATCGGTCGGCCCGGCGGCGAGCGGATATTCCCGCACCGCCACGCCGAGTGACGCACGGCGATCGAGCTGATCGCGATCCTGGATGGCCCAGCCCGACGCCATGAGCTGGGCATCGATCAATTTTCGCGCGCGTTGTTCAGGCGTCGGCATGGCGCGACACTAGCGCCAAGTTCCCATGCGGCAAGCGTTTGCGGGCATTGCCCATTTATTCGCTGCGGAGCACCTGGATGGCGAACTCTGCCCCTGTGAATGGCTCCTGTATCCGAACCCGCCCCAAATCAGCATCACCCGGATGCGTCGGATAGCAGGCTCCTACGACTTCTCTCTTCCGAGCTGGCTGAACCGCGACCTTAATATGCAAGCTCAGCCGTATCCAGATTTCTCACGGCTTTTGAAATTCCGGGCAATTTCGAGGAGTTCGACTTATTGCACCCAATTGACTCGTTTCGGCTGCGCGCCGATGAAGCGCCCATGACCGCGTCGACCACCAGCGTCATCATGCCGAACGCCCTCTCGGGTGCGCATCGTTGCGCCATGCTCTTTTACGCCCTGCTGCTGCGCCCTAACGCTTGAGCTGCGCCATGACAGATCGCTTCACCTTCCGACCATGACCGCAGCCCCGCCGATCCCGATCGACGGGGCTTTTTCATTTCTGGACACCCTTGATGCTTCTCACCATCACAACGACCCATCACCCGGCGACCGATCTCGGCTTTCTGCTGATGAAGAACCCGGCGAACGTCCAGACGGTCGATCTCAACATCGGGCGCGCTACCCTGTTCTACCCGGAGGCGTCGGCGGAGCGCTGCACGGCGGCGATGACGCTGGAGGTCGATCCGATCGAGCTGGTGCGCGGCAAGGGCGCGGTCGAGGAGCAATATGTCAACGATCGCCCCTATGCGGCCTCGTCGCTGCTGAGCGTCGCGCTCGGGCGGCTGCTGAACACCGCGATGTCTGGTCGTTCAAGGGATCGGCAAGCGCTCGCTGACACCGCCATCCCGCTGGAGGCCAGCATCACTCCCCTCCCCGCCCGCGGCGGCTCGGACATCGTGGAGCGTCTGTTCGCGCCACTCGGCTACAAAGTTCATGCCGAGCCGATCGCGCTCGACCCCACGCATCCCGATTGGGGCGAGAGCCCTTATGTCAGCCTGACGATCAAGGGCGAGGTGCGCTTGGCCGCATTGCTCACGCATCTGTTCGTGCTGATCCCGGTACTCGACAACCAGAAGCATTATTACATCGGCGAGGCCGAGGTGGAGAAGCTGCTGCGCAAGGGCGAAGGCTGGCTGGAAACCCATCCCGATCGCGAGCTGATCGTGCGGCGCTATCTCCGCTTCGGCAGCCTGATGCAGCGCGCCCGTGCCGCGCTCGAAGACCGCGTCGATGCCGAGCCGGCCGAGGAGCACGCCGCGCAGGATGCCGAGGAGCAGACGATCGAAAAACCGATCCGGCTCAATGATCAGCGCATGGAGCGGGTGACGTCGTTGTTACGCGAGCTTGGCGCTAAGACCGTGCTTGATCTCGGCTGCGGCGAAGGCCGGCTGATCCGCGAATTGCTCAAGGTCCCCGGCCTCAACCGTATCGTCGGCGTCGAGGTGGCGCCGCGCGTACTCGCGGCCGCGGATGACAAGCTGCGCCTCGAAAACATGCCCGACATGAAGCGGCAGCGAGTCGAGCTGCTCCAGGGCTCGCTGGTCTATCGCGACAGCCGGTTGCAGGGATTCGATGCGGCAGCCGTCATCGAAGTAATCGAACATATGGATGCCGAGCGGCTACCCGCATTCGAGGCGGCATTGTTCGGCTTCGCCAAGCCGGGCGCGGTGATCGTCACCACGCCCAATCGTGAGTTCAACGCTCTGTTCGAAACGCTCCCCGCAGATCGCTTCCGGCACCACGACCATCGCTTCGAATGGACTCGCGCCGAGTTCCGCCATTGGGCGGAGAGCGTCGCTCAAGCGCACGGCTATACGGTACGCTTCGAAGGTATCGGGATTGAGGATACGACCCACGGGCACCCCACCCAGGTGGTCGTGTTCACACGCGTCCAGGACGTGCAGGTGGCGGCATGAAGATCGAGATTCCCGAGTTCGCGCTTGTGTTGTTGGTCGGTGCGTCAGGCACTGGCAAGTCGAGTTTCGCGGCGAAGCATTTCCTGCCGACCGAGGTGATTTCCTCGGACCGCATGCGCGGCTGGGTGGCCGATGACGAGACCGATCAGAGCGCCACGGCCGATGCGTTCGATGTGCTCCACTACGTCGTCGAGAAGCGGCTCAAGGTACGCCGGTTCACCGTAATCGATGCGACCAACGTGCAACCCGAGGCGCGCCGCAGCCTGGTTGCTCTGGCGCGCAAATGGCACGCGCTCGCCGTCGCTATCGTGTTCGATCTGTCCGAGGCGCTTGCGGTCGCGCGGAATGCCGAGCGTCCCGATCGCCAGTTCGGTGCGGGACCGGTGCGCCGACAGATGCAAAGCCTCAAGCGCTCGCTGGGCAGCATGGGGCGTGAGGGCATCCGTTACATTCATCGGCTACGATCGGTCGAGGACGTTGACGCCGTCACGATCGATCGCACGCGCCTGTGGAATGACCAGCGCGAGGACGAGGGCCCGTTCGACATCATCGGCGACGTCCATGGCTGCGCCGATGAGCTCGAGACATTGCTGGCCGAGCTCGGCTATCAAGTGCATTGGGATGGGAAGGAGGTGTCGGTGACGCCTCCCGAGGGCCGCAAGGCCGTGTTCATCGGCGATCTGGTCGATCGTGGTCCGCGGTCGCCCGATGTCCTGCGTATCGCGCGGCACATGGTTGAAAATGGAAGCGCCCTCGCCGTGGTCGGGAACCACGATGCCAAGCTGCATCGGCATCTCGCTGGCCGCAACGTCAAGATCGGCCATGGCCTCGCCGAGACGATCGAACAGCTCGCGCAGGAGCCGCCGGAGTTCGTCGCCTCAATGCGCGACTGGCTCGATCGGCTCATCAGTCATTATGTCCTCGATGGCGGCAAGCTCGTTGTCGCGCACGCCGGTCTCAAGGAAGAGATGCAGGGCCGCGCATCGGGCCGCGTGCGCGAGTTTTGCATGTATGGCGAGACCACGGGCGAGATCGACGAGTTCGGCCTGCCGGTGCGCTTCGATTGGGCGGCCGATTACAAGGGCCGCGCCAAGGTCGTTTACGGGCACACGCCGGTGATCGAGGCCAATTGGGTCAACGGCACGATCGATATCGACACCGGCTGCGTGTTCGGCGGCAAGCTGACCGCGCTACGCTATCCCGAGCTTGAATTGGTCTCGGTGCCCGCAGCGAAAACCTATTACGAGCCGATCAGGCCACTGACCGAGCCGTCGCCGGCAACGGGTGAGACGGCATCGCGCCAGCTCGATATCGCGGACGTGCTGGGCAAGCAGATCATCGACACCCGCATCTACGGCAAGGTCATCGTACACGAGGACAATGCCGCGGCCGCGCTCGAAGTGATGAGCCGGCACGCCGTCGATCCACGCTGGCTGATCCACTTGCCTCCGACCATGTCGCCGGCGAAGACGAGCGCGCTCGACGGCTGGCTGGAGCGTCCCGAAGAAGCGTTCGCTTATTATGCGACGCAGGGAGTCACCACGCTCGTCGCCGAGGAGAAGCATATGGGCTCGCGAGGGCTCGTGCTGCTTGCGCGCACGCAGGAGGTCGCCGCGCGGCGTTTCGGGATCGAGGATGGCGGACGCGGGGTGATCGTCACGCGTACCGGTCGTCGCTTCTTCACCGATCCCGCGTTGGAGGCCGCCTCACTGCGTCGCTTGGATGCAGGGATGGAAGCGTCTGGTCTTTGGGGTGAGATCAACAGCGACTGGGTTTTGTGGGACTCCGAAATCCTTCCATGGAGCATGAAGGCCGGGAGTCTCGTGCGCGGGCAGTATGCAGCCGTCGGCGCTGCGGCGATCAGCGGCTTGGCTCCGCTGTCTAAGGCCCTCGACGTGGCGAAGACGCACGGTCTCGATGTCGCCGCACTCAAGGCAAGGACGGACGCGCGGCTTGACGACGCAACGCGCTATCGTGCCGCCTATAACCGCTATGTCGCGCCGTTCGCAGGGATCGATGACCTCCGCATCGCGCCTTTTCATCTGCTCGCCAGCGAAGGCCAAGTGCATGACGACAAGGATCATGGCTGGCACATGGTTGCCGCGCACCGGCTGGCTGCCGCCGACCCCGCATTGCTGTTGGCGACGCAATATCGCGTCATCAATATCGAGGATGCCCAGCAGGCGGCCGATGCAATCGCCTGGTGGGAAGAGATCACCGAGGCGGGGGGTGAGGGCATGGTGGTCAAACCGCTTCAGTTCATTGCACGTGGCCGCAAGGGGCTGCTCCAGCCTGCGATCAAATGCCGTGGCCGCGAATATTTGCGGATCATCTACGGCCCAGATTACGACCGACCGGAGAACCTCGCGCGCTTGAAGAAGCGCGGTCTTGGCACGAAACGCTCGATGGCGCTCCGTGAGTTCGCGCTCGGGCTGGAGGCGCTCCACCGCTTCGTCGAACACGCACCGCTCACGCGCGTGCATCAATGCGTGTTCGGCGTGCTGGCGATGGAGAGTGAGCCGGTCGATCCGAGGCTTTGATATCAACCTTTGAAAAGGGCGATTCGCGTCAACTTAGCTGCAACATCCATCAACCTTGGTTCTTTTCAAGATTGACCAAAATCCGCGATATTTGAGACCCGCCGTGAATAGCGGAATTTCCTGGAGCCGCGTCCAATCAGGACGCGGCTCCGCCGCAGCGCAGAAATCAAGCAGGCCATTGCGGGACCAATGTCACCAGCAGGTCGGCCGAAATCACGGACCAGCCTCTCCCCGCCAGATAATAGCCAACACCCGGAAACCCCCGCTCGATCGCCTCGGCCAGATGTCGGCGCTTCATGCCTACGCGGGGTCGTCGTATTGCTCCGACGGTAAACTCCGGGGGCATTCGCCCCATGTATATCTCGTGATGAGTGCAGAAGAGGCGCGCAGCCTCGTCGATACTGGCGGCAAATATCGTCGCTTCGAACCCCTCAATCGTCGCTGCTTCAAACGCTTTCATCAGGTCACCTCGTTGATTGTTGACGAGGTGACCGTGACAGCTTGATTCCCTGGACGCGGGTGGCTTCGTTACAGGACTACATTACCCATAGAAGCTTGTCTCGAAATGGTAATCCCGTTCGAGACAAAGTCTAGGATGGCGGCCACGACATTACCGACCGGGAAGTTGCCGCCACTATTTTCGGCCTGAGGGGATTAAATTTCCCGATCGGTAACATTTATATCGACAAAGCGGCATATAACTGATAATAACCCCGGTCGGGAATATGACGACAGCCCTTACTTCTCCGGCCGATCTCGGGGCCATCATCCGCGCTACCCGCAAGCAGCAGGGCTTACGCCAGGACGAGCTCGCCGGCGTGGCAGGGGTCGGCATCCGGTTCATCATCGAACTCGAGGCCGGCAAGCAGACCATGCAAGTCGGCAAGATCATGGCCGTGCTCGCTGCGCTCGGCCTCACACTCGCCGTCGAGAGCAGATGATCGACCGCACGCTCAAAGTGTGGTGGGACGACACCATCGCCGGGACACTCTCGCAGGATCGTCACGGCGATCTTGGCTTCGTGTATGACATCGAATGGCTACGCGCTGGCAAGCCGGCACTCTCCCGCTCGTTGCCACTGCGTGAGGAGCTGTTCAGTCGCGCCGAGTGTCGCCCCTTCTTCGGCGGTCTCCTGCCCGAAGCCGGCCAACGTGAACTGGCCGCCGGAGCGCTCGGTGTTTCGTCGGCCAATGAATTTGCCCTGCTCGACCGACTGGGGGGAGATGTTGCCGGTGCGCTGACGCTGCTTCCCGAAGGTCAGCAGCCACTACCGGCCGCAACGCGATACGATCCGAGACCACTGACGGAGCGTGACCTGACTCGCGTGCTCCGGCGCCTCCCCGCACGGCCATTACTCGCCGGAGAGCAAGGGCTGCGCCTCAGCCTTGCGGGAGCCCAGGCAAAGCTACCCGTCGTGCTATTGGACGGACAGCCGGCATTACCATCGCCGGGGCAGCCCACGACGCACATCATCAAGCCCGAGATCGAGCACTTCCCAGGATCGGTCGAGAACGAAGCCTTCTGCATGGCTTTGGCCGCGCGAGTGGGACTACCTGTTGCACACGCCGAGGCGCGGATCGCAGAGGACCGTCGCTACCTATTGGTGGAACGCTATGACCGACTGACTGGTGCGGATGGCCTTACCTTCCGCCTTCATCAGGAAGATGCCTGCCAGGCGCTTGGCGTGCCTCCAGAACGCAAATACGCCGCCGAGGGCGGACCATCGTTCCGTGATCTTTTTAGTCTGGTGAGAGACTATGTTCGGCAGCCAGCCCCAGCCGTGCTCAACCTGCTGGATGTCACGATCTTCAATCTGATCATCGGGAACGCGGACGCCCACGGGAAGAACTTTTCCTTCCTGCTCGACCATAGTGGGCCAAGGCTGGCGCCCTTCTACGATCTCCTCTCGACCATCCACTGGCCGGACCTCAGTCCACGTATGGCCATGCGTTTGGGAGGCGCCGGGACGATCAGTGAGATCGACGACGATGCATGGGCGAATTTCGCGGAGACGAGTAGAACGTCAATGCGTCTCGTTAGACAGAGGATAGAACGCATCTCTACACGTATCGTCAATTGCGTCCCGACGATCGGCGTTGCCGGCGACGTTGGAAGCGCCATTGTAGGAAGAGCAGAGCTTAGAGCCCGTCGCATTAAAGAGCTCTGATGAGGGTTGCGCGCACCGCGATTACGGTTAGGAAAGCGCCTCCTGTCGCCTTGAGCAAACGAATGTCGCAATCGGACCCCGCCCGGCTCGATAAGATTGAGCGCCTCCAGAACTTGCCTTACGACCAGCAATTGCAATGGGCCGCGCAGCTTGAAAATCCCTGAACGGGATGAGCCTTCCCGAGACCATCATCTTTAGAAAAGACGTAAACATCGTCGATGGCAACGTCACGAGGATGCCACGCCTCGGCGGCAGGCCTTGCTTTGGCAATCCGATTGCTTGGATCGTTCATGGTGTGGAACCTGCGCGCTGGGCGCGTGGACGGGTTGTTGAAACACGCTGCGGCAGGTGCAAGGCACGTGAAGGTTGCGAAAAGGTCGCAGAGGCACGTCTAGGCGTCACGCCGGAAATTGCTCAGGCGACGAGTCAGTTCAGGGCTGCGGGCGGCGCCCGAAGTTTGCGATCCGATCGACCAGAAACCGCCAGGCGAGTTTTGGGCCATTTGATCCAACTCTTGAAGGTCCGCGGACCATTCAACAGCATCAATGACGAATATGCACGTCAATGGCCTGCCGTTGAGCGGTAAGCGTGGCCTGGAGGCCGCGGTTCAGGCGGCTTGAGCGATGGGCTGATCGACAGGTGGCTGCCAATTCCATGGGAGCAGTTCGTCCCAGCGGGTGGCGGGCCAATCGGCTGCGATCTTGCTGAT
>NZ_JAMSLX010000043.1 GCF_023806085.1 Hephaestia sp. MAHUQ-44
CCTGTCCGAAAGTCCTCGCGCTGACGAGGCCCCACACCCGCCCGTCCGCAGGCACGGTCATCCCCGCGACGTCCGCATCCTGCCGCGCTCGCGGGATTTTCATTAGACCGCCAGCGCACGCATATGACGTCGCTCGACGATTATCTAAACGAGGGGCTGCTTTATACGATTTGACCAAGAAGCGGGGGGGGGGCGGTTTCGGTTAGGCCCAGTCGGTCCGATAAGCGCCCTTTCTCGGCCGTTGTGCGGCGCAGATGTGGGTCTCGGAAGCTGCCGTTCACTTATTTACGTAATCGACCGATCACCGAAGGTTGACTGAGGCAAATCGCAACGTTCGTTGATGCGAGTTCGTAGCGGCCGAGCCGTCAACTTTTGTTCTCAGCCGTCAACCGAAGTCGTCGTTCAGGAAGATTGGAGTTTAGGCTCAGGATCTGTAATTTGCAGTAGCTTGGCAGCGGTCCCTTGAGGGTTTCAAGGATCTGTCCGCACTCGCCGATCTGGATCGGTGGTGCTGTATCGGGTTTCACAAGGTCGGGCGTTGCCTTG
>NZ_JAMSLX010000041.1 GCF_023806085.1 Hephaestia sp. MAHUQ-44
TTCGACCTCGGCGGTGCCCATGCGGTGGCCCGAGACGTTGATGACGTCGTCGACCCGGCCGGTGATCCAGTAATCGCCGTCCGCATCGCGGCGGCAGCCGTCGCCCGAGAAATAATAGCCCGGATAGGTCGCGAAATAGGTCTGGAAGAAACGGTCGTGATCGCCCCACACGGTGCGCATCTGCCCCGGCCAGCTTTTGGCGATGCACAGATTGCCCTCGGCCGGGTTGCCGGTCTGGAGCACGCCGTCGGCATCGACGATCTGCGGCTCGATCCCGAAGAACGGCCGGATCGCGCTGCCGGGCTTGAGCCCGTGCGCGCCGGGCAGCGGGGTGATCATGTGCCCGCCGGTCTCGGTCTGCCACCAGGTGTCGACGATCGGGCAGCGGCCTTCGCCGACCACATCGTGATACCAGCGCCACGCCTCGGGGTTGATCGGTTCGCCCACCGTGCCGAGCAGCTTCAGCGATTTGCGCGAGGTCTTGGTGACGAACTCGTCGCCTTCGCGCATCAAGGCGCGCAGCGCGGTGGGGGCGGTGTAGAGGATCTCGACCTGGTGGCGGTCGCACACCTGCCAGATCCGGCTGGCGTCGGGCCAGTTGGGCAGGCCTTCGTACATCAGCGTCGTCGCGCCGTTGGCGAGCGGGCCGTAGACGATATAGCTGTGCCCGGTGACCCAGCCGATATCGGCGCCGCACCAATAGACCTGCCCCGGC
>NZ_JAMSLX010000022.1 GCF_023806085.1 Hephaestia sp. MAHUQ-44
AAGGCCCGGTAGGGCACGGCTTCGAGGAGGTGCTCCAGAAACGCCCAGGCCGTCTGCCTGTCGGCTTTGTCGACCAATTGCGTGACCGCGAACTTGCTTGTGCGGTCGATGCCGACGAACAGGTAAAGCCTGCCTTCAGCGGTCTGGACCTTCGCGATATCCACGTGAAAGTTGATCCCCAGTTCTCGGCTCACCGCCGCGAGCGACGCTTGCGATCGCTGTATTGCTGCTCGGACGGCGTGCGTGGTCGTGGCGCTCCCGTGACGCATCGGCCCCATAAGGCTTCCGCCCATGCCAACGAAAGCATCGTACCATCAAACCGTGGGATCAAACACCGAGCAACGCCTCGTCGGGTGGCACACGGTGCTGGCGCGCGAGTTCGCCTGATCGGTCACCGGAGATAACCCGCATCTCTTCCGAGCGAACCCACACAATAAGGTAGCCATCTCTTCAATATTATATATAATGTATATATTGATCGTCAGGAGGGGCACCATGTTCAAGAAAACCGCATCGAAATCGTTATTGTTGGCAGGCCTCGCTGCAATCGCCCAACCAGCAGCGGCGCAGACGCCCCCTCAACCGGCCCCTACCCCCGCTCCCAGCGCACAACGCCCCAACATCATCGTTATCCTCGTCGACGACATGGGATTCTCGGACATTTCGAGCTATGGCAGCGAAATCCCGACCCCCAATATCGACGCCCTCGCCAACAGCGGCCTACGGTTCACCCAATTCTACAATACCGCACGGTGCAGCAGCTCGCGCGCCGCCTTGCTTACCGGCACTTATCCACATCAAGCGGGGGTCGGCCATCTCGAAGCGATTTCGGTATCGGCGTCGAAGGGGCTTCAGGGCAAGCTGCTCAATCGCGTCGTAACGATGGGCGAAGTACTCCGTTCGGCGGGCTATTTCACCGCGATGTCGGGAAAATGGCATCTTGGCATGTCGCACGGCGTCAACCCCTGGGATCGCGGGTTCGATCGCTCAATGACCTCGGCCACGGGCGGGCTCTATTTCCCCGGCCAGCCGCATCCGGGTGCCAAATTCGTGTTCATCGACGGCAAAAAGACGCCGACCTCGTCCCCCGAAGTCGGTTCCGGCCAATGGTATTCGTCGGACATGTTCGTCGATTGGGGAGTGAAATTCATCCACGAGGCGCAACAGCAGCAAAAGCCGTTCTTCCTCTATCTGCCGTTCGTCGGGGTGCATTTTCCGTTGATGGCCCCAGCCGAGGATGTTGCGCGGTTCCGCGGCAAATATCGCGAGGATTGGGACAAGCTGCGGCGGGAACGATTCGAGCGGCAAAAGGCGATGGGCCTCATCGGCAAGAACGAGGTGCTGCCGGGCCGGCTGCCCAATACCTATAATTGGGACAAGCTCTCACCCGAGGATCAAGACCGGTTCGATAAGATCATGGCGGTCTATGCCGCCTCGCTGGTCGGGGTCGACAAAGCGGTCGGTACGCTCGTCACGCAACTCAAGCAGACCGGCCAGTTCGACAATACGCTGATCCTGTTCGTCGCCGATAACGGTGGCAACGCCGAAGAAGGTCCCGATGGCCGGCTCGAAAATGCCGAGATATTGGGCGGGCCGAAATCGACCACCTTCGCCGGGATGAACTGGGCAACGTTACAGAACACGCCGTTCCAGCATTTCAAACATCACACCGAAGAAGGCGGTATTGCAACGCCGCTGATCGCGCATTGGCCCAAGGGCATTGATGCCGGGCTCGACGGTAGTTTCGTGCGAACACCGGGCCATCTGATCGACATCCTGCCGACGGTGGTGCAGGTGGCCGGCGCGACCTACCCCACGATCTTCAACGGCCATGAGATCGTGCCGATGCAGGGCCGTAGCTTCGCTCCGGCTTTTCGCGGCCAGATGCTGCATCGCGACCAGCCGATTTTCTGGGAGCATGAGGGCAATCGCGCGGTGCGCGACGGCAAGTGGAAGCTGGTTGCACGGTTCCGGCAGCCATGGCAGCTGTTCGATATGTCCCACGACCGAACCGAGACGCGCGACCTTGCCGGCACAAACCCCACACGCGTCATCAAGATGGCGAACCAATGGGACAAATGGGCCGAAGCGAGCGACGTCGATCCGTGGAGCGAGAGCTATGACGTTTATCTGAACGGCGCGATCCGGCAGAATTGGGGCACGCAAAACATGCCCAGACACCCCGAAGCGATGGACGAGATGACACCGCTGTTGCGCTCCTCCCTCGCCAAGAAGCAATAGGCTGACATGTCCGTTCCGCCGACACCGCCCGCCCCTGCGATGCGCCTGATCGACGGCGGCGATTTCGCGATGGGATCGGACCGTTTCTATCCCGAGGAAGTACCCGTTCGGCAGGTGCGCGTCGATTCATTCTGGATCGACGAAGCGCCTGTCACCAACGCCGATTTCGCGCGCTTCGTGGCGGCAACCGGGCATGTGACGATGGCCGAAATCGCGCCCGATCCGGCGGATTATCCGGGCATGCTGCCGGAAATGGCGCAACCCGGGTCGGCGGTGTTTCGCAAGACCGCAGCGCCGGTCGATCTCGGCGATGCCTCGCAATGGTGGCATTATTGCTTCGGGGCGGATTGGCGGCACCCGCGCGGGCCCGCCACCACAATCGAGGGGCTCGACGATCATCCCGTGGTCCATGTCGCATATAGCGATGCGGAGGCTTATGCCGCCTGGGCAGGCAAGCAATTGCCGACCGAGGCGGAATGGGAGTTCGCGGCGCGCGGCGGGCTCGATGGCACCGATTATGCCTGGGGCGACGAGCTCGCACCCGGCGGCAAAATGCTCGCCAATTACTGGCAGGGGATGTTTCCGCTCGCCAACCAGATGCTCGACGGATGGGAATGGACCTCACCGGTTCGCAGCTTTCCCGCGAATGGTTACGGCCTGTACGATATGATCGGCAATGTATGGGAATGGACCGCCGACTGGTACGCATTGGGCAGTGCGACCAAACCAGCCCAGAGTTGCTGCATGCCCACCAACCCCAAGGGCGGGCGCGAGCGCGACAGCTATGATCCGATGCTCGGCATCCAGATCCCGCGCAAGGTCGTCAAAGGCGGGTCACATCTGTGCGCGCCCAATTACTGTCAGCGCTATCGCCCCGCCGCGCGGCACCCCGAAACGATCGATACCTCGACAAGCCATATCGGGTTTCGCTGCATCACGCGCTGAGCGCGCGCCGCGGCGCGACGGCTCGCCGATCACCGACCTCTCTTGACTGCTCGTTCAAAGGAGCGGGACGCGGCGCCCGCGTGTTCGACCGCGTTCTTTGCACAGCAGAAAATCGAGCGTCGAGGCCAGGGACGATCCAGCTTGACTTTCAGGACCGGAATCAGAAAGATAATCTATAATTGATCGATCATGATCTTGAGGGGATATTCGGATGCGCAAGGGTCGCGGTCATTTGGTGTCGGTAGCAGTCGCGACAATCGCACTCAGCCCGTTCTTCAGTCCGGCGGTGATGGCGCAAGCCGAAGAGGCCGCCGCGCAGCGCGCGGTCGGCTCGATCACCGTCACCGATCAGGTGATCGGCCAGAATCCGGTCAGCGTCGCGGTCGGGATGGAGGACGTGAACCACGAAATCTATGGCGGCATTTACACCCAGATGCTCTTCGGCGAAGCGTTCGCCGAGCCAGCGCGCGTAGCGGGGATCAGCGGCATGTGGCGCGCCACCAACACGCACGGCACCAATTTCTCACTGGTCGATAGCGATGTCTTCAAGGGCGTGCAAAGCCAACGCATCACGCGTTCTGCCGCCGGGTCGTGGTCGGGAATCGAAAATCGCGGGCTCAATCGGCAGGGCCTGTCGGTTTCCAGCGGCAAGCCGTACACGGGCACGATCGTGTTGCGGACCGATCGTGCGCTCCCGGTCCGGGTCTCGTTCCAGAATGCCGACGGCACCTCGATCTATGCTGCACAAACAATCGCGACGCGCGCAGGCGGCTGGCAACGCTATCAATTCACGCTGACACCCTCGGGCGCCGACGATCATGCCCGGTTCGCGGTCGAGATCGACGCGGCCGGCACGCTCGACATCGGCTATGCGCTCGTCGAGCCCGGTGCCTGGGGACGTTTCAAGAATGTCCCCGTGCGTGCCGATGTCGGGCAGGCGCTGGTCGATCAGGGCACGCAAGCGATCCGCTTCGGCGGCTGCGCCAATGGCGGCTGCGGCGACGTTTCCGATTACAAATGGAAGTCGATGATCGGCGATCCGGCACAGCGCCCGGTAACGCGCGGCTTCTGGTATCCCTACGAATCCAACGGCTTCGGGTTGTTCGAATTTCTCCAACTCGGCGAAGCGCTGGGTGTCGAGGCGGTCATGTCGCTCAATATCGACGAAACCCCTGAGGATATCCGCGACCTGATGGATTATCTCTATGGATCGGCGGCCACCACATGGGGCGCCCGACGGATCGCCGACGGCCATCCCGAACCCTATAAGGTCACCCGCATCCAGCTCGGCAACGAAGAAGCCGTGGACGACGCCTATTTCGCGAAGTTCAAGGCGCAGGCCGAGGTCATTTGGGGCTATGATCGCAACATCCGGCTCGTGGTCGGCGATTTCACCTTTCTCGACGTGATCAAGGATCCGTTCAATTTCACCGGCGGCGGCAAGATCAAGTCGCTCGCGGCGCATCAGAAGATCCTGCAACTCGCCGCCCAGTGGCGCTCCGAAGTCGATTTCGACGTCCATCTGTGGACGCGCACCCCCGACGACGGCGGCTGGAACCGCAAGGAGGGCAATATCGACACCCAGATCGCGGCGCTCGACAGCTATGATGCGGCATTGCGCGCGATCGGACCCAAGGACGCCAAATTCAAGATCGTGGTGTTCGAGCTCAACGCCAACAGTCACGATCTCACGCGGGCGCTGGCGAATGCCTATGCGATCACCGCACTCCAGCGCCGGCCCTATGTCGACGTGATCTCGTCGGCGAACGCCTTCCAGGTCGATGGCCATAACGATAACGGCTGGAACCAGGGCCTGATCTTCATGAATCAGGCCAAGGTCTGGGCGCAGCCGCCATATTACGTTCACCAGATGATTGCCGCCGCACAACAGCCCAATGTGCTGCGCACCATCGTCAACGGGCCGGTCGAAGCAACCGCGTTCAAGGGCGCGGCAGGCCTGTCACTCAATATGGTCAACGTTTCAGACAAGCCGGTCACCTTTGACATCGATTTCGGCAAGAACACCGCTGGTGCCGCGCTCAAGGTCACCACGCTGGGCGATGACCGCGGCAATGCGGTCAATACCTCGGCGAACCCGACCAATATCGTCCCCGAGGCCAGCCGCGCTCAATTGAACGCCACCGGGCGCCTGCAATATACGTTGCGGCCGCGCTCGTTCACGACGATGACGACGGCCCGCTGAAATCCTGATGATGTCCCCTGCCCTGCCTTCCTTCGGGAAGGCGGGGCGGGGCAGATTGCGCGATGGTTAGAGTGATTTCGACCCAGATGAAATCATCTGGCGCCTTGGAAGTCACGTCAAACAAAAGATAATCCAGCGTCGATCCGGTTCGATCAGCACCGGATCGACTCTAGCCGCGGTAAGGCTGACCGGGAAGGCCGCGACAGCCGGGGTCGATTTCGAACAACGCGCCGGCGTTGACGTCGTCGCTGCCATCGCCTTCCGAAGTGACGAACATCCGGTCGAGGGCCGGCCCGGCGAACACGCAACTCGTCACCTGTGGCGTCGGCACCGCAATGGTCCGCTCGCGCTGCCCATCGGGGCTGAACCGTGCAACGCAGCCCGCCCCCCAACACGCCACCCACAACCCACCCTCGGCATCGACGGCCATGCCGTCGGGATCGCCCCAGCCATCGCCGAACCGGACCCAGTCCTGACGCTCGCCAAGCGCGCCGTCAGAGAGCCGGGGATAACGGAAGATCGCACGTCGTCGGCTGTCCGCATGGTACATCCAGCAGCCGTCGAGCGAGAAAGCGGGGCCGTTCGGGATCGTATACCCGGCATCGAGCCGCACGATCGCATCATCGACCAGCCGATAGAGTGCACCGCTCGGCGCATCGCAAGCGACAGGCATCGTACCCAGATAGATCCGTCCTTCAGGATCGGCCTTGGCGTCGTTGACGCGGTTGGTGTCGGGCTCGCCCGCGATGCTCGTAATCGGCTCGATGGTCACCGGATCGAGCAAGAGCCCCACGATCGAGCGGCCCAGCCCGGCAACGAAGCCCGGTGCCGCCTCCCGCTCGATCACCCAGCCGAGAATATCGGGCATATCCCATGTCTCGACGCGATCATCGGCGAGGCGCAACCGATTGAGCCGCTGCCCCATGATGTCGACCCAATAGACGGCCTCATCGCGTGCGGACCAGATCGGCCCCTCGCCCAGCCGGTCGCGACGATCGCGAGCAATGATGCGTGGCGCGGCCATCAGTGGCTAACGCAGGCCGTCACGGCCGACTCCCCGGCTCGCCCGAGGGGACCGGAATCGCCTCATCAAGCGGAATGGGGATGCCGAAATCGGGGGTGCCATCGGCACGCCAGCGCACCGGCTGCATCCGGATCGTGCGGCAGTTCCAGCCGCAACCCGAGGTGGCGACCGCATGGTAGACGTTCCACGTCTCGCGGCCATCGGGTGACGGCACGAGGATATTGTGGCCAGGGCCGTACACGCCGCCGGCAACGTTCTTCGAGAACACGCAACCGTTGGATTTCGTCCATGAGCGGCGGTCGGTGATCTCGCCGCTACCGTCATAGGTCAGCAGGCCGAGGCAATAATCATCGGTGAAGCTATGGCTTGCCGAATAGACGATAAACAGCCGCCCATCATGCGAGAGTTGCTGCGCACCCTCGTTGATCGGTTCCGGCCCGATCCGTTCCCACGGTTGGTCGGGGCTGGAAAGCAGCCGCCGCTCGCCGGTGATCGTCCAGGGGTTCGCCATCGGCGCGATATAGAGCTGCTGCCCCATATCGGGCCGCTTGTCCTGCCATCCCGACCAGACGAAATAGCGCTTGCCGCCATGCTCGATCACCGATCCGTCGATCGCCCATTGGTCACTGGTATCGGTGATCTTGCCGCGGAATGTATAGGGACCGGTCGGCTCATCCGACTCGAGCACATACATCCGCCGGCTCTCGTGCCGCTCGTTCGTCGCGGCGGCGAAGTAGATGTAGAATTTGCCGTCGAGCTGCGTGATCTCGGGTGCCCAGAGCTGCGACAACGGCAGCTCGTCCTTGTTCGACCAGAAGACGCGCACGCCCGTGGCCGTTCGCAAGCCCGTCAGCGTCCGCGAGCGATACACCCGGATGACGCCACGCTGCGACTGGACAAGATAATAATTGCCGTTCCAGTGCAGGATCGACGGATCCTGCCCACGCCCGGTGAAGACCGGGTTGTGGAACATCGCGCCCGGTTCCTTGGGCGCGTCTGCGGCACCGATGCACAGCAGTGCCGCCGCCAGCCCGAATGCCCCGAGCCCGTTGCGCGCGATCGACCGCATCGTGGAAACCCCCTCGTTCATCTCAGGTCCGAATCGTCGAGGACCAGTCGCCCCACGGACTCTTGGCGGTGCCGACCGGGGTCTTGACCTCGTGATAATATTCGAGCCCCGCCCGCTTGAGATATTCCTCACCCGGCAGGAAATCGTCGTCGAGTCGGTGCAGCCACATCGCCACCTCGGCATCGAGCTCCGGCAGCAGCGCCTTGCCTTCGGGCGTGTTGACCAGATTGTGCTTCTGATACGGGTCGTTGAGATTGTCGTAGAGCAGCCAGGGCCGCCCCTCGACCGCGCGGACATAGGTGTAGCGTTCGGTCACCACGCCGCGATATTCGTCGAAACCGCGTTCGAGGAGCTGAAAATTCGACACGGGATTGTTGATGAACGCTGATTTCGGACCACCGGGGCGCTGTCCGGCCACCAGCAAATTGGAGAAATCGATCCCCTGAATACCCACCGGAATGTCGATCCCCGCCAGCCCGAGCAACGTCGGCATCAAATCGGGAATGTTGATCGGCGTGCTGATCTTCTTGCCGGCTTTGCCAAGTAGCCGCGGATAGCGGATCAGCAGCGGAATCCGGGTCGATTCATCCCAAGGATAGAGTTTACCCTCCAGCCCTTGCGAAAACATCATGTCGCCATGGTCAGAAGTGAAGACAAAGATCGTATCGTCTGCAAGCCCGGTCTTTTCGAGCGTCTCGAGCAATTGCCTGGCGCAATCGTCGATCGCGGCGATATGCGCGTAATAGCCGCGCAAGCTGGTCCGCGCGCGTTGGGCCAAGGGTTCGGGTACGTTGGGGCGCAGATCGATCCCCGCCTCGGTGAATCGCTGTTTGTAGCGCATCGGCGCGGTCTGATACGGGAAGTGCGGCGGCCCGAGCGACAGCATCAGGAAAAATGGATCGGGCTCGTCGCGCGCGGCTTCGATATAGGCGCAGGCATCCGCCGTCTGCGCGATCGGCGCATAGCCCGGCCAGATGCGCGGCACCGGATCGTTGCCGACGAAATAGCGCTCCTTGTTATAATCGTGGTCACACTCGCTGGCTTTCCAATAATCGAAACCGAACTGCTTGTCGGCGGGCACATAGGTGTCGCGCCGTCCGTAATGGCCATCGGGGCTGCCGTGGAGATGCCATTTGCCGATATAACCGGTGCGATAGCCTGCGTTCCGGAAGGCTTCGCCCAGCGTCACCGCGTTCGGCTTGAGCGGCACGTCGTTGATGAGGACGCCGTGCTTGAGCGCATATTGGCCTGTCATCAGGCTCGCCCGCGCCGGACAGCACAGGGGCAGGCCCGAAATCGCGTTAACGCAATTCGCACTTTGCGCCGCCATCCGATCGAGCGTCGGCGTCCGGGCATTGGTATCACCGGCATAAGCGGTCGCCTGCGCGCGCCACTGATCGGTAAGCAGGAAGACCACGTTCGGCCGCTTGGGCCGTGTGCTCGCCGCCAAAGCAGCCCCGCCGAGTGACGCGGCCGAAAGCGCCGCGGCCGAGCCCTTGATGAAATTACGCCTCTGCATCCGACCTCTCCTGAAGACAGCTCGGGTTGCCGTTCAGCCGGTTTTGGAAGCGGCAGATCGCGTGCGATCCGCCGCTTCGCCTCGGCTCCCCCCGAGTAATAGACCGCTATTTGGTTTCGAGTTGCTGTTGCAGTTCCTCGAGCGTGAACCCCTTGGTTTCGGGGAAGAAGCGCATCACCACGAAAAACTGGAGCGCCATCATCGTCGCGAAGAAGACGAACGGCCCCGCCGCCGAATATTCAGCCACGACAGGGAAGAAGTTCGACAGCATCGCGCAGGCGAACCAGTGCGTGAAGCTGCCGAGGCTCTGCCCCTTGCCGCGCACCGAATTGGGAAAGATCTCGCTGATATAGACCCAGATCACCGACCCCTGCGACACCGCAAAGAACGCGACGAAACCAACCAGCGGCCACAACAGCAGATTCTGATACGCGCCGGTGTAGAACAGCGTTGCGATCGCCGACATGCACACGAACGTGCCCACCGAACCGACCAGCAACAGCTTCTTGCGCCCGACCTTGTCGATGATGCACATCGCCAGAATCGTGAAGCTGAGGTTGGTCAGGCCGATCGCAACCGCCTGAAGATCACCCGAAACCTTGTCGAACCCGGCCTTGGCGAAGATGTCGTTCAGATAATAAAGCGTCGGGTTGATGCCCGAAAACTGGTTGAACAACGCCAGCGTGATCGCGAGCATCACCGGGATACGATAGCGCCGCGAGAACAGCGGCTGGTTGCCCGCAACACGATCGCTTGCGAGCGATTGCTGGATGTCGACCAGTTCCTGGTCGGCAACCGGCCCCGCCACCAGCGCCAGCACCTCCCGCGCCTCATCGATCCGGCCACGTTCGACCAGCCAGCGCGGGCTGCGGGGAATACGGAACAGAATCGCGAAAAACAGCACCGCGGGCACCGCCGATATCCCGATCTTCCAGCGCCACTCGGTCTCGCCAAGCCCCAGCGTACCGACCATGTAGTTGGAGAAATAGGCAACCAGGATGCCGAACACGATCATGAGCTGAAACGAGCCCACCATCCGGCCACGCCAGCGCGCCGGCGCGATCTCGGCGATGTACATCGGCCCCAGCACCGACGACGCGCCGATCGCCACGCCCGCGACGAACCTGGAAAGAAGGAACGACATCCAGTCCCATGCCAGCGCACAACCGACCGATGAGACGATGAACAGGATCGCCAGCGCGCGCAGGCTGGCACGCCGCCCCCAGCGATCCCCGGCATAACCGCCACCGGCCGCGCCGACGATCGTCCCCCACAAGGCAATCGCCACGGTGAACCCGAGCGAGGATGGCGTCAGTTCGTAAAGCGCAGAAAGCGAATGCGTTACGCCGGAAATAACGGCAGTATCGAATCCGAAAAGCAGCCCCCCGAGTGCGGCCGCGATCGTGCATTCAACAACAGTCCTGCTCGGTCGAACGTCGGCAACCGACGTGACCGTGGACTCTCCCCTAACCACATGCATGCGACTACCTCTTATTGATCGCTGCGAAGGGTCGTTATAAAATATAAATAATAGATGTCAAACCGGCATTCCCTGGAATGTGCCGGCCGGTTCGGCCGGAGCGAAGGGTAGCCGCTCCGCCCCATTCTGCTCGCTGCAATCACCCGAACGCGCGCGACCGAGCGTAGCGGCGAGCGGCGGCGGGACCAGGAAGATACACGTCTAGCTTGCCGTGTCGGCTCCCCGAAGCAAGTCGTGCTCGTCGAGCGACAGATGGTATTGCTGGTTCCAATACCCCACGGTCTGCGCGATATAGGCGCGGCGGGCGATGGCAGGATCGCCCGATTTGATGCCTTCGACGATGCCGACATGCTGCTGCACGGCCGCGCGCCGTTCGTCGATCTTGTCGGGATTGTCATGCCAGCGGCCGACGATCGAGAACACGAACAACCGAAAGGTGATGGCTTCAAGCAGGTCGCGCAGATAGGGATTGCCCGCGGCTTCCCAGATCCTGCGATGGAACATCACGTCGCAATCGTGAAAGCGCCGCACATCGGTATCGTTTTCGGTTCCGGCCATCGTCTCGACAATCTCGGTAAGATCGGCCGCGAGCTCGGGCGTCATCCGCGCGGCGGCACGCTCGATCGCCATCACCTCCAGCGGGATGCGTACTTCCATGATCTGGCGATAATCATCAGGGCTGAGCTGGGTAACATAGGTGCCGCGCTGGGGCAGCTTGTGCAGCAATCCCTGATGTTCGAGCTCACGCATCGCCTCGCGCAGCGTCGGCTGCCCGATGCCGAGCGTGGTCGACCATTCCTGCTCGAGGATGCGATCTCCCCCCTGCAACTCGCCGGAGATGATGGCATCGCGCAACGCAGCGGCAGCGGCCTGGGGCGCGGTCTGCAAGACCAGCTTGCTGCCGGATTTTCGGGACGATACGGGCACGACGACAACCTCCAGACGATATATTAATGCTCACACGACCCATCACGCCGGCGCACCGCGGACGCCTTCGTAACGTGCCACTCCTTTAAGGAATATAGGCGTTCGGGGGGCGGCCCATATGGCGGTACGGCGCATACCAATTATGCGCCGCTGGCCATTTGGTCTCGTATTTTGCGTTTTGCGGGCCGGTCGGCAAGCTGTCCTGCGATCGAATCACCCACATCGCGAGTTCCGCCATCAGGTCGGCCTGGATCGTCGCGTGCTGCGGCTGGCCGAACAGGTTGGTCAGTTCGCATGGATCGGTCTTGAGGTTGTAGAGCTGGCCATAGCCCATCATGTCATACATGAGCTTCCAGTCCCCCATCCTCACCATCTTCTGGTTACCGCTCAACGTGACTTTGTTCAACTCGTCGAACATGCCCGGCAACTTGTCATCGTGCCCCGTCGATAGCGGCACCTCGTCCTTATCTTCATAATACAGTCCGCCGACGCCGACACCGCTATAAATACTGCGGAACTCATCCTTGGGATAATCGTCGCCGCGCAACAAGGGCAACAGGCTCCGCCCCTGCACCCCGTGCGGGATCGGCTCGCCGATGATCTCACACAATGTGGGCATCAGATCCGCCATCGAGGTGAAGGCCGTATCGGCCGCGGCGTTGGGGCGGATGCCGGGGCCCCACCAGACCATCGGCGTGTGCGTCACCGTCTCGCGCAGGCCCAACCCCTTGTGTCCGATGCCAAAATTCATCAGTGAATCGCCGTGATCGGCGGTAAACACGATGACCGTGTTGTCGGCCAGCCCCTTAGCGTCGAGATAGTCTGTGAGCCGCTTGATCTGATCGTCGATAAGCCGCAACATCCCGAAATAATTCGATCGATAACGGCGCCACAGCTTCTCGGTATCGGGGAACGCAGCCTGCTGCATCCGATATTCCCATTGCAGCCGCTCCCCCAATTTGGGCAGCATTTCCGGCCCCGCACAGCGATCGGGAACCGTCGCCGGCGGGAACATATCCCAATAAGGCGCTGGCACCTGTTCGGGATTGTGCGGCTCAGGGATGCTTACCTGCATCAGGAAGGGCACGTCGCCGCTCTGGTCGATGAACGTCATCGCGTCGGAGACGATGCGATACGGCAATTGCGTCGTCAGTGGGAAGGGCGTGGGCGTATCGACGACGTTGAAGTGCCGATCGCGCAGCCAGCGATCATAGGCCTTCTGGATTGGCGAGACATCTTGATCCGGCGCGGCGCCTTCGTGGTAATATTCGCGCCAGAAATCAACGTCGCCCTTGCGCAGATAGCTATGGTTTTTGCCTACCAATGCTGTGCGATAACCGGCAGCCTTCGCAACCTGATAGATGTCCTTCTCATAGAAGGCCGCGCGATCCTGCAGGTTCATCCGCACCCGGTGCGCCTCGGGCCAGCGCCCGGTAAGCATCGAGACCCGGCTCGGTACGCACAGCGGCGCGGTGCAGTAATTGCGCGCGAAACCTACCCCGGACCGCTGCAACCGATCGAGCGTTGGTGCGGTATCCAGCGCCAGCCCGGTCGCCTTGGTAGCACCGTAGCTCCACTGATCGCACAGCAGGATGATGACGTTGGGCTGGCCCACCGTGCCGCGCGCCATCAGCGGCACCGCCACGCTCGAGGCGACCGCACTCGTCCCGACGGCTTTCAGAAAGTCTCGGCGCTGCATCATCCTCTCCTCTTCGTTCGCGGCTGCCCAACACCTGCCATCCTCGCGCCGCTGGAATGATCCGTGACGCCGCGAAGGGGCAGTGCGGCAATTGTGCCTTGCATCCTTAAAGAGATAATCTATAATCTGTCGAGTGTCGAGCTTTCAAGCAGGATATCTCGTGTGCGCCGCGGGCTTGCCGCCCGTGGTGGCTACGCCGGAACTTCCACTCGACGAATGATCCTGGGCCCGCAATGCATGCTTCCCTGAACGACAAGGCCGCGATCGGCTCTGATGCGGCATCCAGCATCGGCCTATCTGCCAAGTCCGTGGCTCTGGCCGCCGACCCGGAAAATGCTGGGGCAACGCCGGACACCCATCCGGTCGCCCGCCTTCGTGGGGCAATCCGTTTCGCAGATTTTCACGCCTCGACGACCAGCAACCACGCGGTTTTTACCGGCACGGTACTGATGCTCGCTGACGGCTACACAGCACATCAAGGAGAGAAATGAGTAATATGCTCGCTGCCCGTTATACCGGGCCAAACCAGATCACTCCCGAGGAAGTGACCCGCCCCACCATCGCCGAGGGCGAGGCGCTGGTCCGCGTCGCCGCCTGCGGTTTCTGTGGTTCGGATATCAACATCGTCGCGGGCACCCATCCTCGCGCAAAGGCGCCGCTTACCGTCGGCCACGAACTGGCCGGTCAGATCTGCGAGATCGCCGACACCGGCACCGGCCTGAAGGTGGGCGATTGGGTGACGATGTTCCCCTTGATCTCATGCGGGGAATGCCACGCCTGCACGCACGGCCACGCGCACGTCTGCCGCCGGTTGCGGCTGTTCGGGTTCGACGTCGATGGCGGGATGGCCGATTATATCAAGGTACCCGCCGAGGCGCTGATAAAATTGCCCGATGGCATGCCGCCCGCGATCGGCGCGCTGATCGAGCCGCTCGCGGTCGCCGTCCACGGCGTCGCGCGGACGCAGCTTGACGACGTTTCCGTCGCCATCGTCCTCGGCGCGGGGCCGATCGGCCTGCTCACCAGCCTGGTGCTGAAGGCAAAGGGGATCGAGCACATCCTTGTCAGCGATGTCGTGCCGGGCCGGCTCGAACTAGCACGCTCGATCGGGATCGATGCAGTCGCCGCTGGCGATGCCCTGCTCGATCGGGTGATGGCGCTGACCGACCAGAACGGCGCCGATCTACTGTTCGAATGCGCGGGCCATCCGTCTTCGGCGCGCGAAATGACCACCCTGGTCCGGCCGCGCGGCGTGATCGTCAATCTCGGCGTGTTTAAGCAGCCGACCCTGGTCGATCTGCAAGCGGTCAATTTCAAGGAACTCGAGTTGCTTGGATCGCGCGTCTATGAGCGTCGCGATTTTGAAGAAGCGATCGCCCTCGCCGGGACGATGCCGCTCGATCGCATCATCTCGCACGCTTTCCCGCTGAGCGAGGTCAGCGCGGCTTTCGCGCAATTCCAGTCGAGCGCCGCGTGCAAAGTTATGATTGTCTTGGAGGATTCGGAATGAACGGCACTGATCTCACGGGCTCGCTCGCGCTTGTTACCGGCGGCACGCGGGGCATCGGCTTCGCGTCGGCGCGTGCGCTTGCTGTCGCCGGCGCCGACATCATCCTCGTCGGCCGCGATGCACGTGAACTCGACCACGCCGCCGCGCAGGTTCGAGAGACCGGCCGGACGGTGCATGTCGAAGCCTTCGATCTCGCACAGAGCACCGAGATCGCCGCCTGGTTCGAAGGGCTGCGCACCCGCGTCGGAACGCCCGACATTCTCGTCAACTCCGCGGGCGTCAATCGGCGCGGCAAAGCCACCGATCTGACGCTTGAGGAGTGGGACAATGTCATGGCCGTCAACGTGACGGCGATCTGGGAACTCAGCCGGCATGTCGCCAAGGCGTTGATCGATGCCGGGCGCCCCGGCCGGGTGATCAACATCGCCTCGCTGATGACCGCTGCGTCACGCCCGGGCACCTCGCCTTATACCGCCTCCAAGGGTGCGGTCGGCCAACTCACCAAGGCACTCGCGATCGAATGGGCGCCGCATGGTATCCTCGTCAACGCGATCGCCCCCGGCTACATCGCCACCGACCTCAACAAGGCACTGATCGCAGACCCGGCGTTCGACGCCTGGGTCAAGGGCCGCTGCCCCATCGGGCGCTGGGGCGAGGCGGACGATATCGCCGCTCCGGTCGCGTTCCTTGCAAGCAAGGGCGCGAGCTTCATCACCGGGCAGACGATCTATGTCGACGGGGGCTGGCTGGCGACCTTCTGAGCCCCCTCCCCTATTCAAGATGGCGTGAGCTCTGACGCCGCCGCCTGAAAAGGCGGCGGCGTATTCGTCTGTGCAGAAGCGCTCATACCCGGCGGCGCACTCCTCAAACGCGAACGCCGCCCGCCTGAAAGACGAGCGGCGCCGCGCATGGATAGCGAACACCGGGAGGGTGGTGGCCGCTACAGCCGCACGCGGATCCCGGCGGTATAGATCGCATCGTCCCAACGGATGTCACGGTTGAAGCCGGGCTCGTCGAAATAGCTGCGATATTTGTTACGCAGGATGTTCGATCCGCCGACGTCGACGCGGATCCTGTCAGTAATTTCATACCCGATGCTGAAATCGAGCCGCCCGGCTGGGCGGACCATGCCCAGATTGACCGGCACCGTCCCGTCTGCAAGTTGTTCTTCGGTCACAGGGCGAACAAGGGTCAGACCCGTCGTGTTCTGATCGAAATAGCTCGACCGGTAATTGTAGATGAGACGGCCCGAAATACCGTATTTTTCATAGAGCAGGCCCGCATTGAAATTGTACTTGCTGACGCCCTGAAGCGGGTATCCGGCCAGCACGTCCTCGCCGCCCACCTTTGAATCGGCATAAGTGAAATTGGCCTGGACACCGAGCCCCGAAAGCGCGCCGGGGAGGAAATCGAGGAAGGCCTGCCCGCCGGTCTCGATGCCCTTCAGCGTCACCGAACCGACGTTGCGCGGCCGCGAGATATTATAGCCGATGCCATCGATCATCTCGAGCGCCGCTCCCGAGATCACACGGTTGGAGATGGCACGATGATAAGCGCCGATCGCGAAGAAGCCGCGGTGGAAATAATATTCAAGCGTGGCGTCGAAGCTTTCCGATTTCTGCATCCGTAAATTGGGATTGCCCGCATTGCCACCGTTCTGAACGTTCGGGTTGCCGTTGATCTGATAGCTGATCCCCGGATTGAGCTGACCGAATTCGGGACGGCGGATCGCTTCGGAATAAGCGAAACGCGCCTGCAGACCGCTGTCGAAGCGCACCCGCATCGCGGCGCTGGGCAGAAGCACGAAATCCGACGTCTTGGCGACACGCGGCGAGACAACGCCGCTGACGACACCGGCGCCCTCGATACGGCGATCGGTGACGGTCGGCCGCACGCCGACCACACCGTCGATCCGGATCGGGCCGCCGACGTCGAGTTTGTAGCGAAGCTGCAAATAAGCAGCCATCGTCTTCTCTCGGGCGACAAAACGACGTTCCGGATCATAAGGAGGGGAACCGAGCGGAACACCGAAAATTCCCCGGATCAGATCACGACCCGATTCACTGCGTAGATAATCCGGATTGGGCGTCAGCCATGGCGCCCCTTCATTCAACCGCGGAATGCCCGGCGTTTCCGACAGGAAATCGGCAGGCAAGCCGGTCGAACTGATCAAGGTACCCTTATCGCCGCCAGCACCGCCGATATCGCCGCCCGGCGCAAGCTTGTTGACCAGCCCCTGGTCCGAAACCGCGCTCCGATTGGCGAAGCGCAAGCCGTATTGGATCTTGCTCAAAACGTTCGACACAATGTCGAAGCTGCCATCGATCCGCGCCTGGAACAGTTCGCCGACATCATGCTGGAAATTCTGGTTGAGCCCGTTGCGAAAGACATATCCATCGGGATCGTTCAGCGGATTGCCCGTAAAGGTAAAGCGTCCACCGATCCCGGCGTTGGCCTCGACGATCACTTCCGGGACACGCTTGCCGATATCGACGACAAAGCCCTCGTTGATGAAATCGGACTTCTGATACGCAAAATCGGCTTTCAGGTGGCCTGGCCCGCGGTCGAAGATGAAGCCGCCGCCAACCAGATAATTGTTGCGCGTCTGGAAACGTGCCTGCGAGCTGGAGAAGGCGGTCGCGTTCGAATAGGTCGCGCTGTCGATTTCACATAAATCCTGCGTGGTATAATTACCCGCGCCTATCTGCTGCTTGTTGGCATTATACCCATTGGGATTGACGAGCGCCGTAAAGCACCGATCACCGACGGCGATGTCGGAAATCGTCGTGCCGGTATTATAGAGTTGCGCTTCGACGAAGCCCGACTGCTGATCCGACTTGTAACCGGTGTAGAGACCGTCGAGATAGATCTGGAGGCTTGGCGACGCCTGCCATTGGAACGCAGCGTTGACCTGGGGACGTTCGAACACGCCATATTGCGCGACCCCACCGGCAACGTTGTTCGAGATCAGACCCGGCAGATTGAACGGCGCGATCGCGGTCGATCGGCGTACCGCCTGATAGAGATAGGGCCGATCCCATTGGCTGCGACGCCACGACACATTAACCAGCGCACCGATCTCTCCAATACCGGTATCCCAGCGATCGGTTGCGAGAACGGAGAATTGGGGGTCCACCCGGCTTTGGTTGACCGAATAATTCGCCCGCGCGAGGCCGACGATCGTCGGTTTGCGGAATTTGAACGGCTTGTTGAGGTGCAGATCGACGCTACCCACAATCCCGCCCTCGATCAGGCTCGCATTCGATGTCTTGTACACATCGACCCGGCCCAGCGCGGTAGACGGCAAATCCTGGAAGTTGAAATTGCGCCCCGTGGTCGAGAATATCTCGCGTCCGTCGAGCGTGGTAGAGATATCGTTCAGGCCACGGATGCGCACGCCACCGATTTCATTGTCGGCGCCAACGTCGGTCTGAACGCCGGGGATACGCTGCAGCGCGGCTGCCGTGCTCGGATCGGGAAATTTGCCAATATCCTCAGCGACCACTGAATCGACGATATCGAGCGACTCGCGCTTGATCTCTGCGGCAGCTTCAAGGCTCTGTCGAATGCTACCCACCACCACGATATCGGCCGGCGCCGCATCGTCGGCATCCGTTTGCACCGAAGCGGCAGCCTGGTCTTGCGCCATCGCAGGCATCGCCCAGCAACTCGCGCCGAGAAGCGCGGTCGTCGTTGCCAATATCCGGCGAGTGACCCTGGTCGTCATAAATTTCCCTCCCTCTGTTTGCGTGTGCAGCCCTTTCGTGCGGACCGCATGTCTTTCTAGCACGATATGGAAGATTATTTATAATATAGGTTCTATGTCAAGGCTGATCGTGGGGTGGCTGATACTCTTGGGTGCTGGCGATCCAGATAATATGCCGAGCGTCTTTGCTGCCGGCGTGCGGGAAAGCGCTGAATCAAGCGCCGCCCGCAGTGTGTGAAGTGCCTTAGGGTGGTGGTCCGGCTCGTTGCCGAAGCCTTCATACTCGGCAAGCGCAAGACCGTCGGCGGTTTGACTGGAACCGAGACGGACAATAGCGTCGGGAGCAGCACGCCCCCGACGCCGATCGTACCTCAATAGACAGTTTCGGGAACCACGCCCTTGGGCGCCGCGGTCAGGCGCTTGATCAGATCGGTTTCGGCCTTGCGATAGGGCGTGCCGTCGGCGCGCAGGACTTCGTGAAACCAGATCGTCGGCTCGTCCTGCGTATAAGGCTTCTTCCAGCTATCCCACGGCAACCGCGTCTGCGAGCGGCCGTCGACAAAGCCCCAGTTGATCATGGCGATGTTCAATTTCTTGGCGATCGGCAGCGAGCCGTCAAAGGTCGAGCCGTTGCCGCGCGCCATATATTCGGTGCACAGCACGGGACGACCGTAGCTCAACATCTGGCGCGCGCGCTCGGCGAATTTTTCAGGCCAGTTGTAATCGTGGAAGCTCATCACGTCGGAGCGCGCGACCTGAACGCGTTCCACGGCATCGAGCGTCTCGATCCTGTCCCAATGGTCGCCGATCCACAGCCCGCTGGTCAACGGCTGCGTGGGATCGACCGACTGCGCCCAGTCGAACACCTGCGCGAGCAGAGCCGCGACGAGTTCCTTCTTATGCGGGGTCGGCTTGTAATTGCCGCCGCCGCCATTGTTGGGCTCGTTCCACACATCCCAGCCGAGCACACGCTTGTCGTTCGCGAAGCTGCCGACCACGTCCTTCACATAGGCTTCTAGCTTGCCATATTGGCTCTTGTCGGCAAGCCGCGCGGCACCGGGCGCCTGCACCCAGCCCGAATTGTGGACGCCGGGGATCGGCGGATGCTGGGGACCGAGCTTGGGGTCGGGGTCCCAGCAGCTATCGAACAGCACGAACATCGGTTTGATGCGGTGCTTGGCGGCGATGTCGAGAAAGACATTCATCCGCTGCTTCAGGCCCTCGGCATCGTCTTCCCATAGCAGATTGTGGAGATAGACGCGCATCGTCGTCATGCCGAGCTGTTCGGCCCAGCCCAGTTCCTTGTCGACCCTGGCCGGATCAAAGGTCGCGGCCTGCCACATTTCGAGCTGGTTGATCGCGCTGGCGGGATTGTAATTCGCGCCCACCAACCAGGGTTGCGCGTCATACCATTGTTTGGCCTCGGCCTTGGTCCATTGGTCGCGTGCGTCGACGGGTGCGGCGGCAAGCGCCACGCCCGCGACGGCGGTTGCAAGAAGGAGGTGCAGCTTCATTCCAGAGCACCCCGTTACTTGGCGGCCTGACCCGTCGTCAGGCGATAGGTCATGACGTTGTAATAGGTCTGCCCCGGCGCGAGCCGCGCCGATCCGAATTCGGGGCGGTTGGGCGTATCGGGGAAAATCTGCGGCTCCATCACGATCGCGTCGCCCTCGCGATAGAGGCGGTTGGCCTTGCCCACCGTCGTGCCGTCGAGGAAATTGCCCGAATAGAATTGCAGGCCGGGCTGGTTGGACCACAATTCAAACCCGCGCCCCGACGCCGGATCGCTGACCCGCGCCATCAGATGCTGATCCCTGGTCACCGTGCGGCCGATCACCCAATTGTGATCATAGCCACGCCCGATCACGATCTGCGGATCGCTTGCATCGCGCACCCGCGCGCCCACAGGCTGCGGCACCCTGAAATCGAAGGCGGTGTCCGCGACCGACTTGTATTCGCCGGTCGGGATCGCGGTCGCGTCGGTGGGCAGATAGGTCTCGGCCGGGATCGTGACGACATTGCCCATCGCGCCGACCGACGATCCCTCGCCACTTAGGCTCCAATAGGCATGGTTGGAAATGTTGATGATCGTCGGTTTGTCGGTCGTCGCGCGATATTCAATCGTCAGATTGTTCGCCTCGTCGAGCGAATAGATCGCATCGACCGTCACCGTCCCCGGATAGCCCTGATCGCCATCGGGGCTGACATAGCGCAACGTCACCGACGCGGTCGGGCCAGAGTCAACCTTGGTGATCGTCCACAACACCCGATCAAAGCCGGCATCGCCGCCATGAAGCGAATTGGGGCCGTCGTTGGTGGGAAGCTGATAGGTCTTGCCGTCGAGCGTGAACTGCCCCTTGGCAATCCGATTGGCGAAGCGCCCCACCGTGCCGCCGAAGAACTGTCGCGTTCCAAGATAGCCATCGATCGTGCCGTACCCAGGCGCGACATCGGCCTTCTCACCATTGCGATCGGGCATGACCAAGGATTGCAGTGTCGCGCCATAAGCGATCACCGTGGCCGAGATGCCGTTGGCGTTGCTCAGCGTCACCGCCGGCACCGCGCGGCCGTCGGGCAGCGCCCCAAAGATCGATTGCGTCGCGTTGCTCGCCGCACTGGGCGTCGCCGCGGTCGCGAGCAACATCGCCACGCCGATCGGCGTCATCTTTCTGATCATTCCCTACTCCTCCTGCACGATGAGGGAGCGCGTATCAGGCGCCCGATTTTGCAGAAAACCCCGCGCCAGCCTGGTCTACGATGGCAAATCGCTGGCGGTGAAACGGCGCTGGAACAGTAATGTGCGACACACCTAATCGCGGCGCGCCGCACGCTCACGTCAGAAGCGGAAGCGCACGCCTAGCGAATAGGTGCGTTCCAGATAGACCATCTGGCGCGCAAACATGTCGCCGGCATCGTTAAACTCACGATAGCGGCGTAGCGGATTGCCTAGCAAATTCACGATGTCGAAGGCCAGCGTCACGCTGGGCACGGGCGTGAGCGTGGTCGAGAAATCGAGTTGACCGCGCCCCTTCTCCACCAATCCACCGGTTCTCGGATCGCCGTTCGCGTCGCGATCAAGCGGTTCGATGCTGTAGAAGGTCACGAAGTTCGAGCGATAATTATAGGCCATCCGTGCCGAGAAAAACGGCCGTTCGTAAAGGCCGACGAGATTGAACGCCCATTTCGATACGCCGTTAAAGCGCACCTGCCGGCCGGCGACATTGGGTGAACCCGCAAGCGCCACCGCGAGGTCGCCCTTTGAATCGATATAAGTTCCGTTGGCCTGAACGCCGAAGCCCTTGGCCCATTCGGGCAAGCCATCGATGTCGAGGAAGCTGACAAACGACAGCTCCGCACCCTGAAACCGCGTGTTGCCGGTATTGTCGGGCCGCGAGAACCACGCCGGGCCGTACACCGGATCGTCGATCGGAATCGTGGTCCGCGAAATGAACCCCTGCGCATCGCGCCGGAAGATCGCGCCGGTGAGCGATCCCGAGCGCGAGAAATACCACTCGAGGCTGGCGTCATAATTGTCGGACGTCAACGGCCGCAGGTCGGGATTGCCGCCATTGATCCCGCGCCGATTGCTGTTGGGGTCACCGGGATTCGGGTTATTGACCGGCGGACCGACGGTCAGCGTCGGGTTGAGATCGAAGAAGTTCGGGCGCGTGCGCGTCTGCGTATAGGCAAGGCGCAGTTGCAACTCGTCGGTGAACGCGACGCGCGCGCTGACGTTGGGCAGATAATCGGTATAATCGTTGCGCGCCGTCGTCGGCAGGAATTGCGGGTTGGCCGGATCGGTCTCGTCGCGAATGAAGCCGTTGATGTGCGTCCTGGTCTTCACCGCGCGCACGCCCACCAGGCCATCGATCACCATCCCATTGGCAAGGTCGATGCCATATTTGAGCTGGGCGTAAGCCGCATAACCCTTTTCGTTGGCGGTGAAATTCTCGGTGGGGTTGAACGCCGGCAACCCCTCGGGCGCACCGTAGAACTGCCGCAACGCTGCGGCATTGTTACGAACGCTGTCGAACGAGGTGGCGGTGAAAGTGTGGATCGGATGCGCGTCGTCGAAGGCAAATCCCGGCATATTGCTCGAAAATTCTACCGGCAGCGCACTGATAGGCAGCCGCTTGTCGAGGTTGAAGATATATGGCGCGCCGCGGTCGCGATTGGCGTCACGATCGTTGTAACGGACGCCGAACTGGATGCGTTTCAGGAAGCCGGCATCGAATTCATATTGAACGTCGGCGCGCGTCTGGATGTCCTTGCCGCCCACCACGAGCAGTTCCTGGAACAGCCCCCGGCTGAGGTAATTCGCGGCGTGGGTGACATCGAAATCGACGAAATCGAAGGTCGGCCCGCCATCGCCGGTCGGCGCCTCGAACACGACGTTACGCACCGGCGAGCTTGCAAAGGCATAATCGATGTTGATCGCATCGAGCGTGTAAGTGCTGTCGGTGTACGCGACGTCCGCCGAGATTTGCAGATTGTCGCGCTTCCAGATCGCGCCGCCGCCGGCCTGATAGGTATTGGTCTTGCCGCGGATCGTGCTCCAGAATCCATCGGGGGCACCCGCCCCGGCCACCGTGGCGCTCTGTGCGACATCGCCATGCCCCTCACGCGTAGCCAGATTGGTCAGCTTGAACGCGTCGCCGCCGAAGATCGGGACGAACATGAACCGGTTGGTATCCTCGCCGCGATAGCCCTGAAACAGGCCATCGGCATAGATTTCCAGTTCGGCGGTCGGCCGCCACTGGAACGCCGCGTTGATCGAGGGGCGATACCGATTGCCATAGCCGAGGAACATCGCCTGCGCGTCGGGATAGCGGACCCCGCCCGTGGTGCCAGGCGCGTTGTCGGGGTTGGTGGTACCGATCACGAGCGATTGTTCGCGGATCGAATCGAGGAAGTTGATGCCGACATAGGACGCGTTCACCAACAGCCCCATTTCGCCGACGCCGGTGTTCCAGCGATCGCTGACGAGCAGATTGCCGTTCCACGACAGTTTGCCCGATTGCTCCCAGTTCACACCGTTGAGCGAGCCCGACAGATGGAAGCCGCCGAAATCGAACGGGCGGCGGCCACGGACATTGACCTGCCCGCCGATTCCGCCTTCGATGAGGTTTGCGGTGGACGATTTATAGACCTCCAGCGCGGCCACTGTGCCGGCGGGAAAGTCCTGGATCTGAACGAAGCGCCCCTCTGCAGTAAAGATCTCACGGCCATTGTATGTGGTACTGATGTTGGGCAGGCCGCGCACGGTGACGCCAGCCGATTCGCCGCCGCCCCGCGTCACGTTCACGCCGGTGACGCGCGCCAGTGCAGACGACGCGAAGGTATCGGGAAGCTTGCCGATGTCCTCGGCAACGATGGCGTCGACGATGCCGTCGGACGTCCGCTTGATGGTCGCGGCCGATTCGAGGCTGCGGCGTAGCCCGGTGACGACAATCTTATCGTCCTGGCCCGCGTCAGCGACAGCAATGCCGTCGCCCGTCGACGACGCCTGACCTTCCTGCGCCCACGCCCCCGAAGCGCCAATCAGCAGCGCGAGTGCGGACGTGCTGGCACCGAAACGCAATCCGTATTTCATACTATAGCCCCAATAAAATATCATATTTTTCATCATGATAACCACAGAATTTATGATGAGCCGCTACAATAAACCCGGCATAAATCCATCTTTACGGGCGCACCGGAAATCCACACTTCGCCCCGCCGCCGCATCGCGCTCGTCTCATATCGATCGGGCATTGCCCGCCCTTCCCCACGGCCATCAGCACAAGCACCCCTTAGACGCGAGATATGTTAGATTATAGATAATATTAAGTCAAACGAAGGAATGCTTGAACGTTGCGTTACGACGCACCGTCGCCCACCACGCCGGTCTCGACCACCAACTCTCGATCACCAGCTAAAGCAGTCGTCCCATATCGGCGGTGATATCTTCGGGATTGTTCGTGGGGGTATTGGCCAAGCGCCGCACCGTTCGGCTACCCCAACACGATCGGCGCTGACGGCAAGATCGATGCGGGCTTCCACCATCGACTGATTCACCAATGGCGCGAGGAGCGTGATCGGTGCCTGCGCGACATCGAGCGTCAGGATGCCGCAGACGACGGTTATCTGGAAACCGGAATCGCGCTGCTCAATCTGGCACAGAACGCCCATCGAATCATGGATTTGAAGCGTCCGTCCGAGAAAAAGAGCTTCTCGGATTCCTACTTTCGAACTGCAAATGGGCTCACGGCGCGTTGCGTGCCGAGTTCAACGAACCCTTTGATCTACTTGTAGAAAACGCCCGGCCCAACCCCCTCCCCGAAGGAGTGAAAAGGGGCAAAAATCGCAAACTGAGATTTGGCTGGGGTTGGCAAAAGCCTATCGCAAGAAAATCCTATTCCCAACCGACGCCGTACTCTTAAAATTTACGCAGTTTCGTGCGTTTGGATGGGATCGAAGCACGCCCTTTGACAGGCTTTGGTAAGCGGTGAGGAGCTTCCAGAACAGGTTCGTCAGAGCTCGAACAGCTTTGAAAAGCCAATAGCCAAGTTCGAATGCTGGATCCGCCCCCCTTTCCCAACCGTCACCGACACTATCACAGCGAAGGCTGACCTGCTGCCCGTTTTCTGGACCGTTATGAGCTGGAAAATTCCAGTTATGATCGGAGGGTCAAGGAAGCGGAGCGAGTGATGAAGAGATCGAAATACGGCGAGGCACAGATTGCGTTCGTGTTGAAGCAGGCCGAGAATGGGACGGCCATCGGTGAGGTGTACCGCAAGACCGGGATCAGCGAGGCGACCTTTTACGCGTGGCGCAAGAAGTACGCCGGGCTGATGCCGTCGGAGATGCGGCGATTGCGTCAGCTGGAGGAAGAGAACGGCAAGCTCAAGTGGCTGGTCGCTGATCTCAGCTTGGACAAGGCGATGTTGCAGGATGAGGCCGTTTGACGATCGATCCGGGGGATCGATCGTACGCCGAATGGGTCGCGAAAGCTCTGAAGCCTGATCGGCGGCGTCAGCTCGTCGATGATGTTCGGAGCACCTGGCAGGTCAGCATCAGGCGGGCGTGTGACAGGGGTGGCCGTCTCTTTCACAGCAAGATCGTCATTCGTCGCAGAAGTGTTTTCCGCCGCGGTGACCAGACTTTTCTCCAGCACAAGTTCCAGCTGCTTGATCTCGTATTCGATCTTTGCCTGACACTTGCCTCTTCAGCTTCGAGATGCATAGGCGCAACGGCCGGGCATCTGTGCGGTTCATTGAGGCATTTCCGGCATATGTAGACCAAGATCGGTGTTCGCCGAACGACAAAACCCGCTTCATCTTCCGAATGCTGCCCGACGCCCCGACGCCTGGCTAGCGATCATGCTCTCGGTGCTTGATAGTCATCTAAGATCAGGACTCATTGATTGAGCCAGAAGATGACGGTGGCGGCAATGCAGATGGCGGACATGAAGGTGTGGGCGCATCGGTCGTAGCGAGTATGGATGCGCCGCCAATCCTTGAGCCGGCCGAAC
>NZ_JAMSLX010000025.1 GCF_023806085.1 Hephaestia sp. MAHUQ-44
TATGATCCAGACTGATCGAAAAACGCTCTAGACCGCAGGACTTTCCTCGGTTCGAAAAGCGCGCCTGCGCGCTCGCCGACAATGGGTCCGCAAGATCGGCAACGCGAAGGCAGTTTCGGCGCCGCACTGTGGCGAGCCGTCCACTAGGTACAACCCGAGGCGCAGAACACGGTCTCGCGGCGTTGGGTGCGCAGATCGGCCCCGACGGCGCCTGGCTCATCGGGAAGGGGCGCGCCAGCGCTTCTGCTTCCCGGCTCCGCTCACCGTATCTGAAGGAGCTTACCCCATGGCAATCATAACCGCATCCGACGGCACCTGCCTCTTCTACAAGGATTGGGGACCACGAGACGCCCAGCCGGTGATGTTTCACCACGGTTGGCCCCTCAGCGCTGATGATTGGGACACTCAGATGCTGTTCTTCCTGCAGCACGGCTATCGCGTGATTGCGCATGACCGCCGCGGCCACGGTCGATCCGAACAGACCGATATCGGTAATGACATGTCGACCTATGCGTCCGACGTGGCGTCGATCGTCGCTGCGCTGGATTTGCTCGATGCCGTTCACATCGGCCATTCCACAGGCGGGGGCGAAGTCGTGCGCTATGCCGCCGACGCGAAGAGAGGGCGCATTGCTAAGGTTGTGTTGATTGGCGCGATCCCACCTTTAATGCTGCAGAGTGGCCCGAACCCCGGGGGCATCCCGTTGTCAGTTTTTGACGGTTTTCGCGCCGCGCTGACCGGGAACCGTGCGCAGTTCTACAGGGAAGTGGCATCCGGACCGTTTTACGGGTTCAACCGTAATGGCGCCGAAGTGAACCAGGGTCTGATTGATAACTGGTGGCGCCAGGGGATGTCTGGCGGTGCAAAGGCGCAGTACGACTGCATCGCTGCATTTTCCGAGACGGATTTCGCCGCAGACCTGGAAGCGATCGATGTGCCGGTCCTGTTTCTTCATGGCGAGGATGATCAGATCGTGCCGATCGAGAACAGCGCAGCGAAGGCAGTCAGATTGGTTCGAGATGGCAGGCTCAAGGGCTATCCTGGCCTTTCGCACGGCCTTTTCGCCACACATCCTGAGCTAATAAATGCGGATCTTCTCGCATTCGTTCAGGGTGACTGACGGGGGAAGGCGCTTCGGGCCTTCCCCACCCCCCGCGGAGAGGTCTTTGACCAGTCCAGATCGCCCAACCGGCGGGGGCCGCCGCCCTCGCGGTTTCGGGCGGTGCACATCACTACATTCAGGAGCGTCGTCAGATGTCGCAGGCCAACTACCCAGCCACGGAGCGCGACGATCTGGTGGAGGAGCTCTTCGGCCACAGGGTCCCAGATCCCTATCGCTGGCTGGAAGGTGACGTGCGCAGCGACCACGACGTTGCCCGGTGGGTGAATGCACAGAACGCAGTGACACAAAGATACCTTGCGACCCTGCCGGGCCGCGACGTCTTCCGCGAGCGACTTGCCGCGCTGCTCAGCTACGACCAGTTTACTCCGCCCAGCAAGCGTGGAGGCCGATACTTCTTCACGCGAACGCAAGGCAGGGACAACCAGCCCACGCTGCGGATGAAGGAGAGCTCCGATACCTGCGACCGGGTGCTGATCGACCCTAATTCCTGGTCGGGCGACGGCGCCGATGCTCTGGCCGAATGGGCGGCGTCCGACGATGGCACCCGCATAGCCTATTGCGTTCAAAGCGGCGGCACGGACTGGCGAACGATCAGGATTCTCGACGTCGCTTCCGGCATCGTTCTGGAGGACGAGGTGCGGTGGGCAAGGCACACCAACCTCGTCTGGACGCGAGATGGCTCCGGCTTCTTCTATTCACGATATCCAGAAGCTGAAGCTGGCAAGCCGGCCTCCGCGGAGATCCTGGGTCACGCGGTGTTTTTCCATGCAGTGGGATCCGCCCAGGAGGAGGATCTGCTCATCCATTCCGATCCCGATCGGCCTTCGGTGCTGCATCTGGCCGATCGGAGTCACGATGGTCGTCATCTCCTGATCTATTCGACGCCCGCGGTCGGAGTGAACGCGCTTGCGGTAATTGACCTCACCGGCGCGGACTGGACCCCGCGCTCCCTGATCGATGGATTGGATGCGGAGTGGACGGTCATCGGGACCACCGGCCGCCTGCTCTACGCCATGACGAGCGACCGCGCTGCGCGACGCAGGATCGTGTCGCTCGATCTCACTCTTCAGGATCCAGCACCCTGTGAGATCGTGGCTGAAGACGAGGCAGTGCTCACCGGCGCTTCGCTGCTCGGGGGGCGGTTGCTCGCGACATATCTGGTCGATGCAAAGACAGAAATTCGCCGCTTTAAGCCGGACGGCACGCCCGATGGTACGGTTGCGCTTCCCGGAGTGGGCAGCGCAGGCAGTTTTCACGGTGACGAACAGGACAATGAAGCCTTCTTCATCTACTCAAGTTTCGACACGCCAATGACGGTCATTCGTTACGATGTAGCGGCGAACCGGAGCGAAGTTTGGGCGAAGGTAGAGATGTCCGCCACGCCTCGTCGGATCTCGGTCGAACAGCGCTTCTACGCATCAAAAGACGGCACGCGGGTTCCGGTCTCAATTATTCGTCGGACCGACGTCACTCACCCGGCTCCGACGTTGCTTTACGGTTATGGCGGGTTCGGGACCAGCATCGTTCCCTACTACAGTGCCGTACACCTGGCTTGGGTGGAGATGGGGGGCGTTTTCGCCGTCGCCAACGTGAGGGGCGGCGGGGAATATGGCCGCGCTTGGCATATGGAGGGACAGTTCGAGAAGCGGCAAAATGCCTTTGACGACTTCGCAGCTGCCGGAGCCTTCCTCAAGACGGAGGGGATCACCAGCGCGGACGGACTTGCGATCCAGGGAGAATCAAACGGTGGGCTATTGGTGGCTGCGGTTGTCAATCAGCACCCGGGTCTGTTTGCGGCTGCGCTTCCGGGGGTCGGTGTGATGGACATGCTACGCTTTCATCGTTTCACCGGTGGCGCCTTGTGGATGTCCGATTTCGGCAACCCCGACGAGGAAGAGCATTTCAACACGCTTTTGCGCTATTCGCCCTACCACAACATCCAGGCCGGCGAAGATTATCCCGCCATCCTCGCGACGACTGCCGACACCGACGATCGCGTCGTGCCCGGACACAGCTTCAAATATATTGCCGCGTTGCAGGCTTCGCACACAGGATCGAAGCCGAAGCTTGTTCGAGTTGAGACACGAGCCGGACATGGCGCGGGCATGCCACTCGACAAGGTCATCGCGCTTCATGCCGACATGTGGGCCTTTGCGGCCCATTGGACAGGGCTGGACGTCGAGGCTGCCGCAGAGAATGAGATCGAATTCTAAGGGATGTGGCGCCCCCCCCGTGATCGGTCGCTTACCGTTGGACCATGTCCCGGCTCGGATCGCGAACCGCCCGACGATAATCCGACGGGCTCATGTGCTGATGCTTGCTGAAGACCCTGGCGAGCACCTGGTTGGACGAGTATCCCACTTCCAGAGCAATCTCAGTGACGGACATTTCTGTCATTTCCAGAAGCTCGGATGCTCTCTCCACCCGCAACCGAGTTAGATGGACTCTCGGCGGCACGCCAACGCTTTGCTTGAACATACGTGCGAAGTGGAAGGGTGACAGCCGAGCTTCGGCCGCCAGCTCCTCAAGGCTGATATCTTCCGAAATTCGCTCCCGCATCAACTCAAGCGACCGCCGCTTTGCCCAGGGCGCCAGACCGCCTTTCGGTGGCGTCAACGGTGCGCCGCTCAGGCGGCACAGTTCGGCCAGGATTTCAAAGCCTGCCGCGCGCGCCAGCAATCGCGACGGAGCCCCCTCGTCTTCGCACAGGGCCCATAGATTCCGTAGCGCCGAGCGAATGGCAGGGGAGAGGAACATGCCGCCGTATATTCCAGGGCGGTCGAACGAGAAGCTTCCATCTGAGGCTTCATCGAGCACCGCTTGCCATTGCGCCATCGGAAACGACAGGCTCCGGAGCCGATGACTGGTGTCAACAATGACTTCATTCGCGAAATGCGGCGCTGCGAGAAAGAAACCGCCCTTCTCGCTCATCACATTGAAAAGCCCGCCGCCAAGGTTGCCGCTGACTCGGCTACCGCCGACCAGATCCTGATAGAGGATAAGATCGGGCACCGCCGGGTCTGACATGTCCCCGGCGGGCTGCGAAGCCTCGATCAGGTTGAGGATTCCACCCGGTGACTTCATCGATCGCACATACGACGCGAGATGACCTTCGCTATACCACTGCGTGAAGGACGAATAGGCGGGCGCGCTCATTACTGTCTCTCCTTTCGAGGGCTGCACCGCCCTCGCGGGACCTCCCGGTCATTGCGCACGCCTGATTTCGTCCAGGCGAAGGCGCTCAGGCTTTTTCCTCCCGTATACACGGGATTCAAAGATTCGCGGACCGCTATCAACGGCGCGGCAAATACGCCGGCGCGGCCCCACCAACTCGGTCTGCAGAAAGGAGCCAGTCTCTCACGCGCGGCAACGAGCGATAGCTGAGCGGCGGACGTGATCACCTTGTCATCCATCGGCGGAGGCTGGCCCACCGCCTGAGCCGCAAAAGACAAGGCGACTTCCCGTGGCGGCCTCGCGAGCATCGATCAGGAGGGCCTGCCTTCTTCCGGGGGCAGCAGTGATTTCAAACTCGAGGTATTCCAGCTCGCATTCCGCCAGGGCGACCTCCGCTTCGAAGCGGCGCAGCGCTCTCCACAATGTGAGGGTGCTGGCGGCATGCCCCGGATCCTTGAGGGTTTGCCATGCCTTGAAAAGGCGTTTGACGAAGGCGAGCCGCGAGCGCACCGTGGGCTCGAAACCTTCATGATGCTCGAGCACCCGTAAGATCACGGCACGAAAACGGGTGTGCAGGCCGTCAAAGCGAGCAGCGCACTCGATGCCCGAAGCGGAGTTCGCGATCGCGGACGGTCGCCGCCCCGCTACGGGTGCCGAGCCGGTGGCGATAATTTCAAACTTGCTGGCGGTCATGGTTTCTCCCCTTGTTGCGCGCTCGCTTCGCAAATGGTCGAGCAACGCTGGAGTGTGAATCGAAGACTCGGGCCGGAGCAGAGGTCTCGGAACAGAACTGGGCGGGCCGGCAATCGCTCTCGGGCATCCAGCAGGCCTGCTGCGTGCCATCGCTCTGGAGCTAGTCTGTTGGCCCGAGTGGGTGTCTCCACCCGTAACGGGTGAATTTCGTGGCGGCGTCGCGCGACTTGCTGCGGATGCACGAATCTTGCGGAATATTTTCCACGAGACTGAAGGGGGCGATCCACATCCCGCGGAGACCTCGCCGAAGCGGCAATTTCGCGCCTTCGGCAAGGGGAAGGCCGGATTACCTCGTCGCGGGGACACGCGCGATGCTCTTGATCTCAAAGTCGAAGCCGGACAACCAGGTCACGCCGACAGCGGTCCAGTTTGGGTGAGGAGACTGGGTAAAGTTTCGTTGCCGGACTGCCGCGACGACGTCGAACTGGCTTTCCGGATCGGTGTGGAACGTGGTGATGTCGACGACGTCATCATAGGTGCATCCAGCGGCGTCGAGGACGGCCTTGAGGTTGTCGAAGGCAAGCTGGACTTGACGCTCGAAATCCGGTTCGGGCGTGCCGTCTTCCCGGCTACCGACCTGTCCCGAAACAAAAAGAAGGTCGCCCGACTTGATTGCTGCAGAATAGCGATGCTGTTCATAAAGATCATGCCTGCCGGCGGGAAAGATTGCCTGGTTCTTGGTCATTCTCGTTCTCCTCACAGGTTTCCGGACGGGTACGGGACGGTCATCGCCTGGTGCCCAGGCTTGCCGTTGCATCCCATGGTGCAATCCGGGTGCCACCTCTGGTCCTGTGCCCCGCTATAGGTGGCACCCATCGCGGATCTGCAGGGGTCTAGCCGAGCTGCCGGAAAAGGCGGCGCCGAGGCTGTCGCATGGGTGCAACTCTTGCGGCGCATTTTCAGATCTTGTCTGTTGTGGCGCCATGCGCAGCAATAGCTCGCAAGATTGGTACCTCCGCGGCAGCATCTGCGCGGCGCCTCGCAGGCCCTCTGCCTAAGCGGGTCTCTGACCGGCGGACGACCCGCCTTTGCCCAAGAAGAGGACACGCTCATGGCTGATCTTGAAACCGACCATTCGACCCACGCGTTTGGCTTGCTGCCGCCACCTGCAAGGACTGAGGCCCCGGCGGACGCGGACGCGGACGCGGACGCGGCGTCGCTCGCCGTCGTTGTCGACTTTCTTTCCCACACTGCTCCCGACGAAGTCGAAGCGGCGGCGCTCCGCCTCGTTGCGCCCGATGCGGTCTATATCTCGCTGAACTTCGACAACCCGGAACTGAAGCAGATCGAGCCGTGGGCTGGGACTGCCATCGGCCGCGATGCCTATAGCCGCACCTTCCTCCGGGTCGCCGCATATTGGACGATCGAGGAGTTCAGCGTCACCGCAGCGTTTGCCTCAGGCGAAGATGTCGCCGTTTTCGGCAGGTTCACCTATCGCTCGGTGGCAATGGGGCGCGTGTTCACGTCGCCCTTCTCGGTTCACGCCAAGGTGCGCGACGGTCAGATCGTTTACTTCCAGTTTATGGAAGATACCTATGCGTCGGCGAGCTCCTTTCGCCAGAGCGGATCATGGATCGTGAAGACGACCGAGGCGACCGAAGCATTCGAGGTTGGCGCAGAATAGGGCCGCGCGCTGCCTTGGAGTGGCGACCCGCCGGGCCGCCACTCGATCGCTTGGTCACTTCGCTTCGTGATAGCCACCCGCGGAATATTTGATGGGCGACCAGCTGGGCAGAACATCGGGCAAGCGCGGAGACAGGGCGCTATACTCCTGTGCGCCGAACACCACCTTACCATCCATCACGGTCAATACCGAGGAGATGGATGAGATCTGGTCTTCCGGAACGGTGAAATAATCCCGGTCCAATAGTGCGAAATCCGCGAGATTCCCGGCTGCGATCCTGCCCATCTCCGATTCCGAATGCATGAACCAGGCGGCCCCGGTGGTGAACAGGCGCAACGCCTCGGCGCGCGTGAGGCGATTGTTGGGGGCCAGAACTTCGGATCCGGACACCGATTTTCCCGAAACCATCCAGCCGATGCCGACCCACGGGTTGAACGTAGCCGCCCGATAGGCGTCGGTGGTCATCGCCAGGGGGATGCCGCTGTCGACGAGCGCACGCAGCCGCGGCGTGCGCAGCGCCGCGTCGCGTCCGTGGGTGGCGATGAAGCCGTCTCCGTGGAGCGCCATTTTCGTATCCAGCGCAATCCCGCCGCCAAGGGCTTTGACCCGGGCGATATTCTCGGGGCTGATCGTCTCGGCATGCTCGATGCTCCAGCGCAGCCCATCAAGCGGGATCGTTTCGTTCAATGTTTCCAGCGCGTCGAGGAAAGGCGTGATGTTTTCATTATAGCTGATGTGCATCCGGAACGGGATTCTCCGGCGGACCAGCTTGCTCACATTTTCCGCTACATGCCGACGCATTACCGCGGCATCGATGATCACCGGGGGACGATCGAAATTCTCGTGATCGTGAACCTCCAGCTGCAGCACCTCTCCAGCGCCGCGATAGACGTGGCCGTGCGCCAGGGCCGGGTGGAGATTCTGCCCCGGACTGACGGGAGCGGTTCGGGTGATCGCCTCGATCTGCGCATCGACCATGTTGATCGGGCTGCCGTCGCCAAACTGCATATCGACAAACGGCATGCGTATATTGAGGCTATTTGTGCGGGCGAGCACATCGACCGTGGCCTGAGCGCTCGGATAGCCCCGATTTCCCGCGTCGATGACCGAGGTCACGCCGAAACGGTTGAGGCCGTGGATCGCGTGAGCCAGCGCACTCACCTGCTCGTCGAAGGAAGGCTGCGGCACCATGGTTTCGAGGGCGATGAAGGTGAAGGTGTAGCCATGGACCACGCCGGTATATTGGCCCCGTCGATCCTTCTCGAATTGGGTCCCGGGCAGCTGCGGAAAGCGTTCGGTGCCCACGCCGAGCAGCTTCATCGCTGGCCCGTTCAGGAAGGCGCGGTTATACGCATATTGGACGATCAGGGGGCGATCCGGCACCGCCCGACGCAGCTCGCTTAGGGTCGGGAAGCGCTTCTCCGCGAACTGATAGGGAGACCAGCCGCCGATCACCTTGACCCAGTGCCCCTCAGGCGTTCGGGCGGCCTGCTCGCGCAGCATCGTCAGCGCGCGGCGCAAGGTCGGCACGCCGTCCCACCTCAGATTATAGGTGTAGCTGCTCTCGTTGAGTACATGGGTATGCGCGTCGCTGATCCCCGCAATCAGCCTGCGGCTGCCTGCGTCGACGATCCTGGTGTTGGCGCTCTTCAGATCCAGAACCTCGTCGTCGGAGCCGACCGAATAGATGCGGCCATGCTTTACCGCCAGTGCGGACGCCTCCGGTTGCGCGCTATTGCCGGTAGCGATCTTCGCGTTGAACACGATAAGATCGGCGCCGGGGTGCTCTTCAGGGGACTGCGCATAGACAGCGGGCGCGCACAATAGCGCCAGCCAGGCGGACCAAAGTCGTCTTCCCATCTCAATCATCCTTCCAGAAAAGTTTTGACGCGGGATCGCACCATCTCTCTCAGGAGCGGGTCGGCGCTGGGTTCGACGCGTCAGCTCAAGAAGCACCCGATGTGCCGGTCGAGCGACGTGCAGCACTAGATCAGCCGAAAGCATGTTGCGGCGCGCAGGCTGCGGGGTCCGCGCGCATCTTGCTGCGCAATATTCGCTGCGCGGAATGGTGACTTCAATCGGGCCAGAAAGTCGCGGCGGCCTCATGATATCCTACCGCTTTCCGATGTAAGCAGTCGTTCTGCCCAGTTTGATCGCCGAGAGATCGAAGATCGCGGACAGTTTCGTTCAACCGCGTTCACGACATCGCAAGATCGGTACCGGTTCAGCAGCCTCTGCCGCGCACGGCGGTTGTGCAGGCGCTAGCGTAGCCATTCGACAGGAGGTTGCGTCGCCGTGCCGGCGCCCCTGCACGCCAACAGCGCACGCCATCGATTCAAGATGAGGATATGGCCATGTCTTTCACGCCACCGTTAGACGACACGCACATTCCTTCCTCTCGCCGTGGCGTGCTCACGACCGCAGCGATGCTGGGGCTCGGGCTCGGCCTCTCGTCCATGCCTGGATGGCCTGCGTCGGGCCGCACGAGCTTGCCCGTCCGCCGAACCATGGTGGATGCCATCGAAGGGAAGTTCCACGTCGTCGAACAGGGCGAGGGGCCAGCTGTTCTGTTCTGTCACGGCTTTCCCGACACTGCGGAGACGTGGCGAAACCAGATGCAGGCGGTGGCGGATGCCGGCTATCGTGCCGTCGCGATCGACATGCGCGGCTATGGCCGAAGCTTCGCACCGGAAGCCCCCGAACTCTATACGGCATTTCATATCACTGGCGACCTGATCGGCGTTCTTGACGCGCTCTCGATCGATACAGCCGTGATCGTCGGGCATGACTGGGGCGCCTATCATGCGCAGATGGCGTCGCTCATCCGACCGGACAGGTTCCGGGCGCTTGTCAGCATCAGCATTCCCTTCGCGCCGCGCGGGCAAATTGACCCCTGGCAGTATGTGCGCGATCTCGGGCTGGGCGATCGCTATTACGCCTTTGAACTGGCGCGCGCTGGTGCAGAGCGCAAATTTGCCAATGCCGAGCAGGCCATCCGGAGCATCCTTTACTGGCTTTCCGCAAGCCCGGAGCCGGCGTTGCGATGGAATCCTCTGGATCCCGACCTCCACATGCTCAGACCGTCACCGGTCGCGGTCCCCGGCTGGGCTGATCCCGCCTATGTCCGCCACACTATCGAAGCATTCTGGGAGTCCGGCTTCCGTGGCGGGCTGAACTATTACACCGCCTTTCCAAAAACGTTCGAGCTGATGGCGGCGTATAAGGATGCCGTCATCCGGCAACCCTCACTCTACATCTGGGGCGCTGCCGACGGGTTGAGCCAGATGCTTCACCCCGAAACGCCCAGCCTGGAAGCGTTGCGTGAGGCGCAGCCTAATCTCGTCAATCAGGTCCGGCTCGAGAATGTAGGGCACTGGGTACAAAACGAAGCGCCTGCCCGCGTGAACGAGGCACTCATCAAGTTCCTCGCTGCGATCTGAGGGGAAGAAGCGTCCCCGGCAGGCGAACCCTATGCAACTACTCCAGAAGGAAAGAACCATGGCGAATCTAGCGGGCAAACGCGCCCTTGTAACCGGTGGCTCACGCGGCATTGGTGCTGCGATCGCACGGGCATTGGCAGAGCACGGTGCCGACGTAGCGATCACCTATCAAAGCTCCGCCGAGCGGGCGGCTGAGGTAGTGGATTCGATCGGGGAATTCGGCCAGCGCGGCTTTGCCGTGCAGGCGGACAGCGCCGATCTGCAGGCGATCCGTCGTGCTGTTCAAGAGTCCGTCGAAACGCTCGGCGGGCTCGATATCCTCGTCAACAGCGCGGCCGTCGGAATGTCGGGGGCGATCGCGGAAATTGACCTCGACGAATTCCAGACGATGATGGACATCAACGTGCGCGGGCCGCTTGCCTTTTCACAAGCTGCGATACCGCATCTTGCCCATGGCGGTCGCATCATCTCGATCGGATCGGCACTGGCAGAACGCGTCCCGTTTCCTGGCGTGACCCCGTATGCGATGTCGAAATCGGCGCTGCTATCGTTCACGCGGGGTCTGTCGCGTGAACTCGGCCCGCAGGGCATCACGGTGAATCTCGTCCTGCCAGGATCGGCCAACACCGACGCGAACCCGGCCGAAGGCGAAAGTGCCGACTTTCAGCGTAGCCTCTCGTCGATCGGCCGCTTTGCGGAGCCACGAGAGATTGCCGAGGCCGTTGTGTTTCTCGCAGGCCCTGCTGCCCATATGGTGAACGGCAGCACGCTGACCGTGGACGGTGGCGCAAACGCGTAACGCACGGGCAAGGCGAATGGGCAGCTTCCGCTGCCCCTCTTCCGGGGCTGCTGCCGGCCGCGCTTCTCGCATGTCATCCAAATCGAGGTACCCGATGCGCGAACCGTTCTTTGGCATGGCGTTGATATTGGGCCTTCTGGCAGCAGTCGGGCCATTCGCGATCGACATGTACCTTCCCGCTCTTCCCCGGGTCGCGGAGGATCTTGGAACGGGCGAGAATGTCGTTGCCCTGACGTTGGCGGTTTACCTGCTTACGTTCGGGTTGGCGCAGATGGTCTATGGTCCGATGTCGGATGCTGTAGGTCGCAGGGTGCCGATGGCGATCGGGGTCGGGATATTCGCGGCTGCTGCAGTCGCGGCCGCGCTCGCGCCCACGATCGGCTGGATGCTCGCATCCCGCGCCTTGCAAGGGCTGGGCGCTGCAACGCTGATGGTTGTTCCGCGCGCGGTGGTCCGCGACATGGCCACCGGCCCGGAGGCGACCCGGATCATGGCCGCGATCATGATTGTGATGTCGGTTTCACCCATGCTGGCACCATTGGCCGGCTCGCTCGTCCTTGTCTGGGGCGGTTGGCGCGAGATCTTCCTGCTACTTGCGGTGGCAGCCTTGTTCAGTCTCACCTTGATCGTGCTGGTCCTGCCCGAGACGCACCCGGCAGGGAGGCGCCAGACGCTGCGCCTGGTTCAGCTATGGGAGGGCAGCAAGGCGCTGCTGTGCGACCCGCGATTCATGGGTTTCACCATGATCGGCGCATTCGGCACAGCCGGGCTGTTCGTGTACATATCGACGGCCAGCTTCGTCTACATTTCGCAATATGGTCTCAGCCCAATCGGCTTTTCACTGGCGTTCGCGGTGAATGCGATGGGCTTTTTTGCGGCTTCTCAATTCGCGGGCCGGCTGGCGGAAAGCCTGGGAATGGAGCGGCTCATCGCCCTCGCGCTTCATGGGTTTGCCGCGACTTCGCTGATCCTGACCGGTCTGGTCTGGGCGGGGGCGGACGTGTTGCCGGTGGTGGTGTCGGGACTGTTTCTGGCCTTTGCGTGCCTGGGGCTGGTGATCCCCGCCGTCATGGTGATGTCGCTGGATCCACACCCGGATATGGCCGGCCTCGCTTCATCGATCGGCGGCACGGTGCAGATGCTGACAGGAGGGCTGATGATCGCGCTGACTGGCCCCTTCATGGACAGCAGCGTCCTGCCCATGGCTGGAGCGATTGCGGTCTGCGCCTCGCTCGCCTGGGCGGCCGCAGTAGTCTTGAAGCCTTGGGAGGCGAACTCGCCCAAGCGCTGATGCCGGCATGTGTTCCTGCGCAGGATCGGCACCACGATCGCAGTGCCTGCGCCGCCGGACGGCGCGGAAGCCGATAGACCATGCTCCGACGGGCGCCCCGGCGGTCGGTGGCAACCGTGATGCGGCTGGGCAGGTCTGGTGGCGCGCGGTGAGAGCTCGGCACGTTCAAAGAAGGAAATCATGCTCACACTCTATTACGCACCGGGCGCATGTTCGCTGGCCCCGCACATCGTGCTGGAGTGGATCGGCGAACCCTATGAAGCGGTAAGGGTCGAATTTGGCTCGGAAACGCTGCGTGTAGTGAATCCGTCAGGCGCAGTACCAGCCCTTCGCGAGGAAGACGGCTGGCTGCTGACCCAAGCGGGCGCGATCCTCGATTATCTGGCGCAAAGACATCCGCAAGCAGGGTTGGCCGGCGACGACAATCTGCGCGCCAGGGCAGAGGTGCATCGCTGGTCGGCTTTCCTCACCTCGGACCTGCACGCCGCATTCTGGCCGATCTTCACGCCATTTCGCTACACCGCCGACCAAAGTGCAGCGGCGAAGCGTGCAGTGGTCGAAGCAGGGTACAAGCTGGCCGGAACGCAGCTTGGCATTCTCGATCATCACCTCGATGGGCGCCCCTATATCCTCGGACAGGCGCGCTCGTTCCTCGACGCTTATGCATTCCCCATGATTCGCTGGGCGAGCAAAATGCTGCCGGACGGCGTGCAACGCTATTCCAATGTCCAGGCGCTGCATTATCGGTTGACCGCCGATCCCGCGGTGCAGCGTGTGCTCGCGCGCGAGGCGGGGAGCCGACCCTGAGCGGCGAAGCGGGGCGCGATCTGCTCAGGATCGGTGGCTGAAGCGCCGCGCTCACCCCAGCTCATGAAAGGAAATTGCGATGGACCTCTCTCGGCGCCCCCTGCTGGCGGCCCTGGATACGATGGCGCTTACGGCGGCCTCGCCAGTTTTTGCTCGGGGAGGTGGCTTTGCTCCGCCGCCGCCCATGCCGCCCGCGCGCTATATCGAGACCAACGGCCTCCGCATGGCGGTCTATGAAGCTGGTGCGGGTCCGGCGATCGTGCTGCTCCACGGGTTTCCAGAGCTTGCCCATTCCTGGCGACGCCAGATCCCGGCGCTTGCCCGCGCCGGTTACCGCGTCATCGCGCCGGACCTTCGTGGATATGGCCTGACCGACCGCCCCGCCGCGAGGGAAGACTATGACCTGGCCCATCTGATGGATGACCTCACAGGTCTTCTGGATGCGCTGGATGTGAAAAAGGCGATCTGGATGGGCCACGATTGGGGCGGCATCCTCGCCTGGCAGATGGCGCTGTTCCACGAGAAGCGCACATCAGGGGTGATCAGCATCACTACCCCGTTCGTTCCGCACTGGCAATACTGGCTTCAGCCCGAGCAGATCAGCGGCCTGGCCGCGAAGGGGTTCGAGTCCGATCCGGACGTGGATCCGCTCGAACAGATGCGCAGGATCTACAGCCCTGACATGTATGTGTTGATGATGCACGATGGAGACAAAGCGGATCGGTTGCTGTCACGCGATCCGGCGCGGAGCTTCCGTTCGATGGTGCGCAAGAACGTGATCACGCCTGCTGACTATTTTGCCTTACCGGCGGAGTATCGGCACATGGCCTTCTTCACGCCGCTGGGCCTGCCCGAGACGCCGATGCTTGGTGAGGAGATACTCGATGCCGAGGACCTCGCCTTCTTCGCCGCGCGCTTCGAGGCAACTGGCTTTACGCCGGCCATCAACTGGTATCGCAACCTGTCTCGCAATTGGCAGGCCGGGCTGAAGGTCGATCAGACGGTGCGCGTCCCGTCGTTGATGATCGCCGCAGAGGACGATGTCGCGTTCACGCCCGGCATGGCTGAAGGCATGTCAAACCATGTGCCAGATCTTCAGACCGTGATGATCCGGGGATCGGGGCATTGGGTATTGTATGAAAAGCCGGACGAACTGAACCGCGTTGTCCTTGCCTGGCTTGAGCGGCGCTTTCCGCGATAACGCAGAATTCCACCGCGCTTGAGCGGAGGAAGGGAGTACCAAGAAACGGCGGATGCCCGGAGGGATCGCTCCCTCCGGGCACGGCTCAGGCCGGTGCCAATGCGCCGAACGTCCCGGAATTGAAGTCCGCAATCGCTTGGCGGATCTCGGCTTCGGTGTTCATCACGAACGGTCCGTGGCCGAACACCGGTTCGTCGATCGGCACGCCGGTCATCACAGCAGCATCGTGTTTCCGTCCGCCTTGACCGACACGCCTTCGCCGTCGGTCGAGAGGCGGGCAATCTCGGCTTCACCGACACCCGCACCGCCGATCGTCACATGGCCCGCAAGCAAGACGATCATCGTGGTATGGCCATCCGGCAGGGGTAGAGTCACCTCTGCATCGGCATCGAGCCGCACGTCCCACAGATTGATGGGCGTGAACGTCTCCGCAGGCCCTGTGTTGCCAAGGTAATCGCCCGCGATGATCCGCGCGCGACCGCCCTCGATCGCAATTTCGGGGATCGTGTCGTGCGTGATCGCTTGATACCGCGCCGGGGTCAGCTTGTCCTTTGCCGGCAAGTTCACCCACAGTTGCACCATGCGAAAAGGGCCGCCCGTCTGTGTGAAGCCGGGCGAGTGAAACTCCTCGTGCAGCACGCCCGAGCCCGCGGTCATCCACTGGACCTCGCCGGGACCGATCGTGCCGCCGCCACCGGTCGAATCCCTGTGGCTGACCTCGCCGTCATAGACGATGGTCACCGTCTCAAAGCCCTTGTGCGGATGTTCGCCGACGCCCCGGGTCGCGCCCGTGCCGGGCTCAAAGTGCCACGGGCCGGCATAATCGAACAGCAGAAAGGGGCTGATCGCGGCAGCGTTGGCGCGGTAGGTGAACAGCGAACGCACGGGGAAACCATCGCCAACCCAATGGGCCGCATCGCTACGCAGGATCGCCTCGATCTTTTTCATCGCTTGTCTTTCGAGGAGGCGTATTTTCGGCCCCGCCCCGGGGCCCTTTCCTATGCTTGAACCCAAAAATAGGGGACACTAACGTGTCGGCAAGTACGATCCAATAGGATACCGTGATGAAGGCAGCAGCGGTTAAACAGAACGGATGGCATTGCCCCGCCGAGAATGCGCTCACGCTGCTGAGCGGCAAGTGGCGCTCGATGATCCTCTATTGGTTGATGGACGAGCCCCTGCGCTTCAATGAACTGCAGCGTCGGCTCGGCGCGATCACCCACCGTACGCTGTCGAAGACGCTGAAGGATATGGAAGAGGACGGGCTCGTTGCCCGCAAGGATCATCGCGAAATCCCCCCGCGCGTCGACTATTCGCTGACGCCGCGAGGCCGCAGCTTCCAGCCGGTGCTGCAAGCGATGGAGCTATGGTCGCAAAAGGATTCACTTTAGCAGGCGTGGCGCTCTGACCGAGCCGAGGCGGGGCGTCACCGGCATCTCATTGACCCGGCAAGCGTGCCTCGATGCGCTGGAGCTCTCGCTTCAGGTCGGTAACGATATGTTCGATGAATGCCCTGCGGGCACCCCGTTTCGCGCGATTGGCCTGGAACACCACATGGGCGGGGACGGGAGCGGGAGAAACCTCCGCCAACACCGAAACCAGCCGTCCAGCGACGAGATGGTCCACGACCTGATAGGATTGCGCGCAGATGATGCCTTGTCCTCGCAATGCCGCATCGATGACGGCAGCCTGGTTGCTCACGCTCAGCCGCGTTTGGACGCGGACCGATCGCCCGGAGCCTTTGTGCTCTGCGGCGGCGCGGAAGGGCCACAGCTCGGCATCGCTGTCCGCGCTCAGCCCGATACACATGTGACGCTCCAGATCGCGCACCACCTCTGGCCGTCCATGCACCTCCAGATATTCCGGAGAGGCGCAGTACACCACCCGCACCTGGCCGATGCGGATCGCCGTCAGCGTTGAATCGGGCAGATGCGCAAGCCGTATCGCGACATCTACGCCTTCGCCGACCAGGCTGACGATCCTGTTGTCGAGTATCGCGCGGACCGAGATTTCGGGGTGCTTCTGCATAAACTGCTCGACCACCGGCATCACCGCCAGGCGACCGAACAGCTCGGACGCGGTGAACACAACCTCCCCGCCCAGGGCCGTATCGTCCCTTTCCGCGCCGATATCATCAAGCTTTAACAGGACTTCGCGCCAGGTCGCCACATGCTGTGCGCCTGCAGGTGTCAGGCTCAGGCGCCGGGTGGACCGAAGCAGCAATGTGGTTCGGGCCAGTTCTTCGAGCATCGTGACTGCGCGGGAAACGGCCGCCGGGGATCGGCGATGCCGTCGTGCAGCAGCGGCAAGCGAGCCTTCGTCCACAGCCGTGACGAACAATGCCATCGCGTCCAGCCGGTCCATTATTCCCGATTCCGCAATTCAATCCCTCGAAACAAAGTGATTATGGAATTTGAGACGGCTCCTATCTCGGCCTTGAGAAAAGGAGATGTCCCATGATATCCGCTTCGCCCGGTTCTGCCCATATCGCTGACGAAACGACTGCCGGCCCGGAGATGGTCGCGAACGCAGCGTGGGATTCCGCGGTGCGCTACCATCGTCAGCAAGTCGGCGACGTTGAGGTGTTTTACCGGGAGGCCGGTCGTGTCGGTGCTCCCGTGATTCTGCTGCTGCACGGCTTCCCAACCGCCAGCCATATGTTCCGTGAGCTGCTCCCGGACCTGAGCGCGCATTTTCACCTGATCGCGCCCGACCTCCCCGGTTTCGGCCAGACGAAGGCGCCGCCGCGTGGCGACTTTCCCTACACATTCGACGCGCTGGCCGAGGTGATCGACGGGTTTGTCGACGCGATCGGACTTGAACGGTTCGCGCTCTATATCTTCGATTATGGCGCGCCCGTCGGCCTCCGGCTCGCGATGAACCATCCGGAACGCATCACCGCGATCATCTCGCAGAACGGCAACGCCTACACCGACGGCTTCAGCGACGAATGGGGCGATTGGCAAGCCTATTGGCGCGAGCCAACCGCGGAGAACCGCGAGGCCTGCCGCGCGTCGCTGTCGCCGGAGACGATCCGCAACTGGCAATATGGCACCGGCGCCGATCCAAGCCTGCTGTCCCCCGACGGCTATGCACTCGACATCGCCTATATGGCGCGTCCGGGTGCGGAGGAAATCCAGCTCGACCTGATCCTTGATTATCGCAGCAACGTCGCGTTGTACCCGTCATTCCAGGCCTATTTTCGCGAGCACCGTCCGCCCTTTCTGGCGGCATGGGGGCGGCACGATCCCGCGTTCATCCCCGCCGGTGCGCGCGCCTACCAGCGCGACCTTCCAGACGCAGAGATACACCTGCTCGATACAGGGCATTTCGCGCTCGAAACGCACCATGCGGAGATCGCGGCATTGATTGAGGATTTTCTCAATCGCCAACTCGCTCGCTGACGCCCGCCGGCGCTGAAAACGAAGCGGTCTGCAGCGGCCGCACGCTACTCCAATCCATAATGTTTTCTGAGGCAAGGTTATTGTGACATATGCCGCGCGCGAGTTTCAGCTTGTCAGTCGGCCCGATGGGGCACCGACGACTGACAATTTCATGCTTACCGAGCGCCGATTGCCCCGGCCTGGGAGAGATGAACTTCTCGTCCGAAACCTCTGGCTATCGGTCGATCCCCATATGCGGAAGCGGATCAAATTGCAAGAATACATCGTGACCGATCACGCAAGTCGCCGGGATGCGTTCCTGCGCGATGTTGGACAGTGGATTTCGGACGGCAAGATCCGGTGGACCAATACGGTCGTCGATGGCCTTACCCAAATGCCCCGAGCGTTCGCCGATCTCTTTACCGGTCGGAACACCGGAAAAATGCTCGTTCGGTTGAACACGGCGAACGACGATGCATGACCCCGTCATGGAACACGCACGCGCTAAGCGCCAGGGACGTAAAGATTTCGCACGGATGCTGCGAGACATTGCGCCACCGCGAGCTTTTGCCGCACTATCCGGAAATCGCCAAGCGGTTCGCGCGTGGCCGTCTCGGTGGCGGGATTACGATCGCTCCCGATATCGGCGAGCCGCTTGACCCCGTGCTCCGTCAGGTGATTTCGGAACTGCGCTCGATCTCTCCAGAGCACGAGATCCCGCTCACTATGCGTATGAAGAGCCGGTCGCCTGCGATCAAATGCGGATCGGTCAACTCCTGCCCAACCTTCTGGGCAATGCACTCACGCATGGCGCGAACGATCAGCCCGTGCGGGTCGGCGCATCGACTGCGCATGGCGAACTGGTGGTCGCCGTTTCGAACGGCGGGGCGCCGATCGCGCCCATCGCGCGGGAGCGCCTCTTCCAGCCCTTTTTTCGCGGCCATGATCGAGGGCGGCAGGGACTCGGCCTAGGCTCGCATATCGCATCCGAGATCGCCCGACTCATGGCGGGACGCTGGTGGCGCGTTCGGATGCCGTCGCCACGGCATTCATTTTCACGATGCCGCTCCGAGGGGATTACCGATCGCATGGATCAATTTGCATCTATAGCGATGCTCGCGGGTTGCTTGTTGCTTAGTCACTATAGTCGGGCGGTTCCCGGGCGGAGAGCCGGGAATGTCCAATCATCATCTGTAACGGCCGTGATGGTCGTCGAAGACGAACCCTTGGTGCGCATGCACGACGTCGTATTCTCAAGGACGCAGGCTTTGACGTGTTCGAAGCTGCCGATGCCGATGATGCGCTGGTTATCCTCGGCGACGGAGCCGACGTGCATCTGCTGGTTTTAGACATAGACATGCCGGACAGCATGGACGGCTACAACTCGCCCACGTTGTCCACGAGCGGTGGCCACATATCCATCTCCTCCTGACTTCTGGGCATCACAAATTGCAGGATTCGGGAATGCCGGACGCGGGCAAGTTGGTTCGGAAGCCGTGGACTTCGGCAGCCCTGGTGCGTCACGTATGAGAATTTGTCTGAGGATGTGCCTCGGCATTCAAATATAGGTTTGTCAATATCGTTACTTAAAGCGGCTGGCAGCGATCGGCCCTACTTGTCGGTGGCTAGATTTGGTGAAAAACTTCAAGATCTGTTTCGGTCAATAGCAAACTCGTGACGGGCAATCCGAGAATGACAGTTAAGTCCCCACGTCCGCAGTCAGCGGAGATAAAAAGAGATAGATGGGCGGACGGCAGCTTTCAGGCCCGCCGATCTATTCGCTGAATGGCGAGAATTAGAGCGTTTTTTGATCAGTCTGGATCATG
>NZ_JAMSLX010000033.1 GCF_023806085.1 Hephaestia sp. MAHUQ-44
CGGTGATCAGCACGCTCGAATCGCAATCGGTGATGCGCCCGGCCAGCGCCTCGGGCGAGAAGCCGCCGAACACCACCGAATGGATCGCCCCGATCCGCGCGCACGCGAGCAGCGCGAAGGTCGCCTCACTCACTCGACGTCTATGTCCAGGTCAACACGTCGGGCGAGGACAGCAAGTTCGGCCTCCACCCCGATGCGCTGTTGCCGTTCGTCGATCAGCTCGGCCAGTTTCCTCACCTCAAGCCGCGCGGGTTGATGACACTGGCGCTGTTCAGCAGCGACATGGCGAAGGTCCGGCCGTGCTTCACTCTGCTGCGCCGGCTGCGCGACGAGGCCGTCAGGCGAGTGCCGGATATCACTGGCCTGTCGATGGGTATGAGCGGTGATTTCGAGGACGCGATCGCGGAAGGCGCCACTGTGGTGCGTGTCGGTCAGGCGATCTTCGGCAAGCGGCCCACGCCCGACAGCTTTTACTGGCCCGGCGCAACCAGAGACGGGGCATGACCAAATCCCTGACTCGCGGTATCCATCATCTCGGTCTTGCCGTGCCCGATCTCGATACCGCGCGGCAGTTCTTTGTCGGCGCCCTTGGCTGGGCCGTGGTGGGTAATGACCCCGCTTACCCTGCCGCCTTCGTGTCGGACGGGCACAGCATGCTCACGCTGTGGCGCGTCACCGATCCGGCGCATGCCACCGCTTTCGATCGCAAGACCAATGTGGGCCTGCATCATCTGGCGCTTGCGGTGCCGGACGAGGCGGCCCTGACGACGCTCTTCGAAAAGCTGCGCGCCTGGCCGGGCGTGGTGATCGAGCGTGAGCCCGGCTTCATCCGAGGCGATGCAGGCGCGCGCCATTTCTTCTGCGCCATGCCCGGCGGTATACGCGTCGAATTCGCCACGCCATTCGCCTGAGAGAGGGCAAGCCATCGACAGGACCAGGACGGACAGTTCGCGCGAACAGAACGGCCATTCGCGCGCGCCAATCGAACCGTCGAAACTTGCCCTACGTTTATGCAGCGTTGAAGGCAGCAGTTGTCTGCCAGCGCGTTCCTGAGTTTGACCCAAGCACTTTGTACCAACCGGCGCGCAGCCTACGATGGCGGAATGGCACGCATCGAACATTCAAGAATATCGGCGACCTTCGAGATATCGGTTGCCCAAATCAAGATTGACCCCGCTTCAAGGGCCGACCCGAGGATTGTGCGTACCTATACCGCCCTGAACCGAGGCGAGATCAAGACGGCGCCGACTCGGATACCGCAACGAGGCCTTCGGAGAGATCGACGTCGATGCGACCGCCAAGGGACTCGATGTTGCCTTCGGTATCCTGCATGCGTCGGCCGAGCCCGGCGCCGCGCCCGACGCGATCCGTGTTGAACTCGTCCCCAATTCGGGTGAGTTCATCTCCTTCCTCGACATGCCGGAAGCGGCGCTGAAATATAATGGGGCGATCTATAAGCGCGGCTGAGAAGGCGGCGTCTTTTTCCGGCGACACGCATCCCTCAATCGCGTGGGGGGGAGATACGAGGGGCGAAGCCGCCAATATCGCCGCGCTCCGGACGAAACATCAGAAGCGGTATGCCGCCCCGATAAGGACCTGATGGCGATCGAACCTGCCCGGCCCCTCTCCAAGGTCGGTGTACCGGTATTCCAGTCGGGCGGAAACATGGTCGGTGATCATTCTCTCGGCACCGCCGCCAATCATCCAGCCGTCCCGGTGGGCAGAGGACGACCGGTCGCCGGCATCCGTACCGATCGTCGTGCGGACACGGGCGTTGCTATAGCCGCCGCGCACATAGAGCAGGGTCGCCGGCGTGGTGAGATACCCGGCGCGGGCGGTCAGATCGAAGGCATAGCGGGGATTGACGCGGCGTGCAGCCGTCTCTCCAACTTCACCGAAATCGTCGGAAGCAGCGACATTGAATTCGGCTTGCCCCCCGATCACGATCCGCGGCGCCACCTCATCATCATAGGCGAGGAACGCGCCGCCGACGAACGCGTCGGTCGATCGGTCGATGCCCGGGATGCCGTTGCCGCCTTGGGGAAGGCGCGCATCGGTTCGGTTCCAGCCGGCCTGGACGCCGACCGACGGCCCGTTGAAATCCTGCGCGGACGCCTGGACCGACACGGGGGCGAGGGCAGCGGCGATAACAAGACACGTCTTCATTACAATCTCCTCGATGATCGATCGCCATGCAGGCGAGGCACATGGCGAGAGGAGACTGGGCTTCGGATCGATCATCGGGGATTGTCCGATCGGCGGGACGGCTTCGGTAATCCGGCAGGGGCGACATAGTCTTCAGCATAGCTGCCAGGAAGAAGACCAACCGGCCGGAGCATCGTCCTCGGCCTGAGTAGATACGGATCTCCTCCGGACGCTGAGAGACGATCAACCTTGAGGCTGGCGCTGGCATACCATCGCACCGGGACGCCGGCCTGATCTGCCCCCACCGAGTGGACCGATTGGTTTGTTAGTGGATTAAAGCCGCTGCCGCCATATCCGGGCGGAGGTGGAGCGAAGCGGAACCGGATGCCGGATATGGCGGTGTCGCCGTTTCCGGG
>NZ_JAMSLX010000006.1:0-2500 GCF_023806085.1 Hephaestia sp. MAHUQ-44
CCATACGACTACTCGTATGACTACTCTCATCCGCTATGACTTCCTGATCCAACGCGCCGCTCCGCTGCCAGCGACAAGCATCGCAGCAATCCCCTCAGCGGCAAGGCGGCCTACAGAACACGCTTACAAACGGTCGCATGCGCGACGAACTGCTCAACGAGACACTGTTCTTCACGGTCCGCCAGGCGTGCTCGAGCCTCGCGCGCTGGGTCGATGCCTACAACACCGAGCGACCGCGCTCCTTGCTCGGCTACGCCACACCGGCGGCGTTCTCCATTGAACTCGGAACGCACCTGTGCGCTGGACACAAAAAAGCCGCTAACCCTACGGGCTAGCGGCGTTTATTTGGTTGCGGGGACAGGATTTGAACCTGTGACCTTCAGGTTATGAGCCTGACGAGCTACCGGACTGCTCCACCCCGCGTCAAAAGGGGGAAGGACTTGTGAATGGGTTCTCTACTTCCGTTTTCGCTGCACCAGCTGCAATGCCTGGCGACGACCTACTCTTCCATCGCTTAAGCGATAGTACCATCGGCGCAGTCAGGTTTCACGGCCGAGTTCGAGATGGGATCGGGTGGGACACTGACGCTATGGCCACCAGGCAATGAAGCCGGTGCGGCAAAAACGGGTTCTTAAATCGATGCACCTGGCTGATGAATAATATCCCATCGACCACCCTGAAAATCCAGGGCTGTCATTGATGGTGGGACTCATCAAGCGCGAATAGGACAATTAGTATCGGTTAGCTCCACGCATTACTGCGCTTCCACACCCGATCTATCAAGGTCGTGGTCTTCGACCGTCCTAAGAAATCTTATCTCGAGGGAGGCTTCCCGCTTAGATGCTTTCAGCGGTTATCCCGTCCATACATAGCTACCCAGCTGCGCTCCTGGCGGAACGACTGGTACACCAGAGGTATGTTCAACCCGGTCCTCTCGTACTAGGGTCAACTCCTCTCAAATTTCGACGCCCACGGCAGATAGGGACCAAACTGTCTCGCGACGTTCTGAACCCAGCTCACGTACCACTTTAATTGGCGAACAGCCAAACCCTTGGGACCTGCTCCAGCCCCAGGATGTGATGAGCCGACATCGAGGTGCCAAACAACCCCGTCGATATGAGCTCTTGGGGGTTATCAGCCTGTTATCCCCGGCGTACCTTTTATCCGTTGAGCGATGGCCCTTCCACGAGGGACCACCGGATCACTATGACCGACTTTCGTCTCTGCTCGACTTGTCAGTCTCGCAGTCAGGCGGGCTTATGCCATTGCACTCTAACAGTCGGTTTCCAACCGACCTGAGCCCACCATCGCGCGCCTCCGTTACTCTTTAGGAGGCGACCGCCCCAGTCAAACTACCCGCCACAGAGGGTCCCAGCACCGGATAACGGTGCGTGGTTAGACATCAGAAAACAACAGGGTGGTATTTCACCTATGGCTCCACTCAGGCTGGCGCCCAAGTTTCAAAGCCTCCCACCTATGCTACACAGTTCTTTCCTAATGCCACTCTGAAGCTGCAGTAAAGGTGCACGGGGTCTTTCCGTCTAACCGCGGGTACTCCGCATCTTCACGGAGAATTCAATTTCGCTGAGCATATCCTGGAGACAGTGGGGAAGTCGTTACGCCATTCGTGCAGGTCGGAACTTACCCGACAAGGAATTTCGCTACCTTAGGACCGTTATAGTTACGGCCGCCGTTTACCTGGGCTTCAATTCAGAGCTTGCACTCCTCCTCTTAACCTTCAGGCACCGGGCAGGCGTCAGGCCCTATACGTCGTCTTGAAGCCGACTTAGCAGAGCCCTGTGTTTTTGCTAAACAGTCGCTACCCCCTGGCCTGTGCCCCCCGCCACTGGTTGCCCAATGACGGGGCCTCCTTCTTCCGAAGGTACGGAGGCAATTTGCCGAGTTCCTTCAGGATACTTCTCTCAAGCGCCTTGGTATACTCTACCTGACCACCTGTGTCGGTTTCGGGTACGGTCTATACGGTGGGGCTATTTCCTGGGACTTCTTCGCAGCCAAACCAATCCGATAAGGAATGACCACTTACGAAATCCGTCACACACCACCAGGTACAGGAATATTAACCTGTTTCCCATCGACTACCCCCTTCGGGCTCGTCTTAGGGGCCGACTCACCCTGCGCGGATTAGCCTTGCGCAGGAACCCTTGGTCTTTCGGCGACAGTGCATCTCACACTGTTTATCGCTACTCATGTCAGCATTCGCACTTCCGATACCTCCACGACCCATTACCAGATCGCTTCGACGGCTTACGGAACGCTCCGCTACCGCGTGATCGTAAACGATCACACCCTAAGCTTCGGTGCATCACTTTAGCCCCGTTACATCTTCGCCGCAGGAACCCTTATTTAGACCAGTGAGCTGTTACGCTTTCTTTAAAGGATGGCTGCTTCTAAGCCAACCTCCTGGTTGTTTTGGGATTCCCACATGCTTTCCCACTTAGTGATGACTTGGGGACCTTAGCTGTAGGTTAGGGCTGTTTCC